>NZ_AUDY01000011.1 GCF_000425705.1 Halobacillus kuroshimensis DSM 18393
TGAAGGCGAAGAGGTCACACCTGTTCCCATGCCGAACACAGTAGTTAAGCTCTTCAGCGCCGATGGTAGTCGGGTTTACCCCCGTGAGAGTAGGACGTCGCCAGGTTGATACAATATTTTATGGGATGCATTCCCACAATATCGCGGGGTAGAGCAGTCTGGTAGCTCGTCGGGCTCATAACCCGGAGGTCACAGGTTCAAATCCTGTCCCCGCAACCAAATTATTTCTTGGTCGTGCTTCACAGGCGCTTCCAAAAATTTTTTTGTCTAAAATGATTTTCCAAATCATGGTCCGGTAGTTCAGTTGGTTAGAATGCCTGCCTGTCACGCAGGAGGTCGCGGGTTCGAGTCCCGTCCGGACCGCCACTATTTTAAACTTTTAAATGTTATACATAAAGCCTTAGGATGCTTTCCTAAGGCTTTTATTATGGATTTTTTTATTAGAGGGCGTGTCCTGGTATACTAGGAGTATTCATAACGTACGGAAAGGGTTAGAATGATGGATGAGTTTTCATTTATACGTTCCATACAACCGAAATTTTACCGCCAGGCCTCAGTCATGAAGGGGATCAGCGATGATGCAGCTGTTATCCGTCCGTTGGACGGTGATTTCGTCACTGCTGTCGACACGATGGTGGAAGGGGTCCATTTCACAAGAGAAACCATGGATCCTGAGCATATCGGATGGCGGGTACTTGCTGCTAACCTGAGCGATCTGGCTGCGATGGGGAGCACGCCCCGCTTCTACATGGTTTCGATTACGATTCCAAAAAGTTGGTCGGAACAGGAACTGCAGGCGGTCTATCAAGGCATGAAACGGCTTGCTGATCTTTATGATGTCGACTTAATCGGTGGAGATACGGTTTCCGGGCAGGAGCTGTCGCTCACTGTGACCGTGATCGGGTCTGTATCCAAGGATAAAGCCCGGTACCGCTCTCACGCTCAAGCCGGCGATCTTCTATTTGTTACCGGTACGCTAGGAGATTCCAGAGGGGGCTTGGAATACCTGCTCACAGGAAGGACAGCATCGTCCGACGGTCTTGATTATTTGATCCAGCGTCACCGTACGCCGGAGCCGAGAATCACCTTCGCTTCTTCTCTGGCTTCTTTGAACCGCATGGCGCTCAATGATGTGAGTGATGGGATTGCCAGTGAAGCCAATGAAATCGCAGCCGCTTCACACATGGATCTCATCATTGATCCGGAGGTGGTTCCTTATTCCAAAGCTCTAGAGAGGTGTTATCCTGGTCATTATCAAGCATGGATGTTTTCCGGTGGTGAAGACTTTGAGCTGCTTGGCACAGTTCCGGAGAAGGATTGGGCTGTCGTTGAAAAAACGGCAGAGTCCGTGGGTGTCCGTGTGACCCGGATTGGATATGTGGAGCATATGAGGTCTGACAGTCCCTCTGTATGGCTCGCCAAAGATGGAGGGCGGGAGAGACTTGACGCCTCCGGGTATACACATTTAAAGGAAGAGGGTGAGTAAATGACTGCATTCGAATGGAAAAGCAGTTCAGTACAAGAGACAAACGATATGGCTGTCCGGCTTGGAGAGAAGCTGACTGCGGGTGATGTACTCACCCTCGAAGGAGATCTCGGAGCGGGGAAGACGACGTTTACGAAGGGATTAGGAAAGGGGCTTGGTGTGAAACGGACCATTAACAGCCCGACTTTTACGATTATTAAGGAATATCAGGGGCGAGTGCCTTTTTATCATATGGATGTTTATCGTCTGGAGGACAGTGATGAGGACCTCGGCTTCGATGAGTATTTGGACGGCGGCGGGGTTACCGTTGTGGAATGGGCCCAGTTCATTGAGGAATACCTTCCAGAAGAGCGACTGGACATCACAATCCGGTACCTGGATGATACCGTACGCGTCTTTCACTTTGAAACAGCCTCTCCTCGATTGGAACAGGTATGTAAGGAGATTTTGTCATGAATATTTTAGCGATCGATACTTCGAATTACGTAATGGGAGTCGCGGTTCTCAGAGACGGTGAAGTTGCCGGGGAATACGTGACCCATATGAAAAAGAACCATTCCATCCGGCTGATGCCTGCGATTGACCAGGTAATGAAGGACACAGGAATGAAACCGGAAGAACTGGACAGGATCGCTGTCGCTCACGGACCTGGATCCTATACAGGTGTCCGCATCGGACTGACGACGGCGAAAACGATGGCATGGTCTCTTGGAATTCCTGTTGTCGGTGTATCCAGCCTGGAGGCGGCTGCACGTCAGGGAGCCTTTTTCCAAGGATATATCAGCCCGTTTTTCGATGCCCGGCGCGGTTTAGTGTATACCGGGTTGTATGACAGAGAGATGACCCTAGTGAAAGAGGAGCGCAACCTGCTGATGGAGGACTGGCTTCAGGAACTGAAAGAGTCAGGGGAACAGGTTCTCTTTATCAGCCAGGATACAGCTGTGCATAAGGAACGAATCCTTGAAGTGCTCGGTGACCAGGCTGTCATTCCGGCCGCACCTTACCAGTTCGCTAGACCTTCCCTAGTCGCAGCTGCTGGAGCTGACAAGGAACCGGGGCCGCTGCATGACCTTGTCCCGAATTATCTCCGCCTTCCTGAAGCAGAGGCCAAATGGCTGGCCCAGCAGGAGAACAAGTAAAATGGCGTCCGTCCGGCGAATGACCATTGACGATGTCGAAGCTGTGATGCAGGTGGAAAAAGCATCTTTTGCTGTGCCGTGGTCACAGGAAACATTTGAAAAAGAAATGACCGACAATCCATACTCCTTCTACTATGTTGTGGAAGAGGATGAGAAAATCATCGGATATTGTGGGTTGTGGTTAATTATCGATGAAGCGCATATAACCAACATTGCCATTCTTCCTGAGTACCGTGGATACAAGTATGGGGAGCTGCTCTTCGGACATACGTGCCGGGAAGCCGTCGAGCGGGGAGCTGTACAGCTTTCCCTTGAAGTCCGTGTCTCCAACATGGCTGCCCAGCATCTATACCGGAAATTCGGTCTTGTCCCCGGTGGTGTACGGAAGAGGTATTATACAGACAATGGAGAAGATGCGCTCGTTATGTGGGTGGGATTAAAATGAATGAAGATCAATACATTCTTGCAATTGAAACGAGTTGTGATGAAACAGCCGTTGCTGTCGTGAAAAACGAAACCGAACTGATTACAAACGTCGTTGCCTCACAAATAGAAAGTCATAAGCGCTTTGGCGGCGTCGTCCCGGAAATCGCGTCAAGGCATCATATTGAGCAGATGACCCTCACGCTTCAGCAGGCACTGGACGACTCGGGCATGACGATTGATGATATGGATGCGATTGCTGTGACAGAAGGACCGGGGCTGGTCGGCGCGTTGTTAGTCGGTGTAAACGCCGCGAAGTCGATAGCTTTTGCCAAGCAGAAGCCACTCGTTGGCGTGCATCATATCGCAGGCCATATCTATGCGAACCGTCTGGAAAAAGAATTTCAGTTTCCACTGTTGGCGCTCGTCGTTTCCGGTGGTCACACGGAGCTCGTACTGATGCGCGAGCACGGCTCGTTTGAGATTATCGGGGAAACACGCGATGATGCTGCAGGAGAAGCCTATGACAAAGTCGCCCGGACGCTGAAACTTCCCTATCCAGGTGGTCCCCATATCGATCGTCTGGCTCATGAAGGGGAAGAAACGATCGAGTTTCCACGGGCATGGCTCGAGGACGGTTCCTACGACTTCAGCTTCAGTGGATTGAAGTCAGCCGTCATCAACCGTCTTCATAAGGCGAAGCAGCGTGGGGAAGAGTTAAAGGCTGAAGACGTTGCGGCCAGCTTCCAGGCGAGTGTTGTCGATGTTTTATCTACGAAAGCCCTCCGTGCTGCAGAGGAATACGGTGTGAAACAGATGATTGTTGCTGGTGGGGTGGCCGCCAACAAAGGATTAAGAAAAGCGTTGGAGGAAAAATTCCAGAACAGTAAGGCAGAACTGCTGATCCCACCCCTTCATTTGTGTACGGATAATGCAGCCATGATTGCTGCAGCTGGTGCTGTAGCTTTCAATCAAGGCCATCGTTCCGGCTGGGATTTGAATGCCAACCCCGGGCTCGATCTTGAAAGGTACGGAGCAAGGAAAACAGGCTCTCCTTCCTAAAGGGGAGCTTTCTTTTCTTGAGTTATCCACATGTGTATAAGTTGTTTTTCCAGTAAAAGGCTGTGGGCAAGTAGATAATGGAAAGAAAACGTTACCATTTTGCGTGGATAAGTACGGGTTTTCCTGTGGATAATGTGTATAACCCTGTTGAGAACTGTAAATACGCGTGTGGATCTGTTGAAAACTTTGTGGATATTGAATAGTGGTTCACAGGGGTATGAGAAGGACCCCTCTTCGGCCTCTGATCTATTGAGGTCACGAGTCTACAGTCTAAAAAAGCCGGCGTATGAGCGCCGGCTTTCTTGTTTACTCATGAAGAGCTTCCCATTCTTCCATTAAAGCTTCTAAACGAGCATTCTTTTCTTTATTGTCTTCCGTAATTTCAAGAGAGCGTTCGTGATCCTGGTAAATATCCGGATCACAGAGCAGTTCTTCGTTTTCTTCCAGTACAGCTTCTACTTCCTCGATTTCCTTTTCGATTTCAGCAATCCGGCGGTTTTTCCGGCGTTCCTCACGCTTCGCGGCTTTATCCTCTTCAAAGCTGTTTTTCGGAGGCGTCTGCTTTTCCGCAGGTTTTTCCTGGGCGCGTTCGGCTTCTTCCAACTGCTGCAGTTCGTATTCTTCCTGCTTCTTCTCCACATAATAGTCATAGTCCCCGAGGAACAGGCGTGTGTTCTCCGGCTTCATTTCCACGACTTGATCGGCAATCTTGTTGATGAAGTAACGGTCGTGGGAAACGAACAGCAGGGTGCCCGGGTAGTCGACGAGTGCGGCTTCCAGCACTTCTTTACTGTCCAGGTCCAGGTGGTTGGTCGGTTCATCGAGAATGAGGAAATTGGCTTCCTGCATCATCAGCTTGGCGAGGGACAATCGTGCTTTTTCCCCGCCGCTCAATGCAGAGACCGGTTTCAGCACGTCCTCCCCTGAAAACAGGAAGTTGCCCAGAATCGTCCGGATATCTCTTTCATTTTTCATTGGGTAATCATCCCACAGCTCGTTCAGCACCGTTTTCTTAGACTGAAGCTTGAGTTGTTCCTGGTCATAATAGCCGATCTGGACGTTTGTGCCGAGGAGCTTTTTCCCTTTTGTCCCTTCCAGTTCACCGACAAGCGTCTTCAGGAGGGTCGTTTTTCCAACACCGTTTGGCCCGACGAGCGCTACAGAGTCCCCACGGTTCA
This sequence comes from Halobacillus kuroshimensis DSM 18393, assembly GCF_000425705.1. Taxonomy (GTDB): domain Bacteria; phylum Bacillota; class Bacilli; order Bacillales; family Halobacillaceae; genus Halobacillus; species Halobacillus kuroshimensis. The sequence continues at coordinate 5,289 of NZ_AUDY01000011.1, forward strand.
GATCAAGCGTCAGGTTATCGAATAAATAGGACGAGCTGTCCGAATAGCGGAAGGCATAGTCTCTCAGCTTCAGCACATCATTGCCGCTTCTTCTCGCAGCCTGGAAACTGAACTTCGCTGACAGGTTGTCTTCCTTGGGCTTGTCCAGCTTATCCATTTTCTCGAGCTGCTTGCGGCGGCTCTGCGCCCGCTTACTCGTTGTCGCCCGGACAAGGTTCTTCTGGATGAAGTCCTCCATCCGTTTGATTTCTTCCTGCTGCTTTTCAAAGCGCTTCATTTCCTGTTCGAAGTCGGCTTCCTTTTTCTTTAAATAGTTGCTGTAGTTGCCATGATACTTCTTCGATGATTGAAAAGCGATCTCGTATACGGTATCGACGATTTTATCCAGGAAGTAACGGTCGTGCGAAACGATGACCACGGCACCGGGATAGCCCTGGAGGTAGTTTTCCAGCCAGCTCAGCGTATCGATGTCCAGGTGGTTGGTCGGCTCATCAAGAATCAATAGATCGGGACTGGTTAACAGCAGCTTCCCGAGCGCCAGCCGTGTTTTCTGACCTCCACTTAATGTAGAAATCGGTGTAGTCCAGTCAAAATCCTTGAAGTTAAGTCCGTTCAAGACGGCCCGGATATCGGCTTCATAATGGTAGCCGCCGGCGGTCTTGAACTGCTCCTGTTTCCGGTCGTAGTCCTTCAGCAGCTGCTGATAGCGGGTCTGATCTTCCATCAGCGCGGGATCGGCCATCTGCACTTCCATGGAGCGGAGTTCTTTTTCCAATGATTTTAAGTGGTCAAAAACCTGCTCCATCTCATCCCAGATCGACTTTTCGGACTGCAGACCTGTATGCTGCTCCAGGTATCCGACCGATGCATCTTTCGGTTTGAACATATCTCCGGAATCGTAGCTCATCTCTCCGGCCATAATCTTCAACAGGGTCGATTTTCCTGCCCCGTTCCGGCCGACGATGGCGATCCGGTCATTCTTTTGTACTTCCAATTTAATATTCGTTAAAATCAACTCGGCGCCGAAACGCTTCGTCAGTTGATTCAGCTGCATGAGAATCATGTCGTTTCACCTCGATGAACTAAGTGTATCTTATACGGATGCCCACTAGCAACAGAATCCCCCGTGTGAAAAGCGAACGTTGACGACTCCGGTTTGATTTTTTGGTAGAATAAGAGTAGTGTTTCAATCAGAACCATGTAGAAAAAGGGGAACGTGCCAATGACGGAATTTAGTCATTTCAATGAAGAAGGCCGTGCCCGGATGGTGGATATATCCGGCAAGGAAGATACCGTAAGGACGGCGGTCGCCTTCACAAGTGTAGAAGTGAACAAAGAGATTTATCATAAAATTACAGAACGGACGATGGAAAAAGGGGACGTTCTGTCTGTAGCCCAGGTGGCCGGTATCATGGCTGCTAAAAAAACCCCGGACTGGATTCCAATGTGTCACCCTCTACCGTTGAAGGGTGTCGATATTTCCTTCGACTGGGAGCTTGATGGAGAGAAACCGCGTTTGATCATCGAGGTTTCCGCCAGGACGAAGGGAAGCACAGGTGTGGAAATGGAAGCGCTCACGGCTGCGTCCGCTGCTGCGCTTACGGTGTATGACATGTGTAAAGCCGTAGATAAAGGGATGGTCATCGGGCCGACGTATTTGTCGGAGAAGACCGGTGGCAAAAATGGCGACTATAAACGAACGGATCGGTAAAGGAGGTCGGAGCCATGGATATGGAACAAGCAAAAATTCCACAGGCGACAGCCAAGCGGCTGCCGCTGTATTACCGCTTCTTGAATAACCTGCACAGTCAGGGAAAGCTGCGTGTATCATCGAAAGAGCTGAGTGAGGCGGTGAAAGTCGACTCCGCTACGATCCGCCGGGATTTTTCCTACTTCGGAGCACTCGGGAAGAAGGGCTACGGCTACAACGTGGAATACCTGCTGTCCTTCTTCAGAAAGACGCTCGATCAGGATGAAACGACGAAGGTCGCCCTGATTGGTGTAGGGAATCTGGGAACGGCTTTTCTGAATTACAATTTTACGAAAAACAACAATACGAAAATTGAAATGGCCTTTGATGCCAACGAGGAGCGGGTCGGTACGGAAGTCGGCGGTGTCGAAGTGCACCACATCGACGACTTGGAAAACCAGCTCGGTGACCTTGAGGTTGCCATCTTAACGGTACCGGCATCCGCCGCCCAGGGCATTGCAGAACGCCTTGTAGAAGCGGGCGTGAGCGGGATTCTCAATTTCACGCCGGCGCGGATCAGCGTACCATCGCACGTTCGAGTGCACCATATCGACCTTGCGATTGAACTGCAGGCCCTTGTCTATTTCCTGAAGCATTATCCGCTGATGGAGGATGGGCCGGTGGATGAAGCATAAAAAAGACTTAGAGCGTTGTCTGCTCTAAGTCTTTTTTACTACTTCGTCGTTTCTTTCCAGCTGTTGTCCATCAGCATTTTACCCGGCCACGTGTAGGCGGTCAGTCCGCCGTCCACAGTAAGATCCTCACCGGTAATGAACGAACTTTCATCAGAAGCGAGGAAAAGGGCGGCGGAGGCGATTTCCTCCGGCTTTCCTAACCGGCCCATCGGTGTCACCCATTTCTGCGCTTCCCGGAATTCACGACCTTCCTCTTCTTTTTTCGTACCGGCCAGTTCATCAACGAGCGGCGTTTCAATCGTTCCGGGGGATACCGCATTCACACGGATGCCCTGACGTGCGTAATCAATCGCCATCGCCCGGGTGAAATTGGTGATTCCGCCCTTGGCTGCGTTGTAGCCGGAACGGTCCAGATCAGCCGCCTGTCCGGACATGGATGATGTATTGATGATCGAACCACCATTTTCAAACATGAGCGGAAGCAGATATTTACTGACTAAAAAGGTGCCGCGCAAATCGACGGAAATGATCTGGTCGAACAAATCGACCGGATATTCGTGCACCTTGCCGCCTTCTTCATCCACACCGGCGTTGTTGAACAGCACATCAATCGTTCCGTACGTTTCCTCTACATAATTGGCAAAAACGCGGACACTTTCCTGCTCGGACACATCCAGGGCGTAGGATTCCGCCTGCCCGCCGTTGGTGTTGATTCCTTCCACAGTTTTTCGGACATCCTCTTCATCGACGTCAGCACAGATGACGCGGGCGCCTTCCTGTGCGAAAAGCTTCACGGTCGCTTTACCGATTCCTGTCGCGGCTCCTGTCACGACTGCCGTTTTATTGTCTAAACGTCCCATATGATCTTCCTCCTTTATTCATCTGGTTGTATACTACCCAGGGGTTATAGACTGGAAACATAAGGGAACGCTTACACCGCTCATTTGACCAAAAATAAACTGGAACGGCCGATGGAAGGGTTAATCCGTTTCCGAGGTGGTATAGTAGATAATAGTGTACGAATCGACAGAAAGTGAGGGACATCTATGAGTAAGCTGCCGAATAAATGGCTTGTCGTCATATCGGTTCTGTTTGGAACGTTTACCGTCATCTTAAATAATAGTATGCTGAACCCGATTTTACCGCGGTTCATTGAAATTTTTGATTCCAATGCCGTAGCCGTCGGGTGGATTTTAACGATCTTTATGGTCGCCATGGGGATGACGATGCCGCTGACGGGGTATTTCGGAGACCGGTTCGGGAAAAAGAAAGTCTACCTGACCGGTTTGTTTATTTTTATCCTTGGGTCGTTGTCTGGATTCTTTTCCTTCACGCTCAGTATGGTGATCATCTCCCGGGCGATTCAGGGAATGGCCGGGGGCTTGATGCTGCCGATCGCCATGGCACTCATTTTCAACTCGTTCCCGAGACATGAGCGGGGACTGGCGGTCGGAGTTTACGGGGTTGCGGCGATGGTCGCTCCGGCAATCGGTCCGACCGTCGGGGGACTGTTGATCCAGTATGTGGACTGGCCGTGGCTGTTTGCCTTTAACATTCCGTTTGGACTGACAGGTCTGATTTTATCTGCGAAGTTTCTGGAGCGGACGGAAACGCATCCGGAGAAAAAGTTCGACCTTGTCGGGTTTCTTATCATTACCTTAGGTATCGGATCCGTGTTGTTCGCGCTCGGACGCGGAAGGACACTGGATAAATTGATGGATCCGCTGAACCTGACGCTCGTGGTGGTCGGCTTATTGGCAATCGTCTTGTTCGTCTTTTACGAAAACCGTCAGGACGATCCGCTTCTCAATCTATCGGTCTTCAAAGTGCCGACCTATTCCGTATCCATCCTTGTCACCTCGGCTGCATCGATCGGGTTGTTCTCAGGAATTTTCCTGCTGCCGCTGCTCATTCAAAATGTCTACGGCTTGAATGAAGTCATGACAGGTCTGTTGTTCCTGCCGGCAGCCGCGGCGAGCGGGGTGTTCATGTCGATCGGCGGACGGATACTTGATAAAAAGGGACCGAAGTACGTCGTTCCGCCCGGTCTTACGATTATGGCCCTGGCGACACTGGGGCTTGGGATGCTGAAGCTTTCCACCCCATATTGGATGATTCTCGCCTTGAACACGGTGCGCGGTCTGGGCATGGGAATGGGGAACATGCCGGCGACGACGTCCGGAATGAATGCTATTCCTGAGCATCTTGTCGCACAGGGAAGTGCGATGAACAACATCATCCGGCAGATTTCCTCTTCGCTCGGTATCGTCTTTTTCTCTATTTATTATGAAGTCCGACGCGCGCAGATTTCCGCAGGAGGGGATATCGAAATGCAGGCGGCCACCCTGCAGACATTAAATGAAGCTTTCCTTGTGTCGGCGGTTGTGCTGCTGATTGCGCTGCCGTTTTCCTTTATTTTGAAAGGCGTTCCGGATGAGGACGAAAAACAAGCATAAGTAAAGAGCTTGTTCTCGCCTGGAAAGTATGTGGATGGTCGTGTTCCACTTATCGGTGGATGCCTGTCCGCGGGCACGGCCACCTTAATAAACATAAAAAACGCAGGCATCGCGCCTGCGTTTTTCTTATTTCTTCGTATTCTTAATTTTGTTATGAAGGTTGTATAAACGAACGGCCACGGCAATGTTGAAGGTGGCGACAAGCGACAAAATGATCGTCGTTGCATTCCAGATCGTTTCAACCGCTGCCTGAGCGGCAATATACGTAAAAGCAATCCCTAAGGAAAAATACAGCAGCGCCATGAATAATGGAGATGTTTTCATAAGTTTAGAATAACCCTCCAATGAAGATCGTCTCGACCTGCTCCTGCATGCGGCGGATATCTTCCTCTGTCAAAAAGTACTGGGTGGCGACAACAAACGAGTTCATCGCCATATGAGCCACGATTGGTGTAATAATTCGTTTTGTTTTGACGTAAAGGAAGGCGAATACCACACCCATGGAGAAGTAGACTAACATGTGCTTAAAGTCGAAGTGGAACGCACCGAATACAAGTGCAGAAACGAGCACTGCAAGCAGGAAGTTCGTGCGTTTGTAAATTTCTCCAAAAATAATTTTACGAAAAATAATCTCTTCTGTAATCGGAGCGAATACAACAGGGAGTAGAATGAAAAGCGGGGCTTCCCGGGCAATTTCCATCAAGCCCATCGTATTTTCCGAACCGGCCGGCACACCGAACACCTCACGTTCAATGGTGGCGGCGATCGCCTGTGCAAACAAAGCGAGAAACACACCGGCGATCGACCAGAGAATGACTTTTCCGGCACCAGCTTTTTCATCGCGCGCGTACGCTTCCTTTCTTTCCGGACGGAGCAGCAGCAGAATGATCAATGTTGCGATCGTAAAGCTGATGACAGACGAGACAGCCACCGCATCAAACCGCTCAAACCCTGCAGCGATCAGAAGAGGAGCAAAGACAAGCGTGGAAAGCTGTGTCACTACATAAATTAAAATGATATACCAATATCGTTTGGGCATACGTTTACGACTCCTTTTATTCAGCAGCAGGAACACTTCCTGCACTACATACTTTATGTATTTTATCACAGTTTCAAAACCACACGTAAGCGATACGCAGGAACGTGCGATTTTTGTCGAAAAACTTGGATAAATTTCTAGAGTTTCTACTTGAAAAACAGTAGTGAATTGATTATGATAAGAATTGTGTTAGCACTCACCTATGTCGAGTGCTAATAAACGACTAAAATCTGAACAACCATATCAAGGAGGGTGTCCTAATTGTTAAAGCCACTTGGTGATCGTATTGTCATTGAACTAGTTGAAGAAGAGCAGACTACTGCAAGCGGAATCGTACTTCCGGATTCTGCGAAGGAAAAGCCGCTGGAAGGTAAAGTTGTTGCTGTCGGTAACGGCCGCGTAACCGAACACGGCGAGAAAGTAGCACTTGAAGTCGCAACCGGCGACCGCGTGATCTACTCCAAATTCGCAGGTACCGAAGTGAAGTATGAAGGCAGTGAATACTTGATTCTCCGCGAATCCGACGTACTTGCTGTCATTCAGTAAATTCTTCAAAAATACTTAAACATACGATATTAATGAGGAGGGCATTTTAAATGGCTAAAGAAATCAAATTTAGTGAAGACGCACGCCGCTCTATGCTGCGTGGTGTAGATACATTAGCAAATGCTGTTAAAGTTACACTCGGACCAAAAGGACGTAACGTCGTTCTTGATAAAAAATTCGGTTCTCCACTCATTACTAATGATGGTGTAACCATCGCAAAAGAGATCGAGCTGGAAGATCACTTCGAAAACATGGGTGCTCAGCTTGTATCTGAAGTTGCTTCCAAAACCAACGACGTGGCCGGTGACGGTACGACGACAGCAACGGTCCTTGCTCAGGCGATGATCCGTGAAGGTCTTAAAAACGTAACATCCGGTGCGAATCCTGTCGGTATCCGTAAAGGAATCGAGAAAGCGACAGCTGTAGCAACGGAAGAGCTTCGCAAAATCTCCAAGCCGATCGAAGGCCGCGATTCCATCGCGCAGGTCGCAAGCATCTCTGCTGCTGACAACGAAGTCGGCCAGCTGATTGCTGAAGCTATGGAGCGTGTAGGTAACGACGGTGTTATCACGATTGAAGAATCCAAAGGCTTCAACACCGAGCTTGAAGTGGTTGAAGGTATGCAGTTCGACCGCGGCTATGCTTCTCCTTACATGGTCACTGACCAGGATAAGATGGAAGCGGTTCTTGAAGATCCTTACATCCTCATTACAGATAAGAAGATCAACAACATCCAGGAAGTTCTTCCTGTCCTTGAGCAAGTGGTTCAGCAGTCCAAGCCGCTTCTATTGATCTCTGAAGACGTTGAAGGCGAAGCACTTGCTACACTTGTAGTGAACAAGCTGCGCGGTACATTCAACGCAGTAGCTGTTAAGGCTCCAGGCTTCGGTGATCGTCGTAAAGCGATGCTTGAAGACATTGCAACACTTACGGGCGGCCAGGTCATCACAGAAGATCTTGGTCTTGAATTGAAGAATACAACAATCGATCAGCTTGGACGCGCGTCCAAAGCGGTCATTACTAAAGAAAACACAACGGTTGTCGAAGGTGCCGGAAACCCTGAGCAGATCTCTTCCCGTGTCGCTCAAATCCGTGCCCAGGCAGAAGAAACCACTTCTGAATTCGACAAGGAAAAACTGCAGGAGCGCCTTGCTAAACTTTCCGGGGGCGTAGCTGTCATCAAAGTCGGCGCTGCTACAGAAACAGAATTGAAAGAGCGTAAACTACGCATCGAAGACGCCTTGAACTCTACTCGAGCAGCTGTAGAAGAAGGCATCGTAGCCGGTGGTGGTACAGCGCTTGTCAACATCATTACCTCTGTCGAAGGCCTTGGCCTTGTCGACGACGAAGCGACAGGTGCAAGCATCGTTCTCCGTGCGCTTGAAGAGCCGGTTCGCCAGATCGTCCACAATGCGGGTCTTGAAGGATCCATCATCGTTGAGCGTCTGAAAGGCGAAGAAGTCGGCGTAGGCTTCAACGCAGCCACAGGCGAATGGGTAAACATGGTTGAGCAGGGTATCGTTGACCCAACTAAAGTTACACGTTCTGCGCTTCAAAACGCAGCTTCCGTAGCCGCTATGTTCTTGACGACTGAAGCGGTAGTCGCTGATCTTCCTGAAGAAGATAACGCTGGCGGCGGCATGCCTGACATGGGTGGCATGGGCGGTATGGGCGGCATGATGTAATCTGCCCCCAACCCCTTTGATAGACAAGGATTTGAAACCCTAAAATTGAATATTGACTGGATTTTGACTGGATTTCCCCTGGAAATCTCTTTAAGTCCCAGAAGCCTCTTATGAGTTCCCTGAACTTTTGGGAGGCTTTTTTATTTAAAAATATGGAAAAAACGATATAAGTGTTGAAGTGAAATTATTAATGATAGTGTATGAATCTATTTGTATAAAAACTAAAATTTGGAATAATTGTTTAGGAGATGAGATTAGGAGGGAGCTTATGTCAATAGATAATAAGAAAGTATTTATTAGTTACAGTTGGGATGATAAGTCTCATGAGCAATGGGTGATGGATCTTGTTGTTGAATTAAGAAATAATGGTGTTGATGCATCTTTCGATAAATATGTAACACAATCAAAAACTACAAACCTTTATCAGATGATGATTAATAACATGAGAAATAATGATAATGTCATTATCGTATTAACAGAAAAATTTGCCAAAAAAGCAGATGAGATACAAGGAGGAGTAGGCTTTGAGACATTGCTTAGTTTGCCAGATATCCAAGAAGATCCTAACAGGTTTATTTTCATTTTAAAGCACCAGGGAAACTTTAAGGAAGCTTTTCCATTTCATTTACGTGGTTATTATGCTATAGATTTTTCTGAGGATGAATTTTTTGATGAAAAGTTTTTGGAACTCCTCCATCGAATTGAAGGTGTCCCTATGTACGAAAAAGTTCCTTTAGGAAAGAAGCGAGATCTAAAACCGATACGCGAAATTGATTCTCCTTCAAAAAATGAAAAAGACTTTTTTAAGAATATAGAATTACCGAATTCAAGAGAAGTAAGGGATATAGATAAGGATAGGTTTCTGTCTGAAAGTTATGAAGAAATTCAAAATTTGTTTGTCGCACTTTTTAATCACCTTAAAGAAGAGCTTTCAAGCTTTGAATATGTCACCGAACAAATTAGCAATAAGAAACATATATTTAAACTTTATGTCAACGGGCAACAAAAAATAGGAATTAAGATATGGTTAGGTGGGCACTTCGGTAATGGAATTAATTTAAGTTATGACAACCACATTGATCCCTATTCTGATAACTCTATGAATGAAACCATAAGGTGTGAAGTTAATAATAGAAATGAAATGAAGTTAAGTATGACAATGAATATGTTTGGAAATAAAGAAGTAAGTGACCCAAGAAGTATAGTGCAAGAAATATGGAGAAATAATTTATCCCATTACATCAAATAAAATCCAATGTTCAGTCAATATGCTTTAATATTCGTTTTGAAACGCAACATAATCCATTTAGACGTACTTAAAAATACGTAAATAATAGAGGGAGAGTTTATATGGATTTTATTAGTTTAGAACAATTAAGGAAATATGCGTTACAAGAAAGTTACTCTAATAATTCTTGGAGAAATCTCGAATATTTTATTGAAGAATTATTAGAGAGTGGAATCTTAGATGATATTAATCACAAAGGATATATGTTTTACCCTAAGTATCTGTGGCAAGAAAACAACGAAGTTGAATTGATATTTATTTCTAAAGAATCTATACTATCTTGTATTTATAATGATGGGTATATTACTGTAAAAAAACGTATGCTAAGAGAATTAGTAAGGGTAGAAATAAGTCAAATGAACTTAAATAATAGCCAAGTTGAGTTGTCCCTTATATTTAAAGATGGGGAGAAAGAAGTTTTTAATAGCAACAATTCAAATCAAGCATGGAAGCGAAAATATTTCACAGCTATTCTAGAAATATATAAAATGATAGCTTAGTAAAGTCATTAGGCTATATACCAAAGGTGAAAAATTCAATTAGGCGTTTTTCTGTCCACTTCCTAAAATGAAAAATTAGATAAAAATTGAAACCTTTATTACCTTGATAGCGTAAGGTAATTAAAATATTTCAGGAGGGATCATTTTGAAAGAAAATAAAGTTGATAAGGTTAGGCAAATGGGACTGTATGGAGTGGAAAAGTTAGGTGAAGTCTCTAAAGATGCTGCGGCACCTGTTATTGAATTTTTTAAAGCCTTTGGAAAAGATATAGACAGTGGTGATAATTTTAGAAATAAGGTTATCGAACTAAATCCAGATAACCAAGAGGTTGCAAGCAAGGCTCTAAAACAAAGAACTACTGAAACTTTAATTAGGTATAGTGCTGTACTAGGTGTAGCCGTTACCACAGCAATATTTTATAAGAACGGTAAATCCTAATCAACCTTGTGTTCTATTTCTTCTTAAAGGCTATAATAAAAAGTAAATAACCGGATAAACAAAATCTATACTTTGCATATCCGGATATTATTTAAATACCACTCTTATATAGCTAATCTAATGCACCTTTCATAAACTCGCTGAACTTTTCAGATGCTTTTTTCTCCATGTTCTTTGTAATGTGCGCGTAGATGTTCATGGTAGTATTTATATCACTGTGTCCTAACCTTTGTTGAATTTCTTTGGCACCGACTCCTGCCTCAATTAAAAGAGATGTGTGGGTGTGCCTGAATGAATGAGGAGTAACATTTTTTTCAATTCCACTAAGCTTTAATAAACGTCTCATCCGGTTTTCAACCGTCTTTATAAAATCAGGATAGCCAGGGTTATTGATCTCTTTTGCAAAAACAAATCCAAAATCAGTATACTGATTTCCAAAAGCCATTTTTATTTCTTTTTGATAAGTTAAATGCTTCTTAAACTCATTGATTACTTGTTTATCCATTTTTATAGTCCGTATAGATCCTTTTGTTTTAGGAGTGAGCAGCTGATAATTTTTTGTATTATTATTCGGATTGTAATAGGTCTTTGTAATACGCATGGATTCATTATTAAAATTCACATCGTTCCATTTAAAAGTCTCTATCTAGCTCCTGATCCTTAGCCGTTTTTAAAAAAGTTATTAGTTCATTTTTCTCAAGAAATTTTATTACCTCATCATTTTATTCAATTTCTTCTACCGTTTCTATTTTCTTTGGAATTTTTGCAAATTCATTTGGGTTTGTTTTAATAAGGTTATATTCCAATGCCTTCTTAAAAAGCATTCGGCCAGTAGTATGGATTCCATCTAATGTATTATGTGCACATCCTTTTTCGTGTAAATCATCAAGAAATGCTTGATAGTGTTTTCTTGTAATATCAGATAGCTTCATTTTCGTAAAATATCTTTTAAAGTGCTTAATTTCTTTAGTACGCCCACGCAGGGAACTAACCTTAGAATTTTTTGCATAGAAATTCAGCCACTCATCGGCAAATTTGTTGAGAGTAGTATTGTTTTCTTCAACGTAGGATCCTACCCTTACCTCCCTTTCTAATTCTTCTGCTTCAATTCTTGCATCGGTTTTTCTAATAAATCCCCCCTTAGACTTTGTTTTTCTTTTTCTTTCTCCGGTGACTGGATCTAACCATTCCACTTGATAGGACCACTTGTTACCTCTTTTCCTTATATATGCCAAAGTTTCACCTCCCGTCTAAATATTAAGTTATAAAATGGTTTTTGACTGGTACAATAGGACGTCGCTTTATTTTTTCCAGTCGTTCCTGGCATATATCTAAAGGAATATTGAAATCTTGAGACCATAGGTCAATGATCTCAGGGTCAGTCAATGTGTACTCTTTAATCATGTGGTAGGGTAGCGAGGCGTAAAGAGTGAAGTGCCTTGCATCTCTTTCTTGTAGCTCATAAAAAGCTTTTGGCATTATTGACTGACGACCAGTGTGTCTTAATGCGTGGCAAAGTTCATGGAAGAACTGTTCTCGTTGATAGATTATAGGGATCCGACTATCTACAATTATCTCTTGAAAATTCCCCACTTTCATGTATCTAGCGTAAGTAGGTTTACTTAGTAGGGAGATATGAGATTTTAACTCAATTCTATGAATACATAAGTCTTCCGGTAGAATAATTTCATGATTTTTATACCACTTAGTTATTGAGTCCTCAAGAGTAGTGGTTGTATATGGAGTGAATCTCAATCTAATCAACCTCCTTGAGGATAATTATACGAACAAATATTCTTGTTTCCAATTCATATTTAGAAAGATATGTTACTGACAGTATAGGAATACTAGCAGCTTTTTCTTACCAATCTGTAATTTGTGATAAAATACCAGTATAAGTAATATTTTCAGGGGGATTAAAGTGGAGCATATTAAATTTATGAAAATAGCCGAATCATTAAGGCAATATAGAAGGGCAGAATTAAGAGATTTTGAGGATGAAATAGGAGTAGACCCGGTGGATAAAATTTATATGGATCCCCTTCCTGGGGATGCTGTATTGCATTCTGTACTATCAAGCAACACAACATTTCTTCTAGGGAGAAAAGGAACAGGAAAAAGTACGATTTTTACAAAAGCACAACTTTCAATGAGGGATAAAAAAAATATTATTACTACATATCTAGACGTTAAGTCACTTTATGACATGATCCCTACTCAACAAACGTCAAATGAAGTATCTGCAAATGATAATATCAGTGAGACAGCATTCAGATCTCATATGTTAAGGAAGTCAATGTTAGGGCAGGTTATATCAGAATTATTAAAGAAAATAAATGTTAGCTGCGAAAATTTATCGATTTGGGAAAGATGGACAGGTAAGAAAAAGCGATATGAGGAACTTAGGTCAAGTTTAGAAAAAATACAGGAAGAAGTTAAAACTCCGAAATTAGAGTCAAATGAGTTACCAATTCTGCAAAGGATAACAACACAAATAAGGACTAAGAATCAAACGGAAAATGCTAAGACCACCAGTGAAAAATTGGGAGGTAAAGGAAGTGTTAAAACTACTGGTTCAGGGTCTATAGAGGCATCTGCAGAATCCTCTCTCACTGATTTTGATAAATCTTTGGATGACCATGAAATTTATAATGAATACTCTGATGTTGTCTATAAATCATTTCCTTTCAGTGAAATCATAACTGAAATTCAAACTTTGTTAAGTGAGTGCGGATTATCTAAGTTGGTTATTTTTTTAGATGATTTTTCAGAGTTAAGTTTTGTTGATCAAAGGCTCTTTGTAGATGTTATTCTATCTCCATTAAACAATTCTAGTAATGAGGCAATAAAACTAAAAGTAGCAGGGTACCCTGGAAGGGTTTATTACGGGAAAATAGACCCGAATAAAATTGATACAATAAACTTAGACTTTTCCGACCTATATGAGTCAACTGAAGTACAAGAAATGGAACGATCAGCCATGAATTATACAATGGGACTTTTAGAAACTAGATTTAATTTGTTTGAGGTAGATATTGAAGATTATTTTGATTGTTCCTCTAACTCAATGGATGAGTATTATAGGTTATTGTTTCAAGCGTCTTTTAATGTTCCGAGAATAATTGGTCATTTGTTACACTTTTGCTATATAGATAGAATTTCAAAAGGAAGTAAAATAAACTTACAAGCAATTAGGTTAGCATCAAGAAAATATTTTGAACAAACTGTCCATCTTTATTTTGATAAGTTAAATAGGTTTGCTCTTGAACCTTTCGAAAACAAACTAGACAGATATAATCAAAAGGAACTCCTTGGAACTTTAATAAGTGAAGCTAAAGAGACACGTAAAAGAATAATGGGTGATGAACTGGGGGGGACCTATTTTCAGGGTATTTCAAATCCACCGACTAGCCATTTCATTGTTACTCCAAATTTAAATGAATTCTTTGCTTCTCTTGAATCTAATTTTCTTTTATCTAAATATAAAAACACCCGTAATAAGGACGGTCAACAAGTTACTGTTTATGCACTATTTTATGGATTGGTGGAAAGTGAAAGATTTCAATGGGGCTATCCTCCAGGTAGGGAGTATAGGAATTACTTTGTTCAAAGGTGTTTTGATTATACTCGTGCTGTTCATAATTACCTTTCTAATAACCAAACCATCGAATGTAACAATTGTGGCACTTGTTATTCCTTAGACAAAAGAGAAAGTTTTGAAATGTATCACTGGAAGTGTCCAGAGTGTGCTGTAGGGGATTGTAGAGTAGTTTATATTGCTGATAATTTTAAAGAAGAATTCACTCAATTAGATGAGGATATAATGCTAGAAACTATTGAGGTAGAAATACTATCCGTATTGAATTCCGAGGAGAGAAAAATGAGGGCAGGAGAAATTTCGCATCTTATTGATAGTACTCATCAAATGGTTGGGAAACGGACTAGTAAACTTCAAGAACTTGGTTTAATTGAAAAAGGAAAAAAAGATATTAATGGAAAAACATACAATGAAATTACAGAACTAGCGAAGAGGATTTACTTCTCTTGATTATCCCAAAAAGAATCCGTTAAAAAAGAGCATGTTACTAAACATGCTCTTTATTTTTTCTTCTCCTCAAGTTCCCTTGATTTACTAAGTAAGTATTGAAAGTAGCTTTCCAATGATTTGGAAAAGGGTGTGTGCGCTTAGTTCATCGAAACTAAAGTAATCTAATTCATCAATAATTAGTAATTCTGGTCGACTATATCTTTTAATAATCCGTTGGATTAACCCTTGTTTCTCTGCCTTTTGCCACTCAGCTATAAAATCATTTGCTGTGATAAAAAGTGCTTGGTGTCCATTCGTGATAGCTTCAAAAGCCAAATGGCTAAATGTGTTTTTCCTACTCCTGGTGGTCCGAGAAGTAGGATGTTATCTCCATTATGGATATATCTCCCCGATAACACTTCTTTCACTCTTCGTTCGTCAATACTAGGTTGAAAACTGAAGTCGAAGTCATGAATACTCTTGATGTAGGGGAGCTTCGCTTTCTTTAGACGCTTATCTAAAGCTGCCTTTTCCTTTTGTTCGATTTCTTGTGATAATAGCGTGATTAAGAAGTCCGAATATGGTACATTATTTTTAGATGCGTCTTCAAGGAGACCATCTATTTGATCGGCGGTGTAATGCCAACCGATTTCTTCTAAGCGTTCAACTAAAAGGTTTGTGGTCATGATTGATCACCTCCTTCTAGTTGCTCATAAATTTGAAGGGAACGCTGTTCTACTTCAATATCGGGGGACTGTAAACGGCTGGGGGTCGGCAAACCATCAGTAGTCGTTTGCAGTCCTTTATAATGTTCAAGGTTAATGTGGTCTCTTACCTTTCCAGTCATAATAGGGTGTTTAGCCACACATTCATAATGGTCATAAATCTCTAAATGATGATCTAACGTTTCTTTTATCTTCAATTCTTGCCCAACGTACCGAAAGGGTACTGAATACCTCTTACCGAGATAGGAAACAAAGCAATCCTTACTCACTTTTCTAATCTCCCAATGATGAATAGGGAATAATGGTTTCGTATTTGAAGCCATTAAATGCTTTTGTTCATGCTGGAAACGTCTATGAGGTGATTCAAGCGTTGTCTGATGAACCTTACGGTTTTCTATTTGATCTAACCACACTCTTACATTTTCATTTAATGCTTTTAACGTAGGTTCATGCTTGCGCTGCAGAAAGTTCTTCTTTAAGTATCCAACAACATTTTTCACCTTTCCTTTTGTTTGTGGTCGGTGTGGTTTACATGCCTTTGGGACAATTCCATAGTAAGCTGAAAATTCTTCGAACTTCCGATTGAATCTGATTTCGACTGGGCTATGCCTGATAACAGCAGTTTTCATATTGTCATATAAAATTTGCTCAGGAACTCCATTGAAATAAGCAAAGGCATTCATATGGCACTTCATTAAAGTTTCTAAATCCATGCTGTCTGTAAACTCTACATATTTAAGCCTCGAATAACTTAGTAAAATTACAAAAGCATAAATATCCTTTATTTCACCATCAACTTCGAATTTACCAATCTGTCCCCAATCCATCTGAGCTTGTTTCCCAGGAGGAGTCTCATATCTTATAGTAGCTTGCTTTTTTGGTCGCACCCTGTACGGTCGAATGAAATCCCGGAGGATTGTCAGTTTGCCCTCGTACCCCATAGATGTAATCTCTTCTAATAATACGGTGCAGTTCGTGGTACCCTCCTTCATGCGTTTCTCTAAGTAACCTTTGAAGGGGTCAAGCTTACTACCTTTTCTAGGTACTTTCTTCATCCTTGGTAATTCTTCAGATTTTATGTACTTCCTAATAGATTTTGGGTCAAAGCCAGTCTCGTTAGAGATAGCTGTGATTGACCACCCTTTTTGAAATAATTCTCTAATCATTAAGAATTCCCCAATCTTGATCATCACTTCTACACTCCATATCC
The DNA here is from genome assembly GCF_000425705.1 of Halobacillus kuroshimensis DSM 18393. Taxonomy (GTDB): domain Bacteria; phylum Bacillota; class Bacilli; order Bacillales; family Halobacillaceae; genus Halobacillus; species Halobacillus kuroshimensis. The sequence continues at coordinate 21,589 of NZ_AUDY01000011.1, forward strand.
TTATCCAGTATAGAAATGATTATCTGTTATTATTGGGGAATTTGGAACCGTTGTTATTAGGGATTTTACCACCGTTGCTTACAGAATATAATGACATACCGAATGACATACTCTTTCTCATTATTTAACAATTTCATTTAGGGTTATTAAATGCATAATACTGAATGAAGCTGGAGATAACATATTATTTTGGCATTATTTTTTACTATTTTGTTTGATGAAGCCATGGCCGGCATGATGTAAGGTTTTCCATACCTATCCCCCTGATGTGACAATGCTACAAGATAAAAGAGCTTACTCTTTTAATGAGGGGGTAAGCTCTTTTTTTGCTTAAAAAATGAGATTTATATAATAGCGAAATTTGGGAGTTTCTTTGTCGATCGAGAAGAAAAACGAATTGAGTAAATTCAAGTATGGTTTAGGTTCATAATATAATAGAAACATACGTTTAGTAGGCTGCTGAGGACCTATGCGTCACTTATAAATAATTGAATATTGCAAAAGTAAATCACTATGATGTACATTCTAACTCCATTATCTTGTGATGAAAGCGTATACATTTAAGCTGTTATAGGTGCTAGAATGAAATTGTGGAAGGGGGACAGACGGAGTGAAACTTAATGAAAGAAGTAATAAAATTCTTCGCGAGTTAGTTGTTAACCCGAAGATCACAAGTACAACTTTGGAAAAGAAGTATGATTTGACGAGGAGACAACTTGGATATAGTTTCACCAAAATCAATGATTGGTTGGAGTCTCACAACCTACCGGAAATTGAGCGAACGAGGCAGGGGCAGTTCATCATTGATCGTGCTATCTTTGCTCGAGTTAACGGTGAACACAAGCCGACGTTTGAAACGTCCGTTTTATCAGAGGGGCAAAGAGTTCACTTAATAATACTTATGCTTTTAAGTAGAAAAGAATTGTCTTTGAATCATTTCACTTACGAGCTGGACTTCAGTAAAAATACCATTTTGAATGACTTGAAGCAGGCTCAGTCCTTCTTGGATCCCTATCGTGTGTCGATTAAATACTCCAGGAAGACGGGGTATTTGCTGGAAGGTAAAGAGTTTCAAATTCGTCGTGTACTGATTAAGGCGATTTACGAATTGATGATACATACCGGGAAAAGCAAAGTGAAAGAATTGGCCGCGCTTTCCACAGAACAGTTATCTCAATTCAAAAATCAAATCGGGGAGCTTGAACACGAACTTAAAATTCAATTCACTGACGAAAAAATAGAGATCATGCCTTATATTTTGGCTTTGGTTCTGAGGAGGATTGAAAGAGGTTTCGTCATTACGAACTTCCCGTTGAAACATGATGATGTCTCGAGCACTAAAGCATACAAGCTTGTAGGTCAAATTTTTGAATCAGTCGATATTCCGGAAGAAGAGCGATTATTCATGACACTCCATCTATTGACGACAAATGTATATCGATCTGAGGAGCTGGCGGATATTGATGCGACGACTGATTTGATTCCGGTTATTGAACAAGTGCTTCAACTATTTGAGAAAAGCGCCTGTATCCATTTTCAAAACAGAGAGCATCTGGTGGATAAACTTTACCAACATATACGCCCTGCCTATTACCGAATCAAATATGGATTAACAGAGACACAAGTCATCCAAGATTCGATTACGGATGAACTTAAGGAGATCCATCATCTCCTCAAACGCTCCGTTTGGCCATTAGAACGGTTCATGGGAACCGAAATTCCAGACAATGAAGCAGCCTATTTGACGATGCTGATTGGTGGGTGGATGACAAGACAAGGAGAAAGCATTGAGGAAAAGATTAAGGCAATAGTGGTTTGTCCACAGGGGATTTCCGTTTCGAGATTGCTGTTTAATCAGCTGACCGAGCTGTTTCCAGAGTTTGTATTCTTAGATTCTTTGTCCAAACGAGAGTATATGGAATACGAATTAGATTGTGATTTAGTCTTCTCCACAATTCCTTTAGATAGCAAGGAAATTGAAAAAGTGATCGTGTGCCAAACCTTCCTGAACCACGATGACCGCCTGCGCTTGAGGAAACAAGTCATGATGAAAGTTCAAGGGTATGTCTTAAACGACATTCATGTGGATCATCTTATGGATATCATTCGAAACTACACGACTATTCATAATGAAAGAGTGTTGGTGGATGAGCTGAACTCTTATATCTACAGTAATGAGGAATCTTCTATTAAACAAAGCTTAGAACAAAGAATCCTTCACTTAGATCAACTGATTCCCATTCATCATATTAATTTGAGAAGCGCTGTAAGCTCTTGGGAACAGGCTGTAGAGATCGCTTCCGAACCTTTGATTGAGAAAGGTTATGTGGAACGCAGGTATGTGGATAAAATGGTTCATCACATAGAAAGGGATCCTTATATCATTATTGCACCCCATTTTGCTATTCCCCATGCAGCCCCTGAGGATGGAGTGATAAAAACAGGGATGAGTCTATTGAAAGTGGAACAAGGTGTATCTTTTAATGAGGAAGAAACGGTCCACGTCATTGTTGTAATCGCTGCTGAGGATAAGAAAAAGCATATGAATGGATTAATGCAATTGATGAACTTAGCAGGGTCAGAACGAGATCGAACCAGACTTATTCAAGCGGACGAAGTAAAAGATGTCCATCATCTGATTCAAGCTTATTCTACCGAGTAAAAAGTTGAAAAATATTTAATATAGAGTGGTGAAAACGGTGAGCAATATCTATTTTAATGAATCTGTCATTCTACTTAATCTGGAGGCAGCTTCCAAAGAAGAAGTACTGAAAATAATGGGAGATAATTTACTCTCTTATAACTTAGTTAAGGAAAGCTTCATTCCCGCTATCATCGCAAGGGAAGAAGAATACGCCACTGGGCTGCCAACTGCAGGAGTAGCTGTGGCGATTCCTCACACAGACGTGGATCATGTCCAGCGTAAAGCAATCAGTGTAGGTGTACTGAAAGATGCGGTCGAGTTTGGTGTGATGGGTGATGATAAGGAAACGATCCCAGTGCGCATTGTCTTTCTACTGGCGATGGATGAATCTCATTCGCAGCTGTCATTATTACAACAGTTAATGGGTGTTTTTCAAACGGAAGAAGCACTTATGTCTATTCTTAATGAAAAAAATAAAACGAATATTAGAAGTCTATTAGAAGAGAAATTGGACTTCGGTGTTCTTGAAGGAGAGAAATAATCATGGCAAAGAAACAAGTATTGGTAGCATGTGGAGCAGGTATCGCAACATCAACCGTTGTGAATGGAGCGATTGAAGAGATGGCAAAAGAAAACAACTTGGACGTTAACCTGGTGCAGATCAAGATTACTGAAGTAGGCGGATATGTGGATTCGGCTGATTTACTGGTGACTACAGCAATGACGCAGAAGGAATACCCATTCCCTGTCATTAACGCAAGATCCTTCCTTACTGGTATAGGAACAGCTGCTACAAAAGAAGAGATTTTGACAGCGCTTCAAAAATAAAAACTCAAAAGGAGAGAAATAATCATGACAAAGAAACAAGTATTGGTAGCATGTGGAGCAGGTATTGCAACATCAACTGTTGTGAACGGAGCGATTGAAGAGATGGTCAAAGAAAACAACCTGGACGTTGACCTGGTACAGATTAAAATTGCAGAAGTAGGGGGTTATGTAGATACGGCAGATTTGTTGGTAACAACGGCGATGACCCAAAAAGACTATCCGTTTCCTGTTATCAATGCCAGGACATTCTTGACTGGAATTGGTACGGAAGAGACAAAAAAAGAAATTCTACAGGAGCTTAAAAAGTAAGTTATCGCTCTTTGTAACTTGTTAGAACTAGGGAGGAGTAAACATGCAGGGTTTCGTCAATATCGTACAAGGATTTTTAGACTTAGGCGCAACGGTCATTTTGCCTGTCGCTATCTTCTTATTAGGTTTGCTATTCGGGCAGAAACCAGGAAAAGCCTTCCGCTCCGGTCTGACTATTGGAGTAGCGTTTGTGGGGATCTTCTTAGTGGTTGACTTGCTAGTCAATAACTTAGGACCAGCTGCACAAGGGATGGTAGATCGTTTAGGCGTAGAACTGAACGTCATTGATGTTGGATGGCCGGCATCATCATCAATCGCTTGGGCGTCTGTGGTAGCAGCATTCATCATCCCACTTGGTCTTGTTGTCAATGTTGTCATGCTTGTGACAAAGACGACAAAGACGATGAATGTTGATATTTGGAATTTTTGGCACTATACATTTATGGCAGCATTGATTTACGCAGTATCTGGAAGTATTGTTCAAGGCTTGATTGCTGCTGTGATATTCCAGGTGGTCTGTCTTAAAGTAGCAGATTGGACCGCCCCGATGGTCAGTAAGTTCTATGATCTTCCCGGGGTTTCTATTGCTACAGGAAGTACCATTTCCTATGCCCCGGGGATATTCTTAGTTCAGTTGTTGAACAAAATCCCTGTTATTAAGGATTGGAATGCAGATCCAGAGACGATCCAGAAACGATTCGGCATTTTCGGGGAATCGATTTTCATCGGATTGTTCTTAGGAGCAGCGATCGGAGTCCTTGCTGGCTACAGTGTAGGGGATGTTATTGAAATAGGTATGGCTATGGCTGCAGTTATGGTGCTGATGCCTAGAATGGTGAAGATTCTGATGGAAGGGCTCATGCCAGTTTCTGAGTCTGCCCGTGAATGGCTATCTAAGCGCTTCGGTGATCGGGAAATTTATATTGGATTAGACGCAGCGGTTGCATTAGGTCACCCTGCTGTAATCTCTACAGCTCTCATTCTAGTACCAATAACTGTTGTTTTAGCGGTCGTTTTACCAGGGAATGCGCTTCTCCCATTTGGTGACTTAGCTACTATACCATTCGTAGTCGCCTTCATTGTTGGAGCCGCGAGAGGGAATATCGTCCATTCCGTCATCGTTGGAACAGTTATGATCGCTTTATCTCTTTACATGGCGACTGACGTTGCTCATTTATTCACAGAAATGGCTGTAAATGCTGACTTCAACATGCCGGATGGATCAGCGAAAATCTCGAGCATTGACCAAGGCGGTAATTTAGTCAATTGGATCATCTATAAAGTATTCAGCTTGTTCAATTAACTGGAGGGATAAGATTGAAAGCACTTGTGAAGACAGAACTTGGATTCGGGAATTTAGTAATCCAAGATAGACAGGAGCCGGAAGTGAGCAAGGGTCAGGTGAAGATTGAGGTGAAATATACTGGTGTTTGTGGATCCGACATTCACACCTATGAAGGCCACTATAAAGTGAAAGTTCCAGTAACGCTTGGTCATGAATTTTCAGGAGTCATTGTCGATGTTGGCGAAGACGTTACAGAATTCAAGATTGGGGATCGAGTGACTTCGGAAACAACTTTTTACGTATGCGGCGAATGTGAATATTGTAGAAATGGGGATTATAACCTTTGCAATTATCGAAAAGGGCTCGGAACACAACAAGATGGTGGTTTTGCCAAATATTTAATTGCCAGGAAGGAAAGCGTTCATCATCTCCCACCTGAAGTAGATTACAGGTCTGGCGCCATGACAGAACCGCTTGCATGCACGCTTCATGCCGTGGACAAAACAGTCATTAATCAGGGCGATCTCGTTGTTGTTGTTGGTCCAGGTCCCATAGGGTTATTTACTGCGCAAGTTGCCAAGAGCAGAGGAGCAAAAGTTATTATTGCTGGCTTATCCCACGATCAAGTTCGATTGAGTAAAGCAGAAGAGCTTGGGATTGACTACGCCCTGGATATACAGAAGCAGGATTTACAAGAATTCGTCTACGGACTGACGGATGGATATGGAGCAGATGTCGTCTTTGAATGTTCCGGTGCTGTACCAGCTGCAAGCCTAGCCTTGAATCTACTAAGGAAAAAAGGACAATACGGGCAAGTAGGTATATTCGCTAAGCCGGAAATCGAATTCAACTTAGAGAAAATTATTCAAAAAGAAATTCAAATCATCGGAAGTAGAAGCCAGAAATCTGCTGATTGGGAGCCGAGTCTACATTTGATGAACAGCGGTCGAGTGAATGCTCGGTCACTTGTGACCCACGAATTTCCGATTACAGAGTGGGATCAGGCATACCAAGTTATAAAGAGTGGTGAAGCTATTAAAGTTTTATTGACGCCGGTAGATGAATAGAAAAGGAAATGAGGGTTTTACATGGTACATGCATTTCTTGAGTTTATGCTAGGACCGATGCAGTCAATAGGAGACGTCTATTTTGAGAACCAACTGATTTTTAATTCCTTGATTGTAGGCAGCGCTTGTTGGAAGTTGATGAAGAAGAGATCTTCCCATTCCGTATCTAAGGAAGAAACGGAAAATGTATAAAATATAGGAAGTGAGATACATGAAGACATTAAATCTTTATGGAGCCCAGGATTTAAGATATGAAGAAAAACCTAACCCTGTATTAACACTGGAAGACGAGGTTGTTATTAAGGTGAAGGCGGTAGGTATTTGTGGATCCGATGTTTCCCGATATAAAAAGCTTGGTCCTTATGTAAAAGGGATGACCTTTGGCCATGAGTTCTCGGGGGAGGTAGTGGAGACAGGCTCCAAGGCAGGTCGTATTAAAGTGGGAGACCGTGTGGCTGGATGCCCAACTTTCTACTGTGGCGAATGTCATAGTTGTTTGAAAGGAAACTTATCCCAATGTGAGAAATTGACTCTTATTGGCGCTCGCTACCCTGGTGCTTATGCTGAATTTGTCACCCTCCCTGCATCCCATGTCCTTCAACTCCCCGAGAATGTTGATTATGAATCGGCAGCCATGGTCGAACCATCTTCAGTAGTAGCTCACGGATTTTATCGTACAAGTGTATCCCCGGGATCTACTGTAGCCATTATGGGGTGTGGAAGTATTGGTTTACTAGCGGTACAGTGGGCTAAAATCTTTGGGGCTGCACAAGTAATAGCCATTGATATCGATGACAAGAAACTGGAAATAGCCAAGGAAGTAGGAGCTGATGTGATAATCAACCCAACTATTCATCCATTACAGAACCACGTAGCTGAAGTCACAGATCAGTTAGGTGTCGATTTAGCGGTAGAATGTGCTGGTTCCCCAGTTACTTCAGAACAAATTCTTGCGCTTCCAAAAAAGGGAGGGGAGGTTCTCTATATGGGAATTCCATATGCAGACATAGAATTTGAACGATTTTACTTTGAGAGAATTGTCCGTAATGAACTGAAAGTAATCGGTTCCTGGAATGCTATATCTTCTCCATTTCCAGGTAAGGAATGGGAATCAACACTACATTATATGAATACTGGACAGTTAACCATCCAACCGCTGATTTCTCATCGATTGTCATTAAAAGATGGACCGGCTGCGTTTGCAAGTCTGAATAATCGAGATGGTTCTTTTGTTAAAGTAATGTTTCTTCCCCATTAGGCTATGTGATGGTATAGACCAAAGACCGCAATTAGCGGTCTTTTAAATTTTATTTAACGAGAAGGCCTCGACCGGATCATACGATAAGCCCCATGCTCCAACTTTTCTTTCTTACTTATACAGCTTTTCATAAATCGATTGAACCACAACCAAATCAAATATGGCCGCCCCTACAGATTTGTACACGATCGTCTTTTCTTCTAAATCCTGCGGCGGATCATTTTCGGTGATGATTTTTTCGAGGTCCCAGGAGTTCTCTAAGTCCGAACGTAAATGCCCGGCCTGGATCATGTCCCCGGATTCATGCAGGGCGGATCTGGCATCTACAAATACTTCATCAGCGATTCTTAGTACTTGATCAGAGATTTCCTGCATGGAAGGGCGGAAGGAGCCGACGCCTACAATGAGTTTGCCTTTCCAATCTGAATCGTGTAATTCAGGAAGTACAGGTGTGGTGGAGGTCGTAGTTGTTACGATAATGTCTGCCTCTCTGGCTAATTCTTCGACAGAGGAAACGGTAAACGTCACTTGCGGAAAGCGGGTCTCTGCTTTTGCTTTAAACTGATGGGCTTTCTCTTCGGTGCGGTTATAAATATGTACATGTTTAATATCTCTGGCAGCGAGGGCTGATTCCAAGTGACTCCATCCTTGTGTGCCGGTTCCGATAATGCCTAACGTTTCCGCGTCTGCTTTAGCCAGGTATTTGATTCCGAGTCCTCCCAGAGCACCTGTACGCAGGGCCGTAATGGCAATGGCATCACATAAGAAAAGGGGTTCCATCGTCTTGCGGTCATTCAGAACCATCAAGCCGTGGATTGTGTCCTTTCCAGCATTTTTGTTTTCAGGAGCAACGCCTGCAAGTTTCGTTGAGTAATAGTCTTCATAGAAGGCGGGCATAAGCAAAGCCGTATTCTCCCCATCCTCTATATGCATCCGGTCCGGCGATATGAATTCGCTCTCTTTTTCGGCGTAAAAAGACTCGATGCTGTCCATCGTTTCCTTCATAGAAAAATTACTTGTAATCTCTTCTTTTGATATGACTTTCATGACTATCCCTCCTTTATGATGTACTACAGATACTATCAAATTTTTCTGAAAAAGTGAAAACACCACAAAATTATGGTGTACGACTATAAACGTAATGAGTGAGCTTGAAATTTTCGAGTGATAACGGAAAGTCGTTGGGACACAAATAAACTGGACAAATAATTGCAATAATTTCGAATATCAATTGACAAAATGGTTGGTTATGGTAATATTTAACCGTTCATTAAAATCGTAATTATTACGATTTACTGATATTACACTACATAATCAATCCTATTAAAAATTGAGGTCATCCGTATGAAACACGAAGTTGAGTTTATGAAATTTAATCCCACGCAGAATATGACCATTTTAATAGATACTCCTTACCCGATCGAAAAGCACAAAACAGTTTCTTCTGAGATTATGTCCTATCAAAACGTCTATGCAGAGCAAGTGGGGTTCATTGAAAAACCATTTAACACGAACGCTGAAGCTCGTTTGCAAATGGCTGGGGGGGAGTTTTGCGGGAACGCTTGTATGGCGCTTGCTTTACTCGTTTCATCCCAAAGAAATCTACTGAAAAATGGTTGTACGAAGTTTTCCCTGGAAGTATCTGGATCTGATCGGTTAATACAATGTCAAGTAAAGCAAGATGCTCATAACTTTTATTGTAAAGTTGATATGCCTTTACCTAAGAAAATTGAGTTAAAACAGATCATTTTTGAAGGAAATGAATTGGAAATCATCATTGTAAGGTACGACGGTTTCCTACATATTATTTTTGAAACTGATGAATTTAATGCTGAACAAAAGAAGAGAGCGCAGTCTCTAGCAGAACTCCTGGGAGCGACTTTAGAAGTTAACTTAATTGGAATACTTTTGTATAAAAGAAAAACACATGAATTGTCACCTCTTATTTATATCCCGGATCTGGATAGCAGTGTATGGGAGAGAGGGTGTGGTTCGGGGACAGCGTCTCTTGGAGCTTATCTTGCATGGAAACATAATAAGGACATTGTTTCAGAAATTAAGCAGCCAGGAGGAACGATCACCGTTGCATGCCATCATGAAGAAGGTGAACGGACGAAGCTGACTATTGAAGGTACTGTCGACCTGGTTGCTGTAGGAAAAGCGTTTATCGATGTATAACCATAATGACCTTTGGAGGTGGACGATATGTTAGAAATGAAAACTCTTGGAGAGGATTTACAAAGTTTCAGATTGAGGTTTGATGTACTAGCCAAGGATAGTAATGACACATTGGACCATAATTCTGAATTAGAGGTGCTGCTTGATGAGTACTCAAAATTTATATTAGATGAAAAGCACAATAATTTATGGGAACAGTTAAGTTCAGCCGATTCGAATAAATATAGCCAGCTTTTATCTGAATTAAGAAAGACATCCGCCCAATGTGTAGCCAGAATGGAGAAATATCGTGCATTAAGGTTATTGGAAGGACATGATGAAGGTTCAGGTTACTTTAACAACATAGAGTCTTGTATTCAACAGGAATTCGGCTGCTTTGAAATCAGTTCAAACTCAAAGGTATTACTCATAGGATCCGGCTCTTTTCCGATGACTCCACTTCTGATAGCTAAGCAGACAGGAGCAGAAGTAGTTGGAATTGATATTGATGAAGAAGCTGTCAAACTGGGCCGGCGAGTTATAGAAAAATTGGGTAGTGAGTTAAATGTCAGGCTTGAACAACAATCAGTGGAGGACCTAGGTTATGTATCACAAGCGACTCACATCATATTTAGTTCTACTGTAGAAAAAAAGTATGAAATATTAAATGAATTACATGCATTAACCAAGAATGATGTCGTGGCAGCTATGAGGTATGGGAATAAATTAAAATCATTATTCAACTATCCAATGAAGAATGTTAATCAAACGAAGTGGCGATTAGTTGATAATACTGTTCGACCAGACCAGATATTCGACATAGCCTTGTATGAAAAAGCCTAATCTATTTTTGAAAAGGAGTCATTTATGAAAGGTTTCAACAGAGTATTGATATTAGGAACTGGTCCAACTGCCATCCAGCTCGCCCTGAATTTTAAAGCGCAAATGAATAGTTATATAGGGATTGCTGGGAGAGAATCTGTTCGATCTGAAACATTTTATTCCGATATTGAAAAGAATGATTTTCAGCTAAGGGTGAGTGTTCAAAATGAGAAACATAAAAAGATGGAAGGTGAATGTCGTATCGATCAGCTTTATAAAGGGATTGATACGGTTGAGGGGAACTGGGAAACCCTTATATTATCTGTAACGACAGATGCGTACATAGATGTTTTGAGGCAGGTTCATCATCATGTTCTGGAAAAAGTGAAATATATTGTTTTAGTGTCCCCTACGTTAGGTTCTAACCATTTACTCCGGAGTTACATGAATGAACACAATTCAGACGCTGAAATCATCAGCTTTTCCACTTATTTTGGTGATACTAGATGGGTTGCAGAGCGCCCTTCTAATCATGTATTGACTACAGCGGTTAAAGAGAAAGTATTCATTGGCTCGTCCCACTACAATTCTGATTATGTAAATAAATTATGCTTCATGTATAAAGAAATCGGACTGCAGCTGGAAGTTATGAAGTCTCCTATAGAAGCTGAGACGAGAAATATTTCTCTGTATGTTCACCCTCCATTATTTATGAATGATTTTTCGTTAGATGCGATATTTGGAGATACAGAAACTAAAAAGTACGTTTATAAAGTATACCCAGAGGGGCCGGTCACCCAATATTTAGTTCGGGAAATGTTATCTCAATGGAAAGAAATCATGAATGTTCTTAAGAAGTTAAGAATAAATGGAATAAATCTGCTGCAATTCATGACGGATGATAATTATCCGGTCAGGCAGGAAAGTTTATCTCGTAATGATATCGAGAATTTCAATTCTTTTGACGACATCCACCAGGAATACTTGCTTTACATTAGGTACACTTCTTTGTTAGTGGACCCATTTTCAGAGCCTGATGCTCAAGGAAGATATTTTGATTTTTCAGCTGTCCCAATTAGAAGGGTTTTTGTGAATAAAGAAGGATATTTGGATGTTCCCAGGATGCCCAAGGAAGATTATTACCGGATAAAAATCATACATGGAATAGCAGAACATTTGAATGTACCCTGTCCGACCATTGAAAAGTTTATAAGTAAATATGAGAGTAAGTTAAAGGATGCTGCAAACTCTCAAGACTCCCGATTATTATCTGATGCCTTTATTGTTAATAGTTTTGAGACAGATATAAAGATGATTTGCAGTGAGATATAAGGACGAGCGATCATCCGTAATTGAATAGATGAACTAAAAAGGAGTCTACTCTATATGCATTATAAAAAAATCACCCAATTAAGCTTATTATTGCTGACTATATTCACCTTAGCGGCTTGTTCTTCAGGAGATGACGCAAAGGCTGAGAATGAAAATGAAAATGAATTGACTTATGCGATGACGAAAGACATTGGTGATATGAACCCACATTTATATACGGGTTATATGGCAGCTCAGGGAGTTGTATTTGAGACGTTGGTTGAAAATACAGAAGAGGGAATTAAACCTTCATTAGCCGAGTCGTGGGATATATCAGAGAATGGAAAAGTGTATACGTTTACTTTAAGGGATGATGTTAAATTCCATGATGGTGAACCTTTCAATGCAGAAGCTGTAAAGAAAAATATAGATGCTGTTCAAGAAAACGCTGAAGTCCACTCATGGATTCAGCTGTCACAAAAGATCACAGAAACAAAAGTAATTGATGAATATACTGTTGAGATTAACTTATCAGAGGCATACTACCCTACACTTTCCGAACTATCAACAACAAGGCCGTACACTTTCTTATCGCCTAATGACTTTAAAGATGGGGGTACCAAAAACGGGGTGAACGGTTATAACGGAACTGGTCCATATATCCTTACTGAACATAAAAAAGAAGAAGCTGCTGTGTTCGAAGCGAATGAACAATATTGGAATGGAGTACCTGATGTAAAGAAGGTTACTTCGAAAGTTCTTCCCTCGGGAGAAACAACGTTTTTAGCCCTTAAAAAAGGAGAAATTAACTTCCTCTTCACTGATGACCGTGGAGCAAACAGCATCGATTATGAATCCATGGAAGCTCTTGAGGCATCTGGAGAATACCAAGTCGTGAGAAGTAAACCGATGGATACAAAGTTGATTGCGGTTAACAGCAGTAATGAAGACAGCCCGATTAGGGAAACGGCGGTACGTGAGGCAATTTGGTACGCAATAGATAGAAAGACGATCAGTGAAAGTATTCTAAACGGTACTGAACAGCCGGCAGGCACGTTACTTTCTAAGAACATCCCCTATGCAGATGTTGATTTGAAAGAGCGCGGGTATGACCCGGAAATGGCAATGGAATTATTGGATAAGGCTGGCTGGAAGCTGGACGAGGGATCAGGAGTGAGAACAAAAGAGGGAAATGATCTAAATGTAACTTTCTATTACGACAGCAATGCCCCTGCCCAAAAAACACAGGCGGAGTTTATACAGGATTCCCTGAAAAATATGGGCATTAACCTTGAAATTATTGGAGAAGATTCTACGTCAATCGCAGACAGAAGAAAGTCAGGAAATTATGAGCTTTTGTACACGCGTACGTGGGGGTTAGCTTATGATCCTGAAAGTACGATTTCAGCTTTTACTGATGTTTCTTACAATCTTCATTCAACAAAAGGGATGAAGAATTCGGACGAGCTTTATAAAAAAATCGATGAAGTGATGGTGACAGTGGATAAAGAGGAACGCCAATCTTTGTATGATGATATTCTCACAATGGTTCATGATGAAGCTGTATTTATTCCGATCACATATGGTGGTATGACAGTCGTCGCACCTGAAAATCTGGAGAACATTAATTTTAAGCAAACTCAATATGAACTCCCATTTGAAGAGATGGCATATAGAGAAAAATAAAAAGGAGCATGCTCCTTTTTATTTTTTCTATTATTGGAATGCGATATGAAGTTGAAACTATCACAGTGAGAAGGAGGACCCAATGGCGTTATATACAATAAGGCGGCTGGCAGCTGTATTCCCGATTTTAATTATTATTTCTTTCTTAACTTTTTTTTTAATCAATCTTTCACCTTTCAATCCTGCTGAAATCCTTTTACAGGCAAGAGGAATCCCCGTTATAACCGACGATTTAATCTTGCAGACGGAAGAAGAATTAGGGTTGAATGATCCTTTTATTGTCCAGTATTTTAATTGGCTGATGGATTGTTTTCAATTAAATTTTGGAACATCTTATGTTACAGGAGAACCAGTATGGAATGAAATTAAACCCGCTTTCATAAATACATTAAAATTAACAGTGCTTTCATCCTTCATCATAGTTGGCTTATCGATTCTTTTAGGAGTTATCTGTGCCATTAATGAAGGAAAGTTCATTGATAAATCGGTAAGATCCATGTCCTTTGTACTGATTGGAATGCCATCATATTGGTTGGCTTCCTTAATGATTTGGTACTTTTCAGTAGAATTAGATTTACTGCCCACAAGCGGCATGTCCTCTGCTGAAAGTTATATTCTCCCAGTAAGCATCATTACGGTAAGTTACGTTGGAATCTATTTTAGAGTGATTAGAACATCTATGCTGAGTAATTTAAATGAAGACTATGTATTCTATGGACGTGCAAGTGGTTTACCTGAAAAGAAAATAACCTTACACCTGTTGAGGAATTCTCTCCAAGTATCCATTTCAGTTTTTTGTATGGGAATTCCTACAATATTAGGAGGGACTGTTGTGATTGAAAATATATTTGCATGGCCAGGTTTAGGAAGTTTGAGTGTCGATTCCATTCTTAAAAGAGATTTCCCTATTATACAAACGTATGTTTTACTGCTTGGCGCATCTTTTGTAGTATTTAATACTCTATCTGACTTGATAAATATGACTTTGAATCCCAAATTGAGGAAAGGATTTTAAATGAGGTTTTTAAAAAGCTTATTTAAGGATAAATTAGCTGCCAGTTCTTTAGTTGTTATTTTGGCAGTTATCATAATTGGTGTCTTTGCACCCGTATTCGCTCCTCATGACCCTCTTGAAGTAAACATAAGTAAGAAATACGCTGGATCATCATGGGAATACTTACTCGGTACGGATCAGCTTGGTCGCTGTGTGTTATCGAGGTTAATTTATGGGATTCGTCCAAGCATATTGTGGGTGATGGCGGCATTGATGCTTTCTGTTTTAATTGGAGCAGTACTAGGCTTTATTGCCGGCTATTTTAAAGGTAAAGTTGATGCTTTAATTATGAGAGTGTGTGACATCATGCTTTCTTTTCCAGGCTATGTAATGCCTATCGCATTTGTTGGTATCTTTGGCGTAGGTCTTGAGAATATATTGATCGCCTTTATCATTATGAAATGGGCATGGTTCACAAGAGTCATTCGAACATCTGTTATGCAGTATACGGAGCTTGAATACATACAATTTGCAAAAGCTGCAGGGGTCAATCATTTTAAAATCATCCGCAGGCATCTTATACCTGTTACGTTGGCGGATATTGCTGTTATATCCAGCAGTTCTGTTTGTTCAATGATTCTTCAAATATCTGGATTCTCCTTTCTTGGTCTGGGAGTACAGGCCCCGGCTCCGGAATGGGGCATGATGCTGAATGAAGCAAGAAGTGTCATGTTTACCAGACCTGAATTAATGCTTGCCCCTGGAATTGCAATTATTACTGTTGTTTTTGCTTTTAATTTTTTGTCTGATTCTCTGCAAACTATATTTGATCCAAAGTTAATGAAATCGAAAAAAATAAGAACAGAAAAAGTAGAGGCATGAACGTATGAACCTATTAGAAGTTCGAGCATTAAAAGTATGGAATAAAAACGACAATGTATCTATTGTACAAGACAGTTCGTTTGAGTTAAAAGAAGGAAGCTGCTTAGCGATCGTAGGAGAAAGTGGAAGTGGGAAATCGGTGACGTGTCAGGCTATAACGAGGCTGAATAAACCGTCTCTTCAACAATCTGGAGAAATATTGTTTAAAGGAGAAGATTTAACACATTTATCAAATAAAGTGATGAGAAAAAGAAGAGGGAAAAATATATGTATGATCATTCAAAATGGAATGAGCGCATTTGATCCGACGTGCGTAGTCGGCGTCCATTTGAGAGAAACCATCAACGAGCATTTTGACTGGAGCAAAGGCAAAGTAGAGGATAGATTATTAGAAGCAATGAGGAGCGTCATGCTAAAGCACCCGGCTGAGATATTAAAAAAATATCCTCACCAATTATCCGGGGGGATGCTTCAAAGAATTATGATTGCTTTAAGTATTGTGTTGGAGCCGGACATTATTATCGCAGATGAGCCTACAACGGCGCTTGATACAGTCTCGCAATATGAGGTGATTGAGCAGTTCATCAAGTTGAGGCAGAATGTGGGCTGCTCTATGATTTTTGTATCTCATGATTTAGGGGTTGTAAGACGGATAGCAGATGAGGTTTTAGTAATGAAGGATGGAGCGATTGTTGAGAGAGGAAGAAATGAAGACATTTTTGAAAACCCACAACATGAATACACAAAGTATTTGATTTCTACCCGGCGTTCTCTAAATGATCACTTTAGAAGAATTATGAAGGAGGAACTGTAGGTGTTACAGGTTAAACGAGTAGAAAAAAGTTATGCGAAAGGAGGAATATTCTCCAAGGAAAGACAACAGGTCCTAAACCGTGTCACTTTTGACTGTAGAGAAGGCGAGTGTCTTGGAATTATAGGAGAAAGCGGCAGTGGAAAGTCGACCTTGGGACGCTTAATTTTGGGAATCGAAAAACCTGATAGCGGTTCTGTTTTATTCGATGGGAAGAAATTGAAGAAGAGTCTGTCGAAGTCTGGGATTATTAGTGTAGTATTTCAAAACTACAAATCTTCCATTAACCCGTTTTTTACAGTTCAACAAGCGATTATGGAACCTATGGAGATTACCAGCAGAAATACAATGGAAAGCAGAAAAAAGGTTGTATGGCTGTTGAATCAAGTTGGTTTACCTTCCTCTTACTTAAATAAATATCCTCATGAATTATCGGGCGGAGAGGTTCAAAGAGTTTGCATTGCGAGAGCGATTTCCACTGAACCCAAATGTATCATCTTAGACGAGGCCATCAGTTCATTGGATGTATCTATTCAAACACAGATTCTGGAACTACTGAAGCGTCTGAAAGACACTCATAACATAAGTTATCTGTTTATCACGCATGATATCCAGTCAGCTGCGTATATTTGCGACAGAATTATTATATTCAAAAATGGTCAAATAGAGGAAATCGTAAAAACTGAGAATCTGAAAAATACACAGTCTGCATACGCAAAGCAGCTCTTGAAGTCGTTAATGATTTATTGATGAAAGAAAAAGGTGAAATTCAATGTGTCTGGAGGGATATGAATCTTGAGCGGAGCTATGTCTTGGCCATTTCTTAGGTTATATTTACTTGTGCTTCTATATTTCAGCGCAAATGCAATACTTAATGTGATCATTCCTTTGCAGGGAAGTGCCCTGGGAGCTACGAATACAACAATTGGTCTGATCATGGGTGCATACCTATTCACAACTATGTTTTTCAGACCGTGGGCAGGTCAAATCATAAAAAAATACGGTCCGATAAAGATATTACGTATTATTCTTATTCTGAATGGCTGTGCGTTAATTTTATATACAATTACAGGCCTGGGAGGATATTTGGTAGCGAGGATGCTGCAAGGTGTATCAACGGCGTTCTTTTCAATGGCTTTGCAGATAGGGATTATTGATGCATTGCCTGAAAAAGATCGGTCTCAGGGTATTTCATTATATTCTTTGTTCTCATACATACCAGGAATCATCGGCCCCCTATTGGCATTGGGTATTTGGCAGGGGGGGATGGAGTACTTTTCATTTGTAATGATTACAATCGCGGTTTCTGCTGTGATTTTTGGCTACAGTGCCAAAATTGATGAAAAAGATAAAGAAGCTCCTTCTTCGTCCGATGAAAAAGAACCCAGCAGCAGTACCTTCGCTTCGTTTAGTGAACTATTCAAAAATCCTCACTTGTTCAAATCCAGTGTGATCATGTTAGTGGGTTCCGTTGTGTTTGGAGCAGTGACTGTATTTATTCCGCTTTATGCTGAACAAATAGAAAATGGTAATGCCGGAGTTTATCTGATGCTGATGGCAATTACTGTTGTTGTTTGCAGGTTTACTTTAAGAAAAAGTATTCCTTCAGATGGAAAATGGCATTCGCGTTTTATGATGGGGACCATGTTTGTGCTGGCGTTAGGCGCCCAGTTTGTAAGTTTCTCTATAACTGGAGGCGCAGCTTTCTTCTATATGGGTGCTATTCTGCTGGGAATTGCCCAGGCGCTGATCTATCCTACATTGACAACCTATCTAAGTTTTGTTCTTCCCAAGTTCAATCGAAATGTTCTTCTTGGATTGTTTATTGCTATGGCGGATCTGGGCGTCTCATTCGGAGGTGTTGCCATGGGGCCGCTTGCAGATTTGTTCTCTTACTCAATCATGTATCAAATTTGCGCAGTCATGGGTGCTTTCATGATTGTTTTTTCTCACGATCGCCGCAAGGTATTAGTTGTACAGACTTGACTCATCGGAAGCTGTATTATGATGCTGATAATCGAATCGTAGTTCATCCTCCATGTCTTTTTTTAAAAGTTGATTCCTGGATGGAAAAAGAGGGGGAATTATGATGATTTTACTCAGGTGCATTTTTGTTATCTTTTAAGGTTTTGATTATACACACCAGATAAAGAAGCTGGTGTGTATAAGGAGAACCTATTTAAGGGTAACTAATTCTACAGGTCCGTGGTCATCACAGTGATCGCCATGGACATGGTGTAGACGTCCATTCACCAAGTAGTCCATATGGTCACCATGTGGGACTAATTCATGACCGCAGTCACGATCATGATTACATCCACAACTCAAAGGAGCACACTGATCAGGATTGGTTTCTGTAACTGGAACCGTACATTCATCCCAGTGACCATTATGCTCATGATGAAGATGGCCGTTATGCACATAATCAATGTGATCATCATGTTTTATTTTTGTATGACCACATGAAAGGCTGTGCTTGTGAGAGTGCTGCTCATGAATTTCGTGTCCGTTCTCCATAAATAAACCTCCTTTGTATTGGTTTTGACCTTACTTTTATAAGGTCTCCAGAATGAACAGGTAATAACCATAAAATGATGCCATGGCTTGCATACTCTAAATGAATTTTTACAAAAAAACCTCTCAATTTTATTGAGAGGTTTTCAGGCTGTAGAAAAATCCGTGTTATCCAGTTAGAGTTGTCCGCATGTCGTGTTGAGGGGGGACACATTCCGCTTTTCGGTGGATGCTTGCCGCGGGCACGGCCTCAGCTAACTTGGTCAAAAAAACATTTGACCAAGTGGATCTTTCGGCTCGCGCTGTTCCCGCAGGCGTCACCACCGAACGCTCCTCGTGCCAATGCCTGTGGGAAGACAGCTTTACCCTATGATAAAAGAGAACGTTGAGCATAGCTCCTTCGTCGTTTCAAAAGAACGGCATGGGCTGCGTTATTGCGACTTGCCCTGAAAAAAAGTGAAGGAGCAGGCGCTGACGACGGCTGCCTGCCAGAATATGAAAAAGATTGTCCTCCATCCAACAAAGGTGAGCTGGGTAAAGGAGAGTCTTTGTCGATTTTAAAGAACTCCCAAGGGGCTTTCGCTCCTGGCGGTAAGATTGAGAGGTTTTGTTTTCATGAGTATTGTATTTGATACTTTCTATTCTTTCATGATTCTTTTTCAACATCACCTGCCTTGATGTCTGACCATTCTCTTGACATTATTTATTTGGCCTTCCACTTATACGTACCATGATCTTGTTCAATATACCCCAGACCTGGAAATGGATAATGACATACAAAAAGCATGAGGCCCTGCTGTTCCGCATACTCTATGATGTCTTTTCTCGTTTCACGACCTTGTTCTGGTGATATCTCCAACCCAATATGAGAGGAAGGGTGGTTGAGTGTACGTGGGTCGCTTAATATATCGGAAACGACGAGCAGCTTTTCATCTTCTGAATGGATCATGACAGCCAGATGCCCGTTCGTGTGCCCCGGGGTAAGGAAAAGTTTAATTCCCGGCAGGATTTCGATGTCTTCCTGGATAATGTTGATAGAACTCCCTAAGTTAGACAGAATTTCATGCTCTTTTGAAGATGGTCTGGACGCCCACATTTCCCATTCTGCTGCATGAAGATAATAATCTGCATTAGGAAAGGAAGGCTTCCCCTCAGATACAGCTCCGCCAATATGGTCTAAATGCCCGTGGGTCAGAATGACATGATCAATGTCATCCCTGGTGATCCCGTGATTATCCAGCGCCTGAATGAGCTGACCTGCATCTTCGCATTCTGCACCAAATCCTGCATCTATTAAAATATGTTCATTATCTACTTCAAGATGAATAAAATTAAGGGGAGCATGAAACTCTTCAGGAAACTGCTGAGTGATAGGATCAGGTGTATTGGCTAGAAAAAACTCTCTAGTCACAGGCATACCGCCGTCGGATATCACCAAAGCATGATAGTTACCTATAGTAAAAGGATATGTATTCATTATTAACCTCCTTTGTATTAGTTGATCCGTTATACCAATCCCGTACTTATTCTTGATGCGTTTCGTAAGGTTAAATCATGGACTGTATTCTTGTCATTAAAACGTAATCATTACGAATTTTAAACCAATAAAATGAGCCAGTCAATAAATAGAGAAGGGTTGTCGTAGAGTCAGTTGACAGATATGAGTCCCGGAAGGTAGAACACTTAATAAAATATAAGAAGGGCGAACCCTAATGCTGTGGTTCGCTCTTTTCGTTAAACAGAGGTCAGTATGGTTCCTAAATGGCTTACGTTTTTCACTCCATCCAATATAACTGTCCGCGAACGCTCAGTATGATTATTCTTCTTGTACCCACACCACTATAACTGATGTACAGTACTTCAAACGACCAGTCCATTCCGGTCATTTTCATGAAATTCCTTTATCATCAAGCATACTTTGTCTCTTTAAATAATAGAGTGGAATAAATAGTACTGATTACTATTTATTTGCAAAAGGAGGGTGTTGCCGATGGCTGTACCGACGTACACCATTAGTGGGTTTTTGGGAAGTGGAAAAACGACGGTTTTACTGAAAATGATAGAGGAATGTGAAAAGAATCATAGACGGGTAGGTGTGATTTTAAATGAGCTGGGAGACGTAAATATAGAGAAACCACTATTTAAAGAACAAAACGTGAAAGAACTATTAAATGGCTGCATATGCTGTACGATAAAAGAGGATTTAAAATCGACGTTAGATGAATTTATCAAGGAGATGCATTCGAATAAACTGGATCTGCTATTCATTGAAGGGACAGGCGTTTCCAACCCTTTGGAAGTGAAGAGAGTATTAGAGGATCCTATATACGCTGCTCACTTCGATTTAATTTCTATGATCAGCCTGATTGACTCTAGTACCTTTCTGGAGTATCAAAGTATTTTCTCAAGCACTGCCGACATGAGAAAACTGTTAGAAGAACAGATTACCAGTGCCAATATCATTTTGTTAAATAAACAGGATCTTGCTAAAGAGAAGGTGTTAAATAAATCCATCAAGAAAATTAAAGGTCTTGTTGGAGAATCCGTTCCCATCTTTCAAACGTCCCATGGAAATGTCCCATTGTCAGAGTTATTCAAGAGACGGAACGGTCATCTTCCTACTTCTATACATTCAGATATTAGAGAAGAGACTAACCATTCCCATCATCACCACCATTCCGGTCTGCACGCCGTGAAGATTGATCCGGGGCCAACCGTTATGAAACATAATTTGGAAGATTGGTTGAGCCACTTACCTAAAGCTGTATTAAGAGGAAAAGGAGTGGTTAATCTTGAAGGCAGTGAGGGGCTTTATTCCTTTCAACTTGCCTCCAATACTCTTATCTTTGAAGAAATTCCAGATCCCGCCGGTATGCGCCCTGCTATTATCTTGATTGGTGATCAACTAAAGGAAACAGAACTGTTGAATAGCTTTAATCGGATAGTGAAGGCATGAAAATTGTAAATCAGCTTCATCGTCAAGGGTTGCTGTATGAATCCTTGACGATGGGTTGAAGAGGGAGTAGAGGGGAGGAGGGAACCATGACTTTCAGGCTCTACAACACATTGCTGGATGTGACAGCCATCTTGGCTTTTGTCCTTGTTGCTTACTTTGTTACGTATAGTCAAAGGGTCGGGGAAAGCACGTTGATGATTCTTCCTGATTCTTTCAAGCAGCTGAATACAATTTTTCTCAGCTTAATTATAGAGGCCATTCCGTTCGTGCTCATTGGTGTCCTCATTGCAGGGTGTATTCAAATATTTGTCACAGAGGAACATGTGAAGCGGTGGATTCCAGAAAACAAGTATCGTGCCATCTTGATGGGGTGTCTCGTAGGAGCTGTATTTCCTGCCTGTGAATGTGGAATTGTCCCGATCGTCCGGCGATTAGTAGCCAAGGGCGTACCATTGCATGCAGGAATTGGATTTCTTCTAACAGGACCATTAATTAACCCTATTGTTATTTTATCGACGTTTATGGCCTTTGGAAATGATATAAGAATGGCAGGTTTACGGATGGGCGTGGGATTTATTGCGGCGCTGCTAATCTCCCTCTTCATCAGTTCTTTTTTTAGATCAAACCAGCTCAAACATACAGTTTCCGGCTTGTATGGATCTGAGAACACTTCCACAGGAGACGTGTCCTTTATGGACAAGCTCAAAGGTATGTGTGTGCATTCCATCGATGAGTTTTTTGACATGGGCAAGTATTTAATTATAGGAGCCTTTGTTGCTGCTTTCGTTCAAACGTATGTCCAAGCACAGTCGCTCTTTTTGTTTGGAGAAGGAATGATGGGGGCGACAGGTGTCATGATGGGCTTGGCTTTCTTTTTATCCCTATGTTCAGAAGCAGACGCATTTATCGGAGCTTCCTTTAGCAGTTTATTTCCTCCCACCGCTGTTTTGGCCTTTTTAATTTACGGACCTATGATTGATTTGAAGAATACGATCATGCTCCTGAGCGTATTTAAATCCAAATTTGTTTTCATCTTACTCCTGACCATTACTGTCGTTGTTTTTGTCTGTACGATTACTATATCTTTGGTGGGCAGGTGAGCAGGTAGTGCGCTTTCATTATTATCAATTTTTGAAGCTGATCCTATTGGCCGCCTTTGCTTTTTTTCTAATACAACTGCATCACACCGGTGATGTTGAGAAGCTGATTAACCCTAAATATGTACGGATGAGTCAGGTGGCCGCAGGGGTTATCGTCCTTCTGTTTTTCGTTCAGCTTGGGAGAGTATGGGAAGGGAGTTCCAGTGAACATGCCTTCTGTCCTCCCGGTTGTACGGAAGACCATGATCATAAGCAATCGTATATAAAGAGAGGTGTGAGTTATTTGGTTCTCCTTTTCCCTTTGTTTACAGGATTTGGACTGAACCTGACATCCTTGGACGCAGCGATTGCCAAGAATAAAGGTTCTCTTCTCCCCCAGGAAGAAAACTCATATCAAGTGGATCCCTCATCCAATTCACAGACGCTTGATGAGAGCATGCCGATCCCGAATAACAACTATCTAACAGATGAAGAATATGAACAAAGAATGGATCGTTTAAACCAAGATGACATTCAGATGAATGAGGATATTTACGCTTCTTATTATCAAGAAATACAAGACAACCCTCATAGGTATAAGGGGAGAACGATTCAAATCAAAGGTTTTGTGTACAAGGAAGAAGGGTTGGAGTCTAATCAGCTGGTCGTGGCAAGATTTCTAATCACCCACTGTGTTGCCGATGCCAGGGTCATTGGATTGTTGAGTGAGTCTAACGAGGCAGGCAGCCTTAGTGAAAACACGTGGGTGGAAGTGAACGGGAGGATAGATGTACAAAACTACAATGGTGTAGACATCCCATTCATCGAAGTGAAGGAGATCAATCAGATTCCTGAGCCGGCGAACCCTTATATTTTTCCTATATTAACGAAGGTTCTTTAGACAAAACCATCTGCCCCGGTCCATGCTCGTCCAAAAGTTCACAAGGAGGGGGCAGATAGGTGTTTCAATAACCTCATAAACGACGTGAGGAGGGTGACAAACGGACAGGATCTACTAATGTGTGACCAACAAAAAATAGAAGCCGATTAATTTTCATCAACACTGATTTTTTAAATGAGTGTACAAGAAAGGTGTTGCCAAAGAATTGAAATTATGATTTAATAACAGTATTCTTCATTAAATCGTAACGATTACTATTAATTATACATAGTTAGACTTGCTGCAGGTTGTCTATGAGGAGAATAAATGGAGTGTGTCACGAAATGAAAACGGCAATCGTAACCCAGCTTCTCTAAGTGGCCAGGGTTAATATAGAGGTGAAATCATGAGTGAATATCTACAGAAAATCCTAACGGAGAACATTCTCAGCACTCTGCCTGAACAACAGAAAGATCTATATCATTACGTGATAAAGATGGAAGATGATATTGCAGAGGAAGTTGATTCTGAAGAACAATTTATGAATCATCTCAGGAGTGTTTCGCCGCATAAGCGCGCAGCGAAACATTTCAATATGACTTTGTTTGAACTTCTGAACGTCATGAAGCAGGTAGAAGAAGAGATCAGCCGCCAGCTTATACCGATGATGGACGCGGTTAAGTGGAAAGATTGCACGGAATTTGTTCTTTCCAGGTCACAGTTGAAAGAAAATCAAAAGGTGTTTTTTGTATCCATTCCCAGTGTTGACCGTTTACAGAAATGAAATTTTTTTGTCTTAAATTAAATCGTAATGATTACATTTAACCTGAATCCGTATACCGTATAACGAACCATTACGAATCATAGGGGTGGAAGGATGTTAGACGATTTATACCGTCAGGTCGTCATGGACCATGCGAAGTATAAACGGAATTATGGAACGATGGAAGACGACACGGGTGTTGATAAAGTTCATTATAAAAACCCTACCTGCGGGGATGTGATGGTTTTACATGTGAGGGCAGGAAAGGAAGGGATTGAAGAGCTAGCCTTTGAAGGTGAAGGCTGCAGTATTAGTATGGCTTCATGCTCCATGATGACGGAACTCTTGAAAAACAGCAGCATGGAAGATTGCCTGAATAAGAAACAGGCCTTTGAACGCTTGATCAGAGAAGGTGAAATGGAAGATGAAGTTGATCTAGGAGATGCAGCTTCTCTTGAGGGCGTGCACAAATTACGCGCAAGACATAATTGTGCACTTATGCCTTGGAAGGCATTTGAAAAATGGGCGGAGGAACAACGGTATGATGGAAATTGACTCAAGAATACCTGTAACCATAGTGACGGGTTACTTAGGAGCAGGGAAGACTACCTTTCTTAACCACATTCTTAATCAAACTGAAGAAAAGGTCGCTCTCATTGTGAATGAGTTTGGAGATATAGGGATTGATGCTCAGCTTATTGAACAAACCACAGAAGAAATCATAGAAATCAATAGCGGGTGTATCTGCTGTAATGTACGTAAAGATATCGTTGATACTCTATCTATGCTTGCTATATCAAGGGAAGAAAAGATGATTGAGTTTGACCGGATAATCATTGAAACTACAGGGCTTGCTGACCCTGCTCCCGTTGTACAAACGTTTCTAATGGATAAGGAAATGGTTGAAGATTACTATATTGATGCGGTCTGTACGCTTGTTGATGCCAGGCATATTTCCAATCACTTAGATCAACAAGGAGAAGCGATCAATCAAATTGCTTTTGCAGATGTCATTCTTGTCAACAAAGTTGATTTGATCACACAAGATCAACTCACAGATTTACGAAATAGACTGGAAAGTATAAATCCTACTGCATCTCAAAAAATTTGTGAGAACAGCCGGATTCCACTGAGTGATGTTCTGGACATTCGGTCATTTGATTTGCAGGAAAAAATAAAAATAAACCCGGATTTTCTAAACAATCACCATCACCACCACGATGATGAAATTTCCTCTCTGTCTTTACGAGAAGAGAGACCCTTGGATATGAAAAAACTAAATCTCTGGTTATCTTTTTTAGTTCAAGTTCAGGGTGAACGTTTATATCGTTATAAAGGTGTATTGAACATAGACGGAGTGGATCATCGCTTTGTCTTTCAAGGTGTTCATATGCTTTTTGCAGGAGAAGAAGCTGCCCTGTGGGGAGATGATGACCGGGTAAGTGAACTTGTGTTTATCGGTAGGAACCTGGATAAGAAAATTCTTACAGAACAGTTCGAGCAGTGCATAATGTCCTGAAAAAATTATGTTTGTTTTTAAATCGTAATCATTACTATTTATCGGGAAGGAGGATTTACATGAAACATTACGATGTCCTCATAGTAGGTGCAGGTGCTTCTGGGATTGGGTTAGGAATTCTCATGAAGCAGATGGGGTGTGAAAATTTTAGTATCATGGATCGCGGGGAGATTGGGGAAACATTCCGGAGATGGCCGGAAGAAATGAGGTTTATTACTCCATCGTTTCCTTCTCAAGGATTTGGTCAAACAGACTTAAATGCAGTGGCTCCTAAAACTTCACCGGGGTATACATTGAACGAAGAACACCCGACAGGAGAAGATTATGCGGAATATCTGGAGCTGTTGGTCAGCCACTATGAATTACCTGTCCAAACCGGAATTGAAGTGAACAACATAAATAAATCGGAGAATGGTTCTTTTGAGGTCCATACGTCACAAGGAGCGCTCACCAGTACGTTTGTTGTGTGGGCTGGCGGGGAGTATCAATATCCGAATCAAGAGACGTTTCCTGGTGCAGAACTATGTACTCATAACAGTCATGTTCATTCCTGGGAGGATATGAAAGCAGATGAGTATATTGTAATCGGTGGATATGAAAGTGGACTTGATGCCGTTTATCAACTGAATAAAATGAAGAAAAGTTCTCGTCTGTTAGCAAAGACGCCTACATGGAAAATTGATAGTAGTGACCCGAGCACGGTTTTATCTCCCTATACATTTAAGCGGATGCGGGAAGCAATACCTGAAGGAAGAATTAAAATATATGAGCAGACGGTCCAGTCCGTAGCTAAGGACGATGGTGTGTATTATGTGAATACGGCTGATGGAAACCAATTAACTTCACATACGGCGCCAATCTTAGCGACAGGTTTTAAAGGAAGCACCTCTATGATTTCTCATTTATTCGAAAACGGAAAACATGGAAAACCTTTAGTAAATGATCAAGATGAATCTACCAAGAGTCAAGGTTTATTCCTGTGCGGGCCCGAACTTCGTCATGATAGTCATGTGTTCTGCTTCATCTATAAGTTCCGCCAACGTTACCATGTTGTTGCCGAGGCAATCGGCTCCCGTTTGAATTTAAATATGGAAATTCTGAATCTATACAGAAAAGAAAGCTTTTATCTGGATGACCTCTCTGATTGTGGAGAGCGTTGTGAATGCTGACCGAACAGAAAAGCGAATCGTTAGAAGCGGTAGCTTTAGCAGGACTTGAATCAGTCGGGAAAACAGCTTTGTTCAGACATCTGACAGGCCATCAAACGGGCGTGGAAACCAATGTTAAGGGTTCCACTGTAACCATATCAAGTGGGGCGCTGAAAGACGATTCTACGGTGAAAATCTTTGATACTCCAGGTATTCGTTTCAAAGATGACAGCGTCACTACCCGAATGGCATTAAATCAAATGAAAGATTTGAATAAGATCATATTGGTCGTAAAGGCTTCAAATCTTAAAGATGACCTGCTCGTGTTGGAAGAGCAATTGGGATTAAGAGGGAAGAACGTGGTGGTGATCGCTACACACAGCGATAAATATCAGCCAAATGAAGAAGAAAAACAGTATGTCCGAACATTGTTGAATGTTCCTGTCGTATGGTGTAACAGCCGGTCACTGAGTCATGAAGAACAACAGGAGATAGGAAAGGCTGTTCAAACTTCTTCTGTTTGGGAATTGAACAATAATTTACTATCTTTTTTACCCTCCGGTGTAGAAGGAGAAACCACCAACTGGCTGGAAAAACTACTGGCTAAGCCTTTGGTCGGGCCTGTCTCTGCCTTATTTATGGTTATCAGCATGTTTGCAGGTCCGGTTTTTGCCGCCTATTTATTTTCCAGTTACCTTCAACCTATATCCGAAAAGGCATGGTTAAATCCTGTGAAAGAAAGCCTCATCAATGCTCCGGATTTTATTCAAGTCGTATTGATAGGGAATTATGGTGCATTAACTCTTGGATGGTACTCTTTTTTATGGGCGTTTCCAGTGGTTTTTCTTATCGGTTTAAGTGTGGCGGTAACGGAAGAGACCGGTATCCAGGAACATATCACCTATGCTTTAAATCCATGGCTGATGAAGATTGGATTATCAGGGAGAGACCTCATTCCTGTTTTAACTGGTTTCGGGTGTAATGTTGTAGCTGTTATGCAGAGCAGAACCTGCAGCAGTTGTACAAGAGCGTCGTGTATTTCTTTGATTTCTTTTGGTTCAGCTTGCAGCTACCAAATCGGTGCATCTTTATCGTTATTCGGTTCAGCTGGTCATCCGCTTATGTTTATTCCGTATATTTTCCTATTGTTTATAGTAGGGGCGGTGCACACTCGAATTTGGGAGAAGCGTTCTGTCTCTCTTGCGCCTGTTCCTTCCCTTCCATACTTGCAATCCGTGACATGGCGAGGGGTGAAGTTTCGATTAATGGGGATTATGAAACAATTTTTAAAGCAGGCGATGCCTATTTTTATAGTCATTTGTATCGTGGCTTCTCTGCTTGAATTTTTTGAAGTTATGAAAGCTATGGCTGCTCTCTTCTCTCCTTTACTGACGTTGTTTTCATTACCTGCAGAGGCAGCTCCGGGAGTCATTTTTTCTATCTTCCGAAAAGATGGAATGATGGTGCTGAATGAAGGAGAAGGTGCACTTCTTCATACCCTTGAAACGTGGCAGGTGTTTGTAGTCGTGTACTTGGCTTCTACATTGTCTTCCTGTCTTGTCACTTTGTTCTCCATTTACAAGGAGATGGGTTTGATGCACGCATTTAAAGTGTTAGGGAAACAGATGACCACTTCGGTAATAAGTACGCTGCTCCTGGCGGTCTTTTTGTCTGCTTTGTTCCATTAAAACAAGGGAGGAATTTGAATGGAAAAGAAAATACCTGTCACCGTCTTGAGTGGTTACTTAGGTTCAGGGAAAACCACGCTGCTTAATCATATATTAAACAACCGGGATGGACTGAAAATCGCTGTTATCGTCAATGATATGAGTGAAATTAATATCGATGCCGACTTAGTAGAAAAAGAGGGGCATTTCTCCAGGATAGATGAAAATTTGGTCGAGATGTCCAACGGCTGCATTTGCTGTACATTGAGAGAAGATTTACTTATTGAAGTGGAGAAGATTGCAAAGGCGGGTGACATTGACTATATCGTTATTGAATCAACGGGAATCAGTGAGCCTGTGCCGGTAGCTCAAACTTTTTCTTATATCGATGAGGAGCTGGGCATTGATCTTACCCAGTTCTGCCGTTTGGATACGATGGTTACGGTTGTAGATGCATATCGGTTTTGGCATGATTATGAATCCGGAGATCGTCTGCTGGACAGAAAACAGGCCGTAGGGGAAGAGGACGAACGAAACCTTGCAGATCTGCTTATCGACCAAATTGAGTTTTGCGATGTCCTTCTACTGAATAAATGTGACATGGTAACGAAGGAGCAGCTGGATTCGTTGACAAAAGTAGTGAAGACATTACAGCCGGATGCTGAAATCATTCCAACAACGTTTAGTGTAATTGATCCGGAAAAGATTCTAAATACGCATCGTTTTAATTTTGAGAAGGCAAGTCAATCGGCTGGCTGGCTTAAGGAATTGATGGCAGGTCCCGAAGCTCATACCCCGGAAACCGAAGAGTATGGAATTCAATCGTTTGTGTACAACAGAAGACTCCCGTTCCATTCCAAACGCTTCTCCGACTGGATCAGCCGGATGCCGGCATCGATTGTCCGGGCTAAAGGTATTACCTGGTGTGCTACAAGGAATGATATAGCGCTCCTTTTATCTCAGGCAGGCCCATCTGTTTCTTTAGA
The DNA here is from genome assembly GCF_000425705.1 of Halobacillus kuroshimensis DSM 18393. GTDB lineage: Bacteria > Bacillota > Bacilli > Bacillales > Halobacillaceae > Halobacillus > Halobacillus kuroshimensis. The sequence goes on from NZ_AUDY01000011.1 coordinate 51,155, forward strand.
GCCTGTTTCGTACTGGGTAGCTTCACTGCCGAAAGAACAGAAAGATCGCACGATTAAGCAGAACCCTGGTGTCTTGAACGATTGGGATGTGGAGTTTGGCGATCGTATGATTAATTTAGTTTTTATAGGGGTTGAACTTGACAGAAAAGCGATTACCAAAGAGTTGGACGAGTGCTTGTTAACCCCGGAAGAGATGAATGAAAAATGGTCCGGGATGGAAGATCCTTTTCAGTGGGAAGTAAGATCACCCTAATCGAACAAAGTAGGTGCCGACATGATATTATCCAGTGAAACTATATTGAATAAGGTAGAGAAGGCGGAATTGGAAATTGCTCCATTCATTCCGGAACATGTTCAGCCTGCATCGATTGACTTGACGTTGGGCAGTCACTTTATGACAGTGGATGAGCATAGTACAGGATGTATTTCTGTAAGGAAAAAAGCCCCTTATCGTGATATTTATATCGGCCGGGGAGAATCCATCATGATCCCTCCTCATTCGTTTGTGCTTGCAACTACGAAAGAATGGGTCCGGCTGCCCAATGATCTTACCGCTTTCGTAGAAGGTAGAAGCTCCATTGGAAGGATGGGTTTGTTTGTTCAGAATGCTGGCTGGGTGGACCCGGGGTTTGAAGGACGCATCACTCTGGAATTGTTTAATTCGAACCGTTCCCCAATCGAATTGATTGAGGGATGGAGAATTTGTCAATTAGTACTCGCCCGAATGGATCGACCTACAAAAACTTATAAAGGCAAATACTTCGGACAGTCTAGTACACAGGCCAGTGCAATCTATGAAGATAAAGAAAATCATTTTTTTAATTTTTAAATCGTAATCATTACTTATAAAAGGAAGGTTGATTTTAAATGGCTAAGAAATCAAAAGTAGCAAAAGAAAAAAAGAGACAAGAAATGGTAGCGAAATACGCTGATCTTCGAAGAGAACTAAAAGCGAAAGGAGATTACGAAGCCCTAAGGAAGCTTCCGCGTGATTCTTCTCCTACTCGTTTGACCGGCAGGTGTGAAGTGACCGGGAGACCGCGCGGCTATATGAGGAAGTTCAAAATGTCCCGCATTGCTTTTAGGGAATATGCTCATAAAGGCCAGGTTCCAGGTGTGAAAAAAGCAAGCTGGTAAGTAAAAGGGTATGAATGTGCCTGAATAAGTAAATCATCATTGGTGGTGAACTTCAAGGGTATTGGCTGCAGGCATACCAGAACGTGTGCAGCTGACTATTACCCTTGAATTTAAATGAAAATATGGCAGGGTGCTGGAAAAGCGGTAGATTAAACCGTATCATCCGCTTAGGAGGAGAAAAGATGTCAAAGAAGATACCAGTAACCGTTTTAAGTGGTTATTTAGGGTCCGGAAAAACGACGTTATTAAATCATTTGTTGCACAATAGAGAAGACCTCAAAATCGCGGTCATTGTAAATGATATGAGTGAAGTCAACATAGATGCAGATATGATCAAGCAAGGTGGATTCAGCCGGACAGAAGAAAAGTTGGTTGAATTACAGAATGGCTGCATCTGCTGTACTCTGAGGGACGATTTAATTAAGGAGGTAGAAAAGCTTTCCAACCTGGACATCGATTATATCGTTATTGAGTCCACCGGAATATCAGAACCCATTCCCGTTGCCCAGAGCTTTACGTATGAAGATGAAGAACTGGGAATCAACCTTGGTAACCACTGTCGATTAGACACTATGGTAACCGTCGTCGATGCCAATCGCTTCTGGGATGATTATGGATCAGGAGAAAACTTACTGGACCGTAATCAAGGGGCTGATGAAAACGATGCTAGGGAAGTGATCGACCTATTGATCGACCAAATTGAATTTGCGAACGTTATTCTGTTGAATAAAATCGATTTAGTAGAAGAAGTCAATAGAGAGGAATTAAAGGCTGTTATCAAACAATTAAATCCTCACGCCAAAGTGGTGGATACGACTTACAGCCAAGTGCCTCTCCATGAAGTTTTAAATACAGGTTTATTTGATTTTGAACAAGCAAGTCAGGGAGCAGGATGGATGAAAGAACTAAATGAAGAACATGTCCCGGAAAGCGAAGAATACGGGATTGGCTCTTTTGTTTATCGGAGGAAGAGGCCATTTCACCCGGAGCGCTGGATGAATTGGCTGGAGAATTGGCCGGAAGGAATCGTTCGATCCAAAGGATTCTTCTGGCTGGCTTCGAGAAATGACACGTCTGGGTTATTATCTCAGGCTGGAACTTCTCTCGCTATCCAAGGAGTCGGAGACTGGATAGCTACGTACCCAGAACAAGAACGGGAAGAGATTTTGAAAGAAGAACCAGAGTTAGCTGAACGATGGGATGATAAGTATGGAGACCGCATGACGGAATTGGTATTTATTGGTATAAAAATGAATAAAGAGGAAATCATCAAAGGACTTGATCACTGCCTGCTGACCGACGAAGAAATGGAATGGGACTGGCATGACCTCCATGATCCACTACCAGCTTTTACTGGTTGAGAAAACAAAAAAGGATTACACCCTTAGATAGGTTGTGGTTTCCTTTCCTTACACAACGTCCCGCTTGAAGCTTTCCTGGATTGTGATTGGTGCGATGATATCGAGGGGGAAATATTCTTGAATCGCTTATATTTCTCCTTTAAAATTAATATAAATTAAATAGTAATGACTATGAACTGGGTGTTCTTTCTATTAATCAGGTATACAACGCGTGCTAATCGTAATGGCTGAGTGATTTGTCTGTGACGTATTGTAATAGATGTGGGCATCATCTATGATTTCTAATTCGATCAGCACACAAATGTGGGTAAGGGGTGAAGAATGATGAATTTGAATACAGCTATCCAATTGTTAAAAGAAAAAGGGTACAAACATACAAAGCAGAGAGAACGTATGCTTGAGATTTTTGTTAGTCAGGATCAATATATAGCAGCGAAAGATGTGTTGAGAATGATTCAACAGGACTTTCCCAGTGTGAGTTATGATACGATCTATAGAAATTTATATCTTTTAACGGATGAAGAAATGTTAGAAGCGACTGTGCTTCATGGAGAAAAACATTTCCGACTTGCATGCTATTCTAATGAGCATCATCACCATTTCATTTGTAACAGCTGTGGGAGTAAGAAAGAGGTTGAGTTCTGTCCTATGAACGTAATAGAAAAGCTGCAGGGTTATCAAATCGAACATCATAAATTTGAGATTTATGGAGAATGTCCACAATGTCACTAAGCCGGTTGGAATAAACCGGCTTTATTTTTTGGGAATCATCGTAATGATTACTGTTTACAATTCGTAATCATTACGATAGAATGATTTAGGAAATAAGGAGGAGAAAATATGTTAAAAAAAATAATAGGCGTAGTGAGTTTATTTGCTTTCATATTCGTACTTACAGCATGTGGAGAAGAAGAATCAAGCAATAGTGAAGAAGGAGAACAGTCCGATGGTTCAAGTGAAGCGTTGAGTATTTATACGACGGTTTATCCTCTTCAGTATTTTGCCGAGCAGATTACAGGGGAGCAGGCGGATGTGCAATCAATTCTGCCTCCGGGTTCAGACCCTCACACATATGAACCAACATCAAAAGAAATGATTGAAATGGCAGAAGCAGACGCATTTATTTACAACGGTGCCGGGTTAGAACCCTATGCCGAAAAAATTTCAGACTCTATCAAATCTGAAGATGTGAAAATTCTGGAAGCATCCAAGGGGATTGAATTAAAAGAGCATGCTCATAACCATGAGGAAGAAGAAGGAACTCACGAGGATGAACATGCTCATGAAGAAGAAGAAAATCATGAGGGCGAACATGCTCATGAGGAGGAAGAAGGAAGCAGCCATGAAGATGAACACGCTGGACATAACCACGGGGACCAGGACCCGCACGTCTGGCTTGATCCTATCCTTTCTATTCAGGTAGCTGAGAATATTAAAGATACACTGGTTGAACTGAATCCTGAGCAGGAAGATACCTATAATGAAAACTTCCAGGAACTAAAAAGCAACCTTGAAGGTCTGGATCAGGAATTTCACGATCAGCTGGAAACAGCACCAAAGAATAAATTCATCGTGTCTCATGCCGCTTATGGATATTGGGAACAATCCTACGGCGTCGAGCAGGTTTCTGTTTCTGGTTTAAGTCCAACCAATGAACCTTCTCAAAAAGATTTGGAAGAAATCATTAAAACGGCTGAACAGCATAACATCAAACACGTATTCTTTGAGCAGAATGTCACGCCTAAAGTTGCGGACATCGTTAGAAAAGAAATTGGGGCAGAAGCTCTGCGTCTTCATAATTTGTCTGTGTTGACGGAAGAAGATATAAACAATGAAGAAGATTATTTCACTCTCATGAAGCGGAATTTAGAAGTATTGACAGAAGGGTTATCCGGAGAACCATCTGATTCAGAGGAATCTTCTGAATCAGAAGAACACAGCGAACACAACCATAACCATGGCCATGCGGATGACGAAGAAGCCCAGCAGATTTATGATGGGTACTTTGAAGATGAGCAGGTGAAGGATCGTGAACTGACAGACTGGGAAGGAGACTGGCAGTCTGTATATCCATACCTTCAGGACGGAACACTTGATGAAGTGTTTGCTCATAAGGCTGAGAATGACGGAGATATGACAGCAGAAGAATATAAAGAGTACTATAAGATCGGTTACGAAACCGATGTGGAACGCATTATTTTTGAGGGAAATGACGTAACGTTCTTCGAAAATGGAGAAAAGTCGTCGGGGACATATACCTATGATGGTTATGAAATCCTTACCTATGAAGCTGGCAATAGAGGGGTCCGTTATATTTATGAGTTAACGGAAGAGGATGGGGATCTTCCTCAATACATCCAATTCAGCGATCACAGTATCACTCCAACTGATGCGGACCACTACCACCTCTACTGGGGAGATGACCGTGAAGCTCTATTGGACGAAGTGACAAACTGGCCGACGTATTATCCATCAGACCTGGATGGCCAGGAGATCGCTCATGAAATGATGGCGCATTGATCATCATTGTTCACGATAAATATATATGCGAGGATAAGCTGGGGACGGATATGACCGTCTCCAGCTTATTTTTGATTGGTATGCCTCTGGAGTGTGGGAAATGATTAAGCCACAGGGGCAATAATTCTTGAATGAGAATAGGTGATTAGACAAGAACCACTTCTGTCCGTATAATCAGGTTTTTACGTATAAGAATAAAGCTGGAGTTAAAGCCTGAATCATAAAAGAACACATGGAGGTATATACATGGCTGACTTAACGAACCAAGTCATTTTGATCACGGGAGCCAATCGCGGACAGGGAAAAGCGATGGCGGAGCACCTTGCCTCTCTTGGGGCAAAGGTGATTGTAGGCGCAAGGAAATGGGAAGATGCTCAAGCAACAGCAAACGAATTCGATGAGGCCTATCCCGTAAAACTGGATGTTACGAAAGATTCGGATTGGGACGGGGCCGTAGAAGAGATCGTAGGGAAGTTCGGAGCTATTGACGTTCTCATCAATAACGCAGGTGTCTTGATCCGCAAACCATTTGAAGAGATTACGATGGATGAATACCAGCAAATGATTGATGTGAATCAGCTTGGTGTCTTTCGAGGAATGAAGGCTGTTACGCCTCAAATGGAAAAACAGAGAAAAGGTTCTATCATCAACAATTTATCTATTTCCTCGTTTTCTCCGATTGCCAAGTCATCGGCGTATGCCGCGACGAAAGCATCGGTGGTCGCAATGTCCAAAGCGGCAGCGATTGAGCTCGGTAAGAAGGGAATCCGGGTGAATATGATTCATCCCGGCGGTATTGAGACGGAAATGGCTACCCAGGGGCAGGGAGTTCCTTCGTTTTATGATTCGGTCCCCCTTGGGCGTATCGGGCAGCCGGTTGAAATTGCCCGCGTAGCTGCCTTTCTAGCCTCTGATGAAAGTTCCTACTGTACCGGAACGGAAATTGTGGTAGATGGCGGCATGACGCTTGGAGTGAATGAAGAAGAATAGCTACATCAAGTCTGTAATGAACCCATATGTGAAGGCCAAACAGCCATCTATTCGTTTGATAACGAATGGGTGGTTTAATTATTATATTTTCGTTTTATTCCAATTTTTAGAATTATCCCTTGACATGAAACCCGTTTCATAAAATACCTTGTACTCATAGCGTTGTAAGCATTCTCAATAATTGAAGTTAATGAAATGGAAGGATGGATGAAGAATGAGTAAACAAGTGAAAAACAAGGGGAATCATGATTCACTGAAGATCACGCAGTCTTTGAACGAGCGGCACAACAACGAACCTTTACGCGTATTGAGTGAAGAGGATTGGAAGTTTTGGAAGAGAAACGGCTATGTCATTATTCGGAATGCTGTACCTCAGGAAAATATCGAACGTCTTCGCAATTTGATCTGGGAGTTTGAAGAAAAAGACCCTGATGACCAGGATACATGGTATACCTCTCCACGGGCAGAGATGAAAATGGAAGAGTTGAAAGGTACAGGAATGGTCGAGTTGTATAACCACCAATATTTATGGGATAACCGGATGCATCCTCGAGTTTACAACGCTTTTGTAGATATATGGGGGATGGAAGAACTTTGGAACAGTATTGACCGTTGTAACTTAAATATGCCGAAGAAAGACAAAAATGATAACGGAGGATTCATTCACTGGGATATCGATACCAGCCAAGAACCGCTTCCTCAGAATGTACAAGGCGTTTTATCCTTAGTGGATACAAAAAAAGAAATGGGAGGCTTTCAATGTATCCCAGAGCTATATCGTGAATTCCCTGAGTGGGTTAAAACACAGCCGAGTGATCGTGACCCCTATCATCCTGATACATCTGGATATGAAACGACGAAAATCACCCAAAATGCAGGGGACCTTCTTATTTTTAATTCTATGCAGCCTCATGGAATTCGTCCGAACTTTGCTGATAGACCAAGAATTGCCCAGTATATTTCTATGTTTCCGTCTCAAGAAGACAATGAAGAACTCCGCCAAGAGCGGATTGTGTCATGGCGTGATAGGATTCCTCCAAAAGGGGATGCATTCCCAGGTGACCCACGTAACTGGGAGCAGGAAAAGTATGAGAAAGCTGAGCTAAGTGATCTAGGTAAGAAATTGCTTGGCTTGAAACTCTGGGCAAAATAAATCATGTGCATAGAGAAAGCCATCTTGCTCCTAGAGTAAATGGCTTCTCTATGTCCATCTAATGATAACCGCAAGGGAGTGGAGTTATGTATCAAGGTGCTTGGGTTATTCCTCGTTTATCAACGATGATGTTTTTACAATACTTTGTGCTTGGATCCTGGTTTGCCACCATTGGTTTAATTCTAAGCAGGCATGGATTGGGATCTATAGTAGGAGCGGCTTTTTCGGTAGGAGGAATTGCGGCTATCATCTCTCCGATTATTTTAGGCATGGTCACGGACCGATTCTTTTCTTCACAAAAGGTTTTAGGCGTCATTAACCTGGTAGGGGCTGTTGTGTTATGGACGATGCCCCAGCACATATATTCGGGAAATGCGTCTGTTTTCTTACTATTAATGTTCTGCTATATGCTTTGCTTTAACCCTACATACTCGTTGACCAACAATATCAGTTTCCAGAACATTAAAGATACAACGAAAAAATTTCCACTGATCCGTGTGTGTGGAACTATTGGGTTTATTACAGCAGGACTTCTCATTGGCATTCTCGGATATTCAGATAGTCCTGTCTCCATTCAAATTGGTGGAGCAGTCTCAGCTTTTTTAGGGTTCTATAGTTTTACGCTGCCACATACGCCGCCTCTTGCTAAGGGAAAGCCGCTTTCGTTGCGGGACATTTTCTGTATAGATGCTTTTTCCTTATTGAAAAACAAGTATTTTCTTCTCTTCATTTTAGGTACGGTGATCTTATTTATCCCCAAGGCAGCCTATCAATCGTATGCTTCTGTTCTGCTTGGTACACTAAAAGTGGACAGTGTAGCTTCTGTATTGACCATTGGCCAAGTATCTGAAGTATTGTTCTTACTATTAATGCCTTTGTTTTTCCGCCGGTTGGGTTTCAAATACATGTTTATAATTGGAATTTCAGCGCACATGCTTAGGAATCTTCTTTTTTCTTTTGGAGCAGCTGAAACATTCATCCCTTTAGTTCTGGCTGGCATTGCTCTGCACGGCCTTTGTTGGGATTTCTTTTTTGTAAGCGGTTATATTTACACCGAGAAAAAAGCGGGAGAAGAAATGAAAAGTCAGGCTCAAGGCATGCTGATTATGTTTACGCAAGGTATTGGAATGTTTATTGGTGGGGCAGTATCCGGAGTCCTGTACAATAACACCGTCACAAGGGAAGGACCAGAAGCCCTTTCACAATGGAGTACTTTTTGGATATACCCCTCGATGATAGCCCTTGTTGTTGCTCTTGTGTTTCTATTCTTTTTTAACGATCGGGAGGCTGATGATACACAGGCTTCGGAAGAAGAGTTGAATAAGGAAAGAGTTTCTATTTGATTTAAGTGGACAGGGTAAAGGAGAATAGCGATGGTTTTTGTATGTTCTACACATATCAAGAAGGGCATTTCTTTTTTTTATGTACCACATGTAGTGAAAACCAGATTATCTGTTCCGTGTCATTTTTGTAGTCATTCTGCGTCTTTTGAAATAGGTTATTTCAAGAAAATTCATCATCAACGCTGCCGTTCCTATCATTCGTTAAAGGGAGGTGCGTAACATAAATCATGGACACCTTTCTTTTTTGGAGGAGAGGAAGCACCACTTCAGTTGAGGCAGGAGGGCAGACGTGTGGGTTGATATCAGAGGTGAGTTTGCAATTGGAGACATAGTCGGGAATCTTCGAATAGGAGAAATGCCTCTTAACTCTAGCGTTCGGTCCTAGTGTTTATATCGGTCAACTAACACGCAGCAGCAGGAGACAGCGTCGTGTGAAGCGAAGTTAATATGAGATTAGGGAAGGAAGCCTTCTACAAAAACGCCCAGGCGGGAGGAAAGTCATGAGAAAACTAAAAGCCGGCATCATAGGGTGCGGATCCATTGCGGAACAAAAGTATATGCCCGCTTTGATGAAATTGAAAGAAAAAGTGGAGGTGGTGAGTTTTTGTAATCGCCACCTCGATAAAGCACAAAAGTTAGCAGAAAAATTTCATGTGAAACAGCCGGATTTGTATAAGAATTATCAGGACTTGCTGCAAGACGAGAGCATTGACATGATTTTCATCTGTACCCCTAATTGTTTCCATTCGGAAATGACCGTTGCGTCATTGGAAGCAGGTAAACATGTCATGTGTGAAAAGCCCATGGCAATCAACACTAAAGAAGCGAAACGGATGTTAGAGGTTTCTGAAAAAACAGGTAAAAAATTGACGATTGGTTACCAAAATCGTTTCCGGAAGGATTCATTACTATTAAAAAAGGCTTGTGACCATGGAGATTTAGGGGAGATCTACGCCGCAAAAGCCCACGCTGTCCGTAGACGAGGTGTCCCCACCTGGGGGGTATTTATGAATAAGGAATTGCAGGGGGGAGGTTCTCTGATTGATATTGGGACGCATGCACTGGATCTGGCCCTGTGGTGTATGAATAACTATGAGGTGGATTCGGTTACAGGTGTAACATTCAACAAATTGAAAGATCAAAACCAAGCGAATTTGTTTGGTCCCTGGGATCCAGAAACTTTTGACGTAGAAGAGTCAGCTTTGGCATTTATCAAAATGAAGAACGGATCCGTTATTCACTTAGAATCGGCCTGGGCGCTTCATACCTTGGACGATAGGGAAGCTATGACAACATTGTCCGGCACAAAAGGCGGTGCAGTGATGCAGAGAAATAAAGCTGCTAACCGAGATGAATTAATCTTCCATGGGGACATGTATGGAGAGCTCTATGAGAAAACGATCGACAATCACTCAAGTATTGCCTATACTCCTTCATCGCTTATAACAGATGCAGACAAGGAAATTGGGCAGTGGATAGATGCTCTCATAGAAGAAAAAGACCCGGTTGTAACTCCCTACCAAGCCTATGTAGTCACGAAAATAATTGACGCTGTATATCGTTCCGCAGAGACTGGTGAGACAATAATATATGATGAACTGGATTACTGAGTATTTGATCGAAACTTGGTCTGTTTTAGTGAATCCTTGAATGAATAAAAGGAAGCTGATAAAAATGCCGAATATCAGGGACATAGCTGAATCCTCAGGTGTTTCTACCACAACAGTATCCCGTGTGATCAACAACCACCCTTACGTCAGTGATGAGAAGAGAGAAGCTGTAAGGAGAGCCATTGAGTTACATAATTATCAGAAGAACATCAATGCCGTTCATTTAAGTACCGGGAAAACCTTCCTTATCGGAGTTGTCGTGCCTTTTACAGATCATCCATATTTCGGGAGGTTACTGAAAGGTATTGCACAAGAGGCCCTGAACAATAACTATAAACTCATCCTATTTCAAACCAATTATGACCCTGGTAAAGAGGTAGAAGCGATGGACATGTTAAAGCATAAACAAATTGACGCTCTGATTATTTGTTCAAGGGTTTGTGAGTGGTCCATGATTTCAAAGTATTTATGCTACGGACCTATTGTATTGTGTGAAGATATTAAGGAGGAGGGAGTTTCCTCTACGTTTGTAGATCATTATGAGAGTTTTTCTAAAGCACTCGCCTACTTATATGATAAAGGATATGACAAAATCGGTTACTGTGTAGGCAGAATGACTGGAACAAATAGCAAGCAGAGGGAAAAAGCCTACAAAGATTTTCATGACCAACATAACTTCACCATTAATCCGGATTATATTTTCAGCCAAAGCCTGTACTTTGAGGACGGTATACAAATCGTTCAAGAGTTAAGAGAATTACCGGTTCCGCCTACAGCTTTACTTGTTACCAGCGACCAGATAGCGGCTGGAATCGTCACCTGTTGTGAAAAAGAGCAGATATCGATCCCCGGTCAATTGGCGATCATAGGGTTCGATAATCAGCCTATCGCTAAATTTATGGACATTACTACAATTGAAATCCCTCTAGAAAAAATTGGTCAGAAGCTCTTTCTGCAATCATTAGACACAGAACATAACACACATCAGGAAATATCAACGAGGTTGATTGAGAGGAAAACCGTGTAAAAAGTATGGGGGTTTTAAAAACACCCATACTTTTTAAGTATGATCCTCATAACGACAACAGAATATTAATGCTTAAGGATTGTAGAAAAGTCGTTTGCTATTCTGGATATAAAGGAAACCTCACCGCCGTATACAGGTGTTATCTAATGTATGACCACCCCCCCTTTGATTATTCATAGGCTAATAGATACACTCCCGCTTCCCTCTTAGCCCGGGAAGCTTTTTAATTAGTAACATAGGTCCGGAATTATTGAACTTCCATGAAAAAAGCTTCTAATGAGTCATCAAACTCTAAGAGACTTTTTTTCATGGAAGTTTGTTTTATAAACCCAAAATATTGAGTATATATAAGGTTTTGTATAAAGTTAAAAAATTCAGAAAAATGTATTGCGTTCTTCAAAAAGAACGATTATGATGAAATACAAGATAAAAAGTGTTTACTAAAACTGATAATACGTTCGTTTGTATAAGACACCTTTAAATATTATGTTAATTATTGTAAGTGAGTATTGTATTTTGTTGAAGAGGTGTTATACTATCTCAAAAGGTATTCTCTATTAAGCACAAATAGTTCTTTATAATGTAAAAAATACAATTTATCTTAATTTGAAGGGAGACCATCGTGCTAGCACGTCACACCATCATGTACTTTTTGGCCAGGGGTATCCCGGGCTTAATAAATTTTTCCGCTCTATATATTTACACACGTTTGCTTCTTCCAGAAGAGTATGGAATCTATGCGTTAGTGCTTATCGTAGCGAAGATGGCCGGAATCATATCGTTCCAATGGTTGAGACTTGGTGCGTTTCGCTTCTATTCAAATTACATAGAAGAGCACATGGAGCAGTTCTTGAGCACTATTCTGGTTTCTTATGTCGTATTGATGTCATTTGTATCCCTTATATATGGGGTGGCCTTTATTGTAGGAAGTCAGTTTATGGAGGCAGGCTTTATATGGATAATCGGCCTCATGTTCATGTTTGTTACCAATTGGTTCGAAATGAATTTGTCCATTCTACGAGCACAGCTTGCTCCTGTGACTTTCGGAATTCTTTCCATGGCCAGGGCTGTAATATCATTGATTGTTGGTGTTGTCCTTGTACTCTATGGTTTTAGTGCATATGGCTTGTTGATTGGTCTTTTCGTTGGGAACGTCCTTCCTATTCTGTTCGTTCATAAGAAACAATGGGGGAGAGTTCGTCTCCGAAAAGTGAATGTGACGCTTGTGAAAGAATTGCTTCAGTATGGATTGCCTCTAACAGCTACGTTTGCAATGGCGATGGTCATTTATGGTATGGATCGTTTGATGCTGGGCTGGATGATAGGTGAAAAGGAAGTGGGACTCTATGCCGTTCCGTACGATTTTATTCAACAGACATTGCTTGTCATTATCAGCGTCATCGTCTCCGCATCTTCTCCCATCATCATCCGCAAGTTTGAAAGTAGCTCTTTAGAAAGTACGTACGATCAAATGAAGAAGACGTTTGAATTGTTGTTGATCATCGCTGTTCCGTCTTCCCTTGGGATTGTTTTATTGGCACCGAACATCAGCAGTGTCTTCTTCGGGGAAGCATACCAAAACGCTGCCGCCCTGTTGATACCTTGGATTGTGCCAGCTGTCTTGTTAAATGGTATGAAGGAATCTTATTTCGACCTTCCGTTTACTCTGAGTAAACGGACGCGTTTACAAGTATGGCCGGTGGTACTAGGAGCTTTCCTGAATCTAATCTTGAATTATTTCTTTATTCCTGTCGCAGGTGCGAAAGGGGCTGCGATTGCCTCCCTTTTATCCTACGGGTCAGCCATGACGGTAAGTGTACTTCTCGGAAGAACTGTGTTCCGACTTCCAATACCATGGGCCCGTTCGGGGAGAGTGATGACCGCATCTCTATTTATGGTTTTTTGTCTGCTTCCAGTATTGACGCTGGAAGGAGTCCTGGGGCTTGCTGTTCAAGTGATGGTGGGGTTCATCGCTTTTGGATTTGCTGGATTGGTCTTGAATGTTGGCAGGGGGAGAACGAAGATGTCTCGTTTATTTAAGGCACGGGATACCGACAATTCACCTCCAATAAATAAACGAGCATAGTAAAGGAGGGATCGTATTGTTTTATTGTATATATAGTGGTAGTCAAAAAGGCTTCTTGGAATGGAAAGAACATGTTGATGTTCATAGCTGCTGGCTTCATAAAGATATTGAGTATTTATACTTCGATTTTAAACAGCATATTACAGCTCTTGCTATGATCGGAAACTCAAATAAGCAGATGTTTACTATGCAGGACTCCGAAAAGGAGATTCGCTTGACGTTAAGTAATTCATGGAACCCTGAATGGAAAGGGCAGAGGCCTAATGGAGTGGAAATACGCTTATCTAAAAATGAAAGGTATGTGACTATTCAGGTTCCTTTTTCTACACCTGAGCAAGTCTATTATTACGAGACTAATCAGACGTTATATGCTTCTAACGATCAAAGGTTGCTTGCAAGGTTTGCGAAAAGTAAGTTGAATGATATTTCAATCTTTCACTATTTGGAAACTGGGTGCCTTCCTTCTAATTTATCTGTTTATGAAGAAGTGTACCGAATTCCTCCAATGCATAAGTTGGTATATTCAGGAGTTGAAAAGTCAGTCCGTTATTGTGGGGAGAAGAGGGGGAGGGATGAATCAAACTATTTTTCAGCTTCAAAGCAAATCGACCAAAGACTTGAAGAAATATTGGGTACTATCCCTGGAGGATCTAAAGTCTTTTTCAGTGGAGGAGTGGATTCTGCCTTAATCGCTGCTAAGCTGAAAGAGCATGGTCGGAGTGATGTGACACTAGAAAATTACTCTTTTGGAGATGATGATCAAGAAGCCAAGTTCGCAAAAAGAGTGGCGGATTATATCGGATTGCCTTTTCATCAAATGATGTTTGATGAACACAAACTTACCGATGTTCTTGAAAATATAGGTAAAGATTATTCTTTTCCTTATTCGGACCAAGGCACCCTTCAGTCTCGACTGATGATTTCCCAAAGCCTTACAAGATCACCTTTTTCTGTAGCTATCGATGGAACAGGCGCTGACCAATTGTTCACAAAACACCAGGACGTGAAAAATTGGGAGAAGGTGTACCGATTACCACCTTCTATTCGGAAGTTGGCAAGTCCAGTATATGAGTGGATGAAGGTGTTTGAGAGCGATCCAAATATAGGTACCCCTTTAAGAGCATTTAAGAAAAGCACCGATGCTCCTATGTATTATGCAATGATCATGATGAATAACTGCTTGGACGGCGTAGCTTTTCATATGAGTAAATCTGCACGACATAAATTGCTTGAATCCTTTTATATTCGTTCAGTTCAGGAATTGGAAGGACTCTCGGAGAATGAGCAGATTGCTGCTTTAAGAGTCTCCCTTAGATCAGGCGCGTTGTCGGGTGCAAAGATTCATGATCCGTTACATGTGAATGGAACCCAGACTCTATATCCATTCCTTGACACAGAAATGGTTAAAATCGGGTCAAGGGTGCCGATAGAAGAGAAGTTTAAGGATGGAGAACAAAAATACGTTTTGAAAAAGATGCTCGCTCGTTATTTGCCTGAGTCATATATATACCGACCAAAGAATGTGTTCCTTCCGCCAATCAAAAAGGTGATGAGTAACCCGAATGTTGTGGAATGGATCGAAAGTGAAATCCTCGATAACAAAAATCCGATGCTGTCCTACGTAGATGTTTCTATGGTTACCTCGCTGTTCCAAAAAGCTAAGGAAGGTAAAGTTTTATCCTTCGATATCTATAATTTCCTTTGGAGTTTTATGATGATCAGCAGATGGGTTGCGCAGGTCAATCAAGCAATAAGTATAAAGAATAAATCCAGTATGACCATGAAAATACGAGGTGAGGAAAACCATGCAACAGCCGCTGCAAGTCGCTTATCTTGATCACGCAGAGGAAATGGGCGGCGCAGAATTCAGTTTGTACTACTTAATCAAGGAGATTGATAAGGAGTCCATCCATCCGCATCTAATCGTTCCGAATGAAAGTCCCCTGAGAGAAAAAGTTTACCATCATCCATCTGTCACCATTGCCCCACATTCGATGAGCAGCTTGAATATTGTGAAGCGTCCAATGAATGGTTTATCATTTTTTAGAGATTTATATCGGTTGACCTTCTATATAAAAAAACACATCGACGTTGTACACACCAATACATATAGAAGTGCAGTTTATGGTTTGATTGCAGGGAAGATGGCGGGGAAAAAGACAGTCTGGCATGTCCGTGATCTCCATGACAGTCTCCTTTTCAAGAAGGTCATGCCTTACTTTGCTGATCATATTATAGCTATTTCAAGAGCGGTTGCTCATCAATTCTCTGAGGATGTATTTCGGAAGAAGGGGAGCATCGTTTATAACGGGGTCGACTTTTCGGAGTACCAATTAGAGCACACAAAAGGGAGTATCAGAGCGGAGTTAAATATACCGCAAGAGGCGGTTCTAATCGGCATGGTTGGGAGAATGACAGCATGGAAGGGATACCATCACCTCATTGAAGCTCTTCCGAAGGTGATCCGTCAAGCTCCGCATGTAAGGGTGGTCATAGTTGGAGGCGCGCTGTTTGCAAGTGATGATTATATAAAGCAATTAAAGCAGATGGTGAAGGAGAGAGAACTGCAGAACCATGTCTGTTTCCTCGGACACCGTGAAGATATTCCAAATATCATGAAATCTTTGGATATCTTCATCAGCTATTCAGAAGAAGAGCCGTTCGGCAGGGTGATTATCGAGGCTCTGGCCATGGAGACGCCGGTAATTGTCGCAGATTCAGGAGGAGCTCCTGAAATTATTGAAAACGGTAACTGTGGGGTCATCGCACCTTCCGGGTCCCCGGAAGCATTAACGGCCGCGATACTATCCGTTGTCGATGAAGAAGGTAAGCTGAGAGAGCTTGGTTCGAATGGGAGGCGCTGGGTGAAGGAGAAGTTCAATACTAGAAAAGTTGGCAGGGAGATCTATCAAACGTATGAGTCGTTGTCGGTCCCTGACAAAGGGAAGTTGGTATAAAGTATAGTTCGTTATAAAGAACATGTTGGAGGGGTGTGTTACATGAAGGAGCCACTGAAAGTAGGACTTATCAGTTCTACAGGGGGGCATTTTTCCGAGCTGATGCAGCTGTTGTCAGGTGTATCTGCCTATGATTGTTTTATCGTCACAGAACAAAACAAGATTTCAGATGCGATGCACTCGGAAATACATGTCCATTTCTTAGAGCAGCAGGAGAGACGGAAGTGGTCGTTTTTCCTTACATCTATGATGAACTTTTACCGGTCCTTTCAAATATTTCGCATTGAGAATCCGGATGTCATCATTTCAACTGGAGCTGGAGCCACAGTTCCCCTCTGTCTTTTTGCGAAGCTGTTTGGGAGGAAAGTGGTTTACATTGAGAGTTTCGCAAATATTACATCTCCTACGCTGACCGGGAAAATCCTGTACCGATTTTCAGACAAATTTTATATCCAATGGGAGGAGTTACAGAAGTATTATCCTAAAGCTGAGTATAGGGGGAAGATTTTTTGATTTTTGTGACAGTAGGTACTCAGAAATTTCCTTTTGATCGCTTGTTAATTGAACTGGATCGGCTCATTGAAAATGATTTTATTACCGATGAAATCATTGCTCAACGTGGATACAGCACTTATGTACCGAAGAATTATGCTTCTTTTGACTTTTTACCTTCCCATGAGATTGTGAAGTATTTTCGTAAAGCTAGCATCATCATCACTCATGCTGGAACGAGCTCCATTCTCGAGGGTATCGAAAATAAAAAGAAAGTCATTGTGGTTCCTCGTCAGAAGAAATATGGGGAGCATGTGGATAACCATCAACTTGATATTACAAACGTTTTCTTGAAGCGCAATTTTGTTGCTGGTGTTTATGACATGAACCAGCTTGGAGTTACCATCCAGTCAATCGGAGAAAAGGTCTTTGACAGCTACCCCTTTGGCTCGAAGGTGCTCGTGGATTCTGTAACCAAATTTTTATCCGAACTGTCTGAGGAAAGGGGGCGGGCACAATGAAGATAACCGTAGTCGGATCAGGGTATGTCGGTCTGGTGACAGGGGTATGCCTCGCTGAAATGGGCCACAGGGTCATCGGATTGGATATAGATGAAGACAAGGTGCAGCAGATGCGCAACGGAATTTCTCCTATTTACGAACCTGGGATTGAAGAATGGATGGTAAGGAACGTGGAGGCAGGCCGGTTGTTGTTCACAACGGATAAAGAGAAGGCCTATACCGAGTCAGACATCGTTATGGTTGCTGTTGGTACACCTCAACGTCCGGATGGTTCTGCTGATTTGAGTTTTATTGAATCGGTAGTGATGGATCTTGCTTCCTATGTAAACCACAATATTATTTTAGTCATTAAAAGCACAGTCCCTGTCGGTACCAACCACTATGTAAAATCCTTAATTGATAGACACCTTCACCATGATGTAACGGTTCAAATGGCGTCCAACCCTGAATTTCTTAGGGAAGGCACTGCGATTAAGGATTGTCTTGAGGGGGATCGGATTGTGCTGGGAGCAGAAAATCAGGAAGTACATGACGTTTTGAGAAGCATGTACCGTCCATTCGGAATTCCGATTTATGCGACAGATATCCGTAGTGCGGAATTGATTAAATATGCTTCGAATGCTTTTCTGGCGACAAAGATTAGTTTTATTAATGAGATTGCTGCCATCTGCGAGAAGGTAGAGGCAAATGTGGACGATGTGGCGGAAGGGATGGGAAAAGACAAAAGAATTGGACCGTCCTTCCTGAGGGCAGGGATTGGTTACGGCGGATCGTGTTTTCCAAAGGATACAACAGCCTTGGTACAAATCGCTGGTGATTATGATTATCCGTTTCGCTTGTTAGAGTCGGTTATTCAAGTGAATACGAAGCAGCAGAACCTCCTTGTCGAAAAGGCTCTTAAGTATATCGGTCACTTGGAGGGGCTGGAGGTAGCGTTGCTGGGGCTCTCCTTTAAACCAAATACTGATGATATGCGGGAGGCCCCCTCTATTGCTATTGCTCATCAGTTGGTCCGTTATGGAGCGAATATCCGTGCTTATGATCCCGTAGCTGTAGATAAGGCGAAAGGTATTCTCCCATCATCTATCTCTTATAAAAACACATGGGAATCTGCCGTTGAAGGAGCTGATATCGTATTTATTCTGACAGAGTGGGATGAAATCAAGCAGCTACCTTTAAAAAAACTCCCCTCTCTGATGAAAAGTCCAAATGTATTTGACGGAAGAAATTGTTTTTCCTTAGTCGAAGCAGAGGAAGGGAAAGTAAACTATTATTCTATCGGTCGTCCCAATGTTTTATCAGGTGTGAAGGAGGTTGTGCTATGAAGCTTGTACTCTTATCAGGAGGCGCAGGAAAGAGACTGTGGCCGTTGTCCAACGGTGCAAGGTCCAAGCAGTTCTTAAGGGTTCTGAAGGATGAAAAAGGGTGCCTGGAGTCGATGGTGCAGCGCGTGTGGCGTCAAATCAAGCAGGTAAGCTTGGACGGAGATACCCTGATTGCGGCTGGCAGCCATCAAGTGGAAATTCTTGAGCATCAACTGGGGCACCAAGCGACGTTGATCCTTGAGCCTGAGCGGAGAGATACGTTCGCTGCGATCGCTCTATCTGCTTCCTACTTGTATTCCATTGAAGGAGAGAGCTTAAACTCAATCATTGGTGTCCTTCCTGTCGATCCTTATGTGGAGGACCATTTCTTCACGAAGGTGTCGGAGCTGGAGCAAGCACTTGAGAGCTCGGGCGCCGATATCGGATTGGTCGGTGTCACTCCTACTTATCCTTCTTCAAAGTATGGATATATCGTTCCTCAATCTTCCGCCTCTTCAGAATTGATTAAGGTGGGACATTTTAAAGAGAAACCAACCGAAGAGGTCGCAGAGAAGCTTATCGATCAGGGTGGCTTATGGAACAGCGGTGTGTTCGCCTTCAAACTGGAGTACATGATCTCTTTATTAGTAGATATGGGGCTGCCGATTCATTATGAGGAGCTGGTCAAAAAATACTCCCAGATTCCCAAGAACAGTTTCGATTATGAAGTTGTAGAAAAGGCGGACCATGTCGTCGCCATGGCTTATGAAGGATTTTGGAAAGACTTAGGGACATGGAATACGTTGACAGAAGAGATGGGAACAGTTGTCACGGGGAATGGGCGATCATGCGAAGAATCGATCAACACTCACGTGATAAATGAATTGGATATTCCAATAAAGGTCATCGGCGTCCAGGATGCTATTATCGCAGCAAGTCCTGATGGGATACTCGTCGCAGATAAGCAAAAAAGTCCACGAATTAAGCATTTACTAGGGGAAGAGGAAGAGAGGGTCCGGTATGTGGAAGAGAGCTGGGGAACAGCACGAACTCTTGAGACCATTCTGGATGGACTTTACGAATACATGACCACTCGTATTAGTATTCGTAAAGGTCATACGTTCGAGACCTCTCTTGTCAAAGGTGAGAATGAGGTTTGGACAATCGTCAAAGGAAAAGGTCGATCCATAGGCGAAACAGAGGAAAGTCTTATTCGGGCCGGTGACGTCTTACAACTCCCAGCGGGATCCGGACACATCATGAAAGCGGAGGAGAATTTGGAGATCATTGTTGTAAGAAGGGCACATTGTGAACGAAAAGGAGCACCGTTGGAAGCAGTCTCAAAATAAAACCGTGGTGTACTTAATTTCCATATAAACGGTAAAAAATAGCAGGCTGAGGAATGATCCTAACATATTCAGGAGGTAGACATGGGAGAATCCATTGATTTCAAAGACGTTTTTCGGTTAATCAAGCGAAGGGCTTTGATCATTTTACTTGTAGGTGTCTTAGGTGCTTTGACAAGCGGGGTTGTCACTTATTATGTCCTTCAACCCACTTATGAATCATCGACACAGCTTCTTATCAACCGGACTCCGGCTGAAGACGACTCATCTGCTAATATCAGTCAACTCCAAGCCGACTTGACAATGATGCGGTCATACCAGGTGATGATTACAAGCCCTGTTATCCTCGACAAAGTCATCGCTGAACTGGAATTGTCTGAGTCTCCGGAGGAACTGGGCGAGCAGATTACTGTCAGCAGTGAAGCTGAATCCCAGATTATCCAGATAACCGTACAGGACGACAAATTGGAACAAAGTGTCGAACTGGCCAACACGATTGCAAGTACTTTTCAGAAGGAAGTCGTGGGTTTGATGAATGTTGATAATGTCAACATTTTGACAGAAAGCACAGTAGGTGGGAGTGAGGAAATTGAAGTGGACGCTTTGACATCAATCATCATTGCGTTCATAGGCGGCTTGGCTGCTGGAACCATTCTCGTGTTCATTGTTGAATATTTCGATCGGACCTTAAAGAGTGAGAAAGAAGCTGAACAGCTGCTTGGTCTTCCGGTCCTTGTGACAATCGGTTCTATTGATAAAAAGAAACACATGTTCAAAGAGCTTCAGGAGGACCAATCGCTTATTCCGCGCGTAAAAGGAAGGGGAACGAATTCCGTTGAAACTCAAGAAAGAGCAAATTAAGAGACGTTCAAAAGGTATTGCCGCATATATGGATCCTCTATCGCAAAGTGCGGAACAGTTCCATTTGTTATTAGAAGCTTTGGAATGGAAGAAACAGCATTCTCTTTCAGTTTTAATAACTTCCCCTAATGAGGGAGGGGGGACATCTACTGCGGCTTCCAATTTGGCGATAGTTGCAGCAGAAACAGGCCTCAGCGTGCTGCTAGTGGATGCTAATTTCAGGAGTCCGGTTCTTCACGAATTATACGCGGCGGAGCAAGCCATTGGATTTTCCGATGTTCTGAAGGGAAAACAATCGCTCTCGAATGCTATCCAATCGACTAGTGTAGAAAACCTGGACGTGCTTACCAACGGTTACGACGCAACGAAAAACCACCCTTCCAGGTGGGTTCATTCTTCAAGGATGGGCACATTTATGAAGGAAGCCAAACAACAGTATAAATTGGTCGTCTTCGATACATCAGCTATGCTTCCATTCTCTGAAGGACAAGTATTAGCTGAAGAGACCGATACTACTTTGATTGTCCTTAATCATAGAAAAACGTCCAAGAGTGATGTAGAGAAGCTGAAAGAAAGGCTGCAAGCATCCAGTATCCACGTGTCTGGTATTGTGTATAACCATGGCACTTCTGAGAAGAGGAAAACGAAAACGCTTTGAGGGTATCGCTAAGATTACGATAGGAGGAGTGTAAATGAAAGAGATTAAGAAGGCTATTATCCCGGCTGCTGGTTTAGGAACGAGGTTTCTCCCAGCTACAAAAGCCTTGCCAAAAGAAATGCTTCCTATAGTCGATAAGCCAACCATCCAATACATCGTAGAAGAGGCGGTTGCGTCTGGAATCGAGGATATCCTCATTGTGACAGGGAAGGGAAAACGAGCCATAGAGGACCACTTCGACCATGCGTTTGAATTAGAGGATAACCTCGTCCAGAAGGAAAAATTTGAGCTGCTGCGGGCTGTGCGGGAGATATCAGACATGGTCGACATCCACTACATCCGCCAAAAAGAACCTAAGGGACTGGGGCACGCCGTCTTGTGCGCCCGAAAGTTTATCGGTGACGAGCCCTTTGCTGTCTTACTAGGGGATGACATTGTCGAAGGTGACGAACCATGCCTGGCGCAGTTGATTCATCAATACAAACAAACAAATTCAACCATCATAGGCGTGCAATCAGTAAAAGAAGAAGAAACCTCACGTTATGGAATTATAGATCCAATAGCTGAAGAAGATCGTAGATATCGAGTAGGAAATCTGGTGGAAAAACCACAGGAGCTTCCCCCTTCCAATTTGGCCATTATGGGGAGATACATTCTGACGCCTGAAATATTTGAATTTCTTTCACAGGAAAAACGGGGAGCGGGTGGTGAAATTCAACTTACTGATGCCATCCAGGAGCTTACAACCATCCAGGATGTCTATGCCTATTGTTTTGAGGGAGAGCGCTTTGACGTAGGTGAAAAGCTGGGCTTTATTTTGACCAACCTACACTTTGCATTAAAAAATGAGAGGTTGAGAGAATCCGTTTTAGATGAAATGCAGATGCTTATGGAACGACATAGAATCTTGACATAAGGAGCGGAGTGGTCATGAGTTTAACAAAGCCCAGGCAAAAGTCGATAGCCTTTCCTGAAAAGCTGGATGTACCCTCTCCGACCAGGACTTACTTCATTATGAAACGCACCTTCGATTTGCTTGCTGCTCTTATTGGTTTGGTCATCCTTTCCCCTGTTTTTCTGATTGTTTCCATTCTGATTAAATGGGAGGACCCTAAAGGGCCTGTGCTGTTTAAACAGCTGAGAGTAGGGGAGAGCGGAAGCACCTTCTATATGTATAAGTTTCGATCGATGGTCTATAACGCGGAAGAAATGCTGGATACTCTTATTGATCAAAATGAAGTAGAGGGCCCCATGTTTAAGATGAAGCGGGATCCAAGGATTACGAAGGTTGGATATTGGATACGACGTACGAGCATTGACGAATTTCCGCAGCTTATAAATGTACTGAGAGGAGAAATGAGCCTCGTAGGGCCTAGGCCGCCACTTCCGAGAGAAGTCATAATTTACTCAAACTATGATATGCAGCGGCTATTGATCCGGCCGGGGTGTACAGGGATGTGGCAGGTGAGTGGCAGAAGTAATGTAAGCTTTAAAGAAATGGTTCAACTGGATTTGTACTACATTCAACATCAATCCTTGAAGCTGGACATGAAGCTGCTCTTTAAAACGTTTTATGTCGTAGTGAGTTCCAAGGGTGGTTACTGAGTTTGATAGGGAGATGAGGGAATGGTAAGAGACTCAGTTCTGCTTTCCGCCCACAGGCTGTTACGATCCATATCAACATTGTTCCTTACGATGATCCTGGCAAGGACACTTACGATGGAGGAAATGGGAATCTATCAACTGCTTCTGATTATCACGATCACGCTTGGAGCGTTGGTCCCGTTCGAAATGTCCACCTCCTTCATGTATTTTCATAACAAGACAGATGATGCTAAAGAGAAGAATCGGATCATAAGCAATACGTTTGTTTCCCTATTCCTTTTAGCCATTCTGACATTTATGATTCTTTATCTTGGAAGTACACTCGGGTTATTTCTTACTGATGATGCGATGTCCCCTTTAGTGATTTGGGTGGGGATTTGGTGTTTTTCCATTATTGCTGGAAGCCATTTGGAGAATTTGTATGTGTCCACGGATAAAGCCAAGCTATTCAGCATCTTCTCTCTTGTGTATTACCTTGCTTATGCAGCTACTGCATTCCTGATCATCCATAGAGATGGAGACCTTCTAAGCATCATCCAGTTTATTGCCATCTTTGAACTTGTGCGTATGATTATCCTGCAGGCTTTATACATCGTGAAGCAGCCGTTCGCACTTAAGGTGGACTGGCCATTGCTGAAGCAGCAAGTGATCTATACGGGTTCCGTTGGTGCAGTAACGGCAATTACGGTGGTTAATGGGTATGCAGATAAAATTCTTGTGAAGTTCTTTTCTAATCTGGAAGAATTCGCTATTTTCGCCATCGTTTCCAAGGAAATCCCGTTTGTGCTGACAATAACGGCCTCTGTTGTCACTGTCATGCTCTCCAAATTAAGCCATTTATACAATGTGAAGAACGACGTGAAACGGACGCTTTCCCTTTGGCAGAGCACCAGTAAAATTCTTGCCGTCATCATCTTTCCAATGTTTTGGATACTACTATTTTATAAAGAGGAATATATTTCGCTGATTTATTCTGATATGTATTTGACAGGGATTCCGATTTTTTTGATCTATTTGATCAAGTTTCCGCTGAGTTTTACTGTTTTCTATACCCTGCTGTTGATTTCTGGAAATCAAAAGCTTGTTTTAATTAATACAGCTATTGTCGTGGGATCAAACCTGGTGTTGAGTTATATAGGGGTTTTGTCGTTTGGTCCCTATGGTGTAGCTGTGGCAACGGTTAGCACTGCATTCATAGGGGCTTATCTTCAGCAGAGGGACGTGTGCAGGGTGTTCGGAATCAAACAAAGGGAACTGCTGCCTTATCTCATGATTGCAAGGACTTTTCTAATTTCAGGTGGTATCAGCTATGTTGTTCTTCAGTTCACTCGTTTTCTACCGGTGCACATGTTTATTCAGTTTTTTATTGGTGGACTACTCATTATGATTAGCACAATGGCTGTTTCTTACAAATTGAAAGACATCCCGTCCGGTCATTTATCTGAAGCTTGGAGACGAAGGAAAACCGCATAAGCGAGGCGGATCATAAAGGAGGAGAAGGCTATGAAAGGAGTCATTCTGGCTGGGGGGACAGGATCAAGGCTGTATCCGAAAACCAGGAATACAAATAAGCATCTGCTTCCGGTAGGTGGTGTGCCTATGATCCATCACGGAATAGGGAAGTTGAAGGAAGCTGGTATAGACGAAATTTTGATTGTCACAGGTAAAGCGCATATCGATCTTATGATTGAAGAGCTAGGATTTGGAGGTGCCTTAGGCGTACGTGTATCGTATGAAATTCAGGAAGAAGCTGGTGGGGTAGCGGAAGCCTTAGGACTGGCAGGTGGATTCAGTGGAGGGGAGCCTGTCGCTGTACTCCTGGGTGATAACATTTTTTCTGATTCGTTAGAAGCTCATGTTCGTCCTTTTCTTGAATCAGAAGCACAGGCAATGGTCTTTTTGAAGCGGGTAAAGGACCCAGAGCGATTCGGTATTGCTACATTTGCAGATGGTCGGATCTGTGCTATTGAGGAAAAGCCATCTAAGCCTGTGTCGGACTATGCGGTAACCGGAATTTATCTATACAAACCACAAGTGTTCTCAATTATTAATCGTTTGAAGCCATCAGAAAGAAAAGAATTGGAAATCACGGATGTAAATAGAGCCTTCCTTCACACAGGTCTACTTGACTTTCGGATTCTTACAGGCCATTGGATAGACGCAGGGACCCATGCATCATTAGCAGAAGCGGATCGTCTATTTACACCAAGCGTGAGTGCTGAAGTGCGTCACAGTTGAATCAAACAGGGGGTAATGATGTGAAGGTAATGGAAACGAATTTACCAGGCGTCAAGCTGATTGAACCAAAAGTATTCGGTGATCGAAGAGGTTTTTTCATGGAGAACTACAATAGATCTATATTTAATGAACATGGAATTGAAGATTCTTTCATTCAGGACAACCATTCCTTGTCTAAGGAAGCAGGGGTGCTGCGAGGGCTGCATTATCAGTTGAATCCCAAAGCCCAGTCAAAGCTGGTCCGTGTTATTACAGGTGTTGTATATGATGTAGTGGTTGATATCCGAGCAGGATCTCCAACCTATGGACAATGGCAGAGTTTCATCCTGTCAGAGCACAATCAAAGAATGCTATACGTCCCTGAGGGATTCGCTCACGGTTTTTGTACACTGACAGAGAACACCAACGTTTGTTATAAAGTGAACGCTTATTATTCACCGGAGAATGATCGGGGAATAAGGTGGGATGATTCAGAATTATTGATTGATTGGCCGGTGAGTGACCCGATTCTTTCAGAAAAAGATGGAAAGCAGCCCCTCTTTCGTGAAGCAGAGAATGATTTTCAATATAGGGTGGAAGGTAGAGTGATTCGATGAAGCACATTTTAGTGACAGGCGCTGGTGGATATGTAGGGTGTGTGTTGGTTCCGGAACTCTTAAACAAGGGGTACAGCGTTACAGCAGTCGACCGCTTTTTCTTTGGTAAAGAGAAACTGGATGCTCATGAAAATTTACAGATCGTACAGGAAGATACACGACGGTTATCAGCTCATTACTTTGAGGGTATTGATGCAGTTATTGATCTTGTAGCTATCTCGAATGATCCAAGTGGAGAGTTGTTCCAAGACATTACGTATGACATCAATCACTATTCAAGGGTAAGAACAGCTCGTCTGGCGAAGGAAAGGGGAGTAAAGCGCTACATACTACCTTCTTCCTGCAGCATTTATGGTTTTCAGGGAAGCACGAAAAGGGTGACAGAAGAGGATAGCACCAATCCACTTACGACATATGCTAAAGCGAATGAGAGAGCAGAACAGGATATTCTACCGTTAGCAGATGAAGCGTTCACTGCTGTTGTTGTTCGACAAGCGACGCTGTACGGAAAATCGAAGCGAATGCGATTTGATCTTGCTGTGAACGGCATGGTTTATGGAGCATGGAAGAACAACAAGATTCCTTTGATGAGAGACGGCACTCAGTGGAGGCCTATGCTTCATGTGCAAGATACGGTAGACCTGATGTGTCTGCTGCTTGAAGAAGATAGTCATAAAATCAACGGGGAAATTTTTAATGCCGGATCAGAATCTGGAAACTATCAACTTGAAAGGCTTGCTGATGAAATTGCGGACACATTTCCTGAGGATATCGATATTCAATGGTATGGTCATCCGGATCACCGCTCCTATCGTGTGAGTTTCGAAAAGGTAAAAACGATCCTTGGCTGGGAAGCTAAATGGACGGCTGCGGACGGTGCAATGGAAATCTATCAAGCTCTTCAAGCGAATGAACTGAGAAAGGACTTGGATACTATTACTCTTGATTGGTATAAGGAATTGATGAAGTGGCATGACATATTAAGAGGGATGGATTGGGACGGCAGCTTGTTTGATATCGAAAAGGAAGAAGTCCCTTTGAAAATATAAAGGGTGGAGGGAAAACAATGAAAGTCCTGCACATAGTCAGACAATACAGGCCTGCTATAGGAGGTTTGGAGAATTTCGTCAGTGAACTGGCAACACATCTGAATGGCAACGGTGTAGAAGCGGAGGTGTTGACCCTGGACCGCAACTTCTCTGATGATACCCCTCTACCTGACCAGTCTCTTGAAAACGGAGTTAAGGTGAGGAGGATACCATATTTTGGTTCTAAGCGTTATCCTATCGCTCTCTCTACTGTGCGTTATGTATCCCAATTCGATTTGATCCACGTTCATGCGGTTGATTCCTTCATTGATTTGATGACAATGCTGAAGCCTTTCCACCGGAAACCTATCATTCTATCCACACATGGAGGCTTTTTTCATACAAAGAATCAAGAAAGGCTGAAGTATTACTATTTT
Source organism: Halobacillus kuroshimensis DSM 18393 (assembly GCF_000425705.1). Classification (GTDB taxonomy): domain Bacteria; phylum Bacillota; class Bacilli; order Bacillales; family Halobacillaceae; genus Halobacillus; species Halobacillus kuroshimensis. Next base: position 78,425 of record NZ_AUDY01000011.1, read on the forward strand.
CATACGATTACCCGTATGGTGATGAGGAATGTAAACAGAGTCGTAGCTTGCAGCAATAATGATTATGATCTCTTCAGAAGAATCACATCAGATAATCTACAATTGATCGAGAACGGCATCAACGTAGAAAAGTATTCAAGAATTTCCAATCAGCGTGGAACTAAGAATCACATGATTACTGTGGGACGCTTCTCATCCAATAAACGGGTAGACCTGCTCCTCAAACTAGTCAGCCAACTGAAGAAGGAATTCGAGGATGTAAAGCTCTCCATTGTAGGAAAAGATTTCGATCGATTGAGGGCCACATATGAAGAAATGATTAAAGGCTATGGCATAACTGAACATGTGGAAATTATAGAGAATGCTACGGACGAGAGACTTTTGGAGGTAATGGCCGGTTCGGAATATTTCATCTCTGCGTCTGAATATGAAGGGTTTGGGCTTTCGGCTCTCGAGGCTATGGCGGCTGGGCGTATTCCGCTGTTGAATGACATTCCCTCGTTCAACAAAATGATCGATGATGAGAGAAATGGGTTTATTATCGACTTCAATCATATGGAAGAGGCAGTCGACAAAGTTTCCTCTATCTTACGGCGCCAAGATACAGAACATTTGATTCATTCCTCGACATCCTATGCGAACGCCTATTCTTGGAGAGAAGTAGTGAAGGATTTCCAGGCTGTATATGAAGAAGTATGCTGTGTCTAATAATTCTCTATAACGAAAGAAGAATAGAAGAGGGGAATTGCTATGATCGCTAAACACATATGGAACAAACAAACGGTTATTCTTCTGGGGGCGTGTGTTGTTTTGGCGGCAGTCATTGGGACCGCATCCAGTCTAACTCCGGAAATGGTACCTGTAATCATCGGAGCTTTATTGTTCCCATTCCTTCTCCTCCTACCTGTGGATCGGTTTCTTTTACTTATTGCTCTATGTATATTCATTGATCGCTCCTTCTTATCAGTAGGGGGTTCATATATCCGCATCTATCAGGTGCTCTTCCTGTTTATGACTTTGAAATTCGCATTGGAAATGGTAGCTCAGAAGCGTGACATCTTTACTACTCCATTATTTCTGTTCATTAATTTATGGGTGGGGAGCTATTTCCTAAGCTATAATCACGTACTGAATTATACAGACTTCTGGACCGTAGTCATTGGACAACTTTTCCTGAATCTCTTCTTCTTCCTCTCGGTACAAGTGATCTATGACAAAGGAGAACCTTTTCTTCGGAAAATTGTCAAGTACAGCATTATCTCAGGAGTGATCGTTGCAGTTGTAGGATTCGTACAATGGGCCGGCTTTTTCCTGGGAGTGGAAATCGGAATCAGTCATTATGAGCATATCGGTATTCCGCGTCCGTCCTCCTTTGCTCATGAACCTGATTGGTATGGTTTGTTTTGTGGTTATTCAGCCGCTTGGCTTCTTGTTCTGTATATGTACAAGCATTCGACTCTCTTCTCTCATTCTTTCATCCAGGTCGCTTTGGTCATTACTTGTTTAGGGGTAATGATCAGTATGGCACGAGCAGCGATTCTGGCGTTGTTTGCAGCTGGATTGTTCTTATTCATATTAACGAAAGGAAGACGCTTAATACGGTTCGCACTTTTTACAGGTATAGGTGGGGCGATTCTTGCAAGTGGTTTGTTTTTAACCCAGCCTGAAATTGGTACAAGCATTTATCAACGAATGAATCCAGTGACCTCTTTGGAAACAGATAGTGGTGCAGCTGACAGTCGAGTTGCTTCTATTCAAATGATGATTGACCATATCAACATCCACCCTATTGTTGGAAATGGTAGTGGAGGAATGGCGGAGCTTTCACAAATGCAGGAGATGAGAGACAAGTATATTTATGGAGGGGAACTCAATGAGGGAAAAGGAAATGCGAATATATTCCTCACGGTATTGTTCGATACAGGGATTATTGGGCTTGCAATCTTTCTTGTAATCATTGGTCGTCTCATCCAGATGATACACGAGATGTACTCGAAACAGGACTTCATTCCTTTAGGCTTTGCCGCATCCAGTATCGTTATCCTGGTTGACTTTAATTTCAACAACGGTTTTCGAATGGGATTTGTATGGTTTCACTTAGCTATGATTGCAGCTTACTACATGCTTTACAAGAAGAGGGAAGTTGACCGGTATGAAAAAGGTGGGGGATGAAATGATGAAAAAGAAAGCACCACCATCTGTTTGTGTAGTTATCGTGAACTTCAATGGAACCAAGGACACCTTGGATTGTTTGGATTCCTTGACTGATCAAACCTATCCAAATATCCAAGTAATCGTTGTTGATAATGCTTCTGATAATCAAGAAGAACTTGAAACGGCCCTTCTTCCGTATTCCTGCCACCTCGTGCAGTTGGAAGAGAATAGAGGATTTGCTGCTGGAAACAATGCCGGTGTGAAATATGCGATGGAACAACTCCACCCTGACTACATTTTAATGTTGAACAACGACACAGTGGTAAGCCCGGATTTCTTGTCCCCGCTCGTCTATGAGCTTCAACAAGACACAGGGGTAGGAGCCTGTTGTTCTCATATCAATTACCACAATCCTTCGAAACAAACTTGGTATGGTGGGGGGTATATCAACTGGAAGACAGGCACCGCCGTCCATGCTCTTCAAGATTATCAATCATCTTCTTCTAGAGATGTCGAATTTTTGACAGGATGTGCGCTTCTGTTTCCCACCCGGATGATTCAAGAAATCGGGTATTTAAATGAGGACTACTTCTTGTTTTATGAAGATACAGAGTTTTGTGTTCGTATGAAAAAGGCTGGATATAGACTTAGATATGTCCCGGAATCATTGATCTATCACAAAGTGTCTGCTACAGCAGGATTTCGTTCCCCTCTTGCGAATTATTATGGTACGAGGAATAAAATTCAATTTATGTATCTTCATTCCAATCGATTGAATTATACGTTTTTTCTTTGTTATTTCAGCATGAAGACCGTAGTGAAATTGTTGGTGTATAGATGTAAAGGGAAACGGTCCAAAGATTTGCGGAAGGCGGTTCGGAATGGCTACTGGGATTCCCTCCGTCATAAAACTGGGAAATGGCAGCGTCTTACATAAACGACTGGAGGGCTAACAGTGAAAATTGGACGTTTTATTCCTTTTGGATTAAAGAATGGAATCCGTCACTTACAGTTCAAACGGAAGTACCCATCTGTTTATCTGGGGCAGGGTGTTGAAGTGGATGTTTCGACGACTACAGTGGGGGAAGGATGCTCGATAAATGCTTACACAAGGATCTCTCATTCGGTTGTTGGGAGATATACGTATACGGCTAGAAACTGCAATGTTATGAATGTGAAGCTGGGGTCGTTTTGTTCCATTGGTCCTGGGTGTCAAATCGGATTAGGAAATCATCCCAGCCACTTCATATCAACCTCTCCAATCTTCTATTCGACTGCGGGTCAGTTGAACGGAGAAACTTGGGTGGATCAGGATTATTACGAAGAATTTTCTCCTGTCACCATCCGTGACAATGTTTGGCTCGGAGCTCATGCTATTGTACTTGATGGGGTCACGATAGGAGAAGGGGCCATTGTTGCAGCCGGTGCGGTGGTTACCAAAGATGTCCCACCTTATGCGATTGCAGCAGGTGTTCCAGCTAAAGTAATCCGTTATCGGTTCCGTGAAGAAACCATAAAAAAAATACTTGATATGCAGATTTTTTCCAGAAAAGATAAATGGCTGAAAGAGTGGATGACTGGGGAGGTCACTCCAGATGATTTGTTGTTGGGGAGATCAAAAGAACAAAGAAAAGAGGCGATGAAATGAAGAAGCGAGTAGGTGTAATTGGAACGGGTTTGATAGGGACAGGTCTGGTAAAGCTTTTGAGCAGACAGGAGGATTTGTGTGTTTCCGGTATTTTAACAAGACGCAGCATTGCTGAAATGGGGGGGTACCCGAGAGAGGAGCTCTTGACAAATTCGCGGGAGGAATTGATTGACGGTGCCGACATCATCGTAGAATGCAGTGGAGATGTACTGTATGGAAGTGAAGTCATTGAACAGGCCATGAATGCCTCCCTGCCTGTAGTCACCATGAATGCAGAATTGCAGGTCACTACGGGGTCATATTTTGCGGCAAAAGGTGTTTTTACAGAAGCGGAGGGGGATCAGCCGGGCTGTCTAGCAAAGTTGGATGAGGATGTAAGACAGATGGGGTTCAAGCCGGTTGTCTACGGTAACATCAAAGGATTCCTTAATCAAAACCCCTCTGAGGAAGACATGCTTTACTGGTCTAAGAAAAATGGGACCAGTCTTGGAATGACCACTTCTTTTACAGATGGTACGAAAGTCCATATTGAACAAGTGCTTGTCGGGAATGGACTTGGAGCAGATATATCCGATGATGGGATTCTCGGCTTGAAAGCGGATGACAGTCGTATCGGTGGACAGGACCTAGCAGAAATAGGAGATAAAGAAGGACGTGTCCTCAGTGATTATATTCTCTCCGGATCCTTGCAGCCAGGTGTCTTCATTACTGCTCGTCATGAGGAGAATCAACAAGATGCTCTCCGGTATTACAAAATGGGGGATGGGCCTTACTATACGATGCAAACCAATTACCACCTGTGTCATTTGGAGGTTCTAAAAACTATCCGGCGTGTGATCAATGGCGGTGGTATTTTACTTAATAATAGTACAAATCCGCGCCTGAGTGTAGCTGCCATTGCGAAGAAGAATTTGTTGAATGGAACAAACATTGAGCATGGAATTGGAAGTTTCGAATTTCGGGGAGAGGCTGTACGAATCAACGATGAACCGGATCATGTCCCAATTGGCCTTCTAAGGAACGGTGTTTTAAATCGTTCAATAGAAGAAGGGGAAATGATACGATTCTCTGATGTTGAACTCCCGGATTCTTTTGCCCTTCGAGTTTGGAAGAAAATCCTAAATGAACAAGTAGCCTGCGTAACGAAATGAAAGTCTTCAATCCTACCTTTATGAAGGGTGAGAGATGTTGAATGATAGGGCGGAATATTAAAAGAGTTAGGAAGCAGCAGGGGATCACACTCTCTGAATTAGCTAATCGATCTGGTATATCTAAGTCTTATTTAAGTAACCTGGAAAGAGACTTGAAACAAAACCCTTCCATACAAATTATGAAAAATATCGCTGGTGTTCTAAGAGTTGATATTGAAGAAATAATCGATCCAATTAAAGGCGAAGAAACAAAACGAATGAACGAGTGGGGAGATTTTGTTGCAGTGGCGTCTGAATACGGTTTAGAACAGGACATGCTTGATGAATATAAAGAAGTTATTGCATTTATTCATTGGAGGAGACAGCAGCAAAGATCAAAAAATAGATAAAAGAGAATTAGATAGGAGCGAAGAACCGTCGGACATTTGAAACGAACGATGTTGGTAGGGTCTTTAATATTGGTTATTGGTGCAGTCCTGGCATTGTTTATAGGTGGAAGAGAATCTTCTCCAACTTCCACAGCAGTGAACGATTGTATGGCTTCTAAGGAAGATATAGAAGAGCTGCAGGAGGAAATCAATACGGCAAGTAATACAGGTGGGGGAATTGTTTCATTAGAACCTTGCCAATATGTTATTTCCGAGCCGATTCTCCTTAAATCTGATGTCCACTTGAAAGGTGCGGGAATCGATCAGACAACAATCATGCTAAAGCCTGTGTTGGATAATGGGAAGAAAAATGACCATAAGATCATTGAGACTGAGAGTGGTGCAAAGAATATTACAATCAGTGAACTGACAGTGGATGGGAACAAGGAGGAACGTAAATCCTTGATCAATGATCCGCACGCGCATAGCATCGATATCGTTCATGTAGACGGGTTCTTAATTGATCAAATTAAAATCATACGATCAGCATCTGCTTCCATCATGTTGTATAACAGCCGGAACGGTAGTGTTCAAAATTCCAAAATAGAAGATAGTGGATCGAATGGGATTCTGGCTATGCAGGAAACGAAAAACGTGGCAATCTCCAACAATGTCATTGAGCACACAGATCATCAGAATGGGATATTCATTTCTTATCAGCGCGGTCATTCTTCATCGGACATCGTGATAGAAAACAACAAAGTCAACGATGCAGCGGATTTCGGAATAGAAGTTGGCCATATCGTTCCTGATGGGCAAGAGCAGCATAGGAATATTCAAGTCACAAATAATGAAATCCATCGAGCTACCAACGCGGGAATTGCCTTCCGGACCGTAAGTGATGGTGTCATCAAAAACAATGTCATTCGTGGGTACGGAAGAAATGGTACTTATGGAGGCGATGGGATTTTTGTGGAAGGGGGATTCAATACTTCAGAGAATGTGGAAGTGTTGGACAATGAAGTGATTCAAACGTTCCAAAGCGGTGACGCGAACGCTATCTACGTTACAGGGATGGATAGAACGCTTATCGAAGGGAATGCCGTTGAAGACAGCAGGGGAAATGGTGTTTTCGTGCAGGCATCTGTACTACCTGACCAAATAATAACCACAGATTTCACAGAAGGTAAGAGAGCGTTTCATCGGGTTGAAGTGAAGAATAACAGTTTTAAAAATAATTTAAAGAACGGCATCCATTTTCAAGGTGACAGTTCAAACGAAAATGTCATTGAACAGAACACCATCACTGGTAACGGAGAACATGGTATTCAAATAGCGAACCTGAATGTTGGAAATGGCTTTCTTATAGAGGGGAACGAAATTTCAGGTAATAAACAAACGGGGATTAGTGTTTATAAACAAGCGGATTTTCAAATTGCAGCGAACACATTCCATAATGATAATAAACAGGAATATCAAGTTTCAATCGTAGAAGCATCCCAGTCCTTGATTGAAAATAATCCCTCTCTTAAGGAAGAAGATATTTACCTTGAAAATACGCAGCTTATCACGATTAATCAAGAACCCTAAACGTATAAAAGCGAGAAGATATGTGATCTTCTCGCTTTTATAATTTCCATTCTTCAGTCCAGAAGATCAAGAATCTGAATAAGGATCTTGGAGACTTCGACTGCCTTATCTTCTTCAGTTGAAACGAGCTGCTGTAGTCGTTCTATGGCGGAAGAAACTTCTGTTGGAAGCTCAGGTGGTTCCTCGTCTTCATTGGTTCGTTTCAGGTAGATATCTTCAATTTGGATATCTAAAGAGATATCCTTATCCCAGAAAAGGAGTTCATCTTGGTTATCAGAGCTGAATGAAAAAGAATAATCCTTCCAATCAGAAGTGAGCTTAATATTTTCATTCAACTTTCTACGGTCTTGAACATAGAGATTCAACGTAGCTGAAGAATCAGACTTAGCTTTAAATGTAATTTCGTACATACCCTCATCGAAAATCTGCCGATTGGTTTGAGGGAAATATTTTGGCAAGGGATTGAAGGATGTCGGTTTCGTCCACATATTCTTTCCTGGATTGGAATCCTCTTCGGTCACAATGTTGCCGGAGACTGTCACTCGCTGAGTATCCCCCTCAACGAGAACGGCTTCTACTCCGCTCCTCAAAATGGTGTTGCTGCTGACTACATTCCCACTTGATGGATAGCTGTCAAAATGAACCCCGTTTACTTCACTATTTAAGACTGTATTCCCCGTAACCCGAATATCCTTGTACAGCCTTCTTCCATCAGGGAAGTCAGGCGTACCCCCTTGAAAGTATGAAGCCAAGACGTATATAGAATCGTTCCAGCTACTATCAATACGGTTATTGGTGATATCCATATCTTTCATACCCGTAATGTATACAGCCTGTTGATAAGGAAACCGCTGTCCTGTAACTTTTGGATAAGATTGAGAGATCGTATTATTTTTTATGTCCACGGACGAATTTAAAGATACTCTGCCCTCTACAAATATCCCATTACATCCATACTCGTGATGCTCTGCATAGTTGGTAATTGTGTTACCTTCAATTATACCGTCGGAAACCGTTCGAAATCCGATTCCGGTACAGTAAGCGTTCTCGATATTGTTGTTCTTCACTGTAATATTACGGTGGGGCTCATCCCCGGGCTTATGCGTTGTGTGTCCGACTTCGATGGCATAATCGGCCACATCCCTTACCGTATTTCCTTCAATAAGGATATTATAGGTGCTGTCCCCTTGGTACATGAAGAAAATACCATTCTGATTGTCCGTATGATCAATGATGTTGTTCAGGACTTTGATATCGTGTGTTTCCTGCATGCCTAGTATTCCGTTGCTGCCACTGTCTTTGATGACGTTGTTTTCAATCATTCCATTAGAGGAGTACCATAGTGCAATGCTGGCATCCACGGAATTAATAATTTCAATATCGTGAATATGCAGCTCATTGACGTAAGCAAAAGACATAGTATGAGAGAAGCCGCTGTTGACGAGTTCTTCTCTAAGCTCCTTGGCACCGTCGAAGGTGATGTGTGACACTTCCACATTTGAGATCTTATCAGCTAACAAAATTTTACTTGGATTCAAACTGCCATCAGATTGGACGGCTTCCATGGTCAGAATAGTCTTGCCGACTCCTTGTCCGGTTAAATGAACATTATTTTTGAGACGGAGGGGTTCAGATAAAACGATTCTTTCAGCTGGCAGGGTTACTACTCCTCCCCCTTGTTGACTGACCTGATCAATTTTATCCTGAATTTCTTTTAACGTGTCCAAAGGTTCATCAGCATGAACATTAATAGTAGACGTCAGGCATAAGGACATCGCTAAAATTATCCACGCGAATAGTTGTTTCATAAGTTTTCTTATCTCCTCTATATCAGATTTGTCCTATATATAGAGGTGAAAATCGACTCTACATGAAGACTAGTTCATCTTATTATCATTTTTGTATTAACGTGACATTATGCTTAGGAAATGGGCAGAGAAACAAAGGAGCACCAAAAAACAATTCCAGAAACGAACGTACTTGCTGTTGGAAGGGGAAACGGGTTGTAGAAAAAATAAATTCAATTATATAAACGGTCAGTTTTGATGTAGCTTCTTTTTAATAGAGCCAGCACTCCTGTATGTACCTGCACTCTGCTTGATTAGGTCAGGATGTTTATAAAATCTTGTATGGTTTTTAAACCTGCACCAATTAATGCAGGATGCTTATATTTCCCGGGAAATTGTCATGAATGGACAAATCAGTCTAAAGAATGACTTTATTATTCCTCTCAATAATAGTCATTCTAATTGTTCGCAAATCAGGAACAATTCTGACATGGAATAGACAAAAATACCCGAGCTGTTCGTCTCGAAAAAGAAATATAGTAGAAATAGGATTATAAGTGAAATATTGAACAAATAGGAGTTAAGGGGAGAAGTATGACAGAGTTGATATTGGAAAGGGTGCAGTGTGGAGCAACAAAACATTATTTAACTTCCTGTTTGTGCCGCTGCCGATTGGATAGGTATTTATAGTGGAGTTGATGGCAGGGAGGTATTCCGTTCAAGGTCACCATTCCCTTTGTCGGTTCCAATCCACCTTGAATCAATCTCATTTTCTCTCCATTTGGCGTTTGTTTATAGGACAGACCGCGTGCTGCTCCTTGAAAAATGTCGGCTGATGTTAGAAGGTCCCATGAAAAACTACTCTATCAAAGAGAACGCTTTGCTCACTTTTATGAGCTGGCTCATCCGTTTGAATGAACATCCAAACAGGTGGTTAATTAGGGGGAAAGCAGTATGAAATCAATTATAGTGTATACATCCAAACATGGAAGTACTGAAAAAGCTGTCCAGTTGCTGTCAGACCGATTGGATGGAGAAGTCGCTGCCGTTAAAGTGGATAAAGCCTGGGGAATTAACCTTCACTCTTATGATCGGGTGATCCTCGGTGGTCCAATTTATAATGGGCAACTCTCCATGGAACTCAGTTCCTATGCCGTTTGTCATTTACACACTTTGATGGAGACGCAAATCGGTTTGTTCATTCTTGCAGCAGCGGAAGATGTTTTCACTCTGCAGCGCGAATTAGAGGAGGCGTTTCCTGCGCCGCTTTATGCTTACGCTTCTGCTAAGGAATCTTTTGGTTATGAGCTGCATTTAGGTGGGTTGAGCGCTTTGGAAAAAGTGATTCTCGAAGCCAATGGTATATCCCGTAATGCTTCCAAACTGTCTTTCTCAGACATCGAACGTTTTGCAGATATGTTGAACAAAAAAATGAAAATCTATCGGTGAAGGTAAGGAGGAAGTGAGAGGTTGGAAAGAGAGTCAGTCTTGTCTTAGGTAAATCGCCTAGAGCCTTTTCAAGGATGCTTCTAATCATCATCGGAAGTGTATCATTGGGGCTTGGAGTACTGGGCATTGTTCTTCCCCTGATGCCGACAACGCCATTATTGCTGCTCACCACGGTCTGTTACATACAAAGTTCCGATCGATTGTATGACTAGCTGATGATGATCAAATGGTTCGGATTTTATATTCGAAATTATAAAGCTGGACGTGGCCACCCGATTAAACCTAAGATGTCCGTGCTCCTGATGATCTGGTTTCCGTTTTTGTTTTCGGCTTTTTACACCGCTCCCAATCTTTTGTTGAAAGTTGGTTTTATCTTCGGAGGGTGCTTATATACCGTTGTGATCTATTTGGCAAAAACGCATAAACCGGTAGAAGAAGGATAACCATTGGGTTGCGTCTCTTTTTTGTGTGGAATGAGTGATTATGTAGTGAAAATAAGGAAGAATTCCCCCTTACATTTCTTTAGGTGAGAATTCTTCCTTATTTATTTCCTTTTAAAATAATCGACCGTTTCCGCTAACCCCTCATTCAAGTCATACGCTGGAGTCCAGGTGAGTTCGCTCCGTGCCTTCTCATTGGAAAGCCGGCTGTGCCGGATGTCACCTTCCCGTTTTTCATGATAAACAGGCTCCATTGATATCCCGCACTTCTCAACAAGCAGGGTGTAAAGGTTGTTGATCGACGTTTGTGTATCACTGCCGATGTTGAGGATTTGGTTATCCGCCTTCGTCATGGCAAGCAGGTTGGCCCGCGCGACATCATCGACGTAGACAAAGTCGCGGGTCTGGCTGCCATCCCCGAAAATGACCGGGGGTTGGTTCTGTAAGAGCTGCTCAACAAAGATGCTGATTACACCGCCTTCCCCGTCGGAGCGCTGCCCGGGACCATAGACATTCGCATAGCGGAAGATGGTGTAGGGAAGGCCGTGAAGCGTGTGGAACAATCGGATATACGTTTCGGCTGCTGATTTTGAGGCTCCATAAAAGGATAGGGGGCTGGTTGGATTCTCCTCGTGGAGGGTGTCACGGGTCTCCCCATAAACGGCGCTGGAGGAGGAGAAGATGAATTTTTTCACTCCATAACGGCTGCTGTATTCCAACAGCTTTACGGTGCCTGAAATGTTAACGGCAGCGTCTTCCGCCGGTTTTTTAAGGGATTCCGTCACATTCACTTGAGCAGCGAGGTGCATCACGATGTCGGGTCTCTCCCTTTCGAATATATCCTTCACTTTTTTTGATGAAAGCTTTCTTTTGAAAACCTTCACTCCACATGGAAGGTTTTCTTTCCGTCCGTTGGAGAAATCGTCTAAAACAATGGGAATGTGACCTTCTGACAATAGCAGGTGGACAATCCGGGAGCCGATGAATCCGGCTCCACCGGTCACTAATACTTTCACTGAAAACCCTCCTTTCTATATAAATGATTCTGGTAAACGGCTTCAATTTTTTTAGTCATGACATCGCTGGTAAGGTGCTTGCGCGCGTAAGACTCGGCGGCCTCGGCAAACCGCCTGCGCTCTTCTTTGCTGGTTATGAAACGCCTGAGTGCCCGGGCCAGTTCTTCTACATTCCCCGGTTCGCAGAGAATTCCGGTTTTTTCAGGGTGGACCATTTCCGGTATGCCCCCACATGTGGTGGAGATGACCGCCTGCTTCGAATGCATAGCTTCGATGATGGATAAAGGGAAGTTGTCATTGATCGTAGGCAGAACATAGATGTCTGACTGGGAGAGGATGGACGGGATATCGTCTCGTCTTCCCCAGAAGGTGACGTTATCCAGCTCCCATTCTTCCGCTTGTTTCATCAGGATTTCTTTCATGACGCCATCTCCGACAATCCATACGTCTACATGATTCCTATACTCCCGCAGGCTTGCCAACGCTTCCAACAGATAACCATGACCTTTACGTGGGGCCAGTCGGGAAACGCAGGTCATGGTGAGTTTTTCACGGGGGCGGAGGGGGAGAGGTTTAAAATCGATGCCGGTATGAACGGTCACCAGCTTTTCTTCCGCAGCTCCAAGATCCATCAGGTTGGGGCGGAAGGAATCAGCGATCATGATAATTTTTGTACTTGCTGCTATTCCGTTTTTCTCAATACACGTAAAATAGGCTTCTTCAAGGGACCCTTTCTGGATTTTGTTGAATGTCAGGCGGCTTTTCGTGAAAAATCCGTGGGGGGTGAAAAAAAGTGGTTGTTGGTACGTTTGATTCAAATCTCCAAGAAGGAAAAGGGCAAACAGGTCCTGGGCGTGGATAACGTCATACTTCTCAAGGTTTTGGGTTTTGAGAAACGCTGAAAACACATGAAGAAAGCTGAGGTTTTTAATGATTTTTTCGTTTGTGGATCCGTAGCGTTCCATCATGAACGCCCGGGCGGCGGCGGAGGCTTCCGGAATCCACTCCTCCAGCTGCACGGAAGACATGTCCCCGGGGGCCAGTACATCGACGTGATGCCCTGCTGCCTCCATGCCGTTTTTTAATGAGGTGATGTAATGGGACAGCCCGCCGGTATTGGGATATCGAAGAAACGTTACATATAAGATGGTCAAAGGCTTCGGTGGCCGGCCTTCCATTTGCTGCTGGTGGAAGGAATGGGGGGAGTTGGGAGCGGCGTCTTTAATCTTTAAAAAATACTGATCCATCACAGCAGTAAGAGCGGGATGAATGCGGAAGGGTGGCATTTCACTCACGTTTCCTCGTCCTTTCTTATCTATTTGTAAATTCCCAGCTCTTTCCCCCATGCAGCTATTTTCTCCAGGTGGTAGGGCAGGAGTTCCCCTCCACGGTTTTCAAGGATGCGCCTCAGCTGGGTGTGCAGTCCTTTTTCAAGGGTCCGCTGCAGATAGGCCATTTTATAAAGCTTCATGGGCGGCGTTTGGAACTCAATGCCATGCTTTTTCATTTCCTTTGTATAAACATCCACGACTCGAGTGCGGATGTTGTCAGCGTCGTTCTGCCAGTCTTTGCGGAAGGCGATCAAAATCTCGACCATGACAATCATATCGAACCAGGACGGGGCGAATTTCGCTGATTCCCAGTCAATGAATTGAATGGGCCAGGCGGTAGGTTTCTGGACATCCTTTGAACAGATATTCTGCATGTGAAGGTCACCGTGGGTGATGGAGAACCCGCTTTCCAGAAGTTCAGGGAAAAAATCAGGGCCCTGCTTATACATGTTTTTCAATGATTTGTAATGAGGTTTGATGACATCCTTCCACTGTTTTTCCTTTTTGGCCTTCGTCAGCATGGTTAGTGTATTGGACATGAATTTTTCCCGGTCTTTTCTCATTTCGGGAGAGTCGTACATCGGAAACCAAGGCTGCAGAACCGCGGACTCCCTTCTGAACTTTTCCTCGTACGTGTGGGCGTGCAGCTTGGCAAGGGCAGGGATGATGAGATCGAAATGGTCGGGGGTGAACGTCAATTGTCCCCGGATCTGCGGGACAAACTCCATAAACACCCACGTATCTGACCCGTGTTTCTCCACTAAATAGATGTTAGGGAGAAATTCTTTCAGGAAAGGATAGGCCCTGCTGTAGATATTGATCTCAATTTCATTTTTATATTTGGTCGAGTGATAGATTTTGAAAATGGTCGGAAAGGTTCGGTTGTGTGTTTGAAGGTCGAGCTGATAGATGCTGCTTCGCTTCGTGGACTTCAGGTTTTGTATCGAAGTCTCTATGAGCGACACTTTTTTTCCAAGAGAGGCAGTGAGCTTCTCTTCAATACGGTTTTTATGAAACATCGACGTCAGTTCGGCGGCGGAATACATGGTTACTCACTCCTTCGGTTCTTCTTCCAGGCATTCTTCAAATGGGATAAGGTGCTGCGTATAAAAGGCATCGGGTCATCGAGGGCAAGGAGAGCAAAAACCTTCTTCCCCCTGAACCCATCTAAGAAATCTTTGACACTCATCCCGCCGTTCTTTCTTTTTTCAAGAAAGGTCAGGAAATAGCGGACAAGATAGATCCACTGAACACCGTCTGTCTGCTGTAAGGATGGTGCGGGGTGATGGCCTGTCAGGTGCAGGTAGTAAAAATAGGCAAAATCAACGCCCGAAGCGCCGGTTAAGCTGTGGGTGAGCCAGAAACGAGGGTTGATTTCAATAAGCTTGTATCGGCCATCGCGTGGGTCTTTTTTGTATTCGATCATCCCGATCCCTTTAAGGTTCAACGCTTTCAACAGTGGCAGGCCTTCCTCCACGAGCTCGGGAATTCTCCTGCTCACAATATGGGCGCCTGTGCCAAACTGGGCCGGGAACTGGTGATTTTTCTGCAGGGTGAAAAGGGCGAGTAATCTCATGTTCTCATCAAAAAAGGTGGCGATTTTATAGAAGCATTGGTTATCGCCGGGGATGATTTCCTGTATGATCAGCTCTCCGAAGGCCCGGTATGCCGGATAGACTTCCTTCAGCATGTCAGCATTCTCTATGTGAATCGCCTTTTTGTTGACGTGTTTCCGGAATTCATGACCGAATACGGGCTTTAAGATACACGGGAACTCCAACTGTGCGATGGCTTCATCCAGTTGCTGTTCATCTTCTATAAAAAAAGTTTTCGCTGTCGGTACGTGATGCTGTACGGCCAATTCATACGTTCTCTTTTTATCGAGCAGATCCATGATGGTTGAATGATCGGGATATAAGAACAAATAGTAGGATGATAGTTCACGGCGGTACTTGGAAATGAACACCACATAATCATCCGCCCCGGCATAGAGAACGGGTTTATGATCGAGAGATTCGGAGGTTTGGATTAAAAATGAAAGCAGCTCTTCCTCCTGGGTCAAGGGACTTGGGCAGACAGCGCAGTGGGCGAGCCGTGATTTCCCTTTGGAGTAGGGTCCTTCTGTATCGAAGGCATACACATCAATCCCTTTTCGGGCAAGAGTGTGGATGATTCCGACACCGTTAGCGCTTAAATCAAGCACGACAGCTGGATGTGTGAACATCATACTCCCTCCGAATCGAGAAGGTTATAGTAGAGTTCTTCCACGCGGCCGACCATTGCTTCCCGTGTCAGGTGCTTCTTGGCATAGTCATATGCCTCGCCGCCAAGCTTTTTTCGTAAGGCTTCATCTCCAAGCAGTCGTTGGAGCTGGGTGGTTAACTGGCCGACATGTCCCGGTTCTACCACGAGACCGGTTTGATTGTGATGAACAATTTCCTTGATGCCGCCGCAGTCGGTAGTCAAGACAGCTGCCCCGCTGTGCATCGCTTCTATAATGGAAATCGGAAGGTTGTCGTTAACGGTAGGAAGGACGAAAATATCGGTTTTACTCAAAATAGCAGGAATGTCCTCTCGTTTACCTAGAAATTTCACGTTTGAGAGTTTCAACGATTTGGCCTCAGCTTCAAGCGTTTCCCGCATTTCCCCGTCCCCGACAATCCACACCTCTGCCTGGCCGATCCGCTTGATCATCGACAGTGCCTTGAAAAGATGTGTATGTCCTTTGCGGGGCCCCAGTCTTGCAATGCAGGCGATGACAACTTTCTCGTTCCTGTCCTTCCGCTTCAATTCTTTGAACTCAATGCCGGTATGAATCGTGGTCAGTTTTTTCGGTTTGGCCCCGAGAGAACTCAATGGTTCGCGGAAGGAGTCACTCAAAATGACCATGTGGGTGGCGTAGTCGATGGCTTTTTCCTCCATTTTTTTGTAATACACTTCTTCGGCGGATCCTGCTTCAATGCGGTTGAATTTGACCCTGCTGAAGGTGAACATGCCGTGGGGCGTAAAAAGAAGCGGCTTTCCTATGCCTTCATTCAATCTTCCCAGGATGTTGGCTGTAAATAAATCCTGGGCGTGGAGGATATCGTATTTCTCCACTTTGACGGATGATATCATCTGTTCATAGATATAGAGGAGACGTGAGTTCTGGATGATTTTACTTGTACTGCTGCCATAACGCCGTTCAAAGAAAGTCTTTAATTCAGGAACAATCGCTTCGCGGAGCTTTTGTACCTTTTTAGGTGAAAATTGGCTGGGGGCGATGACATCGACTTTATGTCCCATAGATTTGAGGCCTTCTTTTAATGTAGTGATGTAGTTGGAAAGACCGCCGGTATGTGGATAATCCCAAAAGGTCGTGAGGAGGATGGACAATTTTTTCTGTCCGGGTTTCTGTTTTGTTTTCTTCTTCCGTCGTGGTTTTTTATCTTTTCCTTCAAGGAAGGCGCTGAGCGGCTTTGATTTGATTCCATAATATTCATCTAGAGCGGCAATCAGATGGGGGTATGGAAAATAGGATTCTTTCATTTCCATATCCTCCTGATCACTTCAAAGGCTTCAGCGTACGGAACACCGATAGTCATCCCGCGGACACTCGCCAGGTGTTTGACCCCTTCATAGGAACGCGGATGGGGAAAGTCCCGCATTTCAACTTCGTAATGTTTCAAGGAAGCTATCTTTTCTTCGATCTTTGTAGATATATTCACATAATAGTTGGGCTTGAACTGCTTATCACTGGACGGTGCATTCCACTCACTCGATGATACGGTTTCGAAGGTGATCAGCTCGATCGGCTGCTTACCAGGGAGGGGGCGGACGGCTGTGAGTACAGCCTGGAACGTAATCTGATGATCGATATTCACATCACCGTAGTGGTGGGTGAATACGATCGATGGCTGGTAAATCTCAATCAGTTTTTCAATTTCCTTTGTTAATAGATGGAGAGGCATCATTTCTAATTCCAAGTTCGGGTGTTCTAAAAATACCATTTCCTGAATTCCGATCTCTTGGTTTGCCTTGCGGGCAAGATGTTGAATGTGATGAGCCTCTTCTTTTCTTCCGTTTGCTGTAATGATCGATACGACTCTACTTCCCTGGTCCGTGTATCTCTTCAGTGTTCCTGCTGTGCCAAGGAGTTCATCGTCCGGATGGGCAGCGATGACCAATACAGTATCTTTCATTTTCTTCACCTCATTCTAATCTCTATTACGTTACTATATGTCTTCCGAATGATAGTCGAAACAGACACGAGCACAGGGCACCTGTCTGTTTGTTCCCCTATTGTAATGCAGCCTCAGAATAAAAAAGTAGAGAGAGGAGTCGGGTGCTGCCCTGAAAATAGGCTCTACAACCTTTTTGCAGCATCATATATTGATTAGGAACGAAAGCTCTAATGTAAAGAAGGTGAGCCGATGAGAAAAAATCACAGTCCATCGAACGCTGGAAAGGTTCCTGAAGGTAAGGGGCAGGATTATCATGCTTCCAGAAAGCCGCACAAAAATGCCACAGCCATGGATGATGTTCTAAAGTCCATGTTTAAACTGGGGGACCATCTTGAAGTCTTCTTCCGAGATCAAGTGCTCGGAGGGGGAGGGACCTATATAACAGCGTTCCACAACGTTCTCGTCTGGGTGGATCGTAAGGGACATATCAATGTGACCAATGTATGCGGCCCTGTCAGTGTAAGGAAAATCAAAAGGGACAGAAAAAAACGGGGGATATCCAAGAAGCAGGCTGATCCATGTTCCATGCGGAAGGACAGGAGAAATCACACCTGTGAGAAAAAGGACACCGAACGCCGGGATGAAGAGCTTCTGAACTTCGTCAAAATTGAGCAGGAACAATCAGAAGGCGGCCTGTCCTCTGATACGTACAAGAACTAATACACATAGAAGTGGTCATCTATCTATCAATGTATATCCTGTCCGGCATCCGAAACAGAAAATCTATCAAGGGCTAATAGGAAAACATTCTCAAATTGAGCGATATGCCTGTACGCATTCCATGACTCAGCATAGAAATAGAGTAAACAGTGAAAAGGAGGGAAATGATATGTATAAAGATAAAGAAAAAGATAAAGGCCAAAGCATGGCTGGGTTCCTTAACAAGATTTTGTCCATGGGTGATAAAATTGAAGTTCTATCCGGTGATGAAGAGCTGGATGAAGGTTCCTACGTATATGCGGACGATCACTTCTTAGTATGGGCTGATGATAACGGCCATATCAACACAACGAACCTTGATAATGTTACGGTTCGTAAAATCTAATTGAACGGAAAAAAGACTGGGATGGATCCAGTCTTTTTTTATGGAAAATAAAGTAGAAAGCACTCGATGCTATAAAAGGGTATTGAGTGCTTTTTTACTTATTTGGCTTTCTTCCAGGCTTGATAGACATCCGGCCTGAGTGTTTTTACATGTTTCATGAATTCTCCGGAGAGATCAAACTTTTTCATACCCTTCATCAGCTTCGTTGGATAAGGGGCGTTCGATGTGAAGGCACGTTTGTGGTCAATCACTTTAAAATCGCCGGAGGCATCCATCAGCATGTGGCGGACCTCTGTATCCCAGCGGGTAAACCCTAACCGCTTGAACTCTTCCAACACGAACAGGATTTTTTCCGTCATTTCTTCATCGATGTATCCATGACGCTTCATATGCCGGGCAAGAGAGATGCCCTGAACGAACTCCATGACAATATAATGCTCTCCATATTCATAAAGGCGGGGCATAATGGTCGAGGTCTGTCCGATTTTCATCGCTTCCAGTTCCCGCTGCCATGTTTCCTCTTTAAAGAAGTATTTGACGACTTTGTCGTCGGCGACCTTGTAAATCTCCCCATCTTTTCCATCGCCGATTATCTCATAGGGGGCCAGGTCCTTTTTAGTGATTTTCCCATTAAATAGATTCTCCATAGGATCATTCCTTTTTTATTATAGACTTTGATGCTTCTATTAGTTTATGGAGGTTGTTTTCGTCTCGTAACCGGACCAAGTGCTGAAATTTGGGATGACGTAGAGGAGAACTGGCTGGGGGTTCATGACATTTGCCAAATGGCTGATCTTATGATTTAATAGGATTACATATTTTAAAGCGTAATCGTTACACTTTAAATTGTTGGGGCATCCTCTTTAACAGGAGGTTCCCAAAAAAATTTACTGTAAATTAAATAGTAATGATTACATTTATGGATAGACAAGCATTTCTATAAAAGATTGGAGATATAAAACATGGCGAAAGCATCAAAGATAGCAAAAGAGAAAAAGAGACAGGCGATGGTAGCGAAATACGCGGACTTGCGGAAAGAGTTGAAAGAGAAGGGCGACTATGAAGCCCTTCGAAAGCTGCCTCGTGATTCTTCCCCTACACGTTTGAAAGGCCGCTGCGAAATAACCGGCAGGCCCCGGGGGTATATGAGAAAGTTCAATATGTCCCGTATTGCTTTCAGAGACTACGCCCACAAAGGCCAGATCCCTGGTGTGAAAAAAGCCAGCTGGTAATGGAAGGTGCATGGTTTTCTCCCGTTTTATTGAAGCGGAAGAAACCATGCGTTTTTTTATGTCTGAATAAAGTATGGACGCATCATTTCATAGTCCTCATGCTCTAAAATATGGCAGTGCCACACAAATAAACCAGGGTAGGGGCCAAAGCGCATCATAATCCTTGTTACTTCTCCGGGACGGGATCGAACGGTATCCTTCCAGCCTCTTTCATTCAAATCCGGAGCGGCACGCGGTCCTGTAAGGATGATCTTTCCTTCCTGTTTAAAAACATCCACATCGAAAGGCTGGCGGTCAAGGATTTGGAAACGGACCAAGTGAAGGTGGATCGGGTGGATCGCTTCTGTTTCATTGACGATGCTCCACACTTCCGTCTGTCCGAGCTTTGGAACTTCAGTAACGGGATCCGACCATAAGTGGTCATCCAACAGGTGAATATTCCGTCCGTATGAATCTTTCCGCATGCTCAGTTTCAGTGTCCGGGTTCTGTCCACGTGTGTAAACTTTGGAACAGGAGCGAGCCATCCAGGGATGGAGCTGTGATCACCGCATGACAGATTCTCGTTGACTCGGAACTGCATAATCGTTCCAGTCGTTTCAGGATCCGCTTTTTCACCCTTGGTTTCGAAATTGTTCTCCAAAATAATGGTTTTTCCATAACAAGTGGAGAAATCAATGATCACATCCGCTCTTTCGGCAGGTGCTAATACGAGAGCGGGGACGCGGACCGGGGTCTCAAGGAGTCCCTGATCTGTGCCGATTTGGATGAAAGGTGCTCCGTTGGAAAGGGAAAACCGGTAGATCCGGGCATTGGATCCGTTCAGCATCCGGAATCTGTATTTTCTAGGTTCAACATTTAAATAGGGCCAGACTTTCCCATTTACTAAAATGGTGTCTCCGTAAAAATCAGGGATGACCGAGGGAGTGGGTGCCGTTTGAGGCTGGGCTGGCCTTGATGGATAGAAAAGGCTGCCATCCGCCCGGAACGAACGGTCCTGGATGATCAATGGGAGATCGAAGGGACCGCAGGGAAGGTTCAGTCGGGCTTCATTTTCATCATGGACGATATACATGCCTGAAAGACCAGCGTAAATGTTGAGACGGGTAATCCCCATGGCATGGTCGTGGTACCAAAGGTTTGCTGCGTCTTGATGATTGGGGTAGGTGTACATTCGATGAGAAAAGTAAGGGCCTGCTTTTTTAAAGTGACGGGTGAACCATGCTTCAGGGTAGCCATCACTGGTATCCGGCGTCACTCCTCCATGCAGGTGTACGACTGTCCGTACTTCCGGCTGGCTTTTTTCTGCTCCATGAACCGTCGTATCAATGGGGAGAAAATGACGCTCAGGAAGCTCATTTTTCCATAAGACGTGGATCGGCTGATGCTTCCAGACGTGAAATGTCGGCCCTGGATACTGCCCGTTGTAGCCCCACACTTTTGTAGGAGGGAGGTCTCGGTGCAGCTTCTGGAATGTTTGCTTCATTGTCACTTCAAAATAGGGGACACCGTGAAGACAGCCTGCCGGACGCATGGTTTTCATGATGGGAAGGGGATCGACGAACTTTTTTAACATACGAATCGCTCCTATGCGTTGCTTGGTTCTTCTAGTTTATTGAACGAGGAAGAGAATTACGCCTCATGTTCAGACAGCGCCTTTCCATTCATCCATGTATCCCAAATTGATAAAATGTATGACTACTGATAACATTATGGGAAAATGGACAAAAATGAGGGGACGTATATGCCAAGGGTATCGAAGCGGCAGAAACTGCTGGAAGCAGCGGCAATGATTGTGAAGGAGCAGGGAAGCGATGCATTGACATTGGATGCCGTTGCAAAAAAAGCGGAAGTCAGCAAGGGCGGGCTTTTGTATCACTTTTCAACAAAGGAAGCTCTAGTGAAAGCGCTTGTCCAGCACATGAATGATATCTACAAAGAGAACGTGGAAAGTTTTGTGGACGAAGAAGATGATGAAGTCGGAAAGTGGGCACGGGCATTCATTAAAGTGCTCCACGACAAAAGTATAGAAAACCAGACGATCAGTGGAGGGATGCTGGCCGCTCAAGGCATCAATCCTCAACTCATGAAGCCTTTACAGGAGACTTATGCTGACTGGCAGTATCATATGGAACATGATGGACTCGATCCTGTCGATGCCACCATTCTGCGTCTTGCTGTAGACGGATTATGGCTGTCTGAAATTTTCGGCCTCGGTGTTTTACCCCAGACGCTTCGAGAGCAGGTGCTTGAACGGTTGGAAGAACAAAGCCGGCCTAAATAAAAATCACCAGATCCCAACAAGGGACTGGTGATTTTTTTATGCGTACGTTTTTTGTTTGTTATCGCGTTCCTGAAATACTTGTCGAGCCTGTGTCAGCGCATTGATTACAGAGGGGAATCCAACATAAGGAATCAACTGCATCATCGCTTCTACAATTTCTTTTTCCGTAAGCCCTGCGTTAAGGGCGGTATTGATATGAAGTTCGAGCTGGGGGAGACTTCCGCTTCCTTGAGTGACAAGACTGGATAAGACTGTAAGTGCGCGCCCTTTCTTATCCAGGTGATCCCGGTTGTAAATATCCCCGTAAGCAAACTCAATGATATATTTTCCGAGATCCGGGGAGATATCTTCCAACGCTTTCATCAGTTCAAAGTGATTGGTTCCTTTTTCTTCGTCTGTATATTCTCTTAAAATCTCCAATCCTTGTTCATATCGTGATTTCATCGGTTCGTAATCCCTCCTTTTAAGATGCCTTTTTGTTTTCTTTTTCTTCCGCTGCCCGGTCCTCGTTGACCATTTTGATGAAGGACCATCCAAGAATCGGCAGGATGACAAGCAGTGGGAAGCCTCCGACAATGCTGATGGTCTGTAGTGTCGTCAATCCACCCATATTCATGAAAATCATTGGAAGGATGGACAATGCCAGAGCCCAGAACAGGCGGTTCCATTTAAGTGGTTCTCCTTCGACCCGTTTTTGAACGACGGAAGCAATGACATACGAACCGGAATCATAGGTTGTCGACAAAAAGATCGTCGCCAGTAAAATAAACACAATGATTGCAAATGTGGCTAATGGAAGCTCGGTTAATGTTCCGATGATGGCTGCAGGTGCCCCTTCATTATTTAATGTTTCAATAACAGGGTATTGCCCACTCAGCTCCAGGTACATCGAGTAGTTTCCTAGAATCCCGAAAAAGAGAATCGTTCCCAGGCTTCCAAATAAGACCGTTCCAAAAGCGACCTGACGGATGGTCCGTCCTTTGGAAATCCGGGCGATGAACAAGCCGACGAATGGGGCATAAACGATCCACCACGCCCAATAGAATACCGTCCAGCCTTCCGGAAAACCGGTCCGTGTAAAGGAGGCCAGGTCGTTAAAGGGTTCCGACCACATGCTCATGAGGAAGAAGTTATCCATCATGCGGCCGAGGGCGGTGCCGGTTGTTTCTGTGATGAAGGTGGTCGGTCCAACGATGAAAATGAATAGGAGAAGTAGAAACGCCAGCCATAAGTTGATGTCACTTAATACCCGGATTCCTTTCTGCAGCCCGGAATAGGCACTGAGTCCGAAGATCAGTGTGCAAATCACTAGTACAACGGATTTCGTCATCATTGTATCAGGCAGGCCTACAAGATGATTCAGTCCGGATGAAATGATAGGAGCTGACAGAGCGAGACCGGTTCCGCCTCCACCAAGCAGTCCGAACATGAAGAGAATATCCACGAGTCGGCCGACCCATGTATCTGTATATTTTCCTAAAACGGGACGGCATGCTTCACTGATTTTGAATACATCGGTTTTTTTGACATAAAACATGTAGCCGATAGGAAGGGCTGGTATGGCAAACATTGCCCAGGCGATCGGTCCCCAGTGGAAAAACCCATAGGTCGATGCCCACTGGATCGCTTCGCTGGATCCAGCTTCAATTCCGAATGGGGGTCCCTGATAATAGTAGGCCCACTCAATGACACCCCAGTAAAGAATCCCTGTTCCAATTCCACTCGTGAACAGCATCGCTGCCCAGGAGCCGGTTTTGAATTCTGTTTTTGTATCCGCATCTCCCAGCTTGATATCACCATAGCGGCTCACTCCTATGAATAAGAGGAAGAGCAGCATGACTAAGCCTACGGATAAGAATAGGAAACCGAGCCTCTGGGTAACGATTTCGTTTGCAGCCAGGACGATTTCCTTTCCTTGTTCCGGAAAGATAAGAAGAGGCAGTGAAACGAACAAAAGTAGTGCCAGGGCCCCTCCAAACGTTTTCCAATCCATGATTTGTTTTTTCATATAGAAATCCTCCTTAAGAAAAAGTCCGTTATGAATTTGATAATCCGATGTAAACTTTACAATCCGGACGGTTTTGTTTCAATGGATGGATAGGGTCGTATAAGGGAGAATGTCCGTACATATTCAAGGAATGACGATCTGGGTCCGTTTATTTGATGTTTTTTATTTAGTGTGTGCTTTGATAATAGTTTTAAAAGTTTATAAAGAAATTTTTGTACGATTGAATCATTGGTACAGAAGGGATGGAAAGGGATTTTTGATCCCTGGTGGATAAGGGAAATATTGAAAGAGATTTGAAACTGAACAGTCCGGATGGTATAGTTTAAACTGGATGATCAAACAAACCAATTCAAAGGAGGACCTTTGGAATGAAAAATAAAGTATTGTTAACTTCTGCGGTCACAGGAGCGGGAGATACGATGAAGAAAAACCCCCACGTCCCTGTGACACCGAAGGAAATTGCAGCATCTGCGATTGAATCAGCTAAAGCGGGAGCTACGGTTGCCCACGTACATGCCCGGGATCCGCAAACGGGAGGCATCAGTCATGATGTGGACCACTATCGTGAAATCGTCGACCGGATTCGTGAATCAGAAACGGATGTCATCATCAATATTACGTCCGGTGGAGGCGGGGATTTCATCCCGAGCTTGAGCACACCTGCCGCGGGCGGAGACGGTACAGATATCCAGACGCCGTCTGAGCGTCATGCGCCTGTCGGTGAACTGCTTCCTGAAATGTGTACGCTCGACTGCGGCAGCACGAACTTCGGAGACATGATTTATATGAGTCCGACAGAATGGCTTCGCGAACAGGCGGAATTGATCCAGGAGAGTGGTGTGAAGCCTGAACTGGAATGCTTTGATACCGGTCATATTCGCTTTGCCAATCAATTGGTGCAAGAAGGGTTAATCGACGGCGATCCGATGTACCAATTCTGTCTTGGGATTCCGTGGGGAGCGGCGGCTGATGCAGAGACGATGATGTATATGAAGAACCGTATTCCGGAGAATGCCCATTGGTCAGCGTTTGGAATCGGGCGTATGCAGATGCCGATGGCTTCTCAATCAGCGATGCTCGGTGGAAACGTCCGTGTCGGCCTGGAAGATAATATTTATCTTTCCAAAGGCGTTCCTGCAACGAATGAACAGCTGGTCGACAAGGCTGTAGGTATGCTCCGCGGCCTGGATCTTGAGCCGATGAGCCCACAGGAAGCGCGTGAATATCTCAATCTAAGAAACCCACATGGAGGGAAATAATGTTGTCTATAAAACAAGCTGCCATTGTCGGAACAGGAGTTATCGGAAACGGCTGGATCGTTCGTATGCTTGCTCAAGGATATGATGTGATCGCAGCAGATCCAGCAGAAGGAGCAGAAGAACGGATGAGCCGGGCTGTTGAGCAGTCCTGGCCTTATGTGGAAGCACTCGGTCTTGCTGAGGGGGCTTCCAAAGATCGTTTAACATTCGTAAAAGATACAGAGGAAGCGGTGAAAAACGCGGACTTTATTCAAGAAAATGTGCCTGAAGTGGAGGAACTGAAGCAGTCAGTGCTGCAGACGATTGACAAACACGCTAAGCCGGATGCGATTATTGGTTCAAGTACGTCGGGCATTATGCCTTCTGAACTTCAAGAGCATCTACTGCATCCGGAACGATTTGTCGTGGCACACCCGTTCCATCCTGTGTATATCCTGCCTCTTGTAGAAGTAGTAGCAGGAAAACAGACGACAGACGAGAATGTAGATAAAGCGAAAGCTTTTTATGAAAGCTTGAATATGAGTGTCCTGCTCGTCCGCCATGAAATTGAAGGTCATATTGCAGACCGCCTGATTGAAGCGATTTGGAGAGAGTCTCTTCATATCGTTAATGAGGGAATTGCGACAACGGAAGAAGTCGACAAAGCCTTCACCCACGGTGCGGGTATGCGCTATGCCCAGTACGGTCCATTCCTGACGTTCCACTTAGCGGGAGGCGAAGGTGGTATGCGTCACATGCTGAAGCAGTTCGGCCCGGCCTTGAAAAAGCCGTGGACGAAGCTTGAGGCACCGGAACTTACGGACGAATTGTATGACAAAGTCGTGTCCGGGTGTGAGCATCAGTCCAATGGCATGTCGATGTCTGAACTGGATCAGAACCGCAACGAATTTTTAGTGAAGCTGTATGATCTTGTACAGGAATACTGGCCGAAAGAACAGACCGCTGTCAAACGGTAAAGGAGGAGGATTTATGGAACAATCCTTTCATTATAAAGACCGCGTGCTGCCGGAGTGGGTGGACTATAACGGGCACATGAACGATGCTGAATACAACCGCGCCTTCAGCTTAGCGACAGATGCATTTATCGATTATATCGGACTGGACGAAACGGCGAGAGACAACTACGCGTATACGATCTTCACATTGGAAACGCATATCTGCTATCTGAAGGAAATGCATGAGGACGAGCCATTTGAAATCACCGCCCGTGTTCTGGACTATGATTCCAAACGTATTCATTTGTTTTTAACGATGAAGAATCAACATGGTGAAATAACTGCCACGCTTGAAGAAATGCTGATGGGTATGGATCAAAGGACAGGCCGCCCCTCTGCTTTTCCTGATGATGTGGAGCAGAAAATTCGTTCTGTGTATCAGATGCATGCGGATCAGGAGCATCCGAAGCAGGCCGGTCGTACGATCGGTATTCGGAGGAAATAAATAAAGACCTGGTTATTTTTATAACCGGGTCTTTTTGTATGGGTGATTTCCCGTGGTAAAGAAGTGTGTTGATGAAGGCGGTTAGAACAGTCCCGCTACATTCCTAATAAAATACTGCTGGGCCAGGCGATATCCAACAGGCGGCTTAACACAGTCATGACGAATAAAGCGATGCCTGTTGAATAGAAAGCCTTGAATAAAGGGAAATTCGATTCGATTAACAAAAATGCGATTAAATAAGCAGCAGAAGCGATGAATAAACCGAAAAAGAAGATACTGATTACATAACCGACCACCCAACCGGTATAAATCAACGGTTTTAGAATCATAACTGAATGAGAAGCTTCGTTTTTACGTTTGATCAGTTTCATGATTTCTGTTATCAGATAGATGCCGGAAACAACACTGCCGGCAATCGAAACATACAAGGGGAAAAATTGGGCCAGTCGGGAAAAAGTAAGAGCGGTTACGGCTGCCCAGACGAAAGCTGCAAAAATACAAAAAGTAAAAATGATATTTAATGTTTGTTTATTCATCTTATACCTCCTGATTTTGTAAATTGCTGCTGATTTTTTTCATGATGCTTCCACCTGTAAGAAGGATGACAATCAGGGCACCTATAGTAATCACGATAGGATTGCTGAGCCATTCCCATCCGTACCTCTCAATGGAAATCCAGTAATAACGTTCTGCGGATATCGCTAGTACAAACCCAATCAGCAGAGGAGGTCTCGGCCAATCCAGCACAGTCATGATATAACCGAGCAGACCAATAACAATAAATGCGATAATGTCCCCCCATGCAAAGTTACTTTGATAAGCACCGATCAGCAAAAGAATGGTTAGAAAGGGGACCAGTTTTTCACCGGGAATTAAACTCAGTTTGGCGATAGGTTTGACCAGCGTCATGCATAAAATGGCTCCAATGATATTTGCAATAACGAGGGTCCATACGATAGATAAGGTCAGAGGCAGCTCTGTTGTCAGCATTCTTGGGCCTGCTTCCAAGCCCATGAGAATAAGACCACCGAGCAGGATCGCGGTTGTTCCGCTGCCTGGAATGCCGAAAAGGAGCGTCGGGATGAGTGCGCCGCCTTCCTTGGCATTGTTGGCGCTCTCGGGTGCAATCACACCTCGGATGTCTCCTTCACCAAACTTACTGTTTTTCACTGTCTTTTTTCCTGCTCCATAAGCCAGCCAATCAACAACACTGCCGCCTAAACCGGGGATGAATCCGATTAAGCTTCCGAGTACAGCACTTCGAAAAACTAAGAGTTTGTTTTTTAACGCATCGCCTACGCCTTTCAGCACGCCGCCTTTTAATTGACTTGCCTCTGCCACGCTCCCTTTATGTGTGAGCATGGTTATGAGGATAGGAAAGGCGAAGATCGCAAGAGCAACAACAGGAAGAGAGAGCCCGTTGGAAAGATAGAGGAAGTCAAACGTATATCGATATTCCGTAATCGCCGGCGCACTTCCGATCGATCCGATCATTAAACCGATCAGCCCGGACAGGGCGCCTTTGGCAGGCGAATCCCCAGCAAGCAGGCCGGCCATGCTTAATCCGAGCATTGTGAGCATAAATAAAACGGGTGAATTAAAGCTGGTAATCAGCGGTGCGGCGAATGGAATCGCCAGGTAAAGGACAACGCCTCCAATAATTCCGCCGATCATCGAACAAAATAAAGCAGCTCCCATTGCCCTTGACGCTTCCCCCTTTTTCGCCAGCGGAAAGCCGTCCATGATTGTAGCCTGTGAACCGGAAGATCCGGGGATCCCGAGCAGGACCGACGGAAAGGTGTCTCCTGTATGAACGACGGCGACCATCCCGATTAATAAAGCCATCCCGATGAAAGGATCCATCCCAAAAATAAACGGAAGTAAAAGAGACATGCCGACCGTTCCGCCCAACCCCGGCAGCAGTCCAACGACAATTCCTAAACCGATGCCGAGGCAGGTGAACAAAATCCTCGACGGGTCTAAAACAATACGCAACGCTTCCAATGCGCTATCAATCATAATATCCCTCGCTCCTATAGTTTTCTGCCATCAACTCCATGTTCATCTAAAAGAAACTGGTAGACCCATTCAATGGTTTTCTGGTTCGTATTTTCCTCTAAATTTTCAATTCTTTTTTCTAAATCGTCCTGGGTGTATATGTCATAATTCTCAAGGATGGAGGAGGACTCCTTCTTGAAGTCTTCATCCTCAACTAAGCGGTTGGCTGCTTTTTTTAATTTTTCTTTTGCACTTTCTGGAGCACTTTTATGGACCCATATGATTTTCTGAAGGGTATACGTTGCATTGAGGAAGTGCTTATAAGTTTCCCATGCTTGTCCTTCAGGTTCGGCCCCGTGAATATCCTTGTAGACTTCTTTGATGGTAGGAAGTTCAGGGAACTGTGGATCCCGGACGACTTCACCGGTTTCATCAATCTGTCCTAAGCTGTAGAGTGGTATGGCTTTCCCATCCTTTACTTTAGGTTCAATATTCTGCTTGTATGCTGTAGTTGTTTGAAAATCAATGTTGCTTTCCCCTTGTTCAAAAGCCACCCTTGCCGGTCCTCTTCCTTCGTACCCAAGGACGGCTTTCGAATCAATGTCCAAGACTTCAAATGATATTAATGTGGTTAGATCCAGGCCTGTCGGTGACATGCCGGCGTAATAAAGCTTTTCTTTAACCTGATCTAATTCGTAACCGCTCTCAATATCCAAATCTGCTGAGCCATAGACGACACCGCCTGTAGGCGCCCCGACAAGAGGGGTCAATTCATCGAAGCTGTATTGAACGGAAGATTGATTCAGTAAGTAAGGGATATGTGTGGAAGCACTGGTGGCGACTAAGTTGGTTCCGTCCTTTTCATATGAATTCACGTATTCATTCGTTCCAGTAATGCTTCCACCGCCCGGGACGTTCTCAATTTGAATACCGGGCTGGTTTTCAATGTGACCGGAGAGGGGGTTGGCGATGAATCTCGCAAATACATCCGTACCGCCTCCAGAATTATAAGGAACGACCATGGTCAGCAGGTCATTGTTGAAACCTTCTTCATCATTCTTACTGTTTCCATTTGAAATGACCATGGAGATCGGTTGGCACCCTGCTAAAACAAGAGTGAAAACCAGCAGGTAAGTAAGCGCATACATTTTCTTCACCGGCATGTCCTCCTTCTTTTATTTTTGTTGTCATAAGATTATAAAAATTAAAGCCATAAGTAAAATAGGTAAATGTTATTACTACCCATAAATATTTTTTATATCTTAACAGTCTGCTGTTTGATTAGAAATTCGATAAAAGCTTTAACGATCTTTAGCTGGGTTAGGTCAGTCCTATACATCAACCACGTGTCCCTTAGCACTGGTTCTCCATTTTTGTATTGCAATCCTTCTGTATAGAGATCATCAGCAGGAGTCAGGCAGATTTCAGGAACGACAGAGAAACCAAGGCCGTGCTTGACCATCTCTTTACTCGTTTCTTGTCTGTCCACTTCCATTGCTGTTAAAGGGGATTGGGAAAATTGATCGTTCCACCAGCGGCTGATCAACTGTTTGAGCGAATTGTCCGTTTTGTAATAAATAAAGGGAAGCTGGGGTAGTTCTTCCAGTGAAATACGGTTCTTGGATATGATGTACAACTGCTCTTTTGTTAACAGGGATTTTTCACCTTCCCAGTCATAATCACCTCTTAAAATTCCCAGATGGATGTGAGATTGATTTAATAAATTCATAATTTCAGTACTCCACCCTGTCTGTACCTTGAATTGTATATTCGGGTAGGAAGCAGAGAATTTTTTTAAGAGGGCGGGGAGTTTGTATTGGGCGAAATTACTGGAAACCCCGATTCTGAGCGTCCCCCGGACTTCGTTACCGATGTTGAAAATGTCGTCTTTTAAAATGAGAAAGTCCTTGACCTGCTCCTTCGCATATTCAACGAGGTATTCACCTTCAGAAGTAAACTCAATACCTTTCTTTGTCCGGAAAAAGAGTTTGGTCTGAAAAGCTTCTTCCAATTGTTTTAATCGGTAGCTGAGAGCAGGCTGAGTAATAAAAAGTTTTTCCGCAGCTTTTGTTAAGCTTTTTTCTTCGGCAATAGCCCCTAAAATCTGCCAGTCTTTTTGGTCCATTTGTTCATATCCTCCTTTTAATATAAAAAATCTTTATATGCTTCTATATAATATTTTGATTTTTCTTATAATTAACCTCATTGTACGCTATAGGTAATATTTGGACAATGCTTGAAGGAGGGCATGAAAAGTGAACAAGGTACCGATTACTTTAATGCGTGGAGGAACAAGTAAAGGGGTTTTCCTGCAGAAAAAGGATCTTCCTGCGCAAAATGAGGAAGTTGAGCGTTTCCTCCTTGATATTATGGGAAGTCCCGACCCGAACCAAATAGATGGGGTGGGGGGAGCGAATTCTTTAACGAGTAAAGTCGCCATTATTGAACAGAGCTCCAGTCCCGCATATGATATTGAATACACATTTGCCCAGGTCAGTCTTTATGATCAAATGGTGGATTTCAAAGGCAACTGTGGGAATATATCCTCAGCCGTAGGTCCATACGCCATTACAAAGGGGCTGGTTTCCCCGGAAGAACCGGTTACAAAGGTAAGGATCTTTAATACAAACACACAGAAAATCATCACAGCAGAGGTAGAAGTGGAAGACGGAAAGGTTAAAACCGAAGGAGACTATTCAATTCCAGGTGTGCCGGGCAGCGCGTCTCCGATCTTTTTAGCGTTTGAAGACCCTGAAGGAGCCGTTACGGGGCAAGTTCTTCCTACTGGAAAAGCATTGGACTCGCTTTATTGTTCAGTGGGGGAGATCAGTGTATCCATCGTAGATATCGCCAATCCTCTCGTGTTTGTCCGTGCTCATGATGTAGGGCTCCGCGGTGATGAATTGCCGGAAGAGTATTCCAAGGAGCAGATCACTTTGTTGGAAGAGATACGCTCAACTGCAGCAGAAAAATGTGGCTTTGCTTCCAAAACTGAGGCGACAAGGTTGTCTCCGGCTACTCCTAAATTAGCCTTGATCGCTGAACCCCATGACTATACCGATTCTTCCGGTGGACTCCATAAAGCAGAGGATTTCCATGTATTAGTGAGAATGATGTCGATGCAGCGCCCGCATAAGGCGCTGGCCATCACTGGTGCAGTATGTATTACGGCTGCCAGTAAGGTGGAAGGGACTATTCTTTCAGACATAATCGCTCGAAGTCAGAATACCATTGCAATCGGACATCCTGCTGGGGTTATGGAAACCATTTATCAAGATTTACCGCTGTCTGTTAAAGTGGGCCGGACCGCGCGTCTGCTGATGGAAGGTATCGTCTATACGAAAAGTCACTATCATCCGTCTGCTATGTAACCGCTGATCTGTTGTGATCTTTACTGAAAGCCTCTTAAGAGATGGTAAATCTCTTGAGAGGTTTTTATTATTTTCACAGGTGCACCAAAGGAAGTGGAAAGAACCTTCCAAAGGTTTACCATGCAAGGATGAAATAACTTTGTATAGATGTGTGGTTACATAGATCGTTTTCGATGGATAAGTGGATTGCCAAATGGGGGATCTTATGATTAAATAAGATTACATTTCACAAAAAGTAATCATTACTATTTAACCTGTTGAATAAACATGCCTGGAGCGGAATCATTAGAGGTGAACGAAAAAAATTTCGTTGTTTTTAAAGCGTAATGATTACTCTTAATGAGTTTTCATCCGTGCGGATGACCGGTGGAACGATTCGGATACCGGTGAACAAATCCAACGGTAAAGTAAAGGAGATCGATGTTGATGTACAAATGGATCATTATTGGCGGTGGTGTACAGGGGTGCTGCGTGGCGAGGCGGCTTCTTCAAGAAAAAGCAGGGAATGAAGATTTATTAATTATCGATCCATTTCCAGGACCTATGCACGTGTGGCAGACGTTAACGAAAAAGATCGGGATGTCTCATTTACGATCCCCCTCTGTCCATCACCTGGATATAGATCCTTATAGTCTGAGCAAATACTCCAAAGGACACGATTTTGCCCAGCCTTTCCGAGGGAAGTATGCCAGACCTCAATTGGATTTGTTTAATCGACACAGCCTGGATGTCATGGATGAAGTAAATCTCGAGGAAAGCTGGAAGCAGGGGACGGTCAATGGAATGACTAAAGGACACAATCATTGGAACATCTCTCTTGAGGACGGGACTGAGGTCCAAAGTGAGAGGGTCGCCCTGGCTGTGGGGGTTAATCATATTCCCCATTATCCAGAGTGGGCAAATAAAAAGGAGATGCCTGTCAGCCATGTATTTGATATGCAGACCCCTGTGCCTGACGAAGGCCGTGTTATCGTTGTTGGAGGTGGCATGACGGCGGCTCATCTTGCTCATACGTTGTCGAACAAAAGCGGTATCTCATCGGTTTCTTTAGTGAAGCGCCACCCATTCCGAGTGGAGGATTTTGACAGCGATCCTGGGTGGCTGGGTCCGAAGTTTTTAAAAGGCTATGAGAAACTGACCTGCTATGACCAACGCCGGCGTGTTATTCATCAGGCGAGGCATAAAGGCTCTATTACGAGAGAGCTGCATGTGCAGCTGAAACGGCAGATGCGCGCCTCCAGGCTGGACATTCATACAGGGGAAGTGGAGAAAGCGGTGACGGTGGAAAACGGCGTCGGACTTCAATTAAAAGATGGAAATCTTGTATCCGCTGACTCTATCGTTCTGGCTACCGGAGCGGAAACGTGCCTTCCGGGTAAGGCATGGATGGACCCTCTCATTGAACAGGTCGGTCTGCCGTGCGCGCCCTGCGGGTTTCCTGTTGTTTCAACTACATTGGAATGGAAGAATGGGTTATATGTAGCAGGAGCTCTTGCAGAACTGGAAATCGGACCGGCGGCGAGAAATATAGCTGGTGCGAGAAAATCAGCGGAGCGGATTGTAACGTCTGCCTGATATAAAAAGTCACAGCCGTCAGGGGCTGTGACTTTTTGTTATCCGCCAAATTCTAAGTCTTCATAGACGTACGGTTCCGGAGGTGTCTCGATCGGTTTGATCGCTTCCGGTTGAATGAGAGGAAGCTCCCATCCGTTCATCTGTACTTTTTCGAGTGTTCCTGTCACTTCCACCCATGTATCATTTTTGTACTGACCAAGGTTCTCCCCTTGAACGAGAATGCCGTAAATCCCTGCATCAGCTACACAGCAGCTGATTCCGAACCGCCCTACGACAATCTGGTCATCCGGGAACTTGTCATCCCGGAATACGAATCCATGGGTCGTAAGTTTTTTCCCCACATAATCGTCCATGCCGTCTTCCATCAATGTAATTGTTCCGATGTAGTTGTCGGCATTCATTTGAAGGTGGTTCTTTTCCTGCAGCTCCTTAAATAACTCGGGATATCTTTTCTCAGGAGTCAGGATGGCCGCGTTTTCCACCTCTCCGCCTGCACCTTCCTGATTTAAACCCTCCCCTTCACCATTATCATTCATAGAAGAAGGGTCATTCATATCGGACGGATCAGCGTCTGTGCGCATCTCATATTTGAATCCTTTATTGGAAGCTGCTGAACTTCCAATCACATGGTCGGAAAACATCATCCCGGTCATTACAGGGATAATGAATAATAAGTAAATAACAGTGGATCGGAGTCTGGATTTGGAGTAATCATGGTCGTGCCCGCATCCACAGTCATGATCCTGCTCTTCAAACCCACTTTTAAAGAATTGAATACTCCCAAGAACCCCCAATACGATTAAGGTGAAATACATGTAAGGCATCATGCGGGGAGCAATAAACTTTTGGATATCTCCTGAAATCATAAGCTTAATAAGAAATAATACAAATCCGAATAAAATGATGCTTCTCAAAAATTGATGGGAAGGTCGGTTCATGATCCTCCTCCTTTATATAAAGAATGCGTCATACCACAGGCTCACGGCGTATACGACAACCGTTACGATCACTAAAAAGGCAAGAACAAACCTTTTTTTGAAATAAGCCAGCATTAAAATCGTGTTTTTTAAGTCGGTCATGGGTCCATAAACGAGAAAGGCAAGAATAGAGGTCGAAGAAAAGAGTCCTTTAAAAGAAGAAGCGACAAAGGCATCAGCCTCTGAGCACAAGGATAGAATGTAGGCAAGTCCCATCATCACCGCTGGTCCGGCCAGTGCTCCATTCCCAATATCCATTAATGTTTCCCGTGCAACATAAGTTTGAACAATTCCGGCGAATAAGGCTCCAATTATGAGAAACTTCCCCATATCGAAAAATTCATCACTGGCATGCTGGAACGTTTCGGCAATTTTACCTGACCGATCGTTGTCGTTGTCATGGGTATGCTGGTGCTTCGCGGCTTCTGTTGTTTTTTTATTCAGCTGCCAGCGATTGCCGAAAAATTGATAAATGACAGCCCCTACAAGCAAGGAAACGATGAAGGCCAGTCCCATTCTTGCCCAGGCAATACTGAGGTCGGTCTGAAAGGCATAAAACGTCGACAAAAAGACGATGGGATTAAGGACAGGGGCGGAGACAAGGATGACAATCCCTACATGAAGCGGCATCCCTTTTTGGATCAGTCTTCGTACAATCGGAACAATCGCGCATTCACATACCGGAAAGACAGCGCCAATGGCAACGGCAGGGAACAGAGCCAGATAAGGGTTGGCGGGTATGTATTTTTTAAGTGTTTCTTCTTTCAAAAATGTTTGAATTACTGCAGATATAAATACACCAAGAAGTACGAAGGGGATGGCTTCCAATACAATGCTGATGAACATCGTGTTTAAATCTAATAAAGAGGGTGGGATGGAAAACATGTTTTCAAAAGGAATGGTATCACCAAATAAAAAAAGAGCGAAAAAAATCACTAATAAAAAATAAATCATACTGGATGGCGGAGAATGATCCTGGTACAAATAAAGTCCTCCTTTACATTTCGGTTTATAAATCGTAATGATTTCGATTATACACATATACTATTAACCGGAATTTCATAGACTTTGTCAATACTAGATACAAGAAAAGTATATGATAGAAATATGAGGTTAATTCGTATTGATTACAATTTGATCAATAGAGATTGGGGGGATAACGGTAAACGAAGCACACATTCCAGCATGAAATCATGATCACATATTTTATTTTGTGAATCTCTGTAAATAAGAAATTGGACTACCGTAATTTGGTAAAATGAAAGGTGTAGAAAATGATTGGAGTGAGAGGGATTATGACCAAACAAAAATGGGGAATCCTATTTGTCGTGGCAAGCGCAACCGCAATGATAATCAACTTGGTATACTTCAAGTCAGGAGACTATTATGATGTTATCCGGATCCTTTCCTACGCTGTGTTCATCATAGGGTCACTTATGATTCCCACCTATGCAAAAGCTGAAAAAAAGACGGATTCCTAATCAAAGGGAGTTCGTCTTTTTTTATTTATGTAACCGCATACAATTGTTCGTTCTCCATAAAGAACTAAACTTTTCATAAATGTTATAAACTTATTATAAACTTCAAAATAACAATCAATAGTAAATTTTTTCTAAGTATCGCCTATCCCAGGCGTGGGGCACATTCAGCGTATAGTGAATACTTTTGTAAACCTTTTCATTTTGAGGGTGATGTTTTAAAAGTCAGGATTCAGAGAAATGTATAGCTAAGATTTCACATTTACCTATTTATAGAAGTTCAAAGGCTGAAGGAGGGAGCAGAAGCTTTCAGGAGGTAATCGATATGGAATGCATTCCATATCATTCAAGCAACGGACTTTTATAGTCATCGAATTTAAGAGAGGATGTTCCAAGCAGATGAAACGAAGTCGGACGTATATTATATTCTTATCAGTCATTGCGGCATTGGGAGGGCTGCTGTTCGGCTATGATACAGCTGTTATTTCTGGTGCAGAACAATCTCTGGAAGTCTACTTCATAGATAGTTTAGGATTGAGTAAATTATTTCAAGGGTTGACGGTTTCCAGCGCGTTGATTGGCTGTATCGCAGGTGGGTTGATCAGCGGGATGCTGTCCGACCGGATTGGACGAAGGAATTCGCTGATCGTCGCAGCTGTATTGTTTTTCATTTCCGCACTCCTTTCCAGTTCACCGGAGTTTCTATTCTTTACTAAAGGTGAACCGACCATGGGTCTTTTCATTATGTTCAATATTTATAGAATTATTGGTGGTATCGGCGTAGGGCTTGCATCCGGACTGGGACCGTTATATATCAGTGAGACGGCTCCGGCGAAAATCCGAGGGAAATTGGTAACCTTATATAACCTGGCTATTATTTTCGGGATGCTGGTCGTATACATTATTAATTGGAGAATTGTATCGGGACAAAGCATGAGCTGGATCAACGATATTGGGTGGAGGTATATGTTTGCTTCAGAAGCCATCCCGGCTCTGCTGTTCTTCGGACTGTTATTCCTCGTGCCAGAGACTCCGCGTTATCTGGTCATGAAAAATAAGGATAAAAAAGCGATGAATATTCTTGAGAAAGTGAATGGCTCGGAAAAGGCAGCCAAGGATATCTATAAAAATATCAGACAGGCTGTCGACAAGATGGATAAAACGAAAACGAGCATTTTCTCCTATGGGAAAATGGTCGTGTCGATAGGGCTGTTGCTCGCAATCGCTCAGCAATTTGTGGGTATTAATGTGATTCAATATTATGCACCGCGGATTTTCTCTAATATGGGCGCCTCTACGGACAGTTCCATGCTGCAGACAATCTTGATCGGGGTCGTGAACTTCATTTTTGTTTTGATCGCTCTTTTATTCGTTGAAAAGGTTGGACGAAAACGACTGCTTCTCATCGGTTCTGTCGGAATGGCGGTAGGGATGTTCGGGATTGCTGCTTTAGCTTTCGCCGGCTCGATGGGCGTTGGTGCGCTGATTTCCATCCTTGTCTTCGTAGCCTTCTATAACTTGTCTTTCGGTCCGCTTACATGGGTGCTCGCATCAGAACTGTTCCCGAATAAAATCCGTGGTCAGGTCATGGCATTGACTGTGGCGGTGAACTGGGGAAGTAACCTGCTCGTCTCAACGACGTTCCCGACGCTTCTTGAAATGGGAGCAGGTTTCACATACGGTCTCTACGGCCTGATGTGTGTGCTATCCTTTGCTTTCGTCTGGAAGCTTGTTCCGGAAACGAAAGGGAAGACGCTCGAAGAAATCGAGCAGTACTGGCTCAGCAAGCAGAAGAAAAAACAAACCAAAGAAATCGGCGTGAAGAAGCTGAGCGGAAAAAAGGTATCCTGGTAATATCATAGAAAAAAGGACGCTGAACAAACCTTGGAGGTCGGTTCAGCGTCCTTTTTTTGAGGGGGAATCCTGTTTCTTCTATTACTGATACTGCGGAACTTGGAGTGTATGACGAACGGATGCTTGAGCAGCTGCCAGCCGGGCGGAAGGGACCCGGAAAGGTGAGCAGCTTACATAATCCATCCCAAGGTTAAAGCAGAACTGGATGGATGTCTTTTCGCCACCGTGTTCTCCGCAGATGCCGGTTTTTAAAGACGGCTTCGTCTGCCGGCCCAGCTTCACTCCGTTTTCTACCAATTTTCCGACACCATCCTGATCCAGTGATACGAACGGATTTTGTGGAAGGACATCGTTTTCGACGTAATGGTGAAGGAATTTCCCTTCTGCGTCATCCCGGCTGAACCCGAATGTGGTCTGGGTCAAGTCGTTCGTTCCAAAGGAGAAAAAGTCGGATTCCTGTGCGACCTGGTCGGCCGTTAACGCGGCTCTCGGAGTTTCAATCATTGTTCCGATCAAGAATTGAAATTTCTCTCCTTCCTGCTCTTCCACCTGCCGGCTGATGTTCAGGACGAGTCGGCGCATGTCTTTCAGTTCGTTAACGTGGCTTACTAAAGGAATCATGATTTCGGGGATGACCGTGATTCCTTTTTTCATAACATTGGCCGCGGCTTGGAAGACAGCTCTGACCTGCATTTCATAGATTTCAGGGTGGATCATGCCAAGACGACAGCCGCGGTGGCCGAGCATTGGATTGGATTCCTCCAGAAGCCGCACTTTCCGCAGCATGTTTTTCTTCGTCTGCAGTTCCTCCGCGTCAGGGTTCGTGCAGGAAAGTCTTGTGACATCTACGAGCAGCTCTTCTTTATCAGGGAGGAATTCGTGGAGCGGTGGATCCAACAAGCGGATCGTAATTGGATGTCCCTGCATCACTTCAAAGATTTTCTCGTAATCTTCCTGCTGCATCGGCAGCAGCTTATCCAATGCTTCATTCCGTTCCATGTCCGTTTCAGACAAAATCATATCCTGCACCGTCGGCAGCCGGGAGGCGTCCATGAACATGTGCTCGGTCCGGCACAACCCGATTCCGTCGGCCCCGAACTCCAAGGCTTTGGCAGCATCGACTGGATTGTCGGCGTTGGCCCGCACCCCCATCTGAGCTTCCTCGTCCGCCCATTGGAGGAGAAGCTGGAATTCATCGGATAGTTCCGGCTCAATCATTGGGATGGCCCCGTCGAAAATTTCACCAGTGCCTCCGTCGATCGTGATCAGATCGCCGTGCTTGATCGTTACAGATCCTGTGGTGAACTGTTCGGTTTCCAGATCAATCTTGATGGAGTCACAGCCGCAGATGCATGCTTTCCCCATGCCTCTGGCGACAACGGCCGCATGACTTGTCATTCCGCCGCGGCTTGTGACGACAGCTTGTGCTGCTACAATCCCGTGAATATCATCCGGTGTCGTGTCCGGGCGGACGAGGATGACCTTCTTTCCTTTTCCGGCCAGTTCTTCGGCTTCATCCGCATCAAAAACGACCTGTCCGGAGGCAGCACCCGGGGAGGCCGGCAGTCCTGTCGCGATTTGAGGACGCCCGTGTCCTGGGTCAATGCGGTGGTGGAGGAGCTGGTGAAGCTGATCCGGATCTACGCGCAGCAGGGCCTCGCGGTTGTCCATAATCTGCTCCCGTACCATCTCAACGGCAATCCGGATGGCGGCTTGAGCTGTGCGTTTTCCTGTGCGGGTCTGCAGAATATATAGATTTCCGCGTTCCACCGTGAATTCGATATCCTGCATATCTTTATAGTGATTTTCTAACAGATTACACGTGTCCTCCAGCTGTTGATAGACCTCCTGCATGTCGTCTTCCAGGCTGGCGATGGGCTGAGGGGTACGGATGCCGGCAACGACGTCTTCACCCTGGGCATTTATCAGGTATTCTCCGTATAACTTCGCTTCGCCGGTGGACGGATTGCGGGTGAACGCTACACCTGTACCGGAATCTTCGCCCATGTTACCGAAAACCATACTCTGGACATTGACGGCTGTTCCGAGGTGGCCTGGGATTTGGTTAAGACGGCGGTATAAAACGGCACGCTGATTGTTCCAGGAATCAAAGACAGCCCGGATAGTGAGAAACAACTGTTCCTTCGGGTCCTCCGGGAATGTCCGGTCGGTCTGGGCGCTGACGATGGATTTAAAATCTTCGATGATGCCTTTCCAATCCTCTGCAGTGATTTGCGTATCGGATGTGTATCCATTTTCAGTCCGTGCGTTTTCGAGACGCTGCTCAAAATGATAGTGATCCACTTTTAACACAACATTACTGAACATTTGAATGAAGCGGCGGTAAGAGTCATAGGCGAAACGGGGGTTTCCGGTCAATTCGGCCATCCCTTTGACCGTGTCATCATTCATGCCCAGGTTCAAAACGGTGTCCATCATCCCGGGCATTGAATGAACCGCGCCGGAACGGACAGACACGAGAAGGGGATTTGATGGACTGCCCAACTCCTTACCTGTGGTCCCCTCCAGTTTTTTCAGCGCATCAAGCACCTGTCCCTCGACTTCTTCAGGGAGCTGCTGGCCGGAGTCGTAGTAGGAGCGGCATGTATCCGTCGTGATTGTAAACCCGTAGGGCACTGGCAGACCGATCTTCGTCATTTCGGCCAAATTGGCTCCTTTTCCTCCCAGTAACTCTTTCCCTGCATGTTTAAGCTGATCGAACATGAAAACAAACGTCTTATCCATCACGCAAAACTCCCCCTCTTGTTATAGAGATCTAAAATAATATCAGCCGTTTCTTCGATGGCTTTATTAGACACATCGATAATTGGGCAGCCGATACGTTTCATAATATTTTGAGCGTATTCCAGTTCAGTCAGGATCCGGTTCAGAGACGCATAATTAGCAGGACCGGTAAGTCCGAGGTTTTTCAAGCGTTCTTTACGGATGTCGTTCAACTTCTCAGGAGTAATGATCAGGCCGATGCATTTGATTCCCGGAATTGAAAAAAGTTCTGGTGGTGGCGGAATCTCCGGAATCAGCGGGACATTGGCCGTTTTAATTTTCTTATTGGCTAAATACATCGATAGAGGAGTCTTGGATGTCCGGGAAACGCCGACGAGAACAAGGTCTGCCTGGTTCAGGCCTCTAGCTTCCTGCCCATCATCGTATTTCACAGCGAATTCAATCGCTTCAATTCTCTTGAAGTAGTCTTCGTCCAGCTTTCTGATCTGTCCTGGTTCACAGGTGGGTTCCATTTGAAACTTTTGAGAAAACACACCCATGAGCGGATTCATCATATCTACAGCCGTAATTCCTTCTTCTTCCGCACGCTGGTCAAGATAATGTTTGAGAGTGGGCGTGACGATCGTATAGGCGATGATGGAAGGATTGTACTTGGCTAATGTGATGACATTATTCATTTCCTGCTTATTCTGCACATAGGAAAAATGTTTCATGATGATATCCTGCCCAGTAAATTGACTCATGACTGTCTTAATCATAAGATCGGCGGATTCCCCCGCGGAGTCAGAGACAATGTATACCGTTATTTGTTTAGTCACAAAACCTCTCCCTGCTTGGTTAATGGCCGCAGTATCCGTGGATGTAGGAGTTATTTCGCTGTTCTTTTCAGGATTGCGACTTAATATGACACACTAATGATCATAATTAAGTTAATGTGTCATACTATTTATGAATAGTATGATATCACCATTCTTATGGAGTTACAATAGGAAGATTTTTTATAGAGATGTCTGATGGTTTTCATCATAGTAGGAAAAGGAGGAGAGAGTGTATATATAAAAAAAGCCGGCCTTTGCAGCAGCAGACCGGCTTTTGTATATTTTATTTTATCCATTCATCAATCAAATCCTGGTTTTCTTCCACCCATTTTTCAGCTCCATCAGCAGGTTCTTCACTGTCTTCCACGTAAGTGATCAACTCGCCGATCTGCTGGTCATTCATTTTCCAGTTTTTCAGCCATCCGCTCACTTCCGGATAATCCTCATCAAATGCAAGTCGTGTCGCATGGTGGATTTTTTCAACACCGCCATACGTGTTTTTAGGATCTTCAAGGAACTTCAGATCATATTCGGAGAAAATCCAGTGGGGGCTCCATAGCGGAGCGACAATCGGTTCTTCTTCTTTCACGGCATTCCCGATTTCTGCGAGCATGGCAGATTCAGAGCTTGGCAGTAGTTCATAATTCAAATCATAGTCTTCAATCAACTGTTCCGTCACTTCCATCGTCCCTGCACCCGGTCCGAAGCCTGTAATCTGGCTGTTGAATAAGTCTTTATGTTCGTTCAGGTCCTCTACACTATTCACTTCTTCCATATAACTCGGAACAACGAGCCCGACTTTCGCATTGTCAAACCATGCAGCTTCAGAAAAGTTCACATCATCTTTATACTTTTCCAGGTAGTTCGCATCCTGGACGGGCAGCCAGATTTCAAGGCTTGCATCAAGGTCGCCGCTTTCCAATGCTTTCATTGTACTGCCCATGTTCAGGTTGTTGAGTTTAACTTGATAGCCCTCGTCCTCCAGAATCACCTTCCACATGTTGGTCACAGCAATATTTTCCGCCCAGTTGATTTGACCGATGGAAATCTCCTGATCACCGCTGTCCGTCGATTCTCCATCTGCACTTCCGCAAGCAGAAAGGAAGGCAATGAAGAGCATGGTGCCTAATAAACTTAATCCCTTTGTCCACATTTTCATGTTAAAAACTCCTCTTTTAAGTATTGTATATGAATTCCAATATACGCTTAATTAAATTTGTTAAGAATTTATTTAACGAAAAGACGAAACAAATGACCTCTTTGAAGAGAGGTATGTATAGGAGCAGGCAGCCTGAATTCCAACTGCCTGCTTTATTATTCTTTTTTATCCTTCGGGAGAAACTCGAAAATTTCCCCATTTCGAATACTATCAACCAAATCATTCAGCCAGTGGTAGTACGCTTTGGATTCCTCCAATTGATCATAGAACTGCTTGGCTTCCGCTACGATATCAGGGGTGCTTGCGGCATCTTTGATGACATTGATAAAGTCTTCCTGCGCTTCTTCAATAGCGTCGAGGTTCATTTTGACCTCCCGCTCCCACATCTGGCAGTAAAACGACATAAACGAGCGGAAGAAGTTCTTTTCAGCCGCATACGTATGCTTCCTGGACCCTCTGGTGAAGGTTTTTTTCACCATATCGATGTCCTGGAGCTTACGGACACTCGTACTCATGCTCGGTTTGCTCATCCCAAGTTCTGTACGCATTTCATCAAGGGTCATTTGATCCTTGAAGTACATCGTCGCATATAAGTTTGCTGCAGCCGGGGTCACCCCGTATAAATCCATCGTTTCGGCAATAGCACCGATCACTTTCCCTTTGGCTTCTTCTATTTTAAGTTTTGGTCCATCCGTTGATTCACTCATCGGGTCGCTCCTTCGTTCTAAAGTAAATCGTGTTAAATATTTATCAAATTTTCTTTATGAACTTCATGTTAACGGCTTCAGTTGAAATGTCAAATGCACTGGGACGCTCACATTTGTCCGAAAGTCTGTCCCTTCTATAGTTATAGACGTATTAGGGGAATTTTATCAATATTATTCTGGTGGAGTTTTGACACCTTAGAAGAACAATGTTAGCGTTAAGTTTGTTAAATAAATTTTTAATAAAGTTAACTTACTTCCAAAAATGGAGTGAATCAATATGAATCTAAAACAACAGCAATACATCAATGGAGAATGGGTGGATGCACAGTCCGGTAAGAAACGCAGCATCATCAATCCGTACAATCAGGAGGTCATTGCAGAGGTTCCGGAAGGGGATGAGAAGGATGCCCGCGCTGCAATCGCTGCAGCAAGAGAAGCGTTTGATGAAGGAGACTGGTCATGGACGCCTGCTTCCGAGCGCGGAGAGCTGGTTACGAAAATTGGTCATCTTATAGAACGGGATCAAGAGGAACTGGCTTACCTCGAGTCACTGGATACAGGAAAGACGATGGAAGAGAGCCGCGGAGATATGGAGGATATTGCAGGAGTCTTCCGCTATTACGGAGAGCTTGCGGATAAAGAAGGTGGAGAATTGATCGATGCGCCTGTGGAGGATTCCATCAGCAAAGTCGTCCGCGAGCCCGTAGGAGTCTGCGGTCAGATTACGCCGTGGAATTATCCTCTTTTACAAGCGTCCTGGAAGCTTGCACCGGCGCTTGCTGCTGGAAACACTCTCGTGATGAAGCCGAGTGAGATCACACCGCTGACCACTATCAAAGTATTTGAACTGATGGAAGAAGTGGGCATACCTGCCGGCGTCGTCAACCTTGTCCTGGGGTCAGGAGCAACGGTTGGTGCTGAGCTTTCCAGTCATGATGATGTAGATCTCATTTCCTTTACCGGTGGGATTGCCACAGGGAAGAAAATTATGCAGTCCGCCAGCGGCAACGTGAAAAACCTGGCTTTGGAGCTGGGCGGCAAGAATCCGAATATCATTTTTGCTGATGCTGATTTTGAAACAGCTGTCGACCAGGCTTTGAATGGGGTGTTTTTCCATGCCGGGCAGATCTGCTCAGCTGGTACGCGTTTAATTGTCGATGAAGCGATTCATGACGATTTTGTACATGCGCTTGTCGAGCGGGTGAAGAACTTCAAGCTTGGAAGCGGTTTTGAACAAGATACTCAGATGGGGCCGCTCATCTCAGCTGAACACTTGGCTAAAGTTGAAGCTTACGTGGAAGCGGGCGTGAAAGAAGGAGCTTCCCTCGTTGTCGGAGGACGGCGTCCGGAAGATCCGGAACTTCAGCAGGGATTTTTCTACCTGCCTACTATTTTCACAAACTGTACGACAGATATGACAGTCGTTCAGGAGGAAGGCTTCGGTCCTGTTATAACTGTAGAGAAATTCCGCAGTGAAAAAGAAGCGGTCACC
This sequence comes from Halobacillus kuroshimensis DSM 18393, assembly GCF_000425705.1. Taxonomy (GTDB): domain Bacteria; phylum Bacillota; class Bacilli; order Bacillales; family Halobacillaceae; genus Halobacillus; species Halobacillus kuroshimensis. Next base: position 123,022 of record NZ_AUDY01000011.1, read on the forward strand.
CTTGCCAATGATTCGGTTTACGGCCTTGCCGGCGGTGTCTGGACGATGGATATTGCAAAAGCAGAGCGCTGCGCGGCGAGAATGCGTATGGGAACGGTCTGGATCAACGATTTCAACCTTTATTTCCCTCACGCACCATGGGGAGGATTCAAGCAGTCCGGTATCGGGCGTGAACTGGGCAGACCAGGATTGGAAGAGTATACCGAAACGAAGCATATTTTCCATAACTTGAAGCCTGAACCCATCCACTGGTTTTGATCATACCTTTTAATTTTATAGAACAGATAGATAGAGGAGGAACAATCGATGAGTGAATACTATGATATTGTCATTGTCGGTGGAGGAAGTGCGGGATCTGTACTTGGAAACCGCCTCAGTGAAGACGGAAAGAAAAGTGTGTTGATTTTAGAGGCTGGACGCAGTGATTACTCCTGGGACCTTTTGATTCAAATGCCGGCAGCCCTGCCGTTCCCAGCGGGGAAGAGTTTGTATGACTGGAAGTATGAATCCGATCCTGAACCACATATGAACGGCCGCCGCATCAAGCATGCGCGTGGAAAAGTGCTTGGAGGATCAAGTTCCATCAATGGGATGATTTATCAGCGTGGAAATCCGATGGACTATGAGCGCTGGGGAGCGGACGAAGGAATGGAGAAGTGGAACTTTGCCCACTGTCTTCCGTACTTCAAACGTCTGGAGAATGCTATTGGTTCCCCGGATGATGACCTTCGCGGGCATGATGGTCCCATTAAGCTGGAACGTGGTCCGGCTGAGAATCCATTGTTCCAGGCGTTCTTTAACTCCGGCGCCCAGGCTGGATACTCCCGTACACCGGACGTGAATGGTTTCCGTCAGGAGGGCTTTGGACCTTTTGACAAGCATGTCTATAAGGGGCAGCGGATGTCCGCCTCCCGTGCGTATCTTCACCCGGTATCCGATCGTGAAAATTTAACGATCAAAACCCGCGCATTTGTGAAACACATCAATTTCGAAGGAACAAAAGCCAAAGGATTGACGTATCAGCGGAATGGCAAAACCCATCAGGTGGAGGCCGGAGAAATTGTTTTGTCCGGTGGGGCGATCAATACTCCACAGCTTCTGCAGTTATCAGGAGTAGGGGAAGAAAAACACCTGCGCTCACTCGGAATTAAGCCGGTCGTTAACCTGCCGGGAGTGGGAGAGAATCTTCAGGATCACCTTGAAGTGTACGTGCAGCACGCGTGCCCTCAGCCCGTTTCCCAGCAGCCAAACTTGAACAAGGCCCGTATGCCTTGGATTGGCCTTCAATGGATGATGGGTCGGACAGGCCCGGCAGCAACGAACCATTTTGAGGGCGGAGGGTTCGTCCGTTCCAATGATGAAGTGGAATATCCGAACCTGATGTTCCACTTCCTGCCGCTTGCCGTCCGTTACGATGGTCAGAAAGCGCCGACAGATCACGGCTTCCAGGTACACATTGGACCAATGTATTCCGATGCCCGCGGCTCACTGAAAATTCGCTCGAAAGATCCAAAAGAACACCCGAGTATGGTGTACAACTACCTTTCTACGGAGCAGGACAAGCGGGAATGGGTGGAGGCGATCCGGGTTACCCGTAAGATCATGTCGCAGCCGGCAATGAAGCCTTACAATGCTGGAGAAATCTCCCCGGGCCCGACCGTTCAGACTGATGAAGAGATTCTCGAGTGGGTCAGGGAGGACGCGGAAACAGCGCTTCACCCGTCCTGTACGGCAAAAATGGGTCCTGAATCCGATCCAATGGCTGTTGTTGATCCAGACACGATGAAAGTACATGGACTGGAGAACCTTCGGGTTGTGGATGCTTCTGCGATGCCTTATGTGACCAACGGAAATATCCACGCTCCTGTATTGATGCTCGCAGAAAAAGCGGCGGATCTCATTCGTGGTCGTCAGCCTCTTGAACCGATCGATGCTGACTTTTACCGTCACGGTGTTCATGCGCCGGATGCGGGAACGGTTTCTAAATAATTTGTAAGGTGCATACTATCTTCGGACCTCCGGAACCTCTTCCCGTTACTTTTCCGGAAAGTGAAGAAAAAGTTTCGACCGCCAGGCAGCAGCTCCCTTGAATGATTTTTGTTCTAAACCAACCCCTTCGGCACATAATGAATGCCGAAGGGGTTTTTTATATGGAAGCTTTTCCTTAACTCAATATTTACTTTCTATTTAATTTGAGTTATCATATTCTCATTAACTTATAAGTATATACTTATATAACTATTTCGGGGGGTATGGTTACTCAAAAATCTTGTAAGGGATATGGTATGGAGAGGTCATGATGATTCCTTTTTATTCTCTGTTGTTTTTATGGTCTATTCTGATTGGAGGTTATTGGCTGCTGCGCTTCGCAGAAAGGCCTGTACGGTCGAAGTATATGGAGGATCTGTGGCGTCCATGGAAGTATAAAGAAAAGGAAAGGGGGTAATTTCATGTTGCAAATATAAGCATATACTTATACACTGATGGTTGAGGTGATGTTATGGAAAAGACCATAATAACGTTGGAAGAAGCTGCAAAAACGCTGAAGCTTCTTGGAGATAAAACCCGTTTGACAATTGTTGGACTGTTGAAGGATGGCGAGTGCTGTGTCTGCGAATTTGTAGATGTCCTGGAAATGAGTCAGCCTTCTGTCAGTCAGCATCTAAGGAAACTCAGGGATGCGGGCTTGGTGAAGGAGCAGCGGAAAGGTCAGTGGATCTTTTATTCCTTGAACACCCGTCATGAGACATACCCGATTATTGAGGAAGTCTTGAATCAAATACCTGATCAAAAAGAAAAGTTAATCGCATTGGAGAAAGCCGGTAAACGCATCCAGTGTGACTAGTAGGAGGATTGTTTGGATTTGGCATGGATAGCAACGATTATATTTATACTTACCCTGATCTTTGTCATCTGGCAGCCTAAAAATCTGGGGATTGGATGGTCCGCCTGTGCGGGTGCCATACTTGCTCTAATTTTTGGTGTCGTTGATTTTCAGGATGTTCTCGCTGTGACGGATATCGTCTGGAACGCCACTCTCGCGTTCGTGGCGATTATCATCATTTCGCTGATTTTGGATGAGATCGGATTTTTCGAATGGGCGGCGCTGCATATGGCCCGTGCTGCTAAAGGAAATGGCCGGCGCATGTTTATTTATGTCACCCTGCTTGGTGCAGTTGTGGCTGCTTTGTTTGCCAACGACGGGGCGGCGTTGATTTTGACGCCGATTGTCCTGGCGATGGTACGAAACTTGAACTTTAAGGAAGCGATGGTTCTTCCGTTTATTATGGCGAGTGGATTTATTGCAGATACGACTTCACTGCCGCTGATTGTCAGTAACCTCGTCAACATTGTTTCTGCGGACTTTTTCGATATCGGATTTATTGAATACGCATCCCGTATGGTTGTACCGAACTTGTTTTCCTTAGCGGCCAGTATCCTCGTTTTATTCTTGTTTTTCAGAAAGAGTATCCCGGGGCAGTATGATCTGGCTCAGCTGAAGAAGCCGGTGGATGCGATCCAGGATCATAAAATGTTCCGCTTATCGTGGGCCGTTCTGGCGGTTCTGTTAGTCGGGTACTTCGCGAGTGAACCGCTCGGTATTCCAGTATCGATAATTGCCGGCATCGTGGCCATCTTCTTCTTAATGATGGCGCGCAGAAGTGCGGCTGTAAAAACGGGAGAAGTGATCAAAGGAGCCCCGTGGGCCATCGTCTTCTTCTCGGTTGGGATGTATGTCGTTGTCTACGGTTTGCGTAACGCCGGCTTGACGGACGTACTGGCTGATGTGATTCAGGCCACAGCAGACCAAGGGTTGTTTGTCGGTACCGTATCGATGGGATTCATTGCGGCTATCCTGTCGTCCATTATGAATAACATGCCGACAGTCATGATTGATGCCCTGGCGATTGCCGAGACGAATACCACGGGAACCATGAGAGAAGCCTTGATTTATGCCAACGTCATCGGTTCCGACCTTGGACCGAAGATTACGCCGATCGGATCCCTGGCCACCTTATTATGGCTTCATGTCCTTTCGACAAAAGGTGTGAAAATTTCCTGGGGCTATTACTTTAAGATAGGGATCGTCCTTACCGTTCCTACCTTATTCATTACATTAGTCGGTCTCTATGTATGGCTGCTCATCTTATAACAACTATTCAAAAAGGAGAAATGCTTTATGTCTAACAAACCAGTCATTTACTTTCTATGCACAGGAAATTCCTGCCGCAGTCAAATGGCCGAAGGGTTCGGAAAAGAATACCTGGGAGAGGAATTTGATGTCCGTTCGGCTGGTATCGAAGCCCATGGCTTAAACCCGAACGCTGTAAAAGCGATGAATGAAGTGGGTATTGATATCAGTGGTCAAGAGTCTGAAATCATTGATAACGATGTTCTTAATAATGCGGCTTATGCGATTACCCTCTGCGGAGATGCCAATGATAAGTGCCCGATGACGCCTCCACACGTCACACGTTTCCACTGGGGCTTCGATGATCCAGCGAAAGCGGAAGGGACAGAGGAAGAAAAATGGGCGGTATTCCAACGTGTCCGTGACGAGATTGCCGACCGCATTAAGACATTTGCCGAAGAGAAAAAATAAGAATGAGAAAAGCCGGGACTTGATCAAGTCCCGGCTTCTTTTTATCCGTTTCTTTTGTTCAGATACCGATCGATAACGGCGAGGGCTTCCTGCGGGCCGCCGCAGTGATCAAAGCTTTTCTTAATCTTTCGGATTCCCTCCAGATAGGCTTCATCGTTCACGACTTGGTCCACACCTCGATGCAGCGCTTCTTTCGACACTTCGTTCGGGAAAATCGGATAACCGGCGTGAAGCTCCGCAAGTCTCGCTGCCACCATAGGCTGATCTTTATCCCGGGGAAGGACAACCATCGGGACTTCCTTGTCAATGGCCTCATTTACGCTGTTCATGCCGCCGTGGGTTAAAAAGACATCGGTGTATTCCAGTACCTCAAGCTGAGGAACGTAGGACCGGATGATGAAGTTTTCCGGAGCCGCATTGATTTTGTTGAAGTCGGTAAACGATCCGGCCGCAATGACTACTTTCCCTTTAAAATCACCAAAGGCGTCGATACACAGGTTGAAAAACTCCTCTACTTGATCAAGGACGGTCCCCATTGAGATGTACAGGACTTTTTCATTCTTCAATTCTTGTAGAGGGAAATCGTGGGCGCCCTTCCGCTCGGGAAAACTTGGGCCGATAAAGTAATTTTCCTCACCAAACTCCTCTAAACGGGGCTGGAAATAGGCGCTTGTGTAGACCATCGTCTGCTCTCCTTGATTATGCATGAATTGCAGCATGGACGATGGCGCCACTCCGAATTCCTGATTCATCGTTTCCATCAATTGTTTGTTCCTGTCGCTGTACTCCAGTGTATCCGTGTGGTCCGGATGAAGAGGAAGACGTTTGCGGTAATCTTCAGGAATCAGGAAAGAGGCGGATGATGAGAAGCCAGGAATCTGCAGGTAGTCCCTGACGAGTTCGCCCGCTCCGAAAGAATCATAGTAAACAAAATCAAAGGAAATCTCTTCGGCAAGCTGCTTCGTTATCGATAAAATATCGAGAGACGTCTGCAGCATGATGTTGATGAAGGATTGAATCCCTTCTTCTGAAGAAGGATCAACACCGCCGATGAGCAGGTGATCCTCATGTAGATAGACGTGTGCCCCTACACCTTCAAGGCGGGATTTATATTTTTCAGTAGTTATGTAGTGGACGTTGTCCCCACGATCAGCAAAGGCCTTCGCAACACCGAGGCTCGGGTTTACGTGACCTTCTGCGGGAACGTTGATCATTAGGATATCAGCCATTTTTCGTCACCTCTTTATAAAATGTGAGTCAACACTCACGTTTCATAATAAAGGGGCGTAAAGCTTGAGGAAACCATCTTGTTTATAAATGGGAGAAAAGAGGGAGAGGTGGAAGAAGAGTGAAAATGATTCTTTTTATCAGTGTAGTGGAAAAAAGAGCAGCCGTGAAGGCCGCTGTGAATGGAGAGACCGTCACACTTCTTTTGCCTCAAATGTACGGCAGTCGGTTTCTTCCTGAGAGGAAGCGGTACGTCCGGATTCGCTTACGATGGAGATAGCAGGGGCTCCGCATTTCTCTCCACCTTCATTATGGATACAGTTGTTCACTTCACATAGAACTTCTAAAGCCATTCAGGTTCACCTCCCTGTATGATATCATTCTATACCTTCAGTGATTCATGACTACGCAACAGCTTGTCCATAATAGATCTATATGATAGAAAACGACCTCTATGACAGATGAGGTCGTTTTCTCAGCATCATAATTGATAGAAGCTCTTCGTCAGGTTTGTTTGGCGAGGAAGGCTTCCATAAGCGTATGGAACCTTTCATGATGTTCCCAGAACATCATGTGGCCCCCAAGGACATCGACAGCTGCTTTGGGAGCGAGTTTGTTTAAGTAAGGACGGGCAGTGCTGCTCCAGTGCTCAGCCACAACATACAGCGTTGGAATCTGTTGACTTCCTGATGCTGCTTCTTCACGATAATCCGAAAAAAGACCGGATGAAAAAAGGTTGGCTGCAATGTAATAGGGTGTCGTGAGCGACTGCTCCACCAGCCATGACAGCTCCTCCTCCGTTAAATCTCTCTGAACCATCACACTGTTCGCATAGGCGGAAATGAAATCCCGCTGTCCCTTGGGATTTCGGAGATAATTCGTGTAAGCTGCTGCCATATCGTCTAGCTTTCCTTCCACCCAGTCCTGATTCTCATTGTGGGATAAGGATTTTGGCGGCATATCAATAAGAACCTGCCCTTTCATGTCATCCGTCCCGAACTGGCGGATGTATTCCCACACTGTAAGACAACCGAATGACCATCCTATCAGAATAGGGTTTTCGATTTTCAGCGCTTGGAGAACTTTTTGTAAATCGGCTCCATGGGTGGCATAGTCGTTGCCGTGAACCGTCATGGTTGATCGTCCGTGACTTCTTGGGTCGATGACAATGGTCCGGTGGGTTTTGCAAAAGTGATCCACCTGCCGGGAGAAAACCTCTGTCGTAAAAGTAAATCCCGGTATGAAAACGAGGACGTCTCCCGCTCCGTGATCTTCTACATACAACTCGACCCCTGGCTCCACTTCAATATACGTTTTCATGCTCCACCTCCGAAGGTTGTTATCTCATTCTATTCATATCCACCGATTCCCATTTCTTTAATCCGGAATACTAAAAAACGACAGGCAGAACGCCTGTCGTTTTTAGATTATAGGAAGAAGAAAACAACAAGCTGTAGATACAGCTGGACCATCAAATAAAAGGCGATGGCGTATTTGTAGTTGAACATCAGTCCGTTTTTGACGATGCTTAATTTATTTACGGAGCTTAAGATGATTGACGGTAGAATGAGCGGCGATACCATGATGGAAATTACGCTTCCTGATGTGATGCCGAGAACGACAATTTCCGGCGGGTATGGAAGTTCCACCCCTTGAAGAATCCCGGATACAAGAACGATGACCGTCAACGGTCCCAGACCGATGAATCCGAGGATGATAACAACAAATGGCAGCACCCAGAGGAAGTTCAGGAACGGTACAGCATCTGTAATATAAAACAGTCCATCGATAATGTATTCTCCATATCCTGACTGGTTGACCGCATTGATTAAAAAGCCGGCGGCCAACAGAATGGAAAACTGCTGGGCTTTATTAGGGATGCTTTCCTTCAGGTATACTTTTCCGTTTTCTACAATAGCCCCCGTCCGACCGCGGACGATGAAGTAAAGGATGACCCAGGCGGTAATGACGATCGGAATAATCAACAGCAGATCGACAGCCCATACAGCGTTCAGGATGAAAATTGATCCGAACAACGTCACAAATAATACAGCAAACTCGACAGCATCTTTGTTGCCGCGGGTGTCCTGTTTTTTCTGCTCGGCAATTTCAGCAAGCTGCTCCTGAATACCTGCGGTCAAATCTACTCCGTAGTGCCGCTCCTGATATTTTGAAAAGAGAACAGACAGAAGGATGCCGGCAAAGGATATAAAGAACCCCTGCAAAATTGATAAACCGAGTGATGCACCGAGAGAATCGACGGCGAAAATGAAACTTGGAATGCTGACGACCCACATCGTCGTTAAGCTGAAGGCCCGCAGCAGGGCGGTCCCTTTATAGTTTTCCCATGCTTCGCCTTTCTGTTTGCTTAGAAAATCGTTGATCATCCCGTATACCATCGGAATCGATCCGAACAACAGGAAGTAGGAGATGATCTGGGTGATGACCATCATTCCGAAATAAAATTTCCGGCTCGTATTCAAAAGCCTCTGGGCAAAGTTGATGACCGATTCGATGTACGGCTTTTCCTCAAGCACCCAGCTGATCGCAGGGACGATCAGAAGGAGCGCAATCAATCCACTCATCACGGTAAAGCCCTCCACCACGCCCTGAGTGAGAGAGGTGCCCGCAATGAGGTGGACAATCAGGGCAATGATTAACAGGAGTAATGAAATCCATGCCTGTTTTACCGGAAGCAGAACATACCCTATGATGAAGGCGGCCAGACCAAACAATGACATAGCGGTGGACAAGGGCTCTCCGCCAGCAAAGGAAACGATAAAATAGATAAGGACATAAAGACTGATAAATAAAGTGTAGCCTCGTTTGGCCATTGCTTTCATGTTGGATGCTCCAATCTCTTGCTTTGTATTGACTCACATATCGTATCATATGGCGTCTCAATTATCTTAGGATGTGCACAGAAGCATAGGGTTCTATCTTTTTCTTTAGTATGATGAATAGGAAGGAATACGTATACATGAGGGGGAACGTAAGATGAGACGCGTCATTATCGATACAGATACAGCCGGCGACGATACTATCGCTTTGTTGACCACGCTGCATCATTTCAAGGTGGAGGGGGTAACCATTACCGGGGGAAATGTGGCTTTCAATCAGGAAGTTGAAAATGCGCTTTATACGATTCAGGTCGCAGCCCTGGAGGAGAAAGTGCCGGTATACAAAGGTTTGGAGCGTCCGTTGAATGCAGTGGGGATGACGGCTCACCGTACCGTTGAAGACGTTCATGGAAAGGATGGCATGGGCGGTGCTTTTTTTGACTCAGCCACCCAGCGTCCGGAAACGACACATGCTGTAGATTTTATTATTGAAACGATCAGGAAGAATCCTGGGGAAATTGAACTGCTGGCTATCGCTCCACTAACTAACATTGCGATGGCTTTTCAAAAAGATCCCGGCATTATTCCGTTGATTGCGCATGTGTATGTCATGGGAGGAACGAATAACTCGCTCGGCAATATTACAGCTGCGGCTGAATACAATTTCTGGGTCGATCCAGAGGCTGCTAATATTGTCCTCCAGTCTGGCGTTCCTGTCACGATGGTGGGATGGGATATGTGCGTCGCGTATTCGGTGATGGATGAGGAGGACCATCGGGAAATCGAAGATCTGAATACCACCGGTTCACGATTTTTCACAGCGGTCAACAAGGTGGTAAGACAGTTCAATAAAGAAGTACACCGTCTGCCCGGAACCACCCATCCGGATACACTGCTTACCGCTATAGCTGCGGATGAATCCATCATGACTGAATCGCATTCCTATTACGTCGAAGTCGAGACTCAGGGGAGGCTGACCCGCGGGTACAGCATGGTGGACATCAATAACAGGAGTGGATGTCAACCCAATGTGCGCGTCTGTGAAGCGGTGGACCGTGAAAAATACAAGCAGACGCTTATCCGCGTTTTATCTTCTATTGAATAGGTGGATTTCTATTTTTATGAAAAAGACGAGTAAAAACTTTACGTCTTGGTAATGAAACATAGAGAAGGAATTTATAGGCTGGCTTTCATTTGGTAGGTCCTCATTCTGCATGTATAGTAGATGTATAAAGAAGAATCGTAAAGGAGTGATGGATATGAAGACCATCGGCATTGATCTTGGCGGCACCAACCTGCGCGCAGGTGTCGTAGATGAGAAAGGAAGCATCCTTGTTGAAAAAAGTATCCGCACCGAAACGGATAAAGAGCCGGCGTACGTGATTCAGCAGATGAACGATATGATCAAGGAACTGATGGACGGGCATGATATTTCTTCCATCGGGATCGGATCTCCAGGTCCTCTCAATCCTCATGAAGGGAGAATCCTCAGCCCTCCGAACCTGCCGGGATGGGAGGACGTTCCCCTTGTCGATGAGGTGCAGGCAGCGGTCGATGTTCCGGTCCACCTCGATAATGATGCCAACGCTGCTGCGCTTGCCGAAGCAGCATTCGGTGCAGGACGGGGCCATGCGTCCAGTTTCTACATAACGATCAGCACGGGAATTGGCGGCGGCTATGTCCTCGACGGGAAAATCGTGCAAGGTGCCCAGGGGTATGCCGGAGAAATCGGCAACATGATCTTAAAGCCGGACGGCCCAAGCTGGTCCAATCTGAATGCTGGTTCCTTCGAAGCCCTTGCTTCTGGTACGTCTATCGGGAGAGAAGGAAAAGCGCGTCTTGGTGTAGACGGCGGTGCGGAAGAGGTTTTCCGGAAGGTGAAGGAAGGGCACGAAGCAGCAGCCCTCATCGTTGATGATACGATTACGTATTTAGCTATGGGCATTGCAAACCTCACTCACATTGTAAATCCATCTGTGTTTGTTCTGGGGGGAGGAGTAATGCAGGCGGAGGATTTGCTGCTTGTCCCTCTGAGGGAACGTTTGAATGATTACTTGTATCCGCAATTGAGAAATCAAGTGAAGCTTGAACCGGCTGAGCTCGGCACGAAAGCAGGATTGATAGGTGCAGCACTGCTCGGTCGTACAGAAGCGCTCTGATGGGGACATCTGTGTTAGGCCCTTCTCATCATATGACGTAGATTTTTGTTGAAACACTCCTCCATTTTCTCTTGCTTTCCGCCCTGTCTCATAGTACTCTTGTGGTCTATTGAAGGGAGTGGAAGACCATGGAAAAGGTGGTCATCTTAGCCGAAAAACCCTCGCAGGCAAAAGCCTATGCCGAGGCCTTTACCGTGCAAAATAAAACGAAAACCCATATACAATTAAAACCTGACCATACGTTCCCGGATGGAGCGGTCATTACGTGGGGGGTCGGCCATTTAGTTGAGCTGAAGGAGCCCCACGATTATAAGCCCGAATGGAAAAAGTGGAAGCTGGATCAGCTGCCGATCGTTCCGGACCGGTACCTTGAAAAAGTTTCCAAAGGGAAATGGGATCAGTTCCAAGCCGTCAAAAAACTGTTCCAAAGCGCTGATGTGATCATCAATGCTGCGGACGTCGACCGGGAAGGCTCTAACATTTTCTACAGCATCCTCCGCCTTACGGGGGTGAAAAACAAGCCTGTCAAAAGGCTTTGGATCAACTCCCTCGAGCGGGATGAAGTGCGCAAAGGATTTCAAAACCTGCAGGCCAATGATAAGGATCTACGGATGTTTGAAGAAGCCAAAGCCCGCCAGATCAGTGACTGGCTGGTCGGTATCAACGCCAGTCGTCTGTTTACTCTGCTGCTGCAGAAAAAGGGTTTTGGCAGCTACCTGTCGATTGGACGCGTCCAGTCCCCGACCGTGTATTTGATCTACCAGCGTCATAAGGAAATTGAAAGCTTTGTCTCTGAGCCCTTTTACCAGATTGAAGGTCAGTTCCAGGCGGAGAAAGGCTCTTATAAAGGGCTGGCTAAAATCAAGGAAAAGGATAAGGCAAAAGTACAAGCCTTTATGGATGAGTACGGTTTAAAGGAGAATGAATCGCTGTCTGGTGTTGTGGAAAATGTTGATAAAAAGACGAAGTACATCAAATCACCGAAGCTTCATTCGCTATCCACGCTGCAGAGTGTCGCGAACCGGCGTTGGAAGTATACACCATCCCATGTATTGAAAACGATGCAGAAGCTGTATGAGAAAAAACTCGTCACCTATCCACGGACGGACTGTAACTTCATAACGGAAAGTGAATTTTCCTACTTGGTGAAAAATCTGGATGGGTACCAGAAAACGCTGAACGTGTCGTTTACGCCGGTTTCCACGAAGCCGAAGAAGCGGTACGTCGACAGCAGCAAGGTGCAGGAGCACTATGCGATCATACCGACAAAATCGGTGCCGACAGAGAAGAAACTGAGCGGGCTGAGCCGTGATGAGCAGAACATTTACAATGAGGTGCTTGCAACGACGCTTGCCATGTTCCATACCGATTACATTTATGAAGAAACGACCCTGTACACGCATGTAAAAGAGCTGCCGTTTAAGACGACCGGTAAGCGCGATGTCAGTCAAGGGTGGAAGGAACTGTTTCCGAAGCCGGCCAAAGCGAAGGAAAAGGAACCCCTCCTTCCTGAAGTTCATCAGGGAGAAGAAGTGGACGCGAAGCTTCATATTAAAGAAAGCATGACACAGCCTCCGAAGCCGTACACTGAAGGTCAGCTGATCAATATGATGAAGACATGCGGAAAATTGATGGATGACGAAGGGGACGTTGAAATTTTAAAAGAGGTCGAAGGTCTGGGAACCGAAGCAACGCGTTCAAGCATCATCGAAACTATCAAAGCGCAGAATTATATTGAAGTGAAGAAGAATAACGTCTATGTAACGGAAAAAGGTAAGATGCTCTGTGAAGCCATCGAAGGCACACTGTTGTCGAGTCCATCCCTTACGGCTAAGTGGGAGACGTATTTGAAGAAAATCGGCAGCGGTGAAGGCTCCAGACAGGTGTTTCTTAAGCAGACCGGCCAATTTATAGAAAAACTCATTCAGGAGACCCCGGAGGCTCTGCAGCAGGTGGAAGTCCGCAGTACCGGGGAAAAGACATCCCGGGGCAGCAGCAAAGAACCGATTGCCAAATGTCCATCCTGTCAGACCGGTGAGATTATGGACCGCTATAAGTTTTATGGCTGTTCTAATTACAAGGAAGGCTGTAAGGTGACTTTTCCGAAGAAGCTTGCCGGCAAGACGCTGACAAGAAATATGATCAAGACGCTTTGTGAGAAGAAGAAAACGAAGGTCCTCAAAGGATTTAAGGGCAAAAAGCCGTTCAGCACAGCCTTGAAACTGGACGAGAACTTCAGTATAAAGTTTGACTTTGAAAGCAGAAATAAGCAGACCACGTAAAGAGGAGTCCTGCGTCAGGACTCTTTTTCATGTTATTGCGGAAGCTTCAACCCGGATATTTCCCTTCAGCATAGGTTTTAGTTTCAGTGGTTGTGGTCATGATTTAAGTATACCTTTGAGCTGGAGTGTATTTGTTGAATTTTTGTAAAAGAAACAGGAGAATAACGAGTGAGGAGCTCTCGACAGGGTGATGATTAAGAAAGAGAATCGGAGAGCTTAAGGACGAAACTGAGAAGCATCATACCGGCATTTGCAAGTGCCGGGGACGGATTCATAGTGGAAAGTGAGTGGTCATGATGAAAAGATTCGGTGTATTAACAAGCGGAGCAGATGCTCCGGGAATGAATGCAGCCATCCGGGCTGTTGTCCGTTCCGGTATTTATTACGGTGTAGATATGCTTGGAATCCAATATGGTTTTCAGGGTCTTATAGATGGAAAAATCGAGAAGATGGATGCTGCATCTGTCGGATCGATCATGCAGCGGGGCGGAACGATATTACAGTCCTCCCCTTCTGATGTAGTTTTTTCTGAAGAAGGTAAAGCGAAGGCACTTCAAATGATCAAGCAGCATGGAATCGATTCCCTTATCGTCATCGGTGGGAAAGAGTCGCTGCAGGCAGCGGCTGTTCTGGAAGAAGCCGGCTTACCCACTGCCGCGATTCCAGCGACGATTGATTCTGATATTCCTGGTGTTTATGAAGTCATTGGTTTTGATACAGCTCTGAATACGGTAATGGATTACATTGACAGGATCCGGGATACGGCTTCCTCCCATGAAAAGTCTTCCATTATTGAAGTGATGGGCCGGGACACCGGTAGTCTTGCCCTTTGGTCCGGACTTGCCGGCGGGGCGGAAAACATTTTGATTCCTGAGAAAAAAGAGGACCTGGACTCCATCGTTGAGCAGATCAAACAGGGGCCGTCGCGCAGCAAGCGCTACAGTATCGTTGTTGTTGCAGAGGGAACCGTGAGTGGGATCGATCTCAATGAACGACTGAAGCAGGAGGCAGGCATCGAGTCACGTGTAACGGTTCTCGGCCATACTCAGCGCGGAGGTGCCCCGACAGCGGCCGACCGGATTCTCGCCAGCCGCCTTGGAGCCTATGCCGTCGATCTGTTGATCAAGGATCAATCAGGTGTGATCGTCACTATAAAGGATAATCAGCCTGAAGCCCTTACCTATGGATCTGTCCATGCGAAAACGGTACAAGTGGACGAAGACGTGTACAACCTATCCTCTCGTTTATCCATATAAAAAAACTTCCCATCTTCAGGATGGGAAGTTTTTTCGTAGATGGAGAAGTCCTCGGTTTCCATATGAAATAATGGAAACGCTAGGGGTGGAAGGGATACAATAGAGGTAACCGGACTACTACAGGTATGATAATCGGTTCAATTTACTTTTTAAGGAGTTAATGATGAAACAAGTTGTGAAGATTCTGCTGATCATTGTCGGAAGCGTGTCCCTTGGTCTGGGTATACTGGGCATCGTCCTGCCGTTGATTCCGACGACTCCGTTTCTACTATTAACAGCTGCATGCTATGTACGAAGTTCTGATCGTCTGTACAACTGGCTGATGACAAATAAATGGTTTGGCAGTTATATACAAAATTATAAATCAGGCCGGGGGCTCCCCCTGAAAGCGAAAATATCAATCCTTGTAATGATTTGGTCTTCATTTTTATTCTCGGCTTTTTATATTGCTCCAAATCTTCTTATGAAGGCCGGATTCATCTTCGGCGGGTGCTTTTTCACAGTGGTCATCTATCTGACGAAAACATACAAGCCGGAGGATCATTCCTGATTTTTTCTCTTCAGCCTTATAGAATACGGAGAAACGTGGTAGGATGAGGACTGGTGTGAAAAAGCGGAAAAAGAACGTACAACAGGAGGTTGTGTAATGGATAATAACGATATATTGATTCGTCTGCGTTATGCTCTTGATTTAAGGGACAGTGAAATGAAGGAAATCTTTGAGCTCGGCGGTGAGGACCTTGCTGTGGAAGAGGTCAAGCTGGTGCTGACGAAAATAGAGGAAGACGACGAGGAAGCCGTGGACGGTATGGATTATATCAAGTGTACGAACAGTATGTTGGAATCATTCCTTAATGGCTTCATCATTTATAAGCGCGGCCCTCAGAAAACGAAGGACGGCGACCCTGTCAAGCCGGACCGCTCCATCAAAAACCGTTCCAGTGTGAACAATGTCATGATGAAGAAGGTGAAAATCGCCCTGCAGCTGAAAAATGAGGATGTGATTGATATCCTTGATGAAGCGGGCGTTTCGATCAGCAAAGGCGAACTCAGTGCGATCCTAAGAAAAGAGGGGCATAAAAACTATAAGCCCTGCCTGGATAAGTTCGCTCGGAACTTCCTGAAAGGTCTGGCCATTAAGTATCGTACTTGAATTGAAAAAAAGCGTCCGGATCAAACCGGACGCTTTTTTTATATGGAAGACACGTGGACGGGATCAATGGTGCTTGTGAGCGGATACTTCACCCGGAACTTACGATTGATGGCATGAACCAGGGCTTGTTTGGCTTCCTCAGATTTTATGACACCTTCTTCAATATCCTCATGTTCCATCTTCACCTCAAAATCAATCTGGTGATGTTTGTAATGGATTTTTCCAGAAACGACCATAGGAAAGAACCCCTCCTTATGCAGATCTTTTTAAGGAGAAGTTCCCTCCAAGTCTATTGGTAAAACTTTCTTATCAAAAGCCTGAAAATCGTTTAAGGGGAATCCGGATCATCAGGTTGACGTTCGCTTCCTTGCTTTCTGTTTTTACCGTCAACAGATAAGGAAAGGGCAGTGTTTAAGTGCTGCATGGATGGCGTCATTCTGTTTATCTGAAAAATCAAGGTGTGGAGATTTTCGATTCTTCGGTCAATCTTCATACACTTCGCATTCAATCGTGTCCATGTTGGCCATTGCTCGTTTCATCCGCTCAAATTTCACTTCATCGACCATGTCCTGCATACGCTCACCTGAACGGACGAGCAGAAACTTCATTTCATGCGATACTTTCCTCGTGGTCGGTCTGATGGTTCGTTTGATCACTGGAAAGACAGCGGATCCGGTAATGAGAACGACAGATCCTACTGCTGCTGTCTGGATAAATCGTAAGAACATCGGTTGCCCCTCCGTAATGATCGGTCTTACCTTAAGGTTTGCCTCTGGCTGTAAGCTTTATACCAGGGGGGCTGCCCGGCTTTTTTTAAGGGCTGGAGTGTTCCTACGTTTCTTTTTCTTGAAAAAGGGATACATATAAAGGAGATACTTATCGATGAAAGGATGGATTTATCCATGAAGGTACTTGTCGTAGGAGCCAATGGTCAGGTAGGAAAGCACCTTGTACAGAACATACAATACCATGATGATATAGAAGCTGTAGCTATGATCCGTAAAGAGGAGCAGGCCTCCTATTTTAAGGATCTTGGTGCAGATACCGTCATTGTTGATCTTGAGGATGAGACAGAAAAAATAGCGGAAGCCTTTGACGGAGTGGATGCTGTCGTGTTTACAGCGGGGTCAGGGCCGAACACAGGGCCGGACAAAACGGTAATGATTGACCTTGATGGAGCTGTGAAAACGATGGAGGCTGCCAAACAAAAAGGAGTCAGCCGCTATGTGATGGTCAGTTCCTTTGATACGACACGTGAGGCGATCCAGGGAGCTCCGGCGTCCTTCGCTCCGTATGTCATTGCGAAGCATTATGCCGATGACTGGCTGCGCCGTACGAACTTGAATTATACGATCGTCCATCCAGGTATTCTGACAAATGAAGATGGTACCGGTCAGGTAGAGGCAGCAGAGACCGTTGAACGGGGAGAGATTTCCCGGGAGGATGTTGCAGGCGTTCTGCTTTCGGTGCTTGAAAACGAATCAACGATTGGAAAAGAGTTTCAAGTCGTTGGTGGATCTACATCCATCAAAGATGCTGTGAACAAACTCTAAGCTTTCGAACAGGGGCAGCCTGCTGATTCAGCAGGCTGTTTTTTTATGGGCTGCGGCTTCTCTTATTACGAGGTTGTTACAGAATTAAAAGAACATAACAGATTATTTAAAACAAGGGGTTTTTCTTTAAAATATGTTATGATCAGTTTTGTCGTAGAAAAAAACGGCACCCATGATGCAGCGAATGTGCTGTCGGTATTTTAGTTGATTTTGGTTTATTAAAACGGAGGTTATTTCATGATTTCTAAATGGAAAGCTAAATTGGAAGACCCCGCCAATAAGAAAAAAGTAATGATTTATGGAGCGGTGATGGCTGTTTTCTGGCTGAAGATGTATATCATCCAGAGCTGCATCTTCAACCTTGACGTTGAAAACTTCAATGAAGCCTTAATTCTGGCCTTCAACCCACTCAGCAGTATTTTTCTTTTATTTGGTGTAGGGATTCTGCTTGCCGGCCGTAAAGGTATGCTGGCCATGTATATTGTCGGATCGCTTTTATTATATTTTAACGTCTTATTTTACAGAGAATACTCTGATTTCCTAACCATTCCTATGCTAGGGCAGGCGGCAAACCTTGCCGGGCTCGGAGGGAGTATTACAGATATTCTTTCGTGGACAGACATTTTCTTGTTTGTCGATATTTTTGCAGCGGCCTTTCTTTTGTTCTATTTGAACGGGAAGCGCCTGACTTCTTTCCAGCCGAAGCGTAAAGAAGGTTTCATTCTTGCGGCGCTGGCCATCCCTTTGTTCATCGTGAATATCGGATGGGCGCAGACGGAGCGTACAGAACTACTGCAGCGGGCCTTTGACCGCAATATGCTGGTGAAATATATCGGCGTTCTGAACTTCCACGCGTATGACATTGTGCTTCAAGGGCAGACCGAAGCGAAAAAGACGTTCGCGGACAGCAACGAACTCGTTCCGGTTCTCAATTATTTGAACGAAACGAAGTCCGGTGCAGGTGAAGAAATGGAAGGAGCAGCGGAAGGTAAGAACGTCATCCTTCTTTCGCTGGAGAGTACGCAGACGTTTGTTGTGGATAACACATTGAACGGGGAAGAATTGACTCCTTATTTCAATGATTTGAAAGAAGAAGGAGCTTATTTCAGCAACTTTTACCACCAAGTGAAACAGGGGCGTACGTCCGATTCTGAGTTTCTGCTCGATAACTCTCTCTATGGACTGAACCGTGGAGCGGCTTTCTTTACCCATTCAGGTAATGAGTATGAGGCCACTCCGGAAGTTCTTGATAAGGAAGGCTATACGTCATCAGTTATGCACGCCAATGATGCGACTTTCTGGAACCGGAACGTCATGTACGATTCTCTCGGGTATGATCGTTTCTATTCGAAGAAAGACTATGATGTCACCGAAGAGAAGTCCCACAGCTGGGGTTACTTGGATGAATACTTCTTTGAGGATTCCTTAGCGAAAATGGAAGAGATGGAAGAGCCGTTCTACAACAAGATGATCACGCTCACCAACCACCATCCCTTTACTCTTCCGGAAGATAAACAGCTGATTGAAAAAGGAGAAACATCCAGTCAGACGCTGAACAACTACTTCCAGACCATCCGATACCAGGATGAGGCATTGAAGCAGTTTGTGGAGGAATTCAAGCAGTCAGACCTCTATGACGACACGGTTCTCGTCATATACGGGGACCACTTCGGAATTTCTGAAAACCACCAGCAGGCGATGGGGGAATATCTCGATAAAGATATTAACGATTACGAGCAGTTCCAGCTTCAACGAGTGCCGCTTCTAATGATTGGAGAAGGCATTGAAGGTAAGGAATATGACACGGTAGGCGGCCAGATTGACCTGCGTCCGACCTTGATGAATATGCTCGGTGTAGAAGATGACAACCCGATCCAGTTCGGTCAGGACCTTTTCAATGAGGACCGCCAGGAGCTGATGGTCACACGTGACGGCAACTTCGCCAACGAAGAATATGTCGGCGTCAACGGCACCTGCTATGACCGGGAAACCGGTGAAGAGGTCGAAGACGCGGCCTGCGGAGAAGGCTTTGAACAGGCAGAAGAGGAACTGGCCTTGTCTGATTCCGTCGTATATGGAGACCTGCTGCGTTATCTGGATGAAACAGAGATGATTGAAGAAGAAGAGACGACTGATCAATAAAAATAGAGAAGAAAGAGTCTGCATACATGTATGCAGACTCTTTTTTTGTGCTGTGTTTTTCTTGATGGACCACTTATGAATATGCCTCAGCATGCTTGAAGCTCCGCCAGACGGGTATCGTACAATAGGTTGCGTTATACAAAAGTACGTAAAAGGAAGGGGCACAGAATCATGTCTTCCGTTATTGAAACAGATGTGATCGTCATCGGTGCCGGACCTACCGGATTGATGGCGGCCAATGAACTGAAAAAGCATGGCGTCGATTTCATCTGTCTGGAGAAGCGCGAAGCACCATCCGATCTCTCAAAAGCGCTCGGTATCCAGGCACGGACGATGGAAATGTTTGAGCTTCTTGGTGTGCACAAGGAATTTCTCGAAAAAGGCTATCCAGGTCCCGGGGCTAAGCTTCATCTTGGTGGAGAGAACGCTTCCGTTGTGGAACTGTACCATATTGAAAGCCGTTATCCTTACCTCTTGATCCTCCCTCAGAGTGAAACAGAAAAAATCCTGGAAAGCCATCTCGCCTCGCTCGGTGGTACAGTCGATCGGGAACACGATGTCATGGATGTCCATCAGGATGAAACGGGCGTATACGTCAAGGCGTCCTGTAACGGGGAAGTGAAGGAATATAAAGCGGACTATTTAATTGCTGCGGACGGTGCACATAGTAAAGTGCGGGATGCGCTCAATATTGATTTTGAAGGAAAAGACGAAGGGTACACCTTTTTCCTTGGTGATGTGGACGTTCCAGGACTTGAAGAAATTTTTATTCATATGCATTTGAATGACCGTGGAGCTGTTGCCTTCTTTCCTTACAAAGACGGGAGTTACCGGGTGGTCGGTTTTGACCGCGCCAGGCAGGGGCTTCCTCACAAAGATGAGTTGACGTTGGAAGAACTGCAGGACAGCGTCAATACGGTCCTGAAATATTCCTACCGTCTTGAAAACCCGACATGGCTTTCCTATTTTGGTACCGCTCACCGTCAGGTCCCCGATTATCGGAAAAACCGGGTGTTTTTTGTTGGAGATGCGGCTCATATCCACAACCCGTTCGGAGGCCAGGGGATGAATCTCGGCCTGCAGGACGCTTCCAACCTGGGCTGGAAGCTGGCTTCAGTATTGAAAGGCTATGCTGCAGATTCGTTCCTGGACAGTTATCAGGATGAACGCTTTCCTATTGGGAAGGATGTTTTGAAAGAAACGTCCCGGATGTTGAAAGTCGTGAATCTGGAGGGAACCCAGGGGAAAGTCCGCAACTGGGCTGGAAAGGCAGCGCTGACTCAGGACTGGGTGCAGCAGAGGATCGCCAATCATCTATCCAATATTTATAACGAATATGAAAAAGTGAAAAGGAATAAAAAGCTGAAGGATTCCACCCTGCCGCGTAAAGCGCTCCAAGCCGGCCGCCGTGTACCTGATCATCTTTTGTTTTTCGATGGAGCGAAGGATGAGAGGCTGTATCCGTTCATCTGCGACTATGGATTTGTCTGTCTGATTTATATTGATGCCCAGCATCAGGATGTCATAGATTATGCGTACACATTTGCGGAAAAAGTGAATGACCAGTACCAAGGGCTGATGAAGATATTCCTTGTGGCTAAAGGGGGGACTGTCCATACGGACGGTGATGATCTACCGATTATTTATGATGTCCACAGGCACATGGAACGGAAGCTCGGCATGGAAAAAGGAAGTGTGCTTTTGATCCGGCCGGATGGACATGTCGCCTTTCATGACACATCTATGGATGAAGAGAGGACGCTTGAGAAACTGCACCAGCTTTTTCAATAAGCGAGAAAGGAAACCCGCTTCTATTAGAAGCGGGTTTCCGCTCGTGGAATCACCTTTTTTCTTAATGATCGAAAATGAATTTTCGTCCTCTGCTGTGTGGATTGGTGGGGCTTACATGGAGATGCCGCCCTTTTCACTTTTGAAACATTCCTATATAATTTCTTCTCGTAGATAAAACTAACGTGAACTCATGTACTCCCATTCAAAACCATGACGAACGTATAGGAGCATCTGAAATGAAGAACATATGGAAAATATTCAGCAGAGACTGGAAAAATACCGCCACGAACTGGGTAGCGTTAATACTGATTCTTGGACTCGCTGTCCTCCCTTCCCTGTATGCCTGGTTCAACATCAAAGCATCGTGGGACCCTTACAGTCAGACGGACCAGCTGCCTGTGGCCGTGGTCAATGAAGACCAGGGGGCTGTTGTCCGGGATAAGGATATCGATGTCGGTCAGGAATTGGTGGATAACTTAAAGGATGAAGACAGTTTCGACTGGCAGTTTACCGATCGCGGTGAGGCGATGGATAAACTGGAGTACGGAGACTACTATGCCGTCATTGTCATTCCAGAGACTTTTTCTGAACACTTAGGAACGGTCGTGGAAGGGAATCCGGAAAAGTCGGAAGTGCAGTACTATGTCAACGAAAAGATTAATGCCATTGCCCCTAAAATTACTGAAAAAGGAGCCACGGTGCTGGTCGATCAAATTACCAGTCAGTTCATCTCGGAAGTGAACGGTACCGTTGCCGATCTGTTCAACGATCTTGGGCTTGAACTGGAGAACGATCTGCCGGATATCAAGCGCTTTGAAGAATATATTTTCAAGTTGGAAGAGAATCTGCCTGAAATTTATCAATTGATTTCCGACGCGTATGATGATTCGCAGAATGCTTCCTCCATCATCAAAGATGTGCAGGGGCTCATTCCGCAGGCTGAGCAGGCGGCAGGGGATGGATTAAGCACAATTGATGAAACGACGGCGTTTATTGACGATGCCGAACAGCGGTTGAACGAGCTCTCTCCGCAGGTAAAGGAAGATTTAAGCGCGGCACAGCAGACGGCTGAGGACGTGAACGCCTTCTTGAAGGATGTCCAGTCGGTCGATGTGAATGTCGATTCCATTGGTGAAATCCGTAGTCAAATCAATGATCAGACAAGTCAGTCCTTGGAAGAAATTGCGGCGGTCGAGCAGCTTCTCCAACAAGTGAAGGAACAACAGCAGACTAATCAAGTGAATGAAGAAAATCAGGAAGACAATGGGGAAGAGAGCAGTGAAGAAAGCACACCGCAGCCATCCCCGCAGATTCCTGAGGAAACGATTGATCAGGCGATTGCTGATGTCCAGGCGATAGAAGAAGCTCTCACGGCCATCCAGGAGGACAGCAGTCAGATTGGTGACCGATTGTCAGAAGCTCAGCAGAACATCGATCAGACCCTTGCCTCCCTTGAAGAAAAATCAGGGGAAACGGCGGACCAGATTGATGCGTTCTTAAAAGAA
The DNA here is from genome assembly GCF_000425705.1 of Halobacillus kuroshimensis DSM 18393. Classification (GTDB taxonomy): domain Bacteria; phylum Bacillota; class Bacilli; order Bacillales; family Halobacillaceae; genus Halobacillus; species Halobacillus kuroshimensis. The sequence goes on from NZ_AUDY01000011.1 coordinate 145,533, forward strand.
TATAACGAAAACATCGAGCCGCAGGTACTGTCTGAAATCGACAAAGCTCAAAGCACGCTTGCGGACGCCCGATCAATTTTGGTGGATGTCCAATCGACGGTTCCTGAAGTCGAGCGCATCCTGAACAGTACGGAAGGCAATATTGCTGAAGGTCAGGATATCCTGGAATATATGATGAATGAATATCCGTACGTCAATCAAAAAGTGAATGAAATGGCGGATCGGATACGTGATATCCAGGGAGAAACAGATATCAATGAAATCATCGATCTTCTGAAAAATGACCCGGCCGCAGAAGAAAACTTTTTTGAAGAACCGGTCACCTTAAGTAAGAACGCCCTGTTCCCGATTGAAAACTACGGAACAGGTATGACGCCTTTCTATACGGTACTGTCCCTGTGGGTCGGTGCACTGCTTCTGGTGTCGTTACTGTCTACGGATCCGGTCAACCTTCAGGAATACCGGAGTTATGAGCAGTACTTCGGAAAACTTGCGACATTTGTGAGTATCGGATTCCTGCAGACGCTTGTCGTCACGCTCGGAAACGTATTCCTGCTTGATATCGGTGTGGCTGAAGTTGTTCCATTTGTCCTGTTCGGTCTGCTGATCAGCTTTGTGTTTATGACGGTTGTCTTTACTCTTGTATCCGTTCTTGGAGACGTCGGAAAAGCCGGAGCAATTGTCATGCTCGTCCTGCAGATTGCCGGGTCGGGAGGAACGTATCCCGTTGCGCTTCTTCCGGAGTTTTTCCAGACGATTCATCCATTCCTTCCGTTTTCCTACGCCATCGATCTGATGCGGGAAGCGGTCGGAGGTATTGTGCCGGCCCGAGTCGAAACAGACTTGGTGTTCCTCAGTTTATTCGGCGGGGTATTTCTTTTAATCGGCGTCTTTCTGAAAGGACCGCTGCATAAGCGGACAAGACAGGTGAAGGCTAAATCGAGGGAATCCGGACTGTTCCATTAACACAAAAGGAGAGGTCGTATGAAACTTGTAGATATATACCGAGTGAAAACGTATGTGATTCCTGAGTATGTTGAAAACGTCATTCAAAGTGTGCTGAGTGTGGATGATCTGCAGGTCGGTCAGTATAAGAATGTGATGTGGCAGACGAAGGATGGGATGGAGCAGTTTGTCCCCTCCGGCACAGCAGTACCTACGGAAGGGAAAAAAGGAGAAATAGAGAGGGTGACCTCGTTGCGAATTGAATTTTCCATACCGAGAGATGAAGATCTGCTGACCAAAGTGATTGAGCAGGGCATTTACGCCGCTCACCCATGGGATGAGCCGGTCGTGCAGGTAACGGAAGAACGAGAGGCCAGAAAGCATGAATCATGATTGAAAAAGCCGCTTACGTCATCAGACGTAAGCGGCTTTCAGTTTGTAAACAAGTCCAGTGTTTTTCTAGTACCTGCACCGTTGCTGGGTAGAGGGTAATCTTTTTTATCTTCTTATAATCAGCTGTCATCAGCGTTTGTTTCGGACCATTGTCATTTCCACCCGAACGACAATTACGCCGTAAGTGCAGCTCTTTTGAATCTGCGAAGCTAAGCTCAAATCGTCCTTCTCTCATAAGATACCCATTTTCCTTCGTATGTGCTGTACTTTTGGCGCGAGGAGCGTGCGGCAAGCATCCACCGATAAGCGGAACGTGACCACTACCCGGACATACAGACAACTCTACTGGATGACATGTATGATTTCTACAGCGTGAAAGCCGCTCACGTTATGGAACGTAAGCGGCTTTTTTAATCGAAATGGGAAAGGCCATGGAGGATGAAATGATTGACCATGACTGCCATTTCCTCAGGCGGCTGGTCCATGTCATTCTGGATCCAGTCTTTAATCACGTGGATGACGCCGCTGATGACAAACGTACTGACGTACTCGGATTCCTGTTTGGAAATGACTTTATCCGATGTTAAGTTATCCAGCATGAACCCCCTTGTCAGGTTCATCATCCGTTTTTCGAAGGATGGTGCCGCTTCTCCTTTCAGCAGGGTCTGAAAAATCAGCTTATTTTCAAGCACGTACGATAGGATCTTCTCCGTCATCTGAATCGACTCTTCTTCAAGCTCATGATCATATTGACTGAGATAGGTGTTCATATCCGCTGTAATTTCCTCTTCAATCCGCCCGAGCAGGTCATACTGATCGGAATAGTGGGTGTAGAACGTGGAACGATTGATGTCCGCCCGCGCGCAGATCTCTTTTACGGTAATGTCAGCGATCGGCTTCTCATTCAGCAGATGGATCAGACTTTCCTTCAGTACATGGCGGGTATACTTTTTTCGACGGTCCATTTTTTCACTCATAGCGGGGCTCCTTTTTTTACATTTTTATGACAATCCAACATTCACATACAGGTATGTTGGATAAATGACGAAAATTACAAAACTGTTTGTTGAATATCCAACACGGTGTCAATAAAATAGTATAGTGTATGAATGGGAGATGCAAGAGAGGGTGACGTTTTATCGGATGGACAGCACGAATCATAAAGCATAAAAAGAGTATTGTTCTTATCTTTGTCATACTTACGCTGTTAAGTGCGGCGGCTCAGTTCGCCGTGTCCGTCAACTACAATATGATTGACTACCTGCCTGAGGACGCTCCTTCAATTGAAGCGGTGGACATCATGGAGCAGGAATTCGATGAACCGGTGGAAAATGCCCGGGTCATGATTGAAGGTGTTTCGATCACTGAAGCACTCAGCTATAAACAGCAGCTGGAGGACGTGGATGGAGTCGGAAGTGTCACATGGCTCGATGATATCATCGATGTGAAAGTACCGTTGGAGATGGCTTCTGCGGATACAGTTGAATCCTATTACCAGGATCAAAAAGCACTCTATTCCCTCCACATAGAAGAAGGGGAAGAAGTCGCAGCCACAGATGCGATTTATGAATTGATTGGAGAAGATAACGCGGTGGCTGGTGAAGCCGTCAACACAGCTGTGTCTCAGAAAATGACAGGCAGTGAATCGATGTACGCAGCCGCACTGCTCGTTCCGATCATCATTTTGATTTTAATTTTATCAACGACATCATGGATGGAACCGGTCTTCTTCTTAGTCGCCATAGGTGTATCTGTCCTGATTAATTTAGGCACGAACATTTTCATTGGAGAAATATCCTTTGTCACGCAGTCGGTTGCTCCGATTTTACAGCTGGCCGTTTCGCTCGACTATGCGATATTCCTTCTCCACAGCTTTTCGGATTACCGCAGGGAAGTCGAAGATCCGAAGGAAGCGATGCAGCTGGCGATGAAGCGTTCTTTTCCGGCGATTGTCGCAAGTGCGTCCACAACTTTCTTTGGGTTTACCGCTCTAACCTTTATGGACTTTGGTATCGGGGCGGATCTCGGATTGAACCTGCTGAAAGGAATTCTTCTCAGCTTTATCAGTGTCATGGTATTCCTGCCGGCGCTGACGATGATGTTTTATCACTGGATTGATAAGACCCAGCACCGTCCGTTTGTTCCTGATTTCAAGGGAATCGGCCGTCACGTGATGAAGCTGCGTCTGCCGAGCTTTATCCTGCTGTTGATCATCATTGTGCCTGCTTTTCTGGCTCAAAATGAAACAAGTTTTATTTACGGAACAGGAGAACAGCCGGAAAACACAAGGGCCGGTCAGGATGTAGCCGCCATCCAGGATTCTTTTGGCAAAAATATCCCGATGGTTCTTCTCGTACCTGAAGGGGACCGGGCGAAAGAGGAAGAACTCGTGCAGGACCTGGATCAGCTTACAGATGTCTCCAGCGTCGTGTCCTATGTCAACATCGTCAGCCCCGCGATTCCGCCTGAGTACTTGGAAAAGTCGGTGACTGAAACGTTTTATTCCGAGCATTACGCTAGAATCACCTTATATACGGAAACCGATGCAGAGGGGGAAAGAGCCTTTTCCCTTATTGAAGAGGTGAAGGAAACCGCAGATGGGTACTATGATGAGACACATCTGTTGGGGGAAAGCGTCACGTTGTATGATATGAAAAATATTGTGCAGAAGGATAACACCCTTGTGAACTGGCTGACAATCGCTGCGGTTGCTGCGGTATTGATTCTTACGTTCCGGTCGGTTTCCATCCCGGTGGTCCTGCTCATTACGATTCAGGCCTCGGTATGGGTGAACCTCGCTTTTCCATATTTTATGGATACGCCGCTCGTCTACGTCGGGTATCTATTGATCAGCACGATTCAATTGGCGGCAACCGTGGACTATGCCATTTTATTTACGGAGAATTACAATCATCTCCGTAAAGACATGTCAGCTCTTGAGGCGATTAAGAAAACGATTGATGATAAGGTCTTCGCTATTTTTGTATCAGCTTCAATTTTGTCCAGTGTCGGCTTTATTTTATGGATGACCTCCACGAACCCCATTGTATCGTCGATTGGTCTGCTGCTTGGGAGAGGAGCGCTGCTTGCGTTTCTGATGGTCGTGCTCGTCCTGCCTGCCCTGCTTGTGATTTTGGACCGCGTGATTGAAAAAACGACTTGGAAAGCAAACTTTTATAAGGGGAAATGATAATGATAGGGAAACGTTCATCTTTGCTGATCATGGCTTTTCTTCTTGCCCTGCCCGCCGCTCCTGCTTCTGCGGAAGAGGATGGAAAAGCGGAGAAAGGCAGTTACTCTGAAAAGCGTGAAGTCGTCTACGCCACGTTAAATGCAGATGGCAGCCAGAAGGACATGTATGTGGTCAATAACTTTGATATCGAAGAGCCGGGAACGATTGTTGATTTCGGCCCATATTCCAGTGTGGAGAACTTAACGAATTTGAATGAAATCAAACAGAAAAATTCACGGATCGAAGTGACAGCTGAGGAAGAGGAGTTTTATTACCAGGGAAATCTAGAAGAGCAGGCTCTTCCGTGGGTAATCGATTTTTCCTATAAGCTGAGCGGAGAAAAGGTTGAACCAGAAGAACTTCTTGGAAAAGATGGACAACTGGAAATCGGGATTGAGACCTCAGAAAAAGAAGGCGCCGATCCTGTCTTTTTCAACAACTATACCCTGCAGATTACGGTCCCTTTAGATGCAGAAATCTTCGAGAATATTGAGGCGCCTGACGGAACGGTGGCCAGTTCCGGGAAAGACAGACAGGTCACGTTCACCGTTCTTCCTGAGAAAGAGGAAAGCTTCAAAATAACGGCTGATGCAGAGAATATTGAAATGGACAGTATTGAAATCGCCGCGGTTCCAGCCTCCATATCCATGGAAGAGCCGGATATCGATGGTGTGAAGAATGATATGAATTCACTTGCCGATGCAACAGCCGCCATCCATGACGGAGCAGCCGGACTTGCTGACGGCATCACTGAATTGAATAGCGGAACAGCTCAGGTTTATAGTGGTTCAGAACAGTACCTGAACGGCATCCAGGAGTTGAACAGTGGTTCGGGTTCTCTAGTCGAAGGTTCCGCATCGATTAAGAGTGCACTTGCGGAAATGAGTCGTCTGGCTTCACAGGGGCCTGGGGAATTGAACCTTGGAGATCTGTCGCAAATGCAGACGAACTTGAGAGAGCTCTCTTCCGGGCTTCAGAAAGCAGAAGATGGGCTTGTGGATTTGAGAACCAAATATGCCAATGCCCACGATCAACTGGATGAGGCGATGGCCTCCATTCCGGGGTATGAAGTGACTGAGGAGGATATCCAGGCGCTTCGTGAGTCAGGAGTCGATCAGGAAGTAGTCGATCACCTGATTGAAACGTATCACGCAGCCCAGGAGGCTAAGGCGGTCTACGGAGATGCCGAAGGCGCCTTTGATGCGGCCGGGCCTGCTCTTGATCAGGCAGTGGCTTCATTGAGTGAGATCAACGACCAGCTCGCAGCGGCGGCTGATACAATTGAAACAAATCTCGGCAGTGTGAATGTGGATGAATCCATCAAGGAACTGCAGCAGGGCATTCAGAATTTCTCCTCGCAGTATAATGATTTTCATGCCGGACTTGTTGAGTATACGGACGGCGTCGGACAGCTGGCCGGTTCGTACGAGGAAGTGCATTCCGGGATCGGCGGGCTGACAAGCGGAACCGCTGGTTTGGAATCCGGTGCTTCTGATCTTCAGAACGGAACGGCAGAACTAGCTGCCTCCACCAGCGATCTGCCGGATGAAATGCAGTCGGAAATCGATCAATTGATGAGTGAGTATGACTATTCCGATTTTGAACCGGTGTCCTTTGTTTCTGAAGAAAATGAGAATATTGAATCGGTTCAGTTTGTGATAAAAACAGAAAGCATCAAAAAAGCAGAACAGGAAGAAGAGCCGGAGGAGCAGGACGAGAAAAGCCTCTGGGACCGCTTTTTGGATTTGTTCCGCTAGGTGAATAAAGCCTTCTCTCCTTCATGCGGGAGAAGGCTTTTTATATAGAGTTAATTAGTTTCGTAACTCGAAATGGTATAGTATACTCTTTATTGGAATAACACAGTGATGTAAACTCAAAATAAAAATGGTGTAAATGTTTATTAGGATGAAAAGTAAAACATAGGCTCCATTTGAATTCTTACGTACAGGAGAGATCAAGATGAGCATGAAGCTGTTTACGCTTAATTCCAACGAACCGTTGGCAGAGGAAATCTCAGAGATATTGGATGTTCCTTTAGGAGAGAGTTCTGTAGTGAGGTTCAGTGACGGTGAAATTCAAATTACGATCGAGGAAAGTGTCCGTGGTGACGACATTTATTTGATTCAATCGACGGCCCAGCCGGTCAATGAGCATATTATGGAGCTTTTGATTATGGTGGATGCTTTGAAGAGAGCTTCCGCCAAGACCATTAATGTGGTCATCCCCTATTACGGGTATGCCCGTCAGGATCGGAAAGCACGTCCGCGTGAACCGATCACGGCTAAATTGATTGCCAACCTGTTGGAAAAAGCAGGCGTATCAAGAGTCGTCGCTCTTGACCTGCATGCGCCGCAGATTCAGGGATTCTTCAACATCCCGGTCGACCAGCTGCTCGGTATTCCGATTATTGCTCAGTATTACAAGGAGAAAAACATCGAGGATGTTGTCGTGGTAGCTCCTGATACAAGCGGTCTGCGCCGGGCGCGCCGCATGGCCGATATTCTGGATGTGCCTATAGCATTTGTGGATAGACGCCGCCCTGAACCCCACATGGAGGAAGATTTGAATGTGGTCGGTAATATTGAAGGAAAGAACGTCATTATCGTGGATGATATGATTGATACAGCCGGAACGATCGATCAAGCGGCTGCTGCGCTCCTCGAAAATGGAGCCAATGAGATTTATGCATGCGGCACCCATGCCGTATTGTCGGATCCTTCCGTGAAGATCATCGAGGATTCACCGATCAAGGAATTGGTCGTGACGAATTCTGTTTATCTTCCTGAGGAAAAGCGTATTGATAAAATCGTATCGCTATCTGTTGCCCCGTTGTTTGCGGATGCGTTGACACGTGTGCAGAAAGAGCAGTCCGTCAGTGTCCTGTTCGATTAATAAGGAAAACCCCCGCTTTTAAAAAAGCGGGGGTTTTCTACTTGCAGAGCACGTGTTCTCTTACCTCTTCGCCTGAATCGTGTGGGTGGCCACGGTCCGCTTATCGGTGGGTGCTTGCCGCGGGCACGGCCTCAGCTAACTTGGTCAACAAAACCACTTGACCAAGTGGATCTTCGGCTCGTGCTGTTCCCGCAGGCGTCACCACCGAACGCTCCCCGTGTCCACACCCTGTCATGGTTGAAAAGGTGGCCGGTTTGCTAAAGAGAGCATCATTTTTTGACATTTCACTTATAGGATCGGCTGGATGAAGGAGAGTCTTTTCCGGCACCGGAGGGAGCACAAACCATTTCACTCCTGCGGAAAAACGGGCGGGCAAGACCCCGGAGGGCGGTTTTCCCGAGGAGGCTTGGACGTTCGTCCGCGGAAAGGGAATGGTTTGTGCTCCTGAAGGCTGGTGAATAAATGGTTTCACTACACTAAGAAAACCTCCGCTTGAATCAGCGGAGGTTTTTGTCTGTTTATTTATTTACGGAAGCGTCATAAATGGAGCTTACGGAATGATTCAGGGACTGGTCGAACTCTTCCTGTGACTGATCGACATGCAGATCGCCGACAAGGGCTCTGGAGAAGCTTGCGATCAAACCTTCATTATCCTTCAGTTTTTCGTTGGCTTCTTCGCGAGAGTATCCACCGGAAAGAGCAACAACGCGGACGACACGAGGATGGTTGATGATTTCCTCGTAAGCATTCGGCTTCGTAGGAATCGTCAGTTTCAGCATCACGTTTTGATCTTCATGCAGCTGATTAAGCTGATTGAGGATCTCACCGCGCAGGATATCCTCACATTTTTCTTTTTCCTCACTGTTGATGTCGACTTCCGGCTCTATGATTGGGACGAGCCCGGCAGCAAGGATTTCTTTAGCGACTTCAAACTGTTGGTCTACGACAGCTTTGATGCCGTCGTAATTCGCTTCATGAATGACAGAACGCATTTTCGTACCAAAAATGTTTCGTTCGTTGGCACGGCGCAGCATATCATCAAGGTCAGGGATCGGCTTCATCATCTGTACGCCGTTTTCCTGTTCGGCAAGTCCTTTATCAACTTTAAGAAAAGGGACGATACCTTTGGATGAAAGGTAGTCTGCTGTGAATTTGCCTTCCACTTCGCGGTCCATCGTCTGTTCAAACAAGATGGCGCCAAGAATCTGCTCAGAATTAAAGGAAGGGGAGGTGAGAATTCTCGTTCTCATCTCGTGGACCTGGTTGAACATTTCCTCTTCATTGGCATAAGCGTCTTCGTGTACGCCATAGGCGGCAAGGGCCTTAGGTGTGCTCCCACCGCTCTGGTCCAGTGCAGCAATAAATCCTTCTTCGTTTTTCATTCGTTCAAAATGACGGGTGTTCATGAAATCCGCTCCTTTTACGAAATTTAAAAACTCCATGGATCCTTTTCCCTCTCTCACCTATTCTTTAACATCAAACAAACTCCTTCTATAATTTTTGGTTTTCCCCATTTTTCAACAGGGATAGGAGGATAGTCTTTCATATAGTTGCACATATGAGCGAGGAGTATGGTCCATAAGAGCGCAGTTTTTGTTGACCCTCCAGTTACTGGAGGGTTTAGCATGGGAAGAAGAATAAAATGCCTGTGTAGAAATTAATCGAAAAATTATATTGATAATGATAATCATTATCAATATAATGGGATATAGAAGGAAGGATAGAGGGGAGGTCCAGCCTTTTTAATTGAGAATGATTATCTTTGTCGTGTTGGAGATTGAGGCATTCCATTAAGAAGTACGTGTATGAGAGTTCTATACTTAGTCATAACTTTAATCATTTTATCCATAGCATCTATTTTCATCGGCGTATCGGAGCTGTCCTTGATGGACATTGGCGGGCTGACCTCCCAGCAGCAGGAAATTCTGCTTGTCAGCCGGATCCCGAGGCTGCTCAGTATTCTGATTGCCGGGATGAGCATGAGTGTCATCGGCTTTATTATGCAGCAGTTGAGCCGGAATAAATTCGTGTCGCCGACAACGGCCGGGACGATGGACTCTGCAAGACTCGGGATTCTTGCGGCGCTCATTCTTTTTCCGACAGCGAGCATGCTGATGAAGGTTTCCATCGCTTTTGTGTTCGCCCTGGCCGGGACGTTTCTATTCATGAAGATTCTCGACCGGATCAAATTCAAGGATACGATTTTCATCCCGCTTGTTGGTCTGATGTTCGGGAATATCGTTGGATCTCTGACGACGTTCATCGCCTACCGTTTTGATATGATCCAGAGCATCGGATCCTGGCTGCAGGGAGATTTCTCAATGATAGTAAAAGGAAGGTACGAGCTGTTGTATTTGAGTATTCCGGCTTTGATTCTGGCTTACTTTTATGCCAACCGCTTTACAATCGCCGGGATGGGAAAGGACTTTGCGAGCAACCTGGGACTTCAGTACAAACAGATCGTCAACATCGGTCTGGTCATCGTCGCGTTCGTTTCGTCCATTGTCCTGTTGACGGTCGGTTCTCTGCCGTTCCTCGGCTTGATCATTCCGAATATCGTATCGATCTACCAGGGGGACCATTTGCAGAAGAATCTGCTTCATACAGCTCTTCTGGGCGCCCTGTTTGTGCTCGTATGCGACATACTCGGCCGGGTGTTGATTTTCCCGTATGAAATATCCATTGGTTTAACGGTCGGCGTTCTTGGGAGCGGCATCTTCCTGTTTCTGCTGTTAAGGAGGAATGCTTATGCTTCTTAAAAGAAAAATGCTCCTGCTCGGTCTGCTGGCCACCGCTTTTTCGGTGCTCTTTTTGTTCTGGGATATCGGCACAGCCTTTGGTTATGTGTTTCCGCGCAGGCTGGTGAAAGTCGCCGCTATTATTTTGACAGGAAGCTGTATCGCTTTCTCTACGGTCATTTTTCAGACGATCACGAACAACCGGATTTTGACGCCGAGCTTAATCGGCCTGGATTCGCTGTACATGCTGATCCAGACGGCCATCGTATTTGTTTTCGGAGGCCGGCAGCTGGCGATGATGGAGAATCGATTCCATTTTGTGTTGTCTGTAGGTTTAATGGTGCTGTTCGCTCTGCTTCTGTTCAGGCTTGTATTTAGAATGGAGCAGCGCAATATTTACTTCCTTCTGTTGATTGGAATTATATGCGGGACCTTTTTCAGCAGCATCTCTTCCTTCATGCAGATGCTGATTGACCCGAATGAATTTTCGATTGTTCAGGATTCCATGTTTGCCAGCTTTAACAATGTTAATGATGACCTGCTTGGTATTTCCGCCATCATTATGATCCTGACCGGGGTTTACGCGTTTCCGATGTTGAAGTATTTGAATGTCATGGCCCTCGGACAGGATCAGGCAGTGAACCTCGGTATTCCTTATAACAAAATTGTCCGGCGCTGGCTGATCATTATTGCTGTCCTTGTTTCTGTATCGACAGCATTGGTGGGTCCGATCACATTTCTCGGCCTGCTCGTCGCCAATGTCGCTCATCAGCTGTTTCAAACCTACCGCCACAGCTATTTGATTATTGGAGCCGTTTTGATCAGCATCATCACACTTGCGGGTGGACAGTTTATCGTAGAGCATCTGTTCACATTCTCAATTCCAATCAGTGTCATCGTAAACTTCGTCGGCGGTGTTTACTTTCTTTACTTATTGTTGAAGGAGAATCGTTCATGGTAGAAGTGAAACACGTATCAAAAACGTATGGTTCGAAAAAAGTCATAGAAAATTTATCCGTGGACATTCAGCCCGGAAAAATTACATCTTTCATAGGATCGAACGGGGCAGGGAAAAGCACCCTGCTTTCCATGCTCAGCCGGCTGATTTCCAAGGATGAGGGCCAGGTGCTTCTGCACGGCCGGGACATTCATTCGATCAAACCGAACGATCTGGCTAAAGAGCTTTCCATTCTAAAACAGTCCAATCATATTGATCTGCGAATCCAGGTCCGTGATTTGATTAGTTTTGGACGCTTCCCATACTCACAGGGACGTTTAACAAAAGAGGACTGGGTGGAAATCAACAAAGCCATTCATTATATGGAGCTTGAGGAAATCCAGGAGCGATATATCGATGAGTTGAGTGGTGGTCAGCTGCAGCGGGCCTACATTGCCATGATCATTGCGCAGGATACAGACTATGTGATGCTCGATGAACCTTTGAACAACCTGGACATGAAGCATTCCGTACAAATTATGAAATCGTTGAGGAAAATGGTCGAGGAAATGGGGAAAACGGCGGTTATAGTGATTCACGATATCAACTTTGCCTCCTGCTACTCGGACCGGATTGTTGCCTTGAAGCATGGGGAGATTGTCCGGGAAGGCCCGACGGAGGAAATGATTAACAGTGAGATGCTAAAGGAAGTCTACGACATGGATATTCCTGTGCAGCTAATTAACGGTGAACGAATTTGTCTACATTTTAAATAATAGAAAAAAGGATGAGTCGATGATGAAAAAAGTATGGTTGTTCGGTTTATTTATTGCTGCTGTTATGTTTTTGGCAGCCTGTTCCTCTCAGGGAGAAGGGAACAGTGCGGAAGCTGAAACAAATAATGAAACTGAAGAAACGAAAGAAACTCTTACTATTGAACATGAACTAGGTACAACAGAAGTGCCGGAAAACCCTGAAAAAATAGCTGTTTTCAATTATGGTACACTGTCTGCGCTGGATCAGCTTGGAATTGAAGCGTCAGGTGTGGCAAAATCAAGTAACATCCCTTCGTATCTTTCCAAGTATGAAGGAGAAGACTATACGAATCTTGGAAGTTTGAAAGAGCCGGATTTTGAAACGATATATGAAATGCAGCCGGATTTGATCATTATTGCCGGACGACAGGGAGAAGCCTACGAGGAACTGAAGGACATTGCTCCAACGTTATATCTATCGGCTGATCCAGCAGATTTTATGGCATCCTATAAAGAGGGCATGGAAACACTGGGGCAGATTTTTAATAAGGAAGATGAAGTGCAGACCAAGCTTGATGAGCTTGATGAAACGGTCGCTGCTATGAAAGAAACAGCAGAAAACAATGGACAGGATGGCCTGGTTGTCCTTTCCAACGGTGGGAAAGTGAGTGCCTATGGACCGGGATCACGTTTCGGCATGCTTCATGATGTGTTTGGTGTCCAGCCAACGGCCGATGATATCGAAGCATCTACGCACGGGATGGATATTTCTTTTGAGTATATTGCTGAAAAAGATCCGTCCTACCTGTTCGTTGTCGACCGCGACCAAGTGGTAAATGGAGAGTCCGCCGCAGCTGAAACGTTGAATAACGATTTGGTAAATAGTACGACGGCAGCTCAAAATGACCAGATGGTTTACCTGGATCCTGAACTGTGGTATCTATCCAGTGGACTTCCTCCGATCGATCTTATGGCTGAGGAAGTGAAGCGTGCTCTGGAGGAATAAACATCAGGTAGAAGCGAGGGGGAAAGATGAAGAGAACGTTTACGATCGGCCAAATGTCCAAACTGAATAACATTTCGGTCAAAACCCTTCGTTATTATGATGATATCGGCCTGTTCGTCCCCTATGAAGTAGACCCGCAGACAGGGTACCGGTATTATTCAATGGAACAGTTCAAGAAGTTGGACATGATCACTTTTTTGAAAAATATGGGTGTGCCGCTCCGGGAAATCAAGAGGAAAGTCGAGCACAGTACAGTCGATGAATTCATGGAAGTGCTGGCGGAGTACAAACAGAAAAACGAAGATCTGATTGATGATCTTACCCGTATGAACCGCCTGCTGCGTCAAAAAATATCGGAACTCGAATCCTCCAAGGATCATCGGATCAGAAATCAGACGAACACAGAGTTCTTTCCGGAACGTTCGATCATTGAAGTACGGGGACACTTTGGCAAGCTGGATGATGTGGAAGAAGTGCTCCGTGAATTGAAAAAGCAGGTGAGTGCGAAATCTCCGATCATGGTCGGGACGGTCGGGATGGTTGTAGAACAGGCGGATGTTTTCAAAACGGATGCCGTTGATTACAGTGCTGTTTTCATCACCGTGGATGAAAAACAGGAAGAATCGCATGATAAGCGGAAAATTCTCGAAGAGGGCTTCTATGCGACAACGTATGTGAAAGCGCAGGAAAGCCGTAACCCTGCTGTTTACCAGAACATTCTGGAGAACATAACGAACGCGGGCTGGCAGACAGATGGTCCGTTTCTCGTCCGTACCATCGTAGAATCGTTCATTTCTCATAAAGAAGAAGAGCACATACGCGAAATTCAAATGAAAGTGAAACAGTAAAAGACGGCCGGGTAATTTCCCGGCCGTCTTTTTTCGTGATTGACCCTCCAGTGGGTGGACCCTGTAAACTGATGAAGTATGTGTAAAGGAGGAACGAACAGATGAATCACACAGAGGTTTATCAGGAAAGAGTAGATAAGCGGAGTACGGTTGCTGTATTTATATTTATTTTAGGATCATTGAGTGCTTTCGGTCCGTTAACCATAGATATGTATCTTCCAGCGCTTCCCACGATAGCGGATGAGCTTGGCACGACAACATCGATGACCCAGCTCAGTTTGACGGCCTGCTTGATCGGTCTTGCTGTCGGTCAGCTGGTGATGGGGCCATTAAGTGATGTCAGAGGTCGTAAAAAGCCGTTGGTCATTGCTCTCGGAGTTTATATGCTGGCATCATTTTTGTGCTTGTTTACAGGTTCCATCTGGAGCTTTGTGGCATTGCGGCTCCTGCAGGGGTTGTCCGGTGCAGCCGGACTGGTGATTTCAAGGGCAACGGCCAGAGATTTGTTTTCAGGACCTGAGCTCACAAAGTTTTTTGCGCTGCTCATGCTTGTGAATGGACTTGCGCCCATTCTTGCCCCTGTAGCAGGCGGACAGCTGCTGCAGGTGATGCCGTGGCGTGGCATTTTTGGAGTACTTACGGGTCTCGGCCTTCTCATGCTTCTTGCAGTAGCCTTGTTTTTAGAAGAAACACTTCCTAAGAAGAACCGTAAAACAGGCGGACTGAAGGAAACCGTAGCGACGTTCGGTTCATTAATCAAAAACAGAACCTTTATGGGGTATGTGTTAAGTAAAGGATTCATAATGAGTGGAATGTTCGCCTATATTTCTGGTTCGACCTTTGTCCTTCAGGAAGTCTATGCCTTATCCGCCCAGCAGTTCAGTTTGGTATTTGCGGTGAATGGTCTCGGACTTGTGGCAGCCACCCAGGTGACCGGCTGGCTCAGCCGGAAGATCAGTGGGACAGCTTTGTTCCGTTATGGATTGATTCAGGCGTTTACCGGGGGGATACTGCTTGTTGGTGCGGCTCTGGCAGAAGCCCCTGTGGTGCTGTTATGTTTCACGCTCTTCCTTGCTGTTACGAGTGTAGGAATCGTCAACACGACCGTTTTCTCTCTGGCTATGGAGGATCAGGCTGAGCAGGCAGGGAGCGCCTCAGCGCTGCTGGGACTGCTGCCTTTCTTACTCGGGGCCATCGTTTCACCGCTTGTCGGTCTTGGCGGCGGTGCCCTTCCGATGGCTCTCGTGATGGCTGTCTGTTCCACAATGGCAGTGGTCTTTTACATCCTTTTGAACCGTCCTGAGAAAAAAGCCGTTTCCTGACTACCTGCGTGGTGGTCACTGAGAATCAGGGACGGGCATGGATGGTCCTGCATAGAATGATAGAAGGCATGAAGTGCCGGATATCAGCGGTGCTCTACTTTCAGACAAACCGCATGGGGGTAGGAAAGAATTGAATCAGGATCATGCTGTTTTTGTTACAGATTTCACCGGAAGTGACTCGCAGAAAGTGCAGCAGGCCATAAATCATGCAGCAATCAATGGAAATCCAAGTGTGGTGTATGTACCGGATGGAGATTATGTCATTACTGAAACGTTGATTCTTCGTGAAGGGGTAAGTCTGATCTTTGCTTATGACGCCCGCTTTGTTGTATACGGCAATCAGGATGTGCTGCATATTGAGAAGGATGCATCAATAACAGGGGCCTATATAGCGATAGACGACAGCCGTTTTAATCGTAGGATTTTTGTTTTTGATGGGAAGTACAAGTATTACAACTCCTGGAACCGCTCCAGGTTTCAACAGATTCATATGGTGAACTGGTCGGGGTCTCATAAGGGCACAGGAATCCACCTGTCTTCCAGTCAGCCTTCTGATGAAATTTCCTTTTTGCAATTTGATGATATTAAAGCGGTGGGGCTTCACACAGCTTTAGAAATAAGGGTAACGAAACCTTCCTCTGGGTACAGCTGGGTGAATGCCAACAACTTCACGAATGTGACGATTGATGATTGTGTCAGGGGGATATGGATGAATTCTTCGAAAACCATTCCTAATGAAGCGAGCGGCAACCATTTTACAAATCTACAGATTCAACTTTCCAGTGTAAGTCAAAGGGCTGTCCGTGTGACAGGAGATTATAATTATCTACATGGAATGATCTGGGACGCTGATCTCGCTTCCCAGATGGGGGATCTAGTCCATCTGACCTCAAACAGCAGTCATACGGAGTGCAGGCTCCGTGGGAATCACAGCGTCCTTGACCAAGGGACGGACAATACCTACTAAGGCCGCGGATTATGAAGAAAGATCATCCTGAGTTAACCAGTTAGAGTTGTCCGCATGTCGTGTTGAGAGGGCACGTTCCGCTTATCGGCGGATGCTTGCCGCGGGCACGGCCTCAGCTAACTTGGTCAAGAAACCATTTGACCATGTGGATCTTCGGCCCGTGCTGTTCCCGCAGGCATCACCACCGAACGCTCCTCGTGCCGACGTTAGAATATATAGAAGAGAGATTGTGCACTACGCAGGATCGCAGATTCAAAAGAACGGCATGGGCGGCGCTGTTGCCGCCTGCGTGGAAAAGAATAAGAAAAAGGGAAAGACCAGGCGCTGATGATGGCTGCCTTCTGGAATATGAAAAAGATTGTCCTCCATCCAGCAAAGGTGAGCTGGGTGAAGGGGAGTCTTTCCCGATTTTTAGAGAACCCCCAAGGAGCGGTGCCCCTTCCACTCCTGCGGAAGAACGAGTGATCCGAGATCGCCGAGTGTGGGTTTTGCGAGGTAGCTCGGGCGCTCGTCCGCGGAAAGGGAAGGGAGCTCGCTCCTGGCGGTAAGAAAGAAAAAGACCATCCTGAGAGCAGGATGGTCTTTTTCTTATTTTCCGAGCAGGCTGGAAGTGACCATGGCGGTCTGCTTCAAACCGGTTGGATCGGCAGAGGTTTTCAGCTTCGTGAATTCCTCAGACCATTCAGAAGTTCTCATGCGGAGAGGGAGAGTGTCTTTTTCCAGTTCCATCAGCATGATTTCCGCGATTTCTTCAGGCGTCTGGAACACCCCTGAATCGTGATGATCTCGCTGGGACATATAGTCATTAAGCACCGGCTCATAAGCATCCTTCGGAAAGCCGCCTTTGTTTTCGATGTCTGAAAGAACAGATTTGGCAAATTCAGAGGAAATGCCGCCTGGCTCGACGATCATAAATTCCACACCGAAGTACGGGGTTACATAGGTCGCCAGACTCTCATAATATCCTTCCAGGGCAAATTTTGATGCACAGTAGATTTCATTCATCGGCTGGCCGACGAGCCCGCCGACAGAGGAGATGGATACAATGCGTCCTGCCCTCTGCTCTCTCATGTGAGGGAGTACGGCTTTTGTACAGCGGATCTGCCCGTACGTGTTGATATCAAAGATACGTTGGTAATCATGCTCGGATGATTGTTCAGTGTTCTGCACATAACCAACGCCTGCGTTGTTGATGAATAAATCTATACGGTCTTCCCTGTCTATAACCGTCTGGACAGCCTGATCAACAGATGCCTGTGACTGAACGTCCAGCTGAAGAAGTTCGATATCCAGTCCTTTCTGCTGGAGTTCCTTGACCGGCGTCCCTTTCTTAAGGTTCCGCATCGTGGCGTATACCTTCCAGCCTGCTTCTGCCAGCACTTTACTTACCCCAAGACCGAGTCCTGTGGATGTTCCTGTAATAACAGCAATGTTTTTATTCATCGTCATCCCATCCTTTTTGTTTTCATTATTTTTATCCATTTGGCGGTATTTCTTCATCAATCCGGATTGCTCAATGTAACTATAGCGGTTAGAGTCAACTCTAACGCAAGTAGAAGATATAAAATGTTTTGGATTTATTTGCAGGTGTGGCTTGAAATGTTTTATTCCAGGGTCAAAAGGAATAATAATGAAACATGAATGTTTTATAAAAGGGGTGTTTATTATGGGGAAATTCCTGATGAATCTGGCTGCGTTCCTTCTCGTCGTAGTAGTGAACGGGCTGGCGAATGCCTTGCCGTTGAATGGTCAGACAACAGGGGAAATATCGAACAGGCTGGATGTGCTGTTCACGCCAGCCGGCTATGTGTTCAGTATTTGGGGACTTATCTACTTATTACTCGGCATCTGGGTGCTCAGCATGTTCCCTGAAAGCCGCAGAAATCTTCCTGTTTACCAGAATACGAGCGGTCTGTTTGTGTTGAGCTCGCTGTTGAACAGTTTATGGATTTTTATGTGGCATTACGAGTTCTTCGGGCTGTCCGTCCTTGTTATGCTTTTGCTTCTGCTCACGCTCATCCGCCTTTATCTTAAGCTTCAGGAATCAGGAGCTTCGTTTTGGGAGCGGCTTCCTTTTTCCGTCTACTTAGGATGGATCAGTGTCGCTACGATTGCCAATATCAGTTATTACTTAACTTACATCGGCTGGGACGGCTTTGGGATTTCTGCCTCTGCCTGGACGATCCTTCTCCTGATCGTCGGCTTCCTGCTCGCTTTAGTCTTTATGACCAGCCAGAAGGACTGGGTGTATCCACTTGTGTTTGTCTGGGCGTTTGTCGGAATCGCCGTGAAAAACGAAGGTGCAGGCGTTCCTGGTGTGGTGTATACAGCGTATACACTCGCCGGACTACTATTGATTCTGACTGCTTTTTACGCTTTACGGCAGCGACGTTTATAAACAACTCGTCTCCGAACTCTTCCTGACCTTTCCGAATAAGAGGTTAAAAAAAGGGGGATCTTCTGTTCAGAAGATCCCCCTTACATGCCGGAGTACAGGAAGAGCGTAACAAAGAGCAATATAAAATCAGGTCCGCTGATGCGGATCTGGTTTCTTTTTTATTCCTTGCAGGAAAGCTGGACAGGGAGAGACTGAAGGCCTCGGAGCAGGAAGACAGGACGCCATTCCGGATGCTCACGTTCGGGGTCCAGGTGGATATCTGGAAAGGTATGCAGCAGTTTTTCGACAGCGGCTTTTCCTTCCATACGGGCAAGTGGAGCACCAAGACAGAAGTGAATGCCGAAACCAAAAGCGACGTGGGTATTTTTCTGCCGCGTGATATCAAAACAATCGGCGCTGGTGAATTTCGCTTCATCCCGGTTCGCTGAGCTGATTGAGGCCATGATGAAATCTCCTTTTCTTATCGTCTCTCCATGAAAATCCATGTCCTCCGCGGCCCAGCGTGCTGTGGAGAAATCAACAGGACTATAGAAACGCAGTCCTTCCTCCAGCGTTTGGGGCACGAGGGATAGGTCCTCTTTTAACTGCTCGAGCTGATCGGGATGTTCAAAGAGCGCATACATCGTATTGCCGATCAAATTGACGGTGGTTTCATGCCCGGCAATGATGAGCAGGACGACCATGGAATACAACTCATTCTTACTCAGCTGATCGCCCTCATCTTCCGTTTGAAGCAGATAGGAAATCAAATCTTCCCTGGGATGAGCCCGGCGCTTCTCAAAAAGATCGGTTAAGTAAAGGGTGAAAGCTTCGACATCCTCTACGAAATCCCCTGCCATGTTATCAGAGGCGGCCACGATGGTGTTGGACCATTTGCGGAACTTTTCACGATCTTCCACAGGCACACCAAGCATTTCACTGATCACAATAATCGGAAGTGGAAAAGCGAAATCATCAATCAAATCGACCGGTGCTGTCTTACTTTTCATTTCAGCAAGCAGTTCATCCGTAATCTCATGAATACGTGGTTCCAGAAGTTTGATCGTTTTCGGGTTGAAATAGGGCTGTACGAGCTTTCGCAGCCTTGTATGATCGGGTGGGTCGGCATCAAGCATCATATTTTCGAAAATATTCAGCCCTTCCTCCGGGGAGGGTTTGTCTCTCGTAGCGTATAGACGACTTTGATCTTTCATGAAGCTGGAGGATTTCAAGAGTTCTTTGACGTCATCGTATTTCGTCACAAGCCAGGAAGTATACCCATTGTCCGCAGACATCGGAAAGACGGGCTGTGATGTTCGTTTATCCTCATAAAACGGATAAGCCCCTGTTTTAAACTGTGAGGAATACAATGTTTCCATTTCTTTCATTTCCAAATTCCTCCTTCTCATCTTTATATATGGAGTATAAAGGATGAGAAGAAGGCTCACAAACGAACCGTTTTACGCATATCAGGAAATCAGCGGCGTACATTGTAATCAAATGCTGTGAGAAGAGGAGTGGGGGCACTGAAGACAGCTGTTCCGGTAAAAGATCTCATTTGTTTGGTTGAAAAACAGCTGGACCATTTGTTCTTATATGATGGCAAAAAGGAAAGAAACCTTCTCGCATCTGCTGTAGGGAAAGCGCTTGGAAAAACGGCCGTGAACTTTTCCCGCATTCGGAACAAGTATTACAGAAAAGGTGGCGAGGTATACTTCAATCCTTTTCATTCAGGACAGTATACGGTCTTTCTTTATTATTTATCGAGAGTATTACGTGAGTATGAGGCGTTTTCACTGGCAGAACGAATCTATTATTTGAATAAGGTTTTGAATGCCGTCGATCTTTATTATGAGGTTGAGCTGCCGGATTTCTTTTTCCTTGATCATCCCATGGGCACTGTTCTTGGAAGGGTGGTGTATGCCGACGATTTCGTGTTTTCCCAGCACATTACGGTTGGAAATAACCATGATATTTTCCCGGTATTCGAGGAGCGGGTGTCTCTGCTTGCTGGAGCGGTCGTCATTGGAAACTGCCGGATCGGAAGGAACACGATTATTAGTGCCGGGTCCTTTATTAAGGATGAAGATATTCCGGCTAATAGTCTTGTGTTCGGGAGGTCTCCGCAGCTGGTTATTAAAACAAAACCCCAAAGTTATTTCGATGAGTACTTCCATGCGAAATTTTCATAGTTTTTTTACGTAGAGGGACAAGTATAAAACAGGCGGTCATCGACGACAATGATGGTAATTGACTCATTGGAGTGGATGAACGATGTATTTACTGCTTGTTATTATCGTCTGGGTTTTGTTTGCGTGGAGGTTCATTGACTGGACCCAGTGGCACCGGCAGTACCCGACGGTGTTATTCTTTATGCTTTCTAACTTTCTCTATAACTACTTTTACTACAATCATACGCTGTGGGCTTTCCGGGGGGTTACGCTGGAGTGGCTGAACCATTCGATCATCAACGCTGCATTCACGTTCATCATCTGTCCGGCCGGTCTTGTCATTTTTCTGCAGCGGATGCCGGATTCGAAGGCCGCCCGCGTCTATTACGTTGCAGTCTGGATCGGTTTCTACACGGCGCTGGAGTGGCTGTTTTCCATGAAAGGGATGTATGTTTATGATCATGGGTGGAACAACTGGCTTAATATCCCGCTGAATACTCTGTTATTCCTCATCCTTGCGGTTCATTACAAACGCCCGTCTCTCGCTATGGTTCTGGCTGTTCCGATTGCTGTCCTGTTTTACGTATGCTTCCCGTTTCCTCTGGACAGTTTAAAATAAAAAGGGGATGGGGTCTATGGTCATCCGGGATCTTTTGTCCGTGCCGCTGTTTCTGATTCTTCTTTTCCTTACCTATGGATCGATGTGGATGTACATCGGCAGAAATACAATCAACAAAAGGAAATAGACATAGGAAGGCCGTTTAGGTCAATCTCAGCAGCTTTTTTTTGTGTCCACGCATGTAACATTACTGCGGAATATAGTAAGAAAAAGGCAGAGGAGTTTCACGTGTTGGACATGAAGTTGAAGGAAATCAGTTTCAGGGAAGTTCTGCCCTTGAAAGAAGCATTTGAAAAGGAGTCTCTGAAATTAAGGAAGACAAGAGCGACGATCTGGCTTGGAGCCTACTGTGAAGGAAAGCTCGCAGGCGTATGTGCGTTTCGGAGGACCAAATACGGGATCAAATGTAAAAGCGATCTCGTTCTGAAAGAGTTCCGCGGGCGTGGCGTGTACCGCCGTCTTTTTGAAGAGCGGTTGAAGCGTGTCCGCTCCATGGACGCGGAGAAACTGTATGCGTACTGCAATACAAACAGCCGGCCCATGTATGAGACGTATGGATTCAAGCGGAAAGGAAGACTCAAAAGGTACACCTATATGGAACGGAAACACCCCTGATCAAATCAGGGGTGTTTCATTTGATTGTATAAAAAACGTGCGTAACCAATCGGATTGGTATGTTTGGCCTTCCATTCCTCCAGGCGTTTTCCTTTATAGCGGACGTTTCCGTAACGGCCGCGGAAGTTGCATTCGATGAAATACACCCGCCCGGAAGTATCCAGAGCCAGATCGAAAGCGATATCTGCGATGTGTTCGGCGTACCTGTCGATGTGGCGGGCCAGCTGGACGGCCTTTTGTTCAATGCAATCTCTTGTTGGAATCAGTGGGAAGTCAGGGTGGTGGGTAAAGACATCTTCAAAGCTGAGCGACTGCCCTCCCTGACTAAGGTTCGTGATGAATTGATCCTTACTCGGTGAAACCTTGCATAAAATACCGGCGACCACCCAGTTTCCGGTGTGATTGCGCTGGACAACGACGCGCAGGTCGAATGGCCGTCCTTTGCAGGTGGCAAGCAGGATCTTCTCCTGAATGAGATAAGGCCTGGCATCGAAGGCTTTCAAGATTACTTCAGGAATTTCCTCCTGGAACGTTTCAACTTCCCACTGCTTTCGTTTCACCTGGTATTCCAACCGCCAGCTGTTCTTCGAAATTTTCTCTATATGCATGATTCCAGCACCCAGGCTGCCGTTGACAGGCTTTAACAGGACAGAATCATAAGAGGCCATCATGGTTTTTAAAACGGCTGGATCTGCTTTTGCTGTCCGGGGCAGAGAGTGGCGGAGCTCAGGGTCTTTCATGATCATCGTATGCATCCGGTATTTATCGTGTTTAAAGCCTTTGTGATTGTAGAAGATGATCCCTGATTCAGTTAGGAACCTCTGCTGCTTTCTGGACAAAAATCCACGGGAATACAAAATCTGTGGAAGAGGCATCGTCCGCTGTTCATATCCATTTTCACTGCTGATCCATGCTTTTACTGCCGCCCTGCCGGGTTGGATAGCTTTCACTTTGAAAAAGGCGGCTGTCAACATGAACTGGTCTGCCGCTTCCTGATATGCGCGGACATTAATTTGACTTCCTTCCACTGCCAGCCGGTCGCAGATGCTGTCAGGCAGGATGATGCCGATGGTCTCTTTTTTCTCGATATGTCTCACCTCCCGGGTTTCCATTTATCCTATGTATACAGAAGGAAGAAAAGATATGTTCTTTCCGGTTGCTCATACATATAAAAGAAGCCGGAAAATGAACAGGGGGGACACGTATGTATCAAGTGAATAAAGGAGAGGGGACGGGAACAGCCATCACGCTTCACCCATCATCCGCCTTGAAAGAGGGGATGGAGAACGGCCGGGTATATACCTGGGAGTTTGGACTGCAGTCCTGTCAGGGCGTACTTCGGACATCCGACCAGGTAGACGAAGATCAGATGGTTATGTCAGGGGAAGTCCTCGGGATCCTGATGCTTCCCATGGAGCCCCATTATGAAGTGAAATGTGAGAGAGATACCGTTCATATTGGACCTATTATAGGAATCGTCGCATCCAGCCGCCTGGAAGGTTTGCAGGATATGCTGCACAAGCTGCGGCGTTATGTGAAGAACTACGAATCCTTTGGTGGAGCCGTCATTGCGTTTTCCAATGAAGCTGTGGACGTGGATAAACGGCTGGTGGCTGGGTATCTCTTTGATCCTGTGAAAAGGGAATGGACCGCAGGGATTTATCCGTTTCCACAGGTCATTATCAAGCGTGTTCCACTAAAAAAGAAGTGGCAGAAACAATTTCACCAATTGATCGGAGACCGCATTTTTCATTCCGGAACGTTTACCAAGTGGGAAATGTATACGTGGTTTCAATCTTCCTCGTTTTTGAAGCCGTACCTTCCCGAAACGAAGATTTTCCAGGGTTCAGCAGATTTTCTTGAGATGTTGGAGACTCATCATTGTGTTTATGTAAAGCCTGTAAAAGGGATGCAGGGAAAACGTGTGGCGAAGGTGCTGCGTACAGAGAAGGGGATGAGGGTGATCTATATTCATTCAGAAGATAAAAAAGAGTTTTTATTCCCTCGATCTGAAGACGGGCTGACTTTTTTGAAGGAAGTCTTTGCCGGCAGTGAGGTGATCGTTCAGCAGGGCCTCGACCTTCAATATGAGGGGAGGGTCAATGATTTCCGGGCGGTTATGGTGAAAAACGGGGAAGGAAGCTGGGAGAGCTTTGCTTTGATGGGAAGAACCAGCCAGGAAGGGCAGATTGTCAGTAACCGTCATCAAGGGGGGAAGATTGAACCTGCGGTCGTCATGCTGGAACGGATGTTTAAGGAAAAGGAAAAAGTGTCTTCTCTAATCGGGGAGATTGAGGAGCTGGCTCTCCGAGCATCGGAAGTCATTGAGAACTGCGGTTTCCACTATTGTAAATTGGGCATCGATATCGGTGTGGATCGACACGGGCGTGTGTGGTTGATCGAAATCAATCATCGGAATCCGAATGATTTTGTTGCTTCTTTTACGGGAGACAATGAACTTGCCAACCGTATTCGTACAGCCAATATGCTGTATGCGAAACGAGTGGCGGGCTTTAAATAAGAGCAGCACAGGAAAAAGTTCGTTCTATCCAGTTAGAGTTGTCCGTATGTCATGTTGAGAGGGCACGTTCCGCTTATCGGTGGATGCTTGCCGCGGGCACGGCCTCAGCTAACTTGGTCAAGAAAACCATTTGACCAAGTGGATCTTCGGCTCGCGCTGTTCCCGCAGGCGTCACCACCGAACGCTACACGTGCCGATACCTGTGGGAAGACAGCTTTATCCTATGATAAAAGAGAACGTTGAGCATAGCTGCTTCGCCGTTTCAAAAGAACAGTACAAGCTGCGTTACTGCCGCTTGCGTGAGGAAAATCCTATCCATGACCAAGGATTGGTGATCGCTCCTTTGGAGTCACTAGAAAAAGGTTTCTCTACAAGCTAAGCAGCCCTTCCATAAATGGAAGGGCTGCTTTTTAGGTTTCGTCTTTGAGGACGCGGATGAAATGACTATAGGAGTCCCGCATCGATGTTTTAATTAAACACACGGTCTGGTCATCTGCAAATTTTTGAATGAGCTCAAGCGCTCGTTCTGGTGTGCCGCACATATAAACATGGCGCGCTCTCATCCCGCATTTCACAGCTTCTCTGGCCATGACGGCCGCTCGCTCTCCGATAGTGATGAGCCGTCCGGGCTGGTTGTTGTAAATGAGGCGTCCGATTTTTTTATGCTCCTGAATTTCTTCAGGACCCAGCTCATTGATCTGCCCGAGCACAGCTACACTGTTTTTGCCGCGTGATTTTTCCTGTAATACGGCAAGGGCAGCTTCGATGGAACCGGAGTTGGAGTTCCAGGAGTCATCAATTAATGTGGACCCGTTCAGGCCGTTGGTGATTTCCAAATGGCGTTTCAATGGTGGAAAGGTTCGGAGCCGCTGCAGCAGGGTTTCGATATCCACCCCGAAGGTATGGGCGGCAGCTATGGCTCCGAGGGCATTGCGGACCATATGAAGTCCAAAGGCAGGGACGAAGGCTTCATATTTTTTTTCAGCATGGGTGAGGGTGAACGTCATCCCTTCATCCGTATATTTGATGTGGGACCCTCTGTAATCCGCCTGCTCACCGGTCCCGAACCAGATGATCTGCCCGGGAGGGAGTGATCGAGCGAAGCGCTTGGAATGGTCACATTCTGAATTCAGGAAAATAGGTTGATCCACTCCCGCACCTTTGAGTAATTTAGCTTTTTCCTCAGCATACAGGTGCTGTGATCCATAGCGTTCAATATGATCCGTTCCGATCCCGGTTATCAACACGGAAAAGGGGCTGAAACAGCGGACACATTTCTCCAGGTGCCCTTTCTTTCCAACACCGAATTCGAAGATTCCGAAATCGGTATTCTCGTTCATCCTTGTTAAAACCCCGGCGTTCGACCGGAAAAGATTGTAGTTGCCTTTTGTTGCTTTTACGTGGTGATTCTCAGTTAACAGATACTTGACCATCTCTTTCGTCGTCGTTTTTCCATAACTGCCGGTGATGGCAAGGTGGGGAGTGGAAAGAAGGCGACGGTACCAGGCAAGGAAGTGATGGTAGGCTTCCCTTGTTTTTTTTACTTGAATAACCGTAATGTCACCGCGGAGGGGGGGGAGTCTTTTTGGACGGCTTGTGATCATCACACACGCCGGCAGCTGCTCTGTCTCCTGAACCGCTGGTGCTTTTACATCCAGGCAGAAGTATAAGCAGCCTGGCTTTACTTTCTTCACACGGGTGACGACACTTTTTACAACGGACAGGGATCCTTCACGTACAACCACACCATCCAATTCTTTCACAAGGTCACTGACTGATAGTTTTCTCACAGGATTCTCCTTTGCGCAGGAGCCGGAATTCTACCACTTCGGCTCCATGATAATGTCACGTTTCATTAAATCGATATTCAAACAGGAGAGGGAGGAAATAGAAGGAACAGGCTGGGCTATCAAACAATCCGTCCTTTTTAAGGCATAGATTTCTTCCATCCATCCCGCAGGTTCCCCGTAAATCGTAAAAGGCTGAAGAAGGGATAGAAGAACGTTTTTTTCTTGTTTATGAATGGCTTCAATGCGGAAACACCACGTTTGAAACGTTTCTCCACCAATGTCGCCCTCGGCAGAGAACGGTATGGAGGAGTGGTGTCCATAGAAGCAGAAAGGGATGGTGTCGATACGCATGAGTTTAGCGAGGAGTGGGCTGCATGGATCTGAGGGGTCTCCCTGAAGTTCCAGCTGCTGTTGATAAAGTGTTTCAATGCTTTTCAATAGACTCGCTTGATCCTTCAACCTTTCCATCCCCTTTCAATCAGCTTCAGGACTTATACTGCTGAGCCATGTAACAAGCATAAGGAATCATATGCCGGGCAATGGAAAACTCCCTGTGCCGGCTCCCAGGACGCCAGTTCACTTCATAAATCCACAGTTTTTGATGGCGGTCAACGGCTGCATCGATCCCGATTTCATCGAAAGAACGTCCGGGGTATAACGTTTCGAAATGCGTGGCGAACTGCACAGCAAAGTACTCAAGGAGCTGCTTGATATTGTAATATTCACGGCCGAATTCTTCCTTGAGGAAGGGCACAAGTTCTCCACGGTAGCCTCCCCGGCTGACATTGCTTGTTAATCGCTTGGTTCCACTGATTCGTGGATAGATCAAGGCCGTCTGCCACCGGCCTTCTTCATTTTTATGGACATGGAGGCGGAAGTCATAGCTGAATCCCGCATTCGTCCGACTGTCGATATACGGCTGAATCAAATATTTTTTGTTTTGAAGAAGGTCGGTGACTTTCTTTTCCCAAACCTCCCGCGGACAGGTCTGCTTCTCTAATCCGGTCTGCCAGGTAACGGATCCATCCTCAAGCTTTGTAATGAAGTGGATGGATTCTCCTTTCCGGCCTGAGTGAGGCTTGATGACGGCTTCCGGGTGATCTTGAAGAAACAACTGGACATCTGCCGTTGATTGAAGCGGATGGCTGGGAATCAGGTGGCCCGCAAACGTTTTTCCTCGTTTGATTTTGTTATAGACAGTCAGCTTGCTGCCAATCGATCGGCTGATAAACGGAATCTGTCTGCGGAGAGCACGGCTGACGGCTTTCTGCTTTGAGGATCTGGGCGCACTGATATTGATGATGACCTCAGGGAAGGGGAGATCCTTTTCGTGCCAGGATCCTTCCTGATAAATCCACCCTTTGATGCGTCTGTGGTCAAAATCAATCCCTGAATAAGAGAAGTAGAAAAAATCTGATCCATGCATTTTTGCTGCAGCTGCATAAGCAAAAGCTTTCGTGACGTGATGGGGTTTTTGACGGTAATGAAGCATTCCGATCCGTGTCATATTCCACACCCTATATCGGTTCTAAATGAAATTTGATTTTCTCCGCTGCTGACTTTGCTGCGTTGACAGCTTCGTCTTTATCCGGTGAAGAAGCGATGACATACGCATAACGGTGTCCCATGGATACAGGAGCGGACAAAATCGATCCTCTGCGTGGCTTTACGTAGACTTTTTTTATAGACGCCACAGTTTTGGCTTTCTGTTTTCCTGTTACTTTAATCAACTTCCCCCTGCCTTGGATGGTGATGAAGTGAGCATAGGCGGAGAGCTGTTTCTTCGGGATGCAGTCAATCCTGTCTCCCAGGTTCAACTTCAACGTTTCCTTTACTAACGAAATGCCGGTGGATTCATAAATCAGCTGGTTGACAGCACTCCCGGATATCCGGGGGTTGATTTCAATCAGTTTCCACCCGGAGTCCGTCTTCCTCATTTCCGCGTGGCATGTGCCATGTGTGAGGCCAAGATGGTGAACGATATTTTCGATGGTCGTCTGCAGTTCTTCGGTACTGGAATCAGAGAGCGGCGCCGGCATAAGATAACCGGTGATGATGAAGCGGGCTTCTTTAGAGATGATTTGTTCAATGACAGCGGCCAGCTGAACCGTTCCATGTTCGACAATGATCTCAATCAGATACTGGGGACCTTCCACATATTCTTCTAGTAGGAGGGAGGACAGACCAGACTGCCTTTTGAAATAGGTGCAGGCATCCAGGAAAGCCTCCTTGTCTTTGATTAAGAGAACGTCTTTGGAGCCATTGGAAACAGGGGACTTCAAAATAAAGGGCAGTTGATCGGCGTAAGTATGAAACAACGTATCAGCATCTTTCTCCAATGATAGAACCGCATGCTTAGGAGCTGCGGGGTGTCCGTTCAATATTTCCCTGAACCTTGTTTTATCTTCCATATGATACAAAGCGGGGACAGACAGAGAAATTAAACCCAGTTCAGCTGCCATTTCTGCAGCCAGACGAACAAAAGGGTCCACGAAACTAATAAAGGCTTTGATTTGTTTTTCTTGTTTATTTATAATCGCCAGCTGCTCGTAAATGACGTCTTTATCCTGTAAATCTTTGACGAAAATCATTTGATGCACATCGGGATACTCTTCGCGCTGGTTCATCTTCTTCATCTGCTGGGTGAGGAGGATGGTGAAATAGCCCATCTGCACGGCTGCCTCAATGGCATCTCTACTGGATCCGGATTTGTGTGTTTCTAAAAAGACGATGCAGTCCATAACCTCATGTCCCTTTCTTTACCGGGGGTCCGGGATATGTTCCTGTGGAAAACCACACATACCTTTCAATGCATCTACGTAGGATTTTTGTATGTGCCAATATAACTCATTTTCTCCTGCATAAAGGGGAAGCCGGTCATCCACATACCGGTGATTCATTTCAATCAGCCAGATCTTTCTTTTTTGGTCCAAAGCAATGTCCACACCAAAGTAGCCAAAAACGGTTCCGGACTCCTGCTCTAAGCGTTCAGCTGCCCGGCAGCAAACAGAAAAAACCTCTTCACGGAGATGGTCGATCTCTTCTTTGGAAAGGGAAAAACATGACCTCACCACATCCTCTGCGGAAGAGGCATGACCACCGCCGGCGAGATTGCTGATGATACTTTGTGGAGCACCTGTCTTAGCGACCCATCCAGCAGCTTTCCACTCAGCCTGCCTATCCTTATGCAGATAGATCCGGTAATCGATTACTTGGTGATTGAACGCAATGTCCAGACATTTCTGTGCAAGGTATGGTTTTCGACCGATGGATTTATTCAGGTGGATGGCTGCTTCTTCCGGAGTCAGGCATTTCTCCATGTTCGTTCCATCTTCTCTCGTCCGTACATGCCACGTCCGGCTTCCGGCAGAAGGTGAAATTTGAATCGTTTTACGTCCGAATGACCCTTTGACAGGTTTTAAAAATAACGATCCCCACTGGTTCACCCAATCGACGGCTTCTGAACCTCCTGTAAAAAGAGCGGTAGGAGGCAGGTGCGGGAGAAGGGACGGATCCTTCTTTAAGTACTGAAAGACCTGCCATTTTGAATAAACAGCTTGATTAAAGACGGCACCGTTTACGTGACGTTCGAAACTCAACTTCAGCTCTTTCTTTAACGACATACGCTTATACACAACATCGGGGTAGGGGAGAAGTCTTTTCTCCCAGCTTTCATCAAGAGGGTTATACATGTATCCGCTCAACTGCGTGTGTCTGGATTGAATGCCGTCCAGAGAAAAAATGGTGAGAATGCCGCTTTGGAGCGGATCATTCTGCAGCACACGGTTGAATCGTTTTCTTTTTCCCGGCAGGTATTTTTCCCTGCCTGCCGCTAATATTCCTAAATGAGGACCAATCCTGAGATGGCCTTCATCATTACGCAGTTGAAAGCTTCCCTGGTCAGGGAAAAGCAGTTCATCGGCGGTCCGTGAGGAAAGGCGTGCGTGTCGTTCCTTCGTTCCTTTTATTGTGACAGCCGCAGCTTTTGAACCGAATTCGACGATCATCGGAGTTTCCTCCTGAATAGACAGCTGTTGAAGGATGTGATGTGGAAGGTGGAAATCCCGCCCTTCCCCATTTTCTTTTTGAATGTGAATGGCGCCGTGCATCCTGTATCCCCTCTCATTGGTTTGAGGTACAGCATATGGTATTCGTGGACAATAGAAGCGTGTGACTAACTTTTACTACGATGTTTTTTACAGGTTGGAGGGAGCCCTTTGTTTATAAAAAAGAATGCAGAGCTGAGCCAGGCATCCGTTGCTTTCCACCCTTCTATGAAAGACGTTCTGGGACAGGAGGGGGGGACTTCTTTGGATGTGCACCTTGGTCTTTGGAAGCGGAGTACCTCTGTCTTTTACCACAATCATGTGAATGAAGGTGTGGTGGAATTTTCCTATGACCTGCTTCATGATCTCACCATTCCTGAGGATATTGACTTTGAATGGATGTCTGAAAAAGATGGCTTTCATCTTGGTCCGGTCCTTGGGATTTTGAGGGGGACTTCTCTGGAAAACATCCGCCCGAATGTCTTAAGCATTATGCGCCGCTGGGTGGTGGATTACAAGAATTTAAAAGGACTTGTCATTGTTTTTCCTAGGAATGGTGTCCAATCGGAAGGGGAATCGGTGACGGGGTATGGCTTTGTCGGTTTGGAAAAGGGCTTCTGTATGGGGACTTTTCCTTTTCCAAGTGCTGTGTTCAGCCGTCCGAGTGCCGGTGGAGAGCGGACCTATCGATTGTTGGATGACTTGACCTCCGGACGTTTTTTTAATCGAAGAGGAGCTGGGAAGTGGGGGTTTTACTGTGCGCTCAGACAGGACCCGGCGACAGAAAAGCTTGTACCTCATACAGAAAAATATTCCACAGACGAACGGCTGATGGCGTTGATTGATCAATATACCATCGTTTATTGGAAACGGAAGTTTGGTGCCAAAGGGTATGGCATGATTCAAATGAAGAAAGAAGCCGACCGCTATATCGTCACGAGGGTGCTGAAAGGAGAGCAGAAGCAGGATGTATTTTCCAGCGAGGGGCAGTTGAAAGCGTATCTCTCGGATATTCCCGACAGGAAAAGAGGGCTGATTCAACAAGGAGTTCCTTATGCGGCGGATGGAAAACAAGTGGACTTCAGAGCCTACGTTCAAAAAGATCCTGATTCTTCGTGGAAGATGCGCGGATTTGTCGGACGAATCGCCCGGACGGGGAGCGTCATCACCAATTTGAGGTATACCGAAAAGGTAATGAAAGGGACGGACGCCCTCCAACAGTTTTACGGGATCGGAAAAAAAGAGCGCGCGCGACTGGAGAGGAAAGTGGAGGCCGCCTGTCTGCTGGCTGCCGCCCGTCTGGATGAGGACGTGGGTCACTTTGGGGATATCGCCCTCGATTTCATCATTAGTGACAAGGGGGATCTTTATTTTCTCGAAGTGAATGCCAACTACGGCCACGCAAGCCTTGTGAGGATCGGGGATGAATCTTTGAAGCACAGTGTCTACCGTTCCCCGCTCGCCTACGCCAAATCGTTGACCGGATTTTCAGGTAAAGCTTAACCCTTTTTGTAGGAGCGGATCGTCTTATAGGCAGTAAGGTCCGGTAAATTTCTGAACATCCCAATATCCGGTTTCGTATTCACTTCAATGATCCATAAATGACCGTCCTTATCTATGGCTATATCGAGGCCGAACAGGCGGTGCTCCACATAATAAGGAGCGATATGGTGGGCAGCATGTAAACCGAGCTCATCCATCTGCTTCATAAGATCCACGGCCGCTGTTTCTCCAAAGGCCCCAGATGCGGCTTGTTCCGCAGGCAGCATCTGTTTTGTATAGTTGGTGGCGATAAAAGGGGCGGCGGCGACCCTGGCGAGCTTTCCTGTCACGTGCCAGGCAGTCTGCGTTGATTTCCTCTGGACCATAACCCGGAAATCGAACGGACATCCGTCGAATTCAGCGAGGGAGATTTTCTGTTGGATCAGGTAACGTCCGGTGCTATACGTGTTGGTAAAATGCTCATAAAGTCCGGATAAACGGGAGGACCGGATTTTTTTATGATTCACGTGCCATTCAAAGGAATCGTTCCCTAGATCGGACAGCTGGATGACCCCTCGGCCTTTATATCCGCGCGCAGGCTTTAAAATGACCTGCTTATGTCTTTGAATCATATCCAGCATCGTATCAGGGGTCAGCCGTTTTGTTTCCGGAAGAAAAGGGCGGATGACGGGAGACCGCTTCATCCATACATGTTTTCTCCATTTGCTCGTTATCACGTTTTTCATTCCTTTCTTGGACATGGGATCCGTGATCTCAGCTGGTCCCGTGCGTATGTCACCGGATAAAAAAATCCCCTGAATATCAGGGGATGGGCCCATACTGCTATCATTTACAGCGGACAGAAGAGGTTGTTGTAGGCAGCGAACAGGCTTATGGCATCTTCATAATTTTCTGTTTCAACAGCTTCCTGGAAAATGGCAATGACTTCATCTTCCGTAAGTGGATAGTTCACAAGTGAATGCGCTGCATTGAGAAGAGCGGCCGTTCCTTCCAGGGCCAGCTCCTGTGTCGGGGTGGAAGGGATGGGAAGATTGAGAGCGAATAGAAGATTGAGGTTATCTTTGTAAATGCAGACATCGAAAACAGTATTGACGCGGTCGCATATGGAATAAGCTTCCGGCCACTGAGGGATATTTTGAAGGGCCCCCCAGAATTCTGCGCTGCATCCTGTATTGACCCCCATGATCAACACCTCCTTACTTATTCACTATATGTAAGGGGGATGGAAGTGTCTGTATGGGGGAGGGGATTTATGAAGAAAGCTAGAAAACTCTTCTTTTTTATGAGCACATTCCATCGACCTGTGCTTTTCCCACAGGCGTTGCCGGCCGCTTCTTACAACCTCCCTGTTGGAAGATTTAAAAAAGAGGAGATTTTCTGTACAGCAGAAAATCTCCTCTTATATGCTTCCTTTCCAGCTGAAAACGAGTCGTATCGCTGGCCCTTCAGGCTTTTATCTTTTCTCACGATCTTTTAAAAGCGCTGGTAGCTTTTTTCCTGATCGTTGTATTCAGGTAAAGGTTCACGGAATGCGGCTGCATCCTCAGGGCGTGCGAATTCTGAAGGGGCTTTAGGAGCGGATGATTTATACCGGATATGAAACTCCTCTTCATACTCTGCAGCGGATATTCCTGCTTTCGGCTGCCTCATTCCGATGATCCATGTTTCGAAATTGTACATTCCGCGGTCGATGATGACACCGAGATCTTCCAGAGACTGGGTCAATTCATTCAGACAGTCCAGGCCGTTTCTTAAGATAATCCCGCGTTCTTTAGCTTTGTCCACCGAATGTTCCAGTCTGTACACTTCTCCTTGGTAGGAAAACTCAATAAAACAGCTGTTCCGATCCCAGTTGAAATGAAAATCTTCAATTTTCAAGCGCTTGATCGCCTTGACGAGTTTACGCTCGCAAACACTCTGTTCCTTATGCGGCATCCATTGGAATAGAATATTCTTGAATATACGATTCTTGAACAAACCATCCACCATCCTTTTTATAAGCCTAATCAATGAGAGCAGTGACAGTCAAAGTATTATAGTTTACTATTTCTCCAAAAAAAGTAAAAATCCTCTAAAAAGATGAGAAAAGTAGGAAAAGAACTTTATTCCGACACGATGATTTTATTATAATCCTTAAAAAGGGCTGAAAGAATAGTTCCAATGGACGGATTCAATCAAAGCCCCCGCAGGAGCTGTTCGTTCTGCCGGCGGAGCTGATCGTACGCCTCCTTCAATGGCTCAGGCACGAGCGTCCGTCCGTAAACCCAGGCGTTCGTTTCAATCGTCGCTTTCAATGTGGCAACCTCTTCGTCTTCCCCGTACATGAGTGTACGGAGGTCGTGCTTATGCTTTTTGAACGTAAGGTAATACCCTAGTTCATGACAGATCATCAGCTGTACATAAGCTTCCTTTGCGATGCCCAGATGGGCTTTACTCATGAAGCCGTTCACCTCAAGGTAATTAAAGGTCAGTGTATTGTTGGAGACGTTAAAGCTCATCGGAGCCTTCAATTGATTGTCTGCTGCCCAGCTGATATCCAGTTGATGGTCGCTGATCGTCTGCTGGATGATTTCTTCGATTTTCCATATGTATAACATCAATAGTTTCCTATCCTTTCTTTCTGTACTTCCTCTAAGTATAAAAGAAAAGATCAGGAGGTTTGAAGCTAAAACTACATTCTTCTCCTTAAAAAGAGGCAAAGTCCGCCGGAAGACGGACTTTTTGACTTATAGTGGCCGGTCGTCAAATTCATAATGAACCGGTCCGGGAGCTACTCTTGCATTTTCCAGGGCCGGTGTATCCGGACGGGCGATTTGGTAAACGGCGGCTCCTACAATTTCAGTCGTTTCCTTCAGCTTCTCACGGCTGATTTTGTCCAAAGTATCCTGTGGGGAGTGATACCATGGCTCAAGAGGTGCATGGATGAATAAGGCAGAGGGGATGCCTCGTTCAAAGAAAGGAACGTGGTCGCTTCGGCCGAGCTGTCCATACTCTACGACTTCCGCTACGCGTGCACCGGCGGATGCTCCTAAATCTGTCACAAGGTTTTTGTTCCCGTCAGGAGTGAACATGATCAAATCCCCCGAGTCCCTGCTGCCTACCATATCCATTTGAAAGTGGGCGCTGATGCGGCTGGCTTCTTCCTCACTCAAAGAGTCCGCATAATGATAGGACCCGACGAGCCCTTTTTCCTCAGCTCCGAAGGTCATAAAGCGCAATTCCGTGTCTGTAGGGGTTTTGGCCATGATTTTGGCAAGCTCCAATACACCGGATACTCCTGAAGCGTCGTCATTGGCCCCCGGTCCATCTGCGACAGAATCGTGGTGAGCTCCGACGGTAACGATTTGTCCGGTATCTTTATTTTTGTGTGGTTTCATGGAAGCGATCACATTATAAGAGGTTTTGTCGACCGTGCCCGCTCCTTGAATCGTCAAGTTCGTTGAGAGTGTTTCTTTTTTCAGTTTCTCTGCGAGTTTCAGACCATCTTCCCGACTGATGGCAGCGGCGGGGATATCCTGATTTTCGTATGTATAACCGAATGTCTGTCCTGACGATCCTTCGCGGTTGTACATGATCACCCCAACGGCTCCATGTTCAATGGCATTCTGTATTTTTTCATAGAAACTGTATTCGCCCCGCTCGATCAAGGCAATTTTTCCTTCGGCTTCATCCGTCACATCTTCTGGTTCAGCGAGTCCAGCATCATAAAGAGGCGCATCAACGGTCCGGTTGATGGATCCGTAAAACGTGTGGATGCCTCCGGTAAAAGGGGTGCCATTCACGGTAATGGATGGCTGACCTGACTCCCACTCCTGAAAAGTAAAGGGCTGGATCTCAGTCTCGTATCCATAGCTTTCGAATTCCTGTTTAATGTACTGAACAGCGCTCCATTCCCCTTGTGTTCCCGCTTCCCGAGGGGCTTGAGAAAGGTCACGCACCCGTTCGAAAAGGCGGTCTGCATTGATTTTCTTGATGACTTTGTTATCAAAGGCGTGGTCGGCCTGGCTCCCCGCAGGTGGTGGATCTGCCAGGACGGCAGAAGGCAGGCTGCTGAAAACTAATCCGGCAGACAATAAAAGAGTCACAGTTTTTTTTGACATAAGAATCCTCCCTGAGCATAATGGAATGCCTTCTCATTCTAGCAAATATTGTAAAAAGGGGTCTCGAGTGCAGGTAGAGGAAAAAGGGAAAGAGGCTCGACTTTATACAGGGGGCCACCTGAAAAGTCTGGCGTTCGTTGTCGAAGGTGTCCATCCATATTCCTAAAGAGTCTTTCAATACATAGGAAAGACAGGACAGTCCGCGACGTTCGGCTCATTTTTAAAAGAACAGTCATGACCCGCCCGGTTTCTTCAAGGAAATGTTCATGATAATCAGTGGAAAGTGGGGGATGCGGTGAAGCGGTGAATGTAAAACCTGTCCACGGATGAAATTTCAACACCGGACAGGTTTTACATGATTATATGGAACACTTGTTTAAGTCTATGGACGAGTTATCTGTTCCTGCTGTCGATTTCCGGGAGGATGGTTTTCGCTACTTTTTCATCTAAGGCTTCGTAGTCATAATAATCAATGGTTTCATAGAGTTCCTGTCTCGTCTGCATATCCTGAAGCTTCTCCTCCTGCGTACCTTTTTCTAGAATTTCAGAAAAGACCCGTTCATAGGCTTTCGCTGCCGCACGCAGGGAAGTAACTGGATAAATGACCATGTCCGCACCGAACGAGGCAAACTGCTGATCTGTGTAGTAGGGTGTCCGTCCGAACTCCGTCATATTGGCGAGAATCGGAGCATTCAGATTAGAAGAGGCTCGTCTGAAATCCTCCTCGCTTATGAAAGCTTCCGGGAAGATGGCGTCGGCACCGGCTTCTATATAAGCCTGGCCACGGTTGATTGCTTGATCGATTCCTTCGACCGCTTTGGCATCCGTCCTGGCCACGACAATTAAGTCGGGAGCCGCTTCTTTGATGGCTTGGATTTTCTGCATCATTTCTTCCTGGGGAATCAATTGCTTTCCGTTTAGGTGGCCGCACTTTTTAGGCATCAGCTGATCTTCAATCTGTACAGCGGCGGCTCCGGCTTCCACCATCTCCTTCGCTGCTCTTGCCGCGTTCAGCACGCCTCCATACCCCGTATCGATATCAACGAGAAGGGGAAGGTCGGAAGCCCGGACGATTTCCCGGGCTTTCCCAGCCATTTCATTGGAATAAATCAGGCCGAGATCAGGAAGGGCCTGACTGGCCGTATAAGCGGCTCCTGATAAGTAGAGGGCCTGGAAGCCAAGGTCCTTCGCGATTTTGGCACTCATCCCGTCATGGGCACCGGGGATTTTCAACAGGTTCCCGCTTTTCATTAAACGTTGAAATTCCTGAGCACGTTTTGTCTGTGTTGAGGCGGCCTGCACGAGCCATGTCATCGGTCATTCCTCCTTCATCATAATTGTAATTCGTTCATAAACTGCGGGACCGTCGTCCGGGTTAGAGCTTCGTAATCTTCGCACAGGTTCAATAGTTTATTCGTCTGTTTGAATGAAAACCGGGTTTTTACATTGTTTTGAAACTTGTTCAATAATAACGGGAGGCCTTCGTCCCGGCGTCTGCGGTGACCAATTGGATATTCCACAGCAACCGGATCTGTGGAAGTCCCATCTGAGAAAAATACTTGGACGGCATTGGCGATGGAACGCTTGTCAGGATCCAGGTAGTCCCGGGTATAGGTCTCCTCCTCGATGGTTTCCATCAAATCTCTCAGTTTATCGATCGCCGGGTTCCGGGCGGTTTCATCTTCGTAATGATCGGCGTTCAATTCGCCGTACAGGAGGCCTATGGCGGTAATGTACTGAAGGCAGTGATCCCGGTCCGCCGGGTTGTGGAGCGGCCCTTTTTTATCAATGATCCGGATGGCTGACTCATGGGTGGTAATTGTAATTTTTTCTATTTCGTCCAGTTTATCCTTCACCTGACTGTGCAGATGGATCGCGGCTTCCGCTGCTGTCTGAGCGTGAAATTCAGCAGGGAAGGAGATTTTAAATAAAATATTCTCCATAACGTAAGAACCGAAAGAACGTGAAAGGGTCAGTTCTTTTCCGCTGAACAGGACATCTTGAAATCCCCATCCGTCAGCAGAAAGGGCGGTAGGATAGCCCATTTCACCTTTCATCGTCATCAATGCCAGACGCACCCCGCGGCTTGTGGCGTCCCCGGCGGCCCATGATTTTCTTGACCCGGTGTTCGGAGCATGCCGGTAAGTACGTAAGCTTGAGTTATCAATCCACGCCTGGGATACAGCGTTTGTAACGTCTTCCGTTTTCCCGCCAAACATAGCAGTCACGACAGCTGTCGTCGCTACTTTTACGAAGAGCACATGGTCAAGTCCCTCCCGGTTCAGGCTGTTATCAAGGGCAAGAATCCCCTGAATTTCGTGAGCCTTCACGATGTATTCGAGGACTTCATGCATCGTCATCGGTTCCTGACCCGAACGGAGGCGTGTCCGGCTGATGTAATCGGCTGCAGCAAGGATGCCTCCGATGTTATCGGAAGGGTGGCCCCATTCAGCAGCAAGCCATGTGTCGTTGTAGTCGAGCCACCGGATCATGCACCCGATGTTAAACGCGGCATGGACAGGATCGAGGACATAGGATGTCCCCGGAACCCGCGCCCCGTCCGGCACAACCGTTCCAGGGACAATCGGCCCCAGATGTTTCGTGCATTCCGGATAACGGAGCGCTAAAAATCCGCATCCGAGCGTATCCATTAAGACGTATTGAGCCGTTTCCATCGCCTCTTCGCTTGTAATTTCCCCGTGCACCGCATAGGAAGCAATTTCTCTTAGAACTGGATCGACTCCGGTCTGCTGCACTTGCGTTTCATTCATCTTCCATCTCCACCTTTGCGTGAATATTTGATGAGAGAAGGCAGCCCTTTAAGGGTGCAGTCCCCGTGGTCCTGTGTAATGAACCCGAGGGCGGAACAATTTGTTATCCGTATATTGTTCGGCCACATGAGCACAGATGCCGAGCGTGCGTGCGGAAAAGAAAATCGGTGTATACAAATCAATCGGGATGCCGAGCAGATAATAGACAGGAGCGGCATAATAATCCAGATTCGGATACAATCCTTTTTCTTCCTTCATCAACTCTTCTCCTGCTTCACAGCACTCAAGCAGGTCTTCTCTGTTTTTTACAGCTGCCAGATTCCGCAGGGCTTCCTTCATTAAAGAGGCGCGGGGATCCATTTTCCTCATATACACCCGGTGGCCGAAGCCCATCACTTTCTCCTTGCGGGCGAGCTTTTCCAACAGAAGTTGTTGAAAACCTTCGACAGATCTGCCTTCAAGCAGCATGTGCATGACGGCTTCATTGGCCCCTCCGTGAAGGTTCCCCTTAAGAGAAGCGACAGCTCCCGTGAGGGCTCCATATAAATCCGAATTGGTGGAAGCAATGACACGGGCGGTAAACGTGGAATTCGGCATTTCATGTTCGCTGTACACCATTAAAGATTGGTCGAAAATCGACGCTTCCTGCTCATCTGGAACGCGTCCAGTCAGCATATACAAAAAGTTCGCACTGTAGGATAGGTCTGGATCAGGCTCCAGAATACTTTTCTCCTGCAGAAGGTGATAGCTGCCGGTGGTAATTACTGGAATTTTCGCCAGTAGACGCAGGATCGTCTGTTCCAGATTTTTTCGCTCACCGAGGTTTTTATCGTACCCGGCGAGGGCTGAGATTCCGGTCCGTAAGGCGTCCATAGGATGAGTATCTTTAGGGAGCTTAGCTAATAGTTGAACCAAACTGTCGGAAAGAGGAGCTTCTAATTTTAAGGTTTCCTCAAGTTCCTTCTGCTCCGCTCCGTCAGGGAGGCGGCCTTTCAGAAGAAGTTGAATCAAGTCGATGTACTGCCGTTTTTCAGCCAGCTCAATCAGATCATAGCCGCGGATGACGATTTCTTCAGCTTCTACATCCAGGTAGGAAAGTTTCGTTTCCGCAGCAATCACACCGTTCAACCCGGGTTGAAACATCGTCGTTTTATCCATGTGGTTCCTCCTTTGGTTAGGTAAACGCTTACAAAAAATGAGAGGTCAGCCGATCATTTCCCGACGTACCTGTTGGTAAGCTTCCTTCAAATGCGCAAGATCGCTGTCCTTATCCGTCAGTCCCTCCTGAAGAGTTTCATACATATCCTCCAGTGTGTGAGGCGCTCCACTACAAACATAAAGCATGATGCCGGATCTCAAATGGTTCAAAAATTCTTCTTTTAGCGACGCCAACAGGACTTCACCTCATCCCTTACAAAATATCGACCATAAAAAAACAACTTCCTTTTAGAAGTTGTTAAGTTTACGTATTGAAAAGCAAACAAACAGGCAGAAAACTGCCTATATGGAAACCATCCGACCGCACTTAACACCTCCTATCCTCGTAGGTTTTGATGTCTGCTGATACAGGCAGGTCTCCTGGCTTATGATCATGGCGTTCCGGAACCTTCCCATCTTCGTTTGTGAAGACAGTGGTATGTACGGAACACTCCCAATTACAGTTGCGGGACAGCACCGGATTTTAACCGGTTTCCCTATTAGTCCTTTTCTTTGAAAGAAAAGGAACCTGTATCTACAACGCTATTCAATTTTCTCTTTCAATATAGCAAACATTCGGAAAATAAACAATTTTATTTGAAATTCCGGAAAAAGTTATTCATGCCCGCATGGGCGCACACATCAAACAGAATGAGATGTGCGGCGTATACTATCAGGACTGAATGAATAAGGAGTGAAAAAGATGAGTTATGATTATGAAAGCTCAAGTTACGGTTACGACCATAAACATAAAGACCACTGTGGAAAATCCAAAAAAGTGAAGCATTATAAAAACTGCGTGGAAGATGTACTGGAGGCCATTGTTTATGCTCAGGACAGAGTGGAAGATGACAGCTGTCACACGTCATGCCAGCAATCCATTGATTCTCTGCTCGGGGATCATAAAGTAAAGAAGAACACCGTTCCGGTCATTCTTTACTGTGGCTGTGATCCCTTCAAGGGAACAGGCGTGACAACGTATTCGTGCCATGCGAAAAAAGAAACCTTCAAGTGTGTCCACACGTACCTTTTCAAAGTGAAGGATGTCCATGATGGGTGTGCGGTCCTTGAACTGCTAGTATTTAAGTCGGATTGGAAGGATGACTCGAAACAGAAGCACTCCGCATGCAGCCAGATTGATGGAAAAGCCGTTCGTGACCTGGCAGGTACGGGCATCTGCATCACCGTAGATTTATCCTGCTTCTGTGCGGTTACCTGTCTCCCGGCTGTCCGACTCCATTAAGCTGAAAAAAATTCAAACAAAGTGTCGCTTTGAATCGACTCCATCAAAAAAGCCGGCCGCAGCCGGCTTTTCTGATTCAGCCTCCGAAAGCTTCCAACATGTCTTCGATTTCTTTTTGATCAATGAAAGCAGAAGCAGCCAGGGGCGGGACGCTATTCCTGCTTGAAGGGCCGGATGAAAAGGCGCCTCTGGTGAGCATTTCTTTGATGGTGCGGAGTTCGTCGAGTACAGGGTCTCCTCCAGAGGTGCCTCCTGCTGCCGGTGCGGATAAGTACTGGTGCAGGGCAGAAAGAAGGAAGTGCTGGAGCGTATTATTTTCCGCGTGGTAGGCCAGTTCTTTTATCACATCCGCTTCGACGGTCTGCGCGTGTCCGGTCCTGACGTCTATATATTTCTCAGGAATGGTGACAACGGTTTCGTTGAAGTAATCACGGTAGGTGTGTGACATCGTTTCACCTTCTCACCCTTATGACCTGTCAGCGGTCTGTTTTTTACTGAAGAGCTGCATTTTAGCAAGAATCATCAACCCTCGTACGTTCAATTTGGCCATTTCCTCAGGGAATGTCAATTCAATCGGGCGTCCTTTTTCACTCCAGGACACAGCAGCTTCACGAATCTGACGCTCGGCAATCTGGGCTGCGCCTCCGACGGCGATATAGCGGGCTGCCCCCTTGATTTCGTGTGAACTTGAACGGACGCGGTCGAAGTGCTCCAAATATTTTCCAGCCATCAATCGCAGCTGCGGGAGAATGTAGCGGCTGATATCCTTTTTTACGCCTGCAAAAGGTTCTACATACCATTCCGACTGGCCGCGTGCCAGTTTTTCTTCCAGTTCCGATCTGGAGTTGAAGCTGTACAGCTCATTCTGGCTTACTTTTTGTATGATGGTATCGAGAAAAGGGTTGATGCCGAACGGCTCACCTTCCACAGAAGCCACCGGTTTATTGTGTTTGATACCGACAAAGTCGACGGAATCTCCTCCGAGGTCTCCAATGATGACTCCACGCTCCGATTCTTTCACCAGCGATTCATCAGAGACGGCGAGCGTTTCGGGATCGCGGGTGAGGGCCAGATAGGCGAGGGCGCCTTCTGCCCCGACGATCACATCCTCAATATGGAGAGTTACCACTGCTTCTTTCGGTTCCCGGATCCCGGGCACTTTATGGAAAATGATTGTATGCGTACCGGTGAGCCGGTTTTTCAACGTATCCTTCCGGCGCTTGTACTGGGTGGTCGGCAGGGAAACCGCCAGTTGATCGATCGTGTACTCGACATCCTTTTCTGAACCACTGCCGAGCAGGGCGTGGTAAGCAGCAGCGGCAAAAAGAAGAATATACGTCCGTTCTTCATCAACCTTTTGATTGTTAAAGGAAGTCAGGCTGACATTTCTCTGTTTGACCGCTGACTTGCCGATGTAGTAAATGTTCCGTCGGTCCTGGATGGCCGGGCTTTTGATTTCCACAATCATGTTTTCTTCATAATCCACATCTTCCTCGTCATATGGCATTTCATAAAACTCTTCATCAAACAAAGCGACGGCGTTCGGGATTTGATAATCCATGAAACCACCGTCATCTGATGCGAGAATCTTATACCAGCTGTTCCCGATATCTACAGAGAAAATATGCTCGTTTTTCATTTTCTACCTCCTGACGTTAAAGCATATGCGCAGCTTTCCAGGCTGTGCCAGTACTCCCACCGGGGGCCTCTGATAGATTTGGGCGGACCATTTCTATAAATCTTTTACAGGAACTTGTCTTAAAAGTTCCACGTTTATACTAATACAAGTGACCATGCCTTCGAAATCATAGAGCATAGACTACAGTGAGGTTACTATAAAGGAGGAAAACATCATGAGAAAAAATGACCGTCACTGTGTCAACCTGAATGAATCAGCTTCTATTGAACAGTGTACAAATTCAAGTGCGGATACTCCGATCACTCCAAGCGGAGAGCGTATCGTCCGGATTCCGGTTGAACTGGGAGCCTATAATGTTACGACTAACCTCGTCGCTAACATTTCCTTCCCACACCCGGTACTTGAAATCAAAGATATCAAAAAGCGTGTCATCATTACCCAGTGCCGTCTGCTTACGCGTACGTCCACAGGCGACGACGATGACCAGTTTTCTGCAGGTCCGTTCCCATTGTTCTTGAAAGGGTATGTCCGTAAAAACATTCAATACGCGACACCTTGTCATGATTCTGAGGGTGAGTGTGTATCATCTGAAATCAAGTCCCTCACTGTGAAAGTACCATTTGAGTGCATGACTACCATCGAATTGGATTCACCAGCTCAACTGCCTCTTCGTAATCGTAGAGACGAGTACGACTTTTTCAGAGCCCAGGACCTTGGCAAAGGATATCCGGAAAAAGACCAGTATCTGTCCAGCGATCTTTCCCAGTTCCATCAGGAAAGCTTCCAGGCATACAACCAGCTGCCATTCTGTGAGCTAGTTTCCAGTCAGATTCTTGAGTGGGACGAAGCAACAGACCGCCGCTCTTTTGGCGACAGCCCGGTTGATGAAGGATACTTCCGTCATATCGTTGAAAAAATGCAGGTGCGATTCACTATTAAAGTGCTTCAAAACCAACAGGTGCGCGTAGACGCTCTGTAATCGAAGAGGGTGGCAGTCCATCAGGGCTGTCATCTTTTTTTGCTGTTCCACCATTGTCTTGAAATCAGGATAAGAGCCCAGACACAGAAAAGGCAGCTACATACGATGTGGGTATATTTTGATTAGGGGGCAGACAAATGACAGGTGTGTTTAACGAAGAGGACGGCTTGGAGCTTCACTGTGAAAGAAAACCGCATGTAAGTATCGGCAAGATTGTAACGAAGGTTCCTGTCGTACTCGCAGAACTGAAGCTTCAGATCCATGTCAGTGAAACGATCACTTTTCCAGAGCCGGTGCTTGAGATCAAAGATATTAAGAAACGTGTGCACTTAACCCAATGCCGCCTGCTGCTGCCATCTAAAAAACTGTTTATTAAAGGATTCGTACGAAAGAATATCCAATATGCCAGCCCGTGCAGTGAAATTGAAATGCCGACAGATAAGAGTGTGGCTTCCGACCTTCATTCCTTTACGGTGGATGTCCCTTTCGAACAGGTGACTG
The DNA here is from genome assembly GCF_000425705.1 of Halobacillus kuroshimensis DSM 18393. Lineage (GTDB taxonomy): Bacteria > Bacillota > Bacilli > Bacillales > Halobacillaceae > Halobacillus > Halobacillus kuroshimensis. The sequence goes on from NZ_AUDY01000011.1 coordinate 189,640, forward strand.
AAATTAAGGATTTTCTTTCCATGCCGGTGATGCCGAAGAACAATACGCGGGAAGAATTTGATTTTGTCCGATCCAAGTCTTTACCAGAGGGATTTCCGGAAAAAGACCAGCATATCAGCAGTGACATTTCCCAGTATCATCAGGAAAGCAGTCAATTTTATAATGAACTGCCTTACTGTGAACTGCTGTCGAGCCGGATCGTGGAGTGGGATGAAGCATTGGACCGCATGCCTCTTCCAGGGAAAGCCCCTTTTCATGAAGGGTATTTCACAAAGATAGAGGAGAAGATGGTGCTGGATATCTGTGTGAACGTCCTGCAGAAACAGCAGATCCGTGTCGCATCTACAAGCAACGGTGATTGATTCATAGGAAAAGAGGGAGGAAAGGAGGCGTCCTTTCATATCTATGAAACGTGATGTCATTACTTTTCAACAGACACACTGGGTCAATCCTAAGAATCGTGGAAGTTTCCTGGGCGGTCATCTGTCAGGGTGGGGAGAGGAAACAAGGGGCGGCGGCCCGTTGTTTCTCCCTTCCTCTGCCGTTGAAGAGGAGGAAATGGCCTTGTTTAAACCGGAGGAAGAGGAGAAGGCTGTGGAAAACAATACCCGCATACCAATGAATGAAGGCGAAATAAGAAAACGAAAGTCGTGCCTTGCCGCTGAATTCTCTTCGATGCTTGATGAATCCAGCGGAGGGTTCTTTGATGATACGACGGAACCAGCAGAGGAGGGAGGTGTGCTCCCTGAAATATTTGCTCTTCTGGAAGAGTCGGAGGATTCTGCAGAAGCGTCCTTCGTTTCTAAAGCCGATCATGATTACCCCATCCTCGGAGATATTGCTTCTGCCATGGTAGAATCCTCCAATGAGTTCAAGAGTCATTACTTTTCTCAAAAAGCTATGTCGCAGCCCACAGAATCTTCTGATGCCGGGGAGAAGGCTGTAGAACGGCATCCTGCGGAAGACCCCCGTTCTGTTTCGTCCATTATAGAGGACGAAAGCTGTGAAGACCCTTTTTCAGGCAGTGGGATCGATGATTTATTTGCATGTGAATCCTCTTCCAGTTCTTCTTCATCCTCTTCTTCAAGCTGTCCAGTCTGTGATGATGGTTCGTCGGATTCATGGAATGAACAGAGCATAGAAAAAACGGTGAAAGTGCCTGTCCTTCTGGCTCATGTTCCATTGGAATGGGAGATCCGGGAAAGTATTCCTGTTCCTTGTCATTCCGGTGCCGTTCTGAAGACGGAATGGTCCGTCCATGACATTCACATCTCTGCTCCTATGTACCCGTTTCTATTTCTGCGCGGGTGTTTTACTGTATCCGTGGATTATCAGGAACGTGGGGAGTTGAAGCGGATCTGTAAACGGGTTCCTTTTGAGGAAACGGTGGAAGTGGGCGCGATGATCACTCCTGAACTCCCCACCTATTCGGAAAAGGAATACACAGCAAAAAGCGCGGAAATGCATAAGGAAATCTATCAAACGTATCCATCTCCGGTGGAAAAGGAGCTGGAGAACGTTTCCTTCCTGGTCCATCAGGAATGTTATGGAAAAGGAGACCTTCACGTGCAAGGGGTTTTTCATGGGGGGCTGCTTCTTTACCAGCAGCGGTTCAAACGTTTGGATGTCTGGGAATCATGAACCGAATAAACAAAAAGAAAGAGGGTTCCGCAGGAAGGAACTCTCTTTTCAATGGTCACGTTCAAGGTGCTCTCTACAATGATGGAAGGTGGAGGAATGGCTGCCTGTTCATGTTGAACGGTGGTGGGGAAATGTCCGGGATTCAGGCCGCCGCCCTGGAGGAAAATTCTCTGTGATACCAAGGCATGTTTCATCTTTGAGAGTCCGAGTCAAAAGGGTTGTCTATGAGACAGGTTTCTTTCGACTCCCTACTACTATATGTTCTCCAGGGACGGTTGGCATGGTCAGATGCCGGCAGACTATAAAATTAGGTTAGCAGCCATCAAGGGAAAGTAGATTTCTATACTGATATAGAACGTTCTTTTCCATAGGCCTGTACATATACTAGAAAACAATGGATGGAAGGGGGCGGAGCTGTTGGAGGGGACGCTGATGATTATGATCCTGTCAGCCATGGCTACGGGTGCGGGAGCCCTCCCGGTCCTGCTGATCCGCCGGGTATCCCACCGGAAAATGGACAGCATTCTCGCCTATACCGCTGGTGTGATGATGGCAGCATCTACCTATGGCCTTATCCCGGCCTCTTTGAAGCTGACTAATGTAACGGTGCTTTGTATTGGTGTACTCGGAGGCGCGCTGATTTTGAACCTGCTCGAGTATCTTCTTCCCCATGTAGATATGGATCATACGAGGAAATCACCCGTGCTGCCGCACCAATCGCTGATGCTTGTCGCGGCGATGACCCTCCATAACATTCCGGAAGGGTTGTCGGTCGGTGCCAGCCTGGCCAGTCAAGTCGAGCATCTCGGAATGGTCGTCGCTTTTTCCATGGGTCTTCAGAACGCACCGGAAGGGTTCCTTGTCGCTTTGTTCCTTCTCCATCAAAACGTTTCAAGACGGACAGCCCTTTTTATGGCGGTGCTGACAGGTGGGATCGAATGCGTCTCCAGTTTTATTGGGTTTTACGTGGTTCATATCTCTCTGTTCCTCGTTCCTTACGGGCTCGCCTTTGCTGCTGGTGCGATGTTGTTCATCGTTTATAAGGAGTTGATTCCGGAAACCCATGGTCATGGCTATGAGCGTCTGGCTACGTTCTCTTTCCTACTTGGGCTGCTCAGCATGATCGGAATTGTGGAATGGTTCCGCTGAATCCTGCCGGATGATCCGGCGGGATTTTTTGTTCTCCCAACCCTTTCTTGTAAACGTATCAGCAAAGAAAGGCAAGGGGGAATGATTCGTTGGAAATATTTTATTGGAAAAATATCGTTATAGGTGGTTTTTCATCGGGTATGCAGAAATTGGGAGGAGATAGCATGAATAAAAAAATGATTGATTACAAAATATTCATTCCATCACTTTTACTGATGGCTGCCATCAGTATCCCTTTTGCCTTGTATGAATCACAGTCGTTGGAACTTATGAATACAGTCTTTGATTCGATTGTGTCATCATTCAGCTGGGGATACTTATGGTATGGCATTTTACTGGTCGCCGCAGGTCTTTACTTGGCATTTTCCAAATACGGAAAAGTGGTTCTTGGGGATCCGAAGGAGAAGCCGAGGTTCACCCTTTTTGAGTACGCGTCCATTCTGGTCGCGATGGGTGTAGGATCGACGATCATGCGGACGGGGATGCTCCAGTGGACGTCTGTCGCCAACGACCCGCCGGCCGGTGTAGAGGCTGGTTCTGCGGAAGCCCTGCTGTGGGGGAACGCCTACAGTATGTTTTTATGGGGCTTTCAAGTATTCGCTATTTTTGTCATGATAGCACCGGCGATGGGATACATACTTCACGTAAAAAAACGCCCGTTGATGAGAATTTCAGAGGCCTGCCGGATTTTGTTCGGAGATAAGTTCACAGACGGCATCGGAGGCCGGCTGCTGGATGTGTTGTTTTTAATCAGTATTCTTTCCGGAGCAGCTGTTACGCTTGGTCTGGGAGCGCCGATCATTACGCAGAACCTTTCTCATCTGCTCGGTATCCAGGTGGATTTCACGCTGACGATCATCGTTACCATCGTCTGGGTCTTTTTATTTTCCCTTAGTGCTTATCTCGGCATCGAAAAAGGAATCAAACGGTTAAGTACATGGAACATGTATATTGCCGGTTTTTTAGCCCTGTTTATTCTCGTCGGAGGTCCAGGTGTTTTCATCCTGAACTACTTCACGGATAGTGTATCGATGCTCTTGACCAACTACCTGGATTTTTCCTTGAACACTGAATCGGTCTATCAGGGGGAAACTTCGCATATTCAAAGCAACACGATTTTCTGGTTCGCCTACAGCGCCACCTGGGCCATGCTTCACAGTGTGTTTGCAGCAAAGATTTCACAGGGTCGGACGATTAAGGAGATGATTCTCACTTATCTGCTCGCTCCAACGCTGCTTTCCTGGCTGGCGACAGGGGTCCTTGGCGGGCTTGGTGTCCACCGCTATCTGACTGGAAATCTTGATATTTTGAACTTCGTTGAAGAAGAAGCGCGTATGGCTGCGATACCGGAAATTTTAAATACGCTTCCTTTCGGAGAAATCGCCATTGTCATCTTCATGATTGTCGCCTTGATTTTCCTGACGACGACCCTCGATTCCACGACTTATACGATTGCCGCCTATACAAGTACGCGGGATATGAGCCGTTTTGAGCCGCCAAAGATGCTTCGTATTATCATTGCGGCTGTGATTACTGCTTTTGCTTTGATTCTAATGAGGATCGGCGGTCTGGCGCCATTGAATGTCGTATCAGGCCTTATGGGTCTGCCGATCATCGTCATTCAATTCATTCTGATTTACGCAGCGAAGAAAATGATCGACGCCGATCAAGCCTGGCTGACCAACGTCCGTCAGAAAGATAGGCCTTCAAAAGCTTATGAAGCGAAGCGTAAAGTGGAATAGTCTGGTAGATTGGATTACACTGATATCAGAGTAACTTTTGAAAGGGGACCTGTACATGTATGAATCACTGCACCACGTATCTATCATTGTATCGGATATAGAACAAGCCAAACATTTTTATGGCGGGGTGCTCGGATTTGAAGAAAGCCCGGACCGTCCTGATTTCGACTTTCCCGGAGCCTGGTATCAGGTAGGCGCAACGCAGATTCACTTGATTGCTTATGCAGAAGGAAAAACGCTTCGCGGTACAACCGAGATTGATTCCAGGGATGGACATTTTGCGGTCAGAGTCCGTGATGTTGAGGCGTTTATCGAAAGAATGGAAAAGCACGGAGTGGAGATGCTGAACAAGCCTGTCAATAAAACGGAATGGCATCAGGTGTACATCGCCGATCCCGATGGAAACATTATTGAATTTAATAGATAAAGCTGGAGACGGTCGATATCATTCGATCGTCTTTTTTTTGTTTTTTTCTTCCTTTTTTTGAAACGATGGCACGGCTGGGTTGTCAGCGCTTACTTAACATTAATATGTTAGTTTTTCTGACATAGGGTGTTGATTGTATGTTAGTATTTGTTGTATTATTCTGCATATTAAGAATATTGGAGGAAAATTATGCTTCCCACTTACGCTGGTTATTTGTTGTTGCTTGTGTTTGGATTGTTTTTCACTGTCGTTACGGTTGTGATGCAGCGCAGAAAAAAACAGAAAATGACCGCTGAACAGTTTAGTACCGCTGGCAGAAGCATTGGTGTCGGTCTGGCAAGTGCGTCCATCATTGCTGCCTGGACGTGGGCGGCTACGTTAATGATGTCCTCGGCTACAGGATTTCAGTACGGCATCAGCGGACCGTATTGGTATGCTGCTGGTGCCTGTATCCAAGTGCTTCTTTTTGCGATAGTAGCCATCAACTTGAAAAAGCGTGCCCCCAAAGCCCATACGTTTCTTGAATTCATTGCTCAGCGCTTTGATAAGAAGAACCACCGTTTAATTATGGGTTTTGCGTTGATGACCAACATTCTTGTGACAGCGATGGTAGTCCTTGGTGGAGCCATTGCCTTGAACTCGCTGACAGGCATGAATATTTATGCCGCCGCCTTCCTCATTCCTCTCACATTCACGATTTACACCATGATTGGTGGATTGAAAGCTTCCTTCATCGCTGATTATTTCAACACTGTTATGATTTTTGCCATCCTGGCTGTCTTCGCTGCCGCCATCTATGTGAAGTTCGGTATTGATCCGATTTATGAAGGATTGCAGAGCATGCCTTCTTCCGCCTCGATGCTGACGATGGCTTCCATACCGGGTCTTTTGTTCGGAATGGTTAATATTATCGGTAATTTTGGAGCGGTCTTTGTAGATCAGGCGTACTGGCAGCGAGCAATTGCGAGTAAGGATAGTGCCGCTTCCAAAGCTTACATATACGGAGGGCTTGCCTGGTTTTCCATTCCATTTGCGATTGCGACTTTTCTTGGTGTCAGTGCGGCCGGCCTTGGGGTGGCGGTATCGACACCGGATGCAGCGGCTCCGGAAATGGCGGCCTACCTTCTGGGTGGTATCGGTTCGATTTTATTTTTAGCCATGCTGTTTATGGCGGTTATGTCTACAGGAGCCGCCGAGCTGACAGCTATTACGAATATCATTGTCACGGATATTTACCGGACGTCAATCCGTCCGGGTGCTTCGAGTGACCAGTTATTAGCGATGTCCAGAAAGGTTACCCTTGGATTCGGATTGATGATGGGCGTCCTTTCGATTCTGTTGTTTAAGGTTGGTATCAGTCTAAGCTTTGTATATATGGCAATGGGGATTTTCGTCAGCGGTGCTGTCATCCCGGTTACCCTCGGTCTGCTTTGGAAAAAGGCGACCAATGCCGGGACTTTTTACGGCGCGTCCTCCGGGCTTGTGCTTGGTGTTACAGCATGGCTGGTTTCCGCCTCCACTATCTATGGTGAAATCACCGTGCAGTCGCTTGGGGAACTGGAGCCGATGTTCTTCGGTAATATCACAGTTTTCTTAGTGAGTGGAGCCATATCCATTGGTCATGCTCTTTATGCGAATCAATCGTTTGATTTTGACTCATTGAAAGATAAGTTCCACAGCTTCGATGAAGAAGCAGATCCCATAGAGGAGGATTCTTATGAGCGAAAACGAGCGTCAGCTGAGTAAAGATGCCGTTATTTGTACAAGATGGGCTTTATCCTTAACGGCCGTGTTCATCATTATTTTTCCAGGCATTATGTTTTTAACGGGTTATCAGTACAGCCTTGATTTTTTTAAAGGATGGACGTACTTGTCCTTTGGATGGCTGATCATCGCAGGACTGATGATTACGCTGAGGCCTGTCATTGAACTTGTCAGGGACCGGAAAGCTGGGTAGGACAAAGAGATTGGGGAGGAAACTATGAAACTGACGTCGCGGGAAAGAGAGAAGTTGATGATCGTGCTTGCTGCTGATCTGGCACGAAGAAGACAGGAGCGCGGTTTGAAGCTGAATTACCCTGAAGCGGTATCGATTATTACTTATGAAGTGGTGGAAGGTGCGAGAGATGGAAGGACGGTGGCGGATTTGATGCAGTATGGTGCCGCTGTATTGACCCGGGAGGATGTGATGGAAGGGGTTCCTGAAATGATTCCCGATATCCAGGTGGAAGCAACGTTTCCCGACGGGGTCAAGCTGGTCACCGTTCACGAGCCGATTCGATGAGGAGGAGATGAAGTGAAACCAGGTGAGTTTATCCTGAGGTCGGAAACGATCCGCTGTAATGAAGGGAAGGAAGTAGTGGAAGTCACCGTATTAAATAGAGGCGACCGGCCGGTCCAGATCGGCTCCCACTTTCACTTTTTTGAAGTGAACCCGTTTCTGCAATTTGATCGTGAAGAAGCCAGGGGGCGTCATTTGAATATTCCGGCCGGGACAGCTGTCCGGTTTGAGCCGGGAGATGAAAAAACAGTTCCTCTCGTTGCTTTTTCCGGGGAGAGAAAAGTGTATGGATTGAATCAACTTGTCAATGGGAGGCTGGATGATGAGCTTTGAGATGCCGCGGCGCCAGTATGCCGATATGTTTGGACCGACAAAAGGGGATGCGGTCCGGCTGGCTGATACGGACCTTTTTATTGAAGTGGAAAAAGACTATACGAGGTATGGAGATGAAGTGAAATTCGGAGGAGGCAAGGTCATCCGTGACGGGATGGGCCAGCACCCTCTTGCATTAAGGAATGAAGCAGTTGACCTTGTCATTACCAATGCGGTCATACTGGATCACTCCGGAATTATCAAAGCTGATATCGGGATCAAGGATGGGTGGATTCAAACGATTGGAAAAGCAGGAAACCCACTGTTGATGGATGGCGTGGATATCGTGATCGGGGCCTCTACAGAGGTCATTGCCGCTGAAGGAATGATTGTAACGGCAGGTGGGATTGATGCCCATGTTCATTTCATTTCCCCTCAGCAGATTGAAACGGCTTTATCTTCCGGTGTAACAACCATGATTGGAGGGGGGACCGGCCCGGCCACGGGTACAAAGGCAACCACGTGCACCCCTGGGTCGTGGAATATTGAGAGGATGCTGGAGGCAGCAGAAGAGTTTCCGATGAATCTCGGATTCTTAGGAAAAGGAAATACCACAAGTGCAGAAGCCATTCAGGAGCAGGTTGAAGCTGGAGCCGTAGGGCTGAAGCTTCACGAAGACTGGGGAACGACAGCGGCGACGATTGATACATGCCTGCAGGTCGCTGATCAATTTGACGTTCAAGTGGCCATTCATACAGATACGCTGAACGAAGGTGGATTCGTAGAACATACGCTCGAAGCTATCGGGGGACGGGTCATTCATACCTATCATACAGAGGGGGCCGGCGGTGGTCATGCGCCTGACATTATTGAGGCGGCCGGATATTCGAATATTCTTCCATCCTCCACGAACCCGACCCGTCCCTACACCGTGAACACGCTGGAAGAGCATCTGGATATGCTGATGGTTTGTCACCATCTGGATCCAAGTGTTCCGGAGGATATCGCTTTTGCGGACTCGCGGATTCGTAAAGAAACGATTGCCGCTGAGGATATTATGCATGACCTTGGAGTGTTCAGCATGATTTCCTCTGATTCCCAGGCTATGGGGAGGGTCGGAGAAGTAATTATCAGGACGTGGCAGACGGCCGATAAAATGAAAAAGCAGCGGGGGCCTTTAGAGGGAGACCATGAGCACAGTGACAACTTCCGGGCGAAGCGCTACGTAGCGAAATATACGATAAACCCGGCGATAACGCATGGCATATCCGACTATGTCGGCTCTGTAGAGGAAGGCAAGTTTGCTGATTTAGTGCTCTGGGATCCGGCATTTTTTGGGGTGAAGCCTGAGCTGATTTTAAAGGGCGGCTTGATTGCTCATAGTTTAATGGGCGATCCGAATGCAAGCATACCGACACCACAGCCGGTGCTGTACAGGGAGATGTTCGGTTCCCTCGGGAAAGCGAAAGCCTCTACAGCTATGACATTCGTATCTCAATCCGCCTATCAAAAAGGTGTCCATCGAACACTCGGGTTGGAAAAAATCGTCCGGCCGATTTTAGGAGTCCGGAACTTAACGAAAAAATCGATGATTCATAACGGCGAAACGCCGTCTATTGAAGTAGACCCGCAGACCTATGTTGTTAAAGTGGATGGAAAAATCATCCACTGCGAACCGGCAGAGACGGTAGCTATGGGACAGCGGTATTTCTTATTTTGAGGTGATTGGATGATTATTGAAAAGGTAGCAGGTAATATTTCAGAAACGAATAATCGGGCTCCGCACGTCGAATACGTAAAGCTGGAGAGTGAACAGCTTCTCAAACGAGTCCAGCGAGTGACGACGGATCACGGCCGTGAAATCGGTATCCGGCTCGGAAAAAACAAAGAGCTTTCGGACGGGGACATCTTACATATCGATGAGAAGAACATGATTGTCGTAAGCGTTCATAAGGATGATGTGCTTGTCATACGTCCGAAAAACATCCGCGAAATGGGAGACATTGCTCATCAGCTCGGCAACCGGCACGTGCCTGCGCAGTTTGAAGGGGAAGAAATGCTTGTTCAGTATGACTACCTCATTGAAGAACTGTTGGAGAATGAAGGCCTGGACTACTCCAGGGAAGAACGGAAGGTGCCTGAGCCCTTCCGGTATATCGGCCACAGCCATGATGATTAATTGGATGCCACTGCTGCAGCTCAGCGATTCTCAATTTCCATCCGGGGCGTTCTCGCATTCGTTTGGGTTTGAAACGTATATTCAGCAGGATGTCATCACAGATGCAGAGAGCTTCAAAGAGGCCCTGACCGCATTTTTGGACCGGCAGCTGGCATACAATGACGGCCTGGCCTTCTGGCTGGCTTATCAGGAAGTTAAAAATGATGGAGTGGATCTCATCCTCGAACTGGATCATCTTCTTTATGCGTCTACACCAGCAAGAGAAACACGGGAGGGGAATCAGCGGGTGGGGAAGCGGCTGGCAAAGTTGTGTCTGGATTTGTACCCTTCTCATCCATTGGAGCAGTATCATAAGTGGCTGATGGAAAAAGAGGGTTACGGCCACCCGGCCCTAGTGTTCGCTGTCGTTTACGGGGCGATGGAGGTATCCGGGTCCGCGGCGTTGGAAACATTTTTATTCACCTCATTGAGCTCAATGGTGCAGAACGCTGTGCGAGGGATACCTATCGGACAGACGGATGGGCAGAAAATTCTCGTCGCTCTGCAGCCCCATATACAAAAAACAGTCCGGCGTATCAAGGAAGCTTCGATCGAGGATCTGGGAGCGGGAAGTCCGGGGCTGGAAATCGCCCAGATGATGCACGAGCGCCTGCACGTACGGTTGTTTATGTCTTAAAAAAAGATTGGGAGGAATGGAATGATGGAACCGATTTGTATTGGAGTGGGAGGCCCTGTCGGGGCGGGAAAAACGATGCTTGTCGAACGGCTCACACGGGAGCTGAAGGATGAATTGAATATGGCTGTCATCACGAACGATATTTATACAAAAGAGGATGCGCAGTTTTTACTTAAGAATGGAGTGCTTCCTGGTGACCGCGTCATTGGAGTGGAAACTGGAGGTTGTCCTCATACGGCGATACGTGAGGATGCTTCGATGAACTTTGCGGCTATTGATGAGCTGAAGGAGCGTCATCATGATCTGGATTTAATTTTCGTCGAGAGCGGAGGGGATAATCTGGCTGCGACGTTCAGTCCGGAACTGGTGGACTTCTCTATCTATATCATTGACGTGGCTCAAGGGGAGAAGATTCCCAGAAAGAGCGGTCAGGGGATGATTAAATCCGATCTGTTCGTCATTAATAAAACCGACCTTGCTCCACATGTCGGAGCGGACCTTGATGTGATGAAACAGGATACGATTACAGCGCGTGGACAGAAGCCCTTCGTGTTTACCAACTTAAAAACGAAAGAGGGTCTTTCGGAGGTCATTGAATGGATTCATGACCATGCCTTTCTTAAAGGGCTGCAGGCATGACACACACCGGCGTCCTTCACCTGAAAGGAGAAAAACGCCGTAACCGGACGATCCTGTCTGGTTTTTATGAGGGGGCTTTCAAATTCACCCGTCCCGTTTACCTGGATGAGGAAACGTTGTCCGTTTATATGATTCATATTGGCGGAGGCTATGTGGATGGGGATTCCTATGTGAATGAAGTGACACTGGAAGAAGGAGCGGAATTGAGTGTAACGAGCCAGGCTGCATCCAAAGTGTACAAAACGATATCAAAGCCGGTGGAGCAGGTGACAAGGATTTATCTCGCTGCCGGCAGTTCCCTCGATTATTGTATGGATCCTCTGATCATGTATGAAGGAGCGCGATTCAATCAAGTGACGATCGTGGACATCGATGAAACGTCCTCTTTTTTCTACAACGATATTGTAACACCAGGGTGGTCCCGTGATGGAGAGCCATTCCGGTATGACTGGTACCGGAACAAATTGAAGGTGACCTCCGGAGGCAGTCTTGTTCTATATGATCACTTGCTGCTTGATCCTGGAAAAGGAGTGGAAGGGGTACTGGAACTTGAGGGGCATTCACATGTTGGATCGGTGGTTCTTTTTCATCCGGAGGCAGGAGTGGATTTTGTCGAAAAGCTTTCTGACCACCTTGAACAGCAGTTCCCTGGTGTCCGTTTCGGTCTTTCTTCGATGGATAAGGGAGGCGTCGTTATGCGGATGCTGGGAGATAACACCCAACAGCTTGAGTCGGTGACAGCGGTTGTTCACACCTTTTATCGAGAAACGTTATTACAGAAAAAAGAAGTTATCTGGCGGAAGTATTAAGGAGGATCAACAATGGAGGATATGAGTTTGTTAGCCGTTTTAGGACTGGGACTGGCGCTTGGGATTAAGCACGCGCTCGAACCGGATCATGTGATTGCGGTATCTACATCAGCGGCAAAAAGCAGAAAGGTGATTCAATCGGCGATGACCGGGATCTATTGGGGAATCGGGCATACCTTGACCATGTTTATATTTGGGATGGCGGTCATTCTCATGCAGGAGCAGATTCCTGAAACGTGGGCACAGTCGCTCGAAGCTCTTGTTGGAGTGATGTTGATTATAGTAGGAGCAACGACGTTTCTTTCTTATAAAAAGTCTTCTTTAAAGCAAGAAGGGCGCAGTTATAAGACATCTGTTTTTATGGGGATCGTCCATGGACTGGCGGGAAGTGCCGCCCTTGTACTATTAACGCTGAGCTCTGTGGAAAGCGCAGCTGAGGGAGCCGCATTCATTTTTATTTTTGGAGCAGGCACAATTATCGGAATGCTTTTGTTTACGACTGTGATTGGTCTTCCTTTTGTACTTACGACTAAAAAGTGGACGATGAATAAAGGATTGACACAGGCTGCTGGAGTTATCAGTGCTGTGTATGGCGTTTATTATTTATCAAGCATCTATCTTGGATAAGGTTGTACATAAGGTTCAAACGTCCATTTCCTTTCTTTACGAAATGGAATGTTCATTTGAGCCGATGAACGTTTGCGAAGGACCATCGCTGCAAATCTATGAAAACCTGCCAACTATTTTCTGACTGTAACTGAATGAAAAAGTTTGGGGATTCGCTCCCATGAGCCAAGGTGGGCTTTGAAAAACAGATCATCTCCTTTTTAAAATCATCATTCGGTGAGGCTTTGATGATCTTATTAGTGGTTACGCCTGCGGCAAGCATCCACCGATAAGATGCAGAAATCACAATAGACGCCGAATACGTTTTCGGCAGTGTAACGCCCGGTATAAGCCGGGCGTTTTTCTTTTTCCCAGGCTTGTCTCTGGTATAATAGAAATTAGAAAAATTTGTCTGATTACAGAAAAATAAGGGGAGATTTGATGAAAAAATGGATGATCCTGCTCGTCCTCCTGACCACGGCCGCGCTTTCTGCCTGCAGCAGTCAGCCGGAGCCGCGGGACACGTTTTCCGCGTACATGGACGCATGGGAAAAGAAAGAGTATGAAACGATGTACAGCTATTTAAGTGAATCTTCGAAAGAATCCATCACGAAAGAGGATTTTGTCAGCCGGTATGAAGATATTTATGAAGGGATCGGCGCGGAGGAGATATCGATTACATACGATCTTCCCGAAGAGGAAGAAAGCTATGATCAAGAGGATCCACCTGCCTATGAATATACGGCTTCTGTAGATTCAAGAGCCGGTGCGATTGAATTCAGTCATCAGGCGGGACTTGTCTATGAGGAAAATGAGGAGGAAGGTCGCTGGGCGGTGGAATGGATGCCGGATCTTATTTTCCCTCAGATGGTGGAAGGCGATACAGTGAGAGTCACCCGGCTGGATTCCGAACGCGGAGAGATTTTCGACCGCGACGGGCAGGGGCTGGCTGTCAAAGGTCCGGTGAAGGAAGTTGGTATTGTACCAGGGAAGATGGAAGAGGAAGAAGCCTTGAAGGAAGGACTTGCAGATATTCTCAAGCTTACGGTTGAACAAATCGATCAGAAACTGGAGCAGTCCTGGGTGAAGGATGATGTGTTCGTGCCGCTTGCGATGATTCCGGAAGATGATGAGGAGAGGCTGACGGCCCTTGAAGATCTGCCAGCTGGCTACATGATCAACGATGGGAAAGAAGCACGTGTTTATCCTTTAGGGGAAGCGGCCGCGCATTTGACCGGCTATATGGGGAGTATCACGGCTGAAGAGCTGGAAGAGCGCGAAGGAGAAGGCTACAGTACGAACGATAACATTGGGAAATCTGGGTTAGAGCTTGTCATGGAGGACCAGCTTCGGGGCGAACCGGGCTGGCGTGTGTATATTGCCGATGAGGAAAATGAAACGAAAGAAGTGCTCGCAGAACAAGAAGCGAAGGACGGGGAAGACGTCACGCTGACCATTTCATCGGATGTCCAGACGGAAGTATATGAACAATTGAAAGACGAATCCGGAACTGCGGCTGCGATTCATCCTGAGACCGGAAGTGTGGAGGCCCTTGTCAGTACTCCTTCCTACAACCCGACAGCCCTTTCTTTAGGTCTTGGAGGGGAAGAAGTGACCTTGAACAAGTTTTCAAGAACGTATTCGCCGGGGTCGACGTTTAAACCGATCACTGCAGCAGTTGGATTGGAAACAGGAACGATCAACCCGGAAGAGGAGCTGGCGATATCCGGGGAAACGTATGAGGCAGATGCCGGCTATTCTGTTACCCGTGTACCCGGGGCAGCAGCGGACAGTCAGGTGAATCTCCGCGATGCACTCGTGCGGTCGGATAACATTTACTTCGCCCGCCAGATCGTGGATATCGGCGGAGATTCTTTCCTGGAGGATGCAGCAGGATTTGGTTTTGGTGAGGATCTGCCGTTTTCCTATCCGATAGAAGCTTCCCAGTTGATGAACGAAGATACATTTGAAAGTGAATCTCTGCTTGCGGCGACCGCCTATGGGCAGGGGCAGGTGCAGATGAGCGCTGTCCACCTGGCTGCTGCCTACACGCCGTTCATTACTGATGGGACACTGATCAAACCGCAGCTTCTGCTGAATGAGGAAGAACCTCAGGCCTGGAAAGAAGACGTCGTCAGCGCGGAAACGGCTGCTTTGATCCGTGATGATTTGACAGCGGTCGTCCAGAATGAAAACGGGACCGCCTATGAGCCGGTTGTGGAAGGAATCTCCCTCGCAGGGAAAACAGGGTCAGCGGAATTAAAGAAATCCCAGGATGAAGAGGGACCTGTGAATGGATGGTTTGTGGCCTGGGATACCGAGGATCAGGGTCTGCTTGTGGCGATGATGATGGAAGATACAGAAGAAGGCAGTCACGATGTGGTGCCTAAAGTGAAAAATGTCTTCGGGAATTTGAAATAGAAAATACACTTCCGGCAGAAATGGTGTGTAGAATCCCGTTCCGCTTATCGGTGGCTGCCGCAGGCGTCACCATCGGACACTTTACGCCCCCTGACTTAACGATGGGTTGAAAAAAAGGGACGATCTTCTGCTGAACAGAAGATCGTCCCTTCCTATAACAAGCGGAAAACCACGTCTGACCGGCAGACGTGGTTTATTTTGTTCCTGTTGGATCGGAAGGCATAGATTCTGTACCTTCTTCATTGACTGTCGTTACATAATAGGAGTAATCGGATGCTTCGGAATCCGTATAGGATTTCCGTTCATGCTTGGAGATGCTGGCGACCTTTTCGAATGTTTCCCCGTCCTGGCTGCGGTAGACGCGGTATCCTGCCACATAATCCTCACGTACGGCATGCCAGGTAATCATCGTCCCCTGGATCTGCACGTTGGAAGGGGGCTGAATATCCTCCTGATTCTGCGTCGGTTCCTTCAGTTTTGAATACACGACGAGACGGTCCGCGTGACCTCCGATACTGCTGAGAAATTCACCTGTACAGGTGATAAGGTTGAGACGTTTTTCATCGGAAGATCCGAAAATCGTTTCAATGGGGGAATCATCCATCGGATAACTTTCGAGTTTTTCGACTACATAGGTCTTTTCTTCCCCGTTTTCATCGGAGACGGTAATCTCGTCTCCTTTTTCAAGTTGATCCAAATCATAAAAAACAGCAGGACCTGTCCGGCTGTCCACGTGGCCTGCGATAACAGAGTTCCCTGTACTGCCGGGCTCCGTCCCCGGTTCAAACCATCCGGCTTTCTGCGGGTCCTCCGGTACACCCATCTGTCCATTATCCAGAATCCCGACCGATTCTACAGCGGCTTCTACATCAATGGCAGGGATGGAGATGGTGGCAGGGGTGATCCCTGTTTCTTCCTGCTTTTGGTTTTTCACAACGTCAGCGGACCGCATATTTCCGTTTTTATTAATCACTGTAAATTCGCCGTCCAAAATCTCTTCTTTTTGATCCTCCGGCACATCCGTCTCTTGATAGGACGCCTGTGTAGCATTTTCAATTCGGACAACCTCCGAATCGTCCTTCCAGAAAGTGAACGCATTGAATTCATAGGCGACCATAACGAGCGCTGTCAGGCCTAGTATTGTGAAGTACATTTTCCAATCGAGCTTCATGGACTGTCACCTCTCTATCATAAGGAAGGAAGAAGAGCAGAGGCTCTTCTTCCATGGTAAGCATTACTGCTTGGCTTTGCGGATGGAAATGAAACCGGCAGAAGCTGCAGCGATAACTCCGAAGGCGATCCACATCCATGTGTTCATTCCTTGATCGCTCGCTCCACCAAAGCCTGTCTTAGGCATTTCTTCCGGCATAACTTCTCCACCGAATTGATCCGGCATTTGTGTCACGACAGCACTGCTCAATGTTTCGCCAATTCCGAACATGAAGGCATATCCTTCACGGAAAGAGTCGTAAGTGGCTGTATAGTCTTCATTCACGTAGTGATCGAAGGTCTGAAGGACATCTTCCTCGTGAGTCCAGACCGCTTCAACAGCATCCTCCTGTGGAAGGTTTCCTTCAGTAGCTGTACCAAGGAAGGCACCGAAGTCCTCAGAGAAGGCCATCAGGCTTTGTTCAGCCATTTTCCTTGCTTCTTCATCTTCTTCAAGAGCTGCTGTAATCACATCAGACTGGGCGTTGATATGATCCTGCTGCCATACTTTTTCAAACTGGGCAGCACCCTCTTCACCATAAATAGATCCGATAGCAGCTTTGAAATCAGCGGTGTGCTGGTTCTCAGCCCAAGTTACGAAATCGTAGTCTTCCGCCTGGTCAAAGCCTTTCTGCATTTCAAGAACGGCTAAAGCGAAGTGTTCAGAAGCAAGAGCATTCATGTTGGAACGCAGATCTGCTGCTGGTGTATCCGCTTTTGTTCCATTAAAGGAATCCGGCATCTGCGTTACAATGGCAGAAGAAAGGGCCTTACTAATGTCGAACATACGGTTGAAACCTTCACGGAAAGCCGTATAGGATTTCTGATACTCTTCGTTTACATAGTGGTCAAAAACGTTCAGAACATCTTGTTCGTGCGCTTTCAGGACTTCTTTGGCTGTGTCTTTGGAAAGATTTCCTTCGGTTACAGATGCAAGGAACGTACTGAATTCTTCCGTGAATTCTTCAACTTCCTCTTCTGCCATCTTACGGGCTTCTGGATCATCATTTTTCGCTGCTTCTACAAATCCATCGGAATAATCGTTATGTCCGCGGAAAATTTCTTCAAACTGCGCAGCTGCTTCATCTCCGTAAATAGAAGCGATCGCCGGGGTCATATCCTGTGCGTTCTGATCAAGTTTGTTCCATACTTCATCAGCATCTGGTGCGTCTTCATACGATTTCATCATAAACGTTGTAGCAAGGACAAAGTGCTCGGACAATAATTGATCAAGCGTCGATCTTAGATCGGCCGCCTCCGTCTGTGCTGATTTGTGGTGATCGGCCATGGCGACGGATGGGACAAGGAGCATCAAAGCCATTAATGTGATCAGGATTCTTTTCATTTGTTTCATGGTACACTCTCCTTCTTTTTTATTTTCTTACACAGCTAACGAAGCGGTGATGAAATTGGATCACAATTTCATTAAAAAAATAAAAACAGTATGGATGAAGCTCAGTGTAGAGGGAGTGAGAAATCGAGATTTTCAAGGGAATAGAAATTCCTTTAGAGGATAATGAACGTTGAATATAGGGCTTCGTTATAGTTTTCCGTGGTACATGGCAGGGAGAGCTTCTGAAGGAATAAAAAAAGCCTGCAGACCATTCATCTGCAAGCAGAAGGATCTTCCCCATATGGGGAAGATCCTTTTTGTTTAGACAGCAATATCTTTTTCAACGGCTTCCTTATCATTGAAGCGTTCGGTATTCAGCTTTTTCAGGACGCGTGAAGTCAAGGTGCCTGATGTCATAGAACCGTTGACATTAAGTGCCGTCCGGCCCATGTCAATCAGGGGCTCTACGGAAATAAGCAGTCCCGCAAGTGCGACAGGCAGGTTCATGGAAGAAAGAACAATCAAGGCAGCAAAGGTCGCTCCGCCTCCGACACCTGCAACACCAAAGGAGCTGATGGCGACAATCAGCACAAGCTGCACGAGGAATCCTGGGCTGAGCGGGTCGATTCCGACAGACGGGGCAATCATCACGGCCAGCATCGCTGGATAGATGCCGGCACAGCCGTTCTGGCCGATTGTTGCACCAAAGGAAGCTGACATGTTCGCAACCCCTTCATCTACGCCAAGGCTGTTTTTCTGGGCTGATATATTCAGTGGAATCGTTCCGGCACTGGATCTGGAAGTGAAGGCAAAGGTGAGAACCGGCAGCACTTTTTTCAAGTACGTGAACGGGTTCAAACCAAATACACTGATCAGAACCAGATGGATGATGAACATGACAGCAAGGGCGGCATAGGAGGCGAGGACGAATTTACCAAGCTCCAAAATGCCGGCGATATTGGTCTGGGCGACTGTAGTTGCCATCAAACCGAGAATACCAATAGGTGTCAGACGAAGAACGAGCGTGACGATCCGCATGACGACCGCATAAAAAGCATTGACGATGTTGATGAATGTTTCTGCATGCTCCGGCTGTTTGCGGCGTACGCCAAGAACAGCGATACCGATAATCGCAGAGAAAATGACCACGGCAATGGTGGATGTAGCACGATCCCCTGTCATATCAAGGAAAGGGTTGGCCGGGATGAATTCGAGAATTTTTTCCGGTGTGGACAAGTCCTGGACTTCTGTGAGCGTTTCTTCCAAGTATATTCCACGGTCCGACTCGGCCTGGCCGGCTTCAATCTCACTGGCATTCAGGTCGAATACGAAGGAGCTGCCAATACCGACGAGAGCGGCGATGGCTGTTGTGCCGACTAATATTCCGATGATCCAGAGCGAAATCCTTCCGAGTTCCGATGTTTTCTCAAGGTTGATGATGGACTGGATGATCGAAACCATGATCAACGGAATGACAATCATCATCAGCAGCCGCACGTAGCCGCGTCCGGCAATGTTATACCAGTCTGTTGTCTGGGAGGTGACGGCAGAGTCCGCGCCGAATACGGTCTGCAGATAAACCCCAAGCAGCACCCCGAGACCAAGACCGGTGAACACGCGCTTACTGAAGGAGACGTGTTTCTGCTGCATACGAATTAATACGAATATAAGAGCTGAAATAAGGACAATGTTCAAAAGAACAAGCAATGTTTCCATAAAAAAAGACCTCCTTTAATGGTTTATCCTATAAAACTGATAAAATTACTAAGGATTATAAAATATC
Source organism: Halobacillus kuroshimensis DSM 18393 (assembly GCF_000425705.1). Classification (GTDB taxonomy): domain Bacteria; phylum Bacillota; class Bacilli; order Bacillales; family Halobacillaceae; genus Halobacillus; species Halobacillus kuroshimensis. The sequence continues at coordinate 208,847 of NZ_AUDY01000011.1, forward strand.
CAATTTTCCACTTAAAGTCAATAGTTTTTCCATAACTTTCTATATCTTATTTTATGAGCAGGACAAATGAGCTAAGAACAGCGGAGTTGACATTTTTAGATGAAGACGGTATATTTATCTTGAAACTGAGATATTTTTAATGGATAAATATAGATGGAGGAATGGACATGAACGAACTGAAAGGGATTCACCATGTCACCGCAATTACGAGCAGTGCGGAAAAAAACTATGAATTCTTCACTTATGTGCTTGGGATGCGCCTTGTCAAAAAGACCGTCAACCAGGATGATATTGAAACGTACCACTTGTTCTTTGCAGATGACCGGGGAAACCCCGGCACAGATATGACATTCTTTGATTTTCCGGGTATTCCGAAAGGGGCTCACGGGACGAATGAAATTTCCACGACGTCGTTCCGTGTTCCAAATGACGAGGCTTTGGACTACTGGGTCAAACGCTTTGACCGTCTGGATGTGAAGCACCAGGGGATTAAGGAGCGGTTTGGGAACAAGGTTCTGCCGTTCGTCGACTTCGATGATCAGTCGTATGAATTGATTTCGGATGAAAAAGACGAAGGGGTGGCTGACGGTATTCCATGGCAGAACGGACCTGTACCGAACGAGTATGCCATTACTGGATTAGGGCCTTTGTATGTCCGCGTAGATAAGGCGGATTACTTCAAGGACGTGCTGCAAAAAGTGATGCATTTCCGTCAAACAGCAGAAGAAGGAGCCTTTACGAGATTCGAAGTCGGGGAAGGTGGTAACGGATCGGCAGTGATTGTCGAATACAACGCTGTCCTTCCAGATGCGCGCCAGGGCTTCGGAACGGTCCACCATGCGGCTTTCCGTGTCCATGACCGTGAAGCTCTCCAGGAATGGATCGATCATCTCCCAACGTTCGGGTTCCGCACGTCCGGTTTCGTGGACCGCCACTATTTCGGGTCTCTTTATGCGAAGGTAGCACCGCAGATTTTGTTCGAGTTTGCGACCGACGGGCCCGGTTTTATGGGAGACGAGCCGTATGAAACCCTGGGTGAAATGCTGTCCCTCCCGCCAAAGCTGTTGCCGAAGCGTGAGGAGATCGAAAACTACGTCCGCCCGATTGATACCGTCAGAAGCACGAAGACGATTGAAAAAGAATATGAATGAATCACGAACCCCGGATAGATGCTTTCCGGGGTCTTTTTTTCAGCATACGAATCGAAGAGGGCACATACGTATGTTTTATTCGCAGGTCTTGCAGGAGGTCAACGAAATGAAAAGCGGAAGTCGTAAGTGGCTGTATCTTCCGATTGAAACGAAAGTGAGAGAACTGGATGCCAAGTTACTGCTTGCATTTCATGCCATAAGTCAGGGATATCATGTCGTGATTGGAGAGCACTGGATGGTCGAGCAGGCAGCAGAAAAGCTGCCACTTGGTATTTTCCTGGCCAAGGGTTATTCGAAAGGGTACGGCAGAAGAGTAGTGGAAAACGTAGGGAGATATCATCATAAGATTGTAGAATTGGATGAAGAGGGGTTTTTCATTCCCGATGCTCCGAAATACATCAGCCGGCGGATGAGGAAGGAGCATATTCGCCGCCTTGCCCATGTGTGCTGCTGGGGGGAGCATCAAAAAAACATCCTGACAAAAGCTTATCCCCATATGGAAAAGAGCTGTACCATTACCGGAAATCCCAGATTCGACCTGCTGAATGACACCTATAAAGAGCTGTACGCCTCCGATGTAGAAGACATTCAGGCGGATTTCGGCTCTTATATCCTCATCAATACCCGGTTTACGTTTTATAATCCGATCGGCGGGGTGAGAGAAAACGTCCATCTGCCGGAAATGGAGAAGATAAAAAGGCTCTGCCATGCTTTTATCCACCTCGCTCAGACGTTGAGCCGGGCCTGTCCCGGAAAAAACATCATCTTCCGTCCCCATCCCGGAGAGAGCCTCGACGTTTATAAGGAAGCGTTTAAAGGATTCCATAACATCCACATCCACCGGGAGCGCAGTGTGATTCACTGGATTCTCGGGGCAGAGGCTGTCATTCATAACGGCTGTACGACCGGAATTGAAGGGGTTGTGCTGAGAAAACCGGTCATTGCCTACCAGCCTGTGATTCACTCCTCCGGTATGATGGACTTTCCCGACAGGCTGAGCATCCACGCGTTCACAGAGAACGAAGTCGTTAACATCCTGCGGCACGCTGAAAAGCCTGAACTTCCTGATGGGTTCTTTCATTATTATAGTCATCCAGCCCTCCCATCTGCCTGCACAGCCATTCTGAAAGTGTTGAACAACCAACACGTGTCCCCTGCCCCTGTCCCCTCTTTGAAAAGGCTGCGTTTCGTTAAAGACCGGCGGGAAAAAATGAAGCGGTTATTTCCATCCTTAACGACAGAAGAAATCGTACGCTTTTACTCCGGTCTGAACAAGATTACCAATAAAAACCTCTCTTATCATATCCACCCTTTAGCAGATCGGTTATATCTGCTTGAGGGCCTGTAACCAGGGACCGGGACGAGAGCCGGTTCCTGGCTGGGTTTCTATCTATTATTTTCACCTTTCTATAAAAATAGCATATACATAAGCATGATCAGGTAGAAAGATATGAGGGAAGGAGAAAGAGAGTGTTTTACAAAGATAAGGGCATTCTGGTAATTGGTGGGACGGGCACAATTGGAAAGCGGATTGTGACGACCCTTTTGAATGAATCCCCGAAATATATCAAGGTGTTGAGCCGTGATGAATATAAGCAGTATCAATTGGAAAAAGAACTGAAGTCCGATCCGCGGGTGCAGTTTATTCTAGGAGACATCCGTCATTACGAAACGGTCTATGATGCTATGGAAAACGTAGATTATGTGTTTCACCTGGCAGCCATGAAGCATGTGCCTTTCTGTGAAAACAATCCATATGAAGCGGTACTTACCAATATAGCAGGAACGCGCCACGTGGTGCGGGCAGCGAAGGCCCGAGGTGTCAAAAAGGTTGTGTTCACGAGTACAGATAAAGCGATTTCCCCGACGAATACGTATGGAGCTTCCAAGCTGATTGCTGAACGACTCCTTTTATCATCCGGACAAGACAAATCTAAGGAAGGTACGATCTTCGCCAGTGTACGTTTCGGAAATGTCATGGGATCCAGAGGGTCTGTCATTCCTCTGTTTGTTAAGCAGATGGTAGAGAAGAAGCGGATTACCGTGACGGATGATCGGATGTCACGGTTCATGATGACCATTGAAGAAGCCGCTTCCTTAACGATCCGTTCGCTGACCAGAGCGCAGGGGGGAGAAATTTTCGTCCTGAAAATGCCGGTCATTTCCCTGCAGGACCTCATTGAAGTGGTCAGGGAAGAAGTGTGTCTTGCCTATGGCTTGGACCCACATGAAATCACAGTTCAGGAGATAGGGTTGAGAGTCGGAGAAAAAATGTACGAAGAGCTGATGACCTTTGAAGAATCGACGACAGCCTGGGAATTCGAAGATATGTACGTCATCCCAGGAGATAAACAGGTCTCCTATCCGGATGCTGTCAGAACTCAAGTGGGGACATACAGCTCAAGCGATCAGAAACCAGTCTCCAAAGAAGAACTGCGCCGGCTTGTGCAGAAGCAGAATTTAATCTAAGGAAGGAAAGCAGCCATGGATATGATTGAACAAAAATACTGGTCCGTGTATCTGGACTTTCTGGATGATTTTCAATCCCTCTATTATAAAGAGCACAGCATCCCCTATCTTTGTTACTACAGAGGGTTGATCCAGGGCAATAAAGGACTGATGGAAATCTACCAGCAGAAGGGGTGGGTTTCTTTTGTTCGTAACCATGTGACGGATGTACGAGTTGTTCAGCAGCGTTTTGATGGGTATAAGGCGCGGTTTCAAAAGAATAAAATACGGGGGGAGAAAAAGAAGCTTGTGTTGTATGACGGTTACGGGCTTCTCAGGCTTCCATCTTCCACTTTATTGAGGCTGAATCGGACCTTTGAAACGCTGTACATCGTCGATCGGGAACACAGCCAGAAGAAAGGGGAGAAAAAGCCGAAGGTCAAGTCGCTGGATGAAACGGTGTTAGTGAAGAGACCGGCCAGTATGAAAAAAACAGCAGCGAGCGTCCTTCCTCCTCGTTACTTTGACGAATATAAGGTGAATGTCCATAAAGAAGTGCTGCGTCTTCAAAAAGAAGCGAAAGCGATCCTTGCCCGTAAGAAAGCGGCCGGCCACCCGGTGTACGCGGTTCCTTACTTTGAAAAAACATTGATGAAGCAGATTGACCAGGTCGTTCATCGAGTAGAACAGATCGGGGCTTTGCTGCAGCGGGAAGGGATAGGATGTGTCATCGTTCCGTATTCGCAGTATATGGAGTCACGGATCTTTTCCATCTTAGGAGCTGTTCATAATGTTCCTGTAGCTGCCCTGCAGCACGGCATCATTTCCGATGCATTCGGTTATCTTCCATGCGTCACCGATTATAAGCTTGTCTTTGGACATTATGAGAAGCATTGGTTCCTGTCCCGCGGGGTTCCGGATAAGAGGATCTTGGTGATGGGACATCCGCGGTTTGATGAAGTGTACAAGGCGGTTCAGACCAACGCAGCCAGAATCAAACAGCATATAGGGCTTCCCATTCATAAGAAAAACCTTCTCATTGTTGTACGAAGCAACTATCAAATGAAAAAATGGGAGTCGTTTTTGAGATCCCTTACCCTGTCAGATTCAGTCAATCTTATTATTAAGGATTTCCCAGACCACACGCCCCATTACTTAACAAAAAAATTCCCTTCCACCTTCCATTCCAAAAACCAGCCGTTAAGTGATTTGATCCAGCTGTCTGATGCGGTCGTCAGTTACCATTCAACCGCCGGGCTTGAAGGCTTGATGGCCGGAAAACCGGTATTTATCCTGAATAACAACTTTTATGGATACAGCGGATATTTTGATTCATTGGGACGTTTGAAGCAGGATGACCCTGTCCGGCTGGCGGGTTTGGTCAATGCTTTTCTTAAAAACGGCGGGGTTTCCGCGCACGATGAGTCCTTGATGCAGTCATTCAAACAACGCACCTATCCGCTCGGGAACGGGGCGGAAGGTCGGCTTTTATCCTTTATCACAGGGCTTATAAAGAAATGAAGTCCTGTGATTTTTTCATACATAGCGGCATCTAGAAATATATGTATATAGGAATGCCGTTTTTTAAGGAGGAGGGAGCTTTCTGAACGTACTTGTTACAGGTGGAGCAGGGTTTATCGGACGATGGGTCGTGAAGAAGTTACTGGAAGACCAGCACAATGTCTGGGTGATTGATAATTTGTCGAACGGAGACGTCGGAAATATAGAGGAGTTCCTTTCGCACAAACGTTTCAAAGCTTTTTATCATGACGATATACGCAAAGAAGATGTGATCGAACAGGTCATGAATGACTCTGTGGATATCTGCTACCATCTAGCGGCAAGTATCAATGTCCAGGACAGCATTGATGATCCGCAGACAACATTCTATAACGATACGGTTGCGGCCTTTCATTTACTGGAAAGCTGCAGAAAGCACAAGGTAAGATTTGTATTCATGAGCACGTGTATGGTGTATGATCAAGCATCCAACCCTCAAGGGATTACCGAAAAGGACCCGGTAAAACCAGCTTCTCCCTATGCCGGTTCGAAAATTGCTGCAGAAAACATGGTGTTGTCCTACTTTCATGCCTACCAGATGCCTGTCACGATCGTACGCCCTTTCAACACGTACGGTCCTTTTCAAAAGACAGGAGGAGAAGGTGGTGTGGTTCCTATTTTCATAAAGAAAAAGCTGAACAAAGATCCTATTGAGATTTATGGAAACGGGGAGCAGACCCGTGATCTTTTATACGCGGAAGACTGTGCGCGCTTCGTTGTGGAGGCGGGTCTCCATAAAGAGGCCTTTGGGGAAATTTTGAATGCGGGTCTGGGGCGCGATGTGTCGATCAATCAGCTGGCTGAGCTGATTGCAGACGGCCGGACGTCGATTACCCACATCGAACACATTCACCCACAAAGTGAGATTTCCAAGCTGTTGTGCGATTTTTCCAAAGCCAAAGAGATCCTCGGCTGGGAGCCTGAAGTAGGTTTAGAGGAGGGAATCCGCCGGACAGAGGAATGGATCAAATCCAACCGTATGTAAAGGAGCTGGGCAGGTGGGAGGCAAGCTTGCTGTATTTGGTGGAAAGCCTGTACGTCATTCGTTTCTCCCTTATGGAAGTCAGTGGATATCCAAGGAAGATAAAGAAGCTGTGGAAAGGGTTTTGAGCAGTCCCTATTTAACGACAGGACCTGCCGTAGCCAGCTTTGAAAGAAAAACAGCCGCTTATACAGGGGCCGCCTATGCGGTTTCCTTTTCCAGTGGCACGGCAGCGCTGCATGCCGCTTGTTTTACTGCCGGCATCGGGAAAGGGGACGAAGTCATCACCTCCCCTCTCACCTTTGCTGCCAGTGCCAACTGTGTCTTGTACTGCGGAGGCACGCCGGTTTTTGCTGATGTAGACCCCCGCACATATCTGATTACACCGGAAAGTATCGAAGCCGCTGTTACCGAGCGGACGAAAGCGGTCATTCCTGTAGATTTCACCGGACAGCCGGCTGATTATGAAGCCATCAGAAAAGTGGCGGACAAATACAATCTGCTTATCATCGAAGACGCCGCTCATGCGCTGGGGGCTTCCTATCGCGCACAGAAAGTCGGAGCTCTCAGTGATATGACGATGTTCAGCTTTCACCCCGTGAAACCAGTGACCACCGGAGAAGGTGGCATCATTACGACGAATGATGAGAACTGGTACAAAACGCTTCTTCAATTCCGTACTCATGGCATTACGAAGCATGCCGCTGATTTTATACAAGAACGCGCGCCGTGGGAGTATGAAATGCAGTTTCTCGGATTCAACTATCGGATGACCGATCTGCAGGCAGCTCTTGGGGAAAGCCAGCTGGACCGGCTGGATACGTTCACCTCAATGAGGGAAGCTTATGCGGATTATTACAACAACGCCTTCAGGACCGTGAAGGGTGTAACGATCCCTTATCAGGAACAGGGCCGGCGTTCGAGCTGGCACTTGTATATCCTTAAGCTTGATGAGGAGATGATTGACCGTCGGAAAGAGATTTTTGAGGCATTGACAGCGGAGAACATCGGGGTGAACGTCCATTACATGCCGGTATATGAACAGCCGTACTATCAGAAAAACGGCTTTGATCAGGTCAGCTGCCCAACCGCAGAAAAGCTGTATCAGCAATTCCTCACCCTCCCGCTTTTTCCCGCGATGGGCCAACAGGATCTGGATGATGTGATCGAAGCTGTCCGGAAGGTTTTGGATTATTACCGGGATGGGGCGGGCTCATGAGAGCAGCCATCCGTGTCGACGCATCGGTCCAGTGGGGGACCGGGCATATGATGCGCTGTCTGACCTTGGCGGAAGATCTTCGTGACCGTGGAGCCCATGTATTTTTCATATGCCGAAGCTGCCCGGAAAGTCTTGTGCAGGTGGCTGTGAACCAGTCTTTTTCTGTGTATAGGCTTGAGGACAACGGAGAATTTTCTTATAAAAAGGATGCAGACCAGACGAAGGAGCTGCTTCAATCATGGGGGCTCATCGACTGGCTGATTGTCGACCATTACCAACTGGACGCCAGTTGGGAGGAAGAGGTGCGGCCGTTGGTGAAAGGACTGATGGTCATTGATGATCTGGCTGACCGCCGGCATGCCTGTGATGTACTGTTGGACCAAAATGTCTGCAGCAATCTTCATAAACGGTATACTGATTTGATTCCTTCGTCAGCTGTCCGTCTTCTCGGACCGGACTATCTTCTTTTAAGAAAGGAATTTCTTCAGGCAGGTAAGGGGCGTAGTGGAAACATCAATCATCTTCTGATCAGCTTCGGAGGCAGCGATCCTTCCGGTCAGACGTTGAAAGCGATCGAAGCTGTCCAGCATATGACAGATCTGACTGTGACCATCGTTGTCGGTGGAGCGAACGAGAAGGAGGCGGTCATTCGGAAATACGTGTCCCGGTTTCCACACATGACTCTTCACGTGCAGACCAGTCAAATGGCACGGCTGATGGAAGAGGCTGACCTCGTCATAGGAGCTGGCGGCTCATCCATCTGGGAGTGCTGCTATATGAATCTTCCAGTGATTGTCATTCAAACAGCTGCCAATCAGGCCGCCACCATCGCTGCTTTGAAAGAGAGAAAAGCCGTTTGCTATGTGGGAAAGGGTATGGATGTGCAGGTGGACCGGTTGAAAAGGGCTGTTGAAAAGCTTGTCTACAACCCAGCCACCGCCCGGGAAATGGCCGGTCGATTTTCTCAAATCATGGATGGGTACCGCCCAGGACGTGCGGCAGCTTGTTTAATTAACTGGAATAACTCTCCTGACTTACCGGGGAGGAAGAAGGGATAAGGTTCCCCCATGGAATTCAGCATTCAAGGCCGTCGCATCGGGAGCGGTCATCCACCATTCATCATTGCGGAGATGTCAGGCAATCATAATCAATCGCTGACGAGAGCCCTTACCATGGTCGACCATGCCGCCGCATGCGGGGTGGATGCTTTGAAAATACAAACGTATAAACCGGAGACGATGACGCTCTCCAGCAACCAGCCGGATTTTGTGATTAAGGATGAACAAAGCCAATGGGATGGAAAAAAGCTTTATGACTTGTATGAGGAAGCGAAAACCCCGTGGGAATGGCATGAGAAGGTGTTCAGCAGATGCCGGGAAGCGGGGATTATTGGTTTCAGCACCCCTTTTGATGAATCAGCAGTAGATTTCCTGGAAGCGTGTCACGTTCCGTTATATAAGATATCCTCCTTTGAGAATACAGACCTCTCCTTAATTGAAAAAGTGGTGAAAACAGGGAAACCGGTCATCATCTCCACCGGAATGGCGTCCTTAAGTGAGGTGGAGGATATGGTGAAAACGGTAAGGGACAGTGGAGGCAGCCAATTTGTCCTGCTGAAGTGCACAAGCACCTATCCGGCACCTCCCGCTCACTCCAACATCAGCACAATTCCACATATGGCGCAGACATTTTCCTGCCCTGTGGGCCTCTCCGACCACACGCTCGGCATCGGGGCGGCCGTTGGAAGTGTGGCCCTGGGCGCGTCCGTCATAGAAAAGCATTTCGTGCTGGATCGGTCTGAAGGAGGCGTAGATGCTTCTTTTTCTCTGGAGCCCTCAGAAATGAAACAGCTGGTACAAGAATCGAAAAACGTGTGGCAGGCAATGGGGAGGATCTCTTATGGAGATACTCCGGAAGACGAAAGAGCGAGAAATTACCGAAGGTCTCTTTATATTTCGAAGGATGTAAAGAAAGGGGAGACATTTACAGACGAGAATATTCGAGCGGTCCGCCCGGGCTACGGCCTGCTCCCGAAATACAAAAGCGTCTTCCTTGGGAAGCGGGCGCCGTTTGCCATCTCCAAAGGCACCCCGCTGAGCTGGAATATGCTTACGGGAAGGCGGAATGATGTATGAACGTTGTGGCTGTCATCCAAGCGAGAATGGGCTCCACGCGCCTGCCTGGGAAAGTGCTGAAAATGGCAGCGGGAAAACCTCTCCTGCAGTACCAGATTGAACGTGTCCAACGGGCGTCCTGTATCGATCAGCTTGTCGTGAGTACGACTGTTCAATCTGGTGATGATGCGATTGAACACTTGTGCAGCCAGCTTGGAACGGCCTGCTTCAGAGGATCGGAAAAGGATGTATTGGAACGCTTTTACTTGACGGCCTCCCACTATCAGGCAGACGTTGTGATCCGGCTTACCGGGGACTGTCCTCTGATGGACCCTGCCGTTGTTGATGAGGTTACCGCTCTCTTTCACCATCACTATCCGAAATATCCGTATGTATCCAATACAAAAATTCGTACGTATCCAAGAGGAATGGACATCGAAGTATTTACATTCGAAGCTCTCTATCATTCTCACTTGATTGCAGATGACAGCTACACACGTGAGCATGTGACAGCAAAAATGATCCGCGATACCCGCCTGTTCAAACACAATCATCTCTTGTATAAGAGGGATGAAAGCAGACACCGATGGACGGTGGACACTATAGAAGATTTCCAGCTGGTTGCAAAGATCCTTGAACATCTCTACCCACAAAATCCCCGTTTTACTTTGGAGGACGCGCTCGCTTTGTTGGACGCCCACCCCGAATGGACGGAAATCAACCATCATATCCAGCAGAAAAAAGGAGGAGGATGATGATTGAATTCGAGAGATTGAAAGAATCCCATCTCGATCTGGTGTTACAGTGGAGAACCTCCTCATTTGTAACACGGTACATGTATACAGATATACAGCCGGACCGAGGCAGACACCAGGCCTGGTTCGAATCGGTCTCCCAATCCGACACGGACCTCTACTGGGTGGCTGCGATCGATGCAGTGCCTGTCGGTGTGCTTTCTCTAAGTGACATCCATGCTGTCCATAAACGGGCCGTTTTCGGTTATTACATAGGTGAGGAAAAATACCGGATCTATGGTGGAATCCTTCCTCTCTATCTATATAACCACGTTTTCAGCAATCTTTCTTTGAATAAGCTGACAGCAGAGGTGATGGAGGGGAACGACAAGGTTGTGAAGCTCAATACCTTCCATGGATTTCGTATGGTCGGTACACGTAAAGATCATGTGATCAAGCATGGAAAAAGCCATGACGTCCACCTGATGGAGCTTCTGAAATCCGACTGGGAGAAGAAAAGCAGGCTCTTTAAAAAATATACCGCACCTTTTTGCTAAGAAGGAGGAGGAGACGTGCAGGATAAATTGATCGTGATTGTTAACGACATGTGTAAAGATAATGGCCTGCCACCCTTGAAGCGCCTGGATGCCGACCAGCATCTCAGGGATGATTTGAACATGGACTCCTTGATGCTCGCTGAACTGACGGTCCGGGTGGAGAGTGAATTCGGCGTGGATATCTTTGAGGATGGCCTTGTTGAAACGATGGGAGACGTCATCAGGAAAATCGAAGGGCATCAGGGTCCATGAAGAATCTTTTCCTTGCTTCCAAAGGACATCAGTATACGTACGAGGAGCTCTTTAGGGATGTGGGCAGCAGGAAAATGGCGTGTTCCAGGATTTTTGTGAAAGGGAACCACCCGTATCAGATTTTCGCAGCGATCGTCCATAGTCTGTGGCTCGATTATCCGGTAGAGCTGTTGGACGGAGATTTTTCTGATGAAGAATTGAAAAGGATGGGGATCCAAGCCTCTGACCTCCAGCCGGCTTTGTTGGACGGTCTTCCTGAGCATCCCCCGTCTCATGAGGAAGTAACGGCCCGTCTTCATCCAAAAAACTGGACCTTGTCCCTATATACGTCAGGAACAACCGGACGTCCGAAAAAAGTCACTCATCGGTATGAATCGTTAACACGGCAGGTGAAAACCGGCAGCCAATGGAAGGACCATGTGTGGGGGTTTGCCTATAACCCTACACACATGGCCGGTCTGCAGGTCTTCTTTCAAGCCTTCTGCAATAAAAATCCAATGATCTATGTGTTCAATGAAGAGCAGAAACGGCTGCCTGATTTGATTGAGCCATATCAAATCACGCATCTGTCCGCTACCGCTACCTACTATCGCAATATTTTTCCCAGGCTTCAGTCGAAGACCTATCCGTGCGTCAGGCGGATCACATTTGGCGGCGAAGGCTTTGATGACCGATTGTCGGAGAAGATGAAGCAGGTTTTCCCCCATGCCCAGATCAGGAATGTGTATGCCTCGACAGAAGCAGGGAGTGTATTTGCTGGAAACGGCCGCACCTTTACCATACCCTCCTCCATAAAAGACTTGGTGAAAATCAATGAAAACCAGGAACTGCTCATCCATCAGTCGCTGGTCGGTACAATGGAAAACGCAGAGGTCGGCAGCGAATGGCTGAATACCGGAGATGTTGTACAGAAAGTCGGGGCAGATGAATTCGCTTTTGTATCCAGAAATTCTGATTTTATTAATGTCGGGGGGTACAGGGTGAATCCGTTGGAAGTCGAAGCTGTGCTGACAGCGGTCCCGGGAGTGGCGGATGCGTTGGTGAAAGGGAAGAAAAATAGTGTAACAGGAAACCTCCTTACCGCTGATATCGTGAAGGAGGCAGACGCTGAAGAGGATGAAGTGAAGAAAGCGGTCCGGGAGCACGCCTCACGCACCCTGCAGCCGTGGAAAGTACCGAGGATCCTGGCGTTTGTCGAAGACATTCCGAAAACGCGCACAGGAAAGAAGGTCAGAGAATGAAGTGGATCATTGTCACCGGTGAATCCAGAGGAGTGGGAAAGGCTATTGCCAGAGAAATCTTAATGGAAGGAACGTATGGGGTCATCGGCATCAGCCGATCGAAAGGTGCCGAAGTCGAAGATCTGAAGCAGCTGGGAGGGGAACACTTTGTCCACCTTACCTACGATTTAGAAAACGTGGAAGGGATCAAATCGTTATACCTGCAGCAGCTGAAACGGCTCGGGGTCATTCATGGGTTTGTGAACAATTCCGCATGGGCCTATGATGACATTATTTCCAACCTCCGCGTCGATCCGCTTGAGAAGATGTTCCGAATCAACGTCCTGAGTCCCATGCACCTGACCAAATATGTGATTCGGGATATGCTTTTGAACAAAACGGAAGGATCGATCGTGCACATCTCTTCCATCAGTGCCCACACCGGATACAAAGGATTAAGCATGTACGCGTCTACAAAAGGGGCCATCGAAGCGTTCTCGAAAAATACGGCGCGGGAATGGGGGGCACGGGGCATCCGTTCCAACTGCGTGATCCCCGGGTTTATGAATACAGCCATGAGTGCTTCCTTAACGGACGAACAGAAGGAGAGAATTTACAGAAGAAATGCGATGAAGAAAGAAACCGCGATGGCCAGTGTCGTACGCACCGTTCTTTTTCTTTTATCCGATCAGTCCTCTTCGATCACGGGAACAGGTATACATGTAGATAATGGAACGATATAAAAAACCGCAGATCCCCTGGATCTGCGGTTTTTTGGCTGGGGCTGCTAAACCCATAAGTAAGCTCCAGCTGAATGCTGGAGCCTCCGCCACCTATACCTATACAAACGTTCGTCTCTTATGTTCTTTTATATCTCTACTTCAGATGGCTCAAACTAAAGATACCATATAAAGGGGGATAAGTTAACTAAATTGTCGGAAAAAATCATAGGTCTTTAAGTTCATTTTATTACTTATATAATCTTTTTTAACTTTTGTTGAAAAGGGAGAAGACCCTTCAATTCCTGATATACCCATCGGCTTCTTTCTTTGTTCCATAGATAGGGATATAGTATAGTGGAAATGAGCGTGATAATTCTGAAAAATAGTGCGTCAGGGAGGAAGGGGTACATCAAATGTCTCAGCAAACGTTTCTCTATCAGCCGAAAGTAACCGAGGTACTTAACAATATTAGAAAAGTGATGATTGGAAAGGAAGAAGCAGCGCTTTTGAGCGTTGTGGCCCTTCTGGCAAAGGGGCATGTTCTGCTTGAGGATGTTCCTGGAGTAGGGAAGACGATGCTTGTCAAAACGCTTGCGAAATCCTTGGATTGTGATTTTAAGAGAATTCAATTTACACCGGATCTGCTGCCTTCAGATGTGACTGGTGTTTCCATTTATAACCCGAAGACATTGGAGTTCGAGTTCCGTCCAGGCCCCATTCTCGGAAACATCGTTCTGGCCGATGAAATCAACCGGACGTCGCCGAAGACGCAGTCCGCCCTGTTGGAAGGGATGGAGGAGACGAGCATTACCGTGGATGGGAGTACAGTCCAGCTCGGAGAGCCTTTCTTTGTCATGGCAACCCAGAACCCTATCGAATATGAAGGAACCTACCCGCTGCCGGAAGCACAGCTGGATCGTTTTCTTTTGAAAATGGAAATGGGCTATCCTACACCGAAGCAGGAGATGGAAATGCTTGCCCGTACGTCAAACAGTCATCCGATTGAAGAAATCTCAGCTGTGATATCAAGAGAAGAACTGGTGGGGCTTCAAAAGGAAACCGCCCAGGTCTATGTGGACCGCTCCGTCCATCGTTATATCGTAGACCTTGTTACAGGAACACGTCACCATGAAGGAGTCTACTTAGGCGTGAGTCCGAGGGGATCGATTTCTTTGATGAAAGCGGCCAAAGCCTATGCGTTTGTCCATGATCGCGATTATGTGCTTCCGGACGATGTGCAGTTCATGGCTCCGTATGTGCTCGGCCACCGGATGATTTTAACGTCCGAAGCGAGGTTTGAAGGGAAGACGTCCGCCTCTATCATTGAGGAGCTTCTCACGGCTACTTCGATTCCGGTGAAAAGGACGACCGGGGAATGAAGCAGACGTTCAGCCTTGCCGGCAAAGGGGCTGTCGTCGTTCTGTTGTTTACGGCCCTGTTCTCGTATGCGATGTTTCAAGGCGGATTTGTCAGCTGGTTTCTTTTTTATGCGTTTCTCCCGTTCCTTCTTTATATGATCGGTGTTCTCGTATACCCGATCCGGAAATGGGAGGTTGAGCACCAGTTGTCCAGGCGTTATGCCCTTGGCGGGGAAACGGTGGAAGTGGAGGTGACGCTGAAGCGGCGGTTCCCATTCCCGGTTTATTACTGTGTAATTGAAGAATATCTTCCGCCATCCTTGAAAAAGGTGGATGAACACTTGGAGAAATACAAGGATATGACGAAAACAGAAATGTATCATGAACAGCGGAATATCAAGAAAGTCGTTTTTCCGTGGTTCAGCCGGCGGATTTCGTACCGCTACGAACTTCAAAAGGTCCCGCGCGGTGCCCATGCCTTCAAGGCAATCCGTGTGAAAACGGGTGACTTCTTCGGATTTGTAAAAAAAGAACAGGTGTACAAGCATACGAATGAACTTCTCGTGTTCCCATACGTACGCCCGGTAAAAATGAAGGACCGGGTCTACAGCTTTGAGCAGGGAACAAGTCCTTCTTTTAAACTCAATGAGAAAAATACCAATATCGTCACCGGTGTCCGGGAATACATGCCGGGTGACCGCTTTGCCTGGGTGGATTGGAAAACGACGGCGAAGAAAAACGAAATGATGACAAAAGAGTTCGAACAGGAAAAAAGTGTGGAGATGCTGATGATCTTAAATACGGGCGCCCATTCGGATATGGACATTTTGAGCTTTGAAGGAGCGGTCGAATTTTCAGCGTCGCTTGTGAAGGAGTTTCACCAGCAGTCTTCCCCGCTGTCATTCATGACGCTTGGTGAGGACCGCCGGTATTTCCCTTATCACCAGGATCCGGCCCGCCAGCAGCAGATCCAGGGACATCTGGCCCGGGTAAGGCCGGTGGGGCAGCAGCCGTTTGCCAGTCAGCTTGAGCGCGAACGCCCCTCTGTGCCAAGCGGTGTTCTCTTGATGGTTGTCAGCCATGAGCTGGACCGGGATGTCCAGGCAGCGCTTTCGAAATTGGCGAAGAAAAGCAAGCGGCTCGTCTTTTTTTATGTACGCCCGCATGAACGGATGACCTTTCAGGATCACCAGCTGATCAAGCAGTTGAAAAGCCGTGGTGTGGTGGTCAATCTCTTATCCGAAGAGCAGATGACACAAAAGGAATTCGAGGTGAACACGTAATGCAGGATCGTCATTCCACCGTTTACCGGATGATTCTCTACGGCATCGGTTTTCTTTTGTTCTGTGAATGGCTCCGGCCGCTTGAAATGATTTCCCAGACGGATGACGTCCGGATTTTCTTTATCTTTGCGGCGTTCTGTTTTTTTGTTTCCTTTTTACAAGTCCCCTGGTATCTATCGATGCCGTTAAAAGGACTGGGTGTGGCATTTATTCTGGACGGACTGTACATCGGGGAACTGATCTTTTCCCCGGGGTGGTTCGCCGTTCTTACCGAGCAGGTCACCTTTAATATTCAGATGATCAGTGGTCAGGAATGGTGGCAGATGACGCCGCTTTTCCGCAGCCTGCTGTTCCTGATTTTACTGTGGCTTATGAGCTACCTTCTTTATTACTGGTTCGTAGTTGCGCGCCGCATGTTCTTTTTCGTGCTTCTTACGATTCTTTTCGTTGCCGTTGTTGATACATTTACGGTTTATGATGGCAGCTGGGCGATTATACGGACCTTCGTGATCGGGATGGCGGCGCTCGGACTGTCGAGCTTTGCGAAAGAAATGGATAAGGAATCCATTGTATTCAAAGGGCTTCATAAAGCCAAGGTGTGGCTTTTCCCCTTGATTGGAGTCATTTTGTTTTCTTCCGCAGCGGCTTATGCGTCTCCCAAGTTTGCTCCACAGTGGCCGGATCCGGTTCCATATTTGGAAAGTGCCGCAGGAGGGACAGGGTCCGGAGGGGGGCGGACAATCCAGAAGGTCGGGTATGGCGAGGATGACAGCCAGCTCGGCGGATCGTTTGTGCAGGATGATACGCCGATCTTCACGGCGACCATTGATGGGGACCGCTACTGGCGGATTGAATCGAAGGATACGTATACAGGAAAAGGCTGGACGGATACGCTGGAGCAGCCGGTCATGACGACAGACCCTTTTGATATTCCATTCTCCACGTTCACTGAAGAAGTGGAAACGGAAACGCAGACAGCGCAGATTGAAATGACAAGGTTCGCTTCGTTTAGAAAACTGGTTTATCCCTACGGTCTTACCTCCGTCGGGAATTTAGAAGGGGAGTTCAACCTCCGCGTCCACAGTAACACGGGGGAGATGGATACGTACCAGGGGGATGCTCCTGCGAAAATCAGTACAGCTGAATTGACGTATGAGTTTCCTTCTTTTGAGTACAGCCAGCTCCGTGAATCCGGGAATAATGATCCACAGGAAATCAGGGATCAATACCTGCAGCTTCCAGAGAATCTGCCGGAGCGCGTCCGCAATCTGGCTTCCCAGATTGTCGAGGGAGAGGACAACCGGTATGATCAGGCAAAGGCCGTGGAGCGTTACTTTTCAGCCAACGGCTTTGAATATTCAACGACGGATGTCCCGGTTCCAGGCGATGACGAAGACTATGTCGATCAATTTTTGTTTGAATCACAGATTGGATACTGTGACAACTACTCGACGTCCATGGTTGTCCTTCTCCGCTCAGAAGGGATCCCGGCCCGCTGGGTCAAAGGCTTTACAGGCGGTGAGCGGATCGATTCCGTGGAAAATGAAGAAGGAGACGGAGTCCAGAACGTGTATGAAGTTACGAGTGGAAATGCGCACTCCTGGGTGGAAGTGTACTTTCCCGACGTAGGCTGGGTTCCTTTTGAACCGACACAGGGCTTCAGTAACAACGCTGATTTTTACACGGATGTCGATGTGGAGGAGACCGAAGAAGATCCGGCAGCAGGTGCTGCAGATGATACGCAGGATGAAACGATGGGGAATCCTCAGCAGGTGGAGGAAGAAGATGAAGCCTCTGGAAATGCGGATGCAGCCTCTTCTTCTGGATCGACGACCTTTACGGCAGTCCTGACAGGTACCGTTCTTTTGGCCGCTGGGATTCTGCTTTATGTCACCCGCTACCGCTGGATGGCCGCGCTTCTGATCCGCCGCTACCGCCGTAGTGAAGACGAAGAGACGTATGAAAAGGCCTACCACTTCCTTTTGAAAGTACTGAATCATAAAGGGTTGAAACGGAAGCCTGATCAAACACTCCGTGATTACGCCTTGAAAGTGGACCAGCATTTTCAATCCAATGAAATGCGGCGGTTGACGAGTAATTATGAGCGTGTGATTTATGGGAATGAATCCCAGAAGACCCAGTGGCAGAAAGTAACGGAATTATGGGAAAATTTAATTAAAAAGACATTGTCTTGATTCCTTGCAAGACGGTTGATAGAATAAGTGAAAATTATCAGATAGAATTCTTCCTTCGTATATCCTCGGGAATAAGGCCCGAAAGTCTCTACCGGGGCACCGTAAATGCCCTGACTATGAAGGTGGGAGTCACATGACATGTCTTGACATGGATGGATTTCTGCCTTCGTTGTATGCTGCATACAAGAGGCAGGAGTCCATTTTTTTATGGAACGGGAAGAGAGAAACAGGCAGGACCAATCTTGGTACAGGGAGTGGAACGTATATGGAAAACGTACAAGGGATGATTCTCGTACTCGACTTTGGAAGTCAGTACAACCAGTTGATCACACGAAGAATCCGCGAATTCGGTGTGTACAGCGAGCTGCATTCACACAAGATGAGCATAGAGAAAATCAAGGAGCTGAATCCGAGCGGCATTATCCTTTCCGGTGGGCCGAACAGCGTATATGGAGAAAACAGCTTCCGCTGTGATGAGCAGATTTTTGAACTGGGTATTCCGGTGCTCGGCATCTGTTACGGCATGCAGTTGATGACCCACCATTTTAATGGGAAAGTGGAACGGGCCAAGGAACGCGAATACGGCAAAGCCGACATTCACATTACAGAGGACCCAGTCTTGTTCCGCAAGACACCAAAAGAACAGGCCGTATGGATGAGTCACAGTGACAAAGTAATCGAAGCTCCTGAAGGTTTCCGTGTGGATGCGACGAGCCGTTCCTGTCCTGTAGCTGCCATCAGCCACGAGGATGCAAAAATGTACGGCGTCCAGTTCCACCCGGAGGTCCGCCATTCAGAATATGGGAATGATCTTCTTCGCAGCTTCGTTTTCGACGTCTGCGATGCGAAGGACGACTGGACGATGGAACACGTCGTTGAAATGGAAGTGGAAAAAATCCGTGAGCAGGTAGGTGACCGTAAAGTACTCTGCGCGTTGAGCGGTGGTGTTGACTCTTCTGTTGTAGCTGCGTTGATCCATAAGGCGATCGGAGATCAGCTGACGTGTATTTTCGTCGACCACGGACTGCTTCGTAAGAACGAAGCCGATGACGTCATGCGCACGCTTGGCGACGGCTTCAACATGAACATTATTAAAATTGATGCCAAAGAGCGGTTCATGAGCAAACTTGACGGTGTATCCGATCCGGAAAGAAAGCGGAAGATCATCGGCAATGAGTTCATTTATGTGTTTGATGATGAAGCAGAAAAGCTGAAGGACATTGACTTCCTTGCCCAGGGTACACTGTATACCGACATTATTGAAAGTGGAACAGAAACCGCTCAGACGATCAAATCCCACCATAATGTCGGCGGTCTTCCGGAGGATATGGAATTCCAGTTGATCGAACCTTTGAATACGCTGTTCAAGGATGAAGTACGTGCGCTGGGCACGGAGCTTGGTGTACCTGAACATATCGTCTGGCGTCAGCCGTTCCCCGGCCCGGGTCTTGCTATCCGGGTTCTAGGAGAAGTGACAGAGGAAAAACTGGAAATCGTTCGTGAATCTGACTTCGTCCTTCGTGATGAAATTAAAAAGGCCGGGCTGGACCGTGACATCTGGCAGTATTTCACTGTGCTGCCTGATATCCGATCGGTCGGAGTCATGGGAGATGAGCGCACCTACGACTATACGATCGGGATCCGTGCTGTTACGTCCATTGATGGCATGACATCAGACTGGGCCCGCATACCATGGGACGTGCTGGAGAAAATATCGACACGTATCGTGAATGAAGTCGATCATATCAACCGCGTCGTGTATGACGTGACAAGTAAGCCGCCTGCAACGATTGAATGGGAATAATCGAACGTTAAAGGGTTTTTGTTGATTATTGTTCGGAAATAGTGTTGACAGTTCTTGTCGAACGATGTAAGATAAAGACAATTCAATAACGCATCACCTTCGTATAATTTTGGGGATAAGGCCCATGAGTTTCTACCAGACCGCCGTAAATTGGTCTGACTACGCTGGTGAATGGGCGCCTGCCTGTACGCATTTGCAGACGTCCGTTTATCCTCGTATCTACAGACACTCCTGGATTTTATCCAGGGGTGTCTTTTTTTGTGGGAGACGGGTCAACATAAAAATAAAGAGACCCAATAAGAAAGGCGACGGAAGACAAAAGGGGAGGATTTACAAATGAGTAAGTTTTTTAAGTTTAAGGAAATGGGAACGAGCTATCGGATTGAATTCATGGCGGGTCTGACAACGTTTCTCGCTATGGCCTACATTTTGTTCGTCAACCCGTCCACGCTTGCACTGGACGGCATTGAGGCTCTGCCTGAAGGGGTCACTCGTATTGATAAGGGAGCCGTATTCACCGCTACAGCCGTAGCAGCCGCGGTGGGTACATTGATTATGGGATTGTTTGCGAAGTATCCGATTGCTCTTGCACCCGGTATGGGACTGAACGCATTCTTTGCGTATACGGTTGTGCTCGGCTTTGGTATTCCATGGGAAACAGCGCTCGCCGGCGTACTTGCTTCTGGACTTATTTTTATTGTGTTAACGGTAACCGGCCTGCGGACGATGATCATTGATGCCATCCCGGGAAACCTTAAGCTCGCTGTCGGAGCGGGGATCGGGCTGTTCATCGCGTTTATCGGCTTTCAAAACGCCGGGATCGTACAGAACAGTGACGCGACACTGGTTCAGCTGGGCGATTTGACCGCCGGACCGACGCTTCTCGCTGTTTTCGGAATCATTGTCAGTGTCATCCTGCTTGCTGTCGGATTGAAGGGCGGCATTTTCTATGGGATGGTGCTGACGTCATTGATGGGGATTCTCACGGGCTTGATTGATCCACCGTCTGGTCTTGGCGGCATTGTCAGTCCAGCGCCGAGTGTGGCACCGACGTTTGGTGCAGCGTTGACACACTTTGGGGATATTTTCACGATCCAGATGCTCGTAGTCATCCTGACGTTCCTTTTCGTCGATTTCTTTGATACGGCCGGTACACTTGTCGCTGTAGCCACCCAGGCCGGGTTTATGAAGGATAACAAACTGCCGCGGGCCAACCGTGCGCTGTTCTCCGATTCCGCCGCTACGGTCGTCGGAGCAGTCGTCGGGACTTCGACGACGACGTCCTACATTGAATCCACCGCGGGTGTCGGAGCAGGTGGACGAACAGGCTTTGCTTCTGTCGTGACGGCAGGATTTTTCCTGCTTGCCCTGTTCTTCTCTCCGCTTCTCGCTGTTGTAACTGCTGAAGTTACCGCACCTGCTTTGATCATTGTCGGAGTGCTGATGGCGTCCACCTTGAAGAGCATTGACTGGGATGAGTTTGAAATTGCCGTCCCTGCCTTCTTTACGATTGCAGCTATGCCATTGACGTACAGCATTGCCACTGGGATTGCCATCGGCTTTATCTTCTATCCGATTACGATGATCTTAAAAGGACGATCCAAAGAAATTCATCCGATCATGTATTTCCTTTTTGTCATTTTCGTCTTATATTTCATTTTCCTTGCATAAGGATGTCTATGAAAAGAGTGCTGCACTCTTGGATGACTTCCCCGTCAAGGTATAAAAAAACCGGCTGCCTTCTGTCAGGCGCCGGTTTTATTCATCCTCCAGGTGGCGGATGGTGATCGGTTTCTGTCTTGATGAATCAGGGATGTAGCGGTGAAGCTGGACGACCAGCAGTCCGTGTCTGTAGGTGGCTTCTATCTTGTCATGCCGGACGGGGTAGGGGAGGTCGATGGAACGTTCAAATGTACCGTCGGCAATTTCTGCTTTGATCTGATGACCGCCCCGGTTGTTGATTTCAATTTTTCCTTTCAATGTCAACGTGGCGTGGTCGACGAGAACATCGACATTTTTCGGGTGGTCCATGCCGGGAATGTTGACGAAACAAAGCAGCTCATTATCGTATTGATAAATGTTGACAGCCGGTATGGCAGGCTTCATCATCCCTTCAAAGCCGCCCCAGAATTCCTGGCCGAAGAAACGGTCGAAGTTTCCTTTCCAATCCTTGAACTGGTCCATCAGCATGCACCTCCAAGATTTGTCTGTAATTGCGGTGAAAAGCGGTTGTGCCCCTTTATTCTCATGGTTTATAGTGTATGCAAGAGAAGCGGTCCGGGTGACAGATTTTTACTTTATCCCGGCAAAGGAGGCTGTCTGTATTGTTTGAAAACCCACTTGTACTCATCGCCATCATATTAGCGGTGAACATCGTTTATGTATCCTTTTTTACCCTTCGTATGATTTTCACATTAAAAGGACAGCGGTATTTCGCAGCGTTTATCGGAATGTTTGAAATCGTCACGTACATTTACGGACTGGGCATCGTGCTTGACCGCCTGGACCAGATTGAAAACGTTATTGCCTATGCTGTCGGTTACGGTACAGGGGTGATTGTCGGTATGAAGATTGAAGAGAAGCTCGCCCTCGGGTATATTACAGTTAACGTCATCTCCTCGAACCCGGATATCGAATTTACCCGTCAGCTCCGTGATAAAGGGTACGGGGTGACGAGCTGGTACGCGTACGGCATGGAGGGAGACCGTCTGGCAATGCAGATTCTGACTCCGCGAAAGTATGAACTCAGTTTATATGAAACCATCCGTACGATTGACCCAAAAGCCTTCATTGTTGCGTATGAACCAAAGCAGATTCACGGGGGCTTCTGGGTGAAGTCTGTAAAGAGAGGAAAGATCCGCGATGCCCAAAAAGAACAGCAGGAACAGCAAAATGCGTTTTGAAGTGCAGGAAAATGAAACGATCGATGATTGTCTCGACCGCATGAAGAAACAAGGCTATATGCCTGTCCGCCGCATGGAAGAGCCGGTTTTCCGTGAAGAAATCCGAAACGGGGAAAAAGTCATGGAGCCTGTAGGAAAAACGATCGTATTTCAAGCGGTTAAACAGTAAAACCGAACGATTCGTTAATTATAAAATGTCATTGTTCGACAATGGCGTTGACAGCCAAAAGTGATTCTTGATATGATAAATACAGAATTGCATAGACGACCTCATATAAGGCGGGGATATGGCCCGCACGTCTCTACCTGGGAACCGTAAAGTCCCGGACTATGAGGGGAGTTATGTCAGCGGCGCCCGGCCGGCCTTGGCCGACGTATGCCTGTTCGACTCCTCTCATTGATTGAGCGGTCGGGCAGGCTTTTTTTATGTTACTTCACAAAGAAACGAGGGAGAGCGCATGGCTGAAGTTGGGATCATTATGGGAAGTATTTCGGACTGGGATACGATGCAGGAAGCCTGCAGCGTCCTGGATGAACTGGCCGTTGATTACGAAAAGGAAATCATATCCGCCCACCGGACACCGGAAGATATGTTTGAATACAGTGAAACCGCCCGGCAGAAAGGGCTGAAGGTCATTATTGCCGGCGCAGGGGGAGCCGCCCATCTGCCTGGAATGGTCGCTTCTAAAACGACGCTCCCTGTCATCGGGGTACCGGTTGAATCAAAATCGCTTCAAGGCATGGATTCACTTCTTTCCATTGTCCAGATGCCCGGCGGCGTTCCAGTAGCCACCGTCTCGATTGGAAAGGCCGGGGCTAAGAACGCCGGGCTTCTCGCCGCTCAAATGCTCGGCGCTTTTGATAAAGAAACAGCTGGACGGCTGGAGGAGTACCGCAGCCGGATGAAGGAGAAAGTCGGAAATATGAGGAGGGAGCTCGATGAATATTAATGTCATCCGTCCAGGTCAGACGATCGGAATCCTCGGAGGCGGCCAGCTTGGAAAAATGATGGCGCTCGCTGCCAGGCATATGGGGTACCGGATTGCTGTGCTTGATCCATCCGAAGACTGCCCATGTGCACCGGTGGCCGACCATCATATTGTAGCTGCCTATGATGACTTTGAAGCAGCAGAGCGGTTGAATACAATCAGCCAGGTGGTCACCTACGAATTTGAAAATGTGGACGCCGGTGTTTCCCGTTTTTTTGCTGAAGCAGACAAGCTTCCCCAGGGCACGCTTGCCCTCGAGGTGACACAGAATCGTGAGAAAGAGAAGGCCTTTGCTGTAGACGCCGGCCTTGCTGTACCGGAATACCGTATCGTCCATACGTCGGAAGAAGCCGGTCAGGCCGTCGAAGAGATTGGATATCCGGCAGTTATGAAAACGATCAGCGGCGGCTATGACGGCAGAGGTCAGCTGAAACTCGAACAGGAGTCAGATCTTGAGAATCTCTCTTCTTTTCTGAAAGAAGGCGGCACGTATATCGTGGAACAGTGGATTCCTTTCGATCTTGAAATCTCCCAGGTTTTCACCCGCGGACAGGATGGAAGTATCGTTTATTTCCCTCTTGCAGAAAATATCCATAGACAGCAGATTCTCCATGAAACCCGGGTTCCGGCACAGGTGTCGGACGTTGTCCTTGATAAAGCGAAAGCCGCCGTTGAGGCCCTGGCCGAACGTATCGGCGTTGTCGGGACGTTTGCTGTGGAAATGTTCGTCAGCGGCGATGATATCTATATCAACGAAATGGCGCCGCGTCCGCATAACTCCGGACACTACACGATTGAAGCGTGCAGTGTCTCGCAATTCGAACAGCATATCCGTGCCATCTGTGGACTGCCGCTGCTGCCGGTACATACTTTTGGCGCAGCCGTGATGATCAATGTCCTCGGAAAACACCGCGGCATTCTCAATGACCGGATTGAATACTATACAGGCTGCCACCTGCATGACTACGGGAAAAAAGAAGCCCGGACCACACGCAAGATGGGGCACCTGACCTTCATCAGTGACACACTCGAAGAGATCGATGAACGCATCGAACAAAATCAGATCCATTATTGGTAGGAGGAAGACTATGATTGAACGTTATACACGCCCGGAAATGGGAGCCATCTGGACGGAAGAAAATCGTTATCAGGCCTGGCTTGAAGTTGAACTGTTGGCTTGTGAGGCATGGAGTGAGCTTGGCATCATTCCCAAGGGAGATGTCGAAAAGCTGCGCGAAAAAGCATCCTTCTCCATCGACCGCATACATGAAATCGAACAGGAAACGCGACATGATGTTGTAGCCTTTACGCGTGCCGTTTCCGAAACGGTCGGAGAAGAACGCAAATGGGTCCATTACGGACTGACCTCTACGGACGTTGTCGACACCGCATTGTCCTATCAACTGAAGCAGGCGAACGAAATCATCCGCCGCGACTTGGTCAACTTCATTGATATTCTTGGTGAAAAAGCACAGGAACATAAACACACCGTCATGATGGGCCGTACACACGGGGTCCATGCAGAGCCGACGACATTCGGCTTGAAGATGGCGCTTTATTATGAAGAAATGAAGCGTAACCTTGAGCGTCTCGACCTGGCGATCAAACAGATCGAAGTCGGAAAGCTCTCCGGTGCGGTCGGTACGTATGCCAACATCGATCCTTTTGTCGAAGAGTACGTCTGTGAAAAGCTTGGACTGGCTGCTGCTCCTGTCTCCACGCAGACATTGCAGCGGGACCGCCACGCCCATTACGTGTCCACCCTGGCTTTGATTGCTACATCTATGGAAAAAATCGCTGTAGAAATCCGCGGCCTTCAGAAGACGGAAACGCGCGAAGTGGAAGAGTATTTCGCGAAAGGACAGAAAGGTTCCTCTGCGATGCCCCACAAACGGAACCCGATCGGTTCGGAAAACATGACAGGGATGGCCCGCGTACTGCGTGGAGAAATGATGACCGCGTTTGAAAATGTGCCGCTCTGGCATGAACGGGATATCTCCCACTCTTCTGCCGAACGGATCATTCTTCCGGATGCGACCATTGCCCTGAACTATATGCTGAACCGTTTTGGCAGGCTCGTGAAAAACTTGACGGTCTTCCCGGAGCGTATGCAGGAGAATATGGAGAAAACCTACGGGTTGATTTTCTCCCAGCGTGTGCTGCTTACCCTTATTGACGAAGGCATGGTGCGTGAGGAAGCTTACGATCTTGTGCAGCCGAAGGCGATGGAAGCCTGGGAAGAGGGCATTCCGTTCCGTGAGCTGATCGAAGCGGATGAGAAGATCACGTCGACGCTTTCCTCAGAGCAGCTGGATGCCTGCTTTGACTATAAGCACCATCTCAAACAGGTGGACCGTATTTTCGATCGTATTGGTTTGTAATCATCAAGGACCTGCGGATGCAGGTCCTTCCCTAACAATCCTTAACAAGTGAGGTGCTGCTTTTATGAAAGGTTCCCTTTTATATGAAGGAAAAGCGAAGCGTGTGTACCATACCGACGATCCTGAACAGTTGATTTTATCCTATAAAGATGATGCGACCGCCTTTAATGGAAAGAAAAAGGAGTCGTTCCCCGGCAAAGGCCGTCTGAACAACCTGATTACCTCAAAAGTCTTTCAATCCTTACATCAACAACACATCAAGACCCACTTCATTCAAGCTTTAAACGAAACCGAGCAGCTCGTCTACAAGACAGACATCGTTCCGCTCGAAGTCGTTGTCCGCAATAAAGCCGCAGGCAGCATCACCCGCCGCCTCGGTATCTCTGAACAGACACTCTTTCAACCACCCATTCTTGAACTCTTTTATAAAAATGATGAACTGAATGATCCGCTGATCAATGATGTCCACGCCTATCATTTGACGGGGATTCGTGAACAGGACCTCACCTTGATCAAGGAACAGGCGCTTCTCATTAATGAGCATCTGAGCAGCATTTTTCAGAAAGCTGGTCTTGAGCTGATCGATTTTAAACTGGAATTCGGTTTTCTCTCTGATGGCCGTCTCGTCCTCTCTGATGAAATTTCCCCGGATACGTGCAGGCTCTGGGACTTGGAAACAGGCACAAAAATGGATAAGGACGTCTTTCGTGAAGGAATTGGCAGTTTGACAGATACGTATGAACGGATTTTACAACGACTGGAGGAGAGCGTATGCGCAAAGTAAAGATTCACATTACGTTGAAAGAAGGGGTCCTGGACCCGCAGGGCAAGGCCGTTCAGCATTCCTTGAAATCACTGGAGTACAATAACGTTCACGACGTCCGTGTCGGTAAATATATGGAGGTTCTCGTTGATGATAAGGAAGATTTGGAAGCCGAAATCGACAAGATGTGTGATCAGCTTCTCGCCAATCCGGTCATTGAGAACTATACGTATACGATAGAGGAGGCTGGCTGACGTGAAATGTGCCGTCGTCGTCTTTCCAGGATCGAACTGTGACCGTGATATGTACCATGCCGTCAAAGATGAACTTGGTGCAGACGCAGATCTTGTCTGGTATCAGGAAGCGAATCTAGCAGACTATGATGCCGTTCTTCTGCCGGGTGGTTTTTCTTACGGAGATTACCTGCGTTCCGGAGCGATGGCAGCGACTTCTCCCATCGTTGAGCAGATCCGTGCTGCCGCAGAGGCCGGGAAACCGGTGCTTGGCGTATGCAACGGGTTTCAAATTTTATTGGAATCGGGCCTCCTGCCGGGAGCGATGCTGCCGAACAAAAAACTGAAGTTCATGTGTCATACTGAAACGCTGATCGTAGAAAATGCCGATACACCGTTTACGCAGCAGTATAAAGAGAAGGAAGAAATCCAGATTCCGATTGCCCATGGAGACGGCAATTACTTTTGTGACCAGACAACGCTTGAGCGCCTTCGTGAGAACAAGCAGGTGGTTTTCACTTATCAGACGAACCCGAACGGATCGGCCGGTGATATTGCTGGTATCGTCAATGAAAGAGGCAATGTCCTCGGTATGATGCCGCACCCGGAGCGGGCGGTCGATGCCCTGCTCGGCACCGATGACGGCCTTCGGCTTTTTCAATCGATTTTGACCTATTGGAGGGAACACTATGCCATCAACGCTTGAGATCAGTCCGGAAACGATTGAACAGAACCGCTTATATGCAGACATGGGTCTGACTGATGAAGAATACACCTCTGTTGTGAAGATTCTCGGCCGCCGTCCGAACTATACAGAGACCGGTTTGTTTTCAGTCATGTGGTCGGAGCACTGCAGCTACAAAAACTCCAAACCGCTGTTGAAGAAATTTCCGACAGAAGGTCCCCATGTCCTTCAGGGCCCCGGGGAAGGAGCCGGAATCATCGATATCGGAGATGACCAGGCCGTGGTTTTCAAAATCGAAAGCCACAACCACCCGTCTGCTGTTGAACCCTATCAGGGAGCAGCCACAGGGGTCGGTGGTATTCTGCGTGATGTATTTTCCATGGGCGCACGTCCTGTAGCGTTACTGAACTCTCTCCGGTTTGGATCGCTTGAGCGTCCACGGGTGAAATATTTGTTTGAAGAAGTCGTACGCGGCATCGCCGGATACGGCAACTGTGTCGGTGTGCCGACAGTGGGCGGGGAAGTCCAGTTTGACGACGCCTACAACGGCAATCCGCTCGTCAATGCGATGTGTGTCGGTTTGATTGATCATAAGGATATCCAAAAAGGGATTGCAGCCGGTATCGGAAATACGGTCATGTATGTCGGGGCTAAAACCGGCCGGGACGGGATCCACGGAGCGACCTTCGCTTCTGAAGAATTATCGGAAGAGTCTGAAGAGAAGCGTCCATCGGTCCAGGTCGGCGATCCATTTATGGAAAAGCTGCTGATTGAAGCCTGTTTGGAGGTCATTCATCATGATGCCCTTGTCGGCATTCAGGATATGGGCGCCGCTGGTCTAACCTCCTCCGCCAGTGAGATGGCGAGTAAAGCGGGAACCGGCATGACAATGAATCTTGATCACATTCCGCAGCGTGAGGAGAACATGACGGCTTATGAGATGATGCTCTCAGAATCGCAGGAACGGATGCTTTTAGTCGTTGAGAAGGGCCGGGAAGAGGAAATTGCTGCTGTCTTCCGGAAGTATGATCTTGAAGCCGTTGCGGTCGGTGAGGTGACCGATACGAAACGCTTCCGCCTTGAACATCACGGGGAAGTGGCTGCGGATGTTCCAGTGGATTCCCTTGCAGAGGATGCCCCGGTCTATCACCAGCCGTCCAAAATACCGGAGTATTATGAAGAGTTTCAACGTATGGAAGATTTCAAGCCGGTCGTGACGGATTATACGAAAACACTGCTTGAGCTTCTGCAGCAGCCGACAATTGCGAGTAAAGAGTGGGTGTATGACCAGTACGACTACATGGTCCAGACGAACACAGTCGTCTCACCGGGGTCTGATGCCGCGGTGCTTCGTGTTCGTGGTACGAACAAGGCGCTGGCCATGACGACGGATTGTAACTCCCGCTACATTTATCTCGACCCGGAAGTGGGCGGACAGATTGCCGTGGCAGAAGCGGCGCGTAATATTGTCTGCTCCGGCGGCCGTCCGCTTGGAATTACGGACGGTCTGAACTACGGATCTCCGGAAAACCCGGAAATTTTCTGGCAGATGGAAAAAAGCGTCGATGGGATGAGTGAAGCCTGTCGTATGCTCGGCACTCCAGTCATCAGCGGGAACGTCAGTCTTTATAATGAATCGTTTGGCGGACAGGCCATCTATCCGACACCGATTGTCGGTATGGTCGGTTTAATTGAGGATGTCAGCCATATCACACGCTCCCACGCGAAAGCCGCCGGCGACCTCATTTATGTGATCGGGGAAACGAAACCGGAATTCGGAGGAAGCGAGCTGCAGGGGTTGTTTGAAGGCCGGCATTTTGGAAAAGCACCAGAATTGGATTTAGAAGTCGAAGCGCTGCGTCAGAACCAGCTGCTGACAGCGATCCGCTCTGGTCTTGTCGAATCTGCTCATGACCTTTCCGAAGGTGGACTGGCTGTAGCTCTTGCGGAAACGTTATTCGATCAGGAGCTTGGCTGTGATGTCACGATCGAAGGTGATATCACGACAGCCCTTTTCGCAGAAACCCAGTCCCGATTCCTTGTGACCATCCATCCGGAAAACAAAGACGCGTTTGAGCAGGCCGCACCTGGAGCGCAGCAGATCGGTACAGTGACGGACGATGGCATGTATACAGTGAAGCAGAAAGACGTTGTAATGGAGGAAAAGACATCTGTGCTGAAAACAGCTTGGAAAGGAGCTCTTTCATGCTTGGTGAAATCAAAGGCTTAAATGAAGAATGTGGGATTTTTGGTGTCTGGGGTCATCCGGATTCTGCCCAGCTGACGTACTATGGTCTCCACGCTCTCCAGCACCGCGGCCAGGAAGGCGCGGGCATTGTAACGACGGATGGCGGGCAGTTGAAGCTTGCCAAGGGCCACGGGCTGATCAATGAAGTATTCTCTGAAAACCAGCTGGAAGATCTGCAGGGGCATGCGTCCATCGGTCACGTGCGCTATGCGACAGCGGGAGATGGCGGCTATGAAAATATCCAGCCGCTCCTGTTCCGTTCGCAGACCGGCGGACTTGCCCTTGCCCACAATGGCAACCTTGTGAATGCCCAGGCATTGAAAAACCAGCTGGAAGGACAGGGCAGCATTCTGCAGACGACGTCGGATACAGAAGTTGTCGCCCACCTGATCAAGCGTGCGCGTCATCTGCCGTTGGAGCAGGCCATTACAGAAGCCCTTTCCATGATCAAGGGAGCTTATGCCTTTTTGTTAATGACCGAAGACCGGATGTTCGTCGCTAACGATCCACGCGGCCTCCGTCCCCTCAGCCTCGGCCATTTAGGGGGGAGCTGGGTGGTTTCTTCAGAAACGTGCGCCTTCGATATTGTCGGTGCGACGTATGAAAGGGAAATCGATCCTGGTGAAATGCTCGTCATTTCTGATGACGGCATTGATTCTATACGATTCTCAGCACCGATCCAGCGGACACTCTGCTCGATGGAATATGTGTATTTTTCCCGGCCTGACAGCAATGTGGATGGAAAGAATGTCCATGCCTCCCGCAAACGGATGGGCAAAACACTGGCTGAAGAAGCGCCTGTTGATGCTGATGTCGTAACAGGGGTGCCGGATTCCAGTATTTCAGCCGCCATCGGATATGCCGAGGCTTCAGGAATTCCCTATGAGCTCGGGCTCATCAAAAACCGTTACGTCGGCCGGACGTTTATCCAGCCGTCCCAGGAGCTGAGAGAGCAGGGCGTGAAGATGAAGCTTTCTGCTGTCCGGGGGATCGTTGAAGGGAAAAAGGTTGTCATGGTCGATGATTCGATTGTACGTGGAACAACCAGCCGACGGATTGTGAAGATGCTGAAAGAAGCAGGGGCCGCAGAAGTCCACGTCAGAATTGCCTCACCGCCGATCAAGAACCCGTGCTATTACGGAATCGATACATCCAACAGCGGGGAACTGATCGCCGCAAACCATTCGCTTCAGGAGATGGAAGAACAGATCGGTGCGGACAGCCTCGCCTTTTTATCGACGGAAGGCTTGAACGAGAGCATCTATCAGGGAGAGGAATCCTTGAGGCACGGCGGCTGCATGGCCTGCTTTACGGGGAATTATCCGACCGAAATCTATCCGAATACGATGCATCCATATGAGAAAGCGTAGGGAGGTATACAGATGAGTCAATCCTATAAACAGGCCGGCGTCGATGTCGAAGCCGGTTATGAAGCGGTGGAGCGGATGAAAAAGCATGTCAGCCGGACGATGCGCAAGGAAGTCATCGGCGGGCTTGGAGCCTTCGCCGGGTTATTTGATATCAGCGGGATGTCCTACAATCATCCGGTGCTTGTCACAGGAACGGATGGGGTGGGGACGAAGCTCAAACTCGCCTTTGAACTCGATCGTCATGATACGATAGGGGTGGATGTCGTAGCGATGTGCGTCAATGATATTGCGGCGCAGGGAGCGGATCCCCTGCTCTTTCTCGATTATATCGCCTGTGGCAAAAATGACCCCGCCCGTATCGAAAAGATTGTCAAAGGCATTGCGGACGGCTGTGAACAATCAGGTGCTGCCCTTGTGGGTGGAGAAACGGCGGAAATGCCGGGCATGTACGACGCGGAGGAATACGACCTGGCCGGGTTTGTCGTTGGTATGGCTGATAAGGACAAGCTGGTTACAGGGGCGTCGGTCCGGGAAGGGGATGTCATCATCGGCCTGCCTTCCTCAGGCATCCACTCCAACGGCTTTTCGCTTGTAAGAAAACTCGTGAAAGAGCTTGATTTGGAGCAGGTGTATCCGGGGATGGAACAGCCGCTTGGTGAGGTGCTGTTGACTCCGACCGTCATTTACGTTGATTCGGTCAAGAAACTTCGTGGAACGGTCGATGTGAAAGGACTGGCCCACATTACCGGCGGCGGCTTTTATGAAAATCTTCCCCGCATGCTTCCGGAAGGTTTCGGAGCTGCTGTGGAGCAGGGGAGCTGGGACGTACCGCCTGTGTTCCGTTTTTTACAGGAGCAGGGTTCCATCGCGGAAGATGAAATGTACGGGGTCTTCAATATGGGCATCGGTATGGCAGCGGTCATCAGCAAAGAGGAAGTGGAACAGGCGTTGGCAGCCTGTCCTGAAGCCAAGGTCATTGGACGCGTGACTAAGGGGCGGGGGGTGGAGCTGATATGAAGCAGCTGGCGATTTTTGCTTCTGGTACCGGCTCCAACTTTGATGCCATCGTGAAAGCCATTGAAGAAGGAAAGCTTGATGCCCGCGTCGCTCTGCTTGTCTGTGACCGGGTCGGGGCAGCGGTGATTGAAAAAGCGCAGAACCATGAAATCGATACCGTCGTCTACACGCCGAAACTGTTTCCAGATAAATCCGCCTACGAAGAAGCGATTCTGCATGATTTGCGCTCAAGGCAGGTGGAATGGATTGTCCTTGCCGGTTATATGCGCCTGATCGGACCGACGCTGCTGGCCCCTTACGAAGGAAGGATTATGAACATACATCCGTCTCTTCTTCCGGCCTTTCCAGGAAAAGATGCGATCGGACAGGCGCTCGACAAACAGGTGAAGGTGACAGGCGTGACGGTTCATTTTGTCGACGACGGAGTGGATACTGGCCCGATCATTGCCCAGGAGCCTGTCCCTATCTATGATCATGACAGCAGGGAAGACGTCCAGCGCCGCATCCAGACCGTAGAGCACCGCCTTTATCCAGAAGTCATCCAGTCTTTACTACCCAAGGAGGAATACAAATGAAAAAACGCGCCCTTTTAAGCGTATCCGATAAACAGGGATTAACAGATTTCGCCGCCCGCCTGAATGACCTGGGCTATGAACTCGTCTCCACAGGCGGAACGAAGCGGACTATTGAAGAAGCCGGCATTCCGGTGCTGTCCATTTCTGAAGTGACCGACTTCCCGGAAATTATGGATGGCCGTGTCAAAACGCTGCACCCATCCGTCCATGGCGGACTGCTGGCCAAGCGTTCCAACACAGAGCATATGGAGCAGCTGGATGAACTGAATATCCAGACCATTGATCTTGTGGCTGTAAACCTGTATCCATTCAAAGAAACAATCGCCAAAGAAGGTGTGACCGAAGCAGAAGCGATTGAAAACGTCGATATCGGCGGTCCGACAATGCTGCGGGCAGCGGCGAAAAGCTTTGAAGATGTCGCGGTGGTCGTCGATCCATCTGATTACGAAACGGTCGTTGAAGGCCTTAATCAGGGAGAACTTCCCTATGAAGAACGCCGCCGCCTGGCAGCCAAGGTGTTCCGTCATACCGCAAATTATGACAGCATGATTGCTGGATACTTCTCTGATTTGACGGAAGAGGCTTATCCAGAGACGTATACCGTTACATATGAAAAAGTCCAGTCCCTCCGTTACGGAGAAAACCCGCATCAGAGTGCTGCTTTTTATAAGAAAGCAGCGGTGGAGGGAACGTCCCTTGCAGAAGCGGAGCAGCTGAACGGCAAGGAGCTTTCCTATAATAATATCCAGGATGCCAATGCGGCGCTTGAAGTCGTCCTTGAATTCAATGAGCCTGCAGCTGTCGCTGTAAAGCACATGAACCCGTGCGGCGTCGGTGTTGGTGAAAATCTGTATGAAGCCTATGCGAAAGCATATGAAGGAGACCCCGTTTCCATCTTCGGAGGAATCGTCGCGCTGAACAGGGAAGTCGATGGAGAGACAGCCGCCAAGCTGAAGGAGATTTTCCTTGAAATCATCATCGCTCCATCCTTCAGCCAGGAAGCGCTCGACATTCTTACAAAGAAAAAGAATCTGCGTTTACTCCAGGTGGATATGAAGAATTCCGACCGCCCGTCCCATAAGCTGACGACCGTGAACGGCGGCCTGCTTGTCCAGGATACGGATGAAGGATCGCTGGATCAGATTGATCTGGAGGTGGCGACCGAACGCGCGCCGTCTCAGCAGGAAATGGAAGATTTGAAGCTTGGCTGGAAAGTCGTGAAGCACGTCAAATCCAACGCCATCATCGTAGCCAAAGGCGACCGGACGCTTGGCGTCGGGGCCGGTCAGATGAACCGGGTAGGTGCTGCCAAGATTGCTCTTGAACAGGCGGGAGAAAAAGCAGAGGGAAGCATTCTTGCGTCCGACGCCTTTTTCCCGATGCCGGATACGGTGGAAACGGCAGCAGCTGCCGGTGTCACAGCCATCATCCAGCCGGGTGGATCGAAGCGTGACCAGGATTCCATCGATGCCTGC
The DNA here is from genome assembly GCF_000425705.1 of Halobacillus kuroshimensis DSM 18393. GTDB lineage: Bacteria > Bacillota > Bacilli > Bacillales > Halobacillaceae > Halobacillus > Halobacillus kuroshimensis. The sequence continues at coordinate 243,085 of NZ_AUDY01000011.1, forward strand.
AACAAGCACGGCATCGCCATGGTCTTTACGAAAATGCGTCACTTTAAGCATTAAATACAGAAAGGATGAAGGACGATGAACGTTTTAGTAATTGGACGCGGCGGCCGGGAGCACAGTCTGATCCAGAAGCTTGCGGAAAGTGACCGGGTGGAGCGGTTATATGCGGCTCCCGGAAACGCCGGCATGACCGAACAGGCCGAGTGCATCACCATTGATGAAGGAAACCAGGAAGCGCTTGTGGCGTTTGCGAAGGAAAAGGATATTCGTCTGACGATTATCGGCCCGGAAGATCCACTTGCCGCCGGTCTGGCTGATGCGTTCACAAAGGCCGGCCTTCCTGTTTTTGCCCCGAGCGGTCGTGCAGCTCTCATTGAAGGAAGCAAGCATTTTGCCAAGCAGCTTATGAAAAAATACGACATCCCGACAGCGGATTATCAAGCGTTCACCGATGCGGATAAAGCGAAAGCCTATATCGCTGAAAAAGGCGCGCCGATCGTCGTCAAGGCGGACGGTCTGGCCGCCGGCAAAGGGGTCGTTGTAGCAGAATCCGCCAAAGAAGCAGAGCAGGCCGTTGAAGAAATGCTCGGGGCCGGCCGCTTCGGGGAAGCAGGCCGTGAAGTGGTTATTGAGGAATTCCTGGATGGAGATGAATTTTCCTTAATGGCCTTCGTCCGTGGAGGAAACGTTTACCCTATGGTTCCGGCAAGAGATCATAAGCGTGCCTTTGAAGGGGACCAAGGACCAAATACCGGTGGAATGGGCGCATATGCTCCCGTTCCGACACTGTCCAGGGAATCCTATGAGACAGCGCTTGAAATGATTGTCCGCCCAGCCGCCAATGCGATGGTCGAGGAAGATCGATCCTTTACAGGGATTCTCTATGCCGGATTGATTGAAACGAAGGAAGGTCCGAAGGTCATTGAATTCAACGCCCGGTTCGGTGACCCGGAAACACAAGTGGTCCTGCCCCTGTTGGAAAACGACCTCGTCCAGGTCCTTCTTGATGTTCTTGACGGAAAGGATCCGGAACTTACCTGGAAAAAGCAGTTCTGTGCCGGTGTGGTGGTTGCTTCCAAAGGTTATCCGGGGTCCTATGATAAAGGTCGTCTGCTTCCGGAGCTGAAAACAGACAAGTCCACGTTTTTTGTCCACGCCGGAACCGCACTCGATGAAAAAGGATATGTATCAAACGGCGGGCGGGTTCTGCTTGCGGGCAGTCTCGGCGGGAATACCGAAGAAGCGCTGGACAAGGCCTACCGCTCTCTTCAAGTATTCGATACGTTTGATGACTTTTTCTACCGCCGGGATATCGGAAGGTCAACTCTTTTTTCTGCGGGAACGGAGAAACACCGCACCTAAAGCGGCAATCGTCCCGATGATCGTGAGAATGACGAATCCGACATCGGTCACATATTCTAAAAAGTACACGTTCATTCATCCTTTATAAGCAAGAGCGGGGCATGTCCCCGCTCTTTTTATTATCCTGCTGGTTCCTCTTTCTGTTCGTCCTTCTTCTTCTTATAACGGCTGAAAAGATAGAGGAGAGGCAGAAACATCATCGATCATTCCCACCTTTTCAAGCGTCATCCGGCAGGTTCTGTGCCCAGGGTTCTTCTTTTCCGTCTGTCTCTATGGCTGCTGATTCATATAAAGCAGTGAGAGGGCAGAAACGTACGATGCCTTCCGCGATCTTCAAGGAAGCCATCATGATCAGCAGCGGGTGGGAGGAAGATCCTTCCTTGCGCGCTCCGCGGATCGTCAAGTACGTCAGCATGCTGAAGCCTGCTGTGATCCGGATCATGCTGTTGATCAGGCCGATATTCGGTTTCATAACAGGTTCCTCCTTAGCAGATTGGAATATCCTGTGTTACGATAGAACATAATGAAATCAGGGAGGTACGCTCCATGAACGAAACACGCTTTCGCTGGCGCAACCGTCAGCTGCGGGAACATGCAGCTGTCATGGACGGTAAAGTGGCGCCGACGAAACTGATTACCCATACGACATACTTGAACGTGTATTTGAAACAGTGGATGACCGGTCATATCTGGATTTATGAAGACCGTATCATATATACGGGACAGGAGCTTCCTGCCCATACAGAAGGAACGGAAGTGATTGATGGCAGGGACAGCTGGATCGTCCCGGGTTACATTGAACCGCATGCCCATCCATTCCAGTTATATAATCCCCAGAGCCTTGGAGAATATGCAGCCGCCACGGGAACGACAACGCTCATTAATGACAACTTGATGTGGCTTTTTTTAACGGACAAAGAGAAAGCGTTTTCTCTGCTTGAAGAATTTATGAACCTGCCTGCTTCCATGTACTGGTGGGCGCGTTTTGATCCTCAGTCCGTATTAAAGGATGAGGACAGAGAAGCGTTTGATGAGCAGATCGAATCGTGGATTGAGCACGACGCTGTCATTCAGGGCGGAGAGCTGACGGCCTGGCCGGATGTTTTGTATAACGGAGACGAGCAGATCCTCCACTGGATGCAGGAAACGAAGCGGGCCCGAAAGCCGCTTGAAGCCCATCTGCCCGGCGCATCAGAGAAAACACTGGTGAAGATGCGGCTGCTCGGCATGGATTCCGAGCACGAGTCGATGACGGCTGATGATGTGCTGAATCGTCTCGCTATCGGTTACCAGACAGGACTGCGCTATTCTTCCATCCGTCCCGATCTGCCGGATATTCTACAGGGACTTATGGAAAAAGGACATCAGCAGTTCGACCACATGATGTACACGACGGACGGGTCGACGCCTGGCTTTTATCGTGAAGGACTGATCAATCAATGTATTCAGATCGCTCTCGATGCCGGTGTTCCGGAAATTGACGCCTATATGATGGCGACGTACAATTCCGCCCGTCATTTTACGATCGAGAACCGCGTCGGTAGCCTGAACGCCGGACGGGTCGCTCATTTGAACTTTTTATCCAGCCCGGATAATCCGACGCCCCATGCTGTTCTTGCGAAAGGCGAATGGGTGAAAAAGGATGGACAGGCTGTAGAAACCCCATCTCCTGTGAAATGGAAGAAAAACGGAATCGATAAGCTGAACCTGGACTGGGATCTCACTGAACAGGATCTGCAGTTTTCCATGCCGGTCGGCCTTGAAATGGTCAATGACGTCATCATGAAGCCTTATGCGGTGGATACGGATACAGGTGTGGAACGTCTGCCGGAGGATCATTCCGAAGGATTTCTCATGCTGATGGACCGTGAAGGTGAATGGAAGGTCAACACGTTGATCAAAGGATTCACAACCTCACTCGGTGCCCTTGTCAGTTCATACAGCAGTACGGGCGATCTTGTTCTGACCGGGAAGTCAAAAGCGGATATGAGGACGGCATTTGCCCGGATGAAAGAAATCGGCGGCGGCATCGTACTCGTCGACAAAGGGGAGGTCATCTTTGAGCTGGCTCTTCCGCTTGGAGGAGTCATGTCCGACAAGCCGATGAATACACTGATGGAAGAAGAAGAATCGTTGAAAAACCATTTAAAAGCTTATGGATTCGCCTTTTCCGATCCTGTTTATACGCTTTTATTCCTGTCTTCGACGCATCTTCCATTTATCCGGATCACACCACTTGGAATCATCGATGTGAAAAAGAAAGAGGTACTCTTTCCTTCAATAATGCGTTAAAATATAAGTGGGATGATCTAAAGGACGTGCATCTATGAAAAAGCTGCTGCTCATCGGTCTGCTTACCGCCGGTCTTACTGCATGCCAATCAACGGGAGGGACTCCTGGAGAAAAAGCAGCAGAAACTCCTGATCCTGTCCCTGCTGGTGATGTTTTTCCTTTAACAGGAGAACCCGGTGCAGGGGATAAATCCGGGCGTGTCCTTGGTGTGATGGTCAACAACCATCCGAAAGCACGGCCGCAGTCCGGTCTCAGTCAGGCAGATCTCGTCTATGAAGCCCTTGCCGAAGGACAGATCACCCGTTTTCTCGCTTTGTTCCATAGTGATATTCCTGATACAATCGGGCCGGTACGCAGCGCCCGTCCCTATTATTTTGAGCTGGCCTATGGATATGACGCTCTTTACGCCTATCACGGAGCTTCCCATTCCATATATCAGCAGCTTGCCGGCACCAGCATGGACGCTGTCGATGGTGCTGTGTATGACAATAATGGCTGGCTGTTCCGCCGTTCCGGTGACCGTTCTGCGCCGCACAATTCCTACCTTTGGACAGAAGGGCTGGACCGTGTGGTCGTTGAAAAAGGGTTAACGGAGGGCGACCCGCCGGAGGCTTTGTATTTTACAGATGAAAGTCCGGACGGTCGTCCTGCTGAAGAGGTGGAAATCACCTATGGCAGCAGGACACAAGTCCGATGGCAGTATTCCGATCAGGGGTTTCTTCGTTTCAACGACGGAGAACCGTCTGTGGAGCGTTCGACGATGGAACAGATTTCTGCCGATAATGTATGGATTATAGAGGCCCGCCACCAAATCATCGATGAGGCCGGCCGCCGGGAGGTTGATTTGACCTCAGGCGGACGCGGTTTTCTTTTTCAGAAAGGGACGATGAAAGAAGTGGAGTGGCGGAATACAGATGGACGGCTGCTTCCTTATGAAGGGGAAGAGCAGGTGCCGTTCGTCCCGGGAAATACATGGATAAACATTATACCTGAATCCGCAGCGGTTCAATTTTGAGGAGGAATCCGAATGCAAATCGATAAATTGCGCGGAAAAACGCTGGATCAGCTTTTTGAAGCGATTCTTTCACTACAGGACATTGAAGAGTGCTATGAATTTTTTGATGATCTGGCAACGATGAACGAGGTGCAGTCGCTGGCTCAGCGTCTGGAGGTCGCCCGCATGCTGAGAGACGGGTACACCTATCATAAAATTGAAACGGAAACCGGAGCTTCCACAGCGACGATTTCCCGTGTGAAGCGCTGCTTGAACTACGGAAACGACGCCTATACCAAAGCGCTCGACCGTGTCCACGAAAAGCGTACAGAATAGAAAAAAGACTGCCGTACCGGCAGTCTTTTTTAGTGGTTTTTCAACATAGAGGAACGGATTTTTGTTTCATAGAAATGGTCCTTTCTTTGTGCTCATTATGTGGCTGTCACGTGGAGCGTTCGGTGGTGACGCCTGCGGGAACAGCACGAGCCGAAGATCCAATTGGTCAAGCGATCTTCTTGACCAATTTAGCTGAGGCCGTGCCCGCGGCAAGCATCCACCGATAAGCGGAACGTGGCCAGTCATAGGACATTTGAAGAAATCTGTTAAGGCATCTTTTTTTCGTCTTCTAAAAACACTCGACCCGCATAGAATGGGGTGAGGGGGACGGGCCTGTGAGAGAGATGGTGAAGAAAGGGATCATGATCGTAGCCGGAAGCTTGATTCTTTCGCTTGGCATCAACTTTTTTCTTATTCCCGACCATGTCCTCGACGGTGGGATCATCGGCATCGGTATGATCGCCAACTACATATGGGGGATGAAGGTGGGGCTGACGATCATCTGCTTCAGCATCCCGATTTTCACCCTTGCCTGGTTTTATTTCCGCATGTACTTTTACAACAGCCTGCACGGCCTGTTGGTTTCCTCGTTTTCCATTGATGTGCTTCAGGGACTGCGTGCCTATCATCTGCCACTCGACCCTGCTGTCAGCTCCATCATTGGAGGAGCCCTTGTCGGCGGGGGGATTGGCTTGATGCTCCGGCACCATACGAGCACCGGAGGGACAGACCTCCTTGCTCAGATGATCGCTGACTGGATGAAGGTAAACGTCGGATTCGTTATTCTGGCCATCGATGCGGTCATCATCGGGGCTGGTGGGCTGCTGTTTTCGATGGAAACTATGCTTCTTTCCGCCATCACGATTTTGAGTGTCGGTCTTGTTACGATGACGTTCACCTCTTCCCGTCTCCTCCCTGAACATCCTGCATCTTAATATAGTAAGGCGGTCGAGAACATTCTCGGCCGCTTTTTTGGTTTGGTAAACGGATTTTCACGGTCGTTCTTTCACAGAATATTTACACTCTGAGGGAAACCCTCAACCCGGTGCCGAAATTTTGTTATAATCGACTAATGGATAACTGTTGTTTTGGAGGCCGGAAATGTACAATATAAGCAAGTGGGATCATGTGTTCAAACTGGATCCAAATAAAACGATTTCGGAAAAAGACTTGAAGGACATCTGCACATCCGGTACGGACGCGGTCATGATCGGCGGTACCGATGGTGTAACGTTTGAAAATGTTACCGATCTCCAGGAACGGGTGGAGGCGTACAACGTCACCTGTGTGTTGGAAGTGTCCGATATGGAAGCCGTTGCTCCGGATTTTGACGCTTATTTCATTCCGATGGTGCTGAACAGCGAAGATAAAAAGTGGATGCTTGATGTGCAGCATCATGCAGTCAAAGAATACAGCGATATGATCAACTGGACGGATATGCTGACGGAAGGCTACTGTGTCCTGAACCCCGAAGCGAAAGTTTTTCAAAAAACGTCCTGTTCTCTGCCGGATCAAGCGGACGTGCTGGCATATGCCCGGATGGCCGAGCATCTTTTCCGCCTCCCGGTTTTTTATATGGAATACAGCGGGACCTATGGTGATCCGACTCTTGTAAAAGAAGTGGCGGATGTGCTGGAGGAAACGACGCTCGTATACGGCGGCGGTATCCGGACGGTGCAGCAGGCAGTAGAAATGGCAGCCAAGGCAGACGTCGTCGTCATTGGAAATGTCATCTATGAAGATATACAAGTGGCGCTTCAAACGGTGGAAGCAGTCAAATCAACAAAGAAGAAGGATGGTGGACGTTCATGACTCAGGCGTTGAATGCTTTGATTCAAGGTTTGAATACAGAACAACGCAATGCGGTAATCCATACAGAAGGCCCGCTGCTCATTATGGCAGGTGCCGGAAGTGGTAAGACAAGGGTGCTGACCCATCGGATTGCCTACTTACTCAGTGAAAAAGATGTAGCGCCGCGCAACATTCTGGCAATTACGTTTACAAACAAGGCCGCGCGCGAAATGAAGGAGCGTGTAGAATCCCTTGTCGGGAATGACGGCGAAAAAATATGGATGTCGACGTTCCACTCGATGTGTGTCCGGATTTTACGACGGGACATCGACCGGATCGGTTATGACCGCAACTTCTCGATTCTCGATTCCAGCGACCAGCTTTCTGTCATCAAACAGGTGCTGAAGGAACTGAACCTGGATCCGAAGAAGTGGGACCCACGGGCGATGCTCGGGGCGATCAGTAATTCGAAAAACGAACTGATGACGGCTGAAGATTATGCCAATCAGGCCGGCAGTACCCATGAGGAACAGGTGGCGGAAGTGTACAAAGGCTATCAGAAAAAACTGCGTAAAAACCAGTCGCTCGATTTCGACGACCTGATCATGCAGACGCTCCGTTTGTTTGATGAAGTGCCGGAAGTGCTGGAAACGTATCAGCGCCGCTTCCAATATATCCATGTCGATGAGTACCAGGATACGAACCACGCGCAGTACCAGCTCGTCAAGCATCTGGCGAGCCGGTATCAGAACCTGTGTGTTGTCGGGGATTCCGACCAGTCGATTTATGCCTGGCGCGGAGCGGATATTCAAAACATCCTCAACTTTGAAAGTGACTACCCGAAAGCACGGACCATCCTGTTGGAGCAGAATTACCGTTCCACAGAATTGATTCTCGATGCGGCCAACAACGTGATTGATAAAAACTCCGGGCGGAAGCCGAAGCGCCTCTGGACCGACAATAAAGGCGGAGAAAAGATTCACTATCATCAGGCCGGCACAGAGCGTGAGGAAGCCCTTTTCGTCACCGATAAAATCGGCGACCTCGTAAGACAGGGAAAGTTCCGCTATCAGGATACAGCGATATTGTACCGGACAAACGCCCAGTCGCGTACGATTGAGGAAACCTTCGTCAAAGCGGGCATCCCGTACCAGATGATCGGCGGTACGAAGTTCTACGATCGTAAGGAAATCAAGGATCTTCTTGCCTACCTGCGTCTCATTGCCAACCCGAACGATGATCTGAGCTTCCAGCGTGTGATCAACGAACCGAAGCGCGGAGTCGGAAAAACGAGTATGGATAAGATGATGGCCTATGCCGCAGATCACGATATTTCGTTGTATGAAGCAGCGGCGGAGGTCGATTTCGTCGGGGTCAGCGCCAAAGCAGCCAAGGCGATTATGAGCTTCCGCAAAATGGTCCAGAACTGGAGCGAGCAGCAGGAGTTCCTGTCAGCAACCGATATGGTGCAGCAGGTGATCGATAAAACCGGCTATGAAGAGATGCTGATGAACGAAAAAAGCATTGAAGCTCAGAGCCGTCTGGAAAACATTGAGGAATTCAAATCCGTAACGAAGAACTTTGAAGAAAACGCCGAAGATAAAACATTGGTGGCGTTCTTGACGGATCTTGCGCTGATTGCGGATATCGATTCCATGAATGAGGACCCTAGTAGTGATGACACTGTCACGCTTATGACGCTTCACTCCGCGAAGGGTCTTGAGTTTCCGGTCGTCTTTCTCATCGGGATGGAGGAGAATGTCTTCCCGCACAGCCGTGCATTGATGGATGAGGAAGAGATGGAAGAAGAACGCCGCCTCGCTTATGTAGGGATTACCCGTGCTGAGAAGCAGCTGTTTTTGACCCATGCGAAAATGCGTACGTTGTATGGACGTACGAATATGAACCCGATCAGCCGCTTCATCCATGAAATTCCCGAAGAGCTGGTCGACGGACGTGAACAGAAGGAAGAGCTGCCGTTTTTCAATAAGAAGCGTGAAGCAAGCCCGTTTGGGAGGCAGACCCAGGAGCCGCCGAAGCGTTCAGCCAAAAAGCCGAAGAAGAAGGAATCGACCGGCGGCGAGAAGATCGGCTGGCAGCCTGGTGATAAAGCGACACACAAAAAATGGGGAACCGGCACCGTCGTCAAAGTGCAGGGTGAGGGAGATGCGCTCGAGCTGGATATCGCGTTCCCGGCACCGACAGGCATTAAGCGGCTGCTTGCCCGTTATGCTCCGATTACGAAAGCGTAAGGAAGTGAATGAGTATGAACGCAAGTGAAGCGCAGCAGAGGATCGAGGCGCTGCGACAGGAACTGGAGCAGTACAGCTATCAATATCATACGCTCGATGATCCGTCGGTCTCTGACTACGAATATGATAAAAAAATGCAGGAGCTGATCAACCTGGAGGAGGAATTTCCGGAGCTGCAGACCCCGGATTCCCCTTCCCAGCGTGTCGGCGGAAAGCCTCTGGATGCTTTTGTAAAGGTGCAGCATGAGATCCCGATGCTCAGCCTCGGCAACGCTTTTAACGAAGAAGAGCTCCGTGATTTCGACCGACGTGTCAAGAACGGTACAGACGAAGAAGTCAGCTATGTATGCGAACTGAAAATCGATGGACTCGCCGTCTCATTGAAATATGAGGATGGGGTATTTGTCCGGGGAGCGACACGGGGAGACGGAACGACAGGCGAAGACATTACGAAAAACCTGCGGACCATCCGCAACATCCCGCTCCGTTTGAAAGAACCTGTCACCCTTGAGGTGCGCGGGGAGGCGTATATGCCGAAGCGCTCGTTTGTCGGTTTGAACGAAGCGAAGGAAGCGAATGGCGAAGAGCCGTTTGCCAATCCCCGGAACGCCGCGGCCGGATCGCTGCGTCAGCTGGACCCGAAAATCGCCGCCAAACGGAACCTTGATATTTTCCTTTACGGCATCGGTGTCTGGGAGGATGATCCGACAGACGCCCACAGTGAACGGCTGGAGCGGATGAAGGAACTGGGACTGAAAACCAACCCGGAATGGAAAAAGTGTAACAACATCGAAGAAGTCATCGACTATGTGAACAGCTGGGTCGAACGACGACCGGATCTCGACTATGAAATTGACGGGATCGTCATTAAAGTAGACCGTCTGGATCAACAGGAAACGCTCGGCTTTACGGCCAAAAGTCCACGTTGGGCGACCGCTTACAAATTCCCTGCTGAAGAAGCGGTCACTACGCTTACGGATATCGAATTAAGTGTCGGCCGGACAGGGGCTGTGACCCCGACCGCCATTCTGGAACCGGTCAAAGTCGCGGGAACGACCGTGCAGCGGGCTTCTCTTCACAATGAAGATTTGATCCGGGAAAAGGACATCCGCATCGGAGATACGGTCGTCATTAAAAAAGCCGGCGACATTATCCCTGAAGTGGTACGTGTACTTACGGATCAGCGTACAGGGGACGAAGAGCCGTACTACATGCCGGAAACCTGCCCGGAATGCGATAGCGAGCTTGTCCGGATTGAAGAAGAAGTCGCACTAAGGTGCATCAACCCGAACTGCCCGGCCCAGCTGCGGGAAGGATTGATCCACTTCGTATCCAGAAATGCCATGGATATCGAAGGGCTCGGTGAAAAAGTCATCGCCCAGCTTTTCCAGGAAAACCTGATCCATAACATTGCCGACCTGTACAAGTTGGACCGTGAAGAGCTGCTGCAGCTGGACCGCATGGGGGAAAAGTCGGTCGAAAACCTGCTGCATGCGATAGAAGTCTCCAAGGAAAACTCTCTGGAACGCCTGCTTTTTGGTCTTGGTGTCCGTTACGTCGGCTCCAAGGCAGCCAGTACGCTCGCCCAGCACTTTGAGCATATGGAGGCGCTGAAGGAAGCAGATACGGAAACGCTGGAGGCGGTTCCCGAAATCGGCAGCAAGATGGCGGATTCGATCGCCAGCTATTTTGACAAGCCGCAGGTCATCGAGCTGTTGGACGAACTCCAGTCGCTCGGCTTGAATATGGAGTACCTCGGCGCGAAGAAAAGCGACCAGCCGGAGAATTCTCCGTTCAAGGATAAAACCATTGTCCTGACCGGAAAGATGGAACATTTCAGCCGTTCTGAAGCGAAGAAAATTGTTGAAGGACTCGGCGGCAAAGTGACGGGGAGTGTCAGTGCCAAAACCGACCTTCTCATCGCCGGGGAGGATGCCGGTTCGAAATATACGAAGGCAGCAGACCTAGGCGTTGAAATCTGGGATGAAGAGCAGTTTAGAGAAGCTTTAAACGATTAGGGAGTGGAAAGCATGAGGAAGATGCACGCACTGTTACTTAGTTCGGTGCTTTTCGTGAGCGCGTGTACGCCCGTTTTTGATAATAGAGAAGAAGTCATACAGGAAACGACCGATGAGAACAATAACCAGTCGGCGATCGTCCCCAACTATACAATGTCTGAAGAAGATTACCGGATGATCTTGACCGAAAGCAGTCCGACGGTGTCCTCCGCCCGCGGGGTCACGACGAACCAGATGGGCAACCGGCTGGATATCGATGAATTTGAAAGCGGTCTGCGCCGGCATTCCAAGGAATACTATGATCCTGAGGATTACTTTTTCCAGTCGGGTCAGTATTTGACGGACGATACGCTGATCAGCTGGCTTTCCCGTGAAAGCGAAGGAAATGAAGGAGGGCTCAACCCTGAACTCGACGAGGATGAAGCATCAGAAGAAGAGTTCCGTGACAGTCCGAAATACATTTCCAATATCGTCGAACAGGATTACTTAGTGAAGAAGGAAGAAAACGTCGTGGAACTGAAAGGGGTCACGATCGGAATCTCCCTGCGTACGGTGTACAATTTCCAGACACCGGACGGAAAGAATTACTCTGAAAACCATTCGACCGAGGAGCTTTTGACAAAAGGGCAGCAGTACGCCGAGGAAATCCTGAAGCGTATCCGCGAAGATGAGGAGCTGAAGGACGTTCCTGTCGTATTTGCTTTGTATGAAGAAGAAGAGGCGAGCTCAAAAGTACCGGGCAGCTTCCTGAGCAAGGCTTATGTGAAAGGTTCATCCGCGTCCATCGGTGGCTGGGACAGCATTGATGAGAAGCATGTGCTTTTCCCATCCAATGAAGCGGAAACCGATCACTTCGATGATTCTCAGGTATTTTCGGACTTCAGAAAAGAAGTATCCGACTATTTCCCGAACTTTGTCGGTATGATCGGCAACGGTTTTTACGTGAACAACGATCTGCGGGAGGTTACGATTGAAATTCCGATCGAATTCCAGTCGCAGTCCGAGGTTGTCGGGTTTACCCAGTATGTGTACAGTCTTGTCGTTGAAATGTTCCCGGACCATTATGGTGTTCAAGTGAACATTCACAGCATGGACGACCCGGAAAGCCTGATCGTAAAAAACGCAGGGGAAGAAGAACCTTTTGTACATGTCTATAAATAAACGAAAGCCGTACCCTGATTTTCAGGGTGCGGCTTTTTTCTATGAAGTGCTGACGGCCACGTTCCGCTCATTGAATGCTTGCTGCGGGCCCGGGCTCAGCTAACTTCGGCAGGAAAACCATCTGACCAAGTGGATCTTCGTCCCTCGATGTTCCTGCTGGCGTCACCACCGAACGCTCCTCGCGGCTTCGCTGAATGGTGATTTGAAAAAGGGGAAGGCAGGTCCCCCCTAATGGCACCTGTGTCACTGGAAAGCGTGCTGTACGGGTCATGACCGAGATTCCGAATCGGAAAGAAAATGGTCTGCAGTCCTGAAGAGCCAGGAAAAACACGGGGTTTTTCAACAAGCTGAAACCGTACCTCATAAACAAACGAAAGATATGGGAATGTCATCGAGAGGAAAGGCAAGCATGAAGCAAGATGTTTTAGGAATTCGAAGCCTAAGTGTAACAGTTGAGTGACACAGCCTTGAGAGCCTGTTAGATCGGTTTATTCCGTTTGAATAAGGCACACAGGTGCGGTAGAATAATTGTGGAAACGTTAATTGTTGTAATTTTCTTAAAATTACAAAGCGTACACCCATTTATTTTCAAGGAGGCGTTTTTTTATGGTGGTCCCTTACAAACATGAACCATTCACAGATTTCGCGTTAGAAGAAAATCGAAAAGCCATGCAGGCTGCATTGAAGCAGGTGGAGGCAGACCTTGGAAAAGATTATCCGTTAATCATCGGCGGAGAGCGGATCATGACAGACGAAAAGATCGAAGTCGTCAATCCCGCCAATAAAAAAGAAGTAATCGGCCGAGTGTCGAAAGCGAATCAGGACCTGGCTGAGAAAGCCCACCAGGTGGCTGATGAGACGTTTGACTGGTGGAGGAAGACGAAGGCGTCGTACCGCGCAGATATTCTTTTCCGGGCGGCGGCCATTGTCCGCCGCCGGAAGCACGAATTCACGGCCCATCTTGTGAAGGAAGCCGGAAAGCCGTGGAAGGAAGCTGATGCAGATACAGCCGAGGCGATTGATTTCCTGGAGTACTATGGGCGTCAAATGCTTGAAATAGATAAAGGAGTCGAAGTGAACTCCCGTCCGATTGAAAACAACCGGTTCCACTACATACCACTCGGCGTCGGTGTCGTCATTTCTCCTTGGAACTTCCTGTTTGCCATCATGTGTGGGACAACAGTCGCCGCCATGGTGTCCGGTAACACCGTACTATTGAAACCGGCCAGTGCCACTCCGATCATTGCCTATAAAATGATGGAGGTGCTTGAGGAAGCCGGTCTTCCTGCAGGTGTTATCAATTACATTCCAGGAAGCGGGAAGGAAGTCGGGGATTACCTTGTGGATCATCCGCGCACACGCTTCATCAGCTTCACGGGATCTCGTGAAGTCGGTACCCGTTTATTCGAACGGGCAGCGAAGGTTCATGAGGGACAGAAATGGCTGAAGCGGACGATTATTGAGATGGGCGGAAAGGATACCATTATCGTAGATGAAGATGCCGATCTTGAACTGGCTGCGGATGCCATTACGTATTCTGCTTTCGGTTTTTCCGGTCAGAAATGCTCCGCCTGTTCCCGTGTCGTTGCGCATGAGGCCATTTACGATGACCTTCTTGACCGTGTCGTCCAGAAGACGAAGGAGAGAATCAGCTACGGGGACCCTTCTGATAACAGCCGTTATATGGGTCCGGTCATCGACCAGGGGGCGTACGACAAGATTTTAAGCTACATCGACATTGGGAAAGAAGAAGGGAGTTTAATGTGCGGCGGAAAAGGGAATGACAGTATAGGTTGGTTTGTCGCGCCGACGGTTTTTGCCGATCTTGCTCCGGATGCACGAATCATGCAGGAAGAAATCTTCGGTCCTGTCGTCGGTTTTACGAAAGCCAAGGACTTTGATGAAGCTGTCCGATTCGCGAACAATACAGACTATGGCCTGACGGGGGCGGTCATTACGAACAACCGTGACCATATTGAAAAAGCACGGGAAGACTTCCATGTTGGGAACCTGTATTTCAACCGCGGGTGCACAGCAGCTATTGTAGGGTATCATCCGTTTGGCGGATTCAATATGTCCGGAACCGACTCCAAAGCGGGCGGACCGGACTACCTGCTGCAGCACATGCAGGGCAAAACGTCGTCTGAGATGCTGTAAAGCACAGGGCGCACCCTTCTTTTATCCAACATAAGAGAAGGGTTTTTTTATAAGGTAGAGGTACATACTAAAGAGGCAGAGAAAAGGGGATAATTCCCTATTTTAACCAAAGTGATGAAATTTTTTTGAAGAAATTTTGTGAATGAATATCATTAAAACATCGTATATACGCATTTTTATGCGTAATTAGCGGATATTTATTCAAATAGGTCAAAATATGTAAATTTTTGCAATGTTCAGTCAAAAGTTATATGATATAGTTGTATCCGTGTTTGGTTTCCCTGAGTCTCTGTGACTCAAGAACCATAAGTCGGTACAAATGCATAACATTGTATATGACAAGCCTTGAAGGAGGTGAACCACTTGTTTGAGCTCGCGACTGCAGCATCAGCATCCATCGCCGGGGCGACCTGGTTCTGGTTGTTTGTCCCAATGCCAATACTAATCATTCTATCACTTATTTCCCTATTCACTGAGAGGAGCGAATAACAAACCATGAGTACTGCAACGTTAATAACGTTTATTATTTATTTAATCGGTATGCTGGGTATCGGATTTGCCGCATATCGTCTGACATCTGATTTATCCGATTATGTCTTAGGCGGTCGTCGTTTAGGACCAGGAGTAGCCGCACTATCCGCCGGTGCCTCTGATATGAGTGGCTGGCTGCTGTTAGGCCTGCCGGGTGCGATTTATGCTTCCGGATTGTCTGAAGCGTGGATCGGTGTCGGTCTTGCAATCGGTGCCTACTTAAACTGGCAGTTTGTCGCGCGTCGTCTTCGTGTATTTACAGAGGTTGCGAATGACTCGATTACAGTTCCTGACTATCTTGAGAACCGCTTCCGTGACAACTCCCACGTGCTACGTGTTATATCTGCATTTGTCATTCTATTATTTTTCACCTTCTATACTTCCTCCGGTATGGTCGCCGGTGCGAAGCTGTTTGAAGCTTCATTTGCCTTAAGCTATACACAGGCTTTATGGCTCGGCGCGATCGTAACTATTTCTTATACGTTCCTTGGAGGCTTCCTGGCTGTAAGCTGGACAGACTTCGTACAGGGAATTCTGATGTTCCTTGCTCTTATCGCTGTGCCGATTGTGGCTGTATCGGAGCTTGGTGGATGGAACGCAGCGACAGACGCTGTTGCCCAGATTGATCCATCCCACTTGAACATGGTGCAGGGTGTCGGTGCTCTGGCTATCATTTCCTCACTGGCCTGGGGACTTGGTTACTTCGGTCAGCCGCACATTCTTGTTCGTTTTATGGCGCTTCGTTCACCTAAGGATGTACCGAAAGCCCGTCTGATTGGTATCGGATGGATGGTGCTTGGCCTATACGGTGCCATTTTCACCGGCTTGTTCGGACTTGCCTACATCAATACAGCTGATGTAGCAGACTTGTCCACGTTTAATGCGGAAGTCATTACAGAAGGCGGCATTCAGATGCTTGCCGACTCTGAGAAGATCTTCATTACGTTCTCTCAAATTCTGTTCCACCCGATCATTGCTGGTATTCTATTGGCAGCCATCTTGTCTGCGATCATGAGTACGATTGACTCTCAGCTTCTTGTATCTTCTTCTGCACTGGCAGAGGACTTCTACAAAGCGTTGTTCCGTAAGAACGCTACAGAAAAAGAATTGGTATGGGTCGGACGTGTTGCCGTAGCCGGTATCGCTCTGATTGCCGTGCTTCTTGCCGGTAACCCGGACAGCACCGTTCTTGGACTTGTATCCTATGCATGGGCTGGATTCGGTGCCGCTTTCGGTCCGATCATTATCCTGTCCTTGTTCTGGAAAGGCATCACCCGTAACGGGGCGCTCGCCGGTATTATCGTCGGTGCCGTCACTGTTGTCATCTGGGGTGACTTCCTGAGCGGCGGTATCTTCGATCTTTATGAAATCGTACCAGGATTCCTGTTGAGCACCCTTGCCACAGTGATCGTCAGTCTGATGGGTACACCGCCGAAAGAAATCATTGAAGAATTCAATGAAGCGGCGAAACGCTAAACCGCTTTGAGTAAAATCCCCGGTCGCTGGACCGGGGATTTTTTACGTTAGAGCAGGCTTCCATCAAAGGAAAGGCCGCCTGTCCTCCTGTTCAATTTTCTGTCAGAAACGGCGGGTAATTTCCATCCGCACGGAAAAAGACAGGGGGCTGTGGATATGTTAAGATAGAAAAGGTGTGTTACGTACGTTGAAAATGGATTCTTAAATTTGGTATGATCATATATTATGTGAGATCGAAATGGAGGTCGCATTATGTCCAGAATCAGTAAAGATGAAGTGAAGCACGTCGCGAATCTTGCGCGTCTTGCGATCACGGATGAAGAAGCAGGAACATTCACAAAGCAGCTGGATGACATTATTACCTATGCTGAGCAGCTGAATGAGCTTGATACAACAGGCGTTGAGCCGACAACCCACGTCCTTGACCTTAAAAACGTCATGCGTAAGGACGAGCCGAAGAAGTGGATCACCCAGGATGATGCACTGAAAAATGCACCAGACAAACAGGACGGACAATTCAAAGTCCCATCCATTTTGGAATAAGGAGGTTCAACGATGTCTTTATTTGAGTACACGTTAAAAGAGCTTCAGGAGAAGCTACATAATAAAGAAATCTCCGTCACTGACCTTGTAGAGGAATCCTACAAGCGCATTGACGAAGTGGATGAAGAGATCCAGGCTTTCATCACACTGAATAAAGAAGCTGCCATGACGAAAGCAGCAGAACTGGATGCTGAGCGTGGAACAGCAGCGGAGAAGCTGTTCGGTCTGCCCATCGGCGTGAAGGACAACATCGTAACGAAAGGGCTTCGCACGACAGCAGGAAGCCAGATCTTGTCCAACCTGAACGATCCATTGTATGACGCAACCGTTGTGAACAAGCTGAACGACGCGAAGTCCGTCACGATTGGTAAATTGAATATGGACGAATTCGCAATGGGTTCTTCCAACGAAAACTCCAGCTACGCTGCTGTGCGTAACCCGTGGAACACGGATTATGTCCCAGGTGGATCCAGTGGTGGTTCTGCGGCGGCTGTTGCTGCAGGCGAAGTCCCTTATTCCCTTGGCTCCGATACCGGTGGTTCCATCCGTCAGCCGGCCGCTTACTGTGGTGTGGTCGGATTGAAGCCGACATACGGCCGTGTGTCCCGTTTCGGATTGGTCGCTTTTGCATCCTCGCTTGATCAAATCGGGCCGATTACACGCAATGTCGAAGATAACGCGTTCCTTCTGGAAACGATTGCCGGCCATGACAAAATGGACTCTACATCTGCCAATGTAGAAGTGCCAAGCTACACAGAGTCTCTGACAGGTGATGTGAAAGGCTTGAAAATCGCTGTACCGAAGGAATACCTTGCCGAAGGTGTCGCCCCTGAGGTGAAAGAAGCGGTTCAGTCTGCCCTGAAAGAATACGAAAAAATGGGCGCGACATGGGAAGAAGTTTCCCTGCCGCACTCTAAATATGCGCTTTCCACGTACTATCTGCTTTCTTCTTCAGAAGCGTCTGCCAACCTGGCCCGCTTTGACGGTGTCCGCTACGGCAAGCGTGCCGAAGATGCGGAGTCTATGCTGGATATGTTCAAGCGTTCCCGCGCAGAAGGCTTCGGTGACGAAGTGAAACGCCGGATCATGCTTGGAACATTCGCACTGAGCTCCGGATACTACGATGCTTATTACAAGAAAGCCCAGCAGGTACGTACCCTTATTAAGAACGATTTCGAAAAAGTGTTCGAAGACTACGATGTCATCGTTGGACCGACAACGCCGACACCAGCCTTCAAAGTCGGCGACAAAGTGGACGATCCAATGACCATGTATGCCAACGACATTTTGACGATACCTGTCAACCTTGCCGGTGTTCCTGGTATCTCCATTCCTTGCGGTTTCTCCAGTGAAGGACTGCCGATCGGACTGCAGATCATCGGGAAACATTTTGACGAAGGTACTGTCTACCGTGCCGCTCACGCCTTCGAGCAGGCTACCGATTACCATACCCAACGCCCGTCCCTTGGAGGTGCGCGCTCATGAATTTTGAAACAATCATTGGACTTGAAGTCCACGTAGAACTGAAAACCGAATCCAAAATCTTCAGTCCGTCTCCGAACATGTTCGGAGATGACCCGAATACGAACGTCAACCCGATCGATCTCGGGTACCCGGGCGTTCTTCCGGTGCTGAACGAAGAAGCGGTAAATTTCGCTATGAAAGCTGCCATGGCCCTGAACTGTGACATTGCAGAAGATACGAAGTTCGACCGTAAAAACTACTTCTACCCGGACAACCCGAAAGCTTATCAGATTTCCCAGTTTGATAAGCCGATCGGAGAGAACGGCTACATCGACATCGAAGTCGATGGAAAGAAAAAGCGCATCGGTATTACCCGTCTTCACATGGAAGAAGATGCCGGTAAACTGACGCACAGCGACGACGGCTACTCCCTTGTCGACTACAACCGTCAGGGCACCCCGCTTGTTGAGATCGTATCCGAGCCGGATATCCGTTCTCCGAAAGAAGCGTACGCCTACCTTGAAGCGCTGAAAAACATCATCCAGTACACAGGCGTTTCTGATTGTAAGATGGAAGAAGGTTCCCTGCGCTGTGACGCCAACCTTTCCATCCGTCCGATCGGTCAGGAAGAATTCGGTACAAAAACCGAGCTGAAAAACTTGAACTCCTTCTCCTTCGTTCAAAAAGGTTTGGAATTCGAAGAGAAGCGTCAGGAGCAGGAACTGCTGAAAGGCGGCGAAATCCTCCAGGAAACCCGTCGTTATGACGAGCAGACGAAGGAAACGATCCTGATGCGTGTGAAGGAAGGTTCTGATGACTACCGTTACTTCCCAGAGCCGGATCTTGTCCCGCTTTACATTGATGAGGCGTGGAAAGAGCGCATCCGCGCGGAAATCCCTGAGCTTCCGGATGCCCGTAAGAAGCGTTACATCGAGGAGCTTGAGCTGCCGGCCTATGACGCAATGGTTCTCACCAACAGCAAAGAGCTTTCCGATTTCTTCGAAGAAGCGATTGGTCAGGGTGCTGACGTGAAACAGGCGTCCAACTGGATGATGGGTGAAGTATCTGCCTACATGAACAAGCACTATAAAGAATTGTCTGACCTTGCTTTGACACCTGAATCTCTGGCTAAAATGATTCAGCTGATCGAAGACGGTACCATTTCTTCTAAAATCGCCAAGAAAGTCTTCACAGAACTTGTGGAAAACGGCGGCGATCCAGAGAAAATCGTTAAAGATAAAGGACTTGTCCAAATTTCCGATGAAGGCCAGCTGACGGAAATCATCGTGAAAATCATGGACAACAACCCGCAGTCCATCGAAGACTACAAAAATGGTAAAGACCGCGCCCTCGGGTTCCTCGTCGGCCAGGTCATGAAGGAAACCAAAGGCCAGGCCAACCCGCCGATGGTAAACAAAATCATTCTGGCAGAAATGGATAAGCGCTGAGCCGAAGCCTGGACTGAATTATAGAGGGACGAAGCACGCACTCCCGGGTGCGTGCTTTCGTATGGTTTAGGACGAACGGTCATATACTAAATAAAGTTTGCAAAAACAGGAAAAAAAGATATGATGTATGATGGAACAAGCTTGGATAAAGGGGGTCATATGATGAAACGTGCCCGAATTATATATAACCCGACCTCTGGACGAGAACTCATTCGCAAGGTTCTCCCGGACATTTTACAGAGATTCGAACAGTCCGGCTATGAAACCTCCGCACATGCCACAACGTGTGCCGGCGATGCCGTCAAGGCCGCCCGTTATGCCGTCGAGCAGGAGTTCGACGTCGTTGTAGCCGCAGGAGGCGACGGAACCATTAACGAAGTGATCAACGGACTTGCCGAACAGGACCATAAACCGAAACTCGGCGTCATTCCAGTCGGGACTACCAACGATTTTGCCCGTGCCTTGCACATCCCAAGAAACATCCATAAAGCCGTCGATATCATTCTTGAGGATTACAGCCACCCTCTCGATATCGGACGCGTGAACGACCAGTATTTTATGAACATATCCGGTGGAGGAAAGATCACCGAAGTTTCCTATGAAGTACCAAGTAAACTGAAGACGATGATCGGTCAGCTTGCCTATTACTTGAAAGGCATCGAGATGCTGCCATCGATCCGCCCGACCCGTGTCGAGATCGAATACGACGGCAAATGGTATGAAGGAGAAATTATGCTGTTTCTCGTCAGTAACACGAACTCGGTCGGCGGACTCGAAAAGCTGGCTCCGTCCGCACGTATGGACGACGGCCTGTTTGACCTGATGATTATTGAAAAAATGAACGTCGCCGAGTTTGCCCGTCTGGCCACACTCGCGATTCAGGGGAACCACCTGAACCATCCGAAGTTCATTCATACTACGGCCAGCCGTGTGAAGGTGAAGACGGATGAAAAGATGCAGCTGAATATTGACGGGGAATTCGGTGGATTATTGCCCGGGGAATTTGTCAATTTGTACAGGCATCTGGAGTTTTTTGTACCGCAAGATAAGTTCAAGGAAGAAGAATAACGGGGAGCGCTGCTGTTGGAACAGTGGCGTTCTTTTCTTTTGTTTTAAGTGCTCGTGTGGAGAATGCTTGAGGGGGAAGTCGGCAGGTCTCTATAAACAGACTGCGGAGGCGACTCCGCACTTAGGGATATCCGGCTGCGCCGCCCAGCTGCTCGAGGTCATAAGTCCATCGGCTCTGAAAAGGAAGAACGCTTTTCAGTTCCGCTGTTCTTATGCTTGTCGCAGCTAATCGGGGCGACTCCGCACTAAAAGATATGATAAACTACGGTTAGAGTATATAGATAAAGGACGGATGAATGATGGCGAAGGTGAAGCCGCCTGTACAGAAGAATGAGACGATACAAGTGACGTTTGAGGATTTGACACATGAAGGCAATGGGGTAGGGAAAGTTGATGGCTATCCGCTTTTCGTACCGTATGGCCTTCCCGGCGAAACGGCTGATGTGAAGGTCGTGAAAGTGAAAAAGAACTTTGGCTTCGGGAAGCTCTTGAAGGTGAGTGAGGAAAGTGAACACCGTGTGGAGCCGCCGTGTGATGTATTTTATCAGTGCGGAGGCTGTCAGCTTCAGCATATGAGCTACCAGATGCAGCTCGATATGAAGCAGAAGCAGGTCAAAGACAACATGAAGAAAATCGGACACTTGGAGCATGTGCCTGTCCACCCGACGATGGGGATGGAAGATCCGTGGCGCTACCGCAATAAAGTGCAGATCCCGGTCGGACAGAAGGAAGACGGTGAGTTGATGACCGGCTTCTATCAAAAGCGCAGCCACAACATCATTGATATGGATACGTGTCTGATCCAGGACGAAGTGAACGACCGCATGGTGGAAACCGTACGCCGTATCGCATCCAAGCACGGCCTGGATGCCTATGACGAACAGACCCACCGAGGTGTGCTGCGTCACATCATGGTGCGTACAGGACAGAACACGAATGACATTATGATCGTTATCGTAACGAAAACGAAAAAACTGCCTCATAAAGATGAAATGATCAATGAAATCCGTGATGCATTTCCAAATGTGAAATCCATCGTTCATAACGTGAACAGCGCGAGAACGAATGTCATTCTAGGAAAAGAAACGAGCGTCCTCTGGGGCGATGAGTACATTTACGATACAATCGGTGACATCAAATTCATGATCTCACCAAAATCGTTCTATCAGGTCAATCCGACTCAGACGAAAACGTTGTATGATAAAGCGTTGGAATATGCGGATTTAAGAGGCGGCGAAACTGTCATTGACGCTTACTGCGGTATCGGAACGATCTCTCTTTTCCTCGCCCAGAAAGCGAAAAAAGTGTATGGCGTTGAAATCGTACCGGAAGCCGTCACCGATGCGAAAAAGAATGCGCGTCTCAACAAGATGGACAACGCAGACTTCTTCGTTGGTGAAGCAGAAAAGCTGATGCCATGGTGGCGCAACCAGGGGCTTCGTCCAGATGTGATCGTTGTCGATCCACCGCGTAAAGGCTGTGACGAAGAGCTGTTGAAGGCGATGCTTGATATGGAACCGGAGCGTATCGTTTATGTGTCCTGTAACCCATCGACGCTTGCGAGAGATCTTAAAGTGCTGGAAGATGGCGGCTATGAGACGAAAGAGGTCCAGCCAGTGGATATGTTCCCGCAGACGAGTCACGTGGAGTGTGTGACGTGGTTGGAGAAGAAAGTGTAACCAACAAAAAAAGTTCTATGAGTAACAATAAATTCTAACGAAAAGAACTTGATATATACACAAAAAGGGATTCCTAATTTTGGAATCCCTTTTTGTAATGGTATAGCGTTAGCTTTCTGTCGCATTACTCCTCTTTAGTCTAAAATATGAGGACAATAATAAATCGAAGAAGTGGTTCTGAAGTTGAGTGGAATGAAAAGTTCTTAGACTTCGTCGATCATTATGGATTCGCACCGTAGGTCCACCGACCTTATCGTCCTCAGAACAAAGGAAAAGTGGAACGATTCATAGGGTATATGAATGGCTAGTTAGAGACGTCATCCGTCCGATCCTTACAGGAATTGAATCGTACATTAATGAGGTGGGTCGAAGAAAGAGCGAATCAACGTGTTCACTCTACGACAGAACGAAAGCTTGTGGAACTTTGGATGAAAGAATCTCTCGATTATCTTCCAACAAAGTATGAAGTGAGTTATCTAACCTATCGAAAGATAGGAAAAGACGGCGTTATGAATTATCACGCTCGGAAAATACTCATGAACTCCCCTTATGCGGGGCAAGAAGTAATGATTAAGGAAACACTTGATGGGGAGATCATTGTTTTTCATCGTGGGGAGGCCATTTTAGCTTATACAAAGGATGATAAGATCCTACCACTCTCCGAACAGATAAGAAAAAAGCAGCGTTCAAAGGCTGGCACCTTCCACGCTGCATCAGATATAGAGGTCGCTGTTCGCCCTCTAAGCGTCTACGACCAATTGCTTGGAGAGGGCGAGTGAAAGTGATGAATCAAGTCATTGATACATACTGTGATTCACTTAAATTATCTACCATTCAATCAGAGTGGCGTACCCTCACGGAAGAAGCTTCTAAAGATAATATACCATATCACGTCTTTCTTGAGCGACTATTAGAATTGGAGAATCAAGCACGAATAGAGCGAAGTAGACAAACTCTACTTAAGCTCTCTCGCTTACCTTTTAAGAAAACTTTAGATACGTTTGACTTTCAACGTATTAACGGTTTGTCCAAAAGGGACATCGAAGAATACATGAATCTCAGCTTTATCGAACAAAACCAGAATTTAATTTTTCTTGGGCCTCCTAGAGTGGGCAAGACACACCTTGCGGTTTCAATTGCCCTCGAGGCAACCAGTAAAGGTTTGAAGACATATTTCATGACAGCACAGGAGCTCGTTACGTCACTATAGACAGCAGATGCCCAAGGGAAATTGGATAAGAAAATGAGAGGAATCGCTAAGCCCTCCCTCCTGATTATCGATGAAATGGGATACTTAAATCTATCGGATAACGGAGGCCATTACTTATTTCAAGTAATAAGCCGGAGATATGAGAATAGCTCTATTTTTTTAACGTCCAACAAGACGTTTAGCCAGTGGGGAGAAGTGTTGGGAGACGGAATTATTGCGACAGCAATATTGGATCGGCTGCTTCACCACTCAAGGGTATTTTCAATTGACGGTCCAAGCTTCAGGATGAAAGCCAAGTCTGCCGAATAAGGCGGCAGACTTGTATAATTTTAACCCGACGATTTTGTATATAATTAAACGCCCTTGACACCTCCCCTTGTCTCTAGAAACAAAAAGATTTTTAGGACAGAAGAGGTCGTATTGTTGGATATAGTACTTTAGTACAAACTGTGAAAATTTGAAGAATGGATAAAGGAATTTTCAAAGGAAATCATTACGTAAAGTGCTATATAATTAAAGAGGGATTGTGTTTTGCATTAAGCAGAATTACTGTCCCTATTAAACTATAAATAGTAATAAGTGGAACTCCTAGTATAACTGAGAGTAAGGAGGTATTAAGATACGTTTTGCTAAACTGTAACCTATATGTGAAAGGAGGAAAACATAAGTCCAATGTCACGTCGAACACTTAATAATCTAATAGCGATTATACTCCCTATATTGTTTTTTTTAACTTTACAATTTGCTTCTATTTATTCATATTTGTTCTTGGTTTTTCTGAGTGATTTTAGGTTTTTACTAAATGGAGAAGTATGGAATTATTTTAATGAAATGCTCTTGCCAAACTTTGAATGGTTAAAAGTTATTTTGGGATCCATTCTTATGTTTTTTATTACAAAAACTGTATTAAATCAAAGAAATAAATGTATAATGCTTATCATGTCATTAGTGATGCTTGTACTTTGGTTTAATGTATATTTACATATATCGTTTGGTAATGAAGATAGTGAATTACTTGTTAACTTTTCTTATGTATTGGCCATTCTATCTATTATGTATTCTTCAATTAATAATATTAGTAGGCATATACAATATGCTAAAGCAAAAAAAATTGCGTGGTTTTTGGTTGTATTTTTAGGGTTGATTTATACCACAGCATTTCTAAAAGAACATTTTATATTATTAGGCTTAAGCATTTCCCCAATACACCCAAATATACTAACTGTGGTTGCGACTATATTATTAGTATATGAAATTTTTTTGAATAATAATTCGGTAATGCAAGCTAATTTATATAAGAAGAGAAAGTGTGTAAATAAATGTACTAACAAGAAAACACTTCACAAAGTTTATTATATGAATAGAATTGGTGATGAATCTAAAGAATTGCAATCTGTATGTCAACGATGTGGATATAAAACTTATTGCAGTGCCTGCCCCCCTATGCGTTAATTTGATAAGAGGTAAACTCGCCGACATCCCATTATATTGCCACATACACTCTGGACACGTGAAGTATGTTACGTATTTGAGCTCTAAGTCATAGGGTTTAAGAAGAGGAAAACACGTGAATGGTCATATTTTGATCACTCATGTGTTTTTTTTGAGTTAAAGGTAACTATAGATTTAGGAACACCTGACTAAAGCGAGAAAGCCGTTTATTTAAGACTCCGAGTTGGTCAATCAGGAGTACATGGGGGCTGTGTAGCAGAATGGTATCTGGAGGGATAAACTTGAAAACTATGAATGCTAATATTGATAGTGAAGGAAACATTATAAATCAAATCACAACAAATATGGAAATGTCTTTTTTAGCTTTGCCAATAGAGAAGGTTACGGAAGAAGCAGATAATGCTCACTAGGACCGAGTAGAATTAAATAATGAAGGAAAAACGATGCTTTTTATGAAAAGAATAAAAAGGAAAAAATATCCTTTTGTCGAATGTAAGAATATAGTTCGTTTAAAGGAGGGGTTATTATGAGTTGGGATCAGTTCTTTGTGGATTTACCTGAGGTTCACGGTTCACTAGCAGATGGTCTTAATGAATTAGTGGAAAAATACGAAACTACTATGGGTTATGAAACCGCAGAAGTACAGCAAGTTATTATGCATAGCTCCACTAGTTATACTGTAATTCTAAAAGTATCCAATTTTTAATAATTTAAAGAGCCCCTTATGAGGGGGCTCTTTTTCATGCAAGAAATGCTCCTTCAGTAGCCGCAGTATGGATATAATTATTATTAAATAGTAAATGATTATACAGAGGTAAATACTTTTAATGCATTGAATTTTAATTTGTGTAGAGGAATAATCAAAAGGAGTGACTTAGGTTGGGCGAAAGATATAATCTTACAAAGTTAATTAATGTGTATAAGCAAGCTGAAGAAGAGACTAACACGATTGTATTTGAATCCCGTATTGGTAAAGGGAGATTTCTGTTTATGAGTTTTTTTGCTGAAGATGATGATAGTACAAAAGATAAAATATTCTTATACTTAAGGAATACTAAAAGAATGGTAAATACAAAAATGTATGGCAATCATTCAAAGGGGGATTTTTATATTTACCCCAATCAGTTCCTTAGAAGTAGTATAGTTGAGGAATTGCAGCTTAATGAAGGTGCTGGAACTCCTTTTAGTTTTAGTAGATTCATGGGGGAATTTAATGCGAGTATTCCTGAATATATACCTGCAAGCTCAAAAGTGGAACTAATAAAAGGGAACGTAAGTATTGTCAATAAAACTGGGGCAATTGATGAAGGTGATAAAGTACACTTGCTTTCTATAAAAAAAGTAAGTAATGGTAAGCCTCAAGATAAGACTTTAAGAAAACTATATATGTACACGAAAAACAATCCTTCAGATATCGAATCACTTATCAAAATCCTTAAACAGGTAAACTACACAACTGTTTGGGGAAGAACACAACCAAATAATGATGTTAACATTCAAGAATGGATTGATAAATTGTCTTAAGAAAATATACAAAAGTATTACTTGTTAATTTATTCGCGCTCAAGGTTAGAGTATATGACTTTTTGCACATTGTACGCTGAAATATTAGGTGAACTCACCGGCACCTCATTGTATTGCCACATACACTCCGGACATGTGGAGTGTGTAAAATGGTTGGAGAAGAAAGAAAAGTAAGACTCATAAACTTCTGAAGTATTAAAACAACGATCAAGCAAATCGAGAAGGTATATAGTCTTCATTAAAGCTGATGACTTTCGTACCCGGCCCGAATTATTGTACAGTGTGAACGGTGCTGAAAATCAGACATTATGAAAAAACATGTTTGTTAAAATCAGCAGAGCGAATGAGATGCCGTGATTAAGGGTATGGATAAAGGAAACCTGTGCCTGAATCATGGCATAAGCGAAACCGAAACTACACTCAATAGGAAGGGGAATTCCCATGGCTGATGAAAACCTAAGTAAAGGCCTTGTAGATGCTGCCTTTAACAAGAAAGAAGCAGAAGAAGCAGAGAAAATAAAAGAAGAAAATAAAGCAAACGAAGGGGATATCATTACCTTCAAAAGGGACGGCCAGCAGCTTGAAGCTGTCGTTACTTCTACGAATCCGGCAAACTCCGTGGTCTGTGACCTGACCATTATGGAAGATTTCCACGAGCGCAATTTTGACTTCGAAAAGACTGTTGTTGCTCATAAGAACTACACCATTAAAAAACGCAGCAAAAAGTAAGTCCGGCCTCTGCTGTATACGGATAAAAAGCACCGCACTCGACGAGTGTGGTGCTTTTTTATACGTAGAATAGCTACTCATATAAGAACGAATGCTTGATATGTGTTTTGAACTATCCATACCTCCGCAAAATGGTGTACTCTTTATAGGTAGAGTAAACTTCAGAGGTGAGAGAAATGAAAAAGATAACAGCTTTATGGCTGATAATTTTAACAGGGGTGCTGCTTACAGCCTGCTCCGGAACTTCAGAACCGCCGGACGGTTTTATGACTATGAATAAAGAAGTGACGGAGATGGCGAAAGGCACGTATGAATGGACCAATGAAGGGTTGTTCTCGGACAGCCAAGTGACAGCGGATGCCGGAACACCTTACGAGATTGCCGAAAATGTCGAAGCGGCACCTTCAGGCGATGACAAGACAGCAGTGATCACATTCAGCAGTGGAAAAACACCGGAACTCTCTGCTTTTATCTGGGATGATGAAGGAAGGCAGGAGCAGCTTCCAATTGAAAATGAGCAGGTAACTCTTCCCGAATCAGAAGGCCGATATATTATCGAAGTTTTTGCTGAATGGGAAAATGGAACCGGCTCGTACACTCTTCCTGTGATGATCCAATAGAGGATGAAACCTGATCCTCCATCTGTTCGTATAGATAAGTAACAAAGCGAAAGTAGGTGGAAGGACATGAGTGGAGGCGCGTTTCTGCTGATCATTCTGAGTTTGCTCGGTCTGCCTATTTTATGGGGAATGATCCGGGACAAATTCGGAAGGAATACCAATCGATTTTACGGCGATGAACTGAATAAGCATCAAAAAAGAGGAAGAGAAAAGGTCTATGAAGAGAATACAAGGCACACAGGACCAAGAGACAATCCGCCCATGGGAGGCGGGGGAACCTTCTCCTGATATTTAAATCGGATACGTTGTCCTTTAAAAACGTATAAACGATTGGTCCGAAAAAAGATAGTAAATACAAAAGCTCCCTTGAAGATCAAGGGAGCTTTTTCGTAATGGAATGTATTATTTATTCAGGTTTACGTCCACTTCAATTTCTTCTCCGATATCCTCGAAGTTCTCATTCAGGGCTGCGCTGTAGTACAGCGTAATCGACTCCACATCTTCAGCTTTTGAATTTTTCAGGAAGTAGAATGATGTGCCTTCTTTGTTCACTTGCCCTAAATACTCCCCGTCAATATGGTCACTCATAAGCATGTCAGGCTCCAACTGTTCTCCCGTATTCGTAGTCATCACAGCCTGGGAAGCATAAAAGGTAATATGATCCTCGGAGGAATTGCTTGTTTTCATATCGACTTGGATGTATTCGATTTCTTCCTTATCCATAAGAGCTGCGGCTTCACCTTTTAAGGTGCCGGAGACTCCATTGACCTTTTCAATAGTAAGGCTAATAGGGCCGCTTTCAAATGTTCCGACATCGTCGGTGCGGCTGACCATCGTTTGTTCACCGGCTTCAGATGTGACTGTATCCCCAACCTTGGCATCCTTATTCTCGTTTTCTTCTGCCGTCATGGTTTCAGGAGCATCGGTCTCTTTGCTTTCAGTATCCGTACCTTGTTCTGTTTCTTCTGTACTTGAAGCATCATCAGCAGTGGTATCTGATCCTGAACTTTCTTCTGTACCACAGGCGCTTAAAGCCATCAAGAAGACACTGACAAACAGGATGAAGAGTGAACGGTTCATAAGTTTCCCCCTTAAAAAGTAGTGAAGCAACATACAGGCAATACGGACATCTTATTAGTAATTTTATATTTTCTTCCATATAAGTCAATGATTTATTAATAAAGTTGAATCGGCGATTCGGCAGGATTTCCAAAAAAGCCGCTACTCTATCGTATAGATAAGAATAGCGGCTTTGAATGCATTTATGATGTTTTACGTTCTTTTTCTTCAACCGATACAGGGGCACTTTGTTCAGCAATCAATCCCTGCTCCTTCGCCATCTGTTTCGCCACTTTCGGTGCGAGCCAGACAGGTGGCAGCAACAACAGTGAAACGGGAACAGCGGTGACAACGATGAAGTTCTGCAGCGTTTGGATACTGCTTTCCCCAATACCTAGAAGTGCTGCGGCAATGCCTCCAAACAACAAGGCCCAGAACACGCGCAGGACACGTGGCGGGTGGGTATCACCTGTAAGTGTGACGGCGACGGAATAAGACATGGAGTCGGCGGTTGTTGCGACGAAAATGATCGTGACAATCAAGAAGCCTGCAGCCATGACCATTCCGAATGGTACTTGCTCCATAATCGCCATAACAGCGGCAGGCATGCCTGTTTCATTGAGAGCGGTTGAAACGGCTCCTGGTGATTCCAGTTCGTAAAACAGACCGGAGCCTCCGACAACGGCAAACCAGAAGTTACTTACGATCGGAGCAAGGATCGCTACGGCAAGGATCAGCTGGCGAATGGTACGGCCTCTGGAAATACGGCTGATGAACATCGCCATTGCCGGTCCGAAACCGAGGAACCAGCCCCAGAAGAAGACGGTCCAATAACCGAGCCAGCCGCTATCTCCGCGGTAAAGACTCATCCGCAGGAAGTTCTGTATCTGGAAAGCTTCGGCGGCCACGAATGAATCGATGATGAACATCGTCGGTCCGAGAATAAGCATGCCGATCATCAGAACAACAGCAAATCCTACGTTGAGACGACTGAGCAGTTGAATCCCTTTATCTACACCGGAAGCCGCTGAAACGGCAGCGATCGTCACGAGAAAAATAATGACGAGGGACTGCGCAAACAGAGTGTCCGGGATATTGAATAAATAATTGAGAGCATAACCGACTTGTAAGCCTAAGAAGCCGATCGGTCCAATGGTTCCAGCGGCAACAGCAATGACAGAGACGATGTCAGCAGCTGCCCCGACAACACTTTTCTTGTTGAAAATTTTCTCGCCGACCATCGGATACAAGATCGCACGTGGTTTTAGCGGGTACCCTTTATGGTAGTGCGCATACATCAGAACGATGGTAGCGACAGTTCCTAAACAAGCCCATGCGGTAAAGCCCCAGTGGAAAAAGCTCTGCGCTAAGCCTGGGACGACGGCTTGTGCCCTTGTCATTCCCTCATCAGCAAACAGTGGTGGGGTTGTTAAAAAGTGATAGATCGGTTCTCCGGCAGCCCAGAAGACTCCGCCACTGGCAAGCAGTGTACAAAGAATCATCGAGACCCAGCGGAACCATCCGTTTTCAGGTGTATCCTTTTTTCCTAATTTCACTTTTCCATATTTCGACAAGGCAAGCGCAACGCCTACTACGAAGGTAGCAAGCAGCAGCAGCTGCCAGAAGACACCAAAGAATGTAACAGAAAAGTCGAATGAGCTTGAGATCCATTCTCCCGTGAGGTCTTTGTTTAAAAGAGACATCAGTAAAAATAAGACGAGAAAGCCTCCGCTGATGCTGAATGTAATCCAGTCAATTCTTGTTTTCCTGTCCGTTTTTTCGTTCATTATTTTCCCCCTAGGTTTTTTAACCTGTGATAGTTAATATATTGTGAAGACGTTGATGGATAATGGTTTTGTTCTTTAGACGTTCAGAAAACGAATGCTCCTCTGGTTATAAGACGTTTATGGCACATAGGGATTAATTATAGAGATGTTCGGACAACTCGTCAAAAAGGAAGGAAGGCAAGGATTGATAGGATGTTAAAGCTTTTAACAGCTGAGTGGATGTAGTTGACGGAGAGCATAAAATCTATGAAGAAACAGATGTCTCCTACAGCTTTTAGTAGAAAAGCACCTTCGTTTATGTAAATCCGCGGCTTCTCACAGAAGAGTTGAATAATAGATTGCCTTAATACTGTTTCCAGCTTCATGTATAATGATAGTCAACCAAAATAAGGAAAAATGATTGATGTAGTCTTATTTGAAAACAAAACAAAGAGGTGAATCAATTGGATCATACGTTCATATCGTCAGACAATACGTGGGCGCTCTGGTCGTTTCTGACAGGATGGGCGGCCATCAGTATTTATTTGGAGCAAAAGTACAAATGGGCATCGAAAATTTCCGGAGCCATTATAGCCTTGATCGGGGCTATGGTATTAGCCAATTTAAATGTGATCCCGCTTGAGTCGAGTGTGTATGATGCTGTATGGAATTATGTCGTACCACTGGCGATACCGTTACTATTGTTTCAGGCGAATATCAAGAAAGTTTGGCAGGAAAGCGGACGGATGCTGACGATTTTCCTGTTAAGTTCGATCGGTACGGTCGCAGGTACGATCATCTCGTTTATGCTTTTAAGAGATGTGATTCCCCATTTGGATAAGATCGGTGCCATGATGGCAGGGTCTTATACAGGTGGTGGCGTAAACTTTGCCGCCATGGCAGCAAAATTCGAGACGCCAAGTGAACTTGTTTCGGCTACCGTGGTTGCAGACAATATGATGATGGCCACCTTCTTCTTTGTTTTGATGGCTATCCCAACATTTTCATTCTTCCGTGACATATTCAGAACCCCTCATATTGATGAGGTGGAATCGGGCGTTGCTGGAGATGAGAGTGAAACGCAGGCCGCTTCTTTCTGGAAAGGAAAAGAAATATCCTTAAAAGATATTGCGATCAGCGTGGCGAGTGCATTCGCCCTTGTTACAGTATCCTTTAATCTCGCTGACTTTTTTGCTGGGGTCCTTCCTGGTGGGGAGGATGTAAACATCATTTATCAGGTGCTGGGCGGTATCATTGGAGATCGTTATCTGATGCTTACGACACTGACAGTGCTGGTTGTTTCTTTGTTCCCCAGACAATTCGAAAGCATCAAAGGAACACAGGAAATTGGGACGTTCTTGATTTATTTATTTTTTGTCGTCATCGGGGTACCGGCTTCCATCGCCATCGTATTCACCACATCACCGCTGTTATTGGTCTTTGTTTTAATCATTGTTCTGATGAATGTGCTGTTTTCCCTGGTGTTGGGGAAACTGTTTAAATTCAATTTAGAAGAAATCCTTCTTGCAAGTAATGCAAACATGGGAGGTCCGACAACAGCCGCAGCCATGGCGATTGCCAAAGGCTGGCATAAACTGATCGTGCCGATTCTTCTTGTTGGTACGCTCGGGTACATCATTGGAAACTACATAGGCACGGGGATTGGGTTCTGGTTTCAAAATTTGATGTAATTTCGGTGAAGAGGGGATGAATAAGGAAACTCCTAAAAGATTGAATTCTCTTTTTGTAATGATCAGCATAAATAGTTTAGTTTAGACAAAAAAAGGTGACCCATGCTTCCCGGGGGCACCTTTTTTTGTCCTATTTACCGAATTCATGCTTCAGCTTAGTCTTCTTCACGCCTTTTTTGTACTTGATGAAGCCGTCAATGATGTTCCATACAGCAAAAATGATAAAAATGGCGGCGATTCTCCAAGCCAGACCATCCGCGACTTGAGCGGAATTCCATTGGAAAAGATCAGAGATGTAGTTGATGAAGGCTGATTGAAAGAGTCTTTCATCCGTAATGATCCAAACGAAGATACCTATAGACAGGAGTTCCTGAATCGTGTTGAACCAAACGACATCTTTGCTCCATTCTTTCTTCAACAGCTTATAAAGAGCTAATGCAATTTCTAAACCGATGACAAGGACAATCCCTGGCCAATAGCTGAGCAGGACATCCTGGTTCAAAGCCGGGGTGATGTAGGTCAGTCCTTCTCCCTGGTTTTCATAGATCCCTAACAATTGGTCGGCATGGAAGTAGACAGTGGCCCAGATCGCTGTCCAAATAATGGCCCCATAAACTTCCCATTGGGATATCGCACGTTTCTTTGGGGTGTGAGAGACTTTTTTCAGTTTTTCCGGTGTCCATTCTTTACGGGAAGACGTCGGTTCTTCGTCTTCTGAGCTGAAATCCACACGCTCGATCAGGGCGAATATGACCGTGATCCAGAAAAAGACCTGCATGCCTACTGAAAGGATCAGCCATAGACCTTTACCAAGTATGGAGAGAATCATCCCAATCAAGCTCGTTTCCTCAACGTTCCCGATGATATTTTCAGCGAGTAGAGTGATTAATGAGACGGTAATCGCAATCGGCAGAATCAATTTGATGAGGGAGATATAAAGATCATAATAACGGGGACCGATCAGATGCATCGGCTTTTCACTATATCCTTGGGCGAGCTTTACAGGGTCGCCCAGTTCCTGAAGGACGTCTTTGACGTCATTTTCGGAAGGGTTCTCTGGAAGCATATCCTGAATGGTCGATTGGATCTCAAGCAGGATGTCCTCCCGGTTCTTTTCTGGAAGCCGGCGCTCAACTTCTTGTAAGTAGACCTCAATCCATTTCATTGTTCTCCTCCTCCAGTAGTTGGAACAATTCGTTCGTCGCTTTTTTCCATTCTTCCTTCAAGGTTTGAAAAATATCTTCCCCGTAATCACTCAGTACATAATACTTCCGGGGACGGGATTCTGACGTATCCCAGCTGCTCGTAACGAGGTCTTTTTTTTCCAACCGGCGCAGTAGAGGATAAAGCGTGCTTTGTTCGATGGTGATGCCCGAGCCTTCTAATCGTTTTACGAGAGAGTATCCATATTGCGGCGTACGCAGCTGGCTCAAAACCGCTAACGTCAGATTTCCCCTCCGTTGTTCGGTCAGCAGTGAGTTCAATAGTTGACTCAAAATCTTCACTCCTCTGTATACTGTACGACAAACACTATCTACTCATAGTATATGTCATACAGTATTGGATGTGCAACTGTATTTTCATAACTAAGAATCCCATAAAAAAACACCTTTCAGAAAAAGGTGCTTGCGAACTAAAGATATGCATCGGCTCGGATATTGCTTGTACGCGATGAACTTCAGTTTCCGGCCATGCACAGACAAAGAGCGCTTCAGTCACGAAGCGCTCTTTGAGTGGTGGTCTGTGATAATTTCTTCCGCACATTTTCATTCAAGGCGTCCATCTCTTCAATAAACTGCTCACTTGAAGCGATAATCCGCTCCGACGACTGCTCGGTCGTCTTCAGTGCTTCAAATACGTTATCGAAGGATTCCTGAAGAGCTTCCATACTGATGGCTGGATTCTCCATCATCTGTGTCGTCTCTTCCGCATTTTCTTTCAGGTTCCTGGAGTTTGAGAGCAGCATTTCTTCGGTCGCTTTATTCACGCCGTTCACTGTATCGATCACTTTCCGCTGATTGCTCAAGGCGAGCTGGATGGAGGCGGAGACGGTAATGATATTTTTCGTCAGCGTTACCGCATTGCGGATGGATTCCTTCAGCTTTTCATTGTTTTTCTTAATGATATCAACAGAGGAAACACTTTGATGCAGCACACTCTTCATCTGCGTCATGTTTCTCGTACGCGTAATGATTTTCTCTTTGCCTTCGGTGATCAGCGCAAGGTCGTACTCACCCGTCGCTTCTTTTTCCTTCAACAGCTCGAACAATTTTTTTCCTAGATAGATCTGCTTGTCCAGGTCATAAATACGCTTCTGGGCGTTTTCTTTGATGAGCTGCAGTTCGACGCTGTCTTCTTCAAGACGGTCTTTCCCTGCAAGCAGGCTGCGGACGACGGTATCGATTTTCGAGTCGACGGTTTCGTACTTTTTCATGTAGCGGTCAATTGGTTTCTTTTTACTTAGTTTATAAAAAAACCGCTGGACGCCGTTTCCTTCCGTACGCTTCGGATCAAGGTCCGATACGATCGCTTCCAGTTCCTGCAGTGTCTGGGGAATGTCGTTATTGCCCTTGGTCATAAGGTCGTTGACCGGGCGCTTCAACGTTTCCATCGTCTCGCCGGCGACGCGCTGTTCTTTTTCTCCGAGGTCTCCGAGTTCTCTCATCACATCGGACAAGGAGTCGTCCCTGGATGCATCGAATCTTCCGGCATAGGTTTCTGCTTCCTCATTCAATCGATCGAGATCTTCTTTTTTAATCAGCGTCATGGCTTCCCGCAGGTCCTGATGGTTCAGTTCCGCTTCTTTGTCCCTATAGGTGGAATGGTTGCTCATAGTCCTACCTCCTGTATGCGATTCTGTCTTCTCAAGAAAAACAAAACAGCCGGCTGCTCAAAACGATCACTTCCTGGAGAGGAAGTTTTCATCCTCTTTGTTGTACTTGGAAGCGATAATCCCTTTGCTTCTGGCGAAGTTCTGCGCGTAGCTTTCTTCTTCTTTCCGTTCCAGCGTTTCGATGAACCGACTCAAATCATACATCGTCTCCACTAGTTCATGCTTCCGGTTTTCCTTATTTTCATCAGACAATCGATGGAACGACGCGATAAAGTCAGGAACGTCTTTATCCATCATCGTCTCGAGAGCGTATTGGTCTTCGACGTCGAGTTCGTCCAGGCGTTTGAATTGGTTTGCTGTCCGCTCCTTTAAAGAAGCCCACTCCTTCTGAAGATCGTGATGCTTTTCGAGAAATGGAAATTCCCATTCCTCAAATATGGGGTTCTCAAAATCTTCAAAGGTTGTAGTTTCTATGGATACGTCCATATCGTTGACGTACGTATTCAAATAGGTAAACAAAATCCCTGAAAAATCTCGTAATGTGTCTCCGAGCACTTTTTTCCTGCTGAACTCTTCCTTTAGAAACGTGGGGGAAAAGTGTCTGCGTTCTTCGTCCATTTCAAACCGGCCGATCAACATTTTCGGCGGCTTGCCGTAATACTCGATCGCCCCTTTGAATGTATTGGAGGTTGGAAGGACGGCGGTGAAAAATATGCCGTTCCAAAACCCATCCAGAATGTATCTTTTGTTCATTTCCGCCAGCTCTTTGGTCTCCAGATCGAAATAAACCGGCCGTTTCTCTTTGATGACCTGCTTCATATCCCTCATCGTTTGAAAATCGATATAGCGCTGATATTCGGATGTATGCGGCATGAATGCTCTTTCCAAATACTCCAGCGTAGAAGAGTAGAGGTTGTCCATGCATTGTCAGCCCCTTTTTTCATCTTTCCTAATTTCCGTGGCTTTAAGTTTATAGATTACTTCAAGAATACCATATATTCCGGGGAATCTATGAATCTCTTACTATGAATATACGTAAGAACATGGGCGAATGTTTCATGAATTTATATCAACTTCCTATGTGGCCGCCTTGAAATGTAAAAACGGTACCCGAATCCGCTGGGGAAGGTACCGTTTTTTAAAGGTTATTTTAGATGTTTACGATGGATGTAATCAGAGACGACAAAAGCAAGGTCGTCATTTCCATAAAGGGAAAGGACCTCCAAAATCGTTTCCGAATCAATGAGATCGGATTCCTTCTTTGGAACAGTCAGATCCAACGCTTCAATCAACTCTTTATTCTTCTCCTGGTAGGGATAGGCTTCTGTATAAATGGCGATGGGATCGAGATCATGGTTGATGCACCACTGGGCAAAAACCAGGATCATCATTTTTTCGCCTTTTTGATAGTTACGAATCACTTCTTCTTCGCGGTTATGTTCCACGGAGCATTCCTCCTTTGTGGGTAGGGAAGGGGGGCTGTGTTTTGTATGCGTTTATTTTCTTCACCATACCATGAACAGAGGTGACGTGCCTATGTTCACATATTGATTTCCAATAAAAGAAAAGGAAATCCTTCCATTTTGTTGAAATCGTTAACAAGGTCGTCAGGGTATTTGGCCATAAGAGCAGAAGGAAGGGTGAGGGTATGCTGAATTTCATTGACGAGATGAAGTCACACCGTACGGATGCTGGAGTGTTTAACCCATGGAAGGATTACTCGGAACACCTTGATATCCACCCTGAAGCGCCATCGATAAGAGTAGAACATCTCACCAGGTATTTAGAACAGAGAAAAACAACAGCAGAGTATATCTTTGTAGCAGAAGCATTAGGGTATCAGGGTGGACGTTTTTCAGGGATTCCAATGACATCGGAAAGAATCATTACTGGTACTCATCCTGACATAGGGCATCAGGGTGTTTTCAGAGGAAAAGCGGGGCAGCGGACCAGCCATCCAGAATCAGATTATCCAGGCTTCAGAAATTCTTGGAGAAAGGCAGGTTTCAGTGAGCCGACAGCTTCTATTGTATGGAAAACACTCCTTGAAAATAACATAGATTCTTACAAGGTGATTTTTTGGAATGTCTTCCCCTTCCATCCTTATCAAGAACAAAAAGGGCTGCTTTCCAACCGGCCTCCAAGTGCGGATGAATTAAGAGCAGGCGTAGAGTATTTGAAATGCTTGTTAGACTACTGTCCACCCAATAGTAAGGTAGTTTGTATTGGGAAATATGCGAAAGAAAAACTGAATCAGTATGGAATGAAAAACGTTCCTATCCGGCACCCCTCCTATGGAGGTGCGCCGGAGTTTAAAGAAAGGTGTAGAAAGCTGTTTGCCACTAGACCTTAAAGCCGCATGTTAATTAGAATATGGGCAGGAGAAACGAACCTGTATGCCCTGGTCGATGGAAATATTCGGAATGTTTGCAGTAAGGAATCACGAAAGGATATTAATCTAGGAACGATATGACTGATTTAGGAGGACAAGGATGACCAAACCCACCTACGACCATTATTATGAAGAACCGCAATACTTCGGTGACCCTTATCCAGGACTCATCAAGTTCTTTGAGTCCTATGAACCGAAAGGACACGTGCTGGATTTAGGATGCGGGCAGGGGAGGGACTCCCTTTGTTTAGGAAGGTTAGGCTATACAGTGACAGGGGTGGACATATCAACGGTCGGCCTTGAGCAGATGAACCATTCCGCCCGTGATGAGCAGCTGGCCGTCGAAGGGGTGGCAGGAAATCTGTATGCGTACCCGGTATCCCGGGACCACGACATTGTCCTGCTTGATTCCATCCTGCATTTTTATAAAAGAGACCGGGAAAAAGAAACAAAGCTGATTCAACGTGTCGCATCCGAGCTGCGGGACGGCGGCATCCTTGCCACTTTCATGATTCAGGGAGAAGAGAGGGAGGGTCATCTGAAGCGCGTGCTGAATGAGATGGATTTCGACTGGGAAATCCTTTGTGATGATTATACAGAGTACCCTGCCTTTCATGACTCTTATCATATGTACATCGTGAAGGAAAAAAGGGAATGACTTCAAAAAACAATCCCTGACATTTGTGTCAGGGATTGTTTTTTTACCATCCTCACTTATGAATTTGGTGAGAAGGGACGTGCTGCAGCCTTTTCTCAATGGCCTGGATAATGATCCGATTGGTCTTCACCCGGGCAAAATGCTTATTTTCGCCTTCGACAATGTGCCACTTACATTCAGGAGCAGAAGTATAGTGGAACATATCTTCTACCGCTTCTTCATACATGTCCCATTTGGACCGGTTTCGCCAGTCTTCGTCTGTGATTTTCCATTTTTTCAATGGGTCGGATTGTCGTTCTTGAAATCGTCTGAGCTGTTCTTCTTTTGATATGTGCATCCATATCTTAATCACCACATAGCGGTCTTCGGAAAGAAGCTGTTCAAATTGATCGATCTCACCGTAGGCTCGGTTCCATTCCTGTCCCGATGCGAAATTTTCGACCCGCTCTACAAGCACCCGTCCATACCACGACCGGTCAAAGATGGCTATTTTCCCATAGGGAGGGAGCTTATTCCAGAACCTTTTAAGGTAATGGTGACGTTTTTCATTAGTAGAAGGTGCGCCGATGGCATGGACCTCGAAGCCTCGGGGATCGAGTCCACTCGTAATCCGCTTGATGCCCCCTCCTTTCCCGGAAGCGTCCCAGCCTTCAAAGACGATGATCACCCCTAACTGCTGATCGTAGATGGGGCGCTGCAGCTGAAGTAACTGCAGTTGTGTCTCCTTCAGTTCTTTTTTGTACTGCTGTTTGTCTATGCTCAAGGATAAGTCTACAGATTCCAGCATGATTTCCTCTCCTTTGGAGTAATAGATGGATCATTCTTCCTTACCTATTCATCAAAAACCGTATGAACCCTTTTGTAAACGTTTACAAAATAGACACAACTTCCACCGTTCCCACCCACATAGGGTGTTATAATAAAGGTGTAAAGAAGATGAGTAACAAACATAAACGACTTAGGTGGCTCAACCATTGCGGGTTCGTTTCCGAGCGAACGACAATCACAGCCATAGAGAGAATGTTCTTCCGTTTAAAAAGGGAGGACACCGGGTCTGTGATCCAGCCGGCCGCAGAAGGATGACAGGGAAGGTTTCTTTACAAAGTTGGATGGTCCAGCGGAATAAGGAAACATTGGCCGCTTCCATAGCTGCTGCTTTCTCCTTTCTGGGCTGGAATAAAAACGGGACTTAATGGGATAAGGAAACGAATGCCTGGTAGAATTGTCCTTCGGGAAAGTCTTAAAAAATCAATCGAAATGTATAGAATCAAGGATGATTCTTACATGGTTGGGTCACCTAAGTTGTTTAGATCTGCCCCGGTACAACATGTGCCGGGGCTTCTTTTGGTCCTAGACTCTAATGGTAGAGGAACAGGAAAGGGCACGATGATTTTTCACTGTACCTTTTTCTATTATTGATGAAGAGTTAGATTTGTTCTCCGCACACCTCATTGCTTTCCTCGAAGAAACCAGTGCCGTCCAGGAAGTGGTAGTCATCACGGAATTCATACGTAGCTTCTTCATAGGATTGAACTTTGTCTTCCCAGAAATAGAAGGCGTCTCTCTCCTTCATTTCCATGTCAGCAACATCAGCGATGTGATTCGCGAAATCCTCAGCCTCTTTCGTTACCGAATAATCGATTTCCCCGTTTTCGTTTTCCATCTGCGAATTAAAGTGATTGCAGTATTTTTTAGCCTGACGAGCGGTCTGTTCCAGGGTCGGAACATCCCCGTTGTCACCATGCATCATTTCCAAAGCTTTCTCATTCTTTTGAGCCTCCATCGTAATCTGATGGAACTGTTCAATCAATTCCTTATTTTGGTCAGAAGTCATGGTGCCGGCATCTCTCACATCATCCAAGGTCTGGTCCACGTGAGAAACAGCTGTATCCAAAGGCTGTAAATGTTCAGCAGCGGTTTCGTGGATGTAGTTTTCATATCGTTCCGCTTTTGAAGAAGTCTGCAGGAAAAAATAGAGCAGCGCACCGATGACCACCATTTGGAGGATCACGCATATCCCGACGATCATGCTGTATCTTACGACTTTCTTTCTGAATGGATCCATATCTCTCTCCTTTTAACATAGGTGGCAGAACGACTATTCTACTAGTCTGGTTTTTGCCCTGCCCGTCTGGTAAGTATAACCAATCTTCCTGCGGACTGCATCTTTGTCTTAGGATGAATATAAAAAACCCTGGAAGCAGCGGTGCTGCTTCCAGGGTTTTTGGGGTCGGGGTCGTTGATGATTAATGGTTACGCCTGGTTATAAGCCAGGTTTTTGTTCTTTTTCAGGTCAAAACGATCGGCGTTCATGATTTTCACCCATGCGGATACAAAATCATGCACGAATTTCTCTTTGTTGTCCTCTGTTGCATACACCTCTGCAATGGAACGAAGCACAGAGTTTGAACCGAAGACAAGGTCTACGCGGGAAGCAGTGCGGACAAGCTCGCCACTCTGGCGGTCACGGCCTTCGTAGCGGTTGTAATCGACCGGCTTCCACTCGATGCCCATATCAAGCAGGTTGACGAAGAAGTCGTTGGTCAACGAGCCGACACGGTTCGTGAATACACCAAGATCCGTATCCTCATAGTTCGCTCCAAGAACACGCATACCGCCGATAAGAACGGTCATTTCAGGAGCCGTCAATCCGAGAAGCTGTGCTTTGTCGACAAGCAGTTCTTCTGGGCTGAGTGTGTATTTTTTCTTCTCGTAGTTACGGAAACCGTCAGCCATCGGCTCTAATACATCAAAGCTTTCAGCGTCGGTTTGTTCTTCTGTGGCATCTCCGCGTCCAGGTGCGAATGGTACAGTGATATGAACACCGGCATCCTTTGCTGCCTGTTCGATAGCAGCAGATCCACCAAGGACGATCAAGTCAGCCAGGCTGACTTCATAATCGAGCTCATTCTGGATGCGCTCGTACACGTCAAGAGCTTTGGCCAGCTGCTGAGGTTCATTGACTTCCCAGTTTTTCTGTGGTTCCAGACGGATACGTGCTCCGTTAGCCCCACCTCGGTTGTCTGAGCCGCGGAATGTACTCGCAGAAGCCCAGGCCGTTTTGACAAGCTCACTGATTGTCAGTTCTGAATCAAGAATGTGGGACTTGATGTCTTCTATATCTGCATCAGATAGATCGTAGTTCCCTTCTGGTACAGGATCCTGCCAGATCAAATCTTCTTCAGGAACTTCTGGTCCCAGATATCTTGCTTTTGGTCCCATATCACGGTGAAGAAGCTTGAACCATGCGCGGGCGAATGCATCTGCGAATTCGTCCGGATTTTCATGATAACGGCGGGAAATCTTCTCATAATCCGGATCCATGCGAAGGGCCATATCCGCTGTCGTCATGAAGGTTGGTACTTTCATGGATGCATCTTCGGCATCAGGGGCCATATGTTCTTCCTTCTGGTTGACAGGAGCCCATTGGTTGGCACCGGCCGGGCTCTTGGAAAGTTCCCACTCGTAGCCGAATAGAAGATCGAAGAAGCCGTTGTCCCATGTTGTCGGGTTCGCTGTCCATGCCCCTTCCACACCACTTGTGATAGTGTCGCGGCCTTTTCCGCTGCCGTGCGTACTCTGCCAGCCGAGTCCTTGGTTTTCCATCGGTGCTGCTTCTGGATCCGGACCGACGTGGGCCTCTGCATCTCCTGCACCGTGTGCTTTACCGAAGGTGTGTCCACCGGCAATCAGCGCTACAGTTTCTTCATCGTTCATCCCCATACGTCCGAATGTATC
Source organism: Halobacillus kuroshimensis DSM 18393 (assembly GCF_000425705.1). Classification (GTDB taxonomy): domain Bacteria; phylum Bacillota; class Bacilli; order Bacillales; family Halobacillaceae; genus Halobacillus; species Halobacillus kuroshimensis. The sequence continues at coordinate 285,326 of NZ_AUDY01000011.1, forward strand.
GCGGATATCACGGGCACTTCCAAGTGGATCCGGGTTGCCGTTCGGTCCTTCAGGGTTGACGTAAATCAAGCCCATTTGAACAGCAGCCAGTGGATTTTCAAGGTCGCGGTCGCCGGAATAACGGTTGTCGGCGAGCCATTCTTTTTCTGTACCCCAGTAGACATCCTCTTCCGGGTGATAGATGTCTTCACGGCCGGCGCCGAAGCCGAACGTTTTCAGACCCATGGATTCAAGAGCAACGTTACCTGTCATAACGAGCAGGTCGGCCCAGGATAGTTTATTGCCGTACTTCTGTTTGATCGGCCAGAGGAGGCGGCGGGCTTTATCAATGTTGGCATTATCCGGCCAGCTGTTCAGTGGAGCGAAACGCTGGTTTCCTGTGGCTCCACCTCCGCGTCCGTCTCCAGTCCGGTATGTTCCGGCTGCGTGCCAGGACATACGGATGAAAAGGGGGCCGTAATGACCGTAGTCCGCCGGCCACCAGTCCTGGCTGTCCGTCATCAGGTCATGAAGGTCCTGCTTCAATTGGTCATAGTCAATCTTGCTGAACTCTTCCTCGTAATCAAAGTCATCGCCCATCGGCGTTGTTTTTCTGTCGTGCTGGTGAAGAATACTCAAGTTCAGCATATTCGGCCACCAGTCTTTATTGGTCGTCCCTACTTTTTGTGTTGTAATGGCTGTTTCTTCCTCCGTGCTGCCAGTCGTTTGACCAGTGAACGGGCACTGACCGCCCTGGCTTCCGTGAAGATCATCTTTATGCATATAACAATTCTCCCTTCAGAATTTATGTTATTTTATAACCCATCTCAGATTATAATTATAATAAAAAAGAACATAGATTGAAAGAGTTAACCCGTAAATATTTTGAAATATTTATGAACAAATGTTCGTGTGTGATTGGCATGTGTGGAGACCAGGATAGAAAAAAGCGCCGATTTCTGCGGTTTAATGGGGGTTTTAGATAGCTGTTAGTTTCATTGTAACAAACTATCAGAAAATATAGTATATTTTAAGTGGTTAAAAATATGTTAAAACATTTTCAAGTACAGCGTTTTCATTCTCATTGATATTTCTTTGCCCTTCGGCATAATGTGACAAATATCTCTGTTCATGTGTGCTACTATAGTGAAAAGCAGCTTTGAAAAGGGCCATTCAACGGGGAGGGAGCGGGATGAGAGAATCGACAGGACGCGCCTTATTTAATGAAGAAAAAGAAACCCTGCACAGGGAGATTACCGAATATTCCATGGAACCGACGGTCATCCACTGCGGTCATGAAATTCTTCACATCAATGAAGCAGCTTCCGAGTTTTTTGGAGTGGCCAAAGACCAGATTATCGGGGGAAATGTCCTGGATGTATTTACAGAAGACTTTCGGTCTTTTATCCGGGAACGGATTAAGGAAGGGGAAGAGAAGGGAAGGATCGGGGAATTGGTGGAAACAACCGTATACCGGGCTGATGGTACGGTTGTGGAGGTGGAGCTTTTCTGTCATCCGATTCAATATGAAGAAACCAAGGCGATTCAATCCATCCTTCGTGATATGACCACACAGAAAGAAGCGGAGCGTGAACTGATCAAAGTCATGACCCCTATCGTCCCGCTGAAGGAAGGAATCGCTGTTCTTCCCCTGATCGGCACGATGAATCAAACAAGGACCGAGCATATGATGCAGCAGCTTTGCGCAGAAATCCCCCGCCACCGCCTCAACTACCTGATCATCGACGTTTCCGGATTGTATGATGTTGATGAACATGTCGGAAAACTACTCTATGAGCTCACAGGCGTTCTTAAGCTTCTAGGTATTTCCCCTATTTGTACAGGAATCCGGCCGGATATGGTGAGAAATACATTGAAGTTTCTCAATCAGGACGGGAGGGGGATGATTCCGACAATGGCATCGGTCAGTACGGCCCTCAAAAAAATAGCCTTCTAAATAATCTAGGAGGGTGCGTAGCTTTGAATATCTGACAAAACACGAAGCGGGTTCCATTATAGAGAATGAAAAGGTCCGTCCCCATGATGGGGACGGACCTTTTCTGCTAGAAGAGGGTGCGTTTGTTCATCCATGCCCCCAGCTTTGTAAATGGTTTGCGCTTTTGCGTATAGGTGAGTGCCTGCGGCTGACAGAAAGCATGGTAGTCGACCTTCTCAATGAAAAGAATCAAGCGGGCTAATGCGAATACAAAGGCCAGCGTGGACCCAATCGAGAAACTCAGCCCATAGCCGTCATAGCCGAATGGGAGGAACAATACCGACAACCCGAGATTCAATAGGAAAAAGATGATGGATGTCCACATGGCTCCCCGCCGGTCTTCAAAATAGAGGAGGATCAGTGTGATCACAAGAACCATCGCATTGGCAAACGCACCGATGGTCGTAAAGCGGAAAATCGATGCAATTTCAGGTTCCAGGGATAAGAAGGAGGCGATGCTTCCGATCGTCAGGAGAATCAATAAAGAGAAAAGCCCCTGACTGCGGATCAAACGCTCCATTTCCTGCTTCAGTACGCGCTGCATCGCTGTTTTTGCAGTCTTGATCTGGGAAAGGGTGCCTCCTTCATTGATATAACCGTAAAAGACACGGTACCGCTCATAAAAACGCGTTTCAACGGAAACGACGAAAATGATCAGCGTAGGGATGATCGTTAAATACGACCAGAATATCGCCGTATCATAAATCCGATGGTACAAAAAGGAGTCAAGCAGGAAGCCGTTTCCTTCACCGAACCAGATCACCCAGTTGCAGACCCAGATGCCGATATTGTACAAGAATCCCGTCCAGAACAAGGAAGGAAAACGGTCGAAATAATCCAGGTAGCTGAACTGGTTTTCCTTCGACCTGTTTGGAAACGTCATGAGCATCGACATGAATAACCCGAACAACGTCACGAGCATACCTGACGTAAATCCGGCTAGCAGAAAAAAGCTGTTGGAGTGTTCGAACACCGGAAACCAGGAAACGTTTTTTCCAAACAGGAAGACGAGAAGGAGAGCCGCTCCGCCTCCGGCCAGGAAGCTGTAGGCCACGGCCTGGTAGAACTTCGCTGCGCTCAGGAATAAAAACAGCACCCAGATCAGGTTGACGGTCACAAATAGAATCAGCATCAGCCATTTAAAGTAGTAAGGAAGCGGTGAAATCCAGAAGAAAATCAACCACCCGATAAAGGCTAGTCCAACCGTCACCTTCGTCATCCCGATAAACGTCGGAAAAATGGCCTCTGTCCGTTTTTCATAAAAAAGATCGGCGGTGTACCGCGTGACAACCAACTGCTGCACACCGAAAAGGACCTGGGAAAAGATGAAGCAGTACGCAACAGAAAGGTTGAACAATTCCCTCTCCTGCAGATCGAGCAGAGAGAAGAAGGAGGTCATCCACTGGATCACAGCGATGGTGGCAATGACGACAAGCCATGGACCGGAGGTGACCAGCCCTGCGAAAGCATAGGCTTTAATCCGGGAGGAGAAGTAGTCCTCCTGAAATAATTTCTGCAGCTTAAACCCGATTCCGGCCATAAGCGATCCCCCTTTCTGCATACAACTCTTTATACTGATCGATGAATTGGTGCACTTGATAATACGTTTCTGCCCGTTTCTGTCCATTTTTTCCGAACTTCTCAGCTTCCTTGGGGTGCTCATAATACCATTGGCAGTGCTCGGCGATGGCTTTCGGGTTCACGGGAGGAACGACAAAGCCTGCCGGACCGTACGGATCATCTTCGCGTCCGTACATCAGCTCTGAGCAGGACCCGACGTCTGTAACCACATAGGGAATCCCTGCTGCCATGCCTTCAAGCACCGCCAGCGGCTGTCCTTCTGAAATACTTGTCAAAAGGCAGACATCAAAGTGAGGAAGGTAGTCTATGATATTAACTTTACCAGCAAGGGTGACGCAGTGATCGAGACTCAGCTGTTCAATCATCTGCCGGCATTCCTCCGCATACTCTTCCTCTTCATCAAGAGGTCCCATAATCGTCAGTTCAAATGGAACACCTTGATCATCAAGAATCTTGGCCGCATTGATCATCGTCTTAATATCCTTGATTGGAACAACCCGGACGATGGCTCCGATTTTAAGAACTTCTGCTTTAGGCAGCTTTCCAATTCCTGAAAGCCGGTCATAGTGAATGCCGTTCGGAATGACAGACAGCTTGTCTTCATCAGCTCCCAGTTCATGTTGAAGACGGCTGTTGCGGTCGAACAGCGTAATCACATCATCTGCTTCTGAATAGGCCTGCTTCGATAAATGATGGAAAAATTGGACCCAGCGTTTTTTATAGTATTCCGGAATCCATCCGGCCTGCAGAATTTCTTCCTCGCGCTCACGGGAATAGATCCCGTGTTCTGTGAGAAGGAATGGAATCCCTTGGCGCTGTTTGATGGCGGCCGCAATCAGTCCGGCATAGCCGGTGGAGGCAGAATGGATCAGGTCAAGGGCAGGGAAATCCGCCTGCAGCAGCTCCAGCACAGGCGTGAACATGCCACGCCACATCCAGAAGTAGTCAATGAAGGACCCGGATTGGTTTTCAACACGGTAGCTTTCCTGAACCATATTCCAAAAAAGTTCGCTTGAAAAGAGTGCTTCGGTCGAACCGATTTTATTCTTGAAAATATCAAGCACATCCGGGGGAAGACGACGGAACATCATCCAATCCGTGAGTTTGTGCTGTTCTTCTTCGGTCAGCTTGACGCGCCGTTTTTTTGCGGCTGGTTTTAGATTCAATGGAAGGTTGATGACTTCCGTGATATTGGAAGGAAGCTCATAACGGTAATCGGCAGCAGTCATTTCCTCAGGGGTAATGGCAATAATGACGAACTCATGCTGAGGCATCTGTGCAGCAAGCATCTGTACCCAGCTTGCCACACCGCCGCTTACGTAGGGGTAGCTCCCTTCAACGACCATTCCTATTCTCACAAGGCTTCATCCTTTTTCTTAATTTCAGCATACGGCTGGTTCAGTGTCACTTGATAAAGTGTGCCTGATTCACCGAGGGATTCGACAACACCATAGTCAAAGGATCCAGTCTCCAAACTTCCACTGTTCACCCTGACAAGAATTGTGGAAGGAGAGAGGAGGTTTTCCCCCTGAACAACAACCTGGTCGTCTTGATAGGTTACATCAATAACAGAAGCCTGGTACTGTTTCATTTTCTTTGTGGCGTCCGTCTGCCGCATTCCCTTCAGGTGGGTGTAGTGATCGTGAATATAGTGGAGCATATCTTCATAGGACTGCCTCATTTCCGGCCATCCACTGTCTCCGGACCTGTATGGATCGAGGACATCATCCGGGTGGATGAAGTGGGCGAATACCCCGAAGTTCGCAATCGCATCAATCTGGACGAAACGCTCTTCATCTGTCTCCCCATACCCGCTTGAAATCCTTGGGAAATGGTAGATGGATGGAAACTCACTGTTCGGTTCATATTCCTGTAAGAAGGCTCCTGTCTCCTTGTCACCCGTATACAAGCCGGATACAGCCTCAAGTTCCGGAAATACTTCGTGCAGAGCGCGTACCCCGGTTTCGTTTAATACATTGGAAGGGGGGACATAGGAATGAACACCCTTTTCCTTGAAATAGTAGTCGAACAGTTCGTTCACCCGGTTTAGAGACTCTTCCATCTCGCCTTGATTCTGCCAAGGACGGTAGCCGTATTCAGGATCGATCGGTTCATCTGCTGTTACAAGAGACTGGTGATTATATCCATGAAGTCCAATCTCACCGTCCTCCTTCAATACCTTGCGTCCGAAATAAAGCATGGGGAAGCGTCTGGTTTCAATCAGGTCTTCTGCTGTCATATCCATCGTGTCCTGATAGGTTCCAATCAAGTATCCGGTATAAATCACATCTTCTCCTTCTCCGATCCGCTTCATATCCTCCCACCAGACTTCCGAATAAAAGTCCTCCACAGTCAAATCGTAATCCCGCTGGATTACATCTGTCGTTCCACTGGGAACGGGAGATGGGAAGTCATCGATATGCATGACCTTAATACCCGCCTGTGAGGAAACAAAGGTTGGAGGCAGGAAGGATAAGGCCTGCAGCATTAACCCTCTTGAACTTTTTTCTGTAACAGAAGATGTGTTCCAGAACATTACCTTTCCTTCTCCGTAGCTGTTCGCCCATAAAATCGGGTGATCTTCTGCTGAAATGTAAACTTCGGCGGATTCGGCGAGTTCAACATCAGCGATGCTGTGGGAAAACAGCTGGGAATCTTCACCTAAATCCATATATCCAGGGAAAACTTCCTTCTCAAACGTCAACCCGTATATATCGTCGAGGAAATCCTCTACATCTTCCAAGCCTAGAAGCTCATTCCAATCAGCATTGATGAAGCGCGAAGCAATATACAGGCGGCCCCCTTTCTCCACGAAGGAGCGGATTTCTTCATAAGGCCATTCTTTTGAGTGCTCGCCTCCGAGAACGAGGACGTTATATGGGGAAGGCGTCAGCTCTTCCATTTCCTTTTTTGTTATCTCCTGATAGGAAACCTTAGCGTAGTCCATCGCGTATTCCAGGTTTTCCACTGCGTCCTTGGACAGAGGGGTATCATTTTTATGTACATAAACCTGAAGTTCTTCTCCTTCTGTGGGATTCTCCTCCGTGCTCATCGTTTCCACCGGTGTTCCTTGTGCTGATTCGGCAGGAAACCATTGATGAAACAGATCGAGACGCATAAATTGCAGAATGATAATGGCAGCAGTGAAAAGCAGGAAAAGAATCGATGCATAAATGGTGATTTGTTTTTTCACAGCGCTTTTCCTCCCATCTGTTGGATAATAAAGCGTTGGCTTTCTGGGATGTCCTCTTCCTTCACATGTTGGAAAAGGTCGTAGAGCACAGGCTTGATGTTTGTCCAGTCGCGTCCTGCATAGTAAAATTCAATCAATTTCAAGTAGCCTCCTGGATGGGCAGGGAAACGGCTGACCATCTCATGGAAAGCCTCCACCGCTTTTTCCTCTTTGCCACGGCGTATGTAATTATCGCCGAGGCTGCGGTACATCCATGGTTCTTTTTCAAGTTTCGGAACCATTTCTTCAAGCAGCTGTTCATACTGTTTCTCGAGCCGCGCCTGTCCGTTCTCATCGAGAATGCCGCTTCCCAGATAACGTTCGTACACGCTGCATAAACGCTCGAAAGACATCGGTGCTTCCGGGGCCAGTTCTTTTCTGGCATGTTCCAGTTCTTTTTCAAACCGGCTGGACAGCACGTTCATGGTTGTTGCTGCATAATGGACGGTTTCTGAATTGTTGTTGGTCAGGCCGAGGTTCAAGTGCCGGCCTTTATTGGAAATATCGGAATTGATCAGACTGACAATCAATTCTTTCTGGTTGGCGCCATCGTTCCTCAACAGGGCATCACTGATTGGCGATAAATCCATGCTTGACGATGCTTCATAACGCAGGTATTCAAGATTCAACGGCGTGAATGTGACATAATCATCGTAATCATCAATCATGTGATTGGTACCAAAAGCTTTCGCAGCCAGCCAGGCGGCCAATCCGAGAAGTTCTCCGATAATTGGGAGAAACAGGCTCGTAATGGCGAGCCATGTGATGGTTCCTTTTTTGTTTTCATGCATTCTTTTTCGAAGCAGAAGGGAAACGATCAGAACGGTGAGGCCGTGAATAACATAGAAAAAGATCAGCCAGTAGGGTTCCTGGAAATTAACCAATGTGAATCCCGCCTTTTGTATCAAGTGCTTTGTAAATCCGCTCTTCGACGATGGATGCATTTTCGGAGCTCGTACCTGGAAGCAGGAAGTGGAAATGCTGCTCCGTCTGGTCGTACCCCATGATGTCCAATTCTCTCAAGTAGGCACGCAGAATGATTTCTGCTTCCACGACCGACATTTCCCTGTAAGGGCTGACATCGATGGAAACGACACTATAAGGCACACCGTATTTCTCCGCTCGTTTTTCCTGAAGCTGAACGAGTTCGTCAAAAGCCTCCTTATCATAAATATTTGTGCCTGGATACATCTTCTGCTCTTCTTCTTTACGAAGATATTCCCCGGCTCTTTCAATCCGGTTGGCCATCCAGTCGAGCACGAGAGAAAGGATTTGAACTTCATATTTCGTCAGTTTGGCAAAGTCGAGCTGATCAATGACAAGAACTTCCCGTACGTCCTGATTGTAGACGATCGGTCCGATCAGCACCGGAGCATCGGCTTCATCATCAACTGTCTTTAAACAAATCGTTTTGTTTTTCAGTCCGCGTGAGAAAATCGAGGCCGCATCATCGATGAAAATCGTTTGCGGAAGTCGTTCGGTATTTCCTTTTCGAACGCGGAGGCGCAGCGATTTCTTAGAAGAGTCGACATGATATACAGCTAAGTCTTCCGCTTCAAACAGGTCTCCGATGATCGTAACCGCTTCGTTTCGGACAAGTTCTGGAGAAGGCTGATCAAGCGTCTTTCCGACTTCATAAATCCGGGAAAGGGTGTACTCGGAATCAAGGACCTTTGCCTGCATGACCCGCTGAGACCGTTCCAGAGCGGTTAAAGATGTTTTCAGTTCCTCATTTTCATCTTTCGTTTCCTTCAGCACATACTGCTGACTTTCATACCTTTCCCGGAAGGACGTGCTGTACAGCCCTGTAATGACGCCGGCCAGGAGCAGGAAGAGGAGCGATAAATAATTGGCGGGATCATAGAATAAGAGAAATAAGTCCCCATCCCGCTGATAAATGTCATACACATGATAGATTAATGCAGCAAAAAAGCTCAAAAGAGCAAAATTCAGACCGTATCTGAGGGAAAACAAAAGGACAGCAAAGAACACAGGGTTCAGCGTCCATTCCAGCATGTCCCATTCCAACCACTGATCAAGGAATCCCAATACTGAAAATACGAGAATCAGTTCAATAAACTTCCGGATAAAACTGGATTGTTGGTAGAACATCCAATCACCTCCATATGGATTTAAAGTGCTTTAACATGTTAAACGTGTGGTATAATGTGGATAAAATTGAATAGAGAAAGGCAGACTTATCGAAAGGTAAGGGCGCAAAGACATGGGTCTCAGGTCCCTCCAGGAGCCGATAGCCAGTCTGCAATGCCACAGCCGCTCTCTGGAAAATCAGGAGGCGTATCATGGGTGTTTTCACAAAGATGAAATGGAGTTTTCTTGCTGTTTTAGCCGCTGGTCTTGTACTTTCCCCTCTATCTACTTCTGCACAATCTTCTCATCCACTTTCCAATGTGCAGTCCTATAAAATTTATTATGATTCTCCGACCGAAGCGATCTTGAATAAGATGCAGGCGTATGATGCTGTCATGATTGAACCGGTGTTCTATACTAAAAGCCAGATTGAAACGATTCAGCAGTCCGGGACACTGGTGTATGGGTACATCAACACGATGGAAGCCGATAACTGGAATACTGCGCTGATCAGTCAGCTGGAGGAGTCCGACTTTTTCCACCGTGATGGGGAGCGTGTCTATTATCCGGAATGGGATTCTTACCTGACCGATATCACCTCTGAGCATTACCAGCAGGTGCTTCTTGCTGAGATTGAGAAACAGGTGGCTGATAAAGGCTTGGACGGTGTCTTTTTAGATACCGTCGGTAATATCGATAATGAACACTGCGGATCTGATGTGCTGGATGAGCAGCGCGCTGGTATGGCCGTCTTTCTGCAGGAGATCCGGCTCCAACACCCTTCCTTGTCCCTTATTCAAAACTGGGGATTCGGCACATTGTCGACAACGACGTATCCTTATGTAGACGGCATTATGTGGGAGAATTACAATCACTCTTCGGTAGCGAAAGACCAATGGTCCCTGGACCGCATGCAGGATTTGAAGCAGCTTCGCCGGGAAACAGGTCTGGAAATATTAACCGTCTCCTTCTCTCAGAAGTCCAAAAGTCAGGCGCTGGCAGAAAGTCACGGGTTCATCCATTATCATGAATCCAGCCATTATAATGCTTGGTAATAAGTATACAAAAATTTTCTTGAAAAATGGGCTGAATGGCGTAAAAATGTCGAAAAACGAACAGAACAAGGACTTTTAGAAGGGAGCCTAAAGATGGGCTCCTTTCCTTTTACAGTAGACATATCCTTAAATTTCCTGTACATTCCAAGTAAGATAATGATAGAGGAGGAGAGGCAATGATCTTAGTTACAGGCGGGGCCGGATACATAGGAAGCCATATCTGTCTTGAATTATTGGAGCGGAACCATGAGGTTGTCGTCATTGATAACTTATACAACAGCCACCCGGAATCACTGCTCCGTGTACAGGAGCTTACAGGGAAGACGCTGACGTTCGTTGAAGGGGATCTGCTGGATCAGGACCTGATACGAAAGGTCTTTGAGGACTACGGCATTACAGCGGTCATTCATCTGGCAGGACTGAAGGCGGTCGGTGAATCCGTCTCTATGCCACTCACGTACTACCATAACAACATTACCGGGACACTGATGCTGTGTGAAGTGATGAAGGAATTCGGCGTCAAACAGCTGATCTTTTCTTCCTCGGCGACTGTTTATGGTACACCGGACTCTCTTCCTCTTACGGAAAGCGCGTCTGTCGGAGCTGCCAATCCTTATGGGCGGACAAAGCTGATGCTTGAGGAGATCCTTCAGGATTTATATGTCTCCGATGAAGCATGGAGCATATCCGTGCTGCGTTATTTCAATCCAATCGGTTCCCACTCCAGTGGAAGAATCGGGGAGGATCCGGCTGGTATTCCGAACAACCTGATGCCTTATATTACAAAGGTGGCTGTGGGCCACTTCCCTGATTTGAAGGTGTTTGGGGATGACTACCCGACCGTGGACGGTACAGGAGTCCGGGACTATATCCACGTCGTGGACCTGGCGAGAGGCCACGTCCATGCACTGGAAAAGACGGCCGGGGAAACCGGGATCGAGACGTACAACCTTGGAACAGGCGAAGGATACAGTGTCCTCCAACTTGTCCAGGCTTTTGAAAAAGCTTCCGGCCGGAAAGTCCCTTATGAAATTCAGGACCGTCGTCCCGGAGATATTGCGGAGTGCTTCGCAGACCCGGCCAAAGCTCATTTGAAGCTGGGGTGGCAGGCAGAGAAAACGATCGATGATATGTGTGTGGACTCCTGGAACTGGCGGAAGCAGAATCCTGAAGGCTATACAGGAGAGAAAAATGCTTCCAAGCAGGAGCTTATCGGACAAAGGTGAAAAAAGGGAGTGGACATCATCGTCCACTCCCTTTTTTTTAGGAAGGTTCGTTTCCGAAGGCCTCCGGCAGCATTTTAAATCCGTCAATTTCTGCATCTTCTTCAATTTCAATCATGATGCACCGTTTCCCTTTGTAGTTGACCTGTCTGACGAACTCCAGGTCCTGGGGACTGATGGAGATGTTGGCCACTTTCGTGTTGATCTTGATGGATTTCGTTTTATATTTGGGGACGATACTGCTCGCTTTCAGCTCGTATCCTTCATTGTCGGTAATCATTTGGAAGGCATGTTTGACTTTTTCGCCTTCGACCTGCTCGCCGCTCTGGTTCAATACCCGTTCCACGTCACGGTAATCAAGCTTTGGCGAGGTATCATCCTCATTTTCCTCGACCACTTTGTTGATTTCCCCATACACATTGGCGAGGGTGGATGGACTCAGTTGATCCCCGACGACACCGCGGATGACTTCCTCAAATACGGCTTTGTCTTCCTTCGCGGTCATGATCTCTTCACCATTCAAAACATCTTCGATAAACCAGTAGTCCGGTTCGTTGGCTTTGCCCGCGGCGTAAAGCACATGGTTGACGTCGGAGGTTCCTTCCGTAATGCTCGGGAACATGAATCCTGTGAGCGGGTGCTTCAAGTCTATGACCGGGTCGACCTGGATGTTGTATTTGAATTCCTTTTCTACATAGTCGAACTGGATTTCTTTTTTCGGCTCTTCTGTCTGATTGACGCTGCAGAGAATAAACGGGTTGGAGTACACGGCATCCCGGTCACTTTCCTCTGATTCTTCACTGCGTCGTCTTGTCGGTTTTAAGTATTCGGCCCGGATGAAAGTGATGACAACATCTTTTTCGTACGGGTGGTCCTTGATCATTTTTTCCGTCATGGCGAGCATTTCCTGTTTCCAGTCTTCTACGTTACGGCTCAAGAGCCCGCGGTGCAGAATGAATTGGCTGGAATCCTCTGCTTCTTGTTTGAATTTCAGTTCGAACAGCTTTTCATCGAGTTGTCCTGTGAGCACTTTTTTGAAGTTGGTCATAAAGAGCTCCTGCTGATCCCGGTCCAGCATCTCGAACGGCTGGCTCTGATGGTGATAGATATCCGTTGATTCTTTCATAATATAGACGTTGAAAATATTCGATATCTTCATAAGATCATTGTCGACCTTCAATTGTTTCCGGATCCCGGCTATGTCTTTTTTATCCATCGATCCCACTCCTACCTCTATGATTCTTTCATTTTATCATAGCTTGGAAGGGCGGCGGTTCACCGTTTTTTTATGGTGAACTCTTCTTTAAGCAGGAAGCCGGCTTGAGGGAAATCAAGACCGGTTTTCCAGCCGCCGACACCCTGGATATCATATTTTTTTACGAGTCTGTATTTGGCCAGTATGGACCGGGCATCTTCGAACCACACTTCATGAATGTCGCCTTGAGGGTCGGTGTAGGAAAACCACGGACTTCCTTTTTCAAAATCATAATAGATTGGACGTTGGTGCTCCATCGCTGTATCGACGGCCCGCTGCTGGGAATAGGCTTGGACATCTTCAGGATCTTCTGTATTCCAGTCATAGGCGTACATGGCGATTCCTAAAAAAATTTTCTCTTTCGGTATGGCTGTTACTGCATAATTCATAACAGCATCAACTTTCTTGATTGGAGCAATAGCTCCTGGAGCTCCCCCCATCCAGTGCCAGTTGTACGTCATGAGAAAAACGAAGTCGACGGCCTCGCCGATGGTTTTGTAGTCATAGGCTTTGTGGTGGGCAGGGGTGTAGGCACCGGTCATCGGAGGCAGGGCGGCTCCGACTTCTCCTCCTATTTTATGGAGCCGGGTGGAAAGCTGCTGAACAAATGTATTAAAAGAAGCCCTGTCCTTTTCGTGCAGACTTTCAAAGTCGATAATGACCCCTTTGTACTGCTTTTCGTCCACGAGGCCGGCGATATTTTCAATCAACGCTTTTCGTTTCTTCTCATTAGACAGCAGACGATGGGCTAAGTCTGGATCGAAGCCCTCTTTTGTTAAATTGGTGAGGGTGGCATGGGGGATCAAGCCTTCTTTCCATGTGCGGGAGATGGAGTCTTCACCGTTCAGTCGGCTGAGTTTTCCACTCTCATCCGGCCGGTATTCGAACAGGCCGAGGGCAGATAAATACTCCCCATAATAGTCGATGGACTGTTGGTTTTTTACAGGGCTGCCCGGAATGAAAAATGCTCCAGTTGTAATTGGTTGTTTCCGGCTTTGCGGGATAAGGAGCATCTGCCCGGGCGTGATGACGTTTCCGCTGATGCTGTTTTGTTTTTTTAAAGCATGGATGGACGTCTGATGAATCCGGGCAATTTTCCAAAGCGAATCCCCTGTCGTTACGTGGTACGCACTCCCGGGGATGATCACCGACTGCCCCGGCATGATTTGCGAACCGTCCGTCATGCCGTTTATGGTTTTCAAAAGGTCTGTCGTTGTTTCATATTGTGCAGCGATTTCCCATAAGCTGTCCCCGGACTTCACGGTATAGAGGACGCTTGCAGAGACAGTTGATGTGGAAAGGGAGAAAAAAATAATGATGGTAAGTAGACCTGTACGTTTCATCATAACCTCCAGCTATAGAAAGAGGACTTCCCTGAAAAAGGGAAATCCTCTACATTCATTTAGTTATCTTGTTTTGCTTTTTTGGATTTGCGGGCTTTTTTCGCTTCTTTCTGATGAGCTTCATTCGCAGCAGCGCTGCCGAACTCCTCAGAAAACTCTACATCGGCCTGTTTTGGCTCAAAGCCTTTTTTATTCTTCTGTTCAGCCTGGTTTTTCTTTGTTTTCTTCGCCATCGTTCTCCACCTCCTTGTCATCGTTAGTATGAATCTTTTGGTGTGATCTCATGTAAAAAGAGGGAAGAAAATCATCTGGAATCGATTGGATGAAGCAGGTATAATGGAACAACAATGATGATGGAAAATGTAGATGGAAAAGGGACGGACGGGCCTTTTTCCATCTATTTTTTCTTTCTTGAACAGAAAGGGACGAACATATGGATTTCTTCACAAACATGGAACAACACACGGGAGTAAAACTGAACGATGTCCAGAAGCAGGCGGTTCTTCACACGGAGGGCCCGCTGCTCCTGCTGGCCTCGCCGGGATCCGGGAAGACGACGACACTGAATATGAAAATCGGCTACCTGCTTCTTGAAAAAAAGGTGAAGCCGGAGCGGATCATGGCGATTACCTTCAGTAAAGCATCAGCCCGGGATATGTCTGAGCGTTTTGACCGGTTTTTTTCTTCCCTCACGAATGAAAAGGTCCACTTCTCAACGATTCACAGCTTCGCCTTTCAAGTCGTCCGGGAGACGCTGCAGAAAAGAGGAGAACCCTTCCAGCTGATAGAGGGTAATGTCAGTGATGAAGAACTGAAGAAGGGTTTCCATGGACCGGATGTCCCGCTTCACAAAAAGTTTATTTTGAAAAGGATCTATGAGGATATCCATCAGAAACAGATGTCCGAGGATGAGATGGATGAGCTGATGACTTACATCAGCTTTGTGAAAAACCGGATGCTGTCAGGGAAGGAGCTGGAGAAAGTTTCGTGTCAGGTGAAACAGGCTGCTGATATGTATAAAGAGTACGAGCGGTTTAAAAAACAGCATGTTCCTGATCGGCTTCTGCTCGATTTTGACGATATGCTTACGTATGCTCATCAGTTCCTTTTGGAAGACACAGAGCTACTGAGCCGTTATCAGCGCCGCTTTGAATATGTGCTCACCGATGAAAGTCAGGATAACAGTGTGGTCCAGCATGAAATCGTGGAGCTTCTGGCACGTCCGCACAACAATTTGTGCGTCGTTGCGGATGATGATCAGTCGATTTTCATGTGGCGGGGATCCGACGTAACGAAGCTGCTGCAATTCGAGAAGGTTTATCCGGATGCCACCGTAATGACGATGTCACAGAACTACCGGTCGTCCAAGGAAATCGTGGAGGCGTCCAATCAGTTTATTAAACGGAACAAAAACCGCTATCCGAAGCAGATGTTTACGGAAAATCCGTCCAATGCGCCCATCCAGATGCAGACGTTCAGTAATTATGACCAGCAGCTGACCTATGTCGCGGAAGCTGTGAAAGCGGCCTCTCCGGGGGAGGAAACGGCTGTTTTATACCGGAACAATTCATCAGCGGTTCCACTGGCAGATAAGCTTGATAAGGCAGGCATCGATTTTTATATGAAGGATATTGACGCCAAGTTTTTCAAGCACTGGATCGTTGAGGATATATTGAACTTCATGCGCTTCAGCTATAACGATCAGCGGGTGGATATCCTGGAGCGGATTCATACGAAATTCAACGGCTATATCACGAAAAAGCAGATCGCTTTTTTGAAAAGAACACATATCTCAACCTCCATTTTTGATGTGTTGAGAGAAGAGGATATTCCTTCGTATCAAGACAAAAATCTCGCTCAGGCAAAAAAGATGTTTCATGAAATGAACACCATGGAGCCCGGCAAGGCCATTCGTATGATCCGAGGTAAGCTCGGTTATGACAAGGCGGTCACGAAAATGTGTGAGAACTTCGGCTTCAATGCGGAGCATCTATTCGGCATTCTGGACACCCTTGAGGAAATTGCCCACGGTCTCGGTTCATTGAAGGGCTTTGCAGACAGGTTGAAGCATCTTGAACAACTGATTCAGACGTCGAAGTACAACAAAAATAAAGCCCCCCTGACTCTGACGACCTTCCACAGCGCTAAGGGGCTGGAATACGACAATGTCTATATGATCGACCTCATTAACGGGGTAGTGCCGTCCAAGGATGACATGGAACGGTATCGAAGTGAAGACCGCGCGCCTATGGAGGAAGCTGTCCGGTTGTTTTACGTCGGCATGACGCGGGCACGCTCGCATCTTGAACTCCTTTCCTACAACTATAAAGGCAGTGAGAGGGTTACAGAGTCCATTTTTCTTATGAATGTCCGCCGCATTATCCAGCCGGAAGGGGAGAAGAAGAAAAAGGCGCCGGTCCGTCCGGCTGTCGACTTATCGGATGAATCGTTACTAAAAGAAGGCGAGATGGAGCTTGGGTTGAAGGTGTCCCACCGGAAATTCGGAACAGGCGTCATTTCCGAATTTGGCGGGGATCAAATTGGGATTCAGTTTGAGGAGCACGGATATAAGGAGCTGCTGCTGACGTTCTGTCTTGAGAATGGCTTGTTGAAAAAAGAGTAGATACCGGCGGTTCTGGAGGTTCAGAAGGCCGATCTCCTCTTGCCTGCATAATAATTATTCAAAAAACTGCCGGGGATGATCCCAGCGGTCTGAAGAGGGTACCCGTCAAAGGGTATCCTCTTTTTTGAAATTTCTTCACAATCCATTCAATCCTAAGAAGAGTGGACCGATAGTCATGAGCAGGGATACAACCGTAAGGGTGATCAAGGCACCGCGTGGAAGCTTCCGTCTTTCTTTTTCTTTGTACCATCCACTAAATTGAAGGTAATTCCTATATATAATAAATAAAAAGACCCATACGCCGGCTGCTCCAACCACTCTGTATGGATCCGAAACATCGACAGCTTCGTAAAGCGGTCCAAGCACGGTAGACCAGAGTAGTGCTCCAATTAGTGGAAGCAGCAGGAGAATACGGAGAAGTTCAAGGAGCATCCATGCTGTTGTTTTCACAGAGATCCCTCCTTTTTTATGACAGTGTAGTCTATTTTGAAGATGTTGGAAAGAGTCAAGCGGCCCGTCCGGGTTAATGGGGGATCGCGTTGCGGAAAGCTGAATGACAGAGGTGAAGGGATGAAAACAAGGTGGATTCTCGGCAATCAGCTGTGTCATAAGCGGCCGATCGTTGCGGATGTAGACAAGGAGAATGATATTTAAAATAGCAGAACCTCATCTGCGGGCGGCGTTGGAGACGTATCATAAGCAGAGGGAAGAGAAAAAGCAGGCGCTCAGGAAGAAAGCGTCATTCTTGAAAAAACAGCTCCAGGACGGACGCTTTCATATGGAACAAACGTACAGGAGGACTGTGCGTTTTATTTTTATTGACAATGATAATCGTTATCAATTATGATGTAAGTGTGAATCAGGAAGGGAGAGAAGACAATGCAGGAATGTTTGTTTGTTGTCAAATCCTTTACGTATGAAAAAGGAAGTCGTCAATGCTCGTGTCATCAAACGATCCGGTTTGAAAAGGGAGATCGTTTACATATTGTTCAAAATCCATACGCAGTTGCCAACCGTGGCTGGTACGTGCTCGTGCGAAAAAATGAGGGGGGCGCTTTTCCAATGTCCGCCCAGTTTGTCCAGGACCTTTACGACCGCCGTGCAGTCTCTACGAAGATGGATATCCAGCTTGCTCTCAACTATCACACGTATAAAATCAATCAGGCTTTGGAATGTAAAGATGAGGTGAGTTTCCGGACACATGCACGTCTCCACGCCCGGCTTTCCGGTTACCTTGAAGACAGCCTCGTAAAGGGTGTGTAACCCATGGCACGAATTTTTATTGGCTTTGCCAGCATGTCCGGGAATACGGAGGAAATGGCGGACTTGATCAAGGGGCGTCTTGAGGGAGATCACGACATCCACTTGGATGAAATAGAAGAAATCGAGCCCGATTTTCTCGTCGGTTTCGATGCGGTCCTTTTAGGATCCTATACATGGAATGATGGGGATCTACCTTATGAAGTGGAAGATTTCTATGAAGATCTGGAAGACATCGATCTGACAGGTAAGTGTATTGCTGCCTTTGGATCAGGGGATACCTCCTACCCGCAGTTCTGTGAAGCTGTGTCCCTTTTTGAAGACAGGTTAACAGCTGTCGGTGGTGAGCGGATGACGAAGGGATGGAAAGTGGATATGCATCCCGATAAGGAAGAAGACTTGACACGTCTGCAGGTTTTTACAGACGAAATCATCGAACACCTTGGACGATTGATACAATTGAAATAAATTTTTCAAAAGTGGCTTTTTACAGGGGAGCGTTTACATGCGCGCCCCTGTAGGAAGCTTCTTTTTTATAGGATGGATTGGAAAATTAATGGCAGAACTTTTTTATTTCTCACGGGGTTTTCCTGTGCTATACTCCCTCAATGTGGCTTTTATAGACCATAAATTGTTTGATAATTCAAAGGATTACGTAGAAAAGGAGTATCATCATGATTTTCACACAAGCCCTTATCCAAGAGCCTATGGCGGTCTTCGCCTATTTAATAGCCATCGTCGGCATTGTTTTCATGTTAGCGACGGTTGATTATGCACCACTGAAAAAGTTCTTCGGCTATCTGCCGCCGTTGATCTGGATGTATTTTCTTCCGATGCTGTCGACGACATTCGGCATTATCCCGCAGAGTTCTGACCTTTACAGCTTCTTAAGTACTTATATGCTTCCAGCAGGTCTGCTGCTTCTTATGATCAGTACGAACGTTCCGGCCACTTTGAAACTCGGCGGAAAAGCGGTCCTCGTTTTCCTGGCAGGAACTCTCGGAGTCGTCGTCGGCGGCCCGGTTGCTTTCGCCCTGTTCCAAGGTGTGCTTCCTGATGAAGCCTGGCGCGGAGTCGGAGCGCTTGCCGGAAGCTGGATTGGTGGTACCGGCAACATGGGTGCCATGATGGAAGCCTTCAAGACCCCGGATGATATTTTAAGTCCGATTATTCTGACCGATACACTCGTCGGAATCGGCTGGATGGGTGTCATGATTTCCCTGGCCAACTTCCAGGATCGGTTCAATAAGTGGAACAAGGCAGATAACTCTACAATTAAAAAAATCAACGAAGATATTGCTACCGACGTGGCACGCAACGCTAAACCGCTGGAGCTGCCACAGTTGTTCGCGATTCTGGCGGTCGGTTTTGCCGGTTCATACTTGATCCGTTTGTTTGCTGATTTGTCATTCATCCCGAAATCTGATGTGATGAGCACATCTACTTGGACATTCCTGCTTGTTACTGCTGTTGGTATTCTGCTTTCCTTTACGAAGGTGCGGAAGCTTGAATACTACGGTGCCAGCAAAATTGGGTATATGGGAATTTATCTGTTCCTTACCGGAATAGGGGCTCAAGCGAATCTTGCAGATATTGTTCAAGCTCCTGAATTTCTCTTAATGGGAGTGGTATGGCTTTCTATTCACATACTCTTTATTTTCACTGCTGCCCGTCTGCTTCGTGCTCCATTGTTCTTCGTCGCTGTCGGTTCACAGGGGAATATTGGTGGGACAAGTTCTGCGCCGATTGTAGCGTCTGTATTCCAGCCGGCTCTTGCGCCTGTCGGTCTTCTCATGGGAATTCTCGGAAATGTCGTCGGCATGTACGCCGCCCTCCTATGCGGCCAGCTCGCCCGGATGATTGCCGGGGGTTGATCAAAAGCCTGGCTCCTTACAATTGTAAGGAGCCAGGCTTTTTTTATACTGTCCATGCGCTGAAGAAAAATGAGTCGTGTGAATTTACAAGACAGCTACCTTACTATAATACTGAATTAACATTCTCTGTTTACTATAGCAATTGACAAGTGGATAGCTTTTTATGATGAGACCAGAGAGACCATCAACAAGAACAGTTTCTTTCCGGGAGTGGAATGGGAGGGGCTGAGTTTGTTCATGGTCTTTTTTATTTGGACTAAAGGGGGATACTGCCATGGCGGATCGAGCACTTATAGAAGCACTGCAGAATGATCGTCTCATTGCATCAATTAAAAGTCCGAAAGCGCTGGACGCTTTCCTGAAAACGGATCTCCGTACAGCCTTTTTATTATTTGGAGATTTGTCGATGATCGGCAAATATGTCCGGCACTTAAAGAACCATGACCGAAGAGTGTATATTCATCTTGATAAAATCCAGGGGATCAGCCCGGATACGGAAGGACTGAAGTTTCTGCACAGGTTTGCAGACCCGGATGGAATCATAACGACAAAGAGTCAGCTGATTCAAAAAGCTAAGAAGTTGAATCTATCTACGATCCAGCGTCTTTTCATGGTGGATTCGGATGCATTCCAGCATGGATTGGATTCCATTAACAAAGGACGCCCTGATGCCGTTGAAATGATGCCCGGATTGATTCCATCCATGATTGAAAAGGCGAAAACCCATGTTGATGTCCCTATTGTTACGGGTGGGCTCTTTGCGGAGTATGAGCAGATGAGAATGGCGCTTGATCATGGCGCATCAGCGGTTTCTACAGGAAACCCTGATTTATGGAATACCTCCCAATTGCAAATGGAAGGAAGTGGAACTCAATGAAACAGGTAAAGCTGGATGGTCTTTATAAAACGTATGACGGCACAACGCCGGTTTTATCGAATGTGAATGCCACCATTGAAGCAGGGGAATTTTTTGTACTTGTCGGTCCCTCCGGCTGCGGAAAAAGTACACTGCTTCGGATGATTGCCGGTCTGGAGGAAACGAATGGGGGCGCGATTACAATTGGAAACAAGCGGGCGGATCAGCTTATGCCGAGTGAGCGGGATCTTTCCATGGTATTTCAAAATTATGCTCTCTACCCGCACCTGACTGTTTTCGATAACATCGTCTTCGGGCTGCACGTAAAAAAAGTACCGAAGGAAGAGAGAAAAAGACGGGGCAGGGAAACAGCGGAAATGCTCGGTTTGACCGACTACTTGAAGCGTAAACCCCGACAGCTCTCGGGGGGGCAGCGTCAGCGTGTCGCCCTTGCCCGGGCCATTGTGGACGAATCTCCTGTGTGTCTTATGGATGAACCGCTCTCCAATCTGGATGCTAAGCTCAGAGCACATATGCGTGCCGAAATTAAACAGATTCAAAGAAGGCTTGGACTGACAATTATTTATGTGACTCATGATCAAGTGGAAGCCATGACGATGGGAGACAGGATCATGGTTCTGAACAAAGGGGTTACGCAGCAGATCGGAACACCCCTCGAAATTTATAACCAGCCGGCCAATCCCTTCGTAGCTACGTTTATTGGTTCCCCTCCGATGAACATAGCGGAAGGGGAAATCAAGGATCACAAGCTGTTCATTGAGGGACTTGGTCCCATACCACTTCCAAATGGAGGAGCCATTGACCAGACGCATGTGTATGCAGGAATCCGTCCTGAGGCTGTTCGTTTCGTCCATGATCCAGTGAGGGAAAAGGGGTCGGGTCTGATCGAAGTGAAAAACGTCGAAGTGCTGGGGAATGAGACCGTTCTTATGTTCACCGCAGCCGGCCGGGACTGGTACGCCCGATGGAGCGGGCAGTGGCCGGTGAAGCCCGGGGATCGGATTCCGGTCATGATTGATTATGCGGACGTCGCTTTGTTTGATAAAGCGTCTGAAAAGAGTATCAAGCATGGACAGAGTCCGGATGTTGCAGCTGAAATAAGCAGAGAGGAGGTCCTGTTATGAACAGCGCCCCTCTGACAAAGGAGAGCGGATATGAAGTCGGTGATCTTCCAGAGCACTCGGAAAAAGCGTTCCCACTGCGTAAGGATTTCTGGCAGGCAATGCTTTATCTGCTGCCATCCTTTGTTCTGTTCTCTGTATTCGTCTTTTACCCGATGTTCCGGACGATCTACTTAAGCTTCTTTCTTACCGATTATGATGGCATGCCTTCCGTATTCGTAGGTCTGGAAAACTATGCATACATATTTACCTCTGACGAATTTTTGAAAAGTCTGCGGGCTACCATTCTATTTGTCCTGATTACAGTTCCAGCGGGTGTAATCCTTGCACTGTTTCTAGCTTTGATTGCCAATGAAAAATTAAAGGGAATCGGCTTTTTTCGAACGATCTTTTCCTCAAATATGGGAATGTCGGTGGCAGCCTCTTCCGTCATCTGGCTGTTTTTGTTCCACCCGAGTCTTGGAGCTCTTAACCAGATGCTGAGCACGCTCGGGCTGAGTCAGGTGGAGTGGCTGCTTGATCCGACTTGGGCGATCATTTCCGTTTCTGTGACGACGATATGGATGAATACGGGTTTCGCTTTTCTCATAATCCTTGGAGGCCTCCAGAACATTGATGAGCATTTGTATGAAAATGCCGGCATTCAAGGAGCCGGCTACTGGTACCAGCTTAGGAGGATCACCCTGCCGATGCTGTCACCGACGATGTTCTTTATCGTCACGGTTTCCCTGATCAATGCCTTCCAGACATTTGGACAGGTGGATATTCTGACACAGGGAGGGCCTGCTGAATCAACGAATTTGATTGTCTATTCGATTTACCGGGAAGCCTTCGTCAATTATCAGTTTGGTACAGCGAGTGCCCAGGCGGTTATCCTGTTCGGCTGTATTCTGATTGTGACTATCCTGCAGTTCAAATTCGGTGAAAAGAAGGTGCATTATCAATGAGAATGAGGAAACGGATTACGTTGTACATCCTGCTGATTTTGTCCTCCATCATCCTGTTCTTTCCGACGGTCTATGCACTGATGGTCAGCTTTATGAATGGAAGAGAAGTGCTCTCCGGGGCTGTTCTTCCCAGCAGCTTTTCTTTGGACAACTATAAAAAAGCCTTTGAAAGTCTTCCGCTTCTCAGCTATTTATGGAACAGTCTTGTCATTTCCGCAGCCGTCATGGCAGGACAGCTGATTGTCAGTAGTCTCGCAGCCTTTGCTTTTGTTTTTATAAAATTCAAAGGAAGGAATGCACTCTTCTTTTTATTTATCTCAACGATGATGGTGCCATGGGAAGCGACCATGATTCCGAACTTCGTCACCATTCAGGAGCTTGGCTGGATCAACAGCTACTTTGGCTTGACCGTTCCATTTTTTGCGCTCGCATTCGGGACTTTCCTGCTGCGGCAGCATTTCAAAACGATTCCGAAAGAATTGGAAGAAGCTTCGCAGGTGGCAGGGCTCAGTCGGTTTCAATTTTTCTACAAAGTGGTCCTTCCTGTGTCAAAAACCAGTTTAGTTACGCTCGGTATTTATGGTTTTCTCACGACTTGGAATATGTATCTCTGGCCGCTGCTTGTTACGAATGATGAAACGGTACGGACAGTACAAATCGCTTTGAAACAGATGCAGACGAAAGAAGTCTCCACAGATTGGGGGGTGGTCATGGCGGGGGTTATCATCGTAGTGATTCCTACGCTGCTGTTATTATTCGGAGGGCAGAAGCAGCTTCAGAAAGGCTTAACGCAGGGAGCTTTAAAATAATGGGGAGGTTTCAATAATGAAACAATCGAAACGCTGGGGTCTGTTTGTATTCGCACTATTCCTTATGGTACTTGCTGCATGTAACAATGATACAGGAGCGGCTGCAGACAACGAAGAAGAGGATACAGCTTCTACAGAGGAACAGTCCAATACGGGAAATGCTGAAACTGGGGAAGCAGCGGCAGATGATGAGGCCACTGAGGTTACATTCTGGCATGCCATGGGTGGAGGTCCTCAAGAAGCATTGGAAGAGATTGTCGCTGATTTTAACGAGAAGAACCCGGAAATCAACGTCGTTCCTCAGTTTCAAGGTACGTACGATGAAGCTTTGACAAAGTTCCGGAGTGTCGGCGGAAGTAAGGACGCGCCGGCAATTGTACAGACCTATGAAATTGGTACCCGCTACATGATTGAAAGTGGCTTTATCGAACCTGTACAGACATTTATTGATAATGATGACTATGATACTTCTCAGCTTGAGGAAAACATTACAAATTATTATGCCGTTGATGGAGACATGTATTCCATGCCTTTCAATTCCTCCACACCAGTCCTGATTTACAATAAAGATGCATTTGAAGAAGCAGGACTGGATGCGGAAAGCGCTCCACGCACTTATAGTGAGATTAAGAATGCCGCTGAAAAGTTGACGAAAAAAGACGGTGGAAATGTAGAACAGTATGGATTTTCTATGTTGAATAATGGCTGGTTCTTTGAACAGCTTGTATACACGCAGGGGGCCTATTACGTTAATGAAGAAAATGGACGTTCCGGCGATCCTGCAGAAGCCGTTTTCAATGAAGAAGCAGGGAAGAATGTCTTTACATTCCTTGATGAAATGAACCAGGCTGGTACATTTGGGAACTTCGGATCCAATTGGGATGATATCCGTGCCGCATTCCAATCCGGGAAGACAGCTATGTACATGGATTCCTCTGCGGGTGTCCGTGATATTATTGACAACTCTGATTTTGAAGTCGGCGTCGCCTACATCCCTCACCCGGATGATGTGGAGCCTGAAGGAGTGGCGATCGGTGGAGCTTCCATCTGGATGACGAACAGCATGGATACAGAACAACAGCAGGCGGCCTGGGAGTTTATGAAGTATTTGACGACACCGGAAGTACAGGCGGAATGGCATGTAGAAACAGGTTATTTTGCGATAAACCCGGATGCATACGAAGAAGCTCTTGTACAGGAAGAGTACGAGATATATCCACAGCTTCAGGTTACAGTCAATCAGCTGGAAGATACAACATCAACAAAAGCTACACAGGGAGCATTAATTTCAGTTTTCCCGGAGTCCCGTCAGCACGTTGTAACAGCATTGGAAAAACTCTACCAGGGAACAGCTCCAAAAGACGCCCTTGATGAAGCAGCTGAACAAACGGACCGCGCCATCGAAATTGCCAATCGTTCCAATCAATAATAAAACAGACGAAACCATAAAAAAAGACTGTCGAGAAAGTTCTCGACAGCCTGAGAAGCTGCCATACCGGCAGCTTCTTTTACTTAGGCAGATTTTTCTTCTTGTTCTTCTTCAGAATCTGATTCAGCCGCTTCATTAAATTCTTCTCTAAACGACTTGAGCAGACTGACGATCATCAACAGCAGTATGATGGTTAACGGGAACCCGCTGATGATCGCTGCGGCCTGTAGACCATCGAGTCCCCCGGCTCCCATTAAGATCATGGCAATTGCTGTCAGGATAATTCCCCAGCTCAATTTCATAAAGAATGGAGGGTTCAAGCTTCCACGGGATGTCTGCATCGCAAGGACGAATGTGGCGGAGTCTCCAGATGTGATGAAAAACGTCATGATCAGGATCACCGCTACAAAGGAAAGCAGGCCGCTGAATGGAAGCTGGTCAAAGACATAGAACAATGAAGATTCCATGGACTGACCGGCTACGTTGACGCCTTCCACAAAGTCGAAGTAGATGCCGGCTCCACCGAAGACGCCGAACCAAAGGGTACAGACAAGAGCAGGAGCAATAACAACCGCCACAATAAATTCACGTACGGTACGTCCCTTGGATACACGGGCGATAAAGGAGCTCACAAATGGTGTCCAGGAAATCCACCAGGCCCAGTAGAAAATCGTCCAGTCTTTTACCCACTGGTTGTTTTCTGCATCAAACGGGCTGAAGCGCATCCCCATCTGAACGAAGTTCTGCATATAGTTTCCAAGAGTTGTGGAATACGTTTCCAGTACAAACCCTGTAGGTCCGAGCAGCAGGAAAGCTGCAAATAATACGACAGTCAGAATCAAGTTGATGTTACTGATGTATTTGATACCTTTAGAGAGGCCGGAAGCTGCTGAATAGATAAACAGCACGGCTGTTACTCCCATGATGATAAGCTGGACGCCGTAGTTGTTCGGCACACCCCATAGATACTCAAGGCCGCTGTTGATCTGCTGGGCACCTACACCGAGTGAGATGGCGACACCAAAGATGGTAGCGAAAACAGCGATGATATCGACGATATAACCGGCAACACCATTCATACGGTTACCGAAAAGTGGCGTAAGGGTAGCACTCATAAGCCCCGGCTTATCTTTTTTAAATTTAAAGTAGGCAAGCACGAGGGATACAATCGCGTAAATGACCCAGGCGTGCAGCCCGTAATGCAGATAGCTGATTTCAAGACCGAGTTTAGCTGATTCGATCGTCTGTGCATCTCCCACGGGTGGGTTGGCATAGTGGGTGACCGGTTCTGTCAATCCGTAGAACAGCAGGGTAATCCCCATACCGGCACTGAACAGCATCGCAAACCAGGTCGGAGTAGTATATTCGGGTTTATCATCCTTTTTACCAAGTTTGATTCTCCCGTATTTACTGAAGGCAATGATGAAAGAAATAATGAGCATGAAGGTGACGGCGAATTGATAGAACCAGCCAAAACGGTCAAGGATTCCATTCCGAATCGTCATCATCGTATTTAAAAGGTGGTCAGGGAAAATCGCTCCCCAGCTTACAAACACAATTCCTATTGCTAAAGCAATCCAATACATGGGTGAAAGTTTATTCACGTTATTCCTCCTGAAATGTTTATCTCGTTCGTATAGTTCGTTCAGAAAAAACTTTATAAAAAGTGCATAAACAGAATTATATACGACGCTAAACATAAAATCCAGAAGTTCACAAAAAGAAGAAATATTCGTAATATTAAAACTCCCTGTCCTAAGACAGGGAGTTTTAAGGGATTCAGCTGGTGCTTCCCCGTAGATCATTTTCGATTTCTTCCAGGCTTCGCCCTTTCGTTTCCGGTACATATGTGTAAACGAATAGGAACGCGAGTATACCGATGACTGCGAATAGAACGAATACCCACGCGGTTCCAATGGCACCGAGTAGAATCGGGAAGAAGAGAGAGACGACCAGGTTGGCAGCGGACAGCAGCAGTGTCGTAAAGCCTGTAGCAGCCCCTCTCGCCTTAGTCGGAAACAACTCCGGCAGCATGACCCAGACGACTGGTCCCCATGTAGCGGAGAAGAAAATGATGAACAAGCCCAGAAAAACGACCGTCAGCCAGGCGATGGCTGTAGTAAGCTCTGCTGTGAACAAGATGGCAGCCAGAACAGCAAGACTTGTGACCATGCCGGCGTTCCCGATCAGCAGCAGTTTCTTCCTTCCAAGTTTATCAATCGTTGCAATAGCCACGAGCGTCATCAATACGTTCAGTACTCCAATTCCAACGGTACCAAGGATGGATGCGGAATCGGCCAGTCCTGCTTCTGTAAAAATGGTAGGAGCATAATAGATGACCGCATTTATCCCGATCAGTTGCTGGAATATAGCGATTCCGCTTCCGACAAGAAGCATGGGGCGGACCCATTTAGCTTTCAGGACATCCCATGTGCCTTCTTTTTCCGCTTCGATTTTCTTCATTTGTTCCATTTCTTTCTCGATTTCTTTCTCGTCTCTTGTCAATCCCATCACTTTGCGCGCTTCTTTCTCCCGATTCTGTTTAAGGAGCCATTTCGGGCTTTCCGGCATGAACATGACGCCTACAGCAAGAACGACGGCAGGAACCGCAGCTAGACCGAGCATCCAGCGCCATCCTTCAACAGGTGAGAAGGCATAGTTCACGAGATAGGCAAGGACGATCCCGATGGTAATCATCAACTGGTTCAACGACCCCAGCGCACCCCGTGAATCCGTCGGGGCCATTTCCGATAGATAGACCGGTACAATGGCCGTTGACCCGCCGACTGCCAGTCCTAGTATGACCCGGCCTGTGACGAGCATGGGAACGTTCGGTGCAAACGCAAGGACAAAAGACCCGCCTATGTAGATCAAAGCGATCGTAAACACCACTTTTCTTCGTCCGAACCGGTCGGAAACGTAGCCGCTCAAACCTGCACCAACAATAGCACCGACGAGGAGAGAACTGACGACGAGCCCTTCCAGGAAGTCTGTCAGTGGGATATCATCACTGATGAATAAGAGGGCTCCGGAAATGACACCGGTATCATATCCATATAATAATCCGCCAAGGGCACCGAAAAAGAAAATCCACCCTTTGCTTATTGAACGATTCATAACATGACCACCTTTTTTAATCTGCTAAATGGGTTCTACCACGAAATCCTTTGTTAAAAACAATGCTGTCTTCCTGGTTTTTCATGATAGCGATTTCATTAACCTCTGGTATGGGGATTTTGGATCAGTGAAAAATATTGATGCTTTCTTTCTGTTATCAGTGGATAGAGATGGGTTTCGTCTTTTTAGCAGGTCACAGGATGAAAAACGGGATTTAGCTCAGACTAAAAGAAAAGCACGCTGATACAGAAGGTTTTTCGTGCAATCCAAATTGGAGGAGTCAGTATGGCGGACAATTCTCAACTTTCTTCTGCCGAAATCGGGACGTTATGGATGACCTACCAGCAAAAGACCATGATCCTCAGGATGCTGGACTATTTTATAGAAAAAGCGGATGACCGGGAAGCGGAAAAGATTATGGTCCATCTGCAGAAGGACATTGAACCCTATGTGGAGAAGATAGAAAAAATATTTGAAAAGCATGGCCTTGAAGTGCCGGTTGGATTTACGAAGGACGATGTGACAAAGGAGGTTCCAAAACTCTACGATAATGGTTTTGATATCATGTTCGTCCGGCTTGTGAAAGAAATCAGTATGGGGATGCATACGCTGAACCTGACGATGTCTTATCAGAAGAATATTATTGAAATGTACCGTGAACTAACCTACCTTACACAAAAATATTATGAAAAGTGCACCCAGTATCTGCTTGAAAGAGGACTTCTTCCACAGGCTCCTTATGTCTCCATCCAAAAGCCGGTGGAGCATGTACAGGATAAGGACTACCTGAAAATGTTCAAGCCGGTCAAAGGGAGACGCGCATTGAATACAGTGGAAATGACCCATATCCATCACGCGATTGAGTCCAATATCATCGGTATGCAGATGATTTACGGTTTTTCACAGGTGGCCAAAGAACCTGAAGCGAGAAAGTACTTCCATGAAGGTGGGGAGCTGGCTAAAGGGATTGTGAAGCAGCTGACGACGATCATGTTTGAAAATGATACGCCTGCGCCGATGACCCCGGGCGGCAATGTCACCCAGTCTCATCTCTCCCCATTCTCAGATAAAATGATGCTTTATTGTGTCAGTCTGTTCTGCAGCTTCTCGTTAGGAGGGAACTCGCTGGGGACAGCCTTCAGTCTCCGGAATGACCTGCCTGCGAAACTTTCCTTATTTATGAAGGATATTTTTGAATATGCCCATAAAGGGGCAAAATTGATGATTAAACACGGATGGATGGAAGAGCCTCCCCAGACAGAAAAACATTAATCATCTTCCTGATTGAATAAAGAGGCTTTTTAACGGGAAGGTACATGGTAGTCTGAATGGGAGGGTGTAAACCATGAACAAAATGAACCGAGGAATTGTTACAGCACTGTCAGCGATCGGAATCGCGCAGGCATTGAAAATTGTCACACATAAACGAGTGCACGGCGTGTGGGACGTGAAACAGGTGGCGACCACCGGCGGGATGCCAAGCTCCCATTCTGCCGGTGTAGCCGCGCTTGCCTCTTATATTGCAGCGAATAAAGGGTCTCGTCATACAGAAACCGCCCTGGCCGTTATTTTTGGTGTCATCGTGATGTATGATGCTCAGGGCATCCGCAGACATACGGGAGAAATCGCCCAGCTGGTTAACGACCTTGAAGATAATGTCGCTCAAATATCCGGTGATTTTCCCAGCCTTGAATTTGTAGAGCGTGAAAAAGAATTGAAAGAACTGCTTGGGCATCAGCCTGTGGAAGTCCTGGGAGGGGCCCTTTTAGGTATTGCGCTCGGTTATGCTTCTGCACGCGTGGAAGGATAAGCGTCACCCTCATGTAAGGAGGTGGAGCTTATGAGAAAAACAACGGGTTCACGTTCACGGACGAACGTGGATGAAGTGAAGCGATTGAATGCGTTGTCCGGCCTTTCGTACAACCAGATCAAAGAAAGGCTGGCGAAGAGCCATAAGTCATAAATTATGGAAAGACCCGGCATATGGCCGGGTTTTTCATGTTTAGGGACATCGGAAAATGGAGAGATGAAAAGAACAAGGAGGGGTATCCTATGTCCATCAATCAAACGATTCTGCTGTTATTGATCGGTTATCTTATCTTCACCCTGGACAAAAAGCAGGAAAACCTTCCTGTTCCCATGATCCTTGTGTTTATTGGGATCGGTTTGTCGTTTCTTCCCTATTTTTCAACCATTGAGGTAACGGAGCATCTGATTTATCATGTATTTCTTCCCGCTTTACTATTTGTATCCGCGTACCGCTTCTCACCGGAAGGGTTCAAAAGAAACAGCCAATTGATCATCTTTCTAGCTTCCATCGGCATCATAGTAACTGTGGGAATTCTTGGAGCTGCGATTTATGCAGTGAGCGGTCCATTTCTTTCCCTGTCCTTGACAGGGGCGATGCTGATGGCAGCTGTTCTGACTCCGACAGATCCGGTTTCTGTCGTGTCGATTTTGAAGAACTCGACAAGTGATGACAAGATGGCGGACGTTGTGGAAGGGGAGTCCCTTTTAAATGACGGAACGAGCATTGTCATTTTTTCTGTTCTGATGGGGATGTACACAGGAAAGTCCGATGTTTCCCTGCTGTCCTTTTTTGGTGAGTTCCTACTCGTTTCCCTCGGGGGAATCGCTCTCGGGGCGGCCTTTGGCTGGTTGATCAGTAAAGGGGTCCATTACACGCACAACCGTGAATATCAGGTCATGCTGAGCATCGTCCTGGCCTACGGGATTTTTAACCTGGCTGAATATACCGGGGTTTCCGGTGTGCTGGCCGTCGTATCCGCCGGTCTGATGCTGTCCTTTGAATACGGAAGAACGATTAAGGAAGAGCACTTTAAAGAAACTCTGGATGGTTTCTGGGGAGTTGTAGAAACGTCTGCCCTTTCTTTATTGTTCCTGTTGATTGGTGTCGAAGCCGCAGGGTATCTCGTTTCGACGCTCTGGGGGCTGGCTGCTGTCGTTTTTCTTCTGTCTATAGTGGTCCGGTTCATCGTCATTGCTGGTTCTACGCAGCTGTTCCCCAACTGGCGGAAGAAAATCAGCTGGCGCGAGTCTGCTCTATTGACATGGGCTGGTTTAAAAGGAACGATGTCCATTTTTCTGATTTTATCATTTGAAGCTGAAGTGGATGGGGGAGGTTCTTTTACAGCGCTTGCCTTCGCTGTTGTGATCATCTCGCTTATCCTTCAGAGCGTAGGTGTTGCACCGATTTCCAAAAAATTATTGAAAGCATAAACAAACCGGGGTCCCACCAGGATCACGGTTTGTTTATGCTTTAGGAACAAGATGGATACTGGTTAATTTACGGCATTTGGAAAAGGATAAAAGAAAGAGTTCAATCGATTGACATCGACATATCATCTGAATTATGATACGTAAGTCATTAAAACTTACAACTTTACTTGGTTTTACGGAGGGAAAATAAAATGAAAAAATTAACATGGTTATTATCGATCGGTTTTCTTGCCCTTGTTCTGGCTGCCTGCGGAACAAGTGAGGATGAAAACCAAAGTGCATCGGAAGGGGAAGAGTCCTCTGAAACAGAAGGGAATGGAGATGAAAACCTACTGAAAGAAATCCAGGACAATGGGGAACTCGTCATTGGAACAGAAGGAACCTATCGTCCGTATACGTTCCATGATGATAATGATGAATTGACCGGTTTTGATGTGGAAATCGCCAGGGAAGTCGCAGACCGTCTCGGAGTAGAAGCCGTATTCAATGAAACGAAATGGGATTCCATGTTTGCTGGATTGAATGCCGGACGTTTTGATATGGTAGCCAACCAAGTCGGAATCAGGGAAGATCGTCAGGAGAAATATGATTTCTCCAATCCTTACATCCAGACCTCAGCTGTCGTGGTGACCAACAAAGACAATGATTCCATTCAATCCTTCGAAGATTTGGAAGGCGTCAATACAGCTCAGTCTCTGACAAGTAACTACCGTGATATCGCAGAGGCCAACAAGGCTGAAATTACAGGTGTGGAAGGTTTTAACGAATCCATGCAGATGATTGCGAGCAACCGCATTGAAGCAACGGTCAATGACCGCCTGTCTGTTCTGGACTATATGCAGCAGCGCCCGGAGGCTCCGGTGAAAATTGCCGCTCGTGCGGATGAAGCTTCTGAAAGCGGCCTGCTGTTCAGAAAAGGAAACGAGGAGCTTGTGGAAGCTGTCAATGAAGCCTTGAAAGAAATGAAGGAAGACGGCACATACCTCGAAATTTCTGAGAAGTGGTTTGGTGAAGATGTATCTAAGTAATCTATTCACCAACCCTGACATGCAGGAAAAATACCTGGACATTTTTACAAGCTCTTTTCTCCCTTTGGTGAAAGGGGCTTTATATTATACGATTCCTTTAACTCTGATCACCTTTGCCATTGGGATCGTGCTTGCCGTTATTACAGCGTTGATGCGTTTGTCGAACGTGAAGTTTTTCCGGGGCGTGGCCCGCGCTTATGTTTCCATCATTCGCGGCACCCCGCTTCTCGTGCAGTTATTCATAATCTTTTTCGGTCTACCGTCTCTTGGCGTGACCATCAGTCCTTTTTATTCAGCGATTATCGGTTTCTCCCTGAACATGGGGGCTTATAACTCTGAAATTATTAGAGCAGCTATTCTATCCATCCCGAAAGGACAGTGGGAAGCCTCCGAGTCCATCGGGATGACAACCGCACAGGCGTTGAAGCGTGTCATTCTGCCGCAGGCGACGCGGGTGTCCATCCCGCCGCTTTCCAACTCGTTTATCAGTCTGATCAAGGATACGTCTCTCGCTTCAACCATCACGTACACGGAAATGTTCCGGAAATCTCAGGAAATTGCTGCTCAAAATTACGAATTTCTACTCGTTTATTCCGAAGCAGCCCTCATCTACTGGATGATCTGTGTGGCTCTGTCGTTCGTTCAGGACCGGGTTGAAAATCGAATGGAAAGATATGTCGCAAAGTAGGAGGCTGATACAATGATAAAGGTAAATCAACTTAATAAATATTTCGGTGACCTTCATGTATTGAAAGATATTGATATGAACGTGAACCGCGGGGAAGTCGTCGTTGTTATCGGACCTTCGGGGTCGGGGAAAACGACGCTGCTTCGTTCGTTGAACATCTTGGAGACCCCGGAATCCGGTGAAATCACCATTGGGGAACGCTCCCTTGATTTCAGCCGTCCCCAGAAGAAAAAGCAGCTGGTGGAATTTAGGAAGCAGACCGGGATGGTGTTCCAAAACCATAATCTTTTCCCTCATTTAACCGCTGTCCAAAATGTGATGGAAGGTCCTGTAACGGTTCAGAAGACACCTAAAACAGAAGCGAAGAAAAAAGCGGCTGATATTTTGAACAAGGTTGGATTGGGGGACAAACTGGATGTGTATCCCCACCAGCTTTCCGGAGGGCAGCAGCAGCGTGTCGGAATTGCCCGCGCTCTGGCGACAGGTGTGGAGGTCATCTTGTTCGATGAGCCGACATCTGCTCTCGACCCTGAACTTGTAGCGGACGTTCTTGACGTCATGAAGGAACTGGCGGAAGAAGGGATGACGATGGTCGTCGTCACCCACGAAATGAAGTTCGCCGAAGAAGTAGCGGACCGTGTTATTTTCATGGATCAGGGAACCATTGTGGAAGAGGGGACACCGGATGAGGTGTTTCATTCTACCAAGGAACCGCGGACCCAGCAGTTTCTTCAGCGGATCGGACAATAAACAAGAATCCGGCTTTTTGAGTAGAGCTGCAGACTGTCGAGAAAATTCTCGGCAGTCTTTTTTGATGGATCCTGTAAAATGGACGTACCGCTGCCCTGTTCAATCATCAATTGGTCAAGTCACAGGATTTGTCCGCCTCCTGCCACGGCACCAAAGGAGCGTGACTATCCACATGAAAGATCTTAAGCATCAAGGGAAGAATTATGTTAGGGTTAACGATAACACTACTATGAATAAAGGAGATTCCATGACACAGACAGGATGGAACTTAAAGCACAGCTATCAACTGCTGCCGGAACATTTTTATGCCAAAGTGGAACCGACACCAGTCAAAAATCCGGCCTGCGTCGTTTTTAACGACGATCTGGCTGCAGAACTCGGCCTTCCGGATGATTCCAAACAACGCCCGGAAATATGGAGCGGAAATGAGCTTCCAGACGGAGCTGACCCGATTGCCCAGGCCTATGCTGGCCACCAATTCGGTCAATTCACGATGCTCGGGGACGGCCGGGCCGTCCTTCTCGGTGAACAGGTCACGAATAAGGGAAGACGATTTGATATCCAACTGAAGGGGTCCGGACGCACCCCGTTTTCAAGACGTGGCGATGGTCGTGCAGGACTTGCCCCGATGCTGCGGGAATACATGATTAGTGAATCCATGTATGGACTTGGTATTCCGACGAATCGGAGTCTGGCTGTCACGACAACCGGAGAACATATCCAAAGGGAAATTGAAATTCCAGGAGCGGTTTTAACCCGCGTTTCCAGCAGCCATCTCCGCGTGGGCACGTTCCAGTATGCTGCCGGCCTTGGTGATGTGGATGCGCTTCGGCTTTTGGCCGATTACGCCATCCAGCGCCACTATCCTGAAGTGGCAGGAGACGAAAATCGGTATGCCGCTTTTTATGAGAAGGTCGTGGAAAGACAGGCGGCTCTGATTGCCAAATGGCAGCTGACAGGTTTCATACACGGGGTGATGAATACTGATAACATGGCGATCAGCGGGGAGACGTTTGATTACGGACCTTGTGCGTTTATGGACGTGTACCACCCGGAAACAGTATTCAGTTCCATCGATGCTCAGGGGCGGTATGCCTATCAAAACCAGCCGCCTATTGGTCAGTGGAACCTTGCCCGTCTCGCGGAGGCCTTGATACCGATTCTTGATGACGAAGAAGAATCCGCTGTGGAAACGGCTCAGGAGATCCTCAGCCGCTATGGATCCTATTTTCAAACATACTGGGTCAACGGGATGAGGAATAAGCTCGGATTCTTAAGTGAAGAAAGCCAGGATCGAGCCTTGATGGATGATCTTCTGGATATCATGAAAAAGCAGGAAGCAGACTATACAAACACCTTCAGAGCGTTGACTCTTGATCGACCGGAAGAGCTGCCGATGTATCATTCTGTCGCTTTTTCAAGCTGGTATGATCAATGGAAAAAACGTCTCGAACGACAGGAGCAGCCGCTGCACCTCGCCTTTGAAACAATGAAGAAGGCCAATCCTGCCATTATTCCCAGGAACCATAGAGTAGAAGAAGCGTTGGAAGCAGTCATTCAAGAGGATGACTATTCGGTGATGCATCAGCTGATGGAACAATTGAAAAATCCTTACGCCTATTCCGATGCGCAGGTGGATTACGCCCAGCCTCCAGAGCCGTCAGATCAGCCGTACCGCACGTATTGCGGCACATAAAGAAAACCGGTCTCTTCTTTG
Source organism: Halobacillus kuroshimensis DSM 18393 (assembly GCF_000425705.1). GTDB lineage: Bacteria > Bacillota > Bacilli > Bacillales > Halobacillaceae > Halobacillus > Halobacillus kuroshimensis. The sequence goes on from NZ_AUDY01000011.1 coordinate 320,561, forward strand.
AGACCGGTTTTTTAATGGATGTACGTTCCTGACCCTCTCTGCATAAGATAGGGCGAGATTGTAAGGAAGGGAAGATCCATGTGTATCCATACCCACCTATGAACAGGCAAGAGACGACTGGAGATATTCTGCAGAACAGCATCGCTTCCAAAGCGGCCGCCGCCCAATTTTATCAGCGCCTTTTTTCGTATGCTCCTGCTGCAGATCAATCCCTCATCAGGCAGGCTTTTGAAAAAGAATCAGCTGTTTTGAATGAGCAGACCGTCCTTTATACCCAGATGACAGGAAGACAGCCTTCTCTCAAGGCCGCACCGCCGGCTTTCACGACCTATCAGGATGGGCTGCAGAAAGCATACGAAATGAAGCTCAATCACTATAATTATGATCAGCAGGCGTTCAGGGCACTGCAGGGCACCCCATGTGAGCCGTGTCTTCAGCGTGCCTGTCAAAGTAATGCCGATGAAGCAGGCCGGTGGTACAGATTGTTGAACCGTCAGGAAGGCTCAGGATCTACAGTGGACTTCGGCGGTCAGCCTTATGTGCTGGATATCGAAAAAGCGACCGTTCAAAACGATACGTTCCGCACAGCCATCTGGACGGGGGACGATCTTCAGGTTACGTTAATGAGCATCGGTGTCGGAGATGATATCGGCCTTGAAATTCATCCGGATGTTGATCAGTTTCTCCGTCTGGAGCAGGGACGTGGGAAAGTACAAATCGGACCTGAAAAAGACCAGCTTACATTTGAACGGGAAGTTTCGGATGACTATGCAATCATGATTCCAGCAGGAATGTGGCATAACGTAACAAATACCGGGGACGTTCCCATGAAGCTGTATTCCATCTACGCCCCTCCAGAGCATCCATTCGGCACGGTTCATAAGACAAAAGCGGATGCGTTGGCTGCGGAGGCTGAAGAATAAAGGTTTGTCATGAGAAACCTTGAGGTTCGATCCCCCTTTTGTAATAATTGAAATAAACAGGGGGGATAAAATGAAGCTCTCGTATTTTTTATTGCTGATTATTTTCATGATGCAGGGGACGGCATTAGTGAATGTCACCCTTTTTGAAAACAACTGGAACGGTGTGATGCTCTGGATCAATACCAGTCTTTTTATCATTGCAACCGCTTTAACGGTGAAACCTGCAGATTCCAGTCATAAAGACCATTAAAAGGTACGTTTCCCCGTATGGGAACGTACTTTTTTTATGCGGAAGTAGAGGGATGGATTCCGGGTACACTAGGAAAAAGGATTTACATAATTATTACATGGCATTAACTAATTCTTACCATTACTTATTCTGTTATTAACATAAGGCTACTAGTATGAACCATGTAATCACATGAACGGAGGAGAATGATTTTGAAAAAACAGCTTGTAAAGAAAGTATTGTCAGTGACAGCGTTGTCCTGCTTGTTTTTTGGCAGTGTGGATTATCCATCATACATAAGTGCTGAAGACCACAATGAAGAAGTGAAGAACGTCATATTTATGGTTGGGGACGGGATGGGACCTGCCTATACGACCGGGTACCGTTACTTTAAAGATGATCCAGACACCAAGGACATGGAGCCGACGGCTTTTGATCCCTATCTTGTTGGAATGCAGTCGGTCTATTCCCATGACCCTTATCACGATGGCGGGGAAGAGGACGAAAAGGAGAATATTCCGGATTCCGCAGCGACGGCTACATCCATGTCTTCCGGGGTGAAAACGTACAACGGAGCCATTGCCAAAGATCTGGAGAAGGATGATACAAAGACAGTGCTGGAGGCAGCCAAGGAAAAAGGGATGTCCACAGGACTTGTGGCTACTTCCCAAATCAATCATGCTACACCAGCCGCTTACGGAACACATGATGAGTCCCGCCAGAATTACAATGACATTGCCGATGATTACTTCGATGATCAGATTGATGGAGCTCATAAGGTTGATGTGCTTCTCGGTGGTGGAACGGATTATTTTATTCGTGAAGACCGTGACCTGACAAAAGAATTTCAGAAAGACGGCTATGACTATGTGACAACGACCGAGGAGATGGAAGATTCTGAAGCAGATCAATTGCTTGGCCTTTTTGCTCCTGTCGGATTGGATAAAGCTATCGACCGTCCGGAAGAGCAGCCTTCTCTGGCTGATATGACTGAAACCGCTCTTGAAAAGCTGAAAAACAATGAAGAAGGCTTCTTCCTTATGGTTGAAGGAAGCCAGATTGACTGGGCCGGGCATGATAACGATGTCGTAGCTGCCATGAGTGAAATGGAAGATTTCGAAGGAGCTTTCGAGGAAGTGATGGCTTTTGCTGAAGAGGATGAAGAAACACTGGTTGTTACAACCGCGGACCATTCTACAGGCGGGTTTTCCCTGGGAGAAGGTGGTCCTTATAAGTGGGATCCCGATGTCATTCATGCCGCTTCCCATACGCCTGATTATATGGCCGGACAGATTGTGGAAGAAGGGGCTGACGTAGAGAAAACCTTGACAGAGTCTATCGATTTCGAATTAACAGAAGAAGAGATCACCTCCGTTCAGGATGCTGTAAATAACGGAAACGATGAGGAAAAAATGGTAGAAGTGGATAATGCAATCGAGGCCATCTTCAACAAGCGGTCCGGTACAGGGTGGACAACAGACGGTCATACAGGTGTGGATGTTCCGGTATATGCCTATGGTCCGGCCTCGGATCGCTTCTCTGGATTTATTGACAATACGGACAATGCTAAAATCATTTTTGAACTGCTGAATAGTGAGGAAAAGGAAGGAGAAGGTGCCCCTCTGGCTGATACAGCCACTTCCTATCCGTTGGGTCTGCTGGCGGGCGCAGTTGCCGCCGGGGCAGCAGGTGTCATTCTTTTCTTTAGAAGAAAACAGCTGAAAGCGTAACAAACTGCGGGATAAAGGAGAGATCCGATGATTCAAAAGCTGAGCGTTGCCTTATTGCTGCTGGGACTGGTGCTGGTATTTTGGAATGGCTTCCAATGGTGGTCGGAAAGCCGTGTCGCTCTTTATGATGCAGAGATGCAGGATGCTCCTTATTCTCCGGGGAGGGGATCGTCTCCATCCGAGGATTTCGTCGCAGCAGAAACTCTTGAAAGCTATCAAGAAGGCGGGGAAATCGGAGAGCTTACGATTCCCAAACTCGGCAGGCGTTATCCTGTATTTTTCGGGACAGAGGCCGGCACATTGAAAGAAGGCGCCGGCCTGTATGATACCTCGTATACGACTCTTCCGTCTGAAAAGGGGCATACTGCGCTTGCGGGCCACAGAGAAACGGTCTTCCGCGGTCTGGACGGTCTTGTTCCCGGAGACTTCCTTTACCTTACAGAAGGGGACTATGAATACGAGTACCAGATTAACCGGGTCTGGGTGACAGATGAACAAGATACGTCTGTCATCGTAGAAAAAGACTCTCCCACTTTAACCTTGACGACGTGCTATCCCTTTGACTTCATCGGCTCAGCTCCTGAACGTTTTATCGTGCAGGCTGAGTTTGTAAAAAGGCACGAACTGCCTTAAGCTTAGCGCTGCCTCTTTCCATTGGGAAGAGGCTTTTCTTTTTGTTAACCTTTCTGAATATTCTTTACTCTGCGCATGGAAAACCATACACTAAAAGAGATCGTGATTTCTTACATACCAGAAAGGCTGATGCGTATGAGGAACATTCTCACTCCCTTTGACAAGGAAGGTAAATCGTCTCTATTGTCTTGAATCAATCATGAACTGGAGGAGTCGGTATTGAAGACTATAGGTGATCTAACCATTGTTGAATATCATGATGGATTGGCGGAAAGTACAGCCGAGATGTGGAACGAAAGTCGTGGAGAATGGGGGGGAGATCTGGTCGTTACGACGGCGGAGGATGTGAAGGAAAAGGAAAACGCCTCTACGAACCTGAACCTGTTCCTTGCGCTCGACGGCGATAAAGTCGTCGGTTACTGTGGCCTGTCGGAGTACAGGGAAGATCAGGAAGCTTTATATATCCCATTGTTGAACGTTCATCCGGATTATCATGGAAGAAAGATCGGGCGGGAGCTCTTGAAGAAAGCGATCGATCAAACGGTAGCCTATGGATGGCCGCGCCTGGACTTGTTTACATGGCCCGGCAACACTAAGGCGGTCCCTCTCTATAAAAAATGCGGATTTTTCTGGGAGGAGCGGGATGATACGACTCACTTGATGAACTTCATTCCACAGGTGCTGCAAATGGAGGTCCTCCGTCCATTCTTTCAGGAGCATGACTGGTACAGCACCAGCCAGCGCCCGATTGAAGTAAAGCCGGATGGACAAAAGGCTGGAAAGCATACCGTTTATGAATATAAATGGCAGGCACCGGACGACCGTTTTGTCAGGGTCCAGTTTGAACGGACAGGCCGAGGCATTCATTTGATTGAAACAGAGGATTTTTCCATTCAGATGGATCTTCCTGACTTTAAACTACGGGAAAATGAAACATACGCCACCTGCATTCATGTCGTCAACAAACAGGCAGCCCCAGCCACGTTTCATTTAGAAGGGGTGTCATCAGAACTCGTGGACCATCGCGTCCCGATGATCACTACGGTGGAGAAGGAAGTAACGGTGAACGGGGAGGTCGGGGTGACGGCCCCGGAACAGAAGCCGAGTCCTTGGAAAACCCACCCTGTAGTTGAAGCGGTCGTCCACATAAACGGTTGGTCCGTTCCATTGAAAATGGGCGTGTATCCAATCAAGGCAGGAAACGTCACGGTACGAACGGTCCAGCCCAGCTGGAGACCGGGGCAGGAGGGTCCGTTGTACCTGGATCTGGAAAGTCACTTGGAAAAGCCTTCTATATGGACCATCCGTCTTCCGGATCAGAACGTGCTGGAGTGGCACACACCCAGCATACAGGTGGATGTGGACGGCGGTTCTCGTGCTTCCATCCCTGTACCCATCACCCTTCGGAAAAACGGATTTTTGAAGGAGGAGATTTCGGTAGCTGTCAAAGAAGAGGGCAGGCCTTCCTTTGAATTCACCGCCATCCTTTCCTACGCCTTCCCGGGCCATGGAGCTAAATTCGGAGGAGAAACAGAAACGAAGTGGTTTGGGTTTAATGGTCCGTACTATGCAGAAATGGAGAAGCGGAACCAGTTTATTGAAGTCGGATCGATTCGGTCGAACGAAGATCCTGTGAAGCTGATGACTCCTCACCTGGGAAGACCCTTCAGTCAGGAATTTTCAAAAAAAGAAGCGTCCACAGTGGAATTCATCGAACTTCCAGAAGCTTTTGTTTTGAAAACGACACTAGAATCCCAAGCGTTTACAGGCCTTCTGCTCAACACGTATATCAAAATTTTTGGCGATGGTGTGGTGGAGGTCCATCACGAAATCATCAACCAGGGACCAGCGAAGGAAAGCGTTCACCTGCAGATTCCGGTTTACCCGATGTACAAGCAGTTGGTCATTCCTTATAGAGAAGGAGTCGCTGTGAATAGGGAAGCATCGATTCCTTTTACCGAATACCTGCGTGATAAAGAGATCTCGGAACCATGGCTGTTTTCAAAAAACTCCTGCGGAGACACGAAAGCTCTTGCTTGGCCGGAGGAAGCCAGAGGAAGAGGAGACGACTGGCGTTTTGCCATCGTGTATGAAACAGGCGGGCTGGGGGAACAGGAAAAACGCAGCCTGGGCCCGATAAAAGTCGGCTTCAATGCCACAGCCGACTGGAAAGACTGGCGATCCCTTGTTAAAGGTGAAGACGGGAAACACCTGAAGGAATACCCGCTGTTCGCGCTGGAAGCAGCCGGGCAGCGTTTTATATCCCGCGCAGGAGAACGGGTCCCCTACACCTTCCGCTCCTTGTTGACTCCGTATCTTCACGGCTCATTAACGATTCGTCAGGACGGGGAAACGTACCGGGAGGAAACCACAGTTGAACAAAAGCGGACAAAAATGGAAATCATGATGGAGCACTCGTCTCCAGGGATTCATACCATCCATGGCCGCTTCCGCTCCAGAGGACAAGCAGCTGCTCTCCACACCTGCCAGCTTGTAACAGGGGACGAGGCAGTAGAGGTCACCAACCGCAATGATGTGTGGACCGTGAATAATGGCGGATTTACTTTTCATGCATCCGCGTCGTATTATCCCGGCATATACTCGTTGTTATATGAGGGTCAGGAAATGTTTCATCATCAATACCCGGAGGCGGGACCGAAAAGCTGGTGGAATCCATGGGGCGGCGGGCTGCGTTTTGCACTCCCGGAAGTGAGTGCTTATTCCATGATGAAAGAGGATACCCGCATATCACGGGCAGACCGAACGGACTCACTCGGCCATACGTGGAGCGGCCTATTATTATCTACAACCTTGCAGGAACATGAAAGTATGAGAGGACTGACACTCCGGCAGTATGTTCTTACCCTCCCAGGTGTGCCTATCCTGGCGGTCTTCGCTGAGATCGCCCCGCCTGTGCATCGCACGTTTTATGAGGAGAAGGTGAATCTTGAGACTTTTCTCAAGCCAGGGAAGGAACTGGACAGCTGTTATCTGAAACTGCCGGGAAGCGGGGTTTTCCATACGTATTACGCCGGTGTAGAGGAATATGAATTGGAAAATACATCAGCCGTGTGGATAGGTTCTGATGAGCACGAGAAGAAGATGACGTTTCTTCATCCACAAGCCAGTAAAGAAGCAGGCAGCTACGTGAATCAGGATGTGATGTACCTGGAGTCTGTACAGAACTGGTGTGCCGCAGAAGGTGGTATTTTCCAGACTTCTCCTGCCTTTCTGTACGGCGGAGGCGAAGAAAATACTCAGGCCCATCACCTGTTTTATGGACTGGCGTTTCCAGAAAAGGATTCTCCCTCGTGAAAATCATAGATGCGCATATTCATTTTTCCAACATTGGAAGCTTTAAAGAAACAGCTGAAAAGCTTTCGCGCGTTCATTATAGTGCGGATGGATTGGAAAAGGAGATGAAAGACAACCGTATTGAAGCTTGTATCGGGATGGGAGTGACAGAAACGGAGCACGAGGAATTCCCTGCCCGTCATGCATCGACACCGATGCTCCTGGATTTAGAAGAAACCCCAGGTCGAGTGGCGGTCTGCCCCGGAGTTAACCCATGGAGACTCGATGGATCAGGGCTTGATGCCCTTGAAAAAGAACTGCAGAAACCAGAATCGGTGGGGGTGAAAATCTATTTAGGCTACTACCCCTTTTATGCCTGTGATGCTGTTTATCAACCCGTGTATGATTTGGCTGCAGCTTATCGAGTTCCTGTTGTCCTGCATACCGGCGATACGTATTCCGAGCGGGGATTGTTGAAATATTCCCATCCGCTTACCCTTGATGAAGCGGCGGTCATGAGAAGAGATGTCCAGTTTATGATGGCTCACCTTGGGGATCCGTGGGTGTTGACGGGAGCGGAAGTAGTCTATAAAAATCCGAATATGTACGCAGATCTTTCAGGGTGGATCGTCGGAGCCGGAGTGGAAGTGGAAGAAAAAAGACGGGGCAGGCATTTTGATCACATCCGTCATGCGCTCACTTACTGTGAACACTATGAAAAGCTTCTGTTCGGGTCTGATTGGCCGCTTGTGCCGATCGGGGATTATGCGGCATGCATCGGGGATTTGATTCCCTCCCGTCATATGGAAGATGTCTTTTACGATAATGCGCTGCGGTTATTTCCGAAGCTTCGGGCTTTTATTGAAAATGGAACAAGCGGACGGTGAATCCACCGTTCGTTTTTTTCGAATGGAATAAGGATTTCTATGCTACTATTATAGTAGAAAATTATCGATGATTGGCAGAGGAGAAGAGAAATGCGGGCGATTGTCATGGGTGTGCCGATTTTAAAAGGAGGATGACTATGACACATACGGTTGACGTCACGGGTGTGGAAGACTGTGGGAACGCGCCTAAGAAGCTATGGCTGAAGGCGTTTAACGAGGCTTTCAAACAGGAGATGCCGCTTATATTCTGGATCAGGTGACTGATGATGTGATATGGAGGATCATTGGAGAAACTAATGTTATCCAAGGGAAAGCGGCGTTTGCTGAGGAACTGAAGTCCATGACGGAATACAAAGTCAGCGGGCTTCATTTTGATCAGATCATTACGCACGGAAGCACCGGATCCGCGAACGGAACGATCCTCATGCAAAGCGGCAGGCAGTATGGATTCTGCGATGTTTATCTGTTTACAAGTGCTGGAAAAAAGGCGCGGTTGAAGGAGATTACCTCCTACCTCATCCCACTCCCCTCGAGCTCCAGCTGATTCTGAAATACAGATTCGTCATCATTTGGTGGAACGCCTCCGCGTTTATTACTGTATGTATTAAAAAAGAAGCACACAGCGGTGTGCTTCTTTTTTGGAATTTAATAATCCTGCCATGCTTTTTGATACAACTGGATGAGTACGGGGCGGTTCAACGTATTGACTGGGATATCAAAGGTCTCTCCGTTCTCTTCCTCGATCAAAGCATCCGTATCATTGCCGAACGCGAACAACGCGCGTGCGGTCTCCTCATTTAAGAAGGACAGGTTGTCTGAGACCTCCAGGTTGTCAAGATTGATTTTTTCCCGTGAGGCCAGCGTGAACCCCCAGTTTCCGAAACTTGGTACATCCAGATGGTAGCTGTCCGTATACAATCCAGTTTCCTTCATCGTTTCGTGGATGGTCCAGAAGACTTTAGGTGCAAAAACAGGGCTTGTGGACTGCATGCTGATTTTCCCGCCGGGGGCAAGATGGTTACGGACGAGCGAATAAAATTGAGTGGTATACAATTTATTCAATCCCTCATTGTTCGGGTCGGGAAGGTCTCCGATGATGACATCATAGAATTCTTCATTTTCCTGCAGATACTGAAAAGCATCAGCGTGAACGACCTTAACACGGTCATCCTTGAGGGCCCCTTCATTTAGGCGGAGCAGCTCATGATGAGTGTTGGCCAGATCCGTCATTTCCGGGTCGAGGTCTACGAGTGTGATGTCTTCCACCTGTTCATGTTTCAACACTTCGCGAACAGCGAGACCATCTCCGCCTCCAAGGATAAGGACGTTCCTTTTCTGTTCGGCAAGAGCCATAGGAATATGGACAAGGGCTTCATGGTAGCGGTACTCATCACTTTCTGAGAACTGCAGCTGTCCATTCAAATAAAGACGTACATCGTTCGGCTCCTTGGTCAGGATGATCCGCTGATATTGGGTATCCTCAGCATAAATCACCGGATCGGCATACACCCTCTGCTCAAAGGCTGCGGCGTATTTCTCACCAAAAAGGAAGCCCCACCCGAGCAGAAGCAGAATAAGCACACCACTCAGCTTATGAAGAGCCGGACGGTGGATTTCTTTACGAAAATAGAACGTAAGGAACAAGGCAATGACTGCGTTGATCGCAGCAACTAAAAAGGCCGTTTTGATCAGTCCCAGTGCAGGCCTCAGAAGAAGGGCGAACCCGATGGATCCGATCAAGCTTCCTGCATAGTCAAAAAATAAAACACGGGCCGTGCTTTTACTGATATCCGCCCGTATGTCCTGCACACGCCTGATTAAAATCGGCAGTTCTAATCCGGTCAGGAAACCGGTCAGGGAAATGACAATATACAAATAAACCTGTGCGGTTCCCTGATCGAAGAAGGAAGAGAAAAAGAACAGACCAAAAACAGAAAAACCGCCAATGATGGCAATCAAAAATTCAGCTTGTACGAATCGAGTCACAAGCCGGTTTTTCAAACGTTCACTAACAGCCGCCCCAATCCCCATGGCCATTAAAAAAAGGCCGATGGTAATGCAGTAGTAAAGGACACTGTCCCCGAACAAGTAGCTTCCAGCCGCCCCGTAGAGAACTTGAAAGACGATTCCGCAGATGGAGACAATTCCTGATGATAAATATAAGTATCTCTGGGCGTTCATATAGTACCTCCCGCAGGCTTACGTAATGCTGCCTGCCACGGCAAAGCCGATGAAAATGCTCACGGCAGCCGCAACGATTGCAACCGCTACGTTGTTTTTACGGATTTCGTCTTCTGCTTTGAAAGGGGTGACCAGTTCAAAGAGGTAATAGCCGGCAATCATTAATACAAATCCGATTAAAATCCAGATTGCTGCGCCCCAGATGCTCAAGTTGTGGGCAATGGACGCTTGTGTAATGATGCCGAGGCCGATCAATTTACCGGCAAACTGTGTACCGACAGCCACATTTCCGTTCAGCAGCTCCTGACGGTCATCATAGGGGGTGAATTTTTCAAAAACGGCCATGCAGATCCCGGCAATAAGGAGCATGAGCACCCAGTAGACAAGGGTAAGCAGCAGCTCTGTGGCGTCAAGGATCTCTGAAAATTCGAAGGCAAACATAGGTCATACACTCCTGTCTTTCATTATTTTCCTGTACCTGGTCCTCCACCGCGAATACCACCCGGTGAATTTGAGGAGTATCTCAAGGTCGGAAGCTTTCCACTGTTCTTCACATAACCGCCGCCGAGGATGTACCCGGTATATATGAATCCTCCACCCCTGGATTCAAAATCCATATCAAATTCCTTTTCAGCCTCACGGGCTATGCCGTAATCAGAAAAGAAGGCGGTGGAGTAGTTGTTACGTACAAATTCTTCTCCAGACATTTCAACGAGAGAATCATTGGCGTCTTTCGGGTCTTCAAAAACCTGCACAAGCAGATCATCATAAATCATAAGATGACGGCCGTTTTTTGAGGCTTCGTACATCGGTTCGTTTGTATCCATGATCTGATTGGCGACCGTAGTTACCGTTTGATTGGAAGCCCGGTATATTTCAGATTTGTTTTCCCTGTCGTCATAGACGATGTCCTCCAGGGGATACGTGTTGTCAACCGCTCCCTGCACGGAGGAACAACCTCCCATGATGATCAATAGAAGAAAAAAACTGTAGCTGATCCATCGCTTCATTGGTTCACCTCCTGACAGCCGTAGTAAAATTCGGTTGAAAAAGCCGTGGGTGTTTCAAAGCCGGGTTAAGCAGGCGGGCCCAGGGACATTTTCCCATTTCATCCTCTTTCATTATACTTGTGTACGAACGAGGACTCAATGATGTTTCATTCATGATGGTTCAGGTCTTTTGACTTCGAGAGGTATCAGACCTTATACTGAACAGAGGAACTGCAGCTTAGACAGGGAAAGAAGAGATGCCATGAACTTACGTGTAGAAGACTACATCAGCATCAAGCTCCACCAGACAGACTTGAAACTGACAAGTGAGATCAAATCACGCCTTCAGCCCTACAACCTTGCACCTGAACAAAATCTAGTCATGATGCTGTTGTGGGAAAAAGACGGACTGACTCAAAACCAGCTTTCTGAAAAACTTGGAAAAGATAAGACGAATATTGCCAGAATGGTAGTGAATCTCGAAGGGAAAGGCTTTATTGAACGGAAATTCTGCCCTAGAGACCGCCGTTCCCTGGAGGTGTATCTGACTGAGGACGGGCGGAAATTGAAAGAAGAAGTGGTCCCTGTTTCCGAAGCGTTCAACGCGGATGTGACGGAGGGGCTGAGTAAGCAGGATTTGGAACATCTGGATCAAGTGCTGACAAAAATCCTGAACAATATAAAAGGGTAAGCGTCCCTTTTTTTGTTGATATAGTATGTGTAGCAACTAAATGGGGGAAAGGATGGTTGAATGACATTCCAAAGAGAACTCAAGGAGAAGTGGAGAGTGGAATACACTGAGATGGGGTTTCCGGCTGTGCAGAAAGGCTGGGTGCTTCCTGTTGAACGGTGGCGTGATTTTGATCCATTCATCCTGATGGCGGAGGATTGGTTCAAAAAGGGTACCTTTCCTGACCATCCTCATAGAGGTTTTCAAACCGTTACCTATGTTGTGGATGGAAGGCTCGAGCATATTGATAACGCAGGGGGGCGTGAAATTCTTGAACCCGGTGACGTCCAGTATATGAATGCCGGGTGGTCGGCCCGTCACGCAGAAGATGGGGTGGAAGATGATATTGCCCATACGCTTCAGTTGTGGCTGAACCTTCCAAAGGATCAAAAGCAATCCGGCACGTTGTATCAGAATGTCTATCAGGAGGATGCCCCTGTCATTTCTTTTAGCGGAGGCAGTGTAAAAGTGTTCTCTGGAAATATCGCAGGAGTGACCGGTCCTCTCGATTCCATCGTTCCTATTACGTTGACGGAATGGACGATGGGAGAAGGGGCTTCCTATACGATGTCCCTGCCTGAAAACCACAATGCTTTTGTTTACGTGCTGGCAGGAGAGGCAGAAATAGGGGTGGATAGACAGAAAATGTCTAAGCACGAGGCCGGTCTGCTTACTTTTCGTGAAAATGGAGGAGAGGATAGTACTCTGACGATCCGTTCAAAAAAACGGCGCACCAAAGTGCTTGTTTATTCTGGAAAACCGATCCGCGAGGAAATTGTCCCGCATGGTCCATTCGTGATGAATTCCATGGAGGAGATCACGCAGGCTTTTGAAGATTTCCGAAATGGAAAATTCGGACCTCCAGCTGTATAAAGGACGTAAAAAAGCCTGGGAGGCAGCTGCCTCTCAGGCTTTTGTTATTGAAGTTCCTGCTGAGAGATTGTTTGCCATACTTTGGCGTTTCGTTAAGGAAACCACCACCTTCTCTGCTTCTTTAAGAACAGCTCTTCCTCTATAGTTGGGCGGCGGTATCTCTTGGGTCTTCCCGATACAAAGGGAGGGTGCAGCAGCGGAAAGCCCCGCCGGATTTAATAATCTCTGAAAAATCAACGGGGAGCACTTCGAACCCTTTCTTTTCCAAGCTTTCATTCAACCGGGTGTGACGGGAGAGGCTGATCACTTTGTTTCTGCCAATCGAAAGCACATTCGGACCCATATGGAACGTTTCGTCCTTTGTAGCAGGGATTACCTCGAACCGCTCCTGAATCAACTGCCACCCCTCATCTGTAAACGCTTCTGGATAAGCGAGGGCTGTGTGAGCATCCAGGATATTCAATACACAGTCCAGATGAAGGGTTCCATCCGCAAGTGAAAGGACATTCACATCTCTATCCGGCTCCTGCTGTTTGAGTTCTTGAACAGCTTCCATCGAAGTCCGCCCGCTGTGACCAATCCAGATTGTATTTGCATCGACGAGGACGTCGCCGCCCTCTATCGGATGGTGAAAGGTACGTATGTCATTCGTGTCACGGCTGTTCATCCAGGCCGTTAATTCACTGGTTTCGCCTTTGCGGACATCTTCTTTCATAGAACTGGTATAGAAATGAGAACCGATGACAAAGCCGATATCTCTTGTGAAAACTTGTTCATGCAGGCTGGATTTAGAGGGAAGCTGGTGGACGGTAATCCCCTCCTCTTTTAGAAGGTGAACAAAATCCCTGTGCTGCTGTAACGCCACATTCGTCTGTATTCCCTCATAATGTTTCTGTGTTTCATTGATTTTAGCTTCGATTCTCATATGACGGGGCTCCGAGACGAGTACGTCCAGCAGTTGACCGTATTCAGTGGAGCAGTTGAATGCTGTTCTAGCAGCCGTATCTTTCACGGGACAAACCTCCATTCTTTCGTTGCTGTATGTTTCCCCATCTCTGAACAGCCGAAACAATAGATTTCCAAGGAGGAATGAGAGAAAATGGTAGAGTGGAATAATGAAGGAGGTATTTGATGGAGTTTAAACAATTAAAGGACTTTGAAGCATTTACAGACCTGTCCCGCCGGTGTTACCCGGGGATGAACCTTTTGACCGCGGAGGATCAGGAGCGCTATACCACCCACCGCAGGAAAATTTCCGGGTATGAAGATGTCCATCCAGTAGGATTGTACGACGGCTCCTCCCTCATTGGAGGTTATTTTGCTTACGATCATAGAATTCAAGTGTATGACCGTAAAGTAGAAGGCGCAGGGATAGGCACGGTAGCCGTAGATCTTCCTTACAAAAAACAGGGACACGCCAAGCAGATCATTACGAAGTTTTTACTGGATGCCAGAAAAGATGGACGTATAGTGACGCACCTTTACCCTTTTCAGCCGTCCTTCTATCAAAAAATGGGTTTTGGGATCGGCCCGGAGTTGTCTGTCTATCAGTTTCATCCTGCTCACCTTCCGAGTTTTGAATCGAGCCTGGATGTTCAGATGCTCACTGCCGATCATATAGAGGACGTTCATACCTGCTACCAGACCTGGGCCGGCCGGACCCACGGCGCAACGGATATTCCTCCTTATGGTTTTACTTTTTTAGAGAAGCCGGAGCAGCATACGATCGGGGTTCGGAATAAAGGAAGACTGGAAGGGTATATGACGTTTGAATTCGAGGCAGGAGGGCACTTCCTGGAAAACGATCTGCACATAAAAAACTTCTTCTATACGACGAAGGAAGCTTACCAAACTCTTGTAACACAGCTGCACAATCAGAAAGATCAGGTCCAATCAGTCAGATTTCCGACGTTTGATGAAGATTTCAGTTTCACATTACATAATCCTGTCCACGTAGAGAATCATTTAATTCATTCTATATATCATAAAACAGCTGAGCAGGGACGCGGACTGATGTACCGCATTATGAATATCCCGGCTTTCCTGGATGCTGTTACCTATCATTCCTTCGGCAGAGATACAATCCGGGTGGGATGGACAGTGAAAGATAGTCTGCTTGGAGAAACCTATGAAGGTGTCTGGCAGTTTGCAGCAGGGAGACCATCCCCGACCAAAGAAGGAGCGGAGGTTCATATAGAACTTGATATCGGCTCTTTTTCCTCCTTAATGATGGGGTGTGTGTCCTTACAATCACTTGAAAAATCAGGCAGAGCCACTGTATCCAAGCCGGTTGATCTTTTCAACCATCCCGAAAAACCGCAATGCTGGACATTTTTCTAGTTCTGACGCAAGGGGAGTGTTGAACAGTGAGCCTTCTGCATACATATAGTACATTAAGGAAAATGATGGAACGGAGTGGAGGGAGTGAACAAAAAGAACAGACGGGCAGAAGCTGTTCATTACTTCAAAACACGCCCCTTGATTCATGTGCTGGAGGCAGCCCGGGTGAAGTATGAAGCCTATGGTAAGGCTTGTGGAACGATGATGACTGAAAAGCTTGCCTACAAAGAATTGCTGGCTCTGGCTGAGTTCATGGGCATGTCGGAACATGCGCTGGATTTGAAGCGGAAATTTTCCATTGCCCGATTTGAGCGGAGGATCATGGATAGTTGGGGAATAACCTTAGGAGAATTACTTGAAGAATATTTTAAATAAGATTAATCATTCCCCCCCTGATTTTCAGGGGGGTCTTTTAGTAAACATTTACCTTGTTTGAGTCATACATGGTGGACGATATTCGACTTATAGAGTTCAGAAATTTATAAAAACTATATTGTAAGCGCTTTAATTATCTGTTATGATGCATGTAATCAACAGTTTACTAAATGTTTAGTAAAGGTTTTGGGGGCTCGCTCGTCATGACAACTATAAAAGAAATTGCATTTAAGTCTAAGTATTCAAGCAGCACCGTTTCCCGAGTCTTAAATCATGATCAAACGCTTGCTGTGTCTCAGGAAGCGAAAGAAAAAATTTTCAGTGTAGCTAAAGAGCTTGGTTACAAAACAGTCCAGGAGCGTAAAGGACGATCATCAAAGAATGAGTCGAATAAGGGAGGGAAAATAGGGATTGTCACTTTTCACTCTATTGAGGAAGAATTAAATGATGCCTATTTTTTATCTATAAGGCAGGGCATTGAAAAACAGTGTATAGAATCAAACGTAGAGGCAGTGGAGTTGCTCCGGATGAAAAACATTGAATCGGACCGGGTCCCTAAGGACGTCAAGCATTTGATCGTAGTTGGCAGAGTTCAACCAGAAGTTTTGGAGATTGATCAACGTCAGTTTGAGAACATTGTTTATATTAACCATTCCGTAGATGATTCTAAGTATGATTCTGTTGTTGTTGATTTTGAACGGGCAACATATCAAGCGCTTGAACACCTGTTGGATGCTGGGTATCAAAAAATTGGATTCATAGGTGGGCAGGAATACGAATATGCAGCTGGAAAAGAAATTGAATTTGAAGAGGGGAGAAGAGCTGCTTTTCAAAAGGTTTTGGAAAGTAAGGGAATTTATCAACCTGATTTATGCCGTATCGGACACTTCAGCATTTCTGAGGGGTACAGGCTGATGCTGGAGATGCTTCAAGAAAATACAGTACCTGAAGCTGTTTTTGCCGCCAGTGATGCGATGGGGATTGGAGCAATACGGGCCCTTAAGGAACAAGGATACAAGGTCCCTGAAGACGTGGCTATAGTGGGGTTCAATGATATCGAAATGGCTGAATACTCTTCGCCCCCGTTAACGACCATCCACGTTCATACGGAAGAGATGGGGAGGACAGGTGTGAAGTTGATGATGGACAGATTGAAAGGGCGCAGAATTCCTATGAAGGTGACGCTGCCTACACATCTCGTCGTTCGAGACAGTTGTGGAGTTTCTCTTTAAAGTCAGAATATCAGCATATTTTAGGGGGTGATGGATGAGTAGAGGGAGGTAGAGAGAAAAAAATACACCCGCTTGTTTTGGAAGGACAAGCAGGGTGTACGTGTTAAGAGTGCTGAAAGCTGCCTCGGACAAAGGAAAGCTTCAGCTTCTCAAGTATAACGGATGTTGTCATGCTGAACAATTATTGGAAATTGAAAAGGTTTAACTACCTGATATGGAGGTTGTATTAACATGAACAAAAGGTTTCTGTTAACGGCAGGTTTAATATTTGGAGTCGTTTTGGCAGGGTGTTCAAATGGAACTGCAAACAGTAGTGATCAAACAACTTTAACATATTTTTCAACAGCTACGACGGAAAGTGATAAGAAAGCCATTCAGGATGCCGTAAAAGCCTTTGAAGAAAAGCATCCGGATATTGATATTGAGGACAACTACCCTGCAGAAGGCTATGAAGATATGATGCGTGTCAAAATGGCAGCTGATGATATGCCGGATTTATTTGACACGCACGGATGGTCTAAACAGCGTTATGGAGAATATACAGCTGATCTAAGCGATATGGATTGGGTGGATCGTCTGGACCCGGCACTTGATGAAATTCTAAAGGATGATGATGGAAAAGTTTATGCCTACCCCCTCAATCAGGCAAAAGATGGTATCAACTATAATGCCACATTGTTTGAAGAATACGGAATAGAGCCGCCGACGACCTTCGAAGAATTCATGTCTTCTATGGAAGTAATTAAAGAAGAAAGTGATGGAGAAGTCACACCTCTTTGGATTAATGGATCTGATAAGTCTGCGTTTGGCCAGTATTTTGATCAATTTGCGACCCCACTGCTTGTAACTGATGAAAAAAACAACTACGAAGAATCCCTCTTAGATGGAACATTTGATTGGTCCCACTACACCTACTTACCTGAAAAACTCAAAGAAATGCAGGATAAAGATTTATTAAATAAAGATGTCGTGACGGCTCAGATTGAACAACGCGATCAATTGATGGCCCAAGGTAAAATCGGCTATGTGTTCGGAGGCGGTTCAATTGGTCCAGCTGTGGAGTCACTAAATCCTGACGTGAAAGTAGGAGTCATTCCTATGCCTGTGATTCATAAGGGGGATGAACAAAGCTGGATCGGAGGCGAGCGGCATACGGTAGCGATTGCCCATAACACTGAATTTGAAGAGGAAGCCCAAACGTTCATAGAGTTCCTGGCAGAACCGGAAATGGCGAAAAAGATTGCCGAAGGAACCTCCCTTCCTGCAGGTTTGAAAGATGTAGATGCTGATAACTATTTTGCTGAAGATTATGAGACTTACAGCGATGTGGTTGTACAACCATATTTTGACCGTGTTTATCTTCCGAGTGGTATGTGGGATGTTATGGGATCTACAGGACAAGAGTTATTGTCAGGATCAATGACTCCTGAAGATGTCTCTGAGAAGATGTCGGAAGAATATTCCAGATTACGAGAAGAGTAATACCGCAGAGGCAGCGGAAAGCTGCCCTGGATTCAGCTTAAAATAGGAGTTGGGAAGCATGAGTGAACTCGTAAGAAAGGCTCACCAGACGGTAGCAGGAGGTAGACAAGCTTCCTTGAAAAAGAAAGGTTCGGTTTCTCTCTGGTGGATGTATCTTCCGGCGTTGATTGTTGTATCCATATTTATCATCTATCCATTTTTTAAAGGAATCCAGGTTTCATTTACGGACTGGAATGGTTTTTCCCAGACAAAGAACTGGGTGGGCTTCGAACAGTATACAAGAATGTTCCAGGATCCTGATACATGGCTGGTTGTTAAGAACACCTTGTTATATGGCATAGGAAGCACCGTTTTACAAAATGTCATCGGGCTTTTATATGCTTTGCTTCTCAATCAAAGTATAAAGATGAAAGCGCTGACTCGAACGGTGGTGTATCTTCCGGTCATTATCAGCCCGCTTGTTATGGGATATATCTGGTATTTCTTTTTTGCTTATCAAAATGGGGCCTTAAACGATGTACTTTTATGGTTTGGTCTGGATCAAATTAATGCTCTAGGAAATCCGGACCTCAATCCGTGGATCATTGTTTTTGTAAATACGTATCAGTTCGTAGGGATTGCAATGATCATTTACCTGGCAGGTCTGCAGGGAATTTCCAAAGATTACTATGAGGCAGCCAATATTGATGGCGCTTCAGCATGGCAGCAGTTCAAGAATATTACTCTGCCTTTATTGATGCCTGCAGTTACGATTAACATGGTCTTAAATATTATCGGAGGCTTAAAGTTGTTTGACGTTATCGTTGCTTTAACTGGAGGAGGGCCTGGGAACGCTTCGCAGTCCATGTCCACATTTATGTACGCTCTCTATTTCAATCGCCAGGATGCCGGTTATGCGGCTACACAGGGTGTCCTGATGGCTTTCATTATCCTGGTATTGAGTCTGCTTGCATTGATTTATTTTAAACGCAGGGAGGTTGACGCGTCATGAGGAATCAGGAAAAACGGAAAAAAACGTTTTGGACAGTTCTTGCGGTGGTCATTTCCGCTCTCCACCTCATTCCATTCTATATACTACTGACAACTGCCTTTAAAGCCAACAACGATTTCAGCTCCAAATGGGTGCTGCCTAGTCAGCTGGAATGGGCTAATTTCATAGAGGCTTGGGAAAAAGCCAGTCTTGGCACAGCCTTTATGAATACAATGATCATTACGGCTGGAGCGGCGATTCTGTTAATTCTATTTGGATCATTAGCAGCTTATCCGCTCGCGCGCCTCCAAACTAAATTGAACAAATTTATATATTTCCTGTTTATCGGTATTATGATCATCCCACCATTGACGGCCTTAGTCCCACTTTATCAGCTGGTTGTGGACATTGGGATGATGAACACCAGAACAGTTGCCATTTTAAATAATCTGGCTGCATTTCTGCCGCTGACGATTTTCCTGTACGCCGGTTTCATCCGTTCGACAGTTCCGAAAGAATTGGAAGAAGCCGCAAAGATGGACGGTGCAGGTACGCTTGAAACTTTCTTTAAGGTTGTTTTTCCTTTGTTGAAGCCCATTACAGCTACGGTGTTGATTATTTCCTGTGTATTCATATGGAATGATTACCAATTTGCGATTTTCTTCCTTCAGGATAAAGAAGTTCAAACACTTACAGTTGCTTTGTCCAGCTTTTTTGGTCAGAACCAGGGGAGCATGAACCTTGTCGCTTCAGCAGCATTGATGAGTATGCTTCCAATGACGGCTTTGTTTCTTTTTCTTCAAAAGTATTTCATTGCCGGTCTTTCTTCAGGATCTGTCAAAGGCTGAATTAACCAAAAGAGGAGATTAATAATATGCCAAAGATTACATTTTTAGGTGCAGGAAGTACGATATTTGCTAAAAACGTTCTTGGAGACTGTATGCTGACTCCCAGCTTACAGGATTTCGAATTTGCTTTGTATGATATTGACCACCAGCGGCTGAAGGAATCGGAACAAATGCTGAATAATTTAAAGCAGTCTTACGGCAGCACGGTCTCTATTCATGCATATACCGACCGGAAAGAAGCCCTTCGAAATGCAAAATATGTAGTGAATGCGATACAAGTAGGCGGCTACAAGCCGAGCACAGTGATTGATTTTGAGATTCCAAAAAGGTATGGCCTGAGGCAGACGATTGCGGATACGGTGGGAGTCGGTGGGATTTTTCGTGCTTTACGTACCATTCCTGTCATGCTGGACTTTGCTAAAGATATCGAGGAAGTATGTCCGGATGCGTTGTTTTTAAATTATACCAACCCAATGGCTTCGTTAACCGGGGCGATGCTTCGGGCTACGAATGTGAAAACGGTTGGACTTTGTCACAGTGTTCAGGCCGCTGTTCCTGACCTCTTTAAAGAACTCGAGTTGGATGAGGAAGGTGTCCAATGGAACATTGCCGGAATCAACCACATGGCCTGGCTGCTTGAGGTTTCAAAAGATGGAAAGGACTTGTATCCCGAAATTAAAAGAAGAGCTCGCTTGAAACAGCAGGAAAAGCATTCGGATATGGTCCGCTATGAGTTAATGAACCGTTTTGGTTATTATGTAACAGAGTCATCCGAGCATAATGCTGAATATCACCCTTACTTTATTAAGAAACAGTATCCGGAACTTGTCGACCGGTTTAATATTCCACTTGATGAGTATCCTCGTCGCTGTGTCGAGCAAATCGAACACTGGGAAAAGATGAAACATGATGTCATTCACAATGAAAATCTGACTCATGAACGGACCCATGAATACGCTTCTTATCTCATTGAAGCTATAGAAACGGATCAGCCGTTCCGTCTTCATGGAAATGTGCTGAATACAGGTGGTCTTATCAGTAACCTCCCCGAGAAAGCGGTCGTGGAAGTCCCATGCCTGGTCGATCATAACGGTGTGACTCCTTGTCGTGTTGGGGAGCTCCCTCCGCAGTTGGCTGCTTTAAATCGAACCAATGTAAATACACAGCTGCTTACAGTTGAAGCCGCCTTGACAGGAAAAAGAGAGCATATTTACCATGCAGCGATGCTGGATCCTCATACAGCAGCAGAGTTATCGATGGATGATATCATTTCTTTATGTGATGATCTCATTGAAGCGCACGGTTCATGGCTCCCTTCTTTCGAAAAAGAGAAAGCTTTCACTGTGTAGAAGAAGGTCATGAGAAAACCCGGACTCATATCAAATGAGTCCGGGTTTTTGTTATACCCACGTATAATCTCTGCCCCAGCTTTCCTGTGCAAGCGTTCGTATATTCTGTACAATCGTGTTTTCGACAGCGTAGGCATCACCCTGTTCATAAGGGTTGTAATGGAAAGCGTACAGCCTTGATGTGAATGCATCAAAAGGAAGCGAGCTTTCCCCTTCCTGTTCTCCACTCCCGTTTACGCTTGGCTCAATGTTCTGTCCCCAGTTCTGGGAGCCGTCGTTATTCGGGTTGTAGAAGTAGATACGGTAAATGCCCTGCGGGTCTTTTGCGATCCTTGTAATGGAAACGGCATGAAGACCGAGCAGCTTTCCATGGACATTTGTAATGAATATGCCGACAGGATTTGGATAAATCAATTCATAGTCGTCATTGTAGTCTGGATGATGGGTCGCATAGAAGAGCTTGATAAACCCGTTATAATCCAGTACGTACCCTGTGATAGGATCGAAGACCGAGCTGAACCCTTTCTGCACCCAGTTGCCGTAAAAAGCCGGGTTTACCCACCGGTGGCCGTCTTCTCCGCGGAGAGCGACACGCGTCATCATCTCGCTGTAAATTTTATCTAAGTGCGGGACGAGTACGAGGGAAACAGGGTCGAGTTCTTTATCAAGGTCGGGGGCAAGCCCGCCTTTTAAGTCTTTGGAATGGATCTGAGCGCCTTCAAAAGTGAAATCCAAGTCCCCATCTCTGGCTGCCCGTGGAATGATTTCGAGCAGGAATCCAGGGGCATGCTGGGCCCATAAGCTGATTCCTCTTGCAGCCTGACAGGTTGGATTAAATCCTTGTCCGACACCCAGAGGCTGACCGAGGACCTGGATGGTGCCGGCGACGAGAATACTGTTGGCTGTAACACCTTCCCCGGTATTGGTTGTGGAATAGAGTGCATTCCTGACGTCCGGCCGGATATCAAGCTCTATGAGCCTGCGCAGTCCCGGAGCTACGGGTGAATGGGAGAGGACACCGCGTTCAAGCATCATCGCCAGCCCGTAAACGGCTTGTCTCGTACCTGGGAAAATGGACGAGCGGATCAACTGGATCACTAACTCCCGGTTTTCTTCAAGGTTGGCACTGCCTTTACTGTTAAGGCTCAGGGCATACGTTAACAGGCCAGGATTCTGCTTGCTTAAAAATCTCAGCAGTGTCGCATGATGGGGAGCGACTAAACCGGTGTCCCGCATCGATGTGGCAAGCGCGACACTTTCTGAGATCAAGTCAGCTCTTGGGATCGTCTTCAACTGGCTGCGGTACGCATGGACATCTTTGAACTGCCCGCTCAGTGGTGAGGGACCTTCAATCGCTGATATGAACTGTTTCAATTCTGTTGTATCATTCTTCTCTGTATCCTGACTGACCATTTCTTTGGCCATCCTGATCATGGATACGATCCGCTTGATCATGATAGGGCGCTGAGCGGTCAGCCGTTTAATCTCGTGAATAAGGGTCTGAATGAGTGCGGTCGACGATAAATGTGTGGAAAGAAACGTAAAAAGTTTTTCAGCTTTTTCGTCATTTTCATGCTTTTCAATCCGCGCACTTTCGCTGGCATCTGGGAAAAGAAGGTTCAGGTTCAATACCATGACTTCATTTAGGAACTCTTCAGCCATCGTACGGGTCACATTCGTATTGGAAGCTTTTCCTTCAGCTATGGCAAGCATCCGCAGCTCGCTCAACACTTCGATAATCATAGGCAGCCCTTTGGCTTTCAAGGATCCGGCTACGAGGGGAGGCTGAAGTTTCTCAGCGGATTCCCATGGACCATCCTGAAAAACGCCGGCCTCTTCAAAACGTGCGGCATGCTGATAGAGGTTTTCAAATCCATCGTCTGCGTCAATCAAACGGTTGGCTTCCTGATAGACATCAGTCTGATATTTCGATTTTACAAAGGAAGGAGCCTGGGCCAGCTGGTCCAGGGCGTAAATGAATCGTTCAGCAAGAGCACCTGTGGTTTGAGGCATGTGACTACTCCTTTCTCTTTTTGAGAGAACTTAAATGTAGAAATTATACGTTTCGTACGTTTCCAGAAGGTCACGCATTTCTTCACTGTCACGTCCGAAGAAAAAGATGGTTCCATAATGGTTCCCAAACCCGACACGTTCCGCAACTTTCCCCTGGGGCGGTGTGAACATATCATGCTTTTCAAAATAGGGATGATCCTCAAGCTCTTCCGGAATCTTTAAATCCTCGACATATTCGATGCTCGGATGAACCATCAGGCACCCCGCATAGTTTTGGTAATCGTACGGATCAGGGAAGAATTCTTTAAGTTCTTCCTCCGTCGTGCTTGGGTCACTGCATAAAATCTGTGCTTCATACGCACTGAAACCGTATGCCCGCTCAATCAGTTCGAAAATATGTCCGCCCGGCACACGTGCAGCCACTTCACCGAAGTGGAGCGTTCCATCCTGCGTAATGAAATATTCCGGGTGGATCACCCCGTACTCGATTTCAAAGGCATCGACAAGCTGCTGCACGGCCTTTTCAATCAATGGACGTTTTTCTTCCAGAGAAGGAGAGGCAGGAACGAAATTGGAATATCCGAGGCGGACATATTCCGTAATATTCAGGAATTGGACTTTTCCTTTATGAATGAACGCTTCACAGGAGAATTCCTGTCCATCCAGGTGACTTTCCATCAAGAGAGGAAAATCTGTATCCTGAATCTGGTTGATGTCTTCTTTTGTATACACCGCCAAGTGACCGACAGATCCGGCTTTGTCCAGAGGTTTCACGTGAATCGGGTCAAAGTGGTCGCCTTCAAGCTTCAATAACGCTTCATTCACTCTTTTCAAGAAACGCTCCACATCTTCTTTATCCCTTGCTTCTTCAAACACACCGACTTTAATACCGGAAATCTGTGCTTTCCGCTTCATCATCCCTTTGTCGCGAAGCAGAAGGGAGCGGTTGAAGACTTTAGGGTCCTCTCTGAATCTTGCATTCAGCGCCCCGGCCCACTCGACGCACTCTTCATATAAAGGGACGGCCAGCTCGGCTCCCATGTCCCTGAGCTGCTTGTACAATTGATCCGACCCTTCATTCAGTTTATTGAAGTCCCAGCCAACAAAAGGAATATCGTGCTTCTCGGCATACGGTTGAAATTCCGCGGGACCTACGACGATAAACGGTCGGTTCATCCGTGCGGCCGCTTCAATGGCTTGGACACTCCAGCCAACCAGTGCAGTGTAATAAGGCTTCGTCTTTTCAGCCTCTTCGATTGATGTGTTCAATTCCAGTTGATCCAATTCCATTCGATTCCTCTCCTTTGTCATTGTAAATCTAAATTTAGGAAACTTTGACATTCGTAAGTTAAACGTATCAAAGTAGAGGGAAAACTGTAAGCGTTAGATAGAGGTTCGACAAAACTAGTGAAGGTTTTACAAATCTCTTATTTCCTGTCGAAAATAATCTATTTCCCGGGAAATGATTGAGAGAAGAGAAATTCGTGAATAGTAAACAAAAAGGAGGAGAAAGCATGTCGGAGTCACGTTCTTGGAGGAAGCTACGTCCGAAGCAGATGATTGCACGGAGCCGGGGGTATTTTTCAGAAAGAGAAACGATAAAGAAATTAAAAGCATACAGCAGTCGTCTGGGTACTCAGCTCGTCTACTACAGCCTGTTGTTATACTATGCCTTTCAAAGTCCGAATACACCGAAGAAGGCGAAGCTTACCATTGCCGGCGCCCTTGGTTATTTGATTCTGCCGGTGGATGCCATTCCTGATGTGCTTCCGGCGGTTGGTTTTACTGATGACAGTGCCGTCATTTTGTATGCGGTCTATCAAGTCCTCTCCCATATCGATGATGATGTGAAGGAACAGGCAAGAGGAAAAGTCAGTGCAATTGTCGGCCGTGATGTGTCGAAGGATGAATTGAAGGATCCTGAGGAAGATGGGGAAGCCGGTGTTTAAGGCATCCCCGCTTTTTTTATGTGGAAGTCTCCTGTATAATAATGTTGTTTTGCGAAAAGGAGATTTCATAATGACTGGAAGCGTGCAGGACCTCAAGACAGATGGGGCCTTTTTTAAATATTTGAATAAAAAAAATGAATATAAACAGCCGGTACGAGAGACGATGGTCCGTACCGCCGCCAAGCTTACGTCATCAGCCACTTCCGAACAGCGGCCGGGGATGCTTCTTGGAAAAGTGCAGTCCGGAAAAACCCGGACCTTTATAGGAGTCATGGGGTTGATGTATGATAACGGATTTGATGTCGTCATCCTTTTAACGAAAGGAACGAACGCCCTCGTCCGCCAGACGTATGCCCGCCTTCATGAAGAATTTTCAGATGCTGTAGACCAGGATGCGATGAGAGTCTATGACATTATGTCCATGCCTGATAATCTCAGAAAATATGAGTGGAATCAAAAGCTCGCTCTGATAGTGAAGAAGGAGACACATAACCTGGAACGCCTGCGGACTGCCCTTGAAGAAAAGTATCCGGAGTTAAAGGAGAAGCGTGTTCTCTTCATTGATGATGAAGCGGATTTTGCCAGTGTTGCTTATGAGTATAAGCGTGATCAAAACCTAAAGCAGATGCGCGTGATTGCGACAAAGATCAATGCGCTCCGTAAGAAAATCAAGCATACGGCGTTTCTACAGGTAACTGCTACTCCATATTCGTTGTATCTTCAGCCGGAGGACATGACAATCCACAAGGGAAAGGTGTTTGAACCGATCCGTCCGTCCTTTACCGAACTGGTACCCGTTCATAACCGGTATATCGGTGGGGAGGTCTACTTTGAAATGAGTGAAAAAGAAGATCATCTGGCTTCCTATCTTTTCCATGAAGTGAATGAAAAAGAACTGGAAGTAATGAAGAAGATGGACGGACGCAGGGTGAAAATGGATCAGCTTCTGGAGCAGAAGAATATTTCCAACATTCGAATGGCCGTTGTAAACTTTATTGTTGGTGCGTCCATACGGCGCTGTCAGCAGCGGTTGAAGGGAAAACGCGAAGAGAAGTATTCCTTTATCATTCATACAGAGCGTGGCAAAAGTGCCCACGCCTGGCAGGCTGAGCTGATCGAAGGCTTTGAAAAGCTGCTTACGGAAGCAGCAGACAGGGAAACCGACACATTTCAAACGCTGATCCGTGAAGCTTATGACGATTTGATCCGTTCCGTGAGTAAACTGAAGAAATCGCCGAGGCCGGATTTCAAGCAGGTTTATGAGGAAGTCCGTCGTTCTTTGAATGAAGAATACGTGGTAAGCAGTGTGGTCAATTCCGAAAAAGATGTACAGGAACTGCTGGATTATAAAGGAGAGTTGAAGCTGCGTGCTCCTATGAATATATTTATAGGAGGACAGATTCTGGACCGCGGGGTGACCATCCATAATCTGATCGGGTTTTTCTATGGAAGAAATCCGAAGTCGTTTCAGCAGGACACGGTGCTGCAGCATTCCCGGATGTACGGGGCCCGTCCTGTTGCTGATCTTGCAGTCACCCGTTTTTATACGACTGCACGGATATATACGGTGATGAAACGGATTCATGAGTTCGACTCAGCGCTCAGGCGGGCGTTTGAAAGAGGGGGGCATGATCAGGGAGTAGTCTTTATCCAAAGGGATGGAACCGAAGAAATCATCCCCTGCAGCCCGAACAAAATCCTTCTTTCCAATGTGCTCACCATGAAGCCGCATAAACGGATGCTGCCAGTCGGGTTCCAGACTGGTTATAAGACTCATATACAAAAGCAGGTTCGGCAGCTGGATGATCGGGTGGATCAATTGAAAAGGGCCGCTTTAAAAGAACAGGACGGAGCGTATCTCGTTCCTGTCGAAGAAGCGAAACGTCTGCTCAGCCTTGTTCACGAGACGCTGGAAATGGAAGAGGGGTATGACTTTTCCATGGATGAATATGAAGGGGTTCTTGACTATTTGACCGCAGAATCAGAAAAAAGGGCGTTTGTCTGGGTCCTTGCGAAGAAGAACAGGAACATCCAGCGCCTGAAGAAGGATGGCAGTTATGAAAATTCCCCGGATACTCCAGGGCGTGGAGAAGGAGAACTTGCGGAAGCACGCCGTCTTGCTCGTAATTTCCCAGCACTGATCATGCTGAGACAGGAAGGGAAAAAAGAACAGGGGTGGCGCGGGTCACCGTTTTGGTGGCCGGTCCTCATAGTACCGGCAGAAACGGCTCCGACGGTTTATGCGGGCCGCACCGTTAAAGGAAAGCATTAAAAAAGGACCTTTCTTATAAGGTCCTTTCTTTAATGTCTGCTATTTTTCAATCGGTTCGTCGAATAGATCCGTGAATTTGGCGACGTTTTCGTAACTGAACTCAAACGCCATTCTCACTTCTCCGAATCCAGGCTGGTAAAAGTAGCCTTGAACCTCATAGCTGCTTGGATTTTCCCTCACCTTCGTAAGGTGGAAGTACCGCTGGATGTATTGAGCCATTTCCTCCAGTTTTTTATTTCGTACTTTGATCCACTGCTCTTTTAGTTCTTGAGTCGGGAAGTCAGATTCCTTTAACATGTGCTCACTCCTCTACGGAAATCAAAAAACTAGAAAACCATTTATAGACATTATACTATAAGAGGACGTCGATAATTTCAACTATTCTAAAAAATCAAA
Source organism: Halobacillus kuroshimensis DSM 18393 (assembly GCF_000425705.1). Classification (GTDB taxonomy): domain Bacteria; phylum Bacillota; class Bacilli; order Bacillales; family Halobacillaceae; genus Halobacillus; species Halobacillus kuroshimensis. The sequence continues at coordinate 348,256 of NZ_AUDY01000011.1, forward strand.
CGTGAAAAAGGACCTATTTATGAGAGAGGACTTTTAAGAGATATGAATCCCTGTTAAACTATGGAAGAACGAATGGCTTCCCTTTCATGGATGAAGGGTCTGTGACACATTGTCATCGTTTTTTTACAAACTTTCCACATTTGTATATCCATCCACACGCTTCTGCCTGTAAAAGCTGCAATCCCGGTCTTCAGATGTGCAAACAAACTGAAATCTGGACAGTCAAGCAGCTGCGTTCTATTTACAGAAGCCGGTCGCGTGTTACAATGGCTTACACAACCAGATGAAAAAGGAGAAATGACATTGAATAAAAAATGGTTATTGGGATTAATGCTGGCTGCCTTTGTTGCTTTACTTGCTGCGTGCGGGGAAGATGAAGGAGCCTCTGACGATAATAATGAAGAAACAGAGACGACACAGGAAGAACAGACGGAAGGCGAGCAGCCTGAAGCTCCTGAGCCGGACCTTGAAAACATTCCGGATGTAGTCGCAGAAGTCAATGGAGAGAAGATTACAAAAGAGGATTTTGAAACGACGTACCAGGGACAATTCCAACAGATGGCTATGCAGTCACAAATGACAGGTACAGAGCTTGATCAGGATCAGTTGAAGAAAGATGTCGCTGACAATCTTGTCGGCCAGGAACTGCTTGTGCAGGAAGCCGAAAGCCGGGATTACGAAGTGTCAGATAAAGAAGTTGATCAAATGCTGACAGACCTTGCCGAGCAGAACCAGATGGAATCCAAGGACAAATTCCTTGAGGAACTTGGCAATCAGGGTATGAAAGAAGATGAAGTCCTTTCCCAGGTCCGTGCCCAGCTGAAAGTCGATAAGCTTCTTGAGGAAGAAGTCAGTGTAGAAGCTCCGACTGATGATGAAGTGAAAGCGGAATATGACAAAGCCGTCGAGCAGCAGGAAAGTGCTGAAACAGAACAGGAAATTCCTGCCTATGAAGATGTGAAAGATCAGATTAAACAGAACCTTCAAACTCAGAAGCAGTCCGAAGAAACACAAAAGCTTGTAGACAAGCTTCGTGAAGAAGGCGACGTTACTGTGAATCTATAAGAAAAAAAGCTGTCCAACATGGACAGCTTTTTTTGCGTATTAGATCCATTCCTTCCATTTCCTACGCAGCTTCTTTGCGGATTTTTCCTTTCTCTTCTGACTATGTTTTTCATGATTGATCAACAGGTCGTATGCCGTGAACGCAGCAATGACACGGGCAAGGATAAACACTCCGGCCGCTGACATGATGGTAATTACGGGGTAGTACACAGCCGGAGCCCCGTTGGTCACATCATTTTCTTCAAGCACGAGGGTGACAAATCCCGTACCGGCTAGGACTACCCCGAGCATGAGAAAAGAGATAAGGCGTGTTCGAACGGATTCAAAACGATCTGTGATTTCCGCTTTGAACCCGGGGTCAAAGGTCAACTCCCTGGTGCTTATGATTTCATAGTTTTCTGCGCCTTTGGTCGTCATGGCTTTAATAAAGAAGATGCTCCCTGCCGCAGCGATGCCTGCAATCATGAGTGCAAGAATTTCGGGTGATCCTTTAAAAAGAAAGTATGGGACTAAACCAAGCAGGAACAGGCTGAAGCTTATGGCCAGCGAACGTCCCATGGAGTTTACGTAGGTGAAATGAGCTTCTGCCATTTCACGGCTGACATAATATCCCTGTTCCACCTCAGGCCCTCGTTCTGACTCTTTTTTTAGTAGGTAGTCCATCGACACATTGAAAATGCTTCCAAGGGTCAGCAGCTTCTCTGTTTCTGGATATCCCTGACCATTCTCCCATTTACTAACGGCCTGCCGGGAGGTCTGCAACTGCTCAGCGAGCGCTTCCTGTGATAATCCCTTTTCCTTTCTTAATTGAAACAGCTTTTCTCCAAAGTTCATAGAAAGCCTCCTTCATCTTTGTTACATCAAGTATAGAAAACAATGGAAGAATTTTCTATACTGTCAGAGTGGAAGGTTGTCAACGAACCGTTGCAAATGGGAAACGAGAAGTTTACATCTGCTCATAACCTTAAAAACTTTGGATTTATAAGAAAAATGGGAATAATAGAACATCAAACAAAAGGATTGACCCTCTACTTTTCCGTTGTTATGATTCTCTCTATAATTTAATTGATGAAACACCTTGTATAAGTTCAGGAATACGGCCTGAGCGTCTCTACCAGCTACCGGAAATAGCTCGTCTACAAGGGGAAAATAGATGGACCTTTCCCTTGGTATACGCACCGGCAGCTGCCGGTGTTTTTTTGTATAGGAGGGAACACCATGAAAAACTTCTTTCAGTTTGAAGAAAGAGGGACAACGATAAAAAAAGAAACGATGGCCGGCGTGACCACGTTTTTGTCTATGGCTTATATTCTGGTTGTTAATCCAATCATACTCAGTCAGGCTGGTATGGATCAGGGAGCATTGTTTACAGCGACGGCTTTATCCGCGATCTTTGGTTCCCTGCTGATCGGTCTCATGGCGAACTTCCCAGTAGGTATCGCGCCAAGCATGGGCTTGAATTCCTTTTTCACCTTTTCTGTAGTTATCGGTATGGGAATCGAATGGCAGGTGGCCCTGACCGGGGTATTTATTGCAGGCATTATCTTTATGATTTTAAGTTTGTTTAAGATCCGGGAGAAGATTATCAATGTCATTCCTAAAGATTTGAAGCATGCCATTGCGGGTGGAATCGGTTTTTTCATTGCCTTTGTAGGGTTGAAAAATGCCGGACTGGTCGTCTCCAATGAGGAGACTTTCGTTACCATTGGTAACCTGACATCGTCGACGACGGCTCTTGCAGGTTTTGGTTTTATTATTACACTGATGATGCTTGTCCGTGGTATCCGCGGTGGGATTTTCTACGGAATCGTCGTGACAAGTATCATCGGTATGGTTTTCGGTCTTGTGGATGTGCCGGGAGCCATTGTGGGGGAAGTCCCAAGCATGGCTCCGACCTTTGGAGTCGTATTCCAGCACCTTGGGGATATTTTTCAGCCGGAAGTCATTGCGGTCATTTTTACTTTCCTCTTTGTAGCCTTCTTTGATACAGCCGGGGCGTTGATCGCTGTCGCCAGCCAGGCCGGGATGATGAAGGATAATAAAATTCCGAATGCCGGTCGTGCTTTGCTTGCCGATTCATCTTCCGGTGTTCTTGGAGCCATCTTCGGAACATCGACGACAGCTTCCTTCGTAGAGTCATCCGCAGGCGTGGCTGTCGGAGGAAGAACTGGTTTTACCAGTGTCATCATTTCCGCCTGTTTCTTTATTGCTTTGTTCTTTTCGCCGCTTCTCGGCGTCGTTACTCCTGAAGTTACAGCACCGGCCCTGATTATTGTAGGAGCGCTGATGGCCGTGGAAGTCAAAGAAATCGACTGGAGCCGACTGGAAGTAACAATACCCGCGTTTGTTACGATTATTATGATGCCGCTCACTTATAGTGTCGCCACAGGAATTGCACTTGGGTTCATTCTTTATCCATTTGCGATGATTGCCCGGAGGGAATGGAAGCAGGTTCACCCGATTATGTACACACTGGGCGGATTGTTTATCATGTATTTCGTCTTTCTATAAAAATGAAAAATCCTGGAGCATTAGAGCTCCAGGATTTTTTTATGCCTTTATCATAGTATGGAGTTTTTTGTTCATCTCATCTGCTGCGAATAAGGCTTGATGGTCCTCCCATATTTCTCCGGGTTTATTCGCCTGTCCAAGCACGTAGCCTGAAAAGGGCAGGTGTACAAACTGGAAAATATGCTGGAACTGCTGTAGAAGCGGAAGAGCCTTCATATAAGGAGAATCTCCTCCAACCGCTAAGACAAAAGCCTGCTTTTTGGACATCTGCTCACGGAAATCTCCGTACTCAGGCTCCCGCATTGTCTGGGACCACCGGTCGATAAACAGTTTCATTGCCGCAGACATGGAATACCAGTAAACAGGTGTAGCAAAAATAAGAAGATCATGACTCATCACTTGTTCCATCAGGGATTCGTAGTCATCGTCCACCGGGTGAAACCCGCCTTCGTCATGCCGGCCGTCCATGATGGGTTTGATGGTATATTCTTCGAGGTGAAAAGTGGTGACTTCCAGCCCTTTCACCAATTTTTCCGTAAGTATTTTTGTGTTTCCGCCCTGTCGGCTTCCGCCATTCAGTACAGCAATCTTCATTCCTTTACCTCCTTTTGTTTCTCTTCTTCGTTTAGCTTATACTAAAACTACCAATCATAAAAACGGATGATTTGAATGGTTATGATCGAAAAAAACGATGGGAGAGTTCAAAATGGATGAAAAGCAGCTTGTCACATTTTTAACGGCAGCAGAAACCTTGAATTTCACGAAAACCGCTTCTATGCTCAATTTTGCCCAATCCAGTGTCACCGCCCAGATTAAATCGCTGGAAGTTCAGCTTGGACGCCCATTATTTGAACGTCTCGGAAGGAAGCTGGTGCTGACAGAGGCCGGTCACCAATTTAAAGGGTATGCTGAGAAGATGGTGAAACTCAGCTCGGACGCCCGTTTGGCGCTTAACGGAGAAGACGGGATGAGGGAGAGGCTTACGATCGGTGCCCAGGAAAGTCAGTGTACGTACCGGCTCCCACCTGTATTGAAGGCTTTCAAAAGCCGTCATCCTCACGTGGAGTTAATCTTTAAGCCTGCCCACTCCGATGCTCACGCCCGCAGGGATCTGATGGATGGACGACTGGATGCGGCCTTCATTATGGATACGTCCAGGCCGGAAGAGTCTTTGACGATAGAGCCCTTGCTGCAGGAGGATATTAAGCTTGTTGCAGGTGCGGATTACCGGTTGAAGGACAACGAAGCCTTTCAACTAAGTGATATTGAGCGGGAGCCTCTGCTCCTTACAGAAGAAGGCTGCTCGTATCGAAGCCTTCTGGAACAAGCATGTGCCGCTTCGGAAATCTATCCTTTTAATAAGCTGGAATTCGGGAGTATTGAAGCGATTAAGCAGTGTGTCATCGCCGGTCTTGGAATTGCTGCGCTTCCTCATATGGTCGTTGAACGTGAACTTACTGAAGGAAGGATCGTTGATTTGGGATGGAAGATCCCCCAGCCTCCATTGTTTACGCAGCTGGCGTGGCATAAAGATAAATGGCTTTCTCCGCCATTAAAGGATTTCATCGATATATCAAGAGAATTTCTTCAGGAAGAAGGGTAGGATAGGGGATTTAAAAACCCCCGGATCCTCCACCGCCGCCTCCGACACCAGCTCCCCCTCCGCTTGTTCCTGATGTGGAGGCAGCGGAAACAGCGGTGTGGGTGTCCGCCCTGTCAAAACCGGAGTCCAAGGTTGCTGCCAGTATAAGAAATAGAGCAGCCTGATTGGTTGAAAAAGAAGGATCCTCTGTCTGCCACTTCTGTTTCCCAAAGCCGATCTGGTAGAGCAGAGCAGGGACGCTGCCTTCGTCTTCTCCCTCTGTCTGCAGGCGTCCAGTCTTATAGGGTTCTGTTTGTTCGCGGACACGGCAACCTCTTGAAGTTAAAGGTCTGTACACTATCGCATAAATGATGAAAAAGAGTGAGAAACCAATCATTACTGACATAGACAGAAGCAGTGTGTAGTAACCGAAGATAAAGGTGAGAGCCAGACTTACAAATATCATCCCTAACGCTGTCCCCCGCTGCCAGGTGTTTTCTTTCCGAAGTTTGAGGCTTTGGTATTCCCAGCGTCCGATTTCCTTCCATTTCTGAAAGGCCAGCCGGTAACGTTCCTGGTTCTTTTCTTCTTCTGCATAAGCTTCCAAGTCGTCCACGTGAAGCAGATTTCCTTCTGCTATATCATCAAACAGCCAGGTGATCAGCTGCTGTTCGTGGGCTTCGTCTGTTTCACGGCTGACGAGTTCAAATTCTTGTTCGGAATGCTGTCGAATGCTGCCTTTTTCAATCATATGCAGCAGGGATGCTGTAACGGCTGAATGGGTTAACTGCCCATGATTGGTGAAATAAATCAAGGCGGGCAGGCTCATTTCCTCCGTCGGAAAAAAGCCGTTTCCGACGTTCTGCCGCTGAGCTTCCTGTCTTACGGCAGAACGATTAACAAGCGCTGTTCCTAATAGGAGAATGGCAGCCGCTGCCGTTAGAGTTAGGAGAAAAGGGGCAGCCGATTTCCAATTGGTGACGGCTTCCTGACGAGCCGCCGCCTTTTCATCCAGCTCTTCTTTTTGGTTCTGGATGCTGCTCAGCATGGCGGTGTCAGAAGCCTCGGCCTCCGGGAACAAGTCTGCCGGGTATGCGACACGGATATTTCCGTTCGTTCCACTGCTTACATAGCCCATATCAAACAGGACATCCCCATCATCTTGTATGGTCTCTGTTTGAAATGCGGCATCTTCTCCATACGCTGTGCTTACTTCTGCTTTTTCCGGGGGTGTAACGGTAATGGACATCTGCTCGTAGTCACTTTCATTGCTCTTATCGAAAAATGCATAGTAGAACTGAGCTACATCCGTAAAGACCTCGACGCCATCCTGAATGGTGTAGGATAAATCAATCGTGATGGTTTCATTGTCACCGTCCCTAAACACTTTGTAGGTATGATCCTCCTGCTCGATACGAAGTTCCTGTCCATTTTCTTCGGCCTGGACGTTCGTAATCGATGTGCCCTCTTTAGGCAGCAGTGTCCGGGTAATGCCGTTGAAATCCCCTTCAAAGGTGTAGGTATGGACTTCGGTTACATGAACATCCCCGTTTTTCTTAAGGTCTGCGTTAATCTTCGTATCCTCGATGGTTAATTCTACTGCGGATGCTTGAAGCGGAATGAAAAAAACAAGCAGAGCAAGCATCCATCCAATCAGCTTTTTCATCATTCGTCACCTGCTTTCTCTTATGGTTACGGAAAAGAAAAGGGAAGGGTTTCAAAAAAATGGATTGGAACGTTCGGAGCAGCGGCTTCGTATAAAAGAAAAGACGCAAGAAGGAGGCCTGCCAATGGAAACAGGGACAATAGCCTTCAGCATAGTCATGGGAATTGCTCTTATTATTACGGGTGGACTGACTTTCCTTGTAGGGAAGCGTAAGGAGTATGGTCTTATTTCTGGTTTTTCCAGTCGTCCGGAGGAAGAAAAGCGTATCCTGATGGAAAATGGGTATGTGAAAGCGGTCGAGCGGCTGCTATTCCTTCTTTTCCTTCTGTTTGCAGGTGTCTTTATGATGGGATTGCTGCCTGTTCCATTCGGATTGGAGATCAGCCTGGCTGTCTTCCTCCTCGTTGTGCTGGGAGGCGCGGTCCGTGTGCAGATGTATGAAGTCCCTTGGAAGAGGAAAAGGAGTCTTTGGATCACATCGATACTGGGCGTTCTGGTCATTTCAGGCATCGGTATTTTAACGTATTTCAGCGTGATGGAAAACGACGTCACGGTGACGGAAACACACCTGGAGATTTCCGGGATGTACGGCTTGGAATGGGATCTCGAGAATATTGATCAGGTTACGATTGAAGAAGAACTTCCAGAAGTTATCTTAAAGTCCAATGGTTTTGCGGCAGCTGGGCAATTGAAGGGCCGGTTCCGTCTGGAGGAACCTTATGGACCTGCACATCTTTTCATTCATGACCAAAACGAAGGGCCGTTTCTTTATGTTCAAAAAGGGGAAGAGGGGCTTTGGTTGAGTCGTGAAACCCGAGAAGAGGTTGAAGTCCTTGATGAGCAGCTGAATATCAGCTAACTTGGTCAGGAAGATCGCCTGCCCAAGTGGATCTTCGGTCCGTGCTGTTCCCGCAGGCATCACCACCGAACGCTCCTCATGCCGACGTTAGAATATAGAGGAGAGAGATTGTGCACTAAGCAGGTTCGCGGATTCAAAAGAACGACATGAGCTGCGCTATGGCCGCTTGCGTGAAAAACAAAAAGGGAAGAACAGGCGCTGATCACGGCCGCCTGCCGGAACATGAAAAAGAACTCCCAAGGAGCGTTGCCACTTTCGCTCCTGGCGGCAAGAAAGAAAAAAGCTTGTAAAGAAACAGAGGTTTCTCTACAAGCTGAAGGCAGCGGGGAATCCGCTGCCTTTCTTTTTATTCTTTCGTGTATATTTCATCGTTCAATTCTACTTCTTTCACTTCTGCCTGAGGCAGGAGGATTTTCTCGAAATCGAAGGCATTCAACTCTTTGTTGTCCTTCACTTTGTTTGGAAGATCCGGATTTGCAAGAGCTCCGGTCCCAATTGAAACGAGATGGGCTTGTCCAGAAGTCAGGAGGGCTTCAGCTTTCTCCGGGTCCTGGAGTTGACCATTGGCAATCACTGTAATTCCGCTGAACGTTTTTGCTGCTTCGGCCAGTGTTTTTGTTCCCTCGCCGAAGGAAGAAGCAGAAGCATCACCGTCTGTGACGTGGATATAGTCAAGACCTGTTTTGCCGAGTGTACCGAAGATTTCTTCCGCCTCTTTTTCCCCGCCGGCCCACTTATGGGCTTGATCAGCTACTTTTCCTTGGGAGATGCGGATACCGACAATGAAGTCTTCGCCAACCGCTGCAAGCACCTCATCGACGACCTCAAGGACGAAGCGGAGCCGATTTTCTACAGACCCCCCATAGGCGTCTTCTCTGTGGTTTAAGTAATCAGTCAGGAACTGATCCAGCAGGTAGCCGTTGGCCCCGTGGATTTCCACACCGTCAAAACCAGCAGCTTTTGCGCGTTTGGCACTGTCGACAAAACTCATTTTTGTCTCCGTCAGGTCTGGTTCATCCATCGCTCTAGGCGTCTGGAACGGACCTGATCCCCCGTAGAAGCCAAGCTGTTCGCCTTTAGGGGCTATGGCAGATGGAGCGATGGTTTCATCTGTATAAGCATTCCCCTGACTTTGGCCTCCCGCGTGCATCAGCTGGGCAATCATGATGGAGCCTTCATCGTGAACAGCTTCTATCACGGGTTTCCATGCATCCGCCTGAATATCTGTCGCAAGACCTGGTTGATTGTTGTAGCCCTGGCTGAAGCTCTGATCTGTGTAGATGCCTTCGCTGATAATGGCTGCAAAGCCGCCTTTAGCGAAACGGCGGTAATATTCTTTCATTGTATCGTTGGCACGGCCATCAGCCTCTGCGCTGATCCGCGTCATTGGTGCCACAACATAACGGTTTTGGAGCGTTTTACTATCTAAATGGAATGAATCAAAAAGCATTTCTTCTGCCACCTTTCCTTATCGTAAGCTCTTTCAGGGTACGTTCTTTTTGTCTCAAATTCAAAGTAAATGCTCAGCCAGCTATAAGCTAGCATACCCCTGCTTCTTTTTTTCATTAGAGGCAGTCATCCTTCAATAATCTTCCATCCTGCCGATATAGTAGAAGATAGAACTTTTTAGGAGATGAGCATATGAATTTAGAAGGTAGAGTGGCTGTTATTACCGGTGGTTCCGATGGAATTGGGAAAGCTGCTGCGGAGGAGATGATCCGCCAGGGAGCACGGGTGGTGCTGGCGGATATCAATGAGGACCAAGGAGAGCAGGTCGTTGAAGCATTAAGAAAACAAGGCGGAGAAGCTGTATTCTGTAAAACGGACGTGACTGTCTATAATCAGGTGGAAGCGTTGGTGAAAACCGCTGTCGATGCCTATGGGACGATCGATATTATGTTCAACAATGCAGGGATCGGCGTCAATAAGCCCTTCCTTGAGCATACCCCTGAGGACTATCACGCGGTTGTCGATGTGAACCAGCACGGGGTCTACTATGGAATGCTGGCTGCAGCGAAAAAAATGAAAGAGCTTGATGTGCAGGGTGTGATTATCAATAATGCTTCTGTTTTCGGATTTACAGGAACACTTGGTATTACCGGCTACCAGGCAGCAAAAGGAGCTGTCGTCACGCTTACAAAGCATGGGGCTTTAGAGCTTGCTCCACACGGCATACGTGTTGTCGCGATCGGACCCGGTGGTGTGAATACGAAAATTGTAGACGGTTATAGAAAAGCCGGCCTTCTGGAATATATGGAGCATCAGCAGTTGACGAGGAAGCTGATTGAGCCGGAGGAAGTCGCTGGAGTGGTGGCCTTTTTAGCTTCTGATGCGTCCCGTTCCATCAATGGAACAACGGTCATGGCAGATGACGGGTTCACTGTGTTCAAGTCCGATATCCGGCCATAAGGAGAGGTGAGTATGAATAACGTAGAAGCAATGAAGCATAAGGACATGAAGAAGAAGAACGGCCTTTTATTTGTTGGTTTCGGGATCTCTCTTGTGGTTGCTTTTTTAAAGTCTTTCGTAGAACAAGACATGGCGGCTGTGGCGATGTTCGGCGCAGAAACGCTTTTGTATACGCTTTTGTATACGGTCCTTACATTTGTTATGAAAAGAGACAGCTGGTTCCCTTACGTCAGCGTCGTGCTCGTCCAGGTATTTACAATGGCCGGGATATGGGTGACGGGCGGGGGATGGACCATTATATTAGTAAGTTATTTCCTGGCCATCTTTTCTGTCGTTCATTACAAGGCGGCTGTCTTTGCGCTTGGATATGGACTTGGATTGGTCACGATTCTTACAGGCACTTTTTTAAGTACGGTCAATAAGGACGCCATTCTTGAGGAGGCACCGACAATCCTTTTGGTCTACATCCTCATGGGTCTTCTTCTCGGAGTCTTGATCTACCTTGGCAACCGCCAGGATACATTTATCAGAAAGCTCCTTCGGGAAGCCGAACAACGCTCCAAGATGGAACTGGAAAAACGCCGTACACTGGAAGAGCATGTAAGTGTGATCATTGATGATTTGTCCAAAGTGAACGAGCATGTACAGCGGAATCGTGTATCGCAGTCAGAAATGAGGCATGCCATTCAGGAAGTAGCGGCTGGAAGTCATCATCAGAGCGGACAGATTACAGCCATTTCCGACCAGTCCAGTTCCTCGCGTTCCGAAATGGAAGAGTTGAGCGGTCTTATGGAGACTTTGAAGGAAGAGACCGGCCGGGCAGGGGAATTGACCGGAGAAGGAAAAACAAAGGTACATAGGTTTACCAAAGGGGTGGAAGAGGTTCACGCGTTTATCCATGACTTGAAAGAAACCTTCTATACACTTAGTGAAAAAGTAAAGGAAACCGACAGCTTCTCTAAAGATATTAAGAAAATTTCAGAGCAGACGAATCTTCTCGCTTTAAATGCGTCCATTGAGGCTGCGAGAGCAGGGGAAGCCGGCAGGGGCTTTTCTGTTGTCGCTGAGGAAATCCGCAAGCTTGCCGAAGTAACCAAGCGGGCGGCTGATCAAATCACTGAGAATCTTTTTGAAGTCAGCCAGAACAATACGGAAACCTTGTCCAAGATGGAGGTGAGTGTAGAGAAGATGTCTTCGATACAATCTTCTTCTACAGATATACACGGCACCTTCCAGGAGCTGAGCCGCGTGCTTATAAACATCAATCAGAGCTTTGATCAAACGAATGAAGCGGCGGGCCGGGTTGTAGAAAGCAGTACGGAAATTGATCGCTGGAGCGGAGATCTGGCAGCCGTCATCGAAGAGTCGAGCGCCGGGATGGAGCAGATGAGTGCAACAGTGGAGTCGTTGACGGCTGATAATGGTAAAATCGCCGATACCATGAAAGAAACAACAGACCGTGCTGTTCATCTGCTGGAGGAGAACCTATAAAAAAGACGGGCTTCATGCCCGTCTTCCGTGGAGGATTCAAGCGAACTGCTTCAGTGCCTTGTACACTTCCTCTCCCTCATCATTCAATACGTGACCGCTTCCGTGACAGCGGCTGCACTTGGTTTCATAACTGGTTTCCTCGACGGCCAGTTTCCAAGCCGCTTTCTCACTGGCATGATTGACGCGGCTGTAATGATCCATAATCATATTGGCCTTGCTGTCATCATATTCCTTATAAGCCCCTGTTCCCTGACACAGGGGGCAGACATGATAGAGGTGGCTCACTGTATGTTTATTCAAACGAACACTTCCTTCTTATTTGATATAGTTAAAGTATGATTGATTTTATGAAATATTCTGACAAAAGGCAATACTTTTTCTTCCCATAAAAAAGAAAAAAAGTCATTTTGGACGAAAGACCTACCCGATAGATATAGAAAAATCCGTATTATCCAGTTAGAGTTGTCCGCATGTCGTGTTGAGGGGGCACGTTCCGCTTATCGGTGGATGCCTGCCG
>NZ_AUDY01000012.1 GCF_000425705.1 Halobacillus kuroshimensis DSM 18393
CATGTGTTGTTTTTCATGTCAACAACTTTTTTCATTAAGTTGAGAAAGTGTTTGGCTTTCGTTTTTGGCGACAAATACTAATTTATCATGGGAAGCCGTTTGTGTCAACAACTTTTTTCATGATTTGTTTTGGCGTTTTTCAACACCGCGCCGCTCTCTTAAAGCGACAAGTAATAATTTATCACGGATACGAACCTAACGCAATAGTTTTTCGTTATTTTCTCATATTCTTTTTGTTCCACAAATAAAAGCGGCAGGGAACCCGCCGCTTTTATAAAACCCAGATATGAATGGCTGTTAACGATAGTACACCCGGAAGCCCTAAAAGAAGGGACACACCGGCTGTAAATCCATTGATTGGAATATGCAGCCCGAACTGCGCTCCAAACAGATTCACAAAAAACAAAAGAATAACGGCTACAATCAACCGCGTAAGCACAGCCCCCAACCACTTTAACGGCTTCACAGGCATGCCTGTGATTAACAAAAGGGGTACAGCGAGACTCAACAATAGAACGACCAGTATCGGATCCATAAAAAACCCCCTGTCTGATTAACTGCTCTGGAAACAGTATATGAAATCAGACAGGGGGCTAGTACAAAGGTTCAGGATAATGCGTTGATTCCTCTGTATCTTGCTTCTCTTAATAGATAGAAATACTTCGCTTTGACTAAAGCCAGATCGTTCAAACCTTCTTCACTCGGTTCAATGCTTTGTTCGATAATGGTGTTTAAGCTTTCCCATTCGTGTTTCATCTTCCTGATACGAACAAGAAGCTCCTGATCCATTTCTCTTTTTATCTTCTTCTGTTTACCGAACAAATCCATCACCTTCTTCTATAGTTCTCTCCGACCTTCCAGCGCTTTCGACAACGTTACTTCATCGGCATACTCCAAATCGCCGCCGACTGGAAGTCCGTGGGCGATCCTTGTCATCCGAATCCCTGAAGGTTTAACAAGGCGGGAGATATACATCGCTGTGGCTTCCCCTTCAATATTCGGATTCGTCGCCAGGATCAGCTCTTCGACCCCTTCATCCTTCAGCCGGTTAATCAGACTCTCGACGTTGATATCCTCAGGTCCAATCCCGTCCATAGGTGAAATCGCCCCGTGAAGAACATGGTACTTCCCACTGAATTCCTTCATTTTTTCCATGGCGATTACATCCTTAGGATCCTGCACCACACATATCAGTTTTTCATCTCTTGATTCATCCTGACAGATGGAACATGGGTCCTGGTCTGTAATATGTCCGCAGATCGAGCAGTGAGTCAGTTCACGCTTAGCGTTGACGAGGGACTTGGCAAAGTCCAGCACGTCGTCTTCTTCCATCTCCAGCACGAAAAAAGCCAGGCGGACCGCCGTTTTCGGACCGATCCCTGGCAGCTTTGTAAAACTGTCAATCAGTTTTGATATTGGTTCCGGGTAATACATGAGAATTCCTCCTAGAACATTCCTCCAGGCATCCCTTTCGTGAATTGTCCCATAGTATCATTAGTCTTATCGTCCACTTGCTTGATGACATCATTCGTCGCCGTAATGATAAGGTCCTGCAGCATTTCCACATCATCCGGATCGACTACTTCCTCATCAATGACAACATCCGTAATTTCTTTTTTCCCGTTTGCCGTCACTTTAACCATGCCGCCTCCTGCAGAAGCTTCAAAAGTCATCTCATAAAGCTCTTCCTGAGCCTTCATCATTTTCTTCTGCATTTTCTGCATTTGTTTCATCATATTGTTCATGTTTCCACCACCACGCATGGGGCATTCCTCCTTGTGGGATCGTTAGTCCTGGATTTCAATCAGGTCATCCCCGAAGTGTTTTCGGGCTTCTGAAATATGCGGGTCTTCCTGGGGCTGCTGCGGCGTACTTTCTCCGCTTTCCTCCCCGTCCACTTCCGGCACTTCATCCGGAGCCTGTTTCTGCTTCCGGACATATTCTTCTCGTAGTTCCTGCCAATTCTGTTCAGGAATCGGAATGATTGTCATCGGCTTTCCTGCATACTCCGTCAAAAGGGGTTCAATAGTCTTTTGATGCTCCAGAGCCAATGAGCAGTGGATATCATATCGGAAAGCCAGGACGAGCGCCTTCGGTGATGCAGCCCGTGGTTTGCTGTTTAACAGTGTCGCATGAGCCGGCGCGTTCTGCTGCTTGAGCGCCTCCATAAAGTCAGCCCAGCGACTCTGGATATTTTTAATCTCTTCCTTCGAAGCTTCACTCAGGACCTGCCTGATCCGCTCATATGGAACATTATACCCTTTTCTTCCTGATTTTGCAGGCGCACGTTTTTTAGCAGGCTGGGCAGAAGCCTGAGGCGCCGTTCCGCTTTCCTTTAAAGCTGTCAGCTGTTTTTCAAGCTCCTGGATTTTCCCGGACAGCTTTTCGACAGCACTGGAATCAACCGCCTGGGCTGACGGAGGACCGGCCTGTACTTCGACCATGTTCAGCATGGCGATTTCTATGAAGACTTTTGGACTTGTCGTCCATTTCATTTCCTGCTGGCAGTGGTTCAATTCACGGATCGCCTGCTGGATCCATCCGGGTGTGAGCTCTGTGGAAAGGGTCCGGAACGAATCATCCGGAATGGCACGTTCCAGATTATGTTCAAGGTCCGGAGCACTTTGATACAGCAGAAGATCTCTTAAATAATAGATAAGATCGAAAACAAAACGGCCCGGATCTTTCCCCTGCAGGATAAGATCATCCACCGCTTCCAGAGCTGACCTGGCATCCTGATCGTCCAAGGCTCTCAAGACAGCGGTAAGCTTCGCCTGCGATACGGACCCCGTCACGGCGAGGACATCGTCCATCGTCACTTCCTCTTCACTGTAGGAAACGGCCTGGTCCAACAGACTTAAGGCATCACGCATGCCACCTTCTGCCGTAAGAGCAATGATTTCCAAAGCCTCATGTGCCACGGCAATCTCTTCCGCCGCTGTGATCTTCACCATCCGGTCGACCATCGACTTTTGGGAAATCCGTTTGAAATCAAACCGCTGACACCTGGATATGATCGTCAACGGTATTTTGTGTGGTTCAGTTGTCGCCAGAATGAAGATGACGTGCTTTGGAGGTTCCTCCAGTGTTTTCAAAAGGGCGTTGAACGCACCCATGGAAAGCATGTGAACCTCATCAATGATGTAGACCTTGTACGGGACCGCACTCGGGGCATATTTGACTTTGTCCCTGATTTCACGTATCTGTTCCACCCCGTTGTTGGAGGCGGCGTCAATCTCTATGACATCAGAGATGGAGCCATCCTGGATGCCAAGACAGGCATCGCATTCATTACACGGCTCTTTCACAGGGGAGCGTTCGCAGTTGACGGCCTTTGCGAAAATTTTGGCCGCACTCGTTTTTCCCGTCCCCCTGGGTCCGGAAAATAAATACGCGTGTGAAAATTTTTCCTGTACGATTGCATTCTGCAGTGTCCGCGTAATGTGCGATTGCCCAACGACACCTTCAAAATCCCGGGGACGCCATACACGATATAAAGCCTGGTAGCTCATAAAACCGTTCTCCCTTTTTAGTTTCATCCCCATTATACCTGATAGACATTCCTGCTGTGAACCATTACCGGCAGACAAGAAGACAGTCAGGGGGATCGTCTATAAATGATAGAAAAAAGGAGCCGTTATGAACGTATCATAACGGCTCCCCTTATATGTGAATCATGTGTGTACGACTTATGTAATGCCGTGCACCCACCTTCGATGGCAGAGCCCTAAGCGTTACTTATGGTTGTGGCTCGACCCAGGCACTCCCGCGGCACACGGGAGGGTCAGCTTACTGCTGCTTCCTTCCGGACCTGACAGGGTTCACTGGTTCCCGTTGCGCAGGACCTGAGTGTCAACACCACTCACATAAGGCAGACCTTAAAGCTGTGCCACCTCGGGTGGGAATTCGGCCTCGCTATAGCGGATTGCGAGTACAGGGCACCGCTACCTCCCCGCTTAGCACGGCATAAACAAGTATAGCGATTTTCAGCAAAAAATGCAATGATTTCATGCTGTTAATTATCTACAGCCGGTTTCTTTTTCTTTTTCGACCGGAGGCTGCGGAAAAAATGAGACAGCATCTCCCCGCATGCTTCTCCCAGCACACCGGGCACAACTTCTGATCGATGGTTGAAACGATTATCCTCCAAAAGCTGGTACAAGCTTCCGGCACAGCCGGCTTTAGGATCGGCCGCTCCGTATACGACCCGGGAAATTCTCGACTGCAGAATGGCTCCTGCACACATGGGACAGGGCTCCAAGGTCACATATAACGTGCAGTCCTCCAGACGCCAGCTGCCCTCATGCTCATTGGCACGCTCAATCGCAATGAATTCTGCATGGGATGAAGCGCGCTGGGATTGTTCGCGCTGATTGTACCCGGAAGCAATCACCTGGTTGTCTTTGACGATGACAGCACCAATCGGCACTTCTCCTTCCGCCTCTGCTTTTTCTGCTTCCACCATGGCAAGCTTCATAAAGTGCTCATCTTCCATCCGTACCACCTCCTTTTCCTATAGAAAGACTAATATAAAAAGTCCTGTTCCTCGAACCCAGAAAGGGATTTTAAGAATAAATCCGTTTTTTTGTTTCATACATTGGTAAAGGATGAGAAAGGATGTGAGACATGTGCAGATTCATATTGTTCAAGAGGGAGACTCTGTGTATTCGATCGCCCGTCTTTATGATAGTACGCCAAACGATATCATCGAAGCAAACGAATTAGAGACGCCGGGTAAACTTGTCATCGGTCAGGCTCTTGTGGTTCCTATCGTCGGACAATACTATTTTGTTCAGCCGGGAGACCGTTTAAATACCATTGCTGAACAATTCAATACGACGGCGGATCGTCTGGCAGCCGTCAATGGACTGAATACGGACAGCACTCTCGCTGTCGGGCTGCGGCTTTATATTCCAGACCAGCCCCCAACACCAATTACGAGCAATGCTTACATTGAACCCTATGGAGGGACCGTCTCCGACACACTGCGGCAGTCAGCAGAGAGCCGGGCCGTGAACTTGACCTATCTGGCCCCCTTCAGCTATGAAATCCAGGAGGACGGCACATTAAAAGCACCCCCGCTCGACAATTTCAAGGAGATTGCCAGGAAAAACGATGCGGTCCTCATGATGGTCGTCACCAACCTTGCTGATGACGGGTTCAGTGCAGAACTGGGCAGAAAAATTCTCAGCGACGAGGCCCTCCAAGACAAACTGCTCGATGAAATCATTCAAATTACGAAACAGGTAGGATTCAAGGATGTCCATTTTGATATGGAATTCCTTCCACCGGATATGAAAGAATCCTATAATCAATTTCTTCGAAAAGCAAAACAGCGTCTTTCCAAGGAAGGACTGCTCATTTCGACAGCGCTCGCGCCCAAAACGAGTGCCGACCAGAAAGGGGCCTGGTATGAAGCCCACGATTATCAAGCCCACGGCGAAATCGTAGACTTCGTCGTCCTGATGACCTACGAGTGGGGATACAGCGGCGGTCCGCCACGGGCCGTGTCTCCGATCGGTCCTGTCACAGATGTTGTAAATTATGCATTGTCAGAAATGCCGGCTCAGAAAATTCTGCTTGGTCAGAACCTCTATGGATATGACTGGACCCTGCCGTACGAACCGGGGGGAGAATTCGCCAAAGCCCTCAGTCCGCAGCAGGCTATTCAGACAGCCCGGAAAAATAATGTGGCGATTTCCTACGACCAGAAGGAGCAGGCCCCCTATTTCACGTATACGGATGGAGAGGGGAAAAAGCATGAGGTGTGGTTCGAAGACGCCAGATCCATACAAAAGAAATTCGATCTGATTAAGGAAAAGAACCTGCTTGGAATCAGCTACTGGAAGCTCGGACTATCCTTCCCCCAGAACTGGGTCCTTCTCAGCAATCAATTCAGCGTAAAAAAGAATCCATAAAAGAAGCCGCTTCTCATCAGAGAGGCGGCTTTTCTTCTTTTCCAACAAAGGTGACCGTGACCGGATCAATATCAGCCTCACGGAAAGCCTCGGTCAATCCACGGCGCTGGATGTCCTCTTTAGACACTCTCCGGTAAGGAATCTGCACATGGAAGGACTGTTCAAATGGAAACGGATCGAGGACGACCTGACGTGCGCTGTCCCACTGAGGATATATCCCCTCCGGCGCAAAATCGAACGCCTGCCTGAACCCGTCCTTAAACCACGGGATTTCCTCTTCCTTCGGTGTTCCCGGTTCCTGCATGCACACATACAAAGAAAGATCATCACAGAACTGAAGGCGTTTGAAGTGAAGATGATAGACGTCGTATGGAATGTCCATTTCCATCCATTCATACAAATCCTTCCGCCGCTTCTCCTCCTGCTTCAGGAATTCAACAATCAACGGTTCATGGCTGTCCTCCTGAAAGAAGGAGGCGTAATGCATGCTGCACAGCATCCCTGCATAAAAGGACTGGGAAGCCACCTCTCCAATTCCGCGCTCATAGGCCTGAAGTTTTTCCTGGAGTGGATAATCGACAAACGTATACGGACGGTTCTTTTCTTCGTTCCATAAAGGCTTCTCATCCAAAGGAATCCAGGCCCGGTCATGCTGGCGGATGGCCCAGTCCGCTTCTTCCCGAAGCTTCGAGCGCAGCAGAAAATGATTTTTCCAATGATCAACGAGGTTTCCCGAAATGCCGGCATGTTCGTGCTGGGGTATCATGATGAAGTGGTCCGTCTTCTCAATAACAATCATAAACGATCCTCCTAGTTCTTCATCCATTATGTAGGCAGACTTGTCCTTCCATTATATAGGATCATACGACCACTCACCACCGCTGGATCCAATGGATAGAAAAAGAGCCGTGGGGGAAATCCCCCGCGGCCCCATGGTGACGCAGATTATTTAAGAAGTTTCAATGCTTCGCGGTTGAAGGCAGGAATGTCATCCGGCTGTCGGCTGGTCACCAGCTGATCCTGACAAACGACGACTTCCTGGTCCTTATAATCCACGCCGGCATACTCCATATCGACAGCAATCGATTTGAACCCTGTAGCTGTACGGCCTTCCAGTGTTTTGGCTGTAATCAACAGCTGAGGTCCGTGGCAGATCGCGAAGACAGGCTTCTTCTCATCCATAAAATGTTTAGCGAAGGAAACGAACTTCTCATCTCCACGGAGAATATCCGGGGAAAATCCGCCCGGGATGAACAAGGCATCGAAGTCTTCCGGTTTTACATCATCGATGGACGTATCGATTTTGACCGAGGCTTCTCCCTGCTTGCCTTCCACTTCTTTTCCGGCTTCCCATTCGATTGTTGTCACTTCATGACCTTCCTTGGAAAAGGCATCCGCCGGCTGTGTATATTCGACATCTTCAAAATGGGACGTTACGAGACATGCAATCTTACTCATGAAAACTCAACTCCTTGAAAGATTTGTCAATTATTTTTTCCATAGATTGTCTTCCCGTTTGGCAGGCTTTTAAACACCGGTAACAGATTCAGGTTACTTCGGATGCTTCATGGAGAAGGTCTGGAATGTGGTATCCTTTTGATTTTTATACACTTCCCTGCCGGCAATGGTGTTGATGATATGAACATTGCGGTGAACGGAAAGGCCAAGGTTCGTTGCCCCTGCCCCGTGCGAATGCACCAGGTTCGTCAAGGTGAAGAAGTGATGGTCCCGGCCGTCCTTGAATTCCAGCTGGTAGTCACGGGACACCTTATACATCTGATCGGCCTCCCATTCAACCTCATCCTTATAGCGGTCCATAAACCATGACGGAAGATGAGGCTTGTAGCCCGTGGCAAACACCACTTTGTCGGCATGATACGTGTAGTCATACTCCTCCTGCCATTGGCGGCACTGAAGATCATATCCTCCCTTTTCTGACGCTTCAATACCTTTGATCTCTGTCATCGGCTGGATAAGGACACGGCTGTCTTCCATCGCTGTCGTCCGGTGGTACAGTTTTGTATAGAGTCGTGTGAGCGTGTCCGGAGCAATCCCTTTTCGGAGCGGGTCAAGCGTACTCAACGCTTCTTTCCGCTGGTCAAAGCTCAGACTATGAAAATAATCCACATAATCAGGAGTGAACATCTCCTGGGCAAATTTCGCCGTATCAAGCTGGAACAATCCGCCCGATCTCGTCAAAAGCGTCACTTTCATATCACTGCGCTCCTGATCCTCCAATAGATCGAGGAAAACTTCAAGCGCACTTTGACCGGAACCGATGACCGCTACATGACGAGATTTCAGCAGCTGATCCTTTTGGAAAAGGTAACGGCTCGTATGAAGCACATCTTCATTCGGCAGGCGGTCCATTCCATCCAGGACGATCGGTTCGTTCCCAGTCCCCATCACGACGTGCCTGGACCGGTAATGCTTTCTTTCGCCGGTCGTCGTCTCTTCGACAATCACTTCATAGTGCGGCGTCTTTTCTTCGTTATGATCGATCACATCTATGACCGTATGGCCGAAATGCAGGCCATCCACCTGTTTGGCCACCCACTGCATATAATGATTGAACTCCTGTCTTGGTATTTCAAAATGGCGGTGGAAGAAAAACGGAAACATACGATTGTGTTCGTGCAGGTAATTGATAAATGTATAAGGACTCTTCGGATCAGCAAATGTGACAAGGTCGGCCAAAAACGGAACTTGAAGATCCATTTTTTCTATGAGCATGCCGGGATGCCAGTTGAACTCGATCGCCTGTTCAAAAAACAAACCGTCCACTTCGTCCGTCTGGTCGGCAAGTGCGGCAAGTCCAAGGTTGAAAGGCCCGATGCCGATACCGATGATGTCTTTGATTTCTTTAGCCATAAAATACACTTCCTCTATCCATCCCGTACGCCGGGATAATTAATTTGGTTCCTTCCATAACTGGTTCAATGTAATGACGAGTACTGTTCCAATGAGAAGTCCATTGCTTAGAAGATTCTGGAGCACACCAGGGAGTCCTGTGAATACGTCCGGCGGCAGAAACATCAGTCCAATTCCGAGCAGAAAGGACAGGCCTAGAATCGTCAGTTTCCGCTGATCGAGTGGTTCCATCGTCAAGTTCGACAAGCCGAGTCCCATCAACTGCACAAACGTAGCTAAAAGCGCTGCATTCGCCACCGGAGCGGGAACGGAAGATATGAACCTGACCACAGGTGGAAACAAAGACAGACCTGTCAGGAGCAGGGAAGCATAAAGGAACGGCTGCTTCCGTTTCTGTCCGGTCAGCTGCATAAATCCGGATGAGGAAGCCAGTGAGACGTTGGCCACCGCAGAAAAAAGGGCGGTCAGGCCGTGGTTGAGGCCCAGAAAGCCGCTCCCCCGGTTGATCTGATCGTATGTATACCGGGGCTTTCCATATATGGTCTGGCTGACAGCGATAACCGAAGCCACTAAATTCGACAGTAGAATCACTGCAGTAATCAATCCTAAGGGAAGAGTACCGAGAGTCATGGCCGGAGGCCCCCAGGCAAAAACTTCAGGAAGGGCAAACCACTCGACGGCTGTAGATTCAGCACCCTGCGCCGGAACAGCTATTTCATACAATACCCATCCTGCGCTGATCCCAATCAGTACAGCAAAACTTTTCATCCATCCCCGTCCAGTGATAGAAAGCCCAAGAACAAGGGCAAGCGTGACAAAAGCCGTCCACGCATCTGTCCCGTCGATGCCTTCCGCTCCTTCCTGAAGGCCGAGCATCCCTTCAAGAAAGGTTCCGCTCAACTGAATCGTCAGCATAAATAAAAAAGCGCCGGTCACAAAAGGGGTAAAGACGAACAAAACCCGGTGGGACAATTTGAACAAGCCGAATAAAACTAAAAACAGTCCGGTCCACAGCATCGTCCCCTCCAGCACTTGAAGCGTCTCCATATAGGTATCCCCGTTCTGTTTTCCACTGAAAGCCATAACGGCGAAAATACTGATCCAAATACCAGCCGGACCTTCCATGATCGGAAGCTTATGACCGATCACTCCTTGAAGAAAGGATGCCGCCCCTACTACAAATAACGTCCGCTGCATCAACCAGGCAACCTCCGGAAAGGAAAGGCCGAACAAAGAGCCGATCACGATCGGCAGGGCGACAGCACTTGCCAGAAGAAACACAAACCACTGAACGGTTTCCAACGTCTCTGTCATCCAATGCGTTGATTGATTTTCCATTCTATCCACCTGCTGTCTACACTGATTTTTTCTACAAAAAACGTCATCGTTCCACGTGAAACGACAAATAGAAAAGCACAGCGGAAGGCTGTGCTTTTCCTGCTTATTCTTCTAATGTGGACGTATCGCCTGTCGGAAGCCCGAGCTCCCACGACTTCAGTAACCGCCGCATGATTTTACCACTTCTCGTTTTCGGTATCGTGTCCTTGATTTCAATTTCACGAGGGGCGGCATGGGCGCTGAGTCCCTTTTTCACAAACTGGCGGATTTCCTCCAGCAGCTCATCGGACTGCTCGTATCCATCCCTCAGTGTAATAAAGGCTTTTATAATTTCGCCCCGCTCTGGATCTGGTTTACCGATGACACCAGCTTCTGCCACCGCTTCATGTTCAATCAGTTTACTTTCCACCTCAAAAGGCCCTACGCGTTCGCCGGACGTGTTGATGACATCATCCAGACGGCCCTGGAACCAGAAGTAGCCATCTTCATCCTTATAAGCACTGTCCCCAGAGACGTACCAGCCGTTCAGGAAGTAGCTTTCGTACTTTCCGGGATTGTTCCAGACGGCACGCATCATGGACGGCCATCCTTCTTTAATAGCGAGGTTCCCCATCTGGTTGTCTGGGAGTTCGTTTCCTTCGTTATCTACGATGGCTGCCTCAATACCCGGGAACGGTTTACCCATCGATCCCGGACGAATATCCATTGCCGGATAGTTACAAATCAGCATCCCGCCGGTCTCCGTCATCCACCACGTATCATGGATCCGCAGATCAAAGGCGGATAATCCCCATGTCACAACTTCAGGGTTCAATGGTTCTCCCACACTCAATACGTGTCGGAGTGATGATAAGTCATGCTTTCCTGCCGCGTCTTTACCAGCGCTCAACAATTTACGGAAGGCTGTGGGCGCCGAATACCAAACCGACACATCATGAGCCGCAATCGTTCCGTACCAGTCATCCGGGCTGAAACGTCCACCGCGGATCACGTTGGTCACTCCGTTCAGCCACGGAGCGAATATTCCGTAGCTTGTACCGGTCACCCACCCGGGATCGGCGGTACACCAGTACACGTCGCCTTCCTTCAGATCGAGCACCCATTTTCCTGTTTGATAGTGCTGGATCATCGCATTGTGAACGTGGTAGACACCCTTCGGCTTTCCTGTTGAACCGGAAGTATAGTGAAGGAGCATTCCATCCTCCAAATCGACCCATTCCACATCAAAGGATTCAGAGGCGGCCTTCATTTCCTCTTCATAGGAAATGTAGTTGCCAGGCGCTTCCCCGCCCACAAGGACAATCTGCTTCAAGTGCGGCAGATCATCGGCAGGTACACGCTCCAGCAAATCCGGAGTTGTGATCAGCATCGTCGCTTCGCTGTCCTCCAGACGATCTCGGACCGCCTGCTCCATAAAGGCTTCAAACAACGGGCCTGCGATCGCTCCCACCTTCAAAATACCAAAGAAGGCCGCATAAAATTCCGGGCTTCTCGGCATGAAAAGGAAGACACGGTCCCCTTTTTCTATATGGTGTTTTTTCAACACGTTGGCAAATTGGTTACTTTTTCTGCTCAGGTCCAGGAAACTCAGCGTTTCCTTCCTGTCCGGTGCGGAATAGATCAACGCCGGCTGATCTTTCTTGTCCGGATTTTCCGCATGGCGGTCAATTGCTTCATAAGCGGCATTGACCCGTCCGGTCTCGTTCCAAGTAAAATGCTGCTTTGCATCGTCCCATTGAAAATTTTCATACGTCTGCTTGTAGTTTTCCATGTTGTGATTGCCTGATCGAGCTGGAATTGGCTGCATGTCCATTAAATCACCTCATTAGAATGTTTTTTGTAAACGTTTTCTGCATGTGGCAAAACAAAGCTCTGAAGGAAATCAGAGCCGCGCATTTTTTCTGAAAATTTCACGAATTACTTCTATTGTAGGGGATTATGAATGATTTTTAAAGAGTATTCTCCAAAGATTTACAGAAACGGGGCGGATGCCGTAGGAAATTGACAGGTTTCTCCTCCCTTCTATATAATAAACCCAACAGAACAAAGAGGTTTCTTAGCCCATCCCTCTATAAAAAACTAAGGATGTAGACGACACAAGCCGCTGCCCTTAGAGGCAGCGGCTTTTTATTTTACTTAAATGGAGGAGACGATATTATGCCAGGACGAAATGAAGAGGAGCTTCCCCTTTCCTTACTCGGAAATCAGGGAACAAGCTATTCGTTTGAATATGATCCGGAGGTACTGGAAACGTTCGACAACCAGCACCCGAACCGTGATTACTTTGTTAAATTCAACTGTCCGGAATTCACCACTCTCTGTCCGAAAACGAGACAGCCGGACTTTGCCACGATTTACATCAGCTACATCCCCGATGTGAAGATGGTGGAAAGTAAATCACTCAAGCTTTATCTGTTCAGTTTCCGCAACCACGGCGACTTCCACGAGGACAGTGTGAACACAATCATGAACGACCTGATTGAACTCATGGACCCTCGCTACATCGAAGTGTGGGGGAAATTCACACCACGAGGCGGTATTTCCATTGATCCGTTCTGTAACTATGGAAAGTCTGGAACGAAATATGAGCAGATGGCCGATCACCGTCTGATGAATCACGATCTTTACCCTGAAAAAATCGACAACCGCTGAAGAAAGACCAAGCGTTCCGTCAAAGACGATCCTATACGAAGGAGCTGCCCCGGTGGGACAGCTCCTTTTGGTTTACTGTTTATCGTTTTTATACTGCATATAGACGACCTGGGTTACGAGGAAGTCTTCCATGCCGTGTTTACCATCGGCACCACCGAGGCCGGATTTCTTCATACCCGCATGATAGCCTTGAACAGCTTCGAAGTTTTCACGGTTCACAAATGTCTCCCCGAACTTCAGCTCGTTCACGACACGCATCGCTTCATTCATATCTTCCGTATAAACAGAAGAGGAAAGACCGTATTCCGTGTCATTTCCTTTTTCAATCGCTTCATCCAGCGTCTTGAATGTGGAAATCGGGATGACCGGACCGAAAATCTCTTCATGCATAATGTTCATATCATGGGTGACATTCGTCAAAATGGTCGGCTTATAGAAGAACCCTTTGTCCATGTCTGCGCGTTCCCCGCCAATTTCAATGTGGGCACCATCATCCACAGCCTCTTTGACCATGGATTCCACTTCTTCGATGCGGTCCATACTGACGAGCGGACCAACATCGGCTTGTTTATTTTCACGCGGGTTACCGAGTGTTTTATTTTCGAAGTTATGACGCAGCTTGCTGATCAGTTCTTCTGCGACACTTTCGTGTACATAAACACGCTCGGCGTTCGTACACGCCTGTCCATTATTGGCTAAACGGGAAGTCGTTATGTTTTCCGCCGCTACATCCAGATCTGCGCTGGCTGTTACGATAGCCGGCGCTTTACCGCCGAGTTCAAGGTTGACCTTCGTAATATTCTGAGCAGCCGCTTCCATGACTTTCGTTCCGGCTCCCACACTTCCCGTCATCGTAATCATGTGGACATCTTTATGCTTGGCAAGGGTATTGCCGATCTCAGAGCCTGTTCCTGTGACAAGGTTGTAGACCCCTTTAGGAATTTCCTCCATGCTGTCGATAATTTTCGTGAATTCGACAGCTGTATTCGGTGTCTGCTGACTTGGTTTCAAGACGAGTGTACAGCCGGTAACAAGCGCTGTCGCTACTTTTCTTGCCAGAATAAACATCGGGAAATTCCATGGAACAATTCCGGCTACGACACCAATCGGCTTTTTATAAATGAATATATTTTCGTTTGCACGATCACTTGGGACAATTTCCCCTTCAATGCGGCGGGCCCATTCCGACATATACCGGAAATAATCAATCGCGAGATCTATTTCTCCGCTGGCCAGCTCATAATCTTTCCCCTGCTCTTCCTGAAGGAGATCAATGAACCGGTCACGGTTTTCTTCAATTTTATCTCCAAGGCGCCGGACGATTTTACCGCGCTCGATATTCGGAGTCAGTTCCCAGCCCTTCTGCGCAGCTGCTGCTGCTTCCACTGCTTTGTTCACATCCTCCTCCGTCCCTTTTGGAATACGGGAGATGACTTCCTCTGTGGCTGGATTAACGACGTCAATCCACTCTGATCCATGTGACTGTGTATATTCACCATTAATGTATAATTGATGTTCCTTCATTGATGATCCTCCTCCATGCTTTTGTCTCCTTCGTTCCACTTTGTTTCCTCAATTAAACGACAGAATGTGTTAAGTTTTCAGCGGACCATATAAAAAAGCCTTGAACATCAAGGCTTCACCATTCTAGAATATATCCCTTCACCTGCTTCATTTCTCCTGTTTCCACTTTTTGATCTCCTTGAAAATAAGGATGCTCTTCATCCAGGTGATACGTAATCGTTTCCGGGTCCAGGTACAGCTTGTACTCCAGATCTGTGACCTTATGAAGCGTGATTCCCGGTACGGTCGTCTGATCTTCTCCTTCACGGACAAGAAGAATATCAATCTGGTTGTATCCTTCCGTCAGCAGTTGTTCCTTTAAATCCATAGTTGGACTCCCCCGTCCTTTTTTTATAGTTCGTTTTACCCTTCCCGTACCTTTCACAAACTACAAATATGTAAGAGCGGGAAAAAATCCCGCTGTCTATTTAATAACCGTATCCACGGCCGCCCATGTAAGAAGCACCGATAATGATCAAAAGGATGAACAAAACAACCAACAGTGCGAAACCACCGCCGTATCCTCCGCTCATTTCTTCCCCTCCTCTCTTTCCTACCTTATTACCTTATTCAGGCGGATAAGGAAAGACAGGGCAGGTGCGGATTTTGAAAGAATTCCCCAGGTGTCTGCACATTTTCAAAAAGTAAAGACACGCTTCAGGGAAAGAAAAGCAAAATAGACAGCCTGAAGAAAGAACAGCACGCCCCATACCGGAGATGGGATGATCCGGAAGGCACGGGCCAGATTGGCGGCATCACCGGCCTGCCCCGGCGACACGAAGCTGATCCACATAATTTCAAACGCACTGGTTACAGACTCGACAAGAACGAGGGAGGCGAGCAGAAGAAGGACATACTGCACAATCGTGTCATGCCCTGTCCGGAGCAGCCAGATAAAACCGGCACCAAAGGTCACAATCCAGAACACTCCATAGATATTCCGCACCCAGAAAAGCAGGTTCACAGCAAGGAAGGCAAGGAGGATGTATATCACCCAGGACCAGTATCCCTTACTGATGAAATAGAAAAAAACAAAAGCTGTGAAGGAAGCCGCTATATATCCCGAAAGGCTTGTCACCACATGGCTCAGCCACGAACTATGACCGGTCAGCGTAACACCGGACGTATTCGGGAATAAAGAGATATGTCTCACTTCCCCACCTGTCAATAAAGCTGTGAGAGAATGACCGGTTTCATGTATCATAGTATTCAAGACTGCAAAATATTTCCCGGCAACGGGAAGCTGGGTCAACAAAAGCGCCAGAACCAGCGCGGTGATGATTTGGAGTTTCATTGTATTCAACCTTTCTTTTTCATGGATGTTTTTCTGCCCTGTCACCGAATCAACAAAGGCCGAAAGGAGGCTGTTTATGAAAAAAAGCATATGGGCCGCTTCCGTATTCCTTCTCTTCTTTTCAGCCGGATGCGCGAATGCCAGTGAAAAACCGACCGTGACCATTGCTGCTGCAGCCAGTTTAACAGATGTCATGGAGGAAATCGTTCCTTCCTATGAAGAGGCCTGTAACGTCGATGTGACCTTATTATTAGGAAGTTCCGGTAAATTGGCACGTCAGATTGAGCAGGGGGCTCCCGTCGACGTTTTTCTATCCGCCGATACCCGATGGACGACCTACTTAAAAGAACGTGGATACACAGATGACGCGCAGATGGAAACCTTTGCGGAAAACCGGCTCGTCGTTATCAGTCATCATGAACACGCAGCGGCAGGCTCCCTGGAGGCATTGAAAAGTGCGGCCGAAGATCAAACAACAGCCATCGGTAATCCCGACAGCGTCCCTGCTGGTACATATACGAAACAGGCGTTGGAAACGATTCACCTTTGGGATCAGATGGAGGATCAGATGGTCTTTGCCGGAGATGTCCGGCAGGTGCTCACTTATGTAGAATCCGGCGACGCGGACTATGGTGTCGTCTATGCCAGTGATGCCTTCACATCCGATAAGGTACACGTCACCGCAGAAGTCGACCCTTCTTTACACGAATCGATCATTTATCCCGCCGCAGTCATCACAAAAAGCCGGACTGAGGAGGCTGCCTCTGACTTTATAACCTTCCTGTCTACAGAAGCAGCCGGTAAAACTTTAGAAAACTACGGTTTTACCGCTATAGGAGATGAAACGAACAAATGATGAGCATCAGTCCTCTCTTCCTCTCCTTAAAAGTAGCAGCCATCGCCACCATCATCGTTTTCATATCCGGGACGCTTGCAGCACGATTGATTTCCCGGAAAATATTTCCCGGGAAAAGTCTGCTGGAATCACTATTTCTTCTGCCTCTTGTCCTCCCGCCGACCGTCATTGGCTTTTGTCTACTATATGCGTTCGGCAGGAATGGCTGGGCTGGGCGGATATTGATGCACTGGTTTGACCTGCAGGTGGTGTTCAGCTGGACAGGAGCTGTCATCGCTTCCGCCGTCGTCTCATTCCCGCTGATGTATCAAAGTGCGGCGGCTGCTTTTCAAAACTATGATACACAGCTGGAAAATGCCGCTCATAATCTTGGTGCTTCCAGAGGAAAGGTCTTCTTCACGATCGCGCTGCCGCTGGCCTGGCCGGGACTGCTTGCCGGTCTTGTCATGGCATTCGCCCGTTCTCTCGGAGAATTCGGAGCGACGTTGATGGTGGCCGGCTATATTCCGGGAGAAACCGACACCATTCCTCTTGCCATCTACTTTGCCGTCGAATCCGGACGGATGGAGGAAGCTCTCCTTTGGGTGCTTACAATTATCGCGCTCGGATTCAGTGCCGTATACTGGCTGCAGACATGGAGCAGACGGAAAATCAATTTTTTCAGGCATCATTCTTCCTGAATGGGCGTTTCTAAAATATATCAATGAGGTGAGATCATGAAAATTGTTGTTTTTGGTTCTACCGGTGGAACAGGAAAGGCCTTTGTCGAACAGGCCCTGGAATCCGGCCATGACGTTACCGCTTTTCTGAGGAATCCCCATAAGCTCGGTATAAATCATGAACGTTTGAATAGGGTACAAGGGGACGCAAGGAATGAGGAGGATGTGTGTCAGGCCGTCCTCGGACAGGAGGCCATTGTCTCCTGTCTCGGTTCAGAATCGTTAAAAGACCGCAGCACCCTGACCATTATGACGGAAAACATCCTGACCGCTTCCGCGCAGCATAACATCAAGCGGTTGCTGTACGTCGCCTCTGCCGGGCTGTACAATGAAATTCCCGGACTGACCGGATGGATGAGCCGGATGATTTTGAAAAACGTCCTGCACGATCACCGCCGGGCGGTCAATGCGATCATAGCAGCGGATATGGATTATACGATTGCCCGTCCGATGCGCCTCCTGGATGGACCTGTCACAGGGAACTACCGGACGTCCGAAACGGTGCCGCAGGATGGCAGAAGCATTTCGAGAGGAGATGTGGCCCATTTTCTGCTTCACGCACTTGAAGAGGACACCTATGTAAAGGAAACAACAGGACTCGCTGATTAACGGTTCGAAAGGAGAACAGCCATATGGGATATGTAGAAGATTTAAGGGCTCTTGTCGGTCACCGGCCGTTGATCTTCGTCGGGGCTGTCGTCGTGATCGTGGATGACCAGGGGCGCATCCTTCTGCAGCAGCGAACCTCCCCGCACGGCGTCTGGGGGCTGCCCGGGGGATTGATGGAACTCGGGGAAAGCACAGAAGAGACAGCCAAACGGGAAGTGTGGGAGGAAACGGGGCTGACGGTCGACAAGCTGAACCTATTCAATGTGTACTCCGGGGCAGACCAATTTATCCGGGCTGATAACGGCGATGAATTTTACGTTGTCACAACGGCTTATGATACGGATACATACTCCGGGGATTACCGCATGGACCCGAGAGAGTCACTGCAGTTTAAGTTTACGCCGCCCGATAAGCTTCCTGCCTCGATGGTCGGCAGCCACCGGAAAATGATCCACGATTATTTAAAGAAAACATAAAAAACCGGTACGATGATCAGCGGTGATCATCGTACCGGTTTTTTTCATTTATACCCATGTTACGTCAGCAGACGGCTGGAACGCCATTTACGGGACTGCTGGATAAAGTGACCGATTTTTTCAAGGACCGGCTCAATGCTGTTTTCGTCATTGAGGACATCATAGTCCGCAATGTTCAGGCGCAGCACAGGGCAGGAGTTGAAGTTGTCGATCCAGTTGTCATAACGGTTGAACATTTCCTCCCAGTATTCGACAGGTGTTTCCTGTTCCATCGGACGTCCACGCTCTTTAATACGGCCGAGAACATCATCGAAGGAACCTTCCAGATAAATAAGAAGGTCAGGATGAGGGAAATAGGGTGTCATGACCATGGCATCGAACAGATTACGGTACGTTTCATAATCCGTTCCTGACATCGTTCCTTTTTCATAGTGCATACGGGCAAAGATGCCGGTATCTTCATAAATGGAACGGTCCTGGATGAATCCGCCCCCGTATTCGAAGATTTTCTTCTGCTCCTTGAAGCGTTCAGCCAGGAAATAAATCTGCAGGTGGAAACTCCAGCGTTCAAAATCCTGGTAAAATTTATCAAGATACGGATTGGTCTCCACTTTTTCAAAAGATGTCCGGAATTTGAGAGCATCCGCAATCGCATTCGTCATCGTAGATTTTCCGACGCCGACGGTTCCGGCAATCGTGATGACACTATCATGTGGAATACCGTAGCGTTCACGTGCATTCATTTGATAACTTCTCCTTTATTTAAATGCTGTTCAACTTGAGCAACAATGTAGTTTAAATCGTCCTGATGCTTTACGAAATCCAAATGATCCCCATTGAGGCGGATCACAGGGATGTCTGGATGCGAGGCTTCAAAATGGCTCATGAAATCCTCATAATCCTGGGAAAGCTGTTCAAGATAAGCGGGCTGAATATTGGCCTCCACATCACGGTTCCGCATACGGATGCGGTCCATTAGTGTATCTAGGCTCGCATGAAGATAAACGACCATATTCGGTTTAGGCATATCATGTGTTAATATATCAAAAATCTGTGCGTATTTATCAAATTGTTCTTCTCTAAGGGTTCGACGGGCGAATATCATATTTTTTGAAATATGATAATCCGCTACAACAGGCTTGCCAGCTTGCAGATATTTACGTTCAATGTCTTCCAGCTGCTTGAAACGATTGCAAAGGAAAAACATTTCCGTCTGGAAGCTCCATTCTTCAATATTGTCATAAAACTTGCCTAAAAACGGGTTCTCCTCAACGATTTCCTTTAACAAGTGAAAATCAAACTGGGAGGCGAGCTTTTTAGACAGAGACGTTTTCCCCACCCCAATGGGCCCTTCAACGGAAATGAAAGGTAGATCTCCCATCGCTGTTCCTCCTTCAAACTCTATTCAAGCGGGATCAGCCGTTCAGCGGCCTACCCTTGTTCTTTTTCGACTACAAAAAACGATCCTTTTTGACAGACAGGTATCATTTTATCACATCCACCTGTCGGAAGTAACAGGGGGAGATGCATTTTCAGCAAAAGGATTCCTTTGCAATCTCTGGATTCTTTAGTATAATATGACTCGTACGCTTCACAGGCCCCCGTAGCTCAGGGGATAGAGCATCGGTTTCCTAAACCGTGTGCCGCAGGTTCGAATCCTGCCGGGGGCATTCTCTATAAACATCAGCACTCTGCCGGATCCAGGCAGGGTGTTTTTTTATATCAGCATCATTTGGGCAAAAAAAAATCGTTACACGTAGTAACGATTTCTGTTCTATAAATCTCCAATATTTATGCGCGATTGTTATAAATAAAATGGCGGAGGAGGAGGGATTCGAACCCCCGCGGGGCGTAAACCCCCTGGCGGTTTTCAAGACCGCTCCCTTCAGCCAAACTTGGGTACTCCTCCGTGTGACCGACAAGTAATATATTATCACGGCCTGTAGTGACCGTCAACACTCTCCGTGAATTTTTTATAAAAATTTGTCGAAAGGATCCGGGTGATTCCACCTCGTTATTATACAAAGCCCCGGCGCTGCAGTCAAACCTGCGTCTGCCTATAATAAAGAGCGGCGTGGAGGCACTCCCGCCGCTCTTCTGCTGTTTTATCGGATGACTTCTTTTCCACCCATATATGGGCGGAGAACTTCTGGTACAACGACGGTACCGTCCGCCTGCTGATAGTTCTCCAGAATAGCGGCGACGGTACGGCCGATCGCAAGGCCGGAACCGTTCAGCGTATGGACAAATTCCGGGCGCCCTTTTTCTTCACGGCGGAAACGGATACCGGCACGACGCGCCTGGAAATCCTCGAAGTTGGAGCAGGAGCTGATTTCCCGGTAGGTTTCCTGGCTCGGGATCCATACTTCGATGTCGTATTTCTTAGCGGCTGTAAACCCAAGATCACCGGTACACATGCTCATGACGCGGTAGGGAAGCTTCAACAGCTGAAGGACTTTTTCAGCATGCCCTGTCAATTCTTCAAGCACATGGTAGGATTCCTCAGGTTTGGCCAGCTGGACAAGTTCGACTTTGTTGAACTGGTGCTGACGGATGAGTCCGCGCGTGTCACGTCCGGCAGAGCCGGCTTCAGAACGGAAGTTGGTGCTGAAGGCGACAAATTTCTGCGGCAGGTCCTCGCTGGACAGAATCTCTTCTCTGTAGTAGTTCGTTACAGGCACCTCTGCGGTCGGGACAAGGAAGTAATCCCAGTCTTCAATCTTAAAGGCGTCTTCTTCGAATTTCGGCAGCTGGCCCGTTCCTGTCATAGATGTACGGTTGACCATCTGTGGGGGCAGCATTTCCTGATAGCCGTGATCATCGGCATGCAGGTCCATCATGAAGTTCAGAAGCGCACGCTCCAGGCGGGCACCGATGCCTTTATAAAAGACAAACCGGCTGCCGGTTACTTTTCCTGCGCGTTCAAAGTCGAGAATGCCAAGGTCTGTGGCGATATCCCAGTGGGGTTTCGCTTCAAAATCGAAAACAGGCGTTTCTCCAGAGCGGCGGGCTTCGATGTTATCCTCTTCATCCTCTCCGACAGGTACGCTTTCATGAGGGATGTTCGGAATGGATAAGAGGAGCGTTTCCAGCTTCTCTTCCACTACCTTCAGCTCTGTGTCGAGCGTTTTGATACGGTCACCGACTTCGCGCATTTCTGTAATCTTGTCATCGGCGTCCCCTTTGTTTTTCTTCAGCTGGGAGATTTCCTTGGAAACGTCATTACGGCGCGCTTTCAGCTCCTCAGTCTCCTGAATCAGCTCACGACGGCGGCTGTCGAGTTCACCAAAGGCGTCTAAATCAGACAGGTCTTCGCCCCGCTTCTCCAGCTTTGCTTTCACTTCATCAAAGTTCTGTCGTAAAAATTTCATATCCAACATGTGTATGTCCTCCTTTTTTTCATATAAAAAAACTCCCGTCCCATATAAGGGACGAGAGCTTTGTTTATGCTTCCCGCGATACCACCCAGGTTGAAGGTTCAGGACCTTCCGGCTCGACTCATAACGGTGAGGGGCCGGTCCGGCGTTATCAGCCGGACACTCAAGGATGGATTCACATGGCTCTTCCGTCAGTTTTCACCTGCCACTGACTCTCTGGGGGAAGAGGAACATGCTACTATGTCCTGTCATCGCGTTCATTCTTATTTAGTGATCTTAGATTAGCTGAATTCACCTTACATTGCAAGGCTTTTTCGGGAATGCTCCACCATTTTTACAAAATGTAAAACTAAACGGTGGTCATCTGTCAGTTCAGGGTGGAAGGAACAGGCGAGGTAGTGATCCTGCTGAGCAGCCACAATATGACCATCATAGCGGGCCAGTACCTTCGTCTCTTCCCCTACTCCCTCGATATAAGGAGCTCGAATGAACACAGCTGTAAACTGATCGGCGACTCCGTCGATATCCAGGTCGGCTTCAAAGCTTTCCCTTTGTCTGCCGAATGCATTACGGCGGACTTTGATATCCATCAGTCCGAGATGGACATCATACGAGCCGTCAATTTCAGAGGCAAGCAGGATCAACCCTGCACACGTACCGAAGATCGGCTTCCCCTGCTTTCCGAATTCACGAATCGGTTCAAGGAAGTCATACTTATCAATCAAGCGGCGGATCGCTGTGCTTTCACCGCCGGGAATAATCAGTCCGTCAATGTCTTCCAGCTGTTCTTTTTTCTTAACAACAACGCCGGTGGCACCAGAGGCTTCCACAGAGCGGATGTGCTCACGAAAAGCTCCCTGCAGACCTAATACACCGATAGTAGTCATGCTGCATTCTCCTTTTCTTACTGACTGCGCTCCTGCATACGCTGATCAGGAGTAAGCGTGGACATTTCCATGCCTTTCATCGCTGTTCCAAGTCCTTTGGACAACTCGCCGATCAGTTTGTAATCGTCGTAGTGAGTCGTAGCTTCTACAATCGCACGGGCAAACTGAGCAGGGTTGTTGGACTTGAAGATACCGGAACCGACGAATACGCCGTCCGCACCAAGCTGCATCATAAGCGCAGCATCAGCTGGTGTCGCAATTCCGCCTGCAGCGAAGTTGACGACAGGAAGGCGGCCTTCTTCACGGATCTCCATAAGAAGGTCGAATGGTGCACCGTTTTCCTTGGCAAAGACCATCACTTCGTCTTCCGCAAGGCTTTGAAGGTGACGGATTTCTGATTGGATCTGACGCATATGACGGACAGCTTCCACGATGTTTCCTGTTCCCGGCTCACCTTTTGTACGAAGCATAGATGCGCCTTCACGGATACGGCGTGTCGCCTCACCGATGTTACGGCATCCGCAAACAAATGGAACTGTGTAATCATCTTTTTTGATGTGGTAGATTTCATCAGCTGGTGTCAGTACTTCACTTTCATCGATGTAGTCGACACCCATCGCTTCAAGTACACGGGCTTCTGCAATGTGGCCGATACGTGCTTTGGCCATGACAGGGATGGATACAGCATTCATCACTTCTTCAACAATTGTCGGGTCAGCCATACGAGCTACGCCGCCGGCCGCACGAATGTCGGCTGGAACACGCTCAAGGGCCATAACCGCCACCGCACCTGCTTCTTCTGCAATCTTCGCCTGCTCTGCATTGACAACGTCCATGATGACGCCGCCTTTCTGCATTTCAGCCATTCCACGTTTTACGCGATCAGTACCTGTTTGTGACATGTTAATTTCCTCCCTAACAGCTATATCGTTCAAGCATTTATTTTTGAATCATAGATTCTTACTCTCTATTGTATCGCATCTCAGCCTTAATTCCCACTCATTAAATAGGGATTTTACCGTTAGAACCAGCCTTTCACCATATCGACGGCTCCTGTGAAGATATCACTGAAGAATTCACCGATGCCACCAAGCATCAGCATGAACCAGTTGGCTTTCTCCACCGCTTCCGAAGTGACGATATCAACCGTCTGCCCTTCTTCCTTCACAAGGTTTCCGTAACTTTCGTCCCCTGTGTAGACAAGCTTGGCTGTTCCGATTTTCTGACCTTTCTCAACAGGCGCCACAAGCTCGCCGTCTTCGTTGAGCTGATCTTCAGAGATGACAAACTCCACCTCATATTCTTCTTGTTCGCCGCTCTTTAAAAGGGTGCTCAAAGCTTCACTCGTCTCAATCGCAACAGCATCTTCTTTTCCTTTCGTCACAGAAAGAGAATCCTGATCCTCAACCGTTTCACCGGCAGCCAGAAGCTCCTGCCTTGTAAACTGGTTGAATCCGTAATCAAGAAGCGTCCGTGTCTGATTGAAACGGGAGGAACGTGATTCCGATTTCATCACAACAGAGATGAACCGCTGGCCGTCACGCTCAGCCGTACCTGTAAATGTGTTGCCGGCAAGTTCTGTGTAACCGGTCTTCAAGCCGTCCATACCTTCATATTCAAACTGCTTCAAGTTCTGCCCCGGCATACCAGGAAGCATCCAGTTCCAGTTGGTCACCGTCTGATCGGCGAATTCCAATGTAGGCTTGCTGGAAACCTCCAGCGCTTCCGGATAGTCATTCGTTAAATGATAAGCCAGCAGAGCCGCCGACTTGGCCGACATCATATTGGTGGCATCCGGATCGGTGCCTTCAGGATAGTTGTCCCCCAGATGGTTATTGTTCAACCCAGTGGCATTGACAAACTCATAATCCGGCAGTCCCATTTCCTCTGCCTTGGCATTCATCATTTTGACGAATTCGCCTTCGGTTCCAGCTACCAGTTCAGCAAGCGCAATCGTCGTTGCGTTATCCGAGTTGATCGCCATCGCTTCATAAAGCTCACGAACCGTGTATTGTTCATCTAAACGTAAGCCGACACCGGAAAATTCCGGATTGGCTGATATATCAAAAGCATACTGACTGACAGGGGTCTTCTGATCCCAGCTGATTTTCCCCTCTTCCACAGCCTCCATGACGAGATATTCGGTCATCATCTTCGTCATACTGGCCGGCGGCAGTGTCAAATCCGCTTCTTTCTCAAACAAAATTTTCCCGC
The DNA here is from genome assembly GCF_000425705.1 of Halobacillus kuroshimensis DSM 18393. Taxonomy (GTDB): domain Bacteria; phylum Bacillota; class Bacilli; order Bacillales; family Halobacillaceae; genus Halobacillus; species Halobacillus kuroshimensis. The sequence goes on from NZ_AUDY01000012.1 coordinate 24,775, forward strand.
TTTCTGCATCTACAAGTATCGCTGATTTTGCCCCAACATCTACGCTTGCGTATGTATGTCCGGGATTGGCACTTACAGCGAAAATCCCGATCAACAAGGACATGATTAAGGCGATAGATGTTTTAAATCTTTGTGTCACTTTCTCTACCTCCACCCTTAAATTATGCATCCCTGTTATTTTATCACATGCGTATATAAAAGAATAGACAGGGAATAGTCCCTGTCTATCTAGGTCAAACGGAGTAGTTCGGCGATTCTTTTGTGATCTGGACATCGTGAGGATGGCTCTCTCTGAGTCCCGCTCCTGTGATGCGTGTGAACTGGCTGTCCGACCTCAGTGAATCAAGGTCCGGTGTTCCACAGTACCCCATACCAGAACGGAGACCGCCGAGCAGCTGGTGGATGCTGTCCGCAAGAGGTCCTTTATAAGGCATCCGGCCTTCAATGCCTTCTGGTACAAGCTTTTTCGATTCCGATTCGTTCTGGAAATAACGGTCCTTGGATCCCGACTCCATCGCACCGACGGAACCCATGCCGCGGTATACTTTGAAACGGCGTCCCTGGAAGATTTCCGTTTCTCCAGGGCTTTCGGATACCCCGGCAAGCAGGCTGCCGAGCATAACCGCATGTCCACCGGCAGCAAGCGCTTTGACGATGTCACCGGAATATTTAATGCCGCCGTCGGCAATGATCGGCTTACCAAGTTCCGCCGCTTCTCTCGCACAGTCATATACCGCTGTAATCTGCGGCACGCCGACACCGGCGACAACACGAGTTGTACAGATGGATCCAGGTCCGATACCGACTTTAACCACATCCGCTCCTGCTTCAATCAGTTCGCGGGTGGCATCAGGAGTCGCCACGTTTCCAGCGATAATGTTGACGTGTGGATGGCGGTCACGGATCCGTTTCACCTGTGCGATGACGCCCTGGGAGTGGCCGTGGGCTGTATCGACAACAAGGGCGTCCACACCCGCTTCGACAAGCTTATCAATCCGTGTCATTGCATCGGCTGTGACACCGACAGCGGCTGCACACAACAGGCGTCCCTGTTCATCCTTGGCCGACTGCGGGAATTCAATCACTTTCTCAATATCCTTGATGGTAATCAGGCCTTTCAGGATGCCCTGATTATCGACCATCGGCAGCTTCTCGATCTTATATTTCTGAAGAATCTTTTCAGCTTCATCGAGTGTTGTCCCCACAGGAGCTGTGACAAGGTTTTCGCTCGTCATCACTTCCTGGATCTGAATGGAATAGTCTTCAATAAAACGGAGGTCACGGTTTGTCAAAATGCCGACAAGCTTCTGCTCTTCTTCATTGTTCACAATCGGAACACCGGAAATCCTGAATTTGCCCATCAAATGCTCGGCATCAAACACCTGGTGCTCGGGAGTTAAAAAGAACGGATTCGTGATGACGCCGCTTTCGGAGCGTTTGACACGGTCAACGTGTTCCGCCTGCTCTTCAATGGACATGTTCTTATGAATGACACCAAGACCACCCTGTCGTGCCATTCCAATGGCCATCGCCGCTTCTGTCACTGTGTCCATACCGGCACTGATAATCGGCATGTTCAGCTTGAGCGTCGGGGAAAGTTCTGTCCTCAGGGATACATCGCGGGGCAGTACATCAGATTTCGCAGGTAAAAGCAGTACATCATCAAACGTTAATCCTTCTTTTGCAAACTTGTCTTCACGCATGCTTGACCTCTCCTTTTTCTTAAAAATATTCTGGGTATAAGTGGGTAAAATAAGTGGAACAGCAGGAAGCTACCATTTCTTATTGTTATTTACAATACGACAATGACCGCCCTTTTTCAACCATAAAAATGAAGGCGGAGAAGCGGATGAAGAAGGAGGGAAGAACGATAATGAGACGGCTTGATCCTTTTTTGCAGTACATGCAGGTAACCTCTCACACCCGTCCATTTCTGCATGCCTGCTATACGGATGGGAAGCATTCCAGAGTGGAGCACCATGCCTACAACAATGCGGAGCGGTTCATGTACGGACTCACCCTGGGGGGAGAGTATGTCAGTTCTGCCTCCTCCACCCCTTTAAGTGTGCAGCCTCTCCTTTTATATTACGGCCTGAACCATTTTTTGAAGGCCTGTCTATTGACGGTGGATCCCGGCTATCCGGCTACTGCCAAGGTGCTTGCCCACGGGCTATCGACACGGAAAAGAAAGAAGCAGCAATACCGTTTTCTTGAGGATGAAATCCGAATTCAGCCGCACGGGCTGTTCCCTCATGCCGCCTTTCATCTGTTCGATTTTTCCGCAGAGAAAGAAAAAGCGGCCATGGATGAACTGCTCCGTCCTTTACCAGCTATGCGGGACCTTTACTCGTTGAAAAAACAGAAGCTTGAATGTGAAGGAACGGCATGGCCCGAACTGCTCAGTTATTTTGCCGTTCTGTACAACCTCAGTATGCTCGTCCGTTACGAAGGGGATTGGTGGGGAGAGATGGAGCAGATGCGGGACAGGGAGGATTATGTCTTTATCGTTCATTTTCTGCAGTCCGCAATGGATCAGGTGCCGGCATTGATCAGCACATGGTTAAAAGACCGGCACCTGTCCGTTCTATGACAGAGGCCGGTCTTTGATTCAATCGTACACTTCTTCAATATGAAGCTGGAGGTATTCCTTCAGCTGGATGATATCCCCGGTTTCCAACAGCTTGATCATCGGCCGGGTCGGATGGGACGTTTCCGCAAAAAGAACCTCCGCTTCCTGCTTATCCGAAAGGCGGACTTTTACGCCTGTTGAGAAATTGGCGATTTCTTTTTTCAGCGTTTCTATCACTTTATGGTCATACCTGCCGAAATGTTCATGCAGCAGTTCCTCCAATACTTTGTACGGGGACTGCTTCGAGCGGTAGATCCGCTCACTCGTCATCGCGTGGAACATATCGCAGACAGCAATGATCTGGCTGAACGTATGAATCTTTTTCTGCGTCAGCCCAAGCGGGTAGCCGGTGCCATCGAGACGCTCATGGTGTTGGAGGACGGCGAGTTTTGCCTGACTGCTCAGAGAAGGAATGCGTTCAATGGCGCGGTAGGAATAGGTCGGATGATTTCTTACCTGTTCGTATTCCCGTTCCGTCAGGGCGCCCTGCTTATGAAGGATCCGCTGATCGATTTTTGCCATCCCCGCGTCGCACAGCACGCCGGCCAGACCGACCTGAATCCATTCTCCGTAATTGAGCCCAAGTTTGGAGGCCAGGTATCCGGCCATCACGCCTGTCGCTATGCTGTGGTGGTAGATATAGTCCTCGCTGGTGCTTAGATGATGAAGGTGAAAGACTTCCTTGGAAGCAGACGCTGTTCTTTCCAATAGAGGGACCATGACGCTGCGGACGGCTCCCATATCCACAGGTGCCCCGCCCTGCCATGCGCGGAACCATTCCTTGTATGCCTGGACGGCTTCCCTGTATTCATCCTGGAAGGAAAGAACGGTTTTCGTTTTCCTTCCAAGCAGAGAAGCTGCTGCAGAACCTTCCTTCTCTCCCGCTTCCCCGGCTGTAAATGGACGGCCGTCAGCTTTACGGGTGGCCACCTCCACGTACTCGACCTGGAAGCTTTTCAAAACATCGATATGAACGGGTGTTAATGTCGTATTTTTAGGTATGATCGGTCGATGGGTACGCCCCATCACGTCCTTGATAAGCAGACAGCCGGTCTCCACTTTTTCAGAAGCCACTTTCATTATTTTCCTCCACCCTTCCAATAAGGTATAAAAAAAGCCGCCTGCCGCAAAGGGACAGGCGACGATCATGTGTTTTTATGATTCATCTGAAGGATCTTCTGTTGTTTCCGGCTGACCTTCGACCACAGGCGTCTCTTCTGGAGACTCCTGGTCCATCAGCTCTGCTGCTTCCTCTTCTTCCTTCTCGGAATCCACTCGTGCAACCGTTGCAACTTCCTCCCCGTCGCCGAGGCGGATGAGACGGACGCCTTGTGTGTTCCTGCCGGTTTCGGAAATGCTTTCCATCGGCATACGGATCAAGACGCCGCTTTCGGTGATGATCATGATATCCTCTTCACCGTTAATGGCTTTCGTTGCGACGACATGGCCATTTTTATCTGTCAGGTTACATGTGATGATTCCTTTACCACCGCGGTTGGTGATGCGGTATTCATCTGCCGGTGTACGCTTGCCGTAACCTTTACTTGTCACGGTCAGCACCTGCAGGGAATCATCAACGATTTCCATGGATACGACATCATCGTCATCGCGGAGTGATATTCCCTTCACTCCTGCTGCTGTACGGCCCATAGCACGGATTTGATCTTCGTTGAAGCGGATCAGGTACCCGTTCTTCGTTCCAATCATAATGTCCTTGTTTCCATCTGTCAGGCGGACGGAAATCAATTCATCATCCTCGCGCAGTCCAAGGGCAATCAGACCACCTTTGCGGATGTTGGCAAACTGGGAAAGGGTCGTCCGTTTGGTGATTCCGTTCTTCGTTGTGAAAACGAGGTACCAGTCATCAGCGAATTCATTGACGGAAATCACGGCGTTGATCCACTCATCACGCTCCACGTTCAGCATGTTGATGATCGGAATCCCTTTCGCTGTACGACTGAACTCCGGTACTTCATAGCCCTTCGCCTTATAGACCTTCCCTTTGTTCGAGAAGAACAACAGCGTATTGTGGGTGGACGTGGAAAGCAGATGCTCCACAAAGTCCTCTTCATGGGTACCCATTCCCTGCACTCCGCGTCCGCCGCGGCGCTGGGATCGGTAGGTGTTGGCCGGAAGACGCTTGATGTATCCCTGATGAGTCAGGGTCACGATGACCGTTTCCTCAGGAATCAAGTCTTCGTCTTCTATGAAGTCTGTACCACCGAGCACGATTTCTGTGCGGCGCTCATCATTGTAGCGCTCTTTAATATCCATCAGTTCCCCGCGAATGATTTCCAATACTTTCTCATCATCCGCAAGAATCGCTTTCAGCTCAGCGATCAGCTTCATAATATCCTGGTATTCTTCTTCGATCTTTTCGCGCTCAAGACCAGTCAGGCGCTGCAGACGCATATCAAGGATCGCCTGGGCCTGCTTTTCTGAAAGGCTGAAGCGTTCCATCAAGCCTGTGCGGGCGATTTCCGTCGTCTGGGATTCACGAATCAATGCGATGACTTCATCCAGATGATCAAGAGCAATTCTTAAACCAGCAAGGATGTGAGCCCGGGCTTCGGCCTTTTTCAGCTCATATTCTGTACGGCGCCGGATGACGACCTTCTGGTGATCCAAATAATATTCCAGGCACTGCTTCAGGTTGAGAACTCTCGGGTGGCCGTTGACGAGGGCCAGCATGTTAATGCCGAATGTGGACTGCAGGGCCGTCATTTTGTACAGGTTATTCAGCAGTACATTCGGGTTGACGTCCCGGCGCAGTTCAATGACAATCCTCATGCCGTTCCGATCCGATTCGTCACGAAGATCGGTAATTCCGTCCACTTTCTTATCACGGGCGAGGTCGGCGATTTTTTCGACGAGCCGGGCTTTGTTCACCTGATAAGGAAGCTCCGTAACAATCAGGAATGATTTACCATTGGACTGCTCTTCGATTTCCACATGGGCGCGGACGGTCAGTGAGCCTTTTCCGGTTTCGTACGCTTTACGAATCCCGCTTAAACCGAGGATTTTACCAGCTGTCGGGAAGTCCGGTCCGTAAATATGGTTCTCCATCAATTCCTGGATGGTAATCTCCGGATCCTTACTTAACGCCAGCACCGCGTCGATCACTTCCCCAAGCTGATGAGGCGGAATGTTGGTTGCCATACCGACGGCAATTCCCGATCCTCCGTTAACGAGCAGGTTCGGGAATTTGGCTGGAAGCACTTCCGGCTCCCGCTCCGTGCCATCGTAGTTGTCGTTGTAGTCTATCGTATCCTTGTTGATATCCCGGAGAATCTCCATGGAGATCTTCGACATCCGGGCTTCGGTATAACGCATCGCTGCCGCTGCATCGCCATCGACAGAACCGAAGTTTCCGTGTCCGTCGACAAGCATATAGCGGTAGTTGAAGTCCTGCGCCATCCGCACCATCGTATCGTAAACGGCGGAATCACCGTGAGGGTGGTACTTACCGATCACCTCTCCGACAATACGGGCGGATTTCTTGTAAGCTTTGTCTGCATGCATACCGAGGTCGTGCATGGCATATAGTATTCTGCGGTGTACAGGTTTCAAACCGTCTCTGACATCAGGCAGAGCCCGGGCGACGATAACACTCATCGCATAGTCCAGGAAGGATGTACGCATCTCCTGGCTGATATTGATTTCCTGCACGCGCGGGCGCTCGGGTTGATCGACCATTCTATTTACCTCCTAGTTGCCTTAAAGGAAGAGAGGAGCCTTATGAAAAAAGCTCCATCTCCGATCTATCTCTTACACATCAAGGTTTTGAACATACTGCGCATTTTCCTGAATGAAGTTACGACGCGGTTCCACTTTGTCTCCCATCAGGATATCAAACGTTTCATCCGCTCCAATCGCATCTTCCAGGCTGACCTGCAGCATCGTCCGTGTTTCCGGATCCATTGTCGTTTCCCAAAGCTGCTCCGGGTTCATCTCTCCAAGACCCTTATAACGCTGGACGCTTGGTTTCGGTGAACTGGACAGCTCCGCCAGTTTCGCATCCAGCTGTTTGTCGCTGTACGTGTAGTACACCGCTTTGCCCTGCTGGATTTTGTAAAGAGGCGGCTGGGCAATGTAAATGTAGCCCGATTCAATCAGTGGACGCATATAACGGTAGAAGAAAGTGAGAAGCAGCGTCCGAATATGGGCACCGTCCACATCAGCATCCGTCATGATCACGATTTTATGGTAACGGGCTTTGGAAATATCAAACTCTTCCCCGATTCCTGTACCGAGGGCTGTAATAATGGCACGCACCTCATTGTTGGACAGGATCTTATCAAGGCGGGCTTTTTCCACGTTGATGATTTTACCACGCAGCGGAAGAATCGCCTGGAAATGACGGTCCCTTCCCTGTTTGGCTGATCCACCCGCGGAATCACCCTCAACAATATACAGTTCTGATATGTTGGCATCCTTGGAAGAGCAGTCTGCCAGTTTACCAGGCAGGTTGGAAACTTCCAGCGCGTTTTTACGACGTGTCAGTTCACGCGCTTTCTTCGCAGCCATACGGGCACGGGAAGCCATCAAACCCTTTTCGACAATCGTCTTCGCCATCGTCGGGTTTTCAAACAGGAACTTTGAGAAGGATTCCGAGAACAGCGCATCGGTAACGGTACGGGCTTCACTGTTTCCGAGCTTCGTCTTCGTCTGCCCCTCGAACTGGGGATCCGGGTGCTTGATGGAAATAATCGCTGTCAAACCTTCACGAACGTCATCACCGGTCAGGTTCGGGTCGGTCTCCTTGAACATACTGTTCTTTCTCGCGTAATCATTGATAACACGGGTCAGTCCGGTTTTAAATCCGGATTCGTGTGTCCCGCCCTCATACGTATGGATGTTGTTGGCATAGGAATAAATATTGCTGGCGAAACCGTCATTGTACTGCATAGCGATTTCGATGGAGATTTCATCCTGCTCCCCTTCGATGAAGAACGCATCATGAATCGCTTCACGGGTGCGGTTCATATGTTCAACGTAGGAAAGAATGCCTCCTTCGTAGTAGTAATCGACGGGATCTTCATCCGTACGTTTATCTTCAATCGTGATCGTCAGGCCTTTATTCAAAAAGGCAAGCTCACGCAGCCGGTTGGCCAGGATTTCAAACTTGTATTCCTGCGTTTCCTGGAAGATTTCATCATCGGGGATGAAATGAATGCGGGTACCGGTTTGATCGGTCTCCCCGACTACTTTCAAGTCTTCTTCCGGTACGCCGCGCTTGTAGGACTGGTAGTGAATCTGACCATCACGGTGGACGAAGACTTCCAGTTTTGTAGACAGGGCGTTTACAACAGAAGCACCGACACCGTGAAGTCCTCCGGAGACTTTATAGCCGCCTCCGCCGAATTTACCTCCGGCGTGAAGAACCGTCAAAATAACCTCAACAGCCGGACGTCCGGTTTTTTCCTGAATACCGACAGGAATACCGCGTCCGTTATCCGTAACGGTGATGCTGTTATCTTTTTCAATCATGACCTGGATGTGGTCACAGTGGCCGGCCATCGCTTCATCGATACTGTTATCGACAATTTCCCACACGAGGTGGTGCAGTCCTTTTTCATTGGTGGATCCAATGTACATGCCGGGACGCTTCCGAACAGCTTCCAGACCTTCAAGCACCTGTATCTGACTTTCATCATAGGCCTGCTGTTCTTCGATAATATCTTCCTTCATGGTACTCACCTACATTTCTCAAGTGGTTTGACAGTAATCTCTTACACCAAATGTTCTCTCTATCTATTCCATCGGCTCTTCGGAAAAATCCTCGAGCTTGTTCAGCGTCGTCATCATGTTCGCCCGCTTTTTCAGCGTGTACACGGAAAGAGGGCTGAAATAAATAACATCACTGGTAATGACAATGGCTTTTGCCTGATGTTCCTGTGATTCTATGACGCGTCTATTTTTCCGCTGGCTGACGATCATTTCCTCGATGATGGATGAGGAGGAAATCAAACTATGATCGATAATAGCCACGACATCCTTCGACTGAATCACATGATCATCCCCAATGTGAATAAACATGCGGTACACCTCATTTCTCTATCTCGATCGTTCCTTCTTTCACACGGAAAATGGCGGCTTCTTCCAAAGCTTCATGCTCAATCCCGTCTATGCTCGTAGTCGATACAAACGTCTGGACTTTCCCCTGGATTGTATGAAGCAGGTGGGACTGACGGAAATCATCCAGTTCGCTTAAAACGTCATCCAGCAGCAGAATCGGATATTCTCCTACTTCACTATGAATCAGTTCAATTTCAGCGAGTTTCAAAGATAAGGCTGTCGTCCGCTGTTGACCTTGCGACCCGTATGTCTGGACGTCTTTTCCGTTTACGTAGAAAACCAGATCATCCCTGTGAGGGCCTGCCAAAGTGGTCCCCCGTTCGACTTCCTTCGTTTCGATTTCCTGGAACTTCTCTATATACGTCTTCTTTATTGTTTCCAAATTCATATCCTCTGATACTTTCACACTCGCATCATAGGAAATTTCCAGCTGTTCAAGGCTGCGGCTGATCCCTTCATGGATCGGACCTGCCCAGGATCTGAGCAGCTGGAGAAACTTGAAACGCCGTTCAATGATGGTCACGGCATGCTCCACCAGCTGCTCGGTCAGGATGCCGAGCATCGTCCTGTCAGCCTGCGGTTTGCGCTGAAGATCCTTCAACAGGTGGTTCCGCTGTTTCAAAATCTTTTGATACTGCCCGAGATGATAGATATACGCGGGCTGGATCTGGCCGATTTCCATGTCAATAAACCGACGACGCACCTGAGGACTCCCTTTGACGAGATTCAAATCCTCAGGTGCAAACATGACAACATTCAAAGCGCCGATATAGTCACTCAGACGCTTCTGCTCAATATGATTCAACTTCGCTTTTTTCCCTTTGTTGGAAATGATGATCTCCAGAGGAAAGCGGCGGTTACGTTTATAGATCGTCCCTTTTATTTTACCATATTCCTGGTCCCACTGTATCAATTCTTTGTCCCGCGGCGTCCGGTGGGACCGGGTAAAGGCAAGCGTATAGATGGCTTCCATCAAATTCGTCTTTCCTTGGGCATTTTCACCAATAATCACATTGATTGTATGGTCGAAGCTCAATGAAAGCTGCTCGTAATTACGATAAGAACGCAGGGACAGTTCATGGATATACATAGATGGAGGGGGTTACCCTTCGCTTACAACTGTATAGCTGCCGAATTCCTCAATCTCCACTGTATCGCCCACGTACAGTTTCCGGCCTCTGCGGTTTTCCGGTTCACCATTTACATTCACTTCAAATTCAGCCAGAAAAATTTTCACCATTCCACCAGATTCGACAACGTTCGCTAATTTCAGAAACTGCCCGAGTGGGATGTATTCTGTGCTGATTCCAATTTCTTCGCTCATATATTTTCACCCTATTTCATGAATTCACCTATCTCTATATTTTACTAAAGATAAAGGTGTAAGGAAAGTCCAATCCCTCGAACTCTCCTGCTGCCGGTTTTTTCACCGGATATCCCCAATGTGGATAACTATATTTCTTCTTTCCTGCGGTTTTCCACAGGTGCTTTTTCTACGGATTCCTGCTGTTTTTGAGGACAAAAAGAAGAAGGTGCTCCTATGAAAGTTATCGAGCACCTTCTTTTATTCAACGATTTATATTTTAGTATGTCCGTACGGGAAGAATCAGCTGAAGAATCTGATCATCATCGACAGGGCGGATCAGGAACGGACGCATGGCACCCGTAAATTCGACTTTGACTTGATCATAGTCGACAGCTTTCAAGGCATCCATCATATATTTCGCACTGAAAGAGATTTTCAAGTCTTCCCCATCGACATCATTCGCGGTTACTTCTTCCACGACATTTCCGACTTCCGGTGAGTTCCCGGTAATCTCAAGATGATTGGATTCTTTGGTTACGAGTCTTACGACGTTGTTGCGGTTCTCTTTTGCTAATAGAGAGGCACGGTCGACGGACTGAAGAAGATCCTTGGCATCGATTTTAACGACGGTTTTACTCTGCTCCGGAATCAAGCGGGACGTTTCTGGATAGTTTCCATCCAGCAGACGGGACAGGAAGTATAAGTGCTTCGTACGGAAAAGGACCTGGTTGTCTGTCACGCTGATTTCAATCTTATCATCCGAATCGGCAAGAATTTTATTCAATTCTGTCAGACTCTTCCCTGGAATGACGACCGCAGGCAGGGATTTTCCTTCCGGCTGGTCAAGAGGTACTTTCCTTGATGCCAGGCGGTGGCTGTCCGTTGCAATGAATTCCAGGCTGCCTTCATCCATTTTCACATGGACACCTGTAAGAATTGGGCGCGTTTCTGAAGTGGATACGGCGAATACCGTCTGTCTGATCAGGTTTTTCAAAAGATCAATTGGCAGTTCAAAGCTGTCCTCCGTATGAAGCTGAGGAAGCTGTGGATATTCTTCAGGGTCCTGGCCGTTTAGGTGAAATTCTGCATTTCCTGAGCGGATCGTGACATTTCTCGACTCATCGCTGGTGATTTCTACGGTGTTCTGTGGGAGCTTTCTGACGATATCAGGAAAATATTTAGCCTGAAGGACGATGCTGCCCGGTTCAATATCTTCTGCATAGACAATGCCATCTTCTTCTGCAGGGATAAAAGATTCGATTGAGATATCTGAATCACTGCCTGTTAATTTAATTCCTTCTGAAGTGGCTTCTAATTTCATTCCCGTTAAGATTGGAATCGTTGTTCTTGAAGATATGGCTTTCATGACATTCTGCACACTATCCATCAACTGATCCCGCTGGATGACAAATTTCATTTCCGAACACTCCTCCTAATGAGCATTTATTATATATTTTTTTATAAAAAAGGTCGTAATAGTACTAGTATGGGCTGTGGAATTGTGGATAACCTTATTAAAGCCTTTATGTGGCTTGTTATACACATGTGGATAGGTTGTTGATGAACCTGCAACCACTGTCCACATTATCCACTAGTGGGATTTGAGCTGCTCTTTGATTTCATCGAGCTCTTTTTGGAGCTGCTGATCATCTGCGACCATTTTTGAGATTTTTTCATGAGCATGAATGACGGTGGTATGGTCCCGTCCGCCGAACTCTTCCCCAATCTTCGGCAGTGAGAAATCGGTCAGTTCTCTTGATAAATACATAGCGATCTGGCGGGGGAAGGCTACAGATTTCGTCCGTTTTTTAGCAGGGAAATCTTCCAGTCTCACATTATATTTCTCTCCGACCATCTCCTGAATGGCTTCAATCGTAATCACCTTCGGCTTGGAGCTTGGAATAATATCCTTCAGCGCTTCCGCTGCCAGAGAGGCATTGATATCGCTGTTGATCAAGGAAGAGTAGGCGACGACACGGATTAAGGCGCCCTCCAGTTCACGGATGTTGGTGTCAATCTGGTTGGCAATGTAAAGCATGACTTCGTTCGGGATATCCAACCCTTCTGCCTTCGCTTTTTTCCTCAAAATAGCGATTCTTGTTTCCAGGTCCGGCGGTGTAATGTCTGTGATCAACCCCCATTCAAAGCGGGAACGCAGACGATCTTCAAGGGTCGGGATCTCTTTCGGCGGACGATCGCTGGAGATGACGATCTGCTTGCTTTCCTCGTGGAGTGTATTAAACGTATGGAAGAATTCCTCCTGTGTCTGCTCTTTGCCCGCGAGGAACTGGATGTCATCAATAAGAAGGACATCAACGCTGCGGTATTTATTTCTGAAATTGACGGCCTTGTTGTCCCGGATTGAGTTGATGAATTCGTTCGTGAATTTTTCCGAGGACAGATAAACGACTTTGGCATTCGGATTATGGTCAAGCACATAATGGCCGATGGCGTGCATCAGGTGTGTTTTCCCAAGCCCGACCCCTCCGTAGATGAACAGCGGGTTATAGGCCTTTGCCGGTGCTTCGGCTACAGCCAGTGAGGCCGCATGGGCGAAGCGGTTGCCGGATCCGATGACGAATGTATCAAAGGTATATTTGGAATTGAGCATGCTCTGAGGCGACTCTTCATTTCCGTTATTTTTTACATTCGGAACCTTTTTGGAAGACAGCTTCACATCCTCCAGGGCATCGTCCTTGGATTCTGGAATGATGAACTTTGTTTCCAGTTCCGCACCCGTTACTTCATATAACGTTTCTGTAATCAAGCTTTCGTATTGGTTTTCAAGCCAGTCTCTGGCGAATTCGTTTGGAGCGACGATGGTCAGCGTATTTTCACTAAGGGAGTCGGCTTTTGTCGCTTTAAGCCACGTTTCAAAGCTGGGCTTGCTGATTTTTTCTTTTATATGGTCCAGCGTATTGTTCCATAGTTCGTGGATGTTCTCCAAATTGTTTCACCCCTCTCTGTTTCATTGGAAAACAAAAACACCTTTCGTTCTCTTTTTCGAACGTAGCAAAAGGATCGAAAGGCGCTCGTATAAGGTTTGTATAAGGTTGTACCTCCCCGACAGTGCTGCACGGGTGTGGATGTTTGAATGTTGATTTTACTAGACTTCCAGAGAGTTATTTTCATTGTCCACACGCTTGTGTATAACTGCATGAACAGGTCTGTTAATAACTGTCCACATGTTATCCACAGTCTGTGGAAAAGATCTCAGCTGTTTTGAAGTCAATCGCTGTTAAACACAAATATGATACCAGATAAAAACACGGCTTGCAATGGGTCGGCGTAACTTATCCACAATATCAAGGGCTTGTAGAAAACTTTCATCCACAACACTGGATTCTGTGATTTTCTTGTCGATATTTGTTGTGGACAGTCAAAATCAGCTGAAAAATTATACACAATGGCTGTGAATGTTCGTCATGTAAAAGGAATGGAGACCGCTTCCGGGGGCATTTTTTGTTGTGTTATACTACAGCCTGTTATATAACGTCGTGCATAATTGGAAAAAGGAAGAATGAAAATCGAGTTGACAATTCAGGGGGCATTTTATTATACTGTTCAAGACTGCCTTTTAATTGTTTTATTGGATTATTGCCCAGGAGGTGTATATATAATGAGTAAACGCACGTTTCAACCAAATAATCGTAAGCGTAAAAAAGTACACGGCTTCCGTTCACGCATGAGCTCTGCAAATGGACGTAAAGTTCTTGCACGCCGTCGTCGTAAAGGAAGAAAAGTTCTATCCGCATAGGCCACTGAAAACTATCAGTGGTCTTTTTTTCAGAATAGGGAAAGTCAAAAGTGGGGCGGATCGAACGTCCCGCTTTTATTTTAAGGATAATTTGAGAACGTTTTAACGGGATTGATCGGAATGTGAGGGCAGTATCTCCCTCTATGTTCACTCATCTGGAGGGTGTTCGATGAAGAAAGTAAATCGAATTAAGAAAAACGAGGAATTTCAGAAGGTCTTTCAAGGCGGCCAGTCTTTCGCCAACCGGCAGCTGGTGATCTACTACATGAAGAAAAAAGAGCAGACGCATTTCCGCATCGGTCTTTCCGTCAGCAAGAAGCTGGGACATGCGGTCAAGCGCAACCAGATTAAGCGCTATCTGCGCCAGGCCTTTCATGAGCTGGAAGACGATATCCATCCTCATTATGATCTGGTGGTCATTGCACGTAAGCCGGCCAGCCAGATGGATTTTCATGAAATAAAGAAAAGCCTGACCCATGTACTTATGAGGTCCAAGCTTCTAAATAAGAAAATTCGCACGTAATCGTTATAGAAAAAGGACAGTCATTAATGCTAAACTTATGATTGTCGTAGTACGAACGTTTTGATAAAAGAAAAAGTGAAGAGTCATTTAAGGAGGAAGGAACGTTGCGCAATAAAATGATAGCACTGCTTGCCATGGCGGGCGTGCTTACGTTCCTATCCGGGTGTACGCAGGTAAACCAGGAAATCAACTCGGATAGCACAGGTTTTTGGAACGAGTATATCGTATGGCCATTGTCTCAAACCCTACTATATTTTGCGGACCTTTTCAGTGGCAGCTATGGATTGTCGATTATCGTTGTAACGATTATCATTCGATTGGTTCTGCTTCCGTTGAACGTTAAGCAGCTGAAAAGCTCCAAAGCGATGCAGGATATTCAACCGGAATTACAGAGTCTTCGTGAACAATATTCATCCAAGGATGCCCAGACACAGCAGAAGCTCCAGCAGGAGACGATGCAGCTGTTCCAAAAGCACGGCGTGAACCCGCTGGCGGGCTGTCTGCCGATTATCGTGCAGATGCCGATTTTGATCGGATTCTATCATGCCATCATGAGAACTTCGGAGATTCAGACGCATAACTTCCTATGGCTGGAACTCGGTTCATCCGATCCATTCCTTGCCATTTTGACAGCTGGAACGACCTTCCTGCAGCAAAAATTAATGATGGCGGGCGGCGCAGCAGCGCAGAACCCGCAGATGCAGATGATGCTTTATGTAATGCCGCTGATGATCGGTACATTCGCATTCTTCTTCCCATCTGCCCTTGCCCTGTACTGGATCGTCGGTAACATCGTTATGATTCTGCAGACGGTATTCATCCGTAAACCAATGATGAAAGATGCGACGGGAGGAGCAAGTGAGTGAAACAATTAACTGCTACGGGTCCATCCATTGATGAAGCGGTCCAATCTGCATTAGAGCAATTACAGACATCAAAAGATCAAGTCACCATTGATATCATTGATGAAGGTAAAAAAGGATTTCTTGGGTTTGGCTCCAAACCAGCGATTGTCAAAGTATCCATCAAGAAAAATCCTCTGCAGGATGCTGAAACATTCATCTATGAAGTAGCAGAACAAATGGGAGCTCCTGTTCAGGTCCATTCGGAAGTGCGGCAGCGGGATATCTTCCTCAACCTGGAGGGAGAGCAGATCGCTGTCCTGATCGGCAAGCGCGGTCAGACATTGAATTCACTTCAATATCTGGCTCAGCTCGTCGTCAACCGCGAATCTGACGTTTTTTATACCGTTATGCTTGATGCTGAAGGGTATCGAAGCCGTCGGAAAGAAACACTTGAGAACCTGGCGGGACGGCTGGCAGATAAAGCGGTCCGGACGAACCGGGACGTTCGGCTTGAGCCGATGCCTTCCTATGAAAGAAAAATCATTCACAATGCTTTGCAGCAACATGAACAAGTGAAAACATCTTCGGACGGAAACGATCCGCGCCGGCATGTCGTCATTCACCCACGCTGATTTCAACAAATACTTCTGCCATAAAAGCCGGCAGGAGTATTTTTTTGGCTGTACGCTTGTCCACAAGAGGGTATCGGAGACCTCTTGCGGGGAAAAGATGATAGATAGAAGGTTATGCACATGTGGATAACCCCGGATGCAGATTTCGATACGGATATCTTTTCAAAACACACGGGTGTGTGGTAAGGTAGTATGTTAGTGACTAGTGAAAAATAATGTGGATAACTATAGATAGCCAATCATTTCAGGAGGTGAAAACGTATGGAAACAGATACAATAGCGGCGATTTCCACTCCGATGGGGGAAGGAGCCATTGCCATCGTCCGTTTGAGCGGTCCCCAGGCTGTTTCGACAGCTGCCGGTCTTTTTCAAGGGAAGGATTTAAACAACGTCGATTCCCATACGATGCATTACGGAAAGATCATCGATCCGGAAACCGGTGAAATGGCAGAGGAAGTGATGGTTTCTGTCATGCGTGCCCCGAAAACATTTACGAGAGAAGACATCGTTGAGATTAACTGCCACGGTGGACTCGTGTCTGTGAACCGGGTGCTTGAAATCGCACTGGCTGCGGGGTCCCGTCTTGCTGAACCGGGGGAATTCACGAAGCGTGCGTTTATGAACGGGCGGATCGACCTTTCCCAGGCCGAAGCGGTTATGGATCTGATCCGTGCCAAGACAGACCGGGCGATGGATGTTGCGCTGAAGCAGATGGATGGCCGTCTGTCGAACCTGATTCACAATCTGCGTCAGAAGCTTTTGGAGACTCTTGCTCACGTCGAAGTGAACATCGATTATCCGGAGTATGATGATGTCGAAGAAATGTCGCATGACATGATGGAGCAGAAAACGAAGGAAGTGCATGAGGAGGTCGAGCGGATCTTAGAGACGGCCAAGCAGGGTAAGATTTTGCGCGAAGGTCTCGGGACGGCGATTATCGGTCGTCCGAATGTCGGGAAGTCCTCATTGATGAATGCCCTTGTTCATGAAAACAAAGCCATCGTAACGGAAATCCCGGGGACGACGAGGGATGTCATCGAAGAGTATGTCAATGTCCGCGGTGTGCCTCTGCGGCTGATCGATACGGCAGGGATCCGTGAAACGGAAGATATCGTCGAGCGGATTGGTGTGGAGCGCTCCCGTCAAGTGCTGAAGGAAGCCGATTTGATCCTGCTTGTGTTAAACTATGGCGATGAACTGACCGAGGAAGATGAGAAGCTGTTTGAAGCGATCAGCGATATGAATGTGATCGTCATTGTGAACAAAACCGACCTTGAGAAAAAGCTCGATCTTGAGCGTGTGAAGGAGCTCGCAAACGATCAGCCGGTCATTACGACGGCACTGATCCGTGAAGAAGGGATCGATCAGCTTGAGCAGGCGATCGGCGAGACCTTCTTTGAAGGAGACCTTGATGCCGGCGATATGACGTATGTTTCCAACGTCCGCCACGTGCAGCTGCTGAAGCAGGCCAAGCAGGCGCTTGAAGACGCACAGAACGGGATGGAAATGGGCGTCCCTCTGGATGTCGTTCAAATTGATGTCACCCGTACGTGGGAAATTCTTGGAGAAATTGTCGGTGAATCGGTGCATGACAGCTTGATTGATCAATTGTTCTCCCAGTTCTGTTTAGGTAAATAAGTGTTGGTTCGTAAATATAGAGTGATTTTGGAACAACTATTTAAAGGAGAGACATCCAAATGACATATGATGCAGGGCATTATGATGTAATAGTAATTGGTGCCGGTCACGCGGGCGTAGAGGCAGGACTTGCAGCGGCGCGCCGCGGGGCGAAGACATTGATGCTGACCCTGAACCTCGACCTTGTCGCCTTTATGCCGTGTAACCCGTCCATCGGGGGTCCGGCTAAAGGGATCGTTGTCCGGGAAATTGATGCATTAGGAGGCGCGATGGGTAAGGTGATTGATAAGACCCACATCCAGATGCGTCTATTGAATACGAGAAAAGGTCCGGCTGTACGTGCACTGCGTGCCCAGGCGGATAAGCCGCTTTATATTAAAGAAATGAAGCGTGTGCTTGAAAATCAGGAAAATCTGACCCTGCGCCAGGCGATGGTGAAGCAGCTGCTCGTCGAAGACGATCAGGTGAAAGGCGTCGTCACGGAAACGAAGGCAGCCTATTATGCGCCGACGGTTATCGTAACGACCGGAACATTCATGCGTGGCCGCGTCATTATCGGAGATATTTCTTATGAAAGTGGACCGAACAACCAGCGTTCCACAGTTTCTCTTTCCGAACAGCTGGAAGAGATGGGGATTGAGATGGTCCGCTTCAAGACTGGAACACCGATGCGCGTCAACAGCCATACCATTGATTATTCCAAAACGGAAATCCAGCCGGGGGAAGAAGAGCCTCGCTCCTTTTCCTATGAAACGACCGAATTCATTACGGATCAGATCCCTTGCTGGCTGACGTATACGAACGAAGACACCCACAAAATCATCAATGATAACCTCGGTCTCTCAGCGATGTACTCCGGGGCGATCAAAGGGACTGGACCGCGCTACTGCCCGTCTATCGAGGATAAAATCGTCCGCTTCAATGATAAGCCGCGTCACCAGATTTTCCTTGAGCCGGAAGGTCGTGACACGGAGGAAGTGTACGTCCAGGGCTTGTCGACATCCCTGCCTGAATATGTCCAGAACGAAATGATGCGGACAGTGCCAGGTCTGGAAAACGCTGAAATCATGCGGGCCGGCTATGCGATCGAGTATGACTCCATCGTACCTACACAGCTGTGGCCGACACTTGAAACGAAGAAAATTGATGGTCTTTTCACAGCCGGTCAGCTGAATGGAACATCCGGCTATGAAGAAGCAGCGGGGCAGGGTCTGATGGCGGGAATCAACGCCGCTGCCAAAGCCCTTGATCTTGAGACACTGATTCTAGACCGTTCCCAGGGCTATATCGGTGTCATGATTGATGACCTTGTCACAAAAGGAACCGGCGAGCCGTATCGTCTTTTGACGTCCCGTGCCGAATTCCGTCTCATGCTGCGTCATGATAATGCGGACCTCCGCCTGACCGAAATCGGGTATCAGCTCGGGTTGATTCCTGAGGACCGCTACAACCGTTTCCTTGAGAAGCAGCGTTTGATCGAAGATGAGAAAAAACGTCTCGATAAAGTGATTCTAAAGGAAACCGATGAGGTACAGGCCGTCATCGAAGAAGCGGGAGGCTCGAAATTGAAAGACGCCATCCGCGCGGTAGATCTTTTGAAACGTCCGGAAATGAATTACAGTCACATTGAGCGCCTAAGTGCCAGTGAGATTCAACTGCCGGATGATGTCAAAGAGCAGGTTGAAATCCAAACGAAATATAACGGTTATATCAAGAAGGCGATCGAGCAGATTGACCGTATGAAGAAGATGGAAACGAAAAAAATTCCAGAGAACATCGATTACGATGCCATCCACGGTTTGGCTTCCGAAGCGCGTGACCGTCTGAAAGCGGTCCGTCCACTTTCTGTCGGACAGGCTTCCCGTGTATCCGGTGTGAACCCGGCGGATGTTTCGATTCTGCTTGTGTATATTGAGCAGGGAAAAATCGCCCGAGTGTCTGGAGAATAACTCGAAAGGATGGGTTTATGGATACGAATACCTTTCTGAACGCTTTAAAAGAACAAGGCATTGAACTAAATGAACAGCAGCAGCACCAGTTTCAGCGTTATTTCGAAATTCTCGTCGAGTGGAACGAAAAAATGAACCTGACCGCCATTACCGATCAGGAAGGCGTGTATTTAAAACATTTTTATGATTCTTTGACAGCGGCTTTTTACTATGATTTTTCCGAACCCCTCCGTATCTGTGATGTCGGAGCGGGGGCTGGTTTCCCTAGTCTGCCGCTGAAAATCGTCTTCCCGCATCTGAAGGTGACGATTGTCGATTCGTTGAAGAAACGGATCACGTTCCTGAACCACTTAGCCCACGAATTGGAGCTGGATGATGTCGCTTTTTACCATGATCGTGCCGAAAACTTCGGGAAAAACACGAGCTTTCGGGAAAGCTATGACCTGGTGATGGCCCGTGCCGTCGCCCGGATGTCCGTCCTGAGTGAGCTTTGTCTGCCGTTGACGCAGAAGGGCGGCCGCTTCATGGCTATGAAGGGACCGAACCTGAGGGACGAAATGGAAGAGGCCGAGATCGCTATTCAAACGGTCGGAGGCGAAGTGAAGGATATCTACACGTTCGAGCTTCCGGAAGAGGGCAGTGAACGGAACATTGCCATCGTTGAAAAACGGCGGAAAACACCGAAAAAATACCCGCGTAAAGCGGGCACACCGAATAAAACACCGATTCAATAACATCAAGCCACTCTATCATAGACCGATAGGGTGGCTTTTTTCAGGAGGACTCTTGATGAAAATTGTCGTGCTGTCAGATACGCATATGCCGAAAAAAGCGTCCCGTCTGCCTGATCGTCTGGTGTCTGCGTTACAAGAAGCGGACCAGATCATTCATGCCGGTGACTGGCAGACGCCGGACGTTTTTGAAGAACTGAGCCGCTTTGCTCCTGTCACAGGCGTGTATGGCAACGTTGATGGTGAGGACATGAAAGAGATCGTGCCCAAACGACAGCTCGTAACGTGGGCCGGGTATTCCATCGGCGTCGTCCACGGTCACGGGGAAAAGAAAACGACGGAAAAGCGGGCGGTGGAAGCTTTCCAGGAGCATCCCCCGGACCTTATTATTTACGGCCACTCCCACATTCCTGTTCTCCGTTACTTTAAAAAGACGCTGCTGTTCAATCCGGGATCCGTTACGGACAAACGCCGGCTTCCTTTCTATTCTTTCGGTATGCTTACCCTTGGGGAGGAGGGCATCCATGCGGAGCATATCTTTTTCCACTAGCGTTCCGGATGTTTCTGACACGTCGGACAATAATAGAGCCGTCGGGAAGCTGCCTGGATCTTCTCGATTTCTGTACCGTCGATCCGACAGGGCTGACCTGCCCGGCTGAACACCCAGTGACGGTAGTCCCGGCGCTTGACGCCCTGTTTTTTCAACTGACCGGCCAGTTCCAAATCATTCGTAATGCCCTGATGGCGGTATGACTGCCACGTCAGATCGATCGATGCGTCGGCGGCTTTCCGGAGCTGTTCCTCTGAACAATCAGAAGGGCGGGCGAAAGGGGAGATGCCGGCCTTGAATAGAATTTCACTGCGCAGATAGTTGCCGATTCCGGCGATAAACGACTGATCGAGCAGCAGGGATGTCCATTTGCGGTTCCGGAACCTTCTGCTGATGAAGCGTTCGAACAGATCTTCTGCTGTTACCGGTTCACTGAGCAGGTCAGGCCCTGTCTTCTGGATAAACGGGTGATCCTCTGCTTCCTCTGTGCGGAGCACTTCAATATCCGAAGAACTGTATAGCAGGGCGGACTTTTTTTCATTGTGCAGCGCAAGGCGGAGCTGGCGGTTGGTGTCCGGGTAGTTATAGGTGTTCCGGATCATCCATTTGCCGTACAGCTGATTGTGCGAATAAATCGTGTAGCCCCTTTGGAAGCGGATGAGCATCGCTTTTCCCTTCGTATCCACTTTCTCAACGACATCCCCCTGTAAAATCTCCTCATACTCCTGTAACCGCTCAAAGGCGAAAAAAAGGTCGAGCACGGCCCGACCTTTGAGTGCTTTTTCTACTTGATCCGCAGCACGGCGGATTTCCGGTCCTTCCGGCATAGGTCTCTTCCTCTCCTCAGCTTGACGTGAACATGCCACCGTTGATATGGATGAACTGTCCAGTGATATACGTGGAGTCATCAGAGGCCAGCAGCACATAGCTTCCGACGTGCTCCACCGGCTGCCCCGGGCGTCCCATCGGTGTGTTTGTACCGAATTGTTCCACTTTATCCTCAGAGAAGGTGGATGGGATGAGCGGTGTCCAGATCGGCCCCGGCGCAATCCCGTTGACACGAATGCCTTTGTCTACAAGCTGTTTCGCCATAGAACGGGTGAACGCAACGACGGCCCCTTTCGTAGCGGTATAGTCCACAAGATCGGGGTTCCCGACATAAGGGTTGACGGAAGCTGTATTGATGATGGAGCTTCCCTGCTTCAAATGAGGCAGCGCAGCTTTCGTCATATGGAAGACCGAATAGATGTTGGTTTTGAATGTAGACTCCAGCTGTTCTGTTGAAATGTTCAGCAGGTCGTCAGTCGGGTGCTGTTCGGCTGCGTTGTTCACAAGAATATCAAGCTTTCCGAGTTCCTTGACCGTTCGTTCCACCGCTTCCTGACAGACGGATTCCTCACCGACGTCCCCGGCAATCAAGATGGCCCGGCGTCCTTCGGCTTCGACCTGTTTTTTCGTATATTCGGCATCTTCATGCTCTTCTAAGTAGGAGATGGCTACGTCCGCGCCTTCCTTGGCGTATCCAATCGCGACGGAACGGCCGATGCCGCTGTCGCCGCCTGTAATCAATGCCACTTTCCCCTGCAGCTTATTTCCGCTTTTGTAATCGTCATCCGCCTGCAGAGGAGATGGGTTCATCGCTCCCTCTGTACCTGGTTGACGCTCCTGCTCCTGACCCGGCTGGCCTTGTGTTTGACGTTCTTGTCGATTCATTTCAATTCCTCCTCCAACTTGTTTTAGTGTGCTCATTCCACCATCATGGAATGTTCAAACAAGCCGGGAGCATATTCAGGAGGAATGATCGGCGTAGCGGAGAAGGAGTGTCCTCAGGATCAAACCGCTTCCAATCCCGGGAATAAGAAAGAGTATCGGAAGCCAGATGGGGCCGATCAATACACCAAACAAACGAAGAGTGGATGAAAAAATCAATCCCACCGTAACGAAATAGGCAGAAAAAGCAAACGGAAGAAACGAATAGGCCGGAACCTTTCCATCGGCATGGGCGTAGGCATCCCATACGGCAAACATATAAATACACGGGTAAAACATCAGCCACTGGTAATGGGTCACATCGACCGCCTTGGCGATATCTCCGTGAAAGCTGTGAATGATGGCCATATTGAAGCGGCTGTTGTAGTTCAAAATCACTTCAATGATGATAAAGGAGAGCCCTTTGATAAAATGTCCGTTCAAGATCTGTCCAAACCCCGGGAACGCAATGCTCCATAGTATAATTTCCAATCGTTTTTCCTTCATGTCTATTCCTCTTCCGCTGAGTTTATTGGATGAGTCTCTGTCGGTCCGGTGCCTGCGGGGGCTCTTCAAACCAGCCGTTCTCAATCATAATATCAAGCCCGTCTTTCCCGTAGACGGCCGCCTGCAGCATGAGCTTGTGGTAGTGGTAGACGATGTCGTAGCGCAGACTGACCGCTGCACCGTTGACGTAGTTCCCCTGCCCGGCGGATATGAGGACGCTGATCATATACATCATGAGCCGGTCGGAAAATACCGGATCAGTACTTGTAGTCAATAAACTCGCAGATGTCATGGGAACGGTGATTCCGGAGTTCTCAAGGATATCGGAAAGGCAGATGCGGTGATCGATGGAAATGCGTTTTCCACGCCTCATGTACTTTTTCACGGTTTTATTTTTGCTGGTCTGACCGAAGGCTTGACAGACCACTTCCCCGAGCGCATTGTTTTTAACATTTTCATAAATATGAGTGATCTCGATCGTATTCAGGGACCGCTTGTGAAACGGATGGTAGTAGGCTTTGCTTTCGATGTATTCCGTCTCATTCAGAACTTCGATTTGAGGAGCTCTCGTATAGATCCCTTTTTCAAGTGCCGCACGCACACTTAGATTGTAGAGCTTATCCTGCTGATCGATACGGTCGGTAAAAAAAGCGCGGACATCACTATTCGCAGAAGCCCCAAGGGAGTAGCCGTCCGAGGTTAACCCGACCTTCCCCATATGCTCTAAGAACGACAAAATAAAGGCATCCGTAAACAATTTCTTCGCCCGTGGGTTTAAATCTTCGAGAGAAAAGCCGTTGGGGACAGGGAGACAGGCTTCCTGAAAAAATGCCCTGCACGTGTCGATCCCCTTGTCCGCCAGATCCCTCGACAGCTGGATCAACGGTTTTACCTTCTCATCCTCACATGTATTTTTTAAGTATTCGAGTACTGGGACGGCCATACTGTTCTGAATGTACTGCGTCCACAGCAGCCCGATTTCATTGGCTGTTAGTTTCTTCTCCGGCATTGCGTTTTCCCTCCTGCGTATCTTTATCTTCATGGCGGTAAAGAAGGAGCCATGGTAGGAATATGAAATTCACTAGAAATCCATAGATCAACATTTTGGCGAGCCAGTCGACTACAAACAGTGTCGAAACAAAGATGCAGACGATGAAAAACAACGGGGAAAGATAGGCATAAATCATGTCGCGCCCTCCTTAATCCCTCTTATCCTGTCCCCGTGAGTATAAATTATTACGAGATGCGGATGATAAGAGAGAAGAAGTCAGACTTAATGTAAGGAGCTCATCATGTGGAAATGGATGCGGAAAAATAAAAAAAAGCAGGGCGGGCAGAAGCCGTCGTATAACCAGAGCGATACGCTGCCTGAATTTATTGAAGTGCTGGGTCATTCCGAGGATTTCATTCAATTTGAACTCGACGGAATGACCCGATGTACCGTTTCCTACTTGAAGACGATGAGCGATTCGAAAATTTTGAACCGTTCTGTGCTCACCACATTGAACAGTCATGCGCTGCACGGATTGAAGGAAATCAAAGAGACGATTCCTGTTGAGAACGTCCTGATTACCGATGATTTGAAAGTGATCCAGACGAAAGTCATGTTCGGTTACATTATGATCCAAGTGAAATCCTCTATGGAGCAGGTGCTCCTCGTTCCGGCGGTTTCCTTGGAATCGAGAGATGTGAGCATACCGGAAGTCGAATTCAGTGTTGTCGGGCCGAAGGAAGCGTTTGTGGAAACGATCAATACCAACATCAATCTGATCCGTAAACGTCTGCCGCTTCCGCAGCTGACCGTGAAAGAACTGCAGGTCGGCAAAATGACGAGCACCCGGACCGCTGTCGTTTACGTGGACGGGATAGCGGATCAGGATAACGTTGATACCGTCACACAAAGACTCCAGGATATCGAGTATGACCAGTTGATCGACAGCTCGTTTATTACACAGATGATTGCTGATAACGCCCACTCCCCCTTCCCGCAGCTGCTTGATACAGAAAGACCGGACAGGGTCGTCTCAAGCCTCGTTGAAGGAAAAGTAGCCATTTTGGTCGATGGATCGCCTCACGCACTCACGTGTCCGACAACGGTCGTCGAGTTTTTCGGGGCCTCGGATGATTACTTTCTACCGTGGCATCTGGCTTCTGTGTTCCGGCTGATCCGCTTATTTGCCGTTATCTTTTCCGTTCTCAGCACACCTTTATATGTCGCCGTTCTGACGTATCATTTCGAGATGATCCCCCCTGAATTGATGGCTACCATTGTTTCGTCAAGGTCCGACATCCCTTTTCCGCCGATCCTTGAAGTGATTATCCTTGAATTGACGATTGAGCTCCTCCGGGAAGCGGGAGCACGGCTTCCGACGAAAATCGGCCAGACCATCGGTATCGTAGGCGGTATCGTGATCGGGACCGCAGCTGTTGATGCCGGATTGACGAGTAATGTGCTCCTGATCATTGTGGCACTCAGCGCGCTTGCTTCCTTTACGACGCCGGTCTATCAAATTGGTAACACGATCCGGCTGATCCGCTTTCCGTTTTTGATTGGCGCCCAGCTCTGGGGACTCGTCGGGGTGTCGATGTGTATGGTTTTCTTTATCGGCCATTTGATCAAGCTCCAGTCTATCGGCCGTCCATTTTTTGAACCGTTGTATCCGCTCCGGTTCAAAGATTTGAAAGATGCCTTTATCCGCCTGCCTTTTACCAAACAGGTGGATCGTCCGGTGCTGATGAGGTCCGAAGATCCAAAGCGTATGAATGAAGACAGGGCGAAAGCAAAGAGGGATATTGATGAATAAATTAAATGAAAACCAAGGATTGAACATATCGGAAAACTATTTGGTGAGCCCCTTTTATGTCTTTTTCATCATCTTTACGATGCAGGTGGGAATCGGAATTCTCGGGTTTGAGCGGTACTTAGTGGAAAAAGCCGGGTTTGATGCCTGGATATCTGTACTGACTGCAGGCGTATTCCTTCATATCCTCGTTTGGATCATGTACCGTCTCCTACAAAATGGAGGCGGAGATATCGTCCATATCCATAAGCAGGTGTTCGGGAAATATATCGGCGGTTTTCTAAGTCTCCTGTTTGCTGCCTACGCGCTGCTGTTGTCATTTGATGTCATGATTACGTTTATTGAAGTGATCAAGGTGTGGATGTTCCCCGGGCTGCAGGTCTGGATTTTTTCTTTTGTCATGATCGGTCTCGTCTACTACATCGTTTCCGGCGGGTTCCGGGTGATTACCGGGATTGCACTCATCAGCGTCGTGATCGGGCTGCCGATCCTGCTGCTGAAATTCTTCCCGATTCAGGCGGGGCACACGATGAACATTTATCCGAATATCAACCACAGTCCCGGTCAGATTCTTGCCGCAGCAAAGCAGAGTGCGCTCAGCTTTCTGGGCCTTGAATTTCTACTGATCTTCTACCCCTTTATCAAAAATCCGGATAAATCAAAAAAATGGGCACACTTCGCCGTGTTTTACACGACGATGCTTTACTTCATCAGTGTCCTCGTCACGTTTGTCTACTTTAGTGAGGAACAGTTGAAGCAGGTCGTATGGGGAACGATTTCGACATGGAAGATTGTCGAATTTCCTTTTATCGAACGTTTTGAATATGTAGGGATCGCGATGTGGCTGTATGTCATTCTGCCCAACATCTGCATCGGCATCTGGGGGGCGACGCGTGTAATGAAAAGAATCTTCCCTGTGAAGCAGATTCACTTTTTAAGAGTCGTCTGCATCTCCCTGTTCTTCCCCGTCGCTTTAGTAGCAGGCCGCGATCCGATCAATGCCATTAACAATTTCGCCGGCACGGTCGGTTATTACGTTCTGCTTTACATCCCGGTTCTTCTTCTATTAAAAATGATCTCGGATAAAGTGAGGAAGCGATATGAAAATTAAGTGGAACGTACTTGTTTTGTTCAGCACCTTCCTTCTTCTCACAGGTTGTATGCCCAGTAAGAGTGTTGAGGAAAGTGCCATCGTCCAAATCTCCGGCTATGATAGAGGCGGCGAAAAAGGAAGAATTAAAGGGACTGTATCGATACCCCAATATGGCAAGAGTGAAAAGAAAACCGCCGCCTCTGAGCTTTACTTAACTGTTGATGCCAACTCCATCAAGGATGTGGAGAAGGAAATCCAGAAACAATCCTCCAAGCCGATCTCCATCGGGAAACTGGCGGTCACGTTGTACAGCATGGAGCTGGCTAAGGAAGGCATTTCCGACGTCATAGACGTGCTGAGCAGGGACGCCCGTCTAAGCCGGAACATGTATCTCGCGGTCGTGGATGGACAGACGCAGGACTTGATTGAAAATGGATACACTCAGGATGAGACAACCTCCAAGCATCTGCAGGGACTGATTGAAAATAATGTCCATCACAACTTCCCATCAACAAGTCTGCACGAATTTTTATATGCCTATTTTGCGATTGGTATGGACCCCTATCTTCCCATATTGTCGAAAAAGGAGACGTTTGTAGAAGTCTCCGGCATTGCCTTTTTCGACAAGGGAAAAGTCGTGACCACGCTGTCGGATGCGAAAGTCTTTACATTCAAAATGATGAAAGAAAATTTTTCAAGGGGGATGCAGGACCTCCCTTTTCAGGATGGGACCATCATGCTGGATAATATCGGTTCGACAGTGGATTACAAATTGACAGGCACGCCGGAAAACCCCGGCGTGGACATCCACGTAAAATTGGAATCGGAAGTGAATGAAATGGTCGGGGTGGAGGAAAAACCGTCGCCAAAGCTCGCAAAAGAAATGGAAGATGCGTTTGTGGAGTATTTCAAGACGAATGCCGGAGAGATGATCGAATTGTTTAAGAAAGAAGGCATCGATCCACTCGGTCTCGGTCATTTTGCTAAAACGAGGACGAGACATTTTGATGAAAAACGGTGGGAGGACCTGTATCCGGATATGGATATCCAGTTCACCGTCGATGTCGAAATTACCGAATACGGCATCTTCTCCTGATTTGAATGTGACACAAAAAAGGCCTCTGGAAGGAGGCCTTCAGCTTGTAGAGGAACCTCTGTTTCTTTACGAGCTTTTTTCTTTCTCACCGCCAGGAGCGAAAGCCCCTTCCCTTTCCGCGGACGAGCGCCCGAGCTTCCTCGCAAAACCCACGCTCGGCGATCTCGGATCACTCGTTCTTCCGCAGGAGTGGAAGGGGCACCGCTCCTTGGGAGTTCTTTAAAATCGACAAAGACTCTCCTTCACCCGGCTCATCCCTGCTGGATGGCGGAGAGTCTTTGTCATATTCCGGCAGGCAGCCGTCGCAGCGCAGCCTATGCCGTTCTTTTGAATCTGCGAACCTGCTCAGTGCACAACCTCTCTCCTCTATATTTTAACGTCGGCACGAGGAGCTTATCGGTGGTGATGCCCACGGCATTCATCCACCGATAAGCGGAAATCGGCCCTTCACACGACAAATCGACAACTCTAACTGATAAACACAGGCTTTTTCTACAGCCTAAAGGCCTCTGGTAGGAGGCCTTTTTTGTTTCACGTGAAATATTCAAGGCTTGCTTCAGGGAAATATTCGGCAATGTAGCCGCCGAGGACATTCTTCATCTCTTCCTGTTCATCTTTTTGGTAGACGTACTTTCCGATGCCGTAACGCCCCCATTTGTATTTGCGTTTTTCTTCATCCATCTCAAGCTTTGTCATCGGATAGTTTTTCTGAATGACGCGTTTGGCTGGTTTTGTAAACCGGTGCTGGATCAGTTCAAACGTCAGATCCTTTACAGCACGGTCCGGGAGTCTGTCCTGAAGTTTTTCAAACAGCTCCCTGTACCCTTCCTTCCAATCCTCATAAAGGTAGATCGGGGCGATGATAAAACCGAGCGGGTAACCGGCTTCGGCCACTTTTACGGCTGCACCGATACGGTCATCGAGCCTTGATGTGCCAGGCTCCAAATATTTAATGACATAATCGGCATTCATACTGAAGCGGAACCGTGTGCGTCCGTTATGCTTCGCATCAAGGAGATGGTCCACGTGCGCAAATTTTGTCACGAACCGGAGCTGCCCATATTCGGACTGCCCGAAATATTCGATTGCCCGCTTCAAGGAATGGGTCAAGTGATCGACGCCGACAATGTCAGACGTACAGGAGGCTTCAAAGCGGGTCATGTCCGGTGCCCGCTCCTTCATGTACTGTTCCGCAGAGTCGAGCACTTCATCAACGTTCACATACGTACGGATATACGGCTTGCTGCCCATCGTCGTCTGCAGGTAGCAGTAATGGCAGTGACCCATACAGCCTGTCGCAAGAGGGATGGCATATTCTGCCGACGGCTTGGACGTATCAAATTTCAATGTTTTTCTTACACCGACGACAAGGGTCGATTTGGCCATCCGGTACTTTTGGAAATCATTCTCCCCAGGCAGGTTCCGGACCTGGTTATGGGAGGTGGTCTCCCGGATTTCAATGCCCATGCCTTCGAACTTTTCCTTTAATTCCCGGCCTAAGGGATACTCCAGGGCCCGGGGTTCAATATAGACAAGTTCCGGTACAAATGGTTTTACCACAGCTGTCCCTCCGATTCAGCCCCGCCGCCGAAGGCATCGTAGTAGGCCCTTTCCGCTTCCCCCTCGGAAGCATACACAGCGATGTTCTCGTCGAGTGGAAAATAAGTTTCGTACAAAAACAGAGCCAGTTCGCCCGGCTGTTCCGGATTATTGACGACGGCTGCTTCCTGTACATTCGCCACATCATACGTGTGTGGATTGCGATAGATGACATAAACGACATCTCCCGCCTTATAGGACGGTTGAAATTCCATACGGACACCTGCTCTCATAAAATTGGTTACACTGCTATTCCTTGTCCATTTGTGCTCATGTTTCCACGAGAACAGCTTTTTTATTATGAAATTCGCTGTTAATAAAAGGAATTCAAGTCTCCTGTCCAGAAAAGG
Organism: Halobacillus kuroshimensis DSM 18393; assembly: GCF_000425705.1. Lineage (GTDB taxonomy): Bacteria > Bacillota > Bacilli > Bacillales > Halobacillaceae > Halobacillus > Halobacillus kuroshimensis. The sequence goes on from NZ_AUDY01000012.1 coordinate 54,608, forward strand.
AAAAGCAGGAGGATGAGATATATGACATGGCTGTTGGGTACAGAACGTCTGATTTTAGAGCCCTTTACAGAAGATTTAATAGAGAAAACAGCAGAACTTGCGGGAGATCCGGAAGTGGCGGCGACGACATTCCTTCCCCATCCCTATACGATTGAGCATGCGAAGGAATGGATTGCTTCCCATGCTTCCTGGATGGAGGAAAAGAAAGCTTTTCCTTTTGCCGTAAAGCAGAAGAAAGACGGTGGACTGTTGGGAACGATGACGCTCCGTATCGATGAGGCACACCAAAAAGGCGAACTCGCCTATTGGATCGGCCGGCCCTTTTGGGGGCACGGATATGGATCCGAGGCAGCCCGGCGGGTCGTCCGGTTCGGTTTGGAGGACATCGGACTGCACCGTATCTGGGCAGCAGCGATTTCCGACAACCCGGCCTCTACGCGTGTCATGCAAAAAGCCGGTCTCACCTACGAAGGAACCTTGAAGGAGGACATGCTTCATGGAGGGGAATTCAAGGATATTGACGTGTACGGCCTCGTTCGTGGATCATAGCGACGTTCCATGTGAAACAAAAGCGCCTGCTTTCAGGCGTTTTTTTGCGGGGCACAGGCATAGAACAAAATTTATCGACGAAATCTGTCAGAGAGAGAGAGAGGGAGGGAAAAACGCATCAACCCGGCACGGATTTTCAAGGATCCCGCCGGTTTCGACAGGGGAAGGATGTAAAATCTTCGTCCATCAAGATACTTTTCCCTGTATAAATGTGATAAAATAATGAGAGAAAAGAAAACGGCATACGTGTGCGCAGCAGCGTCTACAGCCTGCGGCGCTTTTTATGTTTCAAACCATTCCTTTCATTCTTATAAATAAAGGCGTATGCTTGATCGTATAAAGGTGGTGTCTGATCGTGTTACATCCTTTTGGTCGTTTATTCGGGCTTGGGGACAAACCGGAATCGGATAATGACAACAATGAGGAACAAGGCTACAGTCCCGATGAAGTTGTACAGGTTCCCGTAGATCGTGTACAGCCTAACCGCTATCAGCCACGAGCGATTTTTAACAGCGAGAAGATCAGCGAACTTGCCCAGACGATACATACGCATGGGATGATTCAGCCGATCGTTCTCCGTCGGTTAAATGAAGAAGAATATGAATTGATTGCCGGTGAACGCCGGTGGCGCGCTGTCCAGTCGCTCGGATGGGAAGCTGTTCCGGCGATCATCCGTGATATGAATGACTCCCAGACGGCGTCGGTGGCCTTAATTGAGAACCTGCAGCGGGAGGAATTAACCGTCATTGAAGAAGCGCTCGCCTATGCGAAGCTGATTGAGCTTCATCAATTGACACAGGAGGCCCTGGCTCAGCGTCTCGGTAAAAGCCAGTCGACCATTGCGAACAAAATCCGGCTTTTGAAGCTGCCGGAATCCGTACAGCAGGCCATCATGGACAAGCAGATCACGGAGCGTCACGCCCGTGCCCTGATCTCTTTGAAGGATCCGGAAGTGCAGGAACAGGTACTGAAGGAAATCATTGAAAAGCAGCTGAACGTGAAGCAGACGGAGGAACGGATTGCCAAGCTTTCCGATCCAAAACCAAAGAAAAAGAAACCTACCCTTAAAGGGGTGAACAAGGATATGCGGATTGCGATGAATACGATCCGCCAGTCGTTGAATATGGTGACAGATACCGGAATCGATCTGGAAACAGACGAGCAGGATCATGATGATTATTATCAAATCACCATTAAAATTCCGAAGAAAAAATCATAACGTCCGGCACCCATCTTGACTTTTTGTGGAGATGGGGCTTTTTTTAAGCTGTTCCGCCTATTTTCCGGGGGAAATGGTAGAATTATACTAAAACAGAGGCAGGTGACACCATGGGGAAAGTGATTTCCATCGCAAATCAAAAAGGCGGGGTCGGTAAAACGACGACAGCCGTCAATTTAAGTGCATGCTTGGCTTATCTCCATCATAAGGTCCTTTTAGTTGATATCGACCCGCAGGGAAACGCCACGAGCGGGATAGGTGTGGAAAAGGGGGAAGTGGATCAATGCATCTACAACGTTCTCATTGATGATGTGAAGGCGGACAAGGTCCGGACGGAAACGCTCGTACAGAACCTGGATGCCATCCCCGCCACCATCCAGCTTGCCGGTGCAGAAATTGAACTGGTGCGGACGATTTCAAGAGAAGCTCAGTTGAAAAAGTCCATGGATCAGTTGAAAGCGGATTACGACTATATCATTATTGACTGTCCGCCCTCTTTAGGCCTTTTGACGTTGAACGCCCTGACCGCTTCTGATACGGTGTTAATTCCAGTCCAGTGTGAATATTATGCGCTTGAAGGACTGAGCCAGTTGTTGAACACGATCCGGCTTGTCCAGAAGCATTTAAATAAGCAGCTGATGATTGAAGGAGTCCTGCTGACGATGCTCGATGCCAGGACCAACCTTGGTATCCAGGTAATCGAAGAAGTGAAAAAATATTTCCAGGATAAGGTCTATCAATCGATCATTCCCCGTAATGTCCGGTTGAGCGAAGCTCCCAGCCACGGACGTCCGGCGATTCTGTATGATCCGAAATCAAGAGGAGCAGAAGTCTATTTAGAATTAGCAAAGGAAGTGATTACAAATGGTGAGAGGGTTAGGTAGAGGGCTGGATTCTCTGATCACCGGCTCCATGGAGGATGATGAACTGATTGATGTGTCTGTGGGCGCATGCCGGCCGAACCCGTACCAGCCCCGCAGACAGTTCGATAAAGAGGCCCTTGACGGACTTCAGCAGTCGATTGAAACCCACGGCATCCTCCAGCCTTTAATTGTACGGAAAAGCATCAAAGGCTATGAGATTATTGCTGGTGAGCGCCGTCTGCGGGCAGCCAGGCAGGCGGAGCTTGAGACGGTTCCTGCCATCGTCAAAAATCTGACGGATGAGGAAATGATGGAGCTTGCTCTGCTGGAGAACCTGCAGCGTGAAGATCTCTCCCCGGTGGAGGAAGCCCGTTCCTATGAAAAGCTGATCAAGGAACTGAACGTCACGCAGGAAATTCTGTCCAAGCGACTCGGAAAAAGCCGCTCGCACATTGCCAATCTCATCCGTCTTTTATCGCTTCCACAGGAAGTGATCGAGCTGATCGAGGCCGGCAGCCTCTCGATGGGCCATGGACGGGCTCTGCTTGGGTTGAAAGACCGGTCGGAGCAGATTGCACTCGCCGGCCGGATCGTCAAAGAATCCCTCAATGTCCGGCAGGTGGAGCGGCTGATCCACGAAAAGAATCAGACGCGTTCGAAAGATAAAAAGCAGCCGAAACCGGCCGATGTGTTTTTGAAGGAGCGCGAAACCGACTTGAGAAACCGGCTCGGTACGGCTGTGAAAATCCAAAAAGGCCGTCGGAAAGGGAAAATTGAGATTGAATTCACCAATGAAGCCGATTTGGAGAGAATTCTTGATATGTTCCAGGAGTAACGGGTACGACCAGAGGCCTCAGGGTCTCTGGTTTATTTTTGTCTGAGGAGGTCGGAAGCCGATGGTTTTAACAGGAGCGCTCGTCAATGGACTCTGTATCGCTGTAGGTACAGGACTAGGTCTGTTTTTTACAAAAATCCCTGAGCGGTTTAAGGAAACGGTGATGAACGGGATTGGTCTTGCCGTTCTTTTGATTGGACTCCAGATGGCGTTTGAAACAGAAAACATCGTCATCGTTCTGCTCAGTCTGCTGCTCGGCGGCTTAATCGGGGAGGCGGCTTCTCTTGAGGAAAAGCTGCAGTCCACAGGTCGGTGGCTGGAGGAGAAATTCAGCCGCCCGGGTCAGGAAACCGGCATTGCACAAGGGTTCATTACCGCCTCCCTCATTTTCGTCATCGGGGCGCTGGCGGTTCTGGGTGCCCTGGATAGTGGCCTGCGCCAGGATCATGAAGTGTTGATCACTAAAGGGATCATCGATGGATTCGTTGCGCTCGTCCTGACCTCGACGCTCGGATTCGGCGTGTTGTTTTCCGTCGTCCCCGTCGTGTTATATGAAGGAGGCATCGCCCTCCTGGCGACACAGATCAATGCCTGGGTTCCGGAGGCGATCCTTGATCAATTCATCGTGGAAATGACGGCAGCCGGCGGTCTGCTTATCACAGCTATCGGGCTGAATATGCTGAATATAACCAAAATCCGCACAGCCAACCTGCTGCCTTCGCTGCTGATGGTCGGAGTGATTCTCTGGGTTTACCAGTGGTTTTAATGTTACTGGATCCGTTTGTGAATGACAGGACGGGACGCTGTGAACGCCTGGAACGGACGTGTCTCCATGCTTGTTTTCTTCCGCTTCGCTTCGGTCATCTGAATGGCTGCGGCCACTTTAGCCGCCATCTGCATGACGACGTGAAGCCGTGTGTTCTGCAGGACGACATGCTCCATGAATCCACTGACATTGACCATCCCGCTGATATGGATCTGCCCTACCGGAGGCAGGTCCTTTTTTAATGCGGAGCCTGGGTTCAAGGACCCTTTACCGAGAACAACGGAACCGACGGAGGAAGATTTTCCGAGGCAGGCGTCGACAGCGAGAATATACGGGTTTACATGTTCCCGGTGGATGGCAGACAGCCGTTCTTTCAGGTTCAAGGCGTGGAGCGGCTCTTCCAGTGTGCCGTATATATGGAAGGTATCCAGTAATTGATCGTGAAGCATCGATCCGACGAGCGGACCGAAAGAATCTCCCGTGGAACGGTCGGTTCCGATACAGGCGACGACGATGTCCTTCGACGGGGGAAGCCAGTCATTCAAATAGTCGGCAAGCTGATCACTCATGGCCGGGTCTTCAGTGCTGACGCGTTTCTCTTCTTTGGAAAACTTGTCCTTGAAATTCATAGCTTCTCCTCCAGACACATAGTAGTAACAGTATATAAGGTTGTCCCTGGTTCTATACGTCGCAAATACATAGATGTGGAGGAACGGTCATGATAAAAGCGGGTTGTAAGTGGATGTTTTTGATTGTCGGAACGATGATAGGGGCCGGCTATGCTTCCGGAAGAGAGCTGTGGCAGTTTTTTGGTGATGACAGCAGTCTGGCCATCCTCTTGTTTTCCCTTATGTTCATCTTCTGCTGCTGGGTGATTTTGTCGATCAGTTTCAAGCTGGAAAGCGGCCATTATCTCCCTGTCCTCCGCGCGGTCGTCGGCCGTCGTCTGACCGGCGTATATGACTGGATGATCATCGTCTATCTGTTTACGACGACGGTCATTATGCTGGCGGGCAGTGGAGCGACCCTGCAGGCCTTTAACTTCTCTTATAAGTTCGGGGTCGTTCTGATTATCATTCCGCTTATTCTCCTGTTTGTATGGGACGTCAAAGGGATCGTCGTCGTGAACAGCTTTGTTCTGCCGCTGCTGATCGCCGGTCTGTTATTCGTCCTCATCCTGTTCATCAAAGATCAGGATCTGTCCCTTTTCGGCCATGTGCACGAGATGAGCAACTGGCTGGCGGCTTTTCCGTTTACTGCACTGAACATCCTGCCTTTGATCGCTGTCCTCGGGGCAATCGGCAACCAGGTCCGGCGGAAAGGAGAGATCTGGGTGGCCAGTATCGGAAGCGGGGTGGTCCTCGGAGTCGTTTCCTACCTATATAACAACAGTCTCATCCAAATTGCAGAAGACATCATTTTGTATGAAATCCCCCTTTTCGCGATTCTTAAACATTATCCGTACGAAATGATGATCTTCATGTCGGTGATGCTTTGGATTGCCATTTTCACCACCGCGGCCTCCGGGACACTCGGGCTCGTCACGAGGTTCCGGGATTACGTCCGGCAGCCGCTCTGGATCCTGGCGATGATGGTGATTGCCATCATGCTTCCTTTCACTTCTTTCGGTTTCTCCACGTTAATTGAATACTTGTATCCGCTGTACGGTATCCTGAATTTATACGTGCTCCTCGCCCTTCTTTTATACCCCGTTCTTTCCAGATTCAAAATTCGCTGAAAACCTGTTAAAATGAATGTCATATTCATAGACGTACAGGAGGGAAAGCGGTGAGTGAGCCAACGAAAGCTGTGGAGGATGCCAAAACACAGTGGGAGGAACTTGTCAGTTATGTCAAAGATCCGGAGATTTGGTGGAGTTATGGAATCGGCGCGTTGAAGATCATTATGATCATTGTGCTGTCTCTGCTGATTATCCGGATCGGGCGCGGTTTGATTGCGCAGTTTTTTGCGAATAAACGCAGGGGGCCATTTCAAATTACCCAGCGCCGGGAAGCGACGCTGAACAAGCTGGTCGTCAATGCGTTGTCCTATGTCGTCTACTTTGTCGCCTTTATTATGATTCTGGAGACGCTGACGATCAACATCGCTGCACTCCTTGCCGGTGCCGGTGTAGCAGGCCTTGCGATCGGCTTCGGGGCCCAGAACCTTGTGCGCGACGTTATTTCCGGCTTCTTCATTATCTTTGAAGATCAATTTTCCGTCGGCGACTATATCCAGACCTCCGGTGTCGAAGGCTTCGTTGAAGAAGTCGGTCTCCGGACGTGTAAGGTGAAAGCATGGACAGGCGAAGTCCATATTCTGCCGAACGGCAATGTAACTCAGGTGACCAACTACTCCATGCACAACAGTGTGGCTGTCGTCGATGTGAAAGTGGCCTATGAGGAGGACATCGAGCGGGCAGAGCAGGTCATTTCAAAACTGCTTGAGGAACTGCCGGAACGTTATGAGGAAATCATCACTATGCCGGAACTCCTTGGTGTCCAGAACCTCGGGGCATCGGAAGTCGTGATGCGTGTGATCGCTGAGGTTAACCCGATGGAGCACTGGGCGGTGGCACGGGTGATCCGTAAAGAAGTGAAAAACCGGCTGAATCAGGAAGGCATTGAAATTCCGTTTCCACGTATGGTCATGTATTCCCGTCATGACGAGAACGAGAATGAAGCGGTCGATCAATAAGGAGGAGCACAGCTATGGCAGAGAAATCCTATGAACTCAATGATGTGGTGCAGATGAAAAAACCGCACCCCTGCGGCGAGAACCGCTGGAAAATCATCCGCATGGGGGCGGATATCCGGATCAAATGTGAAGGCTGCGGACACAGTGTCCTCGTCCCGCGCCGGAAGTTTGAAACGAAGATGAAAAAAGTGCTGGAACCGAGTGAATGAACGAAAGCCCTCCCTTTGACAGGGGAGGTTTTTTTATGGAAAGAGGGAAAAAAGGACAAACTTCCATTATTCGGTCTGTTTCTTTGGAAAGGGTGGATTTGTTATAGTGGAAAATGGACTTTTGAGCTGTGCTTTTCCCCGTAAGGACGGGACGGCGCAGGTTGTTATTTTCAAGTACAGAATCTATAATAAAGTGGACTAACATGCATGTATGTAAATCCTTAAGGAGTGAAAGTCTCATATGGCACTAACAGCTGGAATCGTAGGTTTACCGAACGTAGGGAAATCTACGTTGTTTAACGCAATTACACAGGCAGGCGCTTTATCCGCCAACTATCCGTTCGCCACAATAGATCCGAACGTCGGGATCGTGGAAGTACCGGATTCTCGGCTGGAAAAGCTGACCGAGCTTGTGAACCCTAAGAAAACTGTTCCGACCGCATTTGAGTTTACTGATATCGCCGGCATCGTCAAAGGCGCAAGTAAAGGGGAAGGTCTCGGCAACCAGTTCCTCTCCCATATCCGCCAGGTGGATGCGATCTGCCACGTTGTACGCGCGTTCGAAGATGAAAACATCACCCACGTATCCGGTCAGGTCGATCCGATCACGGATATCGAAACGATCAACCTCGAACTGATCCTTGCCGACCTTGAGACGGTTTCGAAGCGTCTGGACCGTGTGGCTAAGCTTGCCCGTCAGAAGGACAAGGACGCCGTTGCTGAATATGCCGTTCTTGAAAAGCTGAAGGAAGCATTGGAAGCTGAAACACCCGCCCGCGCTGTCGAATTCAGCACCGATCAGGAAAAAGTCGTGAAAGGTCTCCATCTTTTAACTTCCAAGCCCATCCTCTATGTGGCTAACGTAAGTGAAGATGAGATTGGCGAAGGCGATAATGACAAAGTGAAGCAGATCCGTGAATTTGCGGCTAAAGAGAACGCAGAAGTCATTGTCGTGTGTGCAAAAATCGAGTCTGAAATCGCTGAGCTTGATGGCGATGAAAAGGACGAATTCCTGGACGATCTTGGAATCGAGGAATCCGGTCTTGATCAATTGATCAAAGCGACCTACAACCTGCTCGGCCTGGCGACATATTTCACTGCCGGCGAACAGGAAGTGCGCGCATGGACCTTTAAGGAAGGCATGACCGCTCCGCAGGCGGCCGGCATCATTCATACGGACTTCGAGCGCGGCTTCATCCGTGCTGAGACAGTGTCCTATGAGGATCTTGTCGACGCGGGAACCATGGGGGCAGCCCGCGACCGCGGCCGTGTCCGCCTTGAAGGAAAAGAATATCTGGTCAAAGACGGTGACGTCATCCATTTCCGTTTTAACGTATAAGCGGGGAACCCTCCACAAAAGGTTGTAAAGTGAGGACAAGTTTGTTACAATACTATATTGTGAGTAATTAAACGAATTACTCCTTGCTCCTCTTTACGAAAAAGGAGCCGTTAAGTCCATAAGGAGGTGAAAACGGATGAACAGAAAATACGAAATCATGTATATCATCCGCCCAGATATCGAGGAGGAAGCGAAAACGTCTGTCAAAGATCGTTTCAGCAAAATCCTTACAGATAACGGAGCGGAGATCCAGGAAGTTAAAGAACTAGGCAAGCGCCGTCTTGCTTATGAAATTAACGACCACCGTGATGGAATCTACGTAACAGTTGATTTCAACGGTACACGTGAAGCGATCAATGAATTCGACCGTCAGGCGAAGTTCACGGATGATATTATCCGCCACATCGCAGTACGCGAAGATGACAAATAAGGAGTGATTCTGGTGTTAAATCGTGTCGTACTAGCCGGCAGATTGACGAAGGATCCTGATTTACGCTATACGCCAAACGGAGTAGCTGTCGCCAACTTTACGATCGCTGTCAACCGCCCGTTCTCAAACAATCAGGGAGATCGCGATGCCGATTTCATCAACTGTGTCGTTTGGAGAAGAGCAGCGGAGAACCTTGCGAATTTCATGAGTAAAGGCAGTCTTGTCGGAGTGGACGGACGTTTACAGTCCCGCAGTTTCGACAATCAGGAAGGCAAGCGTGTGTTTGTAACCGAAGTCGTTGCAGACAGCGTACAATTCCTAGAATCCAAGGGTGGTTCTTCGCAGGGCGGAGGAAACCGTGGAGGTTCAGGATACCAGCCAAATCAGAATCAACCATCAGGAAACAACTTCGGTTCCAATAATAATAATCAACGAAACGATGACCCATTCGCAGATAATGGGGAACCCATCGATATATCAGACGACGATCTACCATTTTAATCAGAAAGGAGTGAATGCTACATGGCACGTCGTGGACGCGGAAAACGTAAAAAGGTGTGTTTCTTCACAGCTAACGGAATCACACACATCGACTATAAAGATGTTGATTTGCTGAAACGTTTCGTCTCTGACCGTGGAAAAATTCTTCCTCGTCGAGTAACTGGAACTTCTGCTAAATATCAGCGTAAATTGACAAAAGCGATCAAACGCTCTCGTCAAATGGCCCTGCTTCCTTACTCTACTGAGTAATAGCAGCGTTACTAAAAACCGTGAAGTCTTTTAAAGACTTCACGGTTTTTTTATGTTCAGGCCAGCCCCATCAGCTTCTGCAGTTCTCCCCGATTATCCAGTAAGTCCGCCAGTGTATAGCTGTCCAGCACTTGAAAGAATGCGGCCAGGGCTTCGTGCAGGGCACGCTTCAGCCGGCAGGCCGGTGTAAGGACACAGTAATCCGAGCCGCAGTCAAAGCACTCCAACAGGTGGAAATTATCCTCCATCGCCCGTACGACGCTTCCAATGTTTATATCTTTCGGTTCTTCAGCCAGACGAATTCCTCCAGCTCTTCCCCGGATCGTTTCAATCAGACCGAGCCTGCTCAATTCATGAATGATTTTCCCCAGATGGTTTTCAGATATATGAAACACCTCGGAAATTTCCTTTTTATTCGCCAGGGCACCGTCTTCCTTGGACCCGGCAAACATCAGTACCCTCAGGGCATAATCCGTATATTTCTTCAGATGCATGTCCGGCACCCCTTTTGTTTTCCAGTTTCCTTTATCATACCACATGTATTTCTATGGAAAGCGGTGAGAAGATTGCCTTCGAATTGTCAAATCTTTTTGTGAAAAAGACGTTGCAGAAGACGTCCCTTTCGATACAATAAAGGTGTATACAAAATACATCTTTTAAAGGGGTTTGAATGATGACCAATCACGTTAAACATCCGCTTGATGAAAAGACTGTACGGATTATCAAGGCCACCGTTCCTGTGCTGGAGGAGCATGGGGAGGCCATTACGACCTTGTTTTACAAACGACTTTTTGAAAATTACCCGGAGCTTAAAAACATTTTCAACCAGACCCACCAACGTGCGGGAGACCAGCCGAGAGCCTTGGCGAATATGGTTTACATGGCAGCTCTTCACATCGAAAACCTTGGGGCGGTGCTTCCTCAGGTGAGAACCGTTGCGGAAAAGCATCGAAGCTTGAATGTTCAGCCGGAACATTATCCGATTGTTGGTGAATATCTGCTGAAGGCGATGAAGGAAGTGCTTGGCGAGCAGGCGACGGATGAAATCCTTGGAGCCTGGGGAGAGGCTTACGGTGTCATTGCAGGTGTTTTCATCGATGTGGAAAAAGATTTGTATGAAGCAGCCGAGGATCAGAAGGGTGGCTGGGCAGACTGGAGGTTGATGCAGGTCGTGGATAAAGTGAAGGAAAGTGATGAAATGACGTCCTTTTACCTGCAGCCGGAAGATGAGCGCCCACTGCCCCGTTACAAAGCTGGTCAATACATTACGGTGAAGGCAGAGATCGAAGGGGAGTCTTATGATCATCTTCGTCAGTACAGCTTATCTGATGCTCCGGGCAGTGGTTATTTCAGAATCACCGTCAAACGTGAGGCAGGATCAGAAGGTGTTCCAGCCGGGATCGTTTCGACGTGGCTGCATGACCATGTGAACGTTGGAGATGCGCTTCCGGTAAGCGTTCCGGCCGGCGATTTCCATCTGGATGATCATAAGCGTCCGCTCGTTCTAATCAGCGGAGGAGCAGGATTGACTCCTTTGATGAGCATGCAGAAAGAAGCGGCAGCCCGGCAGCCTGAACGGGATATTTATGTTGTCCATGCCGCAAGAAGCGGAAGCGTTCATGCGTTCAGGGAGGAAATGATGAAGAGGAAGGCCTGTTTCGTTTATGAACAGCCGACTGAGGAAGATATCCGCTCCGGATCGTTCCATGAGCGGGGGTTTATCAATCTGGATATCCTTCAGCGGACGGTTCCGAAAGATGCTGAATTTTACTTCTGTGGACCGAAGGGGTTTATGACAGCAGTGTACAGCAGTCTGACCGAGTGGGGTGTGAAGGAGGATGCGATGCACTATGAATTTTTCGGTCCTCAGGAGGCATTGCTGCTGAGAGAATCGTAACGTTACGACTCTCTCAGTGGAGCAGCCTGGAAGGTGCGCTGGTCGAACTGGTCAATCATCTTCATAAAGATATTAATGATATACCCGCTGAAAATGGTAATGATCACGGTGCCGATTCCCACGGCTCCTCCAAACAAGGCCGCCAGAATGACAAGAATGATGCTGATGAAGGCTCTCGATATCGAAACATTCCATCCTGTTAAATCTTTAATCACAAGCATCATCCGGTCGAAGGGATTCGGTGCGAAATCTGCCTGAAGGTTCATCGCAATCCCGAAACCGGCAATGATCATGCCGCTGATCAGGCAGATAAACTGTACGGCTCCCGTTGCCGGCTGGACGGATTCTCTTAGAAGAAACACCCAGAAATCAATCCCTGCCCCTGTCATCAGAGAGGTGATGACAGCGAAAAGTTCCGGTTTTTTCCTCGATGCCGCCGCATTAAACAGGATCATCGTCAGGCCGACAACAATTTCCCAGCTACCGATCGTCAATCCGAATGTCCGGTGCAGTCCTACAAGAAGGGCGTCAAAAGGAGAGGTACCGAGGGAGGATTGAATCGTCAAGGCAATACCAGCGGTCATAATGAAAAGGCCTGCCATATAATACAAGCCTCGGATGTAATGGCGTTTCATGACACCACCCCTTTTCTCGTTATCCTTAGACTATACAGCGGGAGTCACCCGGATTTCAAGGGAGAGGGTGTAAGGTGTAAATAAAAGTAAAAAAGCAGGAGCTTATGGCTCCTGCCTTTCAAGCTGGTGAGTGAGGAACCTTGACCACCATTTGGGTAGAACGGTCACGTTCCGCTTATCGGTGGATGCCTGCCGCGGGTACGGCCTCAGCTAACTTGGGCAGAAAGAACACCTGCCCAAGTGGATCTTCGACCTGTGCTGTTCCCGCAGGCGTCACCACCGAACGCTCCTCGTGACTTCACCAAATGATGAAGGCTCTAAACGATCCTTGTTTCACAAAAACATGCCGTACGGGTCATGACAGGAACCCTGAATGATGTGTCGTATACGTGCAGGGAGACGTCCACTTACCGTAATCGAAAGCATTTTACTTGAATAAGGAAGACTGGAGGCGTTGGGGTAAATGGGAGTTATCTACATATAAAAAAGCAGGAGCTAAAAAGCTCCTGCTTTTTTATAGGATAGAATCACTCTTCAACGTAAGCCCACTTGAATTCGAATTCAGGGCCTGTTGCTGTAGAATACACGCCTTTAATGGACGGGCGGAACAGTTGTGCTTTAGCATCCTGATAGATAGGAGCCACAGCCTGATCTTCTTCAAGAAGCAGCTTCTCGGCTTCCAGGAAGGTTTCAAAACGCTTCGCCGGGTCCTGGGCGTATTCTGTGTTGGCTTTTTCAATTAAGCTGTCATACTCTTCGCTGGAGTACGCCATGTTGTTGTTCTGACCATCTGTCAGGTACATGTTCAAGTACGTGTTCGGGTCCACGTAGTCTGGTCCCCACGTAGCCGCTTCGATTTCGAATTCGGAATTGTTATCACGGCGGACACGTTCTTTAAATGGAACTTCCAGAAGTTTGATTGTCAATCCTTCCAGGTTTTCCTCAAGCTGTCCTTTGTAATACGCAAGAGCATCTTTGGATGTCCCGGTATCATCACCAAGCAGCTCGATTTCAACAGAATCTGTACCGAGTTCCTCAAGGGCCTTGTCCCAGTGCTCTTTTGCTTTCTCAACATTGGATTCTACAAGTGACCCTTGTGCCTCGCGGAAATCTTCCTCACTGTCCGGCATGGACACGAAGTTGGATGGTACATAGCCTTCTGCAGGGACGGATCCGTCATTCAGGATGACATCGACAAGACCTTGACGATCGATCCCGTAGGAAATCGCCTTACGTACATTCACATTGGCAAGGGCCTCGTTATTTTCCTGGTTGAACTTGAAGAAATATAAGTATGGTTTTTCGACGACGTTGAACGCTTCGTTCGTACGATACTGGTCGACAAATTCCGCATTCAATTCTGTCTGATCAATTTCACCGGACTCATAAAGGTTCACACCGGTGGAAACCTCTTTTACAACTTTAGCATTGATTTTTTCAAGCTGTACCGTTTCGTTATCCCAGTACGAATCGCTCTTTTCGATGGACCAGCCTTCGCCGTGGCTCCACTCTGTCATTTCGAACGGTCCGTTGGAAATGGTATATTCCGCTTCTGTTGCGAACTTGTCCCCCTGTTCTTCAACGTATGCCTGGTTCAGCGGCATGAACGTGATGAAGACCGTCATGGACTCAAAGTAAGGAACCGGCTTTTCCAGTTCGACTTCAAGTGTTTTATCATCTACAGCTGTTGCTCCGAGGTCTTCCAGGGAAGCTTCCCCGTTGCTGATTTCTGTCGCATTTTTAATAATCCCACCAAGGAAGTATGGACCGTACTCGGATCCCACTTCCGGATCAACCGCTCTTCTCCACGCGTAAACGAAATCATCAGCGGTAACCGGGTCGCCGTTTGACCATTCGGCGTCACGCAGGTTGAATGTCCACGTCAGGCCGTCTTCGCTCACTTCAGAGCTTTCCGCCATTCCGTTGACAAGCTGGCTGTTTTCATCGAGTCGGTAAAGTCCCTCGTAGGTTTCCCCTGCCCATTGGAATCCGACGGAATCCGTAATCAAGGACGGGTCCATGCTTGGGATCTCACTTTTAGATGTAATCGTGATTTCCTGTTCTCCTGAAGCACTGCTTTCTTCTGTTCCTTCTGATGTTTCCTCATTACCTTCTCCTGATTCAGATGATGTTTCACTGTCCCCGCCGCTGCACGCTGCAAGTACGAGCACAAACATCAATCCGAAAAGCACCAACAGATGTTTTCTCAAAGTGACTCCCCCTATAGTTTAAATTTTCTAAAAATAATTACTTTTTGAATTATACAAATAAATAAGAAAAAAAGCAAAGTCTATTTTTGTCTAATCCTTTGGCATACGCGGGAAAACACAGGCTTATCCTGCTTTAAACAGAATATTCCCATTACATTGACATCGGGTTTACTTCTGATAGGATTATAGAATATCCAATTCTTTTCTAACGTTTTAACGCGTCTAAAAGATGAAAAGAGAGCATTGAATAAATAGGAGGTACAAGTCGAATGAAGCGTGAATGGGATTTGCTTCATACTCCGGGACCGACGCCGATCCCGCCGAGTGTGGACCGCAGTATGAGTCAGCCGATGATTGGACACAGAGGAGAAAAATGCAAGGAATTGATGCAGGACATCGCCCCGAGGTTGAAGCCGGTCTTCGGTACATCCGGTGACGTTCTCGTTATAACAGGAAGCGGGACGTCCGCGCTGGAATCTGCTGTTGTCAATGCCACCCAGCCGGGAGATGAAGTGCTTGTCGTTGTTGCCGGTGCTTTCGGTGATCGTTTTGCCCAGATTTGTCAAACCTATGAATTGAATGTCCATCGTCTCGATGTCACATGGGGAGAGGCTGTGAAGGTCGAAGAGGTCACACGGGCTCTACAGGAGAACCCGGAAATCAAGGCTGTATTCGTGACGCACTGTGAAACATCGACCGGAGTTATGCACCCGGTGGAGGCCGTCGCTGAAAAAGTGAAGGAAGTCAGTGAGGCTCTTGTCATTGTTGATGGTGTCTCTTCGATCGGCGGCGCTGGTTTGAATATGGACGCCTCTGGAATCGATATCTTAGTCTCCGGTTCACAAAAGGCGATGATGCTCCCGGCCGGTCTTGCGTTTGTTGCAGTGGCGGATTCTGCCTGGACGGTCATTGATCAGAACCCGAGACCGCGCTTTTATTTGGATCTGCGCGTCTACCGGAAGCAGCTGATGGCCGGTCAGACCCCGTACACTCCGGCTCTTTCCCTGCTGTTTGGACTGCAGGAAGCGCTGCGTCTTTTAGAGGAAGAAACGTTGGAAAAAGTGTATGAACGTCATGCATTAATGAAGCAGATGACACGTGAAGCGTTTCAGGCTCTTCAAATTCCTCTGCTCGTTTCCGATGGAGAGGCATCCACGACGGTCACCTCCGTCCGGCCGGAAACGTTCGAAGCCGAGCAGTTGAGAAAACTGGCAAGAGAAGAATTCGGCCTGCAGCTTGCCGGCGGACAGAAACAGCTGAAGGGTGAAATCTTCCGTGTCGGCCATATGGGGTACTCCCGTCCGGCCAATGTTCTGCAGTATATCGGCATTATCGAAATCATTCTGAAGCGCCTTGGTCATACGTTTGAACCGGGTGCGGGTACAGCAGCAGCTCAGGCCGCGTACCTCGATTTTACAAGGGAGGATTAATCCATGCACCGAGTGTTAATTAGTGATCCATTGAGCGAGGAAGGCATCAAACCGCTCCGAGAAGCGGATGATATAGAAATCATTAAGGAAACGTCCATGTCCCATGAGGAACTGTTGGAAGCGGTCGGCTCCGCAGAAGCATTGATTGTCCGCAGCCAGACACAGGTGACGCGTGAAGTCATCGAACATGGAACCCACCTGAAAATCATCGGCCGTGCCGGTGTCGGTGTTGATAACATCGATTTGGATGCGGCCACCGACAATGGTGTGATTGTCGTGAACGCCCCGGATGGCAATACGATTTCCACAGCCGAACACACTATGGCGATGCTCATGTCCCTGGCCCGCAACATCCCTCAGGCGTATCACCAGCTTCAGCAGAAACGCTGGGAACGTAAGAAGTTCGTCGGTGTGGAGCTGAAGGACAAAGTACTCGGGATTGTTGGATTTGGACGGATCGGACGCGAGGTGGCCCAGCGTGCAAAAGGGCACCGCATGAAGGTCGTAGCCTTTGATCCTTTCCTTAATGAAGAAAAAGCGCAGAAGGCAGGCGTCACTCACGGTACATTGGAAGAAGTGTTGCAGCAGGCGGATTTCCTGACTGTACATACGCCGCTGATTGAAAAAACGAAGCATTTGATTAATGAAGAAGCGATCGCACTCATGAAAGACGGTGCCCGTATTTTGAACTGTGCCCGCGGCGGAATCGTGGAGGAGAATGCCTTGTATGAGGCAGTTAAATCCGGGAAAATTGCAGGAGCGGCTCTTGATGTATTTGAAGAAGAACCGGCAACCGAGCATCCGCTGCTGTCCCTTCCTGAAGTGATTGCCACTCCTCACCTCGGTGCAAGTACCGTGGAAGCGCAGGAAAACGTTGCGACAGATGTCAGTGCTGATGTGCTCGAACTGCTGCGCGGCGGAACCGTAAGAAACCCGGTCAATCTGCCTTCGGTTTCTACTGAAATGATGGAGAAACTGTCTCCATACTTTACGCTTTCCGAACGTCTTGGTTCTTTTGTGTCCCGCATTGCGGAAGGCACATTTGAAAAGATCAATGTCTACTACAGTGGTGAACTTCTCGACATCGATACGACTCCGTTGACGAGAATTGCGGTGAAAGGCATCCTCGGTCGTTACATCGGCAGCCGCGTTAACGATGTCAACGCCTATAAGACAGCTGCGGATAAAGGGATTACCATCAATGAGCAGAAGTCTACGAAAACGAAAGGGTTCACGAACCTCATTACGGTTGAAATTGAAACCGACAAGGAAACACGAAGTGCAGCCGGTACCCGGTTGAATGGACTTGGAGCGAGGATCGTGCAGCTCGACCAATACTCCATCGATATCGTTCCGGAAGGTCATTTGATTGTCATTCACCATACCGACCAGCCTGGAGCCATCGGCCGTGTCGGAAGTCTGCTCGCTGAGCAGGACGTCAACATTGCAACGATGCAGGTCGGACGTGCAAACGAAGGTGGAGAAGCGGTCATGGTCTTAACCGTCGATAAAGCCATTGATAAGCAGGCGGCTGATCAACTTTCTGAGATTGCCGACATCCGTCAGGTGGATTATTTAACTCTTAAATAAACAAAAGACCGGCCTGAGCAGGCCGGTCTCAGCTTGTAAAGAAACCTATGTTTCTTTACAAGCTTTTTTTCTGTCTTACCGCCAGGAGCGTAAGCCCTTCCCTTTCCGCGCCCGATCTTCCTCCCCGGCCCACTCGTTCTTCCGGAACGGTCTGTGCCCCATACGTAATTGAAAAAAGTTCATTTTCGATTATATTCAGTCTAATAATAAGAGGCGATCTTCTGTTTAACGGAAAATCGTTCTCTTTTTGGGTGAGGTTACGAGGAGCGTTCGGTGGTGACGCCCGCGGCAAGCATCCACCGATAAGCGGAACGTGGCCGCTCTGTATAGGGGGAACTTTATAATGAGGAACGTTCGATCTTGCCGTCTAATGATCTGCCTGTGGGTTGATTTGTATGTGGTTTTTGTAAAAGTGAAACATAAACTTTGACTTTGAGACAATCCCTTGTTAAATTTAATGCCGACCTTATTTGTAAGTATTAAATAAAAAAACAAGGAGGACCATTATGAATGCTCAACAAAAAGAAGCTTCTGCCCCGAAAAAGCTTCTCTTCCGTATATTAGACGGGATCGAGTGGCTGGGGAATAAGCTGCCCTCTCCTTTGCTGCTGTTTGCCATTCTGGCAGCGCTTGTCGTGGTGATTTCCGGCATCTTCTCCGGTGTATCTGTCACCAACCCGACCTCAGGAGAAGTGGTCGAAGTCAAAAACCTATTCAGTCTCAGTGGACTGGAGTATATATTCAACAGTGCCGTTGAAAACTTCATCGGCTTTCCGCCGCTTGGCGCCGTTCTTGTAACGATGCTCGGTATCGGGCTTGCGGAACAGACAGGACTGATCAACGCCTCGCTGAAGGGCATCGTCTTTTCCTTCCCGCGCCGCCTGCTTACAGCTGCGCTTGTATTTGCCGGTGTTATGTCCAGTGTGGCGGTTAACGCCGGATATGTTGTTCTTCCGCCGCTTGGCGCTGTCCTGTTCCTTGGACTGGGACGTCACCCGCTTGCTGGTCTGGCTGCGGCCTTCGCTGGTGTCTCCGGTGGTTTCGGTGCCAACCTGGCGCTGACGTCCACGGATGCCATTCTGCTTGAGTTGACGGCTGATGCGGCCAGTACCATTGACCCTGCCTACGCCGATACGATTACGGTGACGATGAACTATTTCTTTGCCGCTGTTTCGGTCGCATTGATTACGATTGTCGGTACATTCGTGACTGATAAAATTGTAGAACCGCGTCTAGGCACTTATAAAGGGGACGAAGCCGGGGATATTGATGAACTGACGGCCTTGGAGAAAAAAGGGATGCGCCGGGCTGGTATCGGTTTCCTCCTTACCTTCGCCTTGATGGCCTATCTTTCCTTCGGGCCGCTGCGCGGGGACGGGGCTTATATCGAATCGCCGTTCTTCAACGCCCTGGTCTTTGTTATTTTCATCCTGTTCCTCGTCCCGGGACTGATTTACGGGATTGTCGTCAAGGAGATTTCCAATGACAAAGACTTGACCAAACTGTTAGGAAAAACGATGGCCACGATGAGCGGCTACATCGCTCTCGCCTTTACGGCCGGTCAGTTTATTGCTTACTTCCGTGAAACCAATCTTGGAACCGTCATCGCTTTCAAAGGCGCTGATTTTCTTGATTCCACAGGATTTGACGGCATCGGGCTGATCCTGACGTTCCTCGGCCTGACGATGGTCGTCAACTTCTTTATCGGAAGTTCTTCGGCGAAATGGACGATTCTTGCACCGGTGTTCGTTCCGATCATGATGAATCTCGGGTATTCCCCGGAATTCACGACACTGCTGTACCGGATTGCGGACTCTGTGACGAATATGATTACCCCGCTGCTCTTGTACTTCCCAGTGGTCATTGCATTTGCTCAGCGTTATGACAAGAAGCTCGGCATCGGTACCCTCATCTCCATGATGATTCCGTATTCGGTCGCCTTCCTGCTTGCATGGCTGCTGCTCTTACTTGTCTGGGTACTCGTTGGGATACCAGTCGGACCGGGAGCTCCAATCAGCTATTAATGACTCAGCACAGATTATGAAAAAAGGCCGGACTCCTTCAATGGAGTCCGGCCTTTCAACTTGTTAAGGGAACGTGGTGTTTTTCTAGTGCTTCCAGGCAAAAAAGACTCTGAAGCAGTCTCACATTCATGCAAACAATTCAGCAATTGCTCCGCTGAACTTATCGCTTTATCATTCGGTACATCCGATTTCCTTCATAAGGAATACGCGGTTGTCACGAGAAGCGTTCGGTGGTGACGCCTGCGGGAACAGCGCGAGTCGAAGATCCACTCGGGCAGGTGGTTTTCCTGTCCGAGTTAGCTGAGGCCGTGCCCGCGGCAAGCATCCACCGATAAGCGGAACGTGACGATCAACTCAACATAGGACAAGTCTACGGGAGGACACGTGCTTTTTCTTGTTTACCCGATCGGATGACGTTCAGCCTTCCGGTTCGTAAACGTATGGATATGCGTATAGCCGGCGGATTTCGCAAGGTCGATGGCGGCATCATAGCGGTAGCCGATATGGTCCGGCTTATGGGCATCAGAGCAGAGAACGATTCCAACTCCGGCTCCCCTGCAGATGCTCAATAGATCAGGGTCAGGATACAGCTCCCCGACCGGTTTCCTCAGGCCGGCGGTACTGATTTCAATAAGTGTATTTGTAGAAGCCAGCGCTTCCGCCGCCCGCTTGTACTGCCCGATAAGAAAATCACGGTCATCCGGACGATAGCCGAATACTTTGATCACATCGATATGGCCGACAAAGTCGAACAGCCCGGATTCAGCGAGGGTGACGACGCGGTCGAAGTACTGCTCATAGACGTCTTTCAAATCTCTTTTTTCATATTCCTCGCGGTAAATGGCCAGATCGATGCCCCATTCGTCGATCCAGTGCACGGACCCGATCACATAATCGAAGGGATGGGTATCGATAAAGGCTTCCATCTCTTTTTCCTTACCGGGCATGTAATCCATCTCGATGCCCATCTTAATGGGAAGTCCCTGCTTTTCGGCTTCATCAAACATCTGCTGGTAGGTGTCGAAATCGAGGGTCCGTCGGTTGTTGACCCACGGATTGGAGAGAATCTCCTTTGTCTCCTGGAAAAAATACGCATGTTCAGAAATGCCTAATTCCTGAATGCCTTCGTTTTTTGCTTTTTGTATGTAGGTTCTCAGATAGTCGACGTCTAAATTTCCTGTTTCAGCCATATGCACGTGATAATCGGTCAGCATGAACATCCTCCTCAGGTGGAATTTCATTCATCATACCAGACTCACACTTGTTCACCAAGACAGAACAGGCGTGAGTAAACAACAACCCGTACAAACCGTACATATGTTAAAATAGGGTGGTTAAGACAGCGCGAAAAAAGTCGAGGTGCTACCTGAATATGAATAACTCTAAAAGAATAACCGAAGGGGCTTTAATGGCAGGGATATATCTGCTATTGTTATTGGTAATTATTTTCCTGCCGGGAGGAATCGGATCGTTACTCCTGTTCGTTCTGCCGGTGCCATACATTTATTACAGCAGCCGTCATGGCTGGAAGTCCGGCCTGCTCCTGTTTTGTTTAACGATGATCTTCAGTCTGCTGATCGTTCCGGTCCTTTCCATTCCCTTTACACTCACAGCGGGAATCGGGGGCGTGGTATCCGGCGGCGTCCTGCATGCCGGCCGTTCAGCCTATGAATCTCTTGCTCTTGGAACCGTCGGGTATACGGGAGGACTTGTCCTCGGTATGGGACTTGTCCAGCTGCTTCTCGGGATCAATCTTATTGATGAACTGACAGCAGGGATGAGCGATAGTTTAGACACGGTGGAATCTACGATGGGCATCTTCCCACAGGGGGAGAGCTCAGAGGAAGCTGTGGACACAGTCCGTGAAGCGATTACCTTCATCCCGGACATCATCCCAAGTATTTTCGTCATGACAAGCGTCATCACGGCCTTGATCAGTTTGTGGCTGACGTTCAAGCTCATGAACAGGATCGAAAATAAATCCTATGCCTTTGCTTCATTTAAAAATTTCCGATTGCCGACGTCTATTCTGTGGTATTACTTCTTTGCGATGATTTTGAACTATGTGGTGACAGATCGGGAAGGCTGGGTGTATTTCGGAGCCATCAACGTCTTCATTGTGGCGGGCACACTGCTTGCCATCCAAGGCTTTTCATTCGTCTTCTATTACGCATCACAGAAGAAGTGGCCGAAGGCTGTCCCTGTCCTGGTGATCGTTTTTTCATTACTTTCTCCGGGATTGATCATGTATCTTGTTCGAATTTTAGGTATAATTGATTTAGGATTTCCACTGCGCAGCTATGTCAGTGAGAAGAAAAAAAACTAGCTCGGAGAAGATGGTAGGAGCTGAATGCAATGCCGAACTTTTTTAAGAAACCAACTATGAGCGGACACTTATGGATCATCTATGCGATTTCCTTAATTCTGCTCGGGTTTATCTGGTATTATCAGTGGATGCTCGGATTATTGATGACGCTGTTCCTTGCTGCATCGATATTCTATAGTGTCCGCACCGAACAGCACATGATCAATGAAACCGAAGAATATATATCGACCCTTTCCTACCGGGTGAAAAAGGTGGGCGAGGAAGCCCTGTTGGAAATGCCGATCGGAATTATCCTTTACAGCGAGAATTACACCGTCGAATGGGCCAATCCGTACATGAACCGGTTCACCAATGAAGATACGGTTGTCGGAGAGTCCCTGAAAAAGCTGTCGGATCAGCTGATTCCTGCCTTGAAGGAAGAGGAGGATGAAGTGTGGATTACGATCGACGGCTATAAACTCCAAACAGTTGTCAAACGGGAGGAGCGCCTGCTATATCTATTTGATCGGACACAGCAGACCGAGATTCATAACCGTTATGAAAACGAACAGACCGTACTTGCGATCATTTTTCTTGATAACTATGAGGAAATTACGCAGGGAATGGATGATACAGCGAAAAGCCATATCAACTCCCAGGTAACCTCCATACTGAACAAATGGGCCGGGGACTACGGCATCTATTTGAAACGTACATCACAGGAACGGTTTATGGCTGTGATGAATCAGGAAATTCTTTACACGCTTGAAAAAGCGAAGTTCGAAATCCTGGATGATGTCCGGGAACTGATTACCGATCAGAACGTCCCGCTGACACTGAGTTTCGGTATCGGTGTCGGTCCGATCAGCCTGCCTGAACTCGGGGAGCTGTCTCAGTCGAGTCTGGATCTTGCTCTCGGCCGCGGCGGCGACCAGGTGGCCATCAAGGATGATTCCGGGAAGGTCCGCTTCTACGGCGGTAAAACCAACCCGATGGAGAAACGGACGCGTGTACGGGCACGGGTCATCTCCCACGCCATGAAGGAGCTCGTCCAGGCGAGTGAAAAAGTCTTGATTATGGGACACAAATCGCCGGATATGGACTCGATCGGGGCTTCCATCGGCATACTGAAAATCGCTCAGGCCAACGACAAAAAAGCAGCCATCGTCCTGGATCCGGATGATATCGATACAGGCGTGCAGCGGATGGTCGAAGAGATTGAAAAGGACGAAGACTTGTGGCAGTACTTCATCCCGCCGGAAGATGCGCTCGAAATGGTGACGAATAATACACTGCTCGTCGTCGTCGATACGCACAAACCGTCCATGGTCATGGAGGAAAAACTGCTGTCCAAGACCGAGCATGTCGTCGTCATCGATCACCACCGCCGGGCGGAGGAGTTCATCAAGGACCCGACGCTCGTCTATATGGAGCCGTATGCTTCTTCCACGGCCGAGCTTGTCACCGAGCTATTGGAATACCAGCCGAAGAAGCTGAAGCTGTCCATGCTTGAATCGACGGCCCTGCTTGCCGGGATCATCGTCGATACGAAGAGCTTCACGCTCCGTACGGGCTCACGAACGTTTGATGCCGCTTCCTACCTGCGATCCAAAGGAGCGGATACCGTCCAGGTCCAGAAATTCATGAAAGAGGATCTGGATGTCTATGTAAGGCGGAGCAAGTTGATTGAGAAGGCATCCATATATAGAGATGGGATAGCCATATCAACAGGCGACCACGGTGAATCCTATGGTCCTGTCATCATCGCTCAAGCTGCGGATACGCTGCTTACGATGAGTGGAATTGTCGCATCGTTTGTCATATCTGAACGCAGTGACGGCCGAATCGGCATCAGTGCCCGTTCCCTCGGCGATATCAACGTCCAGGTCATCATGGAGAAGATGAATGGCGGGGGGCATCTGACCAATGCGGCTACACAGCTGGAAGACACAACGATTGAAGATGCCAGAGATTTGCTGCAGGATATTATTGACGAATATTTTGAAGGGGGAGACACAGAATGAAAGTAATATTCAAAACGGATGTAAAAGGTAAAGGGAAAAAAGGCGAAATCAAAGAAGTGAACGACGGTTATGCGCGTAACTACCTTCTGAAGAACAACCTGGCTGTCGAGGCGACCAAAGGCAATATGCAGGCGCAGAAAGCCAAGGATGCCAAGGTTGAGCAGCAGGCTCAGGAAGAAGTGGAAGAAGCGAAGCGCCTTAAGGATCAGCTCGCTGATCTGGAAGTGAAGCTTGATGCGAAATCCGGCGACAGCGGCCGTCTTTTCGGATCGATTACGAGCAAGCAGATCGCCGAGCAGTTGAAGAAGGATCACAACATCAAGATCGACAAACGGAAAATTGAGCTGGATGATCCGATCCGTACGCTTGGATACTCGAACGTTCCTGTGAAGCTTCACCCGGAAGTGACAGGCACGATCCGTGTCCACATCGCTGAAAAATAAATGTATCAAAGAGGCGCCCTGTCCATTGTCCGGATGAACAGGGCGCTTTTACTTCTGCCCTTTCCGGCATATGGACAGCGGTCAGAATATGAGTTAATATGATGTATTGGTGTTAACGATTCAGAGGAGGAAAAGCTAGTGAGTGAAATGTGGAACGACCGTACCCCGCCTCATAATATAGAAGCAGAGCAGGCGGTGCTTGGTGCGATCTTTTTAGAACCTGAAGCAATGTCGACAGCCGCAGAGAATTTACTTCCGGAAGATTTTTATCGAGCAAGCCACCAGCGGATATTCGAAGTGATGCTGACGCTTGCGGACAGAGGCGAGCCGATCGACCTGGTTACGGTCACCACGGCTCTTTCCAACAATAAGGTGTTGGAGGAGGTCGGCGGAGTTTCCTATCTGACGGATATCGCAAACTCGGTGCCGACCGCCGCCAACGTCGGTTATTATACGAACATCGTCGGTGAAAAATCGACGCTCCGCAGTTTGATCAGAACCGCTACGAACATTGTGACGACAGGATATTCGGAGGAAGAAGAGATTGACGATGTCCTGAACTCCGCAGAGAAGGACATATTAGAAGTATCCCAGCGGAAAAATTCCAGTGCTTTCAAAAGCATTAAAGACGTCCTGATCGATGTGTATGACAACATTGAACAGCTGCACATGAACGATGGATCGACGACAGGTATTCCGACGGGCTACCGTGACCTTGATCACATCACATCCGGCTTCCAGCGGAATGATTTGATCATTATCGCTGCGCGTCCATCGATGGGTAAGACGGCCTTCGCCTTGAACATCGCCCAGAACGTCGCCGTACACACAGATGAGAACGTCGCCATCTTCAGTTTGGAGATGGGGGCTGACCAGCTCGTTTCCCGTATGCTCTGCGCAGAAGGAAACATCGATGCCCAGCGTCTGCGTACCGGAAGCCTGGAAACGGAAGACTGGAACAAGTTGACCATGGCGATGGGAAGCTTGTCCAACGCCGGCATCTACATTGACGACACCCCCGGGGTGCGCGTGAGTGAAATCCGCTCCAAATGCCGCCGCCTGAAGCAGGAACACGGACTCGGCATGATTTTGATCGACTATCTGCAGTTGATCCAGGGAAGCGCGAATTCCAAAGAAAACCGTCAGCAGGAGGTTTCTGAAATCTCCCGTTCCCTGAAAGGTCTTGCCCGTGAGCTGAACGTGCCTTTGATTGCCCTGTCCCAGCTCTCCCGTGGTGTGGAATCCCGTCAGGATAAACGCCCGATGATGTCGGACCTTCGTGAATCCGGATCGATTGAGCAGGATGCTGATATCGTCGGATTCCTTTATCGTGATGACTATTATGATAAAGAATCCGAAAGCCAGAACATCATTGAAATCATTATCGCTAAACAGCGTAACGGTCCGGTCGGAAACGTCGAACTTGCCTTCGTGAAGGAGTACAACAAGTTCGTCGACCTTGACCACCGTTATACCGATGCCGATATACCACCGGCCTGACAAAAGAAAGAAACGAAAAGACGCTCACATCCAGAGGGGAGATCTGGAGGAGCGTCTTTTTTTGCAGCTTCTGTGAAGCCATGTATGATGATCACCACCCATCACGCCTCCCGGAGAGTCACGCTGGGTCGTGGGTGATCTTAAGAAAAGTAGTGCGTGATGGCATAGGCCGCGCCATCCTCATCATTGGATTTTGTGATGTAATCGCTTGCTTCTTTCACATCACGGACCGCGTTTTCCATTGCGGCACTCCTTCCGGCGGCCTTCAGCATGGAAAGGTCGTTATGACTGTCTCCGACGGCCGCTGTCCGGTCCATCGGGATGCCGAGGTGATCTGCTACCGACTTCAGGGCACTGCCTTTGGAGGCGGTGTGGTCCTCAAGCTCAAAGTTATGCTCGGCAGAACTCACCATCGTGAACGATGGATGGTCACGGAACTTCTCTCTGCCTTTTTCGAGTTTATCCAGATCGAACGTGAAAGCGAGGATGTTGTACATCGGGTCCTTTGACTCGACGATCTCCTCATAGGATTCGACAAAAGCGAAGCCGTTTTGACTGAACTGCTTATCCAGTGCATGCCTCAAGCTCTGCTGATCGGTTTCCGGGTTGGCGCTGAGGAGGCGGTCCATCTCCACATGAAGAAGTTCCCGTCCATTCTGCGGCGTGTAAATCGATGATCCGCTGAATACCTCATAATAATAATCCTCCTGCTCCAGCCACTCCAAGGCTTCCCCGGCATCTTCCCGATCCAGTGCTTTTTCTTCAAACAGGGTGCCGTCCGGTGTATGGATGACGGCGCCGTTTGCACTGATGACCCATGGCTGGAGGGGAAGACTGGAAAAAATCTTCTGGACGTCGAAATAGGCCCGACCTGTGGCTATAACGATTTCCACGCCGTTTTCCCTTGCGTTCTTAAGTGCTTCTGCATTTCCGTCACTGATTGAATTTTCCTTGTTCAAAAGCGTTCCGTCGAGATCGATGGCAATCAAGTCCATAAATCCTTCTCCTCCTCTTCTGTAACAATCAATTCTACTCCGCATTCCTTCAATAGATGCTGGAAGGGTTCCTCCGGTGCCTGATCGGTAATGATCATGTCGATATCCTCCAGTCCTGCAAACGTGAAGAATTCCGTCATCCCGAATTTCGTATGATCAGCAAGGACGATCACTTCCTCGGCCTGCTTGATCATATTTTTCTTCACCATTCCGTCCTCTTCATGCCCGAGGGTCAGTCCGTGTTCAGAGATGCCGACTACGCCGATGAAGGCTTTATCGACATGGTAGCTTTTCAGGCGTTCAATGACAGAGGCGCCGTAAAGAAACTGGTGCTCCTTCTGCAGGTAGCCTCCGAGGAGCTGAATGGAGACGAGACCGACATTGGAGAGGATATCCGCCTGGTGAATCGAATTGGTAATCACCTTGATCTCCATCGGTGAGATCTGACTGGCGCAGGCCTGTACGGTCGTGGATGTGTCTAAAATGATATGATCCCCCGAATGGATCAACGAAGCTGCTTTTCTGCCGATTTCCTGTTTTTCATAGGATACAGCCTTCAAACGATGGGTATAATCCTGAATAGCCGCATGGGTTTTCGGCAGGATGGCCCCGCCCCGCGTCCGTACGATGGCTTTGCGCTCTTCCAGCTTCACCAGGTCACGTCTTGCGGTATCTCGTGAAATGTCGAACATCTCACACATTTGATCAATCGTGATGCGGCGGTTGTTTTTTAAGTATTCGATGACGCCGATCAGTCTTTCTTCCTGATACATGGGAGAACCCCTTCCATATCTATCCTCTTGTAAGTGATTATAAGTAATTTTATAATTAAAATCAATGGATAATAAGTTTTAATAAGTTGTTAGAAAAGCCTGATATATAGGCTATTATCGAACATTGAAATATTTTATTGAAATTAATGTTCGGATTTAGCGTTGACTTTCACGTCGGGAATTGGTAAACTGACGAAGGAAATTCAAACCAATAACCAAATTCATTGCGGAGGTGCCTTATGTCTTCAGTAGTTGTAGTCGGAACCCAGTGGGGGGACGAAGGTAAAGGCAAAATTACCGATTTTCTTTCACAAAATGCCGAAGTGGTTGCGCGTTACCAAGGTGGTAACAATGCGGGACACACGATTAAATTTGACGGAATAACTTATAAACTTCACCTGATTCCATCAGGGATTTTCTTTGATGATAAAATCTGCGTACTCGGAAATGGCATGGTCATTGATCCGAAAGCGCTTCTTGAGGAATTGAAATACCTTCATGATAAAGGTGTTTCCACAGACAACCTGCGGATCAGCAACCGTGCGCACGTCATTCTACCTTACCACTTGAAGCTGGATGCGCTTCAGGAGGAAGAAAAGGGCGCCAATAAGATCGGAACAACCAAAAAAGGGATTGGACCGGCTTATATGGACAAAGCGGCCCGTACAGGAATCCGCATAGCAGATCTCATGGACAAGGAGAGCTTCCGTGAGAAACTGGAACAGAACCTTGCCGAGAAGAACCGTCTGTTCGAAAAAGTGTATGAAACAGAACCGTTCACCGTGGATGAAATTCTTGATGAGTACTACGAGTATGGTCAGAAGATCGCTTCTTATGTATGCGATACGTCTGTCGTCCTGAATGACAACCTTGATGACGGCCGCCGCGTACTTTTCGAAGGCGCCCAGGGTGTTATGCTCGATATCGACCAGGGAACTTACCCGTTCGTCACATCCTCCAACCCGATTGCCGGTGGAGTTACGATCGGTTCCGGTGTCGGTCCATCTAAAATCAAGCACGTCGTCGGTGTATCCAAAGCCTATACGACACGTGTCGGCGATGGTCCATTCCCGACGGAGCTTGAAAACGAAACCGGCGACCAAATCCGCGAAGTCGGCCGTGAATACGGAACGACAACAGGACGTCCGCGCCGTGTCGGCTGGTTCGACAGTGTTGTTGTCCGCCACGCCCGCCGTGTGAGCGGAATCACGGATCTTTCCCTGAATTCGATTGATGTGCTGACAGGCATTGAAACGCTGAAGATTTGTACGGCATATAAGTACAAAGGTGAAATCATCGAGGAGTTCCCGGCCAGCTTGAAAGTTCTCGCTGAATGTGAACCGGTCTATGAAGAAATGCCGGGCTGGACGGAAGACATCACGGGTGTGAAAAACCTGAGCGAACTGCCGGCCAATGCACGCCATTACATCGAGCGTGTGTCACAGCTGACAGGAATTCCGCTTTCTGTCTTCTCTGTCGGTCCTGACCGTTCCCAAACGAACGTCGTCCGCAGTGTGTACAGCGAATAATCAACGAGCACCTGGCTGTTATCAGTCAGGTGTTTTTGTATAGGATAACGATAAAGGAAAGGAGTGTTTCATGTGAAACGCATTTGTATTTTTGCCGGGTCAAGTGCCGGAAGCAGCCCGGTCTTCGCTGAACAGACGAAAATTCTCGGACAGGCCCTCGCTTCCCGTGGGATTGAACTCGTCTACGGAGGAGCCCGGAGCGGACTGATGGGCGCTGTGGCTGATGAAGTCCTTGCACATGGCGGGTCCGTTACAGGCGTCATGCCGACACATCTTTTTGATAAAGAAGTCCCCCACCCGGATATTACGAAAATGATTGAAGTGGACACCCTCCATGAGCGAAAAGCGAAAATGAGTGAACTGGCCGATGGATTCATCGCTCTCCCCGGCGGCTTCGGCACGCTTGAGGAATTGTTTGAAACCGTCAGCTGGGCACAAATCGGCATTCATCAGAAGCCTGTCGCCCTCTTCAACATTGGAGGGTACTATACCCCTGTGATGAAGCTCGTGGAACACAGTGTCCAGGCCGGATTTGTGAAAGAGGAGCACCAGGACTTGATGGTAGCCTCTTCCGATCCGCAGCAGCTTTTGGATGAAATGGAAGCAAAAGAAAAACCGGGCCTTCGCTGAGGTCCGGTTCCTTCCTATACGTGAATCGTTTTTGAAAAGATCAACCCGAAGTACCGGTATGTCACTTTAATTTTGCTGATGGTTGTTTTTTCGACAATACTCAGGCCATATATGGTGGCAGGGGCTGGATCAGTGGCAGCGGCAACGGTTTTAGCAGCAAGGGGAGATGTGTCGGGTCCTAGTGAGAATGAGGTGAAATCCTGTGTGCGTTGGCTCTCACCGAGGAGCGCATGTGTATCCGTAAGGGTGAAACCTTGTTCTGTGTCGCTGATCTGAACATTCACGTGGGAAGGGGCTTCATCATCATTAATGGAAACATCCGTAATGTGGATACTTCCCAGCATGCTTTTGTTTCCTAAAGCGACAATGACCGACTGTTTGTCCTCCGTCGATCCAATCGATCCGTGCTCAAGCGGCGGATTCAGCTTCAGAAAGGCAATGGACGATACCAATAAAAAGATAAGGGCGTAAACCAGATAGCGGAACCATATCCTCGTCAACGAGATCCTCCTTTCTATGTATAATGGCAGCTGTTCAGACAAAGGACTGAAGGAATTCTTACATTCTATGAAATTTACTATTGCTTCCCCTTTGACCGTGTGGTACGATAGATATCGTTGCGGTGAACGAGCCGTATTGGTCCGGTAGTTCAGTTGGTTAGAATGCCTGCCTGTCACGCAGGAGGTCGCGGGTTCGAGTCCCGTCCGGACCGCCATTTTCATTATATCATTCTGTGTGGTCGAATTCACACGTAATGTGATTCTGTAATGGAAAGAAGAAGTCGAAAACTCGGTAATTGCAGGAGTTTCATCCATTTTGAAAAATTCATCTTACTATGGCTCGGTAGCTCAGTCGGTAGAGCAACGGACTGAAAATCCGTGTGTCGGCGGTTCGATTCCGTCCCGAGCCACTTCTTTAAAAAGCCTGTAGAAGAACTTAGCGTTCCTCTACAGGCTTTTTTTTGTGTTCATTTACAGGAAAATATTATCCGTGTTTCCACATCCTCATTTTAATGCTAATTTATATCAATATATATAAGATTATTATCTATTTCGTAAAATTGCCAGGAAAATTATATCTTTTTTACAAGTTTTAAAATCTATTTTATTAAAAGTTTGGCTATGATAGATTAATGAAGGTGAATTTTACAATTTTTTATAGATAGATACACATAAAAATCCAGGGGGAAGGAAACATGTGGAAGAAGGTTGTCATTACGGTGCTTGGGATCGCTGTACTCGGAGTCGGAACGGTTTATGCAGAGCAGTCCATGCAGACCGTTTATCACGTCCAGATGGATGGCCGGGAGATCGGTACCGTGACAGAGAAAGCTGTCGTTCAGGATGAACTGGAAGCATTAGTGAAACAGAAGGAAGAGCAGCATGAAGATTGGAACTTGACGGTGGCTGAAGATATTACATTCAAGCCGGAGCGCGTCTTTTCTGTTGAAGCAGACGAGGGACAGGTGCTTGAAAGCTTGGAGCAGGACGTGTCGTACGCGGTGGAAGCGGTACAAGTCCAAGTGAATGGGCAGTCCATCGCTTACCTTCCGGAGGCCGGAGATGTAGAGGAAGTGATGGAGACGTTAAAAGCGGAATACGTCAATGACGAGCGCGGCTCTGAGGAAGAGGACGTGTCTGCCGGCGAAACGGAACTTGAAAACGTCTACGTCAATGGTGTGATCGACTATGCCCCTGTTCAAGCGGCCCCTTCGTCCATCAATACCGTAGAGGAGACGGTGGACCGCATTCAAACCGGTAACCTGTCAGAGCAGGTGTCGCTGAGCAGCGGCGAACCGCTGGTCGATGTGATCGTAACCGAACAGGAACGGGAAGCAGAAATGATTGCCCACAAGGTCGAAGTCCGGAATACGGATGCGCTGTATGAAGGAGAAACGGAAATCCATCAGGAAGGACAGGATGGGAAGAAGGAAACCTTGATTCAGACGGTGACGGAAAACGGTGAGACCACAGAGGAGGAAGTCCTTGAAGAGGAAGTCGTCGAGGATCCTGTCACACAAGTCGTGTTGAAAGGCACGAAGCCGTCGCCATCCACCGGATCCGGGAACTTTGTGTGGCCGGCAGTCGGAGGAGTCATTACGAGTAAACAGGGAGAACGCTGGGGGCGTTATCACAAAGGGATCGATATCGCCGGCGTTTCCGACCTGACCATAAAAGCCGCCGATCACGGGAAAGTGACCGAAGCCGGTTACCAGGAGAGCTTTGGTAACAAAGTCGTCATTGATCACGGCAACGGCTATGAGACATTGTATGCCCACCTGTCTTCCATCGATGTCCAGGTGGGGGACACGGTTCAGCAGGGGGAAAAAATCGGTGATATGGGAACGACCGGTCATTCCACCGGTGTCCATCTCCACTTTGAAGTGCATAAGGATGGCGGCCTGGAAAACCCGCTTTCCCACGTATCTCAATAATGAAAAGCCGCTATGCAGAGTCATAGCGGCTTTTTTCATGGGAATGACTAATCATGGAGACCTATAGATAGGATGAACGGATGATTTCCTCTCGTGTCTTCAGATGAAATAAGACATTTAGCAGGAAATAAGTTAAAATGAGGGAAAGAACAGAAGTCGATGAAAGGGATGAGACAAGATGGCTCAAAAGATCTTAGTTGTAGACGATGAAAAACCAATTGCTGATATATTGAAGTTCAACCTTGAAAAGGAAGGCTATGAAGTCGTGTGTGCCTATGATGGGGACGAAGCGATCGCTAAAGCGGATGAGGAAGAGCCGGAACTGATTCTGCTTGATATTATGCTTCCGAATAAAGATGGCAATGAAGTGTGCCGGGAAGTGCGTAAGCGCCACAATATGCCGATCATCATGCTGACGGCTAAAGACGCTGAAATTGATAAAGTGCTCGGACTGGAAATGGGTGCGGACGATTATGTAACGAAACCGTTCAGCAACCGCGAACTGATTGCCCGTGTCAAAGCGAACCTGCGCCGCCAGCAGCAGGAGCCGGAGGATTCCTCCCAGCAGACGAAGGACATTGAAATCGGCCGCCTGGCGATCCATCCGGATGCTTATACGGTGACGCGTGATGGGACATATATCGAGCTTACCCACCGTGAATTCGAGCTGCTTCACTACTTAGCCCGCCATATCGGACAGGTGATGACGCGTGAACACCTGCTTGAAACCGTATGGGGCTACGATTACTACGGTGATGTCCGTACCGTTGATGTGACTGTCCGCCGTCTCCGTGAAAAAATTGAGGAGAACCCGAGTAACCCGATGTGGATCGTGACACGACGCGGGGTCGGCTACTATTTGAGAAATCCAGAGCAGGACTGACTTTATGAAGAAAGTGGGTTTCTTTCAGTCGGTCCGGCTGAAGCTGATTGTTGTTTATATACTGCTTTTATTATTAGGCATCCAAGTGATTGGGGCCTATTTTGTTAGTCAGCTTGATAATCAGCTGACAAGCAATTTCACCAGTTCCATCGATAACCAGCTGAATTCCCTGACTTTCAGCCTGCAGAATGCGTTTAACGCCGAACGGGACGAGGACAGCCCGACACTGGAGGATGAAGTGCAGGGGCTGATCAGTGACTTTATAGAAGAAACGCAGAGCATCAATCCCCGCAAACTGCAGATTTTGAACAGCAACTCCAATATCATCGCCTCGGTCGGCAACCGGGATGATTCATCCGATATCGGAAAAAAGGTCACCGATTACCAGCTGACCAACGTGCTGGTTATCGGTGAGGCGACCGAACCGAAGTTCAAGCGGGAAGAGGGCAGCAATGACCGCGTGTATGTAGGTACGCGCCCGATCACCGATGAAACGGGCGAGGAAGTCCTCGGTCTTCTCCATTATGAAATCTACGGGGATGAAATCTCGACACAGATGCAGGAGATCAGCAGTATTTTTGCCAAAGGGACGGTCTTAGCCATCGTCGTAACGGCTCTGCTCGGGATTTTGGTGGCCCGGACCATTACGAAGCCGCTGACGGAAATGAAGCGTCAGGCCCAGATAATGGCGACCGGTGACTTTTCCCAGAAGGTCAATGTCCGGGGAAATGATGAAATCGGTGAACTGGGGCATGCGTTCAACGATATGAATGATAAATTGAAGCTGGCTCAGGCGACAACCGAAGGAGAGCGGAGGAAGCTGAGTTCTGTGCTTTCCAACATGTCGGACGGCGTGATTGCCACGGACCGGCTGGGCGCCATTATTTTAATGAACGCGCCGGCTTCCAAGTTGATCGGCCAGCGCTTTGAGGATATCCAGGGGCAGTCGCTCATCGATGTGCTTGATTTGAGCGACCAGATTGAAGAAATGGAGGAAGTCGAAGAAACCAACTCGATGATTATCGATTTGAGTAACGACGACGACCACCTGTTATTGAAAGCGAACTTCTCAGTGGTGGAGGATGAAAACAATGAAATGGACGGCTTCATCACGGTAATCAGTGATGTAACCGAGCAGCAGCGCGTCGAGCAGGAGCGCCGCGAATTCGTTTCCAATGTTTCCCATGAACTCCGCACGCCATTGACGACGATGCGCAGCTACATCGAAGCGCTGAACGACGGAGCATGGCAGGATCCGGAGATCGCCCCGCGCTTCCTTGATGTCACCCAGAATGAAACGGACCGGATGATCCGGCTCGTCAACGATCTGCTCCAGCTTACGAAAATGGATCATAAAGAAACGACCCTTATGAAGGAACGGGTGGAATTCGTCAGCTTTTATGAAAGCATTATTGAGCGCTTTGAAATGAACAAGGATGATAAAGTGAACTTCGTCCGCAGCCTGACGAAGAAAAAGATGCATGTATGGATTGATAAGGATAAAATCACCCAGGTGCTGGATAATGTAATTTCCAACGCCATCAAGTATTCCCCGGAAGGCGGGCGGATTACCTTTGAAGCCTCCTCAACGCGGAAACAGCTGCGTGTCAGCATTACTGATGAAGGCATCGGGATGCCGCCGGATACGGTCGATAAAATCTTTGACCGCTTTTATCGTGTAGATAAGTCAAGGGCCCGGGAAATGGGCGGTACTGGTCTTGGTCTTGCGATTGCCCGGGAAATAATTGATGCCCACCACGGGAAAATATGGGCGGAAAGCCGTGAAGGGAAAGGAACAACCGTTTACTTTACTCTCCCGCTCATGAGTCAGAAGCGGAGGGATAAATCATGAATAGAGAAACGTTGAAATCAATCATTCTCGTTATTCTGATTGCCTTCAGTCTCGTGTTGACCGTCGCCCTCTGGAGTTACCAGCCGGCTTCGGAAACGTTGGAAGAGGGTGGAAGCACAGCCGACAACAAGCTGGAAGGTCTCGGTACCGAAGAAGATCTTTCTGATTTATTGATTCCTGAACTGGTCGTCTATCATGAAAATGACGGACATTTCACATTTCCTGAACCGAATGGAAAGACGAGCTTTAATGACCAATTCAAGAAATG
The DNA here is from genome assembly GCF_000425705.1 of Halobacillus kuroshimensis DSM 18393. GTDB lineage: Bacteria > Bacillota > Bacilli > Bacillales > Halobacillaceae > Halobacillus > Halobacillus kuroshimensis. The sequence continues at coordinate 89,687 of NZ_AUDY01000012.1, forward strand.
GTCGTTATCCAATTTTGATACCACACCTGGTGAAATCGATCTGAATACGATCGAAAAAGGCGTGGAAGTCATTTTTCCGACCTCTCTGCCGTTAAAAGTGATCAAAGACCTGTTTACCGTCAACAATAATGTCATTCTTGATAATTTCAATAAGAACTTTGAACGGGTATTCCTTGTCCAAAATGAAGAGCGCTCTTCCTCTACTTATGAGCTTTGGTTCGTCCAGGCCGGCAGCCAGGGGGACGAAGTCACCTTGAAGGCAAGTGTCAATGCGAGTGCGGGAGACAGAGCACTGAAGGCATTCGAAGATCGGAATGACCTGACGGAAATTGTCCGTCTTGCCGATGAAATGCCGGCCGTCGATGCGGCGAATATCGGCGCTAACCATATCTATCTGCCGAAAGATGATATTTTTGTGCCTCAGGTCGTCCTGCAGACGACGGCTGTGCCGGTCACACCGCTGCAGAATGATTTGTTCCCGTCGCCATCCAGCACCATCTTCTATGAGGCGGGAGAAGGGATCAAACGGACGAAAACGAATGACCGGAGGCTGGATCAGAAAAAGGATGACCGGCTGATGGAGTTTCTATTTTTAACAACGAAGAGTATCAATGAATCCGGGATGACCGAATACGACCTGCTGACAAAAAGTGTGCAGGACATCAACAGTCATCTTGGATGGACAAACGAATTCAGGATCGAATCCTTATCCACCGGGCTGGATGAACTGAAATACCGGATGTATTTCAATGAATTCCCGGTCATGGAAGACGAGGCCACACAGGGGTTTGCGCAGATATCCATGACGTATGAGGATAGTGACATCCAAAGCTACGACCGGCCGCTGATCAAGTTCGTACGGACTCCGTATGAAACAGATTCCATGGCTGAACTGCAGTCCGTCGATGATGTGATTACTCAAATCCAGAATTCCAACACGTATGACTTCAACAGCATCAAAAATATCGGAATTCGCTACACGTTGGAAGAGCAGACGAACAATCTGGCGTATAACTTGATACCGGAATGGTATATCGAGACCGAATCCGAAAGCTGGGCACCATTATTCAAGGAAGAGCCGATGCCGAATGGCGAAGCGGCACCTTAAGAGGAAGGCGGGATAACGAATGCAGTGGGGCCAGATAAAATTATTGTTCATCCTCAGCTTTTTGATTCTCGACCTTTTCCTCTTGCAGCAGTTTATTACCAAACAGTCGCAGGATGTTCTGGGACAGATTTCAACAGCTGAAGAAAATATTGAAACCGAGCTTGAAGAAGATGGCATAACGATCGCCGATGACGCCAACCCGCAGGAGCCGGGGGAAGTGTCGACGATCAAGTCCTCAGGCAGCACGTTCTCTGATGAAATTCTTGGACAGATTGAAGATATGGACGAAGAAAACCAGACCGTCGAAGTGCTGAATGAGAACCGTGTACTGAAAGTCGAACTGGACGAGCCTGTTCCTGTCACAAAGGATAATTTGATTGAAAAAGTCCGGGCGCTCGTGCCGTTCTATTCCCAGTATTCGTTCTGGGGATGGAATGAAGAAAAAGGAGCGGCGCTGTTTTTCCAGAAAGCCAACGACCGGACGATCTACTTCAATAACAGCGGATCCCTGCTCGTCTCGATTGAAGACGGGGAGATCACCGGTTATGTAGCAACGATGCTTGCGTTCAATGAAGGGGAAATGATCATTGATTCCGAACAGGACGGGGCGGTTATTGCGCCCCTCAGTGCAATGAGAAATCTCCGTAACCAGGGGATGCTGAAGAGCGGGGACGAAGTGACCTCGATGAGCATCGGGTATTATACGGAAATTTTTGTTGAACCGAGTGAGGAAAAAGGGGAGCAGGTCTTTGCTCCTGCCTGGAAAGTGACCGTCAATGGAGAACGCAGCCACTTTGTCTATGCTTTGTCGGGCGGCGTCATTGATGTCGAAGAAGGGGAATTTATCGAAGAAGAGTTACAAACGTACAATCTTCAGGAAAATCCATTAGAGAGTACGACAGAGGAGAACGAAGAAAGTGAAAACAATTAAATGGAGTGTCTTACATCATGACCTTACGCTTTAGTGTACTGGCTTCAGGCAGTACGGGGAACGCGTTTTTTATTGAATCAGGGGACGAACGGATTTTGGTGGACGCCGGCTTGAGCGGCAAAAAGATGGAAGGGTTGATGGAGCAGGTGGACATCGACCCCGCATCGCTGTCACGGATCCTCGTCACGCACGAGCACAGCGATCATATTAAGGGGCTCGGCATCATGGCGCGCCGCTACAACCTGCCTGTCTATGCCAACGAGAAGACGTGGCAGGCGATGGAAGGGCAGATCGGCAAGCTGTCTCTGGACCAGAAGTTCCTTTTCGGAATGGAGGAAGTGCAGACATTCGGGGGCATCGATGTAGAAAGCTTCGCGGTATCCCACGATGCGGCGGACCCGATGTTTTATACGTTCCATCAGGACGGGAAAAAGGTGGCACTGGTCACCGACCTCGGCTACGTGTCGGAGCGCATCAAAAAGACAGTGGAAGGTGCGGACGCCTATGTGTTTGAATCCAATCATGATGTCAGCATGCTTCGGATGGGACGGTATCCTTGGAATGTGAAACGGCGGATCCTCGGTGATTCCGGGCACGTTTCCAACGAAGATGCCGCGCTTGCCTTGACCGATATCATCACCGATCAGACGAAGCGGATCTACCTGGCCCACCTGAGTCTGGATAACAACATGAAGGATTTAGCCCGGATGTCAGTCTCTAACATTCTCGAGGAGCGTGGTTTCGAGCTGGGGACGAAAGTAGCGCTGTATGATACAGATCCCGCTGAAGCCACACCGATTTTTGAGGTTTAAAAGGTTTGATTTAGTTAAACATAAGGGAACAATACCTATTGAAGTTCATAGGAACGAAGGAAAGGTAAGGTGAAGCGGAGTGGGTTATTACGATGACCATTCACCCCAGACACAGCAGAAAAGAACCCGCAGGCGCTGGGTCATGCCGACCATCGTCGGAGGGGTCTTAGGTGCTGTGCTCGTCCTGCTTGCTCTCCCGGCACTCGTCCAGACCGAGCTGCTCCCATACGATATGACGATTCCGGAGGATGAAAGCGGCCTTGTGGATGACAACCAGGGTCTGACCGGCGATACGAAGAGTGTCTCGGTCGATGTAACGACACAGATTACCGATGTCGTCGAACAGGTCACCCCGACGGTTGTCGGCGTCGTCAATCTGCAGACGAGGGAGAATTTCTGGCAGGAAGGCGCTGAGGATTCCTCCCAGCAGGCAGGCGTCGGTTCCGGTGTCATTTATAAAAAGGAAGACGGGACCGCTTATGTGGTAACGAACAACCATGTTATTGAAGGCGCCAGTGAAATCGAAGTCGTGCTCGCTGATGAAACAAGGATTACAGCCGAATTGATCGGCGGCGATGTATTCACAGACCTCGCTGTTCTGAAGATGCCGGGCGAACAAGTGGAACAGGTGTCCGAGCTTGGCAGTTCTGAAGATTTGAAAGTCGGTGAACCGGCCATTGCTATCGGGAACCCGCTCGGCTTGAGTTTCGCCGGATCCGTCACACAGGGCATCATCAGTGGAAAAGAACGGGCCATTCCGCAGGATTTCAACGGAGACGGCCTGGAAGACTGGCAGGCGGAAGTTATCCAGACTGACGCCGCCATCAACCCCGGAAACAGTGGAGGGGCTTTAATTAATATCGAAGGACAGCTGATCGGAATCAACTCGATGAAAATCGCCCAGTCCTCTGTAGAAGGGATCGGTTTTGCCATTCCGATCGATTCAGCCAAACCGATCATCGATGAGCTCGAGCAGAAGGGCCAGGTCGACCGTCCTTATATCGGCATTGAGGCATACGGACTGAACGAAGTACCGACCTCCGAATGGGGCAATACGTTGAACCTTCCTGAGGATGTGGAAGGCGGCCTGTACATCCGCAGCATCCGGCAGATGTCACCAGCCGCGAAAGCCGGGCTGGAGCCACTCGATGTCATTACCGCCCTTGATGACGAACCAGTTGAGGATATCATCGATCTCAGAAAGTATTTGTACAATGAGAAGAATCCTGGCGAAGAGATGGAAATCACCTACTACCGCGATGGACAGCAGCAGACAACAACGATTACCCTCGGTTCGCAGGAATAAATCATGAAAAAGAGTACCTTCGTTGTGAAGGTACTCTTTTTTGATGGTCAGCAATCGACATTCTTCTCTTTTATTCAACATATGATTATCCACAGCCTGTGTATAGAGTTCTGGATAACTGTCATATATGGTAGGGAACGTATATTCCGATACCATATAGCCAAAAGGGGTGTGAATATGTGGATAAAATCTGTGTATAACCTGTTTATATCTAAGTGAACCCTGTGAATATCAGAAAATTAACAAGGTTTGTGCATAAGTCTGTGGACAGTTGTGGGTAACTGCTTTCGTTAGTGCCTGTTTTCCACATGTGTATGAAATTCAAACGTTCCCTTTATCGGTTCTGTGAAAAAAATGTCTAATGCTAACGTCATTCGTGAGTACCTGTTTAAGAGGCTGATTTTTTAACTCTTGGAAGATTGAACTTCCTCCTGTAGTAGAAATTGAAGCTGTAAATCAGAGGAGTCAGGACCGCCGCCGGCAGAAACCAGAGCCAGATGCTTACACTTGAGATATTCAATAATCTCGGAGCACCAAAAACGACAAAAGCTGTAATGGTGGCAATCGAGCAGCCGATCAAGTTTCCGTAATGCTCAAAATACCAGTGCATTTTTGTTTTTGGAGGGGTGAGCCAATAAGAAAGCTGACCACTTCCGAGCACGAGACCCAGGATCGGGAAAAATTTCAGCAGGGCAAAATCATCCATCCAGCCGACCACCATTGTGACGAGGGACATGATGACGAGCAGACCGGATATCCCCAAATCATAAGGGTTGCGGTGAGCGTCTGTCCGGCGTTTGAAACGGAGGACACGGATGCCCATCCAGGCTGTCGCTGCACTCAAGACGGCGATAAACAAAAGAAAAAAGGAAAAAGCCTGTTCGGCTGATGTTCTTTCCTGATCGATAAACAGGCGGTACAACCCCATGAACAGCGCACTGCCCGCGACTGTATACATGGCCCAGACGTATACCCAGCCGATTTTGCGGTGCGCACGGCCGCCTTTTTTCGTGACGAGTGGGATCCAGAATACGGTGAGCGCGGTAAACCCTGCGGCGATATGAAGCATGAGTATGATTGAAAATAAAGACATGGTTTTCACTCCTCTCTACTCTACCAGTTATACGGAACGAAGGAAGGGAATTCCTGCATTCTTAACGATTTTTACAAAGGAACGACAAAATGGAGATGAAAAAAACGGCTGTCCTTGTAAGGACAGCCGTTTCATATTGTAGAAAAAAGTATTTCTCTTCTTGTGGAGCTGTGATTGTCACGTTCCGCTTATCGGTGGATGCTTGCCGCGGGCATGGCCTCAGCTAACTTGAGCAGGGAAACCACCTGCCCAAGTGAATCTTCGACTCGTTCTTTTCCCGCAGCCGTCACCAGCGAACACTCCACGTGACCTTCCCAATTATCTTTTGGGATGGTTTTATCTAGGATTGAAGGCGGTCGCTGTTCCACGTCTTTTTGATGATTTTCGTTAAGGCGAGGACAGCGATCAAGTTAGGAACGACCATCAGTGCGTTGAACGTATCGGCCATCTGCCAGACGAATTCCACTTGGACGACGGCTCCTGTTACGATGAACAGCAGCACGAACGCGCGGTACGCCGGTACGGCTTTTTCGCCGAACAGGAACTTCACGTTCACCTCTCCGAAGAACGCCCAGCCGAGAATCGTCGTGAAGGCGAAGAACAAGAGGCAGATCGCGATAAACGGAATACCGAATTCACCGAGTCCGCGGGCGAACCCTTCCTGTGTAATCGCACTTCCCTCAAGGCCTGTTTTATGGGCGCCGGTTACAAGTACGACGAGAGCGGTCATCGTACAGATGATCACGGTATCAATGAAAACACCGACCATGGCGACAAGCCCCTGGTGGGACGGACGCTTCACTTGAGCGACCGCGTGGGCGTGCGGTGTGGAGCCCATTCCGGCTTCGTTCGAGAACAACCCACGGGCAATACCATAACGGATCGCTTCTTTCACCGTGGCACCGAGCACACCACCGCCGGCGGCTTCCGGACTGATCGCGGCCTGCACGATCAGCTGCAGCGTCGGCAGCACCTGATCCCAGTACTCCACCATAATGACGAGGCTTCCGCCGATGTACAACAGCGCCATGACGGGGACGACATTTCCGGCAAAGGTGGAGATCCGGTCAATCCCGCCGAATAAAATAAGACCAATTAAAATAGCAATAACAATACCAAGACCGAGATTGAGACCGAATGAAGTGGAGTCAAGCGCCTGATTCATCGCTGTAGCGATCGCGTTGGACTGCACCATGTTTCCGACAAAGCCGAGGGCAATGATAATGGCTACAGCGAAAAAGCCGGCCAGCCATTTGCTGCCAAGGCCGTCACGGATGTAATACGCCGGACCACCGTGGACGGATCCATTTTTCTTTACCTTATAGAGCTGGGCGAGGACCGCTTCGGCAAAAATCGTCGCCATGCCGAAGAACGAGCTGATCCACATCCAGAAAATCGCACCGGGTCCACCGGCAGCAATCGCCGTGGCGACACCGGCCAGGTTTCCGGTTCCGACCTGAGCGGAAATCGATGTGGCGAGCGCCTTGAACGAATGGATGCCTTCCTGTTTTTCCTTTTTGAAAAGCGGTGCGAAGGTGATTTTAAATCCTTTACCAAGAAAGCGCACCTGGATGAAGCGGAGCTGGAAGGTGAGCCATACTCCCGTTCCTAGAAGGAAGATGAGCATAACCGGCCCCCAAAGAACACTGTTTATATCTTTAAAAAGCTGCGTCAACTGTTCCACGTAGAGTTTCCTTTCTTTCTTTCGCTAATGAATAACCATAAAAAAGAGTATCGCACGTGGAAGCGTTTCACAGCAAGTGACATTTTGAGGCAGGTAGGTTATATATGAAAACAGTTGATCCAAACGACTGTTTTTACCTTTTGAAAAAGAGGATAAAGGAAGAGGAGGGTTTAGACACATGATACATGCAGCCATAATAAACAATTGAAAGTGCATCTTGTGTGTAATCCAAAAAAGTCAGCTGGGAAATTTTCCAGCTGACCGAGGGATGTTGGGTGAGATTGATCTAATTTAATTAAAATATACCCAATAGGACCCCGACAATAGATATTCCAATTAAGATTAACAATACTTTTGTAGCAGAAATCCTTTTTTTAGCTATCAGATACCAGCTGAATATGACGGATATTAAACCTAACAAACCCGGGAAAAAGCTGTCTAAGGTTTCCTGTAACACAAGTGTTTCCTCACCATTAGGGATTTCAATGGCTGTACTCAATTTTACAAAAGAAGCGGCGAGGCCTCCAATGACTAAAATACCTAAGATGTTAAAGGCATCCCTTAATCTTTCCGACCCTTCACCTACGATGGTATCTATCGAATTAACCCCTAATTGATACCCTCTCATATATAGAAAATAAGAGAGCCATCCAGCTATGGAAACATATCCAACCATATAAAGCAGTACACCTAATGGGTTGCCGCTTGAGGATATAGCCATTGCTATGGATAACAGGACGGGGATTAAAATTCCTTGAATGGTTGAATCACCAATGCCCGACAAAGGCCCCATAGTGCTTGTTTTTACACTTACAAATATATCATCATCAATATCTTTTCCGTTAGCCCGTTCTTCCTCCATAGATGCAGTGATCCCATTGATCACGCTGCCCACTTGTGGTTCTACATTATGAAAAACAGAGTGACGTTCTAAAGCTTTTCGATATTCTTCCGGATCATCTTTATACAATTTCTTTATAATCGGAATCATAGAATGAGCAAACCCATGAGCTTCTAGCTTTTCAAAACTCATAGAAGATAAATTGTACATGGCCCAGTTCAACCATGACTTCCGCAGGTCTTTCTTTGTTAACTTCGGCATTTATATCACCTCATCATCGTCAGAAATTGGTGAAGGTGTTGAGTTGCTGGCAACTAAATAAATCACATAGGCAATAAGGAGCGAGAATATTGTGAGCGCTATCATGTTGTTGGAAATAAAAACAATGAACGCGAATCCTGTAACGAAGAATATAAAGTGAGATTTTTCACGGATTAAAAGATTCATCAGCAATGCGATCCCTAAAGCGGGCAGCAAGCCTCCTAATACATCCATCATGTGAGTCACTTTGTCCGGAACAAAATCAAGGAACGCTTTTACAAACCCTTCTCCTAAATAAACCGCAAGACCGATAGGAATGACTCTCAGCAGAAAGTTAACAATCTGAGGATATATCCCGTTGTTCCTGGCAATCCCCTGGGCATCTCCTTTTTTAGCGGCATTCTCTGCTCGTCTATTCCAGCCGGAGTTCAATACCATCATTAGATTGTGTAAAAAAAGACCCAGGACTCCAATTCCAACAGACAAAGTTACTGTGACCCCTGTGGAGGCCTCTGCAAGAATCCCTAACGCAATACCGCCATAGGCTGCATAGGTGATTTCCTGGTTCTGCGTACCCCCTGTGGAGATTGTTGCTATGAATGCTGCCTGGACAGCCACCCCTAAAATAATTCCAGTTGTAACATCCCCTAGAATAATCCCGATGATTAAACCTGCTACAAGCGGCCGGCCAATAGTGTAATAACCACCAGTGACACCAAGAAGCCAAGGAGATGATACGGATCCAAGGTAGCAGAAGATCCCTATGGCTAATGCTTGAATCATTAATATAATATCCATCCCGTCACCCCTTTAGATTAACTTTGGATGTCCTTCCATTTATAAACATTTTCTTCCGGAACTAATTGAAAGGAAATGTCGATATCATTACTGTCTAAATAGTCAAAAGCCTGACGTTCATCTGGAGTGATAGAAACATTTTTTCCGATATATTCGGTGTTTTCTCGTGCACTCATGGGTCCTACATTAATTGCATGACCGAAATCTGCGCCTTTTTCTATAAGTCTTTGTAATGTAAGGGGGGATTTTACTATAACAAAATAGCTGTTTTTAGCCCCTTTGGCTTTGTTGATCTTCTCAACGCCTTCATCCATTGTATAAATTCCAATCTTTATGGATTTGGGAACGGCGTTACTGAATATTTTCTTCTGCATAGGATCCTGTGCTATTTGGTCGTCAATGACAAGGATGCCGTGGCAGTCTTTCCAACGGGTCCACCGGGTAACAATTTGACCATGAATGACTCGATCATCTATCCTTACGAAGCTGATTGGCATATGAAAAACCTCCTATATAAATTAATCCGTTATGGCTTCTTGTCCAAATTCAACCGCCTTTTGAGTGAGGGATGGTAAATCGCTGCTTTCTAAAATCAAAGAAGTTTCGATGATCATAGGTAAATTCACACCGGCTATAACCTTTACTTTATCTTCGTGGATGAACGATTGTTTCAGCGAAACATTATAAGGTGTTCCTCCTTTAAGGTCAGTGAGCACTAAGATCCCTTCATACTCTTTCAATAAATCCTCTATAAGTTTCTCTGTAGAACTTGTAAAGGAATCGATTCCTTCCTCTAAAGACACGGGATACACATGTTGTGACTCCCCTATAATCATTTCAAATGAGTTTTTCAATCCATAACTTAATTGGCCGTGGGTTGCGATTACTATGGATAACATATAATATCTCCTTTCTTTTATCAGGTCCGTACACTTGCTTTAATGGTTGCCAATGTTTTACCTTCCGCTGCACCATAAGGGCGGATGGTGTATTCTGGAACAGATTGTGGAATTATGAATGTTTCCGCATAATGGACGACAAAAGGATCAAATAAATGATCGGGACTTTCAATAATCGCCTCGTCTCCTTCTACTAAGTTCAGGACGTTTACACTGGATCCTGTAGTATGATGCACTTTTTTGGAGAACCAATGTCTTCTTGTTTCGATGAATTCTCTTTCATGTAATCCGGTTCTTTCTTCTGTCCATCCATCGCCTGTATGGATGGTTTCTATTTGGTTGATTAAGTTCTCTTCCACCCATGTCGTGTCACGATCCCACTGAATTACTTCCTTCCCGTGTTCAAGGTGCACAGGTCTTGGAAGTCCATCCAATCCCAACCGGCCCCAATCCCATAGTTTAAAAGTGAAGATATATGGAGTGGCACTTATTTCTAAAACCATAGAGTCCGTACCGGAGCAGTGAATCGTTCCTGCCGGGATGAGGAAATGATCATGCTTCTTAGCTGGATACTGATTAATGTATTTCTCGTCAGGAAAAGCTTTTCCACCATTATTAGCCGTGTAGAGGTCCTGCAGCATTTCTTCCTTGTCCACATTGTTTTTTAATCCAAGATAAACCTTGGCGTTTTCCTTGGCATCCAGCATATAGTAACTTTCATCCTGCGTGTAATGCATTCCGAATTTATCTTGTATATATTCTGTGAGAGGGTGGACTTGGAGGCTTAAATTCTGTCCTCCCATAGTATCTAGAAAATCAAAGCGGATAGGGAATTCATCACCAAACCTGGCGTGGACTCTTTCACCCAGCAGCTCCCGCGGATGCATAAACACGACATTCATAGAAGGTATGGAAAGTTTTACGTCTCCATATGTCAGCTGCACGCTGTTCTCTTCAGGAACACCATCAAAGCTCCAGGCATAATTATCCTCCGAAGGGTCAAGTTCGAATTTCTCTTTCATCCACTGACCTCCCCACACGCCTGGTGCGAAATAAGGAACTAATCGGAATGGCTGCTTTGTTACTTTCTTCATCCCCTCCAGGAAATTTTCTCCTGTAACCATTTTCGGAGTTGCTTTCACATTCGTGTCGAGTAAAAAATTGATGTTATGAAATAACTTCTTCTTATGCTTATCGGCTATTCTCCATTCAACAAAGTAACCCCTCTTGTATTTCTTCAAAATATCTTCATCTTTGTTATCTGCTTTCCAGTTCGGCATCCGTTCCTGACTGAACCTTCTTTGAATTTCCCATCTCGTTAAATCCGCATAGACCAATAGATCGGGTTCATGGACTAACTGAGCTCCTACACCATACACGACAATAAGTCCATCCTTGCGATCGATCTCAACGCGCGCTTTTTCCAATTGCTGTTGATTAAAGAAATCTTTCAATTCATGATGGCTTTTAACTCCGAACACCCGGTCATCTGTAAGGTTCTGTTCAATCAATTGCTGAATTTCTTCGTTTGTCGAAGTCAATTCATCTGAGTGCACGATATGATCTGGGTTTAAAGGATTAATGAAAGACTCCACCAACTCTTCGTAGTCCACGCCAGGATAGCATTCGATGGTCAGTACAGTTCTGCCCTTATTAGTAATCGCTTTCAAAATTGCTTGAGTAATCTCCCCGTATCCTTGCCACGCTCCATCATTGGTGGAGCGGATTAAAATTTCCGGGCTTTTGTCATAATTTTTCACGTAAATCCTCCTTCACCTATCAATTGTTGTATTGTTATGACAATTGATTAAGTAGAATATATCATAATGTTATGACAATGGCAATTTTTTTATTTGGTTTTGTTTAGTTCCACGTAATAACGATAATCTTCACCAACGTAAAAGCATTCCGTGTATTCTGTGAACGTGTTATCGGCATTTCTCGCGAGGCGGACTCTTTTTAACACGGGTGTTTCTAAGCTGATATTCAGTTTGGCTGCCACTTCTTCACTTGGAAGAACAGCTTCTAAATATTCCTGAATATTTTCTAAAACAATGCCCTTTTCATTTAACAGCTCATAGAAAGACCCGTAGTAGTCTTCTGAATTCGTAGAGAAGTGGTCCTCAAATTTCCAGTAGGTTTTAAAGAATACCGGATGCATATTTTCGCTCCCGCGCACTCTTAAGAGTTCGATCACGTCATTACCCGGGAGCAGGTTGAGATTTTCTGCCACTTTTTTGTCTGCTTCTTTCTTTTGTACAGATACTTGATAGGTTTTGGCTTCCTTACCTAATTCATTAAGCTCATACGTATAACTCTTCACGTAAGTATAATAATCTTTATCTATACTGCGCTCTTTATAATCGAGAACGAAAGTCCCTCTGGCACGTTTCCGAATTAAATAATTTTCCCAGACTAACTCATTTATGGCATCACGTACGGTTGTTCTGCTTACATTATATACGTCACATAGTTCCAGTTCTGATGTGATTTTGTCGCCGGGCTTCCAATATCCCTGATCGATTTTGTTCTTAAGGTCATTTTTCACTTGTATATAGAGAGGGGGGGCATCCTTACCTGAATTTAATTGTATGTTCATAGAAAGGCTCCTTTGTATTTTAAGATCATATTGTTATGTCAATATGATAACCGAATCTAAAAGTAAATAAAACCTACAAAGGTTCTAAAACCATGTTTTTACATATTCAAAGATTAAAAGAGGGAGCGGGTGCATTCGTAAGCGAAGCTCTATAAGGATAGGCTGGCCCAGCCGATTAACTGGTTGGAAATGGAAGGTTTGTGGGTATACAGAGACTACAACACACTTGGAGGTGGGCTCTGATCGCAGATGTCATTCCATTCCGGTCAGGTGAGCGTACGTCAGCTGCAGAACGTGAATTTGTGGAGTTATATGAGCGCGATCCGTACATGAATGACAATATCCCTCTGGATGAACTCGGTCATCATCTGCGCCGGACGTTGACGAACCGGCAGAAAGGCTGTAAGAAAAAATGAACAAAACCCCCGTGAATGGGCACGGGGGTTTTCGTTTATTAGACAAGGGCTGGTGTTCGGTTGTAATCCTGCTGAGCTTCAAGTCCCGCCTTGTTTAAGAAGTTCCACGGCTGGTTGAAGTGCGGCTGGAAGAAGAAATCGACGTAGGCGAGCTGGTCAATCGTCATGCCGGCCTGGATGCAGACGCTCATCGTATTGATGGACTGCGTCACATCGGCTTTGGACAGAACCTGGGCGCCGAGAATCTTCCTTGTTTCCGGATCGATCGTCACTTTCAGCTTCACATTCTCGGCCGTCGGCATGAACGCCGGACGGTGCGTCTCTTCTATTGTGAAACTTTTCACATGAACATCTAAAAGTTGAGCAGATGTTTCTGTCAGCCCCGTGGATGCCATGTTGTAGTCGTAAATGTGCAGCCCGGATGTGCCCTGGGTTCCTCCGTGGGGCATGACCGGCTCCATGATGTTACGGGCGGCGAGTGTTCCCATACGAACCGCGTTCGTTGCGAGCGGAATATAGGCGTGTTTTCCAGTCGGGTTGTACGTCACGGCACAGCAGTCTCCCGCTGCAAAAATATCAGGATGGCTCGTCTGCATATATTCATTGACGATGATCGCACCGTTATCGAGCGTGTCGACGATTCCTCTGACAAGATCGGTATTCGGACGGAACCCGACACACATGATGACAAGATCGGTCTCATAGCTTCCGCCGTTCGTGATCACACGTCCGACTTGGCCGCCGCTCCCTTCAAACCGCTGGACAGTTTCATTCATCGCTAACGTAATCCCGCGGTTTTCGAAGTCCTCTTCGACGATGGACGTGAATGCCTCATCCAGATATTTGTTCAAAATCCTGTCGGCACCATCAATCAATGTCACCTCTTTGCCAGCTTTCTCAAAGGCTTCGACAAGCTCGACACCGATATAACCAGCTCCGACGACGGTCACTTTTTCGGCGTGTTCCGCCCGTTCAATGATGGTATTCGCCTGGTTGTAGTTTTTCGCAAGCAGGATGTTCTCAAGATCGATGCCTTCAATCGGCGGTGTCACCGGCCATGAACCGGTCGTGATCACTAATTTATCATACGAATCGGTGAGGTGTTCACCGGTCACAAGATTCTCGGCATAGATCGTTTTCGTTTCAGCATCAATGTCTTTCACGTCGTGCTGCATCCGGATGGTAACGCCGAGCTTCTGCAGCTCCTCCGGAGAAGAATAAAAGAGTCCCTGTGGGTCTTCGACGACTCCGCCGACATAGAGAGCGAGTCCGCAGGATAGAAAGGAGACGTTATCGTTTCGTTCATAGACGGTAATCTGAGCTTCAGGATACATGTTCGCTATATTCGTCACCGCAGCGGTTCCTGCGTGGGTACTTCCAATTACTGCAATTTTCATGGAATAGATCCTCCTCAAACGTTCATGTGAAGTGTTTCACATGTTAACTATGATTGTATTATAAGACGGATCGGAGGAGAATACAACCCTTTTGCTCACTATTTCACAAAATAAAAATAACCCGCCGGAAAGCCGGCGGGCAGGGGTTATTCCTTATCCTTGCGGGGAAATGTTTTATTTTTTACTTTCTTGAAGGCTTCAGAGGACGTATCCACCGTTTTGTCGATGGCTTCGGTGCTTTTTTCGGACGCTTTTTTAATGATGTTCCCTGATGAGTCGACGGTTTTGCCAATCAATCCGCCTTCACCGGTAATCGATTTGATGACCTTCCCGGACGAATCGACCGTCTGATGGACGATGTTGTTGGCCTCTTTGGCCACCTGCTTGAAGAAGCCGTCTTTTTCCTTAGAGCTTCGCTTTTCACTCATGTGAACATCTCCTCCTTGGAATCAATGGCTTACCCTTTATACATATGTATCCGTGGCGCTCCTATGACAGAAGGAAAGAAATCTGATTCGGACGTCATGCGCCGGAGGTCCTCATTATGAAGCGCATGTTAACACTCTGTGAGAATCGTGCTAACTTCACAGTTTCAGGCAGGAAATCAGAGGTGGGTATGGAAAGAAGCGGTGTAAGGCCATATGACAAACAAGGGAGTGTACATGATGAAGAAATTATTTTTGATCGTCTTTAGTCTTGTCTTTTTCACCGGGGGACCAGCTGTAAGCGCTGCTGGAAACCTGTCTGTCCAGGAAGCGATGCAGACGTCGAACGGGACCGATGTGATTGTTGAGGGGTACATCGTGGGCGTACCGGTATCCCAGTCGACCGTGGAGCAGAGCAATTTTTCCTCGAATTATGCCCTCGCGCTTGCGGATGATGCCGGCGAAACGGATATGAACGACATGATCCTGGTCAAATTGGATTCTGAATACCGCTATGAGTGGGGACTCCAGAACAACCCCGGATTGATGGGGGAAAAAATCGTCGTGGACGGCACCCGTGATGCCTACTTCGGCCATGAAGGCGTCGAATACGTAAGCTCGATCACCAAAACGTCCGGCGACTGCGGCGGTGGCGACACCGGAAGCGGGGACGGAGACGGCTCGACGTCCGGTGACTACTACAGCAGTGCGGATGGATTGACAGGAGATGCGTTGAAGCAGGAGCTTCACAACGTCATCGACGATCACACGGAGCTTACATATTCGGACGTATGGGATGCGCTTCGTCATACCGATGAAGATCCGAACAACACAGGCAATGTCCTGCTACTGTATACAGGGAACTCGATTTCCAAGTATGAGAACGGTGGGTATGTCGATGAGTGGAACCGCGAGCACGTCTGGGCGAAGTCCCACGGCGATTTCGGCACGAGCATGGGAGCCGGCACCGACATTCATCACCTGCGTCCGACCGATGTATCGGTGAACTCTGCCCGCAGCAACCTTGATTTTGATAATGGCGGCTCCGCTTATGCCGACGCCCCGGATACGTATTCGGACAGTGACTCCTGGGAGCCCCGTGATGAGGTCAAAGGGGATGTAGCCCGGATGATTTTCTATATGGCCGTCCGCTATGAAGGCGACCAGGGCGAACTGGACCTTGAAATTGCGGATTACACCGGAACGAGCGGTCCATACTTAGGGAAGCTTTCCACATTGAAACAGTGGCACGAGAGCGATCCGGTCGACAGCTTTGAGCGTAACCGTAACGAAATCATTTTCAGTGACTATCAAGGCAACCGCAACCCGTTCATCGACCACCCGGAATATGTGGAACAGATCTGGTAAAGAGAAGATCCCCGGAAGCGGCCTGCTTCCGGGGATTTTATCTTCCCTTTTTATGAAAAGCTTCCTGAAAAGCCGCCGCATCATCCACTTTGAGATAAATGGAGGTCACGTTCTTTTTCATTCCGAATGGCCGGCGGATGGTAACTGGATCTTTCAGCCGGATCACATACGGTGGTGTTTCTTTTTCCAATCCGTAAAAAGCGAGTTCAATGCTGTCCGCTTCTGCCGGCTGATCATTGTTGTATAATCCCTCGACCTTCTCCCATGGAACAGATCCAAAGGCCCGGATCCCTTTTTGAAAATGAATCCCGTGACGATCGAGAACGATTGGCGACAGACGTATGGCCTGGTAATCAGCAATGATAAACAAAAGGGCATACACATCCAAAGCTGTGACAATCCAGGCGGCTGTATGACTGAACTGAGCGACCATCAGATGGACAGCGATGATTTCAATGAGCATCGCATGGACAAGCATAAAAAACACGCCGGTGTACGCCCCGTCCTGATGGAACGTATACCCATCCGGACGCTGCTTCCGCCAGCTGAACAAGCTGTAGTAAAAAGCGGAAAGGTCCACAGCCAACACGTGGAAAACCTTCTGCACATGAATAACTCTTTTGAAAGAAAAGGAGTGGTCGACAGCTGCAGAAAAGCTCGCCAGAAAATGATACCGTTCCTTTTTTTGAGCTTTGTAGTTTCTTATAAAAAGAGGAACTTTCCTGACGGCTATAAGGAGAAGCAGCAATTCAAAGCTGATGACGGCTGCTTCCAGGACGATGACAGAATGGTTGAAATAAGAGAGGTATCCGTCGGCGTGACTCGGGATAATCAGGTTGGCAAGCAGGACACCGATAAAAAGAAGAACAGGCAGAACGATCCACGAGGCGCGTGTTTTGAATCCGAAGAAATAAAGCAGGAGCGGGAGAATGATACCGAGATCAATCGCTGTCGCCGTGCCAATCCGGTCATCAATCGGTCCGGCCAGCTCCAGACGCATCACAAGCAGGTTGGGGATAAGAATAAGCATCATGAAAAAGAAGATTCGTTTCAGATGAATGTTGGAGAGAG
This sequence comes from Halobacillus kuroshimensis DSM 18393, assembly GCF_000425705.1. Lineage (GTDB taxonomy): Bacteria > Bacillota > Bacilli > Bacillales > Halobacillaceae > Halobacillus > Halobacillus kuroshimensis. The sequence continues at coordinate 106,696 of NZ_AUDY01000012.1, forward strand.
AAAGAGAAGTTGTCACAGCAGATCCCTGCTTTCTGTCTTTTCTATCAGTATACGGGAAGAAAGTGGGTCGTTGTCCGTTTGTATAGGATTGTCATCATTTTTCCATAAAACACATCCGCCCCCATAAAAAATAAAGGACTCCCGCCCCCGTCCGGCGTATGTAATAGGAATGGGATTTGTTAACGTAAAAGGGGGCAGACGGATGGATGTACGATTCCGCAGCGACGGCCGGTTTTTCAATCACCGCGCCGCCGGCATACTAATTCAGCAGGGGCATGTGCTGTTACATAAACAAAAGAAAGATGCCCACTGGTCCCTGCCGGGTGGTGGCATTGAGCTCGGCGAGGATTCGATGAATACGATCATCCGTGAGATGAGGGAGGAACTCGGCTGGGAAGTCGAGGTCGAGCGTACGGTCTGGATTGCCGAAAGCTTTTTCCCTCACCGCGGGGAAGCGCTTCATGAGGTGGCTTTTTACTATGCGCTGGAAACGAAGGAGCCCAAGTTCAGAGCCGGACCTTTTCACGGAAAAGAAGGCGATCACCTGATCTATCAGTGGATTGCTCTCGATGATCTTTCCCTGCATGAGGTGAAGCCGGCGTTTCTTAAAAAGTCGCTGCTGGAAATTCCGGATCATCTGATGCATCTGATCCTGAAGGAAACGTTCTAAGCGGACAGGCGGGCTCGTACACTATGACGAATGCGTATGTCAGGGAGGGCAGGCAGTGAAGAAAAAATTTATCACATGGACGTTCATTCTCTACGGCCTCTATAGTCTGGTGCTGGGCCTGTATTTTTTCCAGTGGTCAAACCCCGGCGTGCCTCCGGAATACGAAGGGACCGCCGCCGACCCTGCGACATTTATGACCGCGAGGGAGCTTGAACTTAGTCAGGAATACTCGACCTATCAGAACTTCCTCTCCTTTCTCGGCGAGCCGTTGGAGTGGATCGTCTACCTCGGTGTGATGATTTTCGGCGCGTCGATCGTCTTCAAGCAGTTCGGGGAGAAGGTGTCACGCTTCCGCATCATCCAGATTCCGTTGTTTGTGCTGCTGTTATCGACGCTGACATCGATCCTGTTATTCCCGATCGATTACGTAAAGCGGCGCTTGTCGGTGGAGTACGGCATTTCCACCCAGAGCTTTTCAAGCTGGATGCGCGATGAGCTGCTCAGCTTCTGGATCGGCTGGCTCATCATGGCCGTTCTCATTACTGTGTTATATTTCTTAATGAAAAAATTCGAAAAGCGCTGGTGGCTGATCGCCTGGCTGCTCATGATTCCGTTTCTCATTTTCATGATGTACCTGCAGCCGGTCGTCATCGACCCGCTTTATAATGATTTCGGTGAACTGCAGGACAAACAGCTCGAGGAAAAAATTCTCACGCTCGCCGATGAAGCGGATATTCCCGCTGACCGTGTTTATGAAGTGAACATGTCGGAGAAAACGAACAGCATGAACGCCTATGTGAACGGCATCGGCTCCAATCTCCGCATCGTTTTATGGGATACGACGCTCAACCGGCTTCAGGAAAATGAAGTGCTTTTCATCATGGCCCATGAAATCGGCCACTACGTCATGAATCACCTGTACTGGAATCTCGCCGGTGCGATCTTCGCCACCTTCCTAGGACTGCTGGCGACCTATCATCTGCTGCGGTGGAGCGTCCGGCGCTACGGAGAAAAACTCGGGTTCACGAAGGTGTCCGACATTGCCAGTCTTCCGATGTTTTATTTGATCCTGACGCTGCTTTCCTTTATCGCAAGTCCTGTTGAGCTTGCGGTATCACGCGATGCAGAAGCGGATGCCGACCGTTATGCGATCGAGATGACACAGGATACGGAAGCGGCTGTCGGGTCCTTCCAGGAGCTCACCGTCAACGGCTTGAGTGACGTCGATCCACCTGCGCTCGTGAAGTACCTGCGCTACGGGCATCCGACGATGATGGAGCGGATCTATATGTTGGAAAACTATGAGCTGAGCGAAGAGGAGTAGGTACGAGCCCCCGGGTATCCGGGGGCTTGTTCTGTTCAGAGCGCCTTATTATTTGTCACGATCTGCAGCTGGTAAAGGACGCGCGCCAGGCGCTCCCGGTTCTTTTCGCTGACCTCGATGAACTCCACCCCGTAGACGACAGCGGAGCTTGATAATTCTTCATGCTTCCGGGCCATCCGGGCATGCAGGTCAAAATCTTCGTCATTCAAGGAAAAGTGCAGCGAAATGGTGATGTTCTCCTGGATAGGGATGTTGTACTCCGATGAAAATTTCAATCCGGTAAGGTTGATGTTTTCGATGTAGCCGATAAAGTATTTCTGGTTCAAGGCCTTGAACCGTTTGGTGTCGATATCAATGATGATGATTTTACTTTCGACACGGGGGACATCGACCCGCAGGCTTCTTTGGACGTAAGGATGATTCGATGGGGGACCGCTTCTTTTCGGGGCGTCGTCTGCTGATGGAGTGGCCGCGGGTTTTCTTTTGAACAAACCTTTCATTATCATCACGGCGAATACGACAATGATCAGGGCTTCTGCCCATACGATATAAACCAAGACAACCACCTCGTAACCCTTCTAATTTATCCCGGTTCTCTCTGACTGGCCCGGGCTGAAATGTTGGATGCACGCAGTCTCCTGGTTTTCCTTCTATTTAGAGGGCCTCACACTCCTTTTTGGGTATTTTTATCTATATTATTGCATGATAAAGGTGTTTGCTTTTACATATCCCATGTTTGTTTTAGGAAAAGCTGTGATTTTTACAAAACGTGAGTGGAAAGGAGGCTGCTTAGAACACTTCCTTTATTTATGGATCTCCTTCATGGTAATGTTTAGGTGATACATCAAAGAGGAGCGTGATCGTTTGTTAACAAAATGGAAGGCTGTGCTGGTTCTTTTTACTATTTTGTTCATTTCAGCGTGCAGTTCAGAAGGTACAACAGAGAAGGCTGATGAGCCGGAAGAAAAAGTGGAGGAAGAATCTTCTTCTAATGATGAAAAGGAACCTGAAATTGTGGAAACCGACCGGGGGAATTTTGAAATGGTCTCCACCGCCGAAGATATAGGTACATATGAAACAGGACCTGTTACCTTGGATTTCGCAGCGGCAAGCCTTGTTACAGGCACCTATACCGATGACTTGTTCATCGACTTGATTGGCAGAGAAGACGTAGAGTACTTGAATCTGGGAATGGACCTTGCCGTGTCCAATAAGGATATTATTTTCACATGGGATCATTTCCGTGTGGAGACAGGTACGGGTGAAATGGTTGATCCGGATGAGAAGATGAGTGATGGCCTCGTGGAACGTATTTTCCGTGAAGAGGGTGTTTCAAGGTTGTTCACGTTCTTCTTTGATGAAACGAACGTGAAGGATATTGAGGAACTGACCCTCTATGTCAAAGCTCCGACTGATCAAACAGGAAACCCTTTAGGCGATGATCTGGAGATTGATCTTCCTTTGCATCCATAATGCAGGAACCTCCCTCGTTCATGAGGGAGGTTTTTCGTTGCTTTTCCGCTCCTTCAACCTCTTATTCTCTTTTTTCGCCTGTTCCGCTGTATAAAAGGCACCGCCAGCCAAAGATAAGGCCATCCAGCTCCACAACCCGTCCATATCGAACACCTCCCTTTCCCATCCTATCATGGTAAAAAAAGGAGGTGGGGTATCTAGCAACTCCACCTCTCTTTTGATAGACTCAAAGTAGCGACTATTGAAAACGTTATCATATCAAAGGAGTGACCCAGGATGCCATCGATGCTTGAGGAGCGCAATCATGTGCTGGAGACGCTGTTTGGCAATGTGAAGCACTGTATCGTCGTCGTCGACCGGGACGGCCGGATTTCCTATATGAACGAAAGCTACGGCCGGTTTTTAGAAGTCGACCAAAAAGAAATCACCGGCCGCCACGTCACCGAAGTGATCGAGAATACGCGGATGCACATCGTCGTCGACACCGGGGAGGAGGAGATGGCCGATCTCCAGAAGATCCGCGGCGACTATATGATCGCCCACCGCATTCCGCTCCAGGAGGATGGGGAAGTGATTGGGGCCCTCGGCATGGTGCTGTTCCGTGATACCGATGAATGGAAAATCATGAACACCCACATCAAGGATCTCCTGCTTGAGCTCGAGACATACCGCAGCCAAATGCAGCACGTGAACGGCGCGAAGTATTCGCTGCATGACATCATCACCACCTCACCGGAAGTACTGCAGGTTAAGGAAAAGATCCGCAAAACCGCCTACAGCGACGTGTCGGTGCTCGTCCGCGGCGAAAGCGGGACAGGAAAGGAATTGTTCGCCCACAGCATCCACCACTTGAGTGAACGGAGCCAGCAGCCGTTCATCAAGGTGAACTGCGCGGCTATCCCGGAACATTTGATCGAAGCGGAGCTGTTCGGCTATCAGGAAGGAGCGTTTACCGGTGCTAAAAAAGGCGGCAAGCCGGGCAAATTCCAACTCGCCCACGGCGGCACGCTGTTTCTTGATGAAATCGGCGACATGCCGCTCCACGCCCAGGTGAAAATCCTACGCGCCCTGCAGGAAGGCGAAATCGAAGCGGTCGGCGCAGAGAAGCCGCAGGCCATCGACGTCCGCATCATCGCCGCCACCAACCGGCCGCTCGAAGCGCTCATCAAGGAGGACAAATTCCGGGAGGATCTCTTTTACCGCATCAATGTCGTCCAGATCGATATTCCGCCGCTCCGCAGACGCCGGGGCGACATCAAGGTGCTCACGAAGTTTCTGTTGAAAAAGCTCAGTGACCGGACCGGCAAACGGGTCGAGACGCTCGCCCCGGACGTGGAGGCTCTCTTTAACAAACACGACTGGCCGGGGAATGTTCGTGAACTGGAAAACGTCATCGAATCCGCCATTCATATGACCGACGACGGGGAAATCCGTTACGGCGACCTGCCGGATTACCTATCATCATCAGGAAACGGCCAGCGTGCCGGACAGACGCTCAAGGATGTCGTTGAGGAAGCGGAAAAAGCGGCGATCCTCCGGGCAATCGAAGAAGCGGACGGTGACAAATGTACAGCCGCCGACCGCCTCGGCATCGGCAAATCAAGCCTGTATGACAAAGTGAAAAAGTACGACCTGTAACCCATTCCAGATTTCAGGAATCCGTTCCGGAAATCCGGAATGGGTTTTTTTATGCCTTTTTGTAAGGGTTTTCATGAATGTTGCATCAGTTTTTCCATAAATCCGGAAACCAAAAACCCAGAAACCTTTAGTACCGCGGTTGAAAAGTTGGCATGAAACTTGCATGTAGAAGGGTGGAAGGGGTGGAAACCAATATGAAACACATTCACACATCATTTCAGGAAGCGGTTAAGGACATAAACGATCACTCAACGATTATGGTCGGAGGATTCGGACTCGTCGGAATCCCGGAAAATCTCATTTTGGCACTCGTCGAATCGAACGTGAAGCATCTCACCGTCATCAGCAACAACTGCGGCGTCGACGACTGGGGTCTCGGCCTGCTTTTGGAAAACAAACAGATTGATAAGATGATCGGCTCCTACGTCGGCGAAAACAAGGAATTCGAACGCCAGGTGCTCGCAGGCGAACTGGAAGTCGAGCTCACGCCGCAGGGAACACTCGCAGAACGCATCCGTGCAGGAGGCGCCGGCATCCCGGCCTTCTACACACCCGCAGGCGTCGGAACACCAATCGCTGAAGGAAAAGAAGTGCGCACTTTCGACGGCAGGGACTACCTGCTGGAGACCGGACTTACCGCTGATGTCAGCCTCGTCCGTGCCCTGAAGGGAGACAAGCACGGTAACCTCATTTATAACAAAACGGCGCGCAACTTCAACCCGATGATGGCCGCTGCCGGGGCTGTCACGATCGCTGAAGTCGAAGAGCTGGTCGAGCCGGGCGAACTTGATGCCGATCAAATCCACACACCAGGCATCTACGTACAGGGACTCATTGAAGGACAGCAGGAAAAACGCATCGAACGCCGGACCGTACGCACTCACGCATAACAAAAGGAGGGGCTATTATGGCCGTAGAAATGGATAAAGCGGCAGTCAGGGAACTGATTGCCCGACGTGCTGAAAAGGAAATTGAAAGCGGTTACTATGTGAACCTTGGAATTGGAATGCCGACGATGGTCGCCAACTACATCGATAATGATAAGGAAGTCGTCCTGCAGTCGGAAAACGGACTGCTCGGCATCGGACGCTCTCCGTATGAAGAGGAAGTCGACCCGGACTTGATCAACGCCGGAAAGGAAACTGTCACCGCCTCCATCGGCGCCGCCTACTGTGACAGTGCTGAATCGTTCGCGATGATCCGCGGTGAGCACCTCGACCTTGCGATTTTAGGCGGCATGGAAGTCGCAGAGAACGGTGATCTCGCCAACTGGATGATTCCCGGAAAAATGATCAAAGGCATGGGCGGGGCGATGGATATCGTCCACGGCTCCAAAAAAGTCGTCATCATCATGGACCACGTGAACAAGCACGGCGATCCGAAAATCCTGAAGGCATGCCGTCTGCCGCTCACAGGAAAAGGCGTCGTCGACCGCATCATTACCGAGCGTGCCGTTATGGACGTAACAGAGGAAAGCCTGAAGCTGATCGAAATCGCTGAAGGCTGGACAGTAGACGAAATCAAGGCATCAACAGAAGCGGATCTGATTGTCAGCGACGAACTGATGACAATCCAGTCCAACACGTGAGGAGGAACACCGGATGGTAGAAAATAAAGTCGTCTTCATTACAGGCGCGGCCAGCGGCATCGGCTATGAAATCGGCACCGAATTCGCCAAGAACGGCGCCAAGGTCGCCTTGAGCGATATAAACGAGGAAAAAGTGAAGGAAGCCGAAAAGCAGCTGTCTTCAGAAGGGTATGACGTCACTGGTCTCGTCTGTGACGTGACGAAGGAAAAGGATATCCAGGACGCCATTGATGCAACCGTGGACAAGTACGGCCGTCTCGACGTGCTCGTTAACAACGCCGGCCTCCAGCACGTTTCGTCCATCGAGGAGTTTCCGACAGAGAAGTTCGAGCTGATTACGAAAATCATGCTCGTGGCCCCGTTCATGGCGACGAAGCACGTATTCCCGATTATGAAAAAGCAGGGCTTCGGCCGCATCCTCAATATGGCCTCCATCAACGGCCTGATCGGATTCGCCGGCAAGTCCGCCTACAACAGCGCCAAGCACGGCGTCATCGGTCTCACAAAAGTGACCGCTCTGGAAGGCGCGGAGGACGGCATTACCGTCAACGCTATCTGCCCGGGCTATGTCGATACACCGCTCGTCCGCAACCAGCTTGAGGATCTCGCCAACAACCGTGGCGTCTCGCTCGATAAGGCACTTGAGGAAGTCATCTATCCGCTCGTGCCGCAGAAGCGTCTTCTAAAAGTCCAGGAAATCGCCGACTACGCGCTGTTTTTAGCCAGTGACAAAGCGAAAGGCATTACCGGTCAGGCGGCTGTCATCGACGGCGGCTATACGACCCAGTAACCGAAAGGGGTATTTCAATGAAATCCGTATATATCGTAGAAGGAGCGCGCACGCCGTTCGGTACGTTCGGCGGCGCCCTCAAGGACGTGGAGCCGACAGACCTCGGCATCACCGCAGGAAAAGAAGCGCTGAAGCGGAGCGGCATCGACGCCGCCAGCATCGACTTTTCCGTCATCGGCAATGTCATTCATTCATCTCAAAACGCACCGTACATGGCGCGTCACATCGCGCTGAAAACAGGCATCCCGATGGAAAGCCCGGCCCTTGCCGTCAACCGCCTCTGCGGTTCGGGCATGCAGTCCGTTGTTTCCGCAGCCCAGTCCATTCTCCTCGGGGAAGGGGAAACCGCGCTTGCCGGCGGTGTCGACAGCATGAGTCTCGCCCCGTTCGCCCTGCGCGGCAGCCGTTTTGGTACGAAGCTCGGCACACCGAAGGTCGATGATATGCTCTGGTCTGCGCTTACCGATGAGTACATCGGTGCCGGCATGGGCATGACAGGGGAGAATCTGGCCGAACGTTATGAAATCTCACGCGAAGCCCAGGATGAATATGCGACCCGCAGTCACCAGCGTGCCGCCGAAGCCCGCCGCTCCGGCCGTTTTGCTGAGGAAATCGCTCCGGTGGAAGTGAAGGGACGCAAAGGCACGACCGTCGTCGATCAGGACGAGCACATCCGGGAAGACACGAATTCAGAAAAGCTGGCCAAGCTGAAGCCCGCCTTCAAAAAAGACGGCAGTGTCACAGGCGGAAACGCGAGCGGCATCAATGACGGTGCAGGAGCGGTCGTTCTGGCCAGTGAAAACTACGTCCAGGACCACAGCTTAAGCCCTGTGGCAAGAATCGTCTCCTGGTCCGTGGCCGGTGTGGATCCGCACTATATGGGCATCGGTCCTGCGCCGGCGATCCGTCAGGCGCTTGAAAAAGCGGAGCTCTCCCTTGAGGATATGGATCTTATCGAAGTGAACGAAGCCTTTGCCGCGCAGTATCTGGCGGTGGAAAAAGAGCTCGGGCTCGACCGTGAAAAAGTGAACGTCAACGGCGGTGCCATCGCCCTCGGCCACCCGGTCGGTGCCAGCGGGACCCGCGTGTTGTATACGATGATCAAGGAACTGAAGCGCCGCGGCGGACGCTACGGAGTCGCTTCACTCTGCATCGGAGGCGGACAGGGGATTGCCATGGTCGTCGAATCCGTCTAAAATCTTAATGTAAAAATCATTTAGGGGGAAACACCAATGTTCGGGATATTACTCGGCCTCATCGTCCTGATGGCGCTCGCCTACCTCGGCTGGTCGATCATCTGGGTCGCACCGATCGCTGCCGGCGTCGTCGCCGTCACCGGCGGCCTCGACCTGCTCGATGCTTATAAAGATACGTACATGGGCGGCTTTGTCGCCTTTGCGAAATCATGGTTCCCGGTCTTCATGCTCGGGGCGATCTTCGGAAAACTGATGGAGGACACCGGCATGGCCCGCTCGGTCGCCGTCGCATTCACAAAAGTGATCGGCACCAAGCGCGCCATTCTCGGCGTACTCGTCTCCGCCGCCGTCTTAACATACGGCGGGGTGAGCTTGTTCGTCGTCGTCTTCGCCGTCTATCCGCTCGCCTTATCGCTGTTCCGGGAAGCCAACATCAGCCGGAAGCTCATACCAGCGACCGTCGGGCTCGGCGCCTTCACCTTCACGATGACGGCCCTGCCTGGTACACCGCAGATCCAAAACCTCATTCCAATGGAATACTTCGGTACAACCGCATCCGCGGCCCCGGTCATGGGGATCGTCGCCGCCATCATCATGGCGGTCGGAGGCTATTTGTACCTGCGCTTTAGAGAGAAACAGCTGCGCGACAGTGGCGACATCTTCGTCGAACCGGAGGATAAAAGTTCACTCGGTGACGTGGAGCGCGAGCCGCACTTCATCCTGTCAATTCTGCCGCTGCTGACCGTGTTACTGACACTCAACTTGCTGCAATGGGACGTTGTCACCGCATTAATCGCAGGAATTCTTTTAATTATGCTGTTGAACATCACCTTGTTCAAAAAGTTCGTCACATCCATCAACAAAGGGGCGAGCGGCTCCGTCATCGCCATCATCAATACCAGTGCCGCCGTCGGCTTCGGGACCGTCGTCCGCGAAGTGCCCGGCTTTGAGAAGCTCACGCAGATCCTCGTCGGCATCAAAGGCAACCCGCTCATCTCCGAAGCGGTCGCCGTCAACGTCCTCGCCGGCGCCACAGGCTCCGCCTCCGGCGGCCTCGGCATCGCCCTTGAAGCCCTCGGCTCCAAGTACTATCAAATCGCCCAGGACACCGGCATCAGCGCCGAAGCGTTCCACCGCGTCGCGTCCCTGTCCTCCGGCGGCCTTGATGTACTGCCGCACAACGGAGCGGTGCTCACGCTGTTTGCGATCACCGGCATGACCCACAAGGACAGCTACCGTGACATCTTCGTTGTCGCGCTGTTGATTCCGGTCATCTCCGTTGCGGTCGTCATTCTGTTGAATACGATAGGCATTCTATAAAGAGAGATAAACATGTCATGGGATAGTGACGTTCCGCTTATCGATGGCTGCTTGCCGCGGGCACGGCCTCAGCTAACTTAGGCAGAAAGATCTCCTGCCCAAGTGGATTTTCAGCTCGAGCTTTTCCTGCAGGCGTCACCACCGATCGCTGCTCGTGACCTTAACTTAAAAGGGAGTAAACACTCTCGAAAGCTTGCATGAACACCACAGGATACCTGTGGTGTTTTTCTATTCCTGGAATCGTCATGGTAAACTAGAGGAAACAGAACGTACGGGAGGAACCACCATGAAAATAACCATTGTCACCGTAGGAAAATTGAAAGAAAAATATTTGAAGCAGGGGATCGCTGAATATGTGAAGCGACTCGGCCCCTACGCTAAAGTCGAGGTAATCGAAGTGCCCGACGAAAAAGCTCCGGAGAATCTGAGTGAAGCACAGATGCTTGAAGTGAAGCAGAAGGAAGGCGAGCGTATCCTGAGCAAGATTTCCCAGGATACGTATGTCATTACGCTTGAAATCGAAGGGAAGCAGCTGACGTCTGAGAAACTGGCGAAAAAGATGGACGAGCTTGCGACGTACGGAAAAAGCAAAGTGGCGTTCGTGATCGGAGGATCGCTTGGACTGAGTGATGAGGTGCTGGAAAGAAGTGACTTCGGACTGTCATTTTCAAATATGACGTTCCCGCACCAGTTGATGCGGTTGATGCTGGTGGAGCAGGTGTATCGGGCGTTTAAGATTAATAGGAATGAACCGTATCATAAGTAAGGTTATCAGTTCCCTAAAACGTAAGAGAAGGTTATTCCAAAGTGAATAACCTTCTCTTTTGTTATTTAGAAATCAATGATCTCAGCAAGACTTGTCACCGGTTCCTGGATATATGTAGGAAGAAGTCCAGGTCTGCTTGTAAATGATCCTTCATCAGTGCCTCTGCTCGATCAGGCTCACGGTTAAGGATGGCCTGATATATGTCCTCATGCTCTTCAATTAATCCAGGTCGGTTATGATACACAACCGTTTTACGAAATAGATAGATAATGGATTGCATCCGGTTAATGGTTTCGATCATAAATGTGTTGTTACTTGCTTCCACAATGACATCATGGAATTGTTTGTTTGACGTCATGGTTTCTTCGTAGTTTCCGTTTTTACTCGAATCAATACAGCCTTTCAAAATGGCTAAGGTCGATGGATCCATATAATTAGCTGCTAAACGAGCGGCATCTCCTTCGAGGAGCATCCGGACCCGGAACATATCGCGCAGATCGGATTCTGTTGGCTGGACGACCCGCTTATCCCTTACAAGTCCTTCTTCTTCCAACTTTCGTAAGGCTTCACGAACCGGCGTGCGGCTCACCCCGAGTGCTTTTGCAAAGCGATCCTCGACTAATTTGGTTTTTCCTTCGATTTCGCCGTTTAAAATTTGCTCCCGAATATATTCATAGGCCTGAGTATAAGCGGAAGCGCGTTTAGATGTACTCATAATCGGTTGGCTTCTTCAATCAGAATTCATAATTTTAAAAGCATGGATTGAATTAGCACTCACGCCCCCTTTTGCTGGTTTTAGTATAACATTTCTATCCTGTCATAAAATGACTGGTCACAAAATGATTATTTTTGTATACAATTTTAAAAATAATGTATACAAAAGTGCAAAGGTGTAATACAATGACTTTAACGAATTATGAAAGCGCTATTACAGGAGGTCTTCATTATGCGAATTGGATTTATTGGATTAGGTATTATGGGAAAGCCGATGGCAGCCAATTTATTGAATGCAGGTTATGACTTAATCGTCTTTGACGTAAATGAGCGTGCGACCGAGGAAGTAAAGGACCTTGGAGCTTCTACAGGGGGGCATGCCGCTCACGTAGCAAAAGAAAGTGATGTTATTTTCACAATGCTTCCGAAGGGGGAGCATGTAAAAAGTGTTCTGTTTGGTGAAAACGGTATCATAGAAGGGGCAGATGCCGGTACAACGGTTGTGGATATGAGCTCCATTTCGCCGGTCGATACAAGATCCTTTGCAGACCAATTGGAAGATAAAGGGCTATCCCTCATTGATGCCCCTGTCAGTGGTGGGGAGCCAAGAGCGATTGATGGAACACTCTCCTTTATGGTTGGTGGAAGGAAGGAAAAATTCGAAGAAGTTAAACCATTGCTTGAGGTAATGGGAGAGAACATCGTATTAGTCGGTGAGGTTGGAAGTGGAACCACAGCAAAGCTTGCCAACCAAGTGATGGTCAATGTAAATATCGCTGCTATGTCTGAAGCCTTTACTCTTGCTGCCAAATCCGGTATTGATTTAGAGAAAATGTATGAAGCCGTACGTGGAGGACTTGCTGGAAGTGCTGTACTCGATGCGAAAACGCCTCTTGTCCTGGAGCGCAACTTCAAAGCCGGCGGCCGCATAGATATTAACGCTAAGGATCTTACCAATGTGATAGGAACGGCGGAGGAGCTGGAGTTAGACCTGCCTCTTTCCCAGCAGGTGCTTCGTATGTTTGAACGTTTAATAGAAGAAGGGAAAGCAGGCGACGATCATGCCGGCTTGATCCAGTATTATGAAAAGCAATTTCAAACGAATGGGACTCTTTAGAAGCGAAACAGAAAGGGTGAAAACATGAATCAAACGATAAATGTGAACGAGTATATAAACAGCTTGAATAACCATGAAGACAGCAGCTTGAAGCAGCAGTGGGAGGAGGCATATGCTTCTTTTCAACATAAGATCGTTGTGTTGGATGATGATCCTACAGGTGTTCAAACCGTCCATGACGTAGCTGTCTACACCGACTGGGAGGAAGATACGATTCACAAAGCTTTTCAAGAGGACAATCAAATGTTTTTTATCCTGACGAATTCGAGGTCCTTCAGTGAACAACAAACGGCTGATGTTCACCAGACTATAGCTGAGCGTGTGGAGTCCATCTCTAACCAGACGAATATTCCATACATTTTGATTAGTCGAGGGGACTCTACTTTACGAGGGCATTACCCTTTGGAGACGGATACGTTAAGAAACGCAATCGAAGACCGTTCACATTCTTCCGTGGACGGAGAAATCCTTATTCCCTTTTTCAAAGAAGGGGGCCGCTTTACAATTGAAGGGGTTCACTATGTAAAAAGCGGGAATGATTATATTCCAGCTGGTGAGACCGAATTCGCTAAAGACCGTACGTTTGGTTTTCAATCGAGCGATTTGCGGTCCTATGTGGAAGAAAAAACAAAAGGGGCATACGCTGGCGAAGATGTAACAACGATAACCTTAGAATCCTTAAGAGCGATGGATATAGATACGATCCACTCCCAGTTACAGAAGGTGTCCGGCTTTGGGAAAGTGGTTGTCGACGCTTTAACTGAAGAGGATCTTCAAGTATTCTCTATTGCCTTAATCCGCTCCATCCAAGCAGGGAAACAATTCTTGTTCCGAACAGCTGCCTCCTTTACAAAAGTCATTGGAAATATTTCTTCCCAACCTCTGCTTACGAAAGAAAAGCTCGTTCATAAGCACTCCAATCATGGCGGGCTTATCATCGTAGGGTCACACGTGAATAAGACAACCGAGCAATTGAACGAATTGAAAAAGCTTGAAGAGCTTCACGTCATCGAATTTGACAGCCACCTCGTGTTAGATAAGAAAGCATTGGAAAAAGAAGTGGAACGTGTGATTAAAGAAGTGGATGAGACTATTCAAAGCGGTCTTTCTACGGTGGTTTATACAAGAAGGGAACGTCTCGACCTTGGAGAAGGCAAGGAAGAGGAGGAACTAAAACTTTCCGTGGATATTTCAAAAGCAGTCACGAATATCGTACGTTCCCTTACCAGTCAACCAAAGTATATGATTGCAAAAGGCGGCATTACTTCAAGCGATATCGGTACTCATGGATTAGGCGTTACCCGAGCGAATGTCATGGGCCAGGTCGCCCCGGGGATACCCGTTTGGAAGACGGATGAAGAAAGCAAGTTTCCCAACCTTCCATATATTATTTTTCCCGGAAACGTTGGAGACCGAAGTACATTAAAGAATATCGTACAGTCAATTTCTTAACGAGGCGCCAACCCGTTTTTGTAGAGAGGGAAGAACGGGTTGGCTTCTCCACTAAAAAAGGAGTGAGTCCATGTTGTCTGGTAACCTGTTGATTTTGATCTTTTTCCTATCCTTAGCGTTCTTGTTTTTCCTTATTTTAAAAGTAAAGCTGGAGCCATTCTTATCCTTGATCGCTGTAGCTCTTCTTACCGGCCTGATCATAGGAATGCCCGCATCTGAAGTTCCGGGCATCATTGTAAGCGGTTTCGGAAATACGTTGGCTGGTGTAGGGATTCTCATTGGTTTAGGTGTCATCTTTGGACAGTTCCTTGCTGCATCTGGAGCAATCGAAAAGATTGCGCAGTCCATCTTAAAGGTGTTTGGTAAAGAAAAATCCCCTGCAGGGCTGTCTTTAACAGGTGCAACGGTTGGGATTCCTGTCTATTTTGATGCTGCCTTCGTTATTTTAACTGGACTTATAAAAAGCTTATCTAGAAAAACAGGAATCTCCATCGTATCCTTTGTGACGGCGCTTGGGGTAGGATTAATTGTCTCCCACAGTATGATTGCTCCAACGCCTGGGCCGTTAGTCGTCGCTGAAAATACAAGCGCAGATCTAGGATTGTTTATTGTTTACGGCCTTATATGTGCCATACCAGCAACACTGGTAGGCGGCTATTTTTATGGGATGTTCATAGGAAGAAGAGTAAAACAACAACAGGACCCAGAGCAGGGCATAGCAGAAACCGCTGCTGCTGTAGAAGAAGTGGAAGGACCGACGATCAGCACAGGTTTGTCCTATGCTATCCTTACCCTTCCTATCGTATTGATTTTGTTGAATACGATCACGGATCTTGTAGCTGGCGGTACAGGATTAGCGACGGTTTTCGGCTTTATTGGTGACAAAAACGTTGCCCTCTTTATCTCCGTCATCGTTGCTGTTATCGTTCTCCCTAAATACATTAAAGAATCGAATCAAACGTTATACAGTCAGGCTATTAATACAGCAGGAAGTATTCTGCTTATCACGGGTGCCGGTGGTGGATTCGGAGCGGTGATTAATGAAAGTGGTATCGGTGACCACTTAATCCAGACGATGCAGAACTGGAGCATTCCAGTTATCCTGCTCGCCTTTATCTTCTCGCAAATTCTGCGTGCTTCCTTAGGATCTACAACGGTTGCCCTGGTTACAACATCCAGTATCATCGGTCCAATGGTTGCAGAACTAGGTGTCTCTCCTGTTCTCGTCGGCCTCGCGATCTGTGCGGGTGGTGTAGGGTTGTCCCTGCCGAATGATTCTGGATTCTGGGTGGTCAGTCGTTTCAGTAAACTGTCTGTTCCGGATACCCTGCGTGCTTGGACATTAGGTGGTTTTGTTGCAGGAGTGAGTGCGCTTGTTATGGTGTTTGTATTAAGCTTATTCAGCGGTATACTTCCTGGGATTTAACGTATATGAATATAAGGATTTATTTCGGCGTTAACCCTCCTTTTTTGAAATCAAAGAGCATCGGTCGTATGAATACGATCGATGCTCTTTTTGCCTTTCATCTTCCATCAAACTCTTTGATCATTTATTGTAAGTTATAACCATAGTTTTACTTGCATAAAGGGAGAGTCAGGATATGGACAATATATTTAGTGAGGAAAAGAAGAATCGTTTAACTCACATCATTACAAAGATCACGAGTGAGTATTTATCCGAAAGAACAACACCATTTAAAGCGAATACCTTCGGTCAATTTGTGCGCTCAAGCGTACCAGAGTTAATGAATACGTTAGATTTTATAGATCAGAATCGCTTTATTGTCAAAGCATCAGTAGGACAAGGGAATTGGGCTCAGGTTCCTTGGATTTCGATTCTGGACAAATACATTACCACAAGCACTCAACGAGGCTATTACCTTGTCTATTTATTTAGTGAGGATATGAAGCGGGTGTATCTCACTTTTGCGCAAGGTATTACAGAATCTACACGAGAAGATATCCAACGTACAAGAGAGGATATTCGAGAAAAAGTTGTAACAGGACGCTATGAGACGTCCTCTCCTATACAAAAGAATCAAAACATCAACCTTGGCGGCAGTTCTAAAGGGAAGGGCTATGAAGATTCTACAGCATTGTATATCCAATACGACCCTACAGCTTTACCTTCTGAAAACGAATTGCAGCAAGACCTCTCTGCTATGATTGATATTTATAAGTATTACGTGAGTGTTCAAAGTGAACACGTAGAAGAAAATAACAAGAGCATCCCCATGGATTGGACCGATGAGAAAATGATTGGCCATATTCATACGTACATAAGAAATAAGGGATTTTACTATGAGAAAGAAGACGTTAAAAATCTTTTTCTTTCCCTAAGAACAAAGCCGTTTGTTATTTTATCTGGTATATCTGGGACAGGAAAAACAAAAATCATCGAGCTTTTCTCTGAAAGTCTAGGAGCCACAGAAGAGAATAATCAATTCACGCTTATTCCAGTAAGACCAGACTGGAGCGATGGATCTGACTTATTGGGATATACCGATATTAAAGGTGATTTTCAAGAAGGGCCATTAACTTCTGTTATTAAAGAAGCGAACCGCCACAAGGATGATCCTTATTTCGTCGTTCTAGACGAAATGAACCTAGCGCGAGTAGAGTATTACTTTAGTGATTTTCTTAGTGTGATGGAAAGTCGCAAGTGGGACAATGGCGAGATACAGACACTTCCTATTATAAGCGAGAGTCAGGTAGGGGAGCGGTTAACGATCCCGTCGAATCTTTATATTGTAGGAACTGTGAATATGGATGAGACGACGCATCCGTTCAGTAAGAAAGTGTTAGACCGGGCAAACACGATAGAATGTAATGATGTTCATTTAGATACGTTAGTGTTTTTAGAAGAAGAAGAGGAAGACCTAGACCCTGTCTCTGTTAAGAATGACCGACTTCAATCTAACTATTTACGATTGAAAGATGCGTATGCTTCCCATAAGGATACGATTGCCTACGTCACTAATGAACTCGTGACGGTGAATGAGTTGTTGAAGCCGATCCAAGCTCATGTAGGGTATCGGGTGAGGGATGAAATTTCTTTTTACACGATTTATAGTCGCTACCTAATGACAATGGACGAGGCTTTGGATTTTCAATTTTACCAAAAGATCCTTCCAAGGCTGACCGCAAGTCATGGTCAAGCTTTTCAAGTCTTAAAGAATTTATTTACCTACTTCACCAATCATACGTATGAAGAAGACTTACCTCAGGATCTAATCGAAGATATTCTGCATCAAGCCCGTTTTCCTAGGAGCGGAAGAAAGGTTTATGAAATGATTTGCCGAGGTGATTTAGATGGTTTCACATCCTTCTGGAACAGCTGACGAACGTGAACTGGTGGAGATCGAGACGGATCAGTTTTCGCTCTATATAAAGGGCAAACCTTATCACACGCGCTATGAAAGCCTCAAGCAATATAAGGCCATTCAGCCTCACGAAACCATGCACTTTTCTGTTCATGGGTCAGGGATAGAGTCGATTAAGGTTTTTGATGTTCAGAAGGAGCAGCTTGTGCAGCATACCGCGGTTCCACCGTTGTTTTTTGAAAATGGCGTGTATCAACTGGTTGTGACGCCAAAGGGAGAGACGGCTTTATCCTTTGATCATGAGCACCCTTCGTTAAAAAAAGCGATTAGTCAGGTTGGAAAGTCCCCGCACCAATTGCTGATGGGGAATTTATCATTCATAAATGAAGTGGGCTATAGCACGTTTTCTATATATGCCAACGACAAAAAGCAGTTGGATGTTACGTTAGAGATTTTTCCAACAAAGCTTTCCTATAAACAGGATTATCAGAAGCTATTAGAGGAAGTAAACGAAGAAGTATATAACCTCGCTTATCACTTTGTGAAGAAAACATATCTAGGAGCGACGACTACCCAAACCGTTGATTCTTCTTGGAGTGAGTTCTATCGTTTAGTGATGCAATATTTCCAACAGTTCCAAAAGGCCGTTTCGCAAATCGAAAATCAACCTCACCATCAATTGAAAAAGGAACACCGGCTAGTCCGTGGGGATCAATTAAAGCGGCAGGATGCTAAGGGGGTAAAGTATTTAAGGAAGCACCCAGGTTTGTTCGTGGAAGCCCAAAACGGAATCAACGTCTATCATAAAAATAGAATGCCTACGAAGGGGCTCAATGTAAAAAAAGAGGCCACCTACGATACGTTAGAGAATCGTTTCGTTAAATGGATGATGGTCAGACTTTCTCATAAACTGAACGGACTTCGGGGTGCTCTTGAGAGAGGATCGGATTATTTTACGGAAAAACCCTACCAAGACAAAGTAGAGATCGTGAAAGGAATGGAGAAGGATTTGCAACGAAAGCTTTCAAGCCCTTTTTGGAGAACCATCGGAAAGCTCGATCGCTCTGTCATGAGCTTGGTGCTGCAAATGGCCCCGGGTTATCGAGACGCCTATCAATCCTATTTAACATTATCCAGAGGCTTAGTTTTACATGGAGAGCTGTCCAAAATGTCTGTAAAGGACGTAGCTACGCTATATGAATATTGGACGTTCTTGAAGCTCGGACAAATGTTAGCTTTGAAATACCCGATGGTGAGTCAAGATATAGTCAAAGTAAACCGTGACGGGTTATTTGTGACGTTAGATCAGTCAAAAACAGCGAAAAGAGTATTTCGCCATCCTCACACAGATGAGAAAATTACGCTACAATTTCAAAAGCATTCCGGTCAGTTACCGACAGTTAGGCAAAAGCCCGATTCCATGCTTAGCATAGAGAAAGTTGGCAAAGATCATACTTATGAATATGTGTTTGATGCTAAGTACAGAGTGGACTTCGCTGCAGAGGGAAGCTATTACAGTCGTGTATATAAAAGCCCAGGACCACTGGAAGAGGACATCAACACGATGCACCGCTATCGGGATGCTCTTGTAGAGGGAAAGGGTGGAGAATTTGAACGTTATACATTCGGGGCATACGTGTTGTTTCCATGGGGAGAAGAACACGAGTATGAACAGCATGCCTTTTATCGGAGTATCCAGAGTGTAAATATTGGTGGCTTTCCTTTTCTTCCGCAATCGACGTCACTTGTCGAACGTTTTCTAGACCGACTCATTGAATGCTCGCCCCAACAATTACAAGAAGAGGGCATATTACCGAGGGGAACGCTGGATGAATGGAAGACTCGGCACGAAGAAAAAGTCCTCGTGGTGAAGATTAACAGTGAGGAAGAGTTAAAGAGAATGATTCAATCTGGTCATATATTCATTACGGATGAAAGACTGAGTAAGGATTGGAAGAACGCTAACTACGTGGCTTTATACAAGCCAAAAGCTACCTTTGATGATGGTGGAATATCCAGGTACGCAGCTATCAAGGATATGACCATTTCCTATAAGAACGGTGGAGTGGAGATTGCGGTTGGAAGTTGGCGAAAGCTTCGTACGATTAGACCTGTAGGCTACGGGATTCGTTCGTCGATCATAACTTCGCTTACCAATTTATTGGAGGCGGAAGAACTGCCTCAGTTATTTATGAAAAGCTCGTTGGAAAAACAACTGTGGCATGTGTTGCGAAGGTTTTCGAAGCAAGTGCATGTAGAGCTTGATCATAAAGAGATGGAAGAAGCTAAACACATTGCTTCATTTGAATCGCTCTCTAAAGGATTAAAGCTTGATGTCGATGAAAAAGAAGTAAGGGTGAGCTCTGAAAAAGGAGCGTTTACTTTTTCGTATGAAGAATGTGTTTATCAAGTAAATAAAGTCTTCAAAGGAATGATTAGTATTTTGTAATGTTGAAGTATCGCCATTCGTGTACTATGAAGGTACTTTTAGATAATCAGTATCGATGAAGAAATAAGATATAATGAAAAGCAGTCCGATGTGGGCTGTTTTTTTTATGTGAAAAGGATGATGCTCAGTGAACAAGCGGGAGTACGTAGTGAGAACCTTTGCTCGAACAAAAAAGAAAGACTATGAAAATTACATTCTGACAGCGATCTGGCACAAGCTGGACAACCTCAACCTCAAACCCGTCACCCAACAGTATGTGAAGCGTCGTGAGGGCTATGCACGGATGGACTTGTATTTCCCACAGCTGCAGATCGGGATAGAAGTGGATGAAGCCTATCATAAAAACCATCAAACACAGGATCGACTGCGGATGGACGACATCTTATCAGCGGTGAAGGCAGAGGAAATCGGGAATTTCCAAGTGTTCCGCTTGGATGCCACGCTGTCTATAGAAGCCTTACATAAGAGGATTGATGAAGTAACGGATCGTATTCGTGAGCAGATGGAAAAAGAACCGCTGCATTGGCATACGTATGAAGAAGAGTTAGAGCTTTGCCGGGGGCAGTCGCATCTGTCCATTTATGATTCCATCACCTTTCAAGATATTAAGGATATCGCCAATACGATTTTCGGGAAGAACGCGAAAAGGTACCAACGCAGTTATTTTCGGATACGTGAAAACATGTGGCTCTGGTGTCCCAAGCTTTCAATCGTTGACCAAGGGCAGACAAAATCGGCAGCGGCGGGCTGGCTGAATGTCCTTGCTGATGACTGGTCCTATATTGATGAGTCGCATAAAGATGAGGAGATTGTAGCCGAGCGGAAAGAAACCTATCAAACAGAGGTAGAGTCGGGACAGGAACGGGCGGTGTTTGCGAAATATAAGGACAACCTCGGTTTTCACCGCTACCGGTTCGTGGGAGTCTACCGATTGACCGGGATTTCTCCGGATGACAGCCGGTTTATGCGTTATGAACGGGTGAGCGATAGGGTTGAAATTGGACGTAGATGATGGAGTTTAATTTCTGTAAGGGAAAAGCAGGGGATGCTTTTCCCTGTTTTATGTTAGTATGCGCTTTCTACCAAAGATTGGGTTCAAGCATCGGCCAATCAAGCATGTTCATGTCTCGTTACAATACCTTCTTTCCTACATACCTTTAAAGGGAGACTTAATACACAGTAATTGTGCACCCTAAAGATGAACTTAGAGTTAAGAACTAGAGTTCTTTTGCTTCATATAAAAATTAAGTAAAGGTACCTTGACGTAAAGGTTACTTTACTGTTAAGGTTACTTTACAGGAGGGGTTAGAATTTGAAAAATAGAGTCTCGGAATATAGGAAAAAGCATGGGATATCACAAGATGGTTTAGCGCAGAAAACTGGTGTTTCTAGACAAACTATTATTTCTATTGAAAAAGGTAAATATAATCCTTCGCTTCCATTAGCTATGATAATTGCACAGTTATTTAATGAAAGTGTGGAAACAATATTTACTTTAGAAGAAAAAGACTATAAATGAAAATGGGAGGAATTGTGAGCGATGAAAACAAGAATTGGAAATTTAATATTAGGTATTATTATGCTGGTTTTAGGGGCATATATAGGTGTTATTGAAATTTCTAAGAGTCAGGATCAAATGGAATTTTCATTTTTATTAATCCTATCCATAGCAATAATGTTTTTTACGTTAGCTTATTTACATCCACAAATGAAAGTAAAGGATGAAAGAATAAAGAAAATACAGGAAAAAGGGATGTTCTTCTCATACTTTGCAATTATTGCTTACTATTTTCTGTTCATTATGCTCCTGGGATTTAACTACATATCCTTAACAGCCTTAGAAGCTATTCAAATATTGGGAGCTTTAACTATAAGTACAGTATTTCTCATACAACTTATTTTGTCTAAAGTCTATTGAAGTTAAATTTATGGAGGTTAACTATGGTGCAAATTGATATGGTATATCAAATCCTTCCTTTCTTATTCTTATATATAATTAGTAAAAGAATATATTTAATGGCTAAAAATAAAAAGACGCAAGGGTAATGCCCATGCGTCTAATCAATTCTTATAAAGGTTCTACATCAAAAATGTTAGCCCATGTCACCTGCACTAAGACTCCGTTACCATGGTTGTTAGCATCCACGCGTGTAGCTAATAGATACCAATATCCACCTGATACTGCTGCTAAACCGCCTACTGGAGGGAACCAAGCTCCTACTCCTGTTACCATTCCTGCACCTGCAGCTTGTGTGTTGAGTCGGTCTATGTATTGTTCTGTTTGATAATCATTAAATTTTCTATCATAACCCCACCAATGATAAGTCCATTTACCATAAACCGCCATTGTGGTAAAGGCTGGAGTAACTTCTTCAACATTTAAGTTATTATCAACGGTTAGAGTACCATTGTGAACCCCTTTATTAATGGTTTGGAAATGCTTTTCTAATGATGACAAGTTATACCTATCATAGGTTTCTTGAGGCACATCTTTTAATTCAATAGTACCGTCGTCATTAAGGTGAACGTAGGGTTTTACATTTTTTATCATTTCACTTTGCTTTTGTTCCGCTGTATCTTCGGAAGATACCAGGTTCTGTTTTACATTACTATCTGTCGAGGCATATACAGAACTTACCTCTCCTAAGGTTGGTATTAAAGCCATTGTAGCTGCAGAAATCGTAATCAAAGTTTTTTTCATTGTCTACTCCCTTTTCTATATGTATTAAGTCTTAAGAAGGTTAAAGAACTAGATTGTTTTTTCACTTCCCCTTGTACATAACCTTATGTAGATTCTTAACCTTCCTTTGACTTATTCATACTATCATGGAAAATATATCATGTGTATTTCGCAATTTTAGTGATTCATATATTTATGAGTAATGATATTTTGGAGGGGGTTGTTCAACAATTTTGAGTTGGGAGGGGTCCCTTTGTTAATTGGAACATTATTAAAGTATCATCGTAAAAGGCTAGGATTGACTCAAGAAACGTTGGCAGAGGCTCTAGTTTCTAAATCCTTTCTTTCTCGAATAGAAAACAATAAGGTAGAAGCCCATGAAGATACATTGACTTTATTGTTTAAGCGTTTAGAGGTCGATTATACATTTACAAAGAATTGGGAAGAGGGAATTAAGGAAGAACTAGGTGAATGGGAAGAATATTTAACGGAGAATGATCGCTTATCATCGGAGCGGATGTATAAACAGTTAAATCATAAGTTAAATAAAATACTTAGTATTGATTTACTTCTTGAATATCATGAAAAATGTATCAGGCATTGCAAACTTCAAGGGCTTAGCTCGGTTATGCGTGATTCATTAAAGGTTCTAGAAGAATTCTTTCATTCCCTGGATAAAAAGAAGAAATTTTTTTATTTTAAGTACTTAGGGGTACATGAATTATATAATGATAATTATGAAGAAGCAGAGAAGGCCTTGAGTTCTGCACTTCGTGAATTTGAAGCAGCATTTCTTCCTGAATTAGAACTTGCTGATGTTTATTATCTATATGGCAAAGCATTATATCTAAATCGTAAAGAAGCTAAAAGTCTTTATTTCACAAAATTAGCACTAAAGTTCTTTCAAGATAATTATAAGTTAAATATGTGTGCCTATGCCCATTTAATTCTAGGTTTGATTCATAATCGTCTCGGAAATAAAGATGGTTCTCATTCAAATATAGTTAAAGCTAAGGAATTAGCAGAGAGTCAAGATCTAACTACTCTATTAGGGGAGATTCATCATAATCTAGGGATTATAAACATTATAGACAAGGATATATGTGGGGCCACATATAATTTGAAAAAATCCATTGAATTGAATGAAAAGGTTAATACTAATAAATATATCGATTCTCTTCTGCTATTAACATATGTAAGGTATACCTATGAGTCACCAGGTGAGGGATTGAGAATAGTGGAGAGTACACTGTATAATTCTGGAGATAAATCCATGAATCCCATTCAACGAGTAGAGGTTAAGTTTTGGGGTTTGTTTGCAGTGAATAAAAAAGAAGAATGGGAAGTTTATGTTGAAAAAAAACTTCTTCCCCTTTTACTAGAAGATCGTATAGATGAGAAGATCTTGATTTACTCTTTTTTGCTTGCTTCTTACTATGAACGAAATAGTTATTATAAAAAATCTACATATTACTACAAATTAATACTGAAAGTTTATAGTAATTACAAGCTCTGAAAATTGGTAAACCTGAGTAATCATGAGAAACATTAATTGGAAATATACAAGTATATCTATGTTTAATTAATATTCCTCTTCTTTTATATAGAAGGGGATTTTTCCCTTTAGCTTATAATGCAGATAAGTGAATGATTATGGAGTCATACTCGGAAGTATGATCTATGTTTACATCTTGAGTTTGAATTTCACGGGGTAACTTAATGTTTCTTGAAATTCCCGTTCAATTACTTCTTACAAATTTTCATCGTCCTCTACTTTCCCACCGGGAACTCCCACGTGTTTGGGGGGCAACATTTCTTTTGAACGAAAAGGGAGATATTGAATTTCGTTTTCTTCATTGAAGAACGTTCTTGTAGAAGAAGATGTAGTTACAGTTTATAGATGATTTTTAGGTTTTTATACCTATGAGTCTACTGCTGTTTAACAAATTACGCTTTCTTTTTAGAAGCAGAAACCAGTTGTTTTCTACACAATTGGTTTTTTTATCTTTTATTACTTAATAATGCTCTCTATTCTAAATATAATTACACACTCTTTCATCATTTTGCTTAGTACACAGGTAATTTTCAATAAATTTAGATAAATATCCATAAACCCCTTGTAAAACGCTTACACAAAATCTATAATACAACTAAATCGATTTACTAAACCGATTTAGTAATAAAGAAATGTGGAGATTCCAATGAAAAAGATAACCATCGCAGACGTTGCGAAACAAGCAGAAGTATCTAAAAGTACCGTTTCGCAGTATTTGAATAAACGCTATGACTATATGGGAGAAAAAACAAAGAAACGCATCCAGGAGGCCATTGAGGAGCTTGGCTATCAGCCGAACTTCGTCGCACGGAGCCTGAAGCAGAAATCGACGAAGACGATCGGCGTCATCGTGGCGAACATCCTGCACAACTTCACGACAGAAGTGACGAGGGCGATTGAAGACGCCTGCCACGGTGCAGATTTTCACACGATCATCTGTAATGCGGATGATGATCCGGTGAAGGAGAAGCACTACATTGAAATGCTCCGGGCCAAGCAGGTGGACGGGCTCATCATTTTCCCTACCGGAGATAACCGCGACTTGTACCAACAGATGCTGGACGCGTCCTTTCCGGTCGTCTTTTTGGACAGGAAGGTGGAGGAGATGCCGGTGACCGCCGTTATGCTGGATAACGAAAGAGCGGCAGAGCTTGCGGTCGACCACTTCGCTGAGAAGGGGTACGAGCGGGTCAGCCTGATGACGACATCGATTTTCAATCATGTCACACCGAGGATGGAGCGGATTGAAGGGTATAGAAGCGCCCTCCGCAAAAACGGTCTGGCCGTTGAGGAGGAATACATCGTCAGCGCCGATCAGGATGAGATGCAGGAGGCGCTGGAGAAGCTCCTTCAGTTAGAACAGCCGCCAGAAGCGATTCTCGCCGGAAACGATCTCGTGCTGATCGAAGTATTGAAATATGTGAAGCACAAAGGTCTACGCGTGCCGGAGGATCTGGCCATCATCGGCATCGATGACGTATCCTTCGCAAGCTTCTATACGCCGTCGATTACAACGGTCGCCCAGCCGACGTTCAAAATGGGACGCATGGGCGCGGAGCTTCTGCTGGATAAGATTGAGAAGAAGGATAAACAGATGAGTCCGTTCTACCGCTTCGAGCCGAAGCTGATGGTCCGGGATTCCGTCTAACGAGTCTACAGGGAGGAGGAATGGACATGAACGACGTGATGACGATCGGGGATGCGATGATCACCTTCGATCCATCGAAGAACGGCCCGCTGCGGCATGTGCATACATTCGAACGAAAAGCAGGAGGGGCGGAATTCAATGTCGCCATCGGCTGTGCCCGTCTTGGTTTGAAAACGGGGTGGATCAGCCGCCTCGGAAATGACGAGTTCGGCCGGTACATCCGCAACACGGCCCGTGGGGAAGGCATCGATATCTCCGCGGTCAAGCTGATGGACGGCTATCCAACGTCCTTGAACTTCAAGGAAATCAAGGAGGATGGCAGTGGGAGCACATTTTATTACAGGCAGAACTCGCCGACGAAGACACTGACTGAGCAGACGCTCGACATTGAAGCCCTCCGCAGGACGAAGGTGTTACATATTACTGGGGTGTTTGCGGCCATTGAGCCGGAGAAAAACATTCCATTGTTGAAACGGGCAGTGACCGTCGCCAAGGATCACGGCGCGCTCATTTCCTTCGATCCGAATATCCGCCTTAAATTATGGAGCCGGGAAGAAGCAAAGCGAGCGCTGACACAGCTGCTGCCTTACGTCGATATTATGCTGACGGGCGTAGAGGAAGCGGAACTGCTGCTTGGTGTGGAGCGTGAGGAAGAGATCGTTGCCGCGTGCCAGCGCTACGGCATTTCAACGGTTGCGATCAAGCAGGGGAGTGAAGGAGCTTTCGCTTCGATGGACGGAGAATCGCTGCGGCTGGCCGCGGTCCCTCCGAAAAAGGTCGTCGATACGGTTGGTGCAGGAGACGGGTTTGATGCCGGCTTCATCTACGGCGTCCTGCACGGCTGGTCGTTGAAGCGGACGCTGCAGTTCGCCAACACGATTGGATCGATGGTCGTCAGTGTGTACGGAGATAATGAAGGGCTACCGGAACTGGAAGATGTCCTTATTCAATTAGGTGAACGGGAATTAGTCGAAAGATGAGGTGAGAAGATGAACCTGCAGCTGGCCCTTGACCGCCTGACAAGGGAAGAATGCTTTCACATTCTTGATGAAACCGCTTCAACTATCGACTGGATCGAAGTTGGAACAGGGGTCATCAAGGAATACGGGATGGCGGTCGTTCGTGAGATTAAAGACAGATACCCGGATAAAACGCTCGTCGCAGATATGAAAACGTGTGATGCAGGAAAACATGAAGCTGCCCAGGCGTTCCGCGCCGGTGCTGACATGACGACAGTCATGGCGTTTTCCGCCGATCAGACGATCGTCGATACGCTGAAGGTAGCGGAAGAAACAGGAGGTAGAATCATGATTGATCTGCTTGGCGTCACCGACCCGGGACGGATTGAGGAGCTGACCGGACTGGGTGTCGATCTAGTCAGCCTCCACTTCGGTAAAGACATGCAGCAGACCGGTGATATGAAAAAAGAGGATCTGTTTTCGCTCGTAAAGGAACACCCCGATTTGGAAGTCGCGATTGCCGGCGGGATTAACGCCGATTCCCTTCCCGGGATTTTAAAGGAGGGACTGGATACGATTATTGTGGGTAGTGCGATTACGAAACAGTCCAACACGAAAAAAGCAGCGGAGTCCCTGAAAGGAGCCATGAATGACTATGAAAACCACCATCAGTACAGTCAGCGGTGAAATCCAGGAAGTGCTGGCCAATGTAGATGAATCCCAGGCCGGAAACCTGGCGGATCAGTTGAAGAAAGCGAAGCGGATTTTCGTTTCCGGAGAAGGGCGGTCCGGCTTGATGGGCAAAGCCTTCGCGATGCGTCTCATGCACGCCGGCTATACCGTCTACGTTACCGGTGAAACGATTACACCGAACATCGAAGCAGATGACCTGCTTGTCGTCATTTCCGGATCTGGAACGACCGGGTCCTTGAAATCCTTTGCCGAAAAAGCGAAGGAAGCAGGGGCAGCCATTGCCGCCGTGACAACCAATCCAACGTCCCCCATCGCTGAGCTCAGTGACTCAACGCTCGTCATCCCGGCAGCTACGAAGAAACGGCTTCCGGATGAACCGGGAACCATTCAGCCGCTCGGCAACCAGTTCGATCAATCGGTACACCTGTTGCTGGATGCCGTGATCATTCAGGCGGTATCGGATCAGGCCGATTCCAACGAACAAATGACGGCACGCCACGCGAATTTGGAATAGGAGGGAAAGCCAATGAATACAGCAGAACGTTTGAAGCAGGCCAGGGTCATCCCGGTCATCCGCCAGGCAGATGAAACGAATATCCTGAAGATCGCTGAAGCTCTCGCCAACGGCGGTATCCAGGCGATTGAAATCACCGCAGAAACGAAGGATGCGGCGAAGCTCATCCGTAAAACCGCCGATGCTTTTGAAGGGAAGCTGCTCGTTGGGGCAGGCACGGTGCTTGATCCGGAGACAGCGAGAGAAATGATTACAGCCGGTGCGGCCTTTGTCGTTGCTCCGACACTGAATGTGAAAACCATCGAGCTCGTCCATCGCTACGGGCTGCCGTGTATTCCGGGCGTTTTGACACCAACGGAAATCCAGACCGCACTGGAAGCAGGAGCCGGAACGGTGAAAATTTTCCCCGCGGGTACCGTCGGACCTTCCTATATCAAAAATGTGCTCGGACCGCTCCCGCAAGTGTCCATCATGGCGACCGGCGGCATCCATCTCGATAATATGGAAGAGTACTTCGCCAATGGAGCTGAAATCGTCGGCATCGGAAGCCAGCTTGTGAAAGCTTCTGCACTGAACACCGACAGCGATTATCAGGCACTCCAGGAAAAAGCGGAAATGTATGTGGATCGGGCCCAGCAGTTTCACGAGCAATTGTCACTTCATGTGTAAGCGGATTCAACTAAAAAGGAGGAAGTAAAAGTGAAAAAGACCTTATCTCTATTGTTGTTCATGTTGTTCGCCGGGGTATTCGTTTTAGCGGGATGCAGTGGTGGCGAGGAGGAAGCGAGCGGAGAGACGGGTGACGGAGACAAGCTGAAAATCGTCGCCGCCCACAACCAGACGTCTCCGGAGAACCCGTATCAAGTGGGAATGGAAGCCTTTAAGGAAACGGCTGAAAGCGCGGACGCCAACATCGAAGTGGAAGTTCACGCCGGAACTCTTGGAACGAGTGAATCGGAACTTGTGGAAAAATTGAAGCTCGGTGCAGCTGATGTCGTGCTCGTATCTCCAGGCTTCATGTCCAAGACGGGCATCGAGGAAATCGATCTTTTCGCCCTTCCTTACGTCTTCGAAAACTATGACCACTGGGAAAGTGTTGTGGACGGGGAAATCGGTGAAACGATGGCTCAGACGATCAATGAGAAATCCAACAACGACTTCAAACTGCTCGGTTACTGGTCCGCGGGTGTCCGTCACTACTACGGCAAAAAACCGCTCGAATCCATGGCTGATCTGGAAGGCATGAAATACCGCACACAGACGTCCGGGGCTGTCGCGAACTACTGGGAAGAAACCGGTGCTGTTCCGACATCTGTCGCCTGGGGTGAATTGTATCAAGGTCTTCAGCAGGGGGTTGTCGATGCAGCGGAAAACTCCTATCCATACTTCGTTCAGCAGAACCATCACAAAACAGATAACGGCAAATACATCACAGAAACCGGCCACGACTATACGACACGTTTTCTTTTGATCAACGGCAAGAAGTTCGAGAACTATAGTGACGAGCAGAAGCAGGCAATTATGGATGCCGCAGAGGCGTCTGTAGAAAAAGAACGTGCCGAGGTGAATGAGCAGGAAGAAGAATACAAACAACAGGCGATCGATGATGGAGCAGAAGTCAACGAAATCGACCGCGAGCCGTTCATGGAGATTGCTGAACCGATCCAGGATACACGTGCCGAAGAAATCGGCGTGACCGATCTTTTAGAGAAAATTAGAGAAATGAAGTAAAGAAGGAAAGCCCGGGCACGGTCGCTGTGCCCTTTCCTTTTATCTTCTTTGAACCAAGGAGGTTCTGACATTGATTAAATGGTTAGAAAGAATTCAGCTGACCGTCGGCGTTCTGTTTCTGATCACCTTTTTCGTCACCATCATCATCCAGGTGGCCACCCGGTTCATGGGCGTTTCCGCTGTCTGGACAGAAGAAGTCGCCACGTATTCATTCATTTGGTCCGTCTTTATGGGAGCAGCTGTCATGTTGAACAGAAGAGAGCATTTCCAATTCGACTTCCTGTTGAAGAAGCTGAAAGGAAAGGGGAAAAACAGCCTTTATCTGCTTAATGATCTTATTCTACTCGTATTCAGTATTGCGATTTTCTATTACGGCATCGAAGCGTGCCAGAACTTCTGGAACTACAACTGGGTCTCCCTTCCACAGGTGAAAATGGGCTACGTCTGGATATCTGTTCCGATCATGGGTGGTACGATGGCCATCTACACGCTTGCCCATATCATCCGCAACGTTAAAAACTTCAGCACAGAGGAGGTGGCAGAATGATTGGTCCTATCTTAGTCTTATTGTTCGTCCTGTTGATGATCATTGGCATTCCGATCGCCTTTGTCATCGGAATCGTTGCCATGACCGGGATCATCAACGTGCCTTACATTCCTGAAGTCACCGTCCCTGTCAAAATGCTGAACGGACTCGATTCCTTCGTGCTGCTGGCGGTTCCGTTATTTATTCTCGCCGCGAACTTGATGAACAGCGGCCAGATCTCGCAGAAGCTCATCGACTTTTCGCTGTCGATGGTCGGCCACATCCGCGGAGGACTTGCCCACGCCAATATTCTAGTATCGATGCTGTTCGCCGGTGTTTCCGGAGCATCCCAGGCGGATACTGCGGGTGTCGGAAAAATTTTGATTCCGAATATGAAAAAGCAGGGGTATGACACAGGGACCGCAGTCGGTGTGACCGCTGCCTCCTCAACAATCGGAGTCATCATCCCGCCAAGTATTCCGATGATCATTTATGCAGGGCTGACGAACGTGTCGGTCGGAGCTTTGTTCCTTGTCGGGATCATTCCAGGCGTGCTTATCGGGATCAGCATGATGGTCATCGTCTACATACTGGCGCTGAAACGCGGGTATCCGACGTATCAGAAAGCATCGATGTCCAATTTCATGAAACAGTTTCTCGACGCTATTCCTGCACTGATGACGCCGGTCATTCTGATTGGCGGAATCATCACAGGGATTTTCACAGCGACCGAAGCGGCTGCGTTCGCTTCCATCTATACGGTCATCGTCGGGATGTTCTATTATAAGACGTTGAAGCTGAAGGACTTCCCGAAAATCTTAGTCGATACGCTCACATTGAGTTCCTTGTCCCTGTTCGCTCTGGCGGCTGCCAACGCCCTCGGAGAATTGATGAGCTACTACCAGTTGTCCATGTGGGCCGAGCAGTTCTTTGCCAATAACATCGACAGCAAGTGGGTCTTCCTGCTGATCGTCATCGCTTTCTTCCTGTTCGTCGGTACGTTCATGGATGCGATACCAGCGATGATCCTGTTCATTCCTGTTGTGCTTCCAGTGGCGCTGACGTTTGATATCAGCCCTGTCCTGCTAGGGATCATAACAATTATGACGCTCGCCGTCGGCCTGGTGACACCACCGTATGGGCTGTGTCTGCTGTTGGCAGCGAAAATCGGAAAACTGCCGATTGAACGGTCGTTTAAGGCTGTCGTTCCGTATATTACGGTCGTCGTCATTGTCCTGCTCGTCGTCGCATTTATTCCGAGTGTCGCGTTCTATATTCCGGAAATGATTAACCCGGGGATGTTTTGAATGAAGAGGTGGAGAATTTTCTCCACCTCTTTTTTATGGACAAATATCTATCTTTGATGGGATATCACGTTTTGTTTATCGTTGGATGCCGGCCCTGAAGGCGTCACACATCGGCCGGTCTTCTGGCGGAAAATTAAGCACTTTGTTTATTTTCACCTGTGCTTAAGAATATCTCTTCCAATGTAGGTTCATTAACTTCTATTCTGAATATATCAATATCCTTTTTTAAGTAAAGCCTGTTGATTGCAGCAATGGTCTGCTCACTTGATACGACAAGGTCCGTATGTTTACTGGATACTTCAACATCTGAACCATAGGCTTTAAGCTCTTGGTTGAGAGATGTTTCCACATCAGCCTGTATTTCACTATGTTTGATATGGACCGTGATGTTACTTTGATAATCGTGCCTTAACTGTGCCATAGTTCCCTGAGTTTTTATCGTTCCTTGATCCATAATCGCGATTTCATCACATAACTTTTCTACCTCATCGAGATTATGAGAGGTTAGAAAGATGGTGGTTCCCTGGGCCGCAATATCTTGAATGATTTCGTGGATATTCAGAATGGCGTTCGCATCGACACCTGAAGTCGGCTCATCTAAAAAAAGCAGGTCGGGTTCATTGATTAAAGCCTGCGCAAGACCGAGTTTCTTTTTCATACCGAATGAGAACTTCTTCGCTTTTTGGTTGATTGCATCCTCCAGTCCCACTTTTTTTAATAAGTCTTCCATGTGGCTTTTGCTTACCTTCAGTCCTAATATTCTGCTGAAGTATTTCAAGTGTCCCAGGGCTGTTAAATCATCGTAAAACGTCGAGTAGTCAGGTAATACCCCGATCCTGCTGCGTAATTTATCTGCACTGGACCCTTGGTCTGGCAGGAGAGTATAAGAACCTGAAGTAGGGTTGGTTAATCCGGTTATCATATTAATAAAAGTAGATTTACCGGCTCCGTTTTTACCTAAAAAACCGAAGATACTTCCCTTTTTCACCTGTAAGTTGATTTCATTTACGACTTTTTTATCTCCATAGACTTTCGACAATTGGTAGGTTTCAACCGCGTACATTACAAATCTCTCCTCTTAAAAACAAATAGGCTGATAGCTAGAAATATAATCGGGAACAAAAGGACAGGAAACGCCATATACGCCTCCGCATGACTATAGTAGAAATAAGGAGTAATAAAGCTGAATATTTTTAGAAAAATGTTATCGGTTGCCATGCTCCAGAACCCCAGCACAGTAAAAGCGACAGCACTGCTAACCCCTATAAACATGGTTAAGGAAGGTTTAGGAATCAGCGTCGATAACAGAATCGACAGACCGACGAAATATAAGATGAAAATAAAGGTTTGAGCGAATTCCAGGAAAAAGAATGCTTTGGAAAACGGAATGATAAGGAGGAAAGCTATGAGTAAGCAGGTGATCCAAAAAAGGGTAACGCCCAGCATTTTACCTGTTACAAAGTTAAACCTCGTCGTTTTAGTAGCTATAAACCTTATTGTTCTGGAACTGAGCTCTTGATTGATCACATTATGCGATAAGCTTAAAACGAAAAGCGGTCCGGCAAGGAGCACAATGATCATAGCTCCAGTGGCATATGCATTGTTACCCAGACCTAGTTGATCAAGCTGACCTTGAAAATTACTGACTATTTTGGCGGCTCCTAAGGTGACTCCAAAGAGGATGCAGATGATTATGATGGAACGTATGCTTTGAAATAGGTTTTTAAATTCTTTCAGACTAATGGTCAGCATAAGGGCAAATCTCCTTCGTTAACTACAATGGGTAGAATTTCTTTTCAATACTCTTCTTATGTAAAAATGACCGCCTGCTTTTTCTTTTGATTACGCAGGAACAGCGGACTTTTTCCTACGTAAAATGCTTGCTCCAACGACGATGAACGTCAGCATGATCAACACCCACATCGTGTCGCGGTATATAGACAGGGTGAGGCTCTGGATGATGGAGTGATAACTCTCGAGCAGCAGCCAGCCAATCGGCAGAATAGGAGCGGCGGTGGCCATCGACTTGTTGAGGACTTTCTTTCCCTGTTCGGTTCTTCCTGTTTTTCCCCACGCAAACGTAAACAAAATGACAAGAAAATAGACGAAAATCGGAATCAATATTACACCTGTAATGAACATCCTTCAGCCTCCTTACTACGTATACGGACGATTATCTTTTTCGTTTCAATAAATTCCCAACATCAAACAATGCTTATACGATGATCCGAACCCAGCCCTTCACGCCTATGAATCTTGATGATACGGTTTGGAGAGTTTCATACATAAGATTCAGGGAGGCATCAACGTTTGAAATCCAATGTCCTATTATCAGCCTTTATATTTATTCCGCTCACGGGTTGTCAGCATCAATCTGTGGAAGAAGTGATTGAAGCTGGACACAGCTCGTCTAGGGAAGTCGCGGATGTGACAGACTTTGGGAACGCGAAAATGGTTTTGTATTTTACCGATCAGGAAGATGACCATGCCATCAGTGAGGGCACTTGATCAAGAGGGAAATGTTCTTTACGAGGAAGACTTATCCGTGTGACCCCATTTGTATGGAGGTCGGGGCTTAGAGTCCCGATTTTTTACGAAGACTCTGTTAGTGGCCTGGATTATACAATCCTCTTCTCTAACACCTAAGAATTTTAGTTCATGATTCTATACAAAAGATAAAGAGGTTCTGCAACTTGAGAATCGAATCATAACAACCAATATTCATTTACAGTGATAGCAATGGAGGTACAGACCTTGAAAAAAATAATATTATATTTGTTTATAGTTACGTTAGTCTTAGCTGGGTGTGCAAATGAAAGTATTATGTTGTCAGGTGAATCCAGCAACTGGGAGGGAGAATACTTGGCAGATAACGGACCTGATACAGAATATGGAGAATTTACGTTCCATTACAAGAAAGATGAAGAATTGAAAAACTTAAAAATTACGATCAGCGAAGAAGAAACCATTCAAACATGGGAAAAATTAGATAAAAGAACAGTGACGATATCTTCTCAATGTTCAGGCTGCACGCCTGAAACAGGTGAACCTATACAAGTAGAAATTCAATGGGGCCGTCCACAGCAAACAGAAAAACTAACACTGGAGTAGATTTTAGCGAGCGCAATTTCATAATTATGGATATTAGAATCATATGTTAATTGTTTTGCATCTTTAACTAATGAAATTGACCTTTGAACCCCCATCAGCATCGAATGCTTACAAGCCGTTGATGCTGATGGGGGTTCAATATTGGTAAGTGTCTAATGTTCTAACACCACTGGTTCTTTGCTAATCTTGAAGACTTAACTTCCTTATATTGGGTATTTTGAAACTAAATCGGAGAAGTATCGTATGAGTAATATGAGGAATCTCAATATAGGTGAACGAGGATAACTATCGTACTTCTAAAATGGAGGTGTTGGAACGTTATGAATACTGGAATCCAACATAAACTGTTCAATATTTCTATAGCCAACAAACAAAACATTGAAGGTTATCCTATTGAGAGGGGGAAAGAAAATGAACATTAAGGTGGTACTCTTAACGGTTCTTCTTTTCCAACTCTTATATTTATCGGTAAAAGTTAAAAATGATAAACATATCAAACATATCAAACATTATATACCTGCCTTTATTATAAGTGTAATTACAGCTTGGTCTATTTATAAAACCTTTACTCTGAGTGGGTTTGAAGGTATCAACTCAGCTATTTTTTCTGCTGTTGGACTATTCGTTTCATTTGTCTTTACTAAACATCCTCCGTTTTTAAAAGCCAAAATATAATGTCTTGAAACTGACCCTAAAAGAAGCGTTTTTTCAATATGAGCAATCGATTCTTTAAGGGTCAGGTTATTTGAAGAGCCTGATTCCAGATATTCTTTTTAGATGTATTTCGTATAAACTTGAGTTGAAAATAATTATTTGAAATAATTGGAATTGGTTTAGAAGTTGCTCATTCTCTACATATGGGGAGGTAGAAGAAGTTGCTAAAGTCTGAGTTTGCCAATAGATTCATAAGTTTACTTGCTCTTTGGGGGTTAGTGACTTTTGTGTTAGTAAATGATAACGGTATATCTGTAGATAACACGGCTTTACTAATCCTTACTATTGTTTTAGCGGTTTTGGGCACAACTTATCATTTATATAAATTATTTCTGAACAAGGAATAAGTAATGAACATCTTGAAACCAAACCTTCCTGTTACGTCGGATTTACTGTAGCAAAGGAAAACGTCTCTTTTACCAAAGCCAGAATGTATAACTCAACTGTTAACTGGGGGAGATCAAGCTGAAAGTACAAAGGATAAAAGCAGAACAAACTTATAATCTCCGACACAAAATACTTAGACCACATCAACCGTTCGAGGCATGTCAATATCATACAGATCATGACGATGATGCTTTCCATATCGGGGCGTTTAGTGATAAAGGTTTGATAAGTGTAGCTTCTTTTTATCTTGAATCCCATCCTGAATTTAAAAGTTCTCATCAATATAGATTAAGGGCTATGGCTACTGTGGAAGAGTTTAGATGTATGGGAGCGGGGAGGGAGGTAGTGAATTTCGCTGAGAGGGATTTGAAAGAACGTAAAGCTGACTTTCTTTGGTGTAAAGGAAGAACTTCTGTCCATAAATATTATGAAAGGCTGGACTTTAAGCCTTTTGGAGAAGTTTTTGATTACCATCCAATTGGTCCCCATGTCATTATGTATAAAGTTATAAAATAGAAAGTTAAGAACTGTTTATCCAATATTTACCTCTAATTTAAGTCTTAAGCTGACGGGTGATCGTATGTCTGAAGAGAATGAAAAAGAAACCTTACATGAATTGAAGAAAATGAATGAAAAGCTTGATAAATTAAATGAACCCAGTCCATTCACAACGCCGGTTATAATTGTAGTCGGCATTGCCGGACTTTTACTTTTGGCACCACTGTTAGTCGATGTGCTCGTATCTATCCTATAGAATGGAGTACCGCAGCGATGGAAGTATCGCGAATTCTATTCTCCCTGTAACAGGGACGTTTGTTCAATAAAAGCCATTGTCCTATATTCTTAGAATGAATTGACTCAGTATAAACATTACAAGTAATAGACCAATGCCTAACACACTGTATCCAAGATGTTTACGTTCTGACAAGTACTCCCCTTTAACAGCTTTCCAATCTGGATAAAAAAAGCTGATCACTCGGACAGCTATTATACCAATCATAACTAAAACGACAGCTAATACTTCCACTCATTTACCTCCTTTTATATATCCAGTATCCTTTTCCTTTCTGTGTAAAACTAAGTGGGGGATGTTTGTTGTCGTTTATAAATGTATCTTGTAATGGAGTTTTATAAAAACGGGGCGATTATTGAAAATATAATCGCTTTTTTTAAACTGAAAATAGGCCAGGGTTGTGCAAGACTCGGTGGCGGGAAGATTAAGCATGCAATTAATATGGGTGATTTTTCCATAAAACTGCATACTTGGTATGATTCATTTACATCTTATTGATTCATTCGTCAAATCACTTAAAGAAAAATGAAGTGTAACTCACAATAGCTGAGAGAGGGAATGCAGATGTTTTCAAAGAGGCAAACCACAACGGGGAAATGGCTGGCTTATTTAGGGTTATGGATTTTTGCTGCGGGATTTGCATTTAGTGAAATTATAGGAATTGAAGGTACTCCAAGTTTGCTAAGGTCTGCATCTATCCCAATGATTGTAATAGGAATATTGATGTTAATCATATCAAACTTCTTCAATGAGGAACGTTATAAAAATGAAGGATAGCAAAAGGTGGGATTTCTCACGACTAAGTCTTCAAGGATTGGAGGCATTAGTTGAATAAGCCAAATAATAAAAGAGGAGAACCTGTAAGGCTCTCCTCTTTCGTCTGATTAAGAAATCGTGAATCCTTCTTCTTCCTTTATGCCGCCTTTTTCCTCGAACTCATCAAGCAGCGCACGCACTTCATCCGTGGAATGGGTGCCCATCAGCTGATTTCTCAGCTCACCGGCTCCACGGAAGCCGCGGACATAAATTTTGAAGAAGCGGCGGAGCGGTTTGAAAAGACGCGGCTCCAGCTCTTCAGAGTACTTGTCGTGAAGATCCAGCTGCAGACGTAGAAGATCAAGCAGTTCATCACTTGTGTGTTCCTTCTTCTCCACTTCGAAGCAGAACGGATTGTGGAACACACCGCGTCCGATCATGATGCCGTCGACGCCGTATTTTTCAACGAGCTCCAGTCCCTTTTGACGGTCAGGGATGTCTCCGTTGATCGTGATCAGCGTGTTCGGGGCCACTTCATCGCGAAGCGCCACAATATCAGGGATCAGCTCCCAGTGGGCATCGAAGTTACTCATTTCCTTCTTCGTACGAAGGTGGATGGACAGGTTGACGATGTCCTGTTCCAGCAGGTGCTTCAGCCATGGACGCCATTCGTCGAGGTTTGTGTAACCAAGACGGGTCTTCACGCTGACAGGCAGTCCGCCGGCTTTCGCTGCATCAATGATTTCAGCAGCCACTTCCGGACGGCGGATCAGGCCGGAGCCCTTTCCGTTTCCAGCTACGTTCTGAACCGGGCAGCCCATGTTGATATCAATCCCACGGTAGCCCATCTCCGCCATGCCGATACTCATCTCGCGGAAGTATTCGGGTTTATCTCCCCAAATGTGGGCGACAATCGGCTGTTCATCCTCTGTGAACGTCAGGCGGCCGCGCACGCTGTCCTTCCCTTTCGGATGGCAGTAGCTTTCTGTATTTGTAAATTCAGTGAAAAACACATCAGGTCGTGCCGCTTCCGTCACCACATGACGGAACACAACATCTGTCACGGCTTCCATCGGCGCTAGAATGAAAAATGGCCGGGGCAGCTCATGCCAAAAATTATCTTTCATAATATATCTGAACCCTTTCTTTATGAGAAGTTTGATTCCCAAAGCTAAAAAGCGACGCTATCTATATCCATTACCATATTGAATGAATTTCAACCAGTATATACTTTAATAGTATCTTACGAAAAGTGCAAGGGAACGAGTTGGTTTGGCTGGGTATAAATGCACATGAAGTCATATTCTGTGTAATGGGTAGAGGGGTTCTTTTTTATGGAATAGGTCTTACTCAAAATTCCGGCACACCAAATTCCTTAATATGGTAAAATTTACACATGAGTAATCCAGAGGGGCAGGAGGAGACTTATGAATAAAGCGGGGAAATGGATTCTAATCACGATTGGTTCTATTGCAGCCTGTATCGGGATCATGATCGTTATCTTTATTATCGATATGACACCAGATTCATCAGAAGAAGAAAAGGTGAAGGAAAAAGCAGCCGATTACTTGGAAGAGACGTATTCCGGTCAAATGGAAATCTTCGATACGCTGTACGATAACATGGGAAACTTCGCTGGATTTGAGTACGCCGCCAAGGTAACGAATAACGATAACGACGTGAGCTTTTTAGTCTATGAAGATAGAAGTACGGGAAGGATGGTCGACGACTATGCGGTCAGATATTACGAAGATCAATTGTATGACATGATCATTGACGATATAGAACAGAGGTTTACTCCTATTGGGATGGTCACGGTTTCATACGATGAAGGGATTGACCGAAAATTTCAGGGTGAAGTAGACCTGCCGGAGATTCGTGAACTGGAAGCTTCTCCGTCCATCATCGTCTGGCTTGATCGGGAAGCGGAAGAGGGCGATCAAAGAAGAGTGGATGAGTTAATGGATATCTTGAAAAATGATCTCGAAATCCCTCATGCCGGATTGAAAGTGGATGATCAAAGTTTCGAAAAGGATAATATTATAGAAGAGTATTGAGAACGTTTGAAAGCAGAACAGGAAGAGGACGCATCTGTTCTGCTTTTACTTCGAAGAATAATCTTCCTTCTGCTTTTTTCTTATCATAATAACCTCGATCATTTTAAATACAATATAGGCACTATACGTTATAAGAAATACGCCCTTCCACATGGTGTTTGTTACAAAATCGAAGTTTCGGAGCATCCCGGTCGTCAGAATGATGAGCGCACTGATCTGAAAGATGTGGATCCAGTGCGTTCTTTTGCCAAAGGGATCAAAGGCTTCGGAGCACATATAGACAGCACAAAAGCCTAGAAAATAGTAGTTTAAGGCTATCGTTTCCTCAG
Organism: Halobacillus kuroshimensis DSM 18393; assembly: GCF_000425705.1. Classification (GTDB taxonomy): domain Bacteria; phylum Bacillota; class Bacilli; order Bacillales; family Halobacillaceae; genus Halobacillus; species Halobacillus kuroshimensis. The sequence goes on from NZ_AUDY01000012.1 coordinate 146,276, forward strand.
GCAGATAGTCATAATACAAAATAAAAGGTATTTCCACCATTCCAACACTAAGCAATCGAAGAATCACGTTACCCATATCATTTCTGAAACTCCTTCCATTCTTAGAGTAGTACCTGTGAAGGTTGTATAAAAGTGTTTTGAGGAAATTTTTACAAATATCCTTGAAATAAGTGGGTTGAACCATTAAGCTTAAACTAACTTGCATAACAATATAGAACATTTTTATTTTTTGCCTAACTACCTTGCAATGCAAGGATGCTGGAGAGGGGAACGTCTGGATGTCGTCGAGCCAAATGTTGAAAGGAATTCTTGAAGGCTGTCTGCTCGCCATTATCGGAAAAGGGGAGACCTACGGCTATGAAATGATCGAAAAACTGAACGGCTATGGCTTTTCCATGGTCAAGGAGGGGAGCATTTACCCGCTGCTTCTCCGGATGAAAAAAGAAGGGCTGGTCACCACGACGAAGAAAAAGCATCCGTCCGGCGGCCCGCAGCGGAAATACTACGCCATTACCGAAGAAGGCCGACACGAACTGGAAGCCTTTAAAATCCGATGGAAAAGCATTTCCGGTGGCGTGGAGAATTTACTGGAAGGGGAAGAGCGTATATGACTTTATCAGAGGAAAGCCGGGAATTTGTCGATCATCTAAGGCTGTATCTGCTTACGAGTGGCAGGAATGAAGCCGAGGTGGAGGAGATTACAGAAGAGCTTGAGGATCATCTCCTTGAAGCTGAACAAGAAGGAAAAAGCACGGAGCATATCACCGGAAAGTCTCCGGAAAAGTATATGAAGGAACTGGCGGGGGAGATGCCTTTGGATAAGAAACAGATCGCCGGGTGGATCCAGGGGTTTATCCTCGGTATCGTCGCCTTCCTACTGCTTGGAGATGCTTTGGAAGGGGAGTTGTCGTATTCGCTTCTCGAACTGATCGGCTATCCTGTCATCGCCCTGCTTTATTTAGGAGCCATAATTTTGTCCTTCCGCTACGTATCCTCTAAGCGTCCGACGAAGAAAAAGGAATTCACCTTCTATGCGGTTATCAGTGGCGGGTTCATGCTGTTGTTCATGGGATTGATTTTCATGGATCAAATGCTTTCGATACCGGCTGTATGGACGGCTGGACCGACAGCGGAATGGGTCATCCTCGTTTTATCCGCTCTGACCCTTGTGGCGCTCGCATGGAAGTGGAAAAGCTTCTTCTTGGTTTTTGTGGCGCTGGTCTACTATGTGCCGCCTTTGCTCCTGGAAGCAGCAGGCGTCCAGGCCGATACGAGTCTGATGGTTGAGGCGTTCCTTCCTTTAGGGCTGATCTTTTTGTATATCGTGATTCATACCTTTATGGAAAAAAGAAAGTAGACGACATAAAGAAACCGCCCGTGCCGGAGCAGGCAGGGGCGGTTTTTATCATGCGTGCTGATGGAAATCGATCACCATTCGGCCTTGGATTTTACCTTGTTCCATTTCCTCGAAGACGTCCTGAACTTCGTGAAGGTGGCGTGTCTGCACGACAGGAACGACTTTTCCTTCGGCTCCGAATTGGAAAGCCTCTTCTAAATCCTTACGCGTACCGACGAGAGAGCCGATCACTTCAATGCCATCAAGGACGAGTCTTGGAATGTTCAAATCCATCGTTTCAGACGGCAGTCCGACCGCTACGACTTTACCACAGGCGCGGACAGCATCGACAGCAGAGTTGAAGGCTTTTTTAGAAACCGCCGTAACGACAGAGGCGTGCGCACCGCCGAGCTGTTCCTGGATGATTTTCTCTGCATCTCCGTCCGTTGTTGGATTGATTGTCATGTCGGCGCCGATCTCTTTGGCGAGGGCGAGCTTATCGTCATTGATATCGACCGCAATCACTTTGGCGTTGAAGACGTGCTTGGCATACTGGATAGCAAGGTTGCCCAAGCCGCCGCAGCCGTAGATGGCGATCCACTGACCGGCTTTCACATCAGATACTTTGATCGCTTTATACGTCGTCACGCCGGCGCAGGTGATGCTGCTCGCCTGAGCCGGATCGAGTCCGTCGGGTACTTTTACCGCATAATCAGCTGTCACGATGCACTGCTCGGCCATACCGCCGTCGACGCTGTAACCGGCGTTCTGGACATTCCGGCAGAACGTTTCCCGTCCGGTCGTGCAGTATTCGCAGCGCCCGCAGGCATGGAACATCCAGGCGATGCTCACCCGGTCGCCGACCTTCAAGCTTGTGACATCATCAGCGATTTGTGAAACAACGCCGATGCATTCATGCCCAAGAACACGCCCTTCGACATCACCGAAATCACCAGCAGCGACGTGCAGGTCCGTATGGCAGACCCCGCAGTATTCCACATCGACGAGGGCTTCCCCGGATTGCAGTGGACGGACATCCTTTTCGATAACCTCAACATTTGCTTTCGCATGTGGATTGACTACAACAGCTTTCATATGCGTTTCCCCCTTATATTCAATGAATAATGAAATGGTATGTGGAGAAGATCTTCCTTACATATTCATCATAGCACTAGTAACGAAGGAAACTTTGTGAAATATTGAACAAAGTATGAACGTTGAGGAGAACCAATCAGAAACGCCCTGCTTCCGTGTAAAAGCAGGGCGTTTCTTTTCTTCAGTTATGATCGGACAAAAGTATCCGCATAGTTTTCGAGCTTGGCGTTGATTTCCGCAATGATGTCGGAAACCGCGTGTTTTTGACTGAGGGAACGCTGCAGGGACGTCCCGATAATTTCTTCGACCGCTTTCGTATTGAAATAGGAGCCGTCTTTGAACTGCTTCTCCCGGATCCCTTTGAACTTCGTATCATACGAATTGGACAGCCACGGGTACAGTGAGTGAATGGTCTGGTTGTCGCACACTTCAAGCTTTGCTGTCGTACCTCCGAGCATCGTGATCTGTTCGGCGACGGAATCTTCATGGATCCATTTCAAAAAGGTGAGAGCCGCGTCGGTTTTTCTACTCTGCTTGGAAAGACCGATAACACCGCCGCCTAAAATCGGAGAGCCTCCTGGCGGGAGGGCGGAACCGACCAGCGGACCGACTTCACTCAGGGAAATTTTCGAAGCATGGTTGATAAATCCTATGATCATCGCCATCTCGCCGCGGGCGAAACTGCTTACCTCCTCGGTCCACCACTGGTTCAGGAACGGCTTAGCCATTTTCACCGTTTCCAAGTAGTTCTCCAGCGCCGCTTCTGCTTTAGCTGGATCGAGCATCAAATGATTCTCCTGGACGAGGCGTCCGCCTCGCTCGTAATAGCGGGCGAGGAAATCGAGCGCCATGATTGAAGGCTTGCCTAAGATCATCCCTGTCCCGTATTCGATCGGTGAATCGCTGTAAGCTGCGCGAGAGAAGAAATGGACGATCTCATTCATCGACTCGAAGTCTTCCGGAATCGTCAGCTGTTTTTTATACGTTTCATAAAACATCCGCTTGATTTTCGGGTCCTCAAATAAATCCTTCCGGTAAAAGAGCATCTGCAGGCTTGGATCAAAAGGAAGGACGAGCGCCTGGCCGTTCACTTCTGAATAGTTGCGCTTCAAATACTTGGGCAGTGACGCGAGTCTGTCGTCGATTTCTCCATCCAGCCCTTGAAGGGGGGTGAACAGTTCTTCCCCGAGCCAAGGAAGCCAGGCCATATCGAGACGGATCAAGTCATGATCCCTCTCCTGCGATTTGGACATTAACTCCTCGTACATCTGGTCGAACGACTGGATATCCACCTCGACATGGATCCCGGTCTGCTTCTGGAAATGGGGCAGGATCTTCTGCAGAGCATCTGTAGTCGGACTGGGCAGGGTCAGCAGCTTGATCGTATCGGAATCGTTTTTAGATGCCGTAACCTCCGTATCTACAAACCCTTTATTTGAAAGAATTACGTGAGGCTCCATCGTCTTCACATCATGGACATGATCCAGCAGCCAGCCGGCCGTCTTTTTTCCGAGAAGCTGATAGTTTTGGAGATAAGAAACTGTATCCGCCCCCGCTCCACGTGTGGACGGGTCCAGGGTAATCAGTGCGGGCATAGGATGTAGTGACCCGAACGTGTGCGCCTTCCGTAAGTGATCGGCAAAGTTCGGGCTGCTTGTTACGAGAACATCGAAGGACTGGTCCTTGAAAAAGGAAAACGCCGCGCTATGCGCCTGCTGCAACGTTGTCCGTTCAATACGGGTCGGAAGAAAACTGAGGTCTCTCGCCAGCACGTCTGTAAAGCTGCGCTCATTGGAGTGTTTTTCCTCCCCTGTAAACAGACCGACGGACTCAAAGCCCTGATCTAAAATGTAGGCGGCGATATCTCTGCCCGCCTCGGTGAAGTCAAACGATACAGACGCCCGGCTGTTCCGGACCTGGCGGTTGATGAACACGACGTGATCTTCCGGAATGTGCAGTTTTTCATAATAGGTACGGGCATCATCAAGGCAGGAAACGGCCAGAACCCCTGTCGCCCGTTCGGCGGCGATTTCCTCAAGAATCTTTTCCTCATAGTGGGGGAGGTCATAGGTGATATACAGGTGGACGGAGTAGCCCTGTTCACGTAAGGCTTTTTTTACGCCTTCATAAAATTGGACATACTCCGTCTGCTCGAGGCTCGGCAGGATAAGGGAAACGGCATGGTTCGTCCCTGAGCGCAGCGTATGGGCTTTCCGGTTCAGGTTATAACCGAGGGCGCGGGCCGCCTCTTCCACCATCTTGATTTTTTTTACACTCACATTGCCTCTTTTGTTCAATACGTTTGAAACCGTCCCGTGTGAAACGCCGGCTTTTCTAGCGATATCTTTAATTGTTGTCACTCTTACAAACCTCCATTACTGCGGTGTATCCGTATGTATCTTTTTCTAATATAACATGGGATTTCAGTATTGACACGTTCCAATATCATGTATATATTTATCCGTGAAAATAGTAAGACGATGGAGGAGGGGTTTTGTGGCAGGAAAAAAGGAGTATCAGCACATCAACGGGCTGCTGAGCCGGAAGCTGGAGGAAAAGCAGGTGCTTACAGCGGTACATAGAGGGCTGCCTGGAGGAAACATCATTGAGAATACGATTCCGGCCTTTCAGGCTGCGCTCCGTCTGCGGAGTGACGCGTTGGAAATCGACGTCTCCAGGACAGCTGATGGGGATTTTTATCTTTTCCATGATGGTGAGGAAAAGCGTCTTTTCGGCGTGGATCAGAATATAAGAGAGATGACGACGGAGGCGGTGGCCGCCATGACGTATTACAACAGCCTTTCGCTGCCTGTGAGCTATCGGGTCGAGAGTCTGGATGACGGCCTGCGCTTTCTGAAAGGGGATACGCTCCTGAACATCGACCGCTCCTGGCAGGACTGGGCAGAGCTTCTGCCGCTGCTGGATGGCTATGACATGATGGATCAGCTCATTTTGAAGAGTCCTGTCCACCGCGATTATCTCGGGCAGCTGCAGAACCATGAGCGGAAATACATGTACATGCCGATTGTTCAGACGGTGGAAGAGCTGGAGGTGGTCATGAGCAGTCCCGGCATCAATCTTGTCGGCATCGAGCTGATTGCAGATTCTGAGGACCACCCGCTGTTTGACGATGCTGTCATCCGCCGGGTGCATGACGCCGGCTTGTTCGTCTGGGCGAATGCCATTACCCTCGATGATGAAAAAATATTGTATGCTGGTCTGGATGACAACACGTCATTGATCCACGGCCCTGAGCACGGCTGGGGCAGACTGATCGATAAGGGTGTCGACATGATTCAAACCGACTGGCCGTCTCTTCTCGTTCCGTACATCGATGGAAAATTGAATCGATAAACCATACCAGGCACCCGCTGCATTTTTTGCAGCGGGTGTTTTTTGTTTGTAAATGGATTGCTAAGAGTATGTAAAGAAGTTGTTTTTGGTATTTACCGCAGGGGTTTTTGGTTCTAGAATCAAAATTGACACGTTCCAAAAACGAGAGGAAGGACGAAAACAAGGAAGGACCGCTTTTATTTCATATGGATACTTAAGGAGATGGATGAGATGAAATTAAAGAACATGATGTTGACGACAGGCTTGGCTTTGACGACGCTTCTTGCGGAGTGTGGAGGAACAGAGGAATCGGCAGCGGAAGGGGAGTCGGCGAAGGAGCCGCTGGTGGTCTATACGAACTCCGCTTCTGACGGGCGTGGCGACTGGCTGAAGGAACAGGCGTCTGAACAGGGCTTTGATATTGAAATCGTTGAGGGTGGCGGCGGAGATATCGCCAATCGTCTTGTCGCAGAAAAGAACAACCCGGTCGCCGACGTCGTTTACGGCTTGTCCACGATGGACTATGAAAATTTCAAAAAGCAGGACATGCTTGCTGAGTACGTTCCATCCTGGGCAGGAGAGATCCAGGGTGACATCAATGACCCGGAAGGCTACTATCATTCCATCGTCAAACAGGCGATTCTTATGATTTACAATACGGAGAACTATGACGCTTCCTCTGCGCCGGCAGACTGGCCGGAGCTTTGGAACAACGAGGAGTACCACGGACAGTATGCCATCCTGGGTCATGAAGGTGGAACCGGCCGGGCGATCATCGCTGGCATCTTGAACCGCTATAAGGATGAGAACGGCGAGTACGGGATTTCCCAGGAAGGCTGGGACGAGCTTGAAAAATACTTAACGAACGGCTACCACCCGGCAGAAGGGGAAGACTTTTTCGCGAAGGTCGCTGATGGAAGTGTACCGATTTCAGGCATCTGGTCGAGCGGCATCGTGCCGAAAGAGGAAGAGTTCGGTGTGGATGTAGCGTATGCCACGCCGGAAGTGGGCGTTCCACACGTCGTTGAGCAGGTGGCCATTGTAGAAGGTACAGAACAGCAGGACACGGCGGAAGCGTTCGTCGATTGGTTCGGCAGCAGTGAAGTCCAAGGAAAGTGGACGGAGGAATTCTCCACCCTGCCGGCGAATGAAGGAGCCTTGGAATATGCAGATGAAGCGACGAAGGAGCTTGCTGAGTCCGTGACTGTTCAGGATATTGACTGGGGATTCGTTTCAGAAAACATAGATCAATGGGTCGAAAAGGTTGAACTGCAGCTGCTTCCTTAAGAAGGAATAGCATGGGGGACAGTCCAATACTTGGGCTGTTCCTCTTTCCATGAGTGAGGGAATTTTATAGAGAGAGGATAAGCGATTGTGATTGAATTCAAAAATGTGCAGATCAACTATGGAGATTTCGTAGCAGTAAAGAATTTGAACCTGAACGTGCGCGAAAGGGAATTTTTCACCCTTCTCGGTCCGTCCGGGTGCGGGAAAACGACGACGCTGCGCAGTCTCGTCGGCTTTGTCCATCCGTCACAAGGCGAGATTTTCCTGAACGGCGAGAACATTACATCGCTGCCTGTAGAAAAACGGGAAGTCAGCATGGTCTTCCAAAGCTATGCCTTGTTTCCGACGCTTGATGTCTATGAAAATATCGCCTTTGGCTTGAAGGTGAAGAAAGTGCCGAAGCAGGAGATCGATCGGGAGGTCCGCGATATGGCGGCCAAGGTCGACCTCAGTGAAGAACAGCTGAAAAAGAAGGTGTCCGAGCTATCCGGTGGGCAGCAGCAGCGGGTGGCGATTGCGAGAGCGCTCGTCCTTAAGCCCCGTATCCTCGTGCTGGATGAACCCTTGTCCAACCTCGACGCCCGCCTGCGTGTCCAGTTGAGGAGAGAGTTGAAAAATCTGCAGAAACAGTTCGGGATCACCGCCATTTATGTGACGCATGATCAGGAGGAGGCGCTCACGCTTTCGGACCGGATTGCCGTTTTCAATAAGGGTGTCGTAGAGCAGGTCGGAACACCCAAGGAAATTTACAGCCACTCCGAAACCGAGTTCGTCTGCAATTTCATCGGCGACATCAACCGCCTGGAGACTCCTGTCGTCAAAGAGCTGAATGAGCAGATGGGCGGCGGTTATCTGGAACATGACCGTCACTATGTCCGGATGGAACGGGTTCATACCCGTCAGTGGCAGGGCGGAAAGGAAGCGTCTGTCCTCAAACTGACAGGCCGGGTGGAGGATGCGGAATTCTACGGCGTGTATACGAAATACTCGTTTCTCGTTAACGGCACCGTTATAAAGAATATTGAGAGGGAAGATGGAAGAGCCCCTCACAACATTGGGGACGAAGTGGATATTTATATCGATATCCATGATGTGATGACTTATCGGGAGAGACACAGCTATGCAGTGGATCAATAAATGGAAGGGGGCGGCTTCAACCAAACTCGCCGGCCTGCTCATCGCTTTGTTCTTTGCGTGGTTCATCGTCTCTTTTCTGATCTATCCGAATGTGAACCTGTTGAAAACGACCTTCATCATTGACGGATCGCTGTCTCTGGAGGCGGTCAATAAGCTGGTGAGCTCCAGCCGGGCCGTGCAGAGTCTGATCAACAGCTTCCTGCTGGCGGTTTCGCTTGTCATGACGGTGAACATCGTCGGGATTTTCCTCGTCCTTGTGATGAATTACTTTGATATCAAAGGCATCCGGGTGCTTTCGCTCGGATACTACACGACGCTCATCTACAGTGGTGTGGTGCTTGTGGCCGGCTATAAATTCCTTTACGGGGAGCAGGGATTTTTGACCAACCTGCTGGCGGGAATCTTCCCGGGCTTTGATACAGGGTGGTTTACGGGGTATGGGGCGGTTCTTTTCGTCATGACGTTCGCGATCACCTCCAACCACGTCATTTTCCTGTCGAACGCGATCAAAAAGGTGGATTATCAGACGATTGAAGCAGCAAAAAGCATGGGAGCCTCCGATTTTTATATTATCCGGAGAGTGGTGCTTCCTGCCTTAAAACCGACAATATTTGCCGTGACCATCCTCATCTTTCTGATTGGATTGAGTGCGACGTCCGCTCCATTGATTGTCGGCGGACAGGAGTTTCAGACGATCAACCCGATGATCCTGACCTTTGCCAAAAGCGTCACCTCCCGGGATATCGCGGCCATCCTCTCCATTGTTCTTGGTATTGCGACGATGGTGCTGCTTATGTTCATGCAGCGGATGGAGAACAACGGCAATTTCATTTCCGTATCGAAGGTGAAGTCGACAATCAAAAAGCAGAAGATCGAAAACAAATGGGCCAATGCGCTTGTTCATATCGCTGCCTATCTGTTATTCGTCATTTATGCGCTGCCTGTTGTGCTGATCATCATTTTTTCCTTTACCGATACGTTCAGCATCGAAAATGCGACACTGGCTCTCGACCATTTCACCTTGGACAATTATCTGCTGCTGTTTACGGACTTTTCCGCTTTCCGCCCGTACTTCATCAGTATCGCGTATTCGGCGGCGTCCGCTTTCATCGTGGTGATGATCACACTGCTCGTTTCCCGGATTCTGCAGCGGCATAAGAACATCTACACCCAGCTGTTGGAATATTCGATGATGATTCCCTGGCTGCTGCCATCAACATTGATTGCGCTCGGTCTGATTCTTACGTATGATAAACCGAACAGCCTGCTCGGAAACCAGGTGCTGACCGGATCGGTATGGATGCTGCTGGTCGCTTATATCATCGTCCAGCTTCCGTTCACTCTGCGCATGCTGAAGGCGGCGTTCTTCACCATCGATCATTCCCTTGAAGAAGCAGCAAAAAATTTAGGAGCTTCTTCTATGTATACGTTCCGTAGAATCCTGCTTCCCGTCATCCTTCCGTCCACGCTTGCGGTTATGGTGTTGAACTTCAACAACATGCTGGCAGATTATGATTTGACGGTATTCCTGTTCCAGCCGCTGCTTGAACCTTTAGGCATCGTCATCAAAAGTAGTACCGATCCGCAGGCGTCCACGGATGCAAAGGCGCTTATGCTCGTCTATTCGGTCGTATTGATGGTGATTTCATCCGTGGCGCTGTACTTTGTGTACGGCAGGAAATCCAAGTAGTAGAAGGAGAGTGGCCACATGGAGATGGTAGAAGCACTGACCCTGTCCAAAACAGGGAGGGAAGAAAACAATGAAGACGCTTATATGGTGACGGATGACTTTGCCGCCGTCATAGATGGGATGACGCCAAAAGAAAAGGATTTATACGGGGGCGTCTCTCCGGCAAGAATCGCTGTGAAGCAGATCGTGGAGACCATCCGGCATTTTCAGGCGGACGTTTCCATGGAAGAAGCGGCAGAGCAATTAGAAGCTGCTTTGAACGCCTATTACGTTGAGCACCAGCTTGTTGAAGAAGTCACAGTCCATCCTCACAAACGGATGGGAGCGAACCTGATTCTTTATTCAAAGCATCACATGGAAGTATGGATGATCGGTGACTGTCAGTGTATGCTGGACGGCCGGGTGGAGACGAATGAAAAACTGGTGGACCAGCTCCTTGCTGACATGCGCGTCCAGCTTCTGGACCGCTATCTCCAATCTTATTCAGTCGAGGACCTTGTGGAGCGCGACCTCAGCGCCCGTGATCTTGCACCGTTTCAAAAACAGCAGTACCTCTATCAAAACCTGCCGTCGGAATCACCGCTCGCTTACACGGTTGCCGACGGCTTTCCGATGAACAAAAGCGACATCAAAATTGTTCCGGCGGAGGGGGTGGAGGAGTTGGTTCTGGCCAGTGACGGATATCCTTCATTACTTCCAACCCTTGAAAAAACAGAACAACGACTGGCGGAGACTCTTGAGGAAGATCCGTTGTGCCATCGGGTTTTCCAATCCACCAAAGGGGTGCAGTCCCCACATATCTCCTACGATGACCGGACGTACGTAAGGATGAAGCTGTCATGACAAGAGCACCTGTGTCGATCGGCACAGGTGCTCTTCTTTTTTTATGAAGGAATGACGTTCCGCTTCTTTTTTCTAAAGGAAAAGAAAAAGGATAGGAGGATATACAAAACAACTCCAAGAAGAAAGGAAAGGCTGATTCCCGTCGCTGTTGCTGTTGCATACATTTCATGTTCATTTACTTCAATGAACCAAAGATTTCCGCCCATCCATTCAGGATCGGACAGGACATTTCGCCTCCCGGTCAGATGGAGGATGAAAGGGGACAGGAGGGTAAGAATGATATAAAGAATGGCCATTTTGAGCCCACCTCCACCGATCCTAAGCAGCTTCATTTACGATCAACTCCTTACCATCAGGATTTGAAATAGTGATAGGTGCGTATCATCCCTATCACAAGGAGAACGACTAAAGCGGTACCGTAAAAGAACGATTTAAATGTTTGGCTGAGCGAATGGATACGACTAATTGCAGCGGATCCTAAGACGAAAAAGATCAGGATGGGTATCAAGTATTTTTCTTTCATAAGCGGGCCTCCAGTGGCTGGGTTCCATCATCGACTTCGGTAATCTTAGTGTATCATAGGCTGCTTATAATGGAATTAAATCCCATTAAAGTTCTTTGGATGAGATAAAAAGTATTCCCCGCTCCTTATTAAAAAAGGTAGCGGGGGTTATCCTTACATCGCTTTTTTTGCTGGCGGAGATTCGATGCTTTCACCTGTTTCTGCTTCCGGAAGAAAACCTTCTAAGTTGTCTTCGTTACTGTAATTCCCTATCCTGCCATAGAAAACATCCCGGAAGTTAGATTTTTCGTTCTAACTTCCGGGGTGTACTACCAAAGAGCACTCTTTTATTAAAACAGTCTTTCGATACCCTGAGAAACTATGGCATAAAGGGGAATAACGACAGCAATCGTGCCACCGAACACTACATAAAATCGTTTTTTACTCATGTTGATTTCATTGGAATTGTCTCTTTTATCGCTCATTACAAAACCACCTTGTATAGAATTCCACCACCAGCAGGTGCCAAAGTGATGCACGTCACCAACGGCGATTCCACCGATAGCTCCAGATCTCCTTTGTATCTATTTATTTGGTCATTTTTTCATACTTAGATACTCTTTATAAAGTTTTTAGTAAAAAAATTATGATTTAATAACGAACGAAATTATCGAAGTTTAAGCAAAATAAGCCACATGATAAAAGAACCCGCAGACCTCAAAGGCCTGCGGGTTCCATCATCTATTCCATTCTCCGGAACTTCCCAACCGCATAATAGAAGACCGGTACAAAAATCAAGGTGAGCAGCGTCGATGTCGTCAGTCCACCGATGACCGTAATCGCAAGTCCTTTGGAAATCAGCCCGGAAGCCGAGTTCGAAAGGGCGAGCGGCACGAGAGCGAAAATCGTGGCCAGGGCGGTCATGAGAATCGGCCGGAGACGCGTACGGGACGCTTCGACGATCGCTTCTGTGAGCTCGTGTCCTTCGCGGCGGTTGCTTTCAACACGGTCAAGCAGCACGACGGCGTTGGTGACGACGATTCCGATCAGCATCAGCATTCCGATCATTGCGCTCATCGACAACGTCTGGCCGGATAGGAACAAGCCGGCGAGCGAGCCGATCGGGATGAAGATCAAGGAGGACAGGATGACAATCGGTGTCAGGATGCCTCCGAACGTAATGCTGAGTACAAGGAACACGAGTCCGACAGCAGCGGCCATGGCAAGCCCGAGGTCGGCAAAGCCTTCGTTGATCATTTCCAGTCCTCCGGTCAGATCCACTTCCACGCTGTCCGGCAGGGTGAGGGAATCGACATCGGCCTCCACGTCACGGGAAACGGCAGCGGTGTCGTCTCCGATGATCGTCGCGGAGACCGTGCTTGCCGTTTCACCATCCTGGTGCTTGATGGATTTCGGCACTTCTACTTCTTCAATCGAAGCGATTTCCTGCAGCTCTTTGGCACCGTCCTGTGTCATGATGGTATACGTTTCGATATCTGCCTTCGTTGTGAAGGCTTCATCGAAGGCAAGCTCCATCTCCCATTCCTCAGTGAGGGTGAGCGTGCCCCCATCAAGGGGCTGAAGCCGTTCGCGGATCGGCTGCATCAGCTGATACGGGCTCACGCCAAGCTCTCTGCCATCCTCATTAAGGGAGATATCGTATTTCGTCTGCGTATCCTCCATATCGTTGGATACATTCTTTAATTGATCGTTTTGTTCAAAAAGCTGGGCGACCTGGTTGGCGGCCTCTCTCAAATCTTCATTCTCATCACTGTACAGATTCACATCAATCGTATTGCCCGATGGCGGTCCATCCTGCTGGACTTCCGCAGCATTCACAACAGCATCCGGGTAGGCATCCTGCGCCTGGGCAAGCAGATCTTTCTCATAGTCGTTCATTACTTCATCGGCTTGGACGTCCTCCTGAAGCTGGACGTAGAAGCGGGCGATGTTTTCAGAAACCGATGCATTCATGCCTGGAAGCTGCCGCTGACTGGAAAAGCCGATGGATACCTGCGTGTAGTCGATCTGATCGTCATCCAGAAGGGTGGCTTCCATCGACTGCGCAAGCGCTGTCGTTTCTTCAAACGTCGTCTCATCCGGAAGGGTCAGTTCGACTTCGAACGTTTCACTGCCTTCACTCGGCAGGAACGATACTCCGAGTGCCGGAATGAAGGAGAACGATCCGAACAACAGAACAAACGAAAGGGTGAAGACGAGTCCTTTCTTCTTCAAGGATCCTCTTAGGAATTTCTCATACCATGTGGCCAGCCGGCTCGTTTTTTCCTCGTGCTTCACGTCCTTGAAGAAGAACTTGCCGAGTACAGGGATAAGCATGAGAGCGACCAGCAGGGAGATGGTGATCGAGAACACAACGGCGAGGCTGAACGGTCGGAAAAATTCGCCGAGAATACCGCCGACAAAGGCGAGCGGCAGGAAGACGATCAGGGTCGCAATCGTGGAAGAGGCGACAGCGCCGAGCACTTCCTTCGTCGCCTTGAAGACGACATCCCGCTGCTTCATTTCCGGATACTGCTGTTTCCAGCGGTAGATGTTCTCGATGACGACAATACTGTCATCGACGATTCGTCCGACGGCGACGGCCATACCACCGAGCGTCATAATGTTCAAGGTGTAATCAAATGTTTCAAGCAGGGCGATCGATCCGAGAATCGAAATCGGAAGCGACAGAATTGCGATGATCGTCGCCCGGATGTTTCTCAGGAAAAGCAGGATGACGATGACGGTGAACAAGGCACCGAATCCGCCTTCCTTCAACAGCGCGGAGATGGATTTGTTCACTTCTTCACCCTGGTCGAGGACGGTGTACAGCTCATAGCCGCTGTCATCCACTTCTTCATTCAAATGGGACTTCACCGCATCGGCAACGTCGGCTGTGTTGGCGTCCTGGGTTTTTGTTACTTCAATCAATACACTGTCTTCCCCGTTGAAGCGGGAGACTTCGCTGCGCTCGGTCACTTGAGTGATATCGGCGATTTCCCCGAGGGTCACTTCCTGAGGGGCTTCCGGCTGTGCAGCTGCATTTGCTTGTGCTCCTGCGGCAGCCTCAGACCCTGCATTTTGTGGTGGCTGCTGCTGTTGAGCACCGGCCGATGTAACCGGAATGGTGAGGTCTTCAAGAGCGGTCACATCATCAAGTGTTCCTGTGATTTCCACCGGTGTGGACAAACCGTCCTGTTGGAGGGATCCGGCGGGAAGCTTGTATTCGGACTGCTCAACAGCATCAAGGATGGAAGATAGTGTGAGTCCGTACGTGGTAGCTTCTTCTTCATCCACTTCGATCTGCAGCTTCGACTCCTCACTTCCCGTCACCTGGACACCTGCTACACCTTCAAGGTTTTCAAGCGTCGGAACGATCGTATCTTCTACATCAGCCTGAAGCGCCTGCAGGTCATCGGAGGAAAGCGCGGCCTGGTAGACTGGTGTCGAGTTGATCGACAGAGCGGTCACCTCGGTTTCGGCATCCTCCGGTGTCGTTACATCGGCGATTGCATTGGTGATGTCTGATTGAGCTTCTTCGATATCTTCACCGAATGGATAGGTGATGGTAATAAAAGACGCGTTCTCCTGAGATGTACTCGTAATCGCATCATAGTCCTCCATGTTCAGAAGGGCTTCCTCAAGAGGGGTGGTCACGTTTTCCTCCACTTCCTCCGTCGAGGCGTTCGGATAGACTGTCTGGACCGTCAGAACAGGAAAGCTGACGTCCGGGAAGGTTTCCACTTTGATTTTGTTCGTCGCAAAGATTCCCATGGCGATCACAAGGACCGTCAGAATCAGGATGGCGACCGTATTTTTCAAGCTGAATTTTGTTAACCAGTTCATACATCATGGCTCCTTTTTCAAGATGGTAGCCTCATCATAAAACCGTTGTATGAACTGAATATGAACAACCAAAATTTTTTCAGCGGCGGGGGAGATGGATAGTGAAAGCTGCGCCCTCTCCGGGACGGCTCGTCACTTGGATGGTTCCGTCGTGAAGCTGGACGATTCTTTCGGCGATCGATAAGCCGAGGCCGCTTCCGCCTTGTTTTCTCGTCCTTGATTTGTCCGCTTTGTAAAAACGCTCGAAAATCCGCTGCTGATCCTCGGGGCTCATGCCTTCACCGTCATCTATGATGGTCACTTCCGCACCATCTTCATCGGCCTTCAAACGGACGGCAATCGTCCCTTCCGTCTGTGTATGGCGGATAGCGTTGCTGAGGATGTTCACCCACACCTGCTCGAGCTGGTCGGCATCTCCATAAAGGCTGCAATCCTCAAGATCTGCGTCGATGGTGATTTTTTTATCCGACCACTGCGGCTCCATGTGGGCGAGCACCCGGCGGAGCTGTTCATCCAGCTTGTAGAAGGATGGCTCATACGGCGGGTGGTCGCTGTCGAGAGTGGCAAGCTTCAATAAATTGTGACTGAGGACTGACAGACGGCGGCTTTCCTTTTCGATGATGTCGTAGTAGGCCTGCCTGCTTTCCTCGTCCGTAACAACGCCATCCTTCAAAGCCCGGGCAAAGCCTTGGATGGATGTGAGCGGTGACTGGATTTCATGCGAGACGTTGGAAACGAACTGCTGGCGCATGCCGTCCAGTTCACCGAGGCCGTGGGCCATCTGATTGAAGCTGTGGGCCAGGCTGCCGAGCTCATCCTTCCGCTTTGTCTCCACTTGGACATCGAAGTTGCCTTTGGCAAGCTCGCCAGCCGTTTCCGTCATCGCTTTGATCGGTCTGACAATCCAGCGTGTCGAAAGAATGAATACGAAGCTTCCAATCAATAGAACGGTCAGGAAAAGGATTAGGACGATCTGACGGAAGCCTTCGAAAAAGAATTCAAAATCCGGCCGTAGGAACAACGCGTAGGAGCTGCCGTCCTTTTCAAAAGGGAGTCCGATGTTGATCCGTGGAGGAAGAAGGTACTCATTGTGGACGTCGCCGTTCAGAACGCGCTCGACGTCGGCCTGATCGATATCCCAGTCCTGTCCTTCCTCGTAATAAAGGCTTTCCTCCGCATCGTCCTTAAACAGCAACACTTCAAAACTGCCCGAGCTCATAGCGTCGAGATAGAGGTCGGCATCGGTGTCGGGCTCTTTTTTATACAGCTCGATGAACTCCTTCCCGATATTCACCATCTGGGTTTCCAGTTTCTCTGCCACCTGCAGGGCGTGGAGCCGTCCGGAAATCGAAAACGTGATGACGAGCCCGATGACGATGGCAGCGATGAATGTAACGACAATTTGAGCATACAAGCTTTTCAAGACGTGACCTCCTCCATCCGGTAGCCGACACCGCGGATCGTCTTCACGGATATGCGGGCGCCTTTTTTCTTCAGTTTGTCGCGGATCCGTTTGATATGAACGTCAACGGTGCGGTCATCGCCCTCGTACTCGAATCCCCATATCCGCTCTATCAGCTGGTTGCGGGTGAAAATCTGCTCCGGATAGGACGCGAGGGTATACAGCAGCTCGAATTCCTTCAGCGGCCACAGTTCACTCTCTCCGTTGATGGTGATCGTTTTGTTCGTTTCGTTGAGCGTGACATTGCCGGCTTCAATGGTTTGGGAGGCACGGATGTGGTAGCGTCGCAGCAGGGCTTTGATCCGCATCATCAGCTCCACGGGCTCGAACGGCTTCACGATGTAATCGTCGGTCCCGAGTTCGAATCCTTTCACTTTATCCTGGACTTCGCCCTTTGCTGTCACCATAAGAACCGGGATTTCATAGAAACGGCGGATTTCTGTGCACAGCTCATAGCCGTCCATGTTCGGCATCATCACGTCGATGACAGCGAGGTCGACGGCGGTGGAGCCGAGCACGTCAAGCGCCTGCTCGCCATCATCAGCGGTCAGCGCTTCGTACCCTTCGTTTTTTATGTACATGGTGATCAGCTGCTGAATATGCGGATCGTCGTCGACGACGAGAATATGGATCATCAGCCGTCCTCCTTGCTTCCTTTTTTAGTTGTAGTGTACCACAGCCGTCTCATCTGCTTCCGCCTTCTTTTGGAAGGATCTTCATTTTTTCTGCCATCGATTGGGAAAAGGGGCTTGCAAAATCTATGAATGTGAAATACAATAATATGAATAAAAATTCATAGATTCACACATCAGGACAAACAGACAGCCAGACACTCAGTGGTAGGATACAAGCGAAGCGTGAATTCAATATGTATAGAGGAAATGAGTATGGTTCAGCAGCGGGTCCTCGCTGCTTTTTTGTTTGGATAGAAAAAGAGGGGGAGCACAACATGTTACAGAATGAAAAACAGACCGCCCGGGAGCCACAGCAGAAACAGGAGAACAAAGGCATCAACATCAATGCTTTTGTACTGATTTTCTCTGTGATCGTCCTGGCCGCCATCTTGACGTACATCGTACCGGCAGGAGAGTATGAAAGGGTCGACCAGGACGGCCGTACTGTCGTCGTACCCGATTCATTCCAATTCACTGACCAGTCGCCGGTCGGATTTTTTGAAATTTTCACAAGCGTTCATACAGGGCTCGTCAATAGCGCGGGCATCATCTTTTTCGTATTGATCGTCGGAGGATCTTTCGGGATCTTAAGTGCGACAGGAGCGCTTGATGCGTTGATCCATACGCTGACGAAGAAGCTTGGCGACAAGGAACTGCTTTTGATTCCGGTACTGACGCTTTTGTTTGCGGTAATGGGTTCTTTGATGGGGCTTGCAGAGGAGACCATCATATACATAGCCATCATCGTGCCGCTGGCGATGTCGCTCGGATTTGATGCGATCGTCGGTTATGCGGTGGTCGCCCTGGGGGCGAACATCGGCTTTATGAGTGCCTTGACCAATCCGTTCAACGTCGGTGTGGCCCAGAGTGTCGCAGAACTGCCGGTGTTTTCCGGGATGGGGCTGCGTCTCGTGCTGCTGGCCACCTTTTACGTAGCTGCCGTGCTTTATATTTACCGCTATGCGAGAAAAGTGAAGAAAAATCCGGAGCTCCGCTACATGGGGACGTTTTCGGAGAACAAGCCGAAAATGGCCGGGCCGGCGAAGCTTGAAACGCGGCACAAAGTGATTTTGACCATTTTCCTATTGAACTTCGTCGTGCTGATTTACGGCGTACTTGAGCTTGGCTGGTACATTACGGAAATCGCTGCTTTATTCCTGTTGTTCGGGATCATCGTGGGGGCAATCGGAAAATTGAAGCCGAACGAAATGGCCGACAGCTTGATGGACGGGGCGAAGAAAGTGATGACAGGAGCCTTAATCATCGGGTTCGCTCAGGCGATTCTCGTTGTCTTCCAGGAAGGACTGCTGATGGATTCGGTCCTTTATTTTGCATCTTCCGTATTGAACCAGCTGCCTCCGGTATTCAACGCAGCCGGCATGTTTTTCGTCCAGCTGTTCTTGAATTTCCTGATCCCATCCGGAAGCGGGCAGGCGGCGCTTACGATGCCGATCATGGCGCCGCTCGCCGACCTTGTTGGAGTAACGAGGCAGACAGCTGTTCTCGCTTTCCAGCTCGGGGACGGGATTTCCAATACGATCTTCCCGACCTCCGGCGTCTTGATTGCCGGCCTTGCGATGGCGGGGATTCCTTATACGAAGTGGGCGAAATGGGTCTTCCCATTCATCCTTATTGAAGTGGGACTCGCGCTTGTATTTTTATTCATCGCCCACGTCATCCAGTACGGTCCATTCTGATCAGTCTTATTAACGGGAGGAAGATATCATGACACATACGACAGCTGAATTGAGCCAATGGACGGTCGAACAGCGCCGTCATTTCCATAAACATCCGGAGCTTTCCGGGCAAGAACACAACACCGCCGCCTATGTGAAGGAGCTTCTTGAGGAGTTCGGCATTCCCCTGCTTGACGGCTTCACAGCACCGAACGTCGTGGCGTTCTTCAAAGGAACCGAAGGGAGCCGGACGGTGGCCTTGAGAGCCGACATGGACGCCCTGCCGGTTCACGAGCAGGTGGAAAAGCCGTTCTCTTCCACCGTTCCCGGCGTGATGCACGCCTGCGGTCACGATGCCCACACGGCGACACTGCTTGGAGCAGCGAAGTGGATGAGTGAGCATCCGGAGCTTGTGAAAAACAATATTGTGCTCATTTTCCAAAGCTCCGAGGAGGAATCGCCGAGTGGTGCCCAGCAGCTCGTCAAAGACGGAGTGCTCCAAGGCGTGGATGCCATCTACGGCCTGCACTACATGTCCAATGTAGCATTGGGGAAAGTCGGCTTTGCGGAAGGCTTTTCGATGGCTTCCAGTGACGATTTTGACATCGTCATCGAAGGAAACGGCGGCCACGGCGGCATTCCGCAGGATACGGTCGATCCGATTTATGTTGCGACACACTTGATCCAGAGCTTTCAGTCGATCATCAGCCGGAACCTGAATCCTTTTCACCCGGGCGTCATTTCGTTCGGCAAGATGGAATCGGGAAATTCCTATAATGTTATCCCCGATCAGGTGACACTGAAAGGGACGATCCGTGCACTCAGCTTTGAAGGTCAGGAGCTGATGTACAAGCGGACGGTCGAGCTGACAGAAAAAATCAGCGACAGCTTCGGCGCTGTCGGCCACTACCATTACATCGAAGGCACGCCGCCGGTGTACAACCATCCGGAAGCCTGTGCTACGGCCCGCGACATCATCCAGTCGACGTTCGGAGACGATGTGTTCACAGAGGTCGAACCGACGATGGGAGCGGAAGACTTCGGCTATTACTTGAAGGAGAAAACCGGAGCTTTCATTAATGTCGGGATGGAAGGGGAGAAGAGTGCGTATCCCCATCACCATCCAAAGTTTGATGTGGATGAAGATACCATTCCGACAGGGCTTGAGCTGATGATTCAGCTGGCTTTGAGAGGATAATAGAAACGTATTCTCTAATCCTGCTGAAGGTGAGGAGTGAGAAAAAGGGATGACCCTCTGTTTAAACAGAAGGTCATCCCTTTTTACTCTATAATACTGGAAGAAGTATCACTGTTGAGGCTTCGCTTTTTCCGCATGCTTGGCTGCCAGAACATCTTCAGCTGTGCGTTTATTTTCCTCGGCTTCTTTTTTCGTCGCTTCATCTCCACCGACGACTTGATCCACTTTGTTTTTTAGTGCTTCATATCCCTGCTTGGCGACTAGTTCTTTATCATTTTTGTTGTTCTCGTCTCCGAAGTACGTAGAATCCATACCGGCATTGTGGTGGAAGCTTGTGTTTGTGGCACCAGGAAGCATGGCGGTCACATTGACGCCGGTTTCTTTCAGCTCTTCTCTTAATGCTTCGGCAAACATGAATCCGAATGCTTTGGATGGACCGTAGACCGTTTCGTAAGGGGTAGGCAGTGTCGCCGATACCGAAGAAACGATCATGATGTCGCCTGCTTGATTCGGAACCATATGCTGAACGACGCGCTTAGCCATATGGACGGTTCCCGAAACATTGATGTCGATGAGCTTCAACTCTTCTTGTAGATCATTTTCCAAGAAGGAGCCTCCCATGCCGATGCCGACATTGAGAACAGCCGCATCCAGGTTTCTTCCCTTGTTTTTCACAAACTGCCAGAAAGCCTCCACCCCATCATACGTCGATGCATCCGCCTGGAATGGATAAGCTTCCACTCCTAATTCTTCAATTTCCTCTGCGGATTGATAGATGGTTTCACTGGACCCGGACATAGCCACGTCATAGCCATCATTCGCAAATAATTTAGCCAGTTCAAAACCGAGCCCTGATGTAGATCCTGTGATCATTACTAATTTTCTATCTGTCATTCTCATCACTCCTCATCAATAAATCCTTACTCTATCAGCTTTTATATACGGCAAGCTTCTGCATATGAAAGGTAGTTTCCCACAGTCTGGCTGTATCAAACATAAAGGAGCGACTTGGAGCGAGGGTGAATGGACATGTACAGGGAAGGCATTTGGACCCGTTTTGACTTTCTTTTGAAAAATTAAGGAAATTTAAGTAAGAAGATGGTAGAATATTTCTCATATCCTGAAAATCTATTCAGGTAAGAACGCTATTTTGAAAGCGTTTCATCATTATGGAGAAAAGGTGAAGCACACGTGAATTTGCAAGTGAAAGAAGTATCTATTTTCGATCATACGGGAAACCGAATTGTAACCGACGACCGCGAGATTTCTGTGATTGCGAAGATGGAGGATCCGAAAATCGTCATTCTGGGAAATGTGGTCAGTGATGAAGAATGCGAGAACCTCATCCAGCTGTCGAAGGACCGGATGGATCGTTCCAAAATCGGCTCCAGCCGTGATGTGAGCGAGATCCGGACGAGCAGCAGCACATTTATTCCGGAAGACGATGTGAAGGCACGAGTCGAGAAGCGGATTGCGCAGATCATGAATGTACCCGTCGAACATGGAGAAGGACTTCACATGTTGAACTATAAACCGGGCCAGGAATATAAGGCCCACTATGATTATTTCCGTGCCAGCTCAAGAGCGGCGGCCAACCCGCGCATTTCAACGCTCGTGATTTACTTGAACGATGTTGAGGAAGGCGGAGAGACGTATTTTCCGCATATGAATCTATCGGTATCCCCGCAAAAAGGGATGGCGGTCTACTTTGAATATTTCTACAATGATATGGAGCTCAATGAACGGACGCTTCACGGTGGATCGCCGGTGATTGAAGGAGAAAAGTGGGCGGCAACGATGTGGGTGAGACGTAAGCAGTATAAATAAACCAGACACCTTCCTAATACAGGAGGGTGTTTTTTTAACCTTTTTGTTCATTATAATGCTTTGACGAGTCTGAATTTTCGGAGTATGATATAGAAAAATAGGCGGAAAGCACCACGAAAGGCATAGAAAAAGAGGAGCAGGGTGATGGACTATTTTGTACAGTTCCAGTTGAACGTATTTGCGCTTCTTTGTCTGGCTGTCCTGTATGTCATAATGAGAACGAAATCCAAGGTGGAAAGTTTCGGAAAACGCCTGCTCCGGATGATTATGGCCGCGACTGCCGCGGCTGTCATCCTTGAACCGCTGACGTGGATCTTCGACCGGAAGCTTTTTTTCGGAGCGTATCTGCTGGAGTACTGGACGAACTTCGGCTTGTTTCTCATCGGCCCTGTCCTCGGTGGTCTGATGCTTTCGTATGTCGATTATCATCTCTTCAAAGCCCCTTCGCGTGTGTATAAGAAGCTGTTTTATCAGCACATGACCATCTTCACGTTCGTTGTTCTCCTGATCAATGTATTTTACCCTGTTTACTTTGATGTGGACCCTGTCGTCAACGGTTTCAGCAGCGGACCGCTCAAAGAATTTCACTACCTCATCCTTGCGGGCATTTACATCTCCATGTTCCGGTTATTGATTAAAAACAAACCAAGAGTCAGCCGCTCGACGTACTGGATTTTCACGGTTTTCTTCGCGCTGCCGATTGCCGGCATGGTTGTCCAGCTGTTCGATTCCAAGCTGTACTTTTCGTGGACCTCGATTGTACTTGGAATTCTCGTCGCCTATACGTTTTTGGAATCGACGACGTCAGAACAGGATTTCCTCACCAAACTGTACAACCGGCAGAGCTATGAAATCTACCTCAATCATATGATCGAAATCCGCCGGCCTTTCGGGATCATTCTCATCGATCTCGACCATTTTAAGGAAATCAATGACCATTTCGGCCACCAGCAGGGCGACCAGGTGCTCCTCGAGTTTGCGAGGGTGCTGGAGAAAACGTTCAAAAACCATGGGCTGCCGGCACGAATCGGAGGCGATGAGTTCGTGATCGTGCTTCATGATGAGGGGCGTCCGGTCAGGGATTACGTGAAGGAGATGTCTGCCCGGCTGAAGACGTACGAGGATCCGTTCATCCGAAACCTTCAGTTCAGCTATGGATGGTCCTGTTATGAAGAGGGCATGTCGATGGAAGAACTGTATACGTCAGCCGATCAGAAGATGTATAAGGATAAGCGGGAAGGGCGCCTCATGTGAGCCCTCCTGCTTTTTTTATATTGCATAATCCAGAGCAGTTGGTGTAACATTGATAATCATTATCAGTTTACATAAGGAGGAAGTTATATGAAATCGTGGTTGAAGTGGTTTGGGATCGTTCTCATCCTTGTCGTGGCAGCTGCCTGCTCCCAGCAGGATGAAGAATCTGCTGCATCAGAAGAAACAGAAGGAATCGAGGTTCAGCATGAGCTTGGTACGACGACTGTACCTGAAAACGCTGAAGATGTCGTCACTCTGGAGCTTGGAGTGACAGAAACGGTCGCTGCACTGGGGATAAAACCTGTCGGGGTTGCGGATGATGACCGCCCGGAACGGATTGCCGCATCAACGATGGAAGTCATTGAAGGCTACAAATCTGTAGGCGCGCGCTCTGAGCCCAGCTTGGAACTGATCCGTACGCTTCAGCCGGATGTGATTATTGCGGATGTGGACCGCCATGAGGCCATTTACGAAGAACTGAGCGCGATTGCACCAACCGTGGCCGTCGTGAACGATACAGCCGATTATCAGGATGTGTTAACGGCTACAGAAACGATTGGGAAAGCGCTGGATCGTGAAGATGAAACGGAAGTGCTTCTCGATGAGCACCAGACGATGCTCAATGATTTGCAGGAAATCCTCGAGGGTGTGGAAGGAACTGTCCTGCAGGCGCAGTATACGGAAAGCAATATCTTCGGAGCTCCGACATCCTCCTTCTTTATGCCGAGCTTCATGGAGGAAGCCGGACTGAATTATGCGCTCCAGAACGAAGAGGAGACTTCTGAGGATCTGACTATTGAACAGCTTTTGAAAATAGATCCGGACACGCTTCTTTTGACGAAGAACGAAGATGATCCTTCCGTGAAGGAACAACTGAAGGATGATAAGCTGTGGAACCAGCTGACAGCCGTGAAGGAAGACCGTGTCTTTGAGCTGGACCACAATGATTGGTCCCGCCGCCGCAGTATTCCAGCAGTCAACGAGCAGATGGACCAACTGAAGGAAATAATTGCGTCCCAGAAGTGACCGCATTGAAATTTTTAAACCGTAGGTGAGTATATGCGTGCCCGGAAACTCATGCTTGTATATGGAACATCTTTTTTACTATTGCTGGCGGGGGCCTGGTTTTCCTTGAAGATCGGCGCCTTCTCCTTTAAAACCGAAGAGCTTGTTCGCTTCCTGCAGGAAGGTGGCTCAACGAATGAAGCACTCGTCTTATACGATGTGCGTCTTCCGCGACTGATCACCGCTGTTCTTGTAGGAGCCAACATGGCCGTCGCCGGGGCGCTTGTCCAGAGTCTCACTCAGAACCCGCTGGCCTCTCCGAGTGTCCTCGGTATTAATGCCGGTGCATCGTTTTTCGTGGTCGCCGGCATCCTTTTCATGCCGTCTCTGACAGGACTATCTCTTGTCGGTGCCGGCTTTTTAGGTGGAGCGCTCGCTGCCGGTGTCATTTTCCTGATGAGTGCTATTCTTCAGGGCGGGCGGATGCTTGTGAAAATAGCCCTCGTCGGTGTCGTCATCCAGTCGCTGTTCGCCTCCGGGACACAGTCGTTGATGCTGTTCAATGAAGAGTCGATCCACCAGATACTCGTCTGGCTCACAGGGACCGTCGCGGGTTCCACTTGGGAGGATGTGAGGATTCTTCTTCCGTTGACGCTCCTTGGTCTGATTACGGCAGTCATCATGTCAAAAGCCTTGTCCGTGATGTCACTGGGAGAGGATGTCGCCCGCGGTCTTGGACAGCAGGTACGCCTTCAGAAAACTGCTGTTACCCTCCTCGTCGTCGTGCTGGCAGGAGCGTCCGTAGCTTTTACAGGACCGATCGGATTTGTCGGGCTGATCGTTCCGCACATCGTCCGTTACCTTGTCGGGCCCCGGCATGCGCTGGTTCTTCCGGCAAGTGCCCTGATCGGAGCAGCTCTTCTCGTCCTGGCCGATGTAGGGTCGCGGTTTATTTCCTTCCCGTCTGAAACACCGGTCGGAATCGTTACAGCCTTGATTGGTGCTCCTTATTTTATTTATCTCGCCCGAAAGACTCAACGTTAGAAAGGAAACCCATGTATGCTGAGACGTCATCCATCTTTTATTCTTACCGTTACGACTACAGCTGTCTTGATCCTCGCCATCATCAACGTCGGAATCGGTGATGTTTTTATCCCGCCTTTGGAAATCGTGCAGATGCTGATTGGACAGGGAGACGCAGATCTTCGATATATCGTGTTCAACTATCGGGCACCGCGGATCGTTCTTGCTGTGCTGGTGGGTGGGTCTCTGGCTGTAGCCGGTGTGATCATGCAGACGATATTGAATAACTCACTGGCGGCCCCCGATACGCTCGGAGTTTCCGGAGGAGCGGCGGTGACAGCACTTGTTACAGCGAGCCTTCTTCCGTCTATGTCGATCACGTCTGTGAGTTTAGCGGCCTTCATCGGGGGAGCAGCTGCCGCATTTATCGTCTATGCCTTGGCTTATAAAGACGGAGCCAATCCAGTCCGGCTCGCCCTTGTCGGCGTCTCGGTCAGCGCCCTCTGCAGCTCCGGCGTCGAGCTTAGTCTATTGAAGCTCGACGCCAACGCCCAGACGTCCCTGCTCTGGCTTAACGGAAGCCTGTTCGGTCGCACATGGGATCAAGTGCTGACGCTTGCACCAATCACATTCGGCATCGTTATAGTCCTGCTGTTGTTTACAAAAACGCTGGACTCCTTGAAGCTCGGCGGACAAATCGCGATGGGCCTTGGCGTGTCCGTGGAAAAAATGAAGATGCTCCTGCTCGGATTGAGCACCCTGCTGACGGGTGTCAGCGTGTCAGCTGTTGGGATGATCGGCTTCGTCGGTCTCATCAGCCCCCATATTACGAGGCAGCTTGTCGGCCTGCAGCACCGCTATGTTCTGCCTGGAGCGGCCCTCGTCGGAAGTTTTCTTCTCCTGTTGGCGGATACGATCGGCCGCAGTGTGCTGCAGCCGCTGGAAATCCCAGCCGGCATCGTCATTTCCCTGATTGGAGCCCCATACTTTTTGTTTCTGCTTTATCAGGAATCTAGACAAGGGAAAAGAGGAGCCTGAAGGACTGGTCATACACAGTCCTTTTTTCTTGGGTTTTAATTCCTATTTTTCCAAATCCGCTGCCTTCTCGTTTGTGAAATTCATCCAAGAGGCGTAATGTGTCTCGATGATAGAATGTTCAGAAAGGGTGGATAGCGATGTGGAAAGAAGATTACGTCACCATCAATGACGTGGACCTGCACTATGTTACAGCCGGAGAGGGGGAGCTCATGCTGTTTCTGCACGGCTTTCCTTACTTCTGGTACAACTGGCACCATCAGATCGAAGAATTCTCCAAGGATTATAAAGTGGTAGCTGTCGATATGCGTGGCTACAACCTGTCGGACAAACCGGAGGATATGGCTTCCTATGACATGTCGATCCTCGTGGATGATGTGAAAAAGCTGATTGAAGCGTTTGGGGAAAAGGAATGCATTCTCGTCGGCCATGACTGGGGCGGAGCGGTCGCATGGACACTTGCCTACACAAGTCCGGGATACATCAGCAGACTGATCATGTTTGATGCGCCGCACCCGTACACATTCCGCCGTGAGCTGGCTGAAAACCCGGCGCAGCGAGAGGCCTCAAGCTATATGGGTTATTTCCAGCGCCCGGATTCCCACGAGCGTCTGTTAGCCAACGATGGAGAGAAACTGCGCAAGATGCTGTTTGATCCACTCGTGGCAAAAGGGGCGATGACCGAGGCGGAGGTCGAGAAGTACATAGAGGCTTGGAAGCAGCCCGGCGCTATGAAGGCGATGCTTCATTATTACCGCGCCATCTCGTTCTATCCGTTTGAAGATCATGTGAAGCAGCCGGTACAGCTGCCTTATGAACAGTTTGATCAACCGGTGCTCCAGTTCTGGGGTGATGCAGACGCCGCTTTTGAAAACAGCAACCTCGACGGGATGGAAAACTACCTGTCTGATCTCACCATCCACCGCTTCCCAGGTGTCGGCCATGCGCCGCATCTTGAAAAACCGGAGGAAGTGAACCGGTTGATGCGTGAATTTTTAGCGGAGAAATAACAGAAAGGCCGTTCCTGCATGGGACGGCCTTTTGGCTTTAGAGGTTTCTCTACAAGCTTTTTTCTTTCTTGCCGCCAGGAGCGTTCGGTGGTGATGCCTGCGGGAACAGCACGGGCCGAAGATCCACTTGGGCAGGCGGCCTTCCTGATCAAGTTAGCTGAGGGAGTGCCCGCGGCAAGCATCCACCGATAAGCGGAACGTGACCCTCCACACGACAAATGGCCAACTCTAACTGGTTAACACAGGCTTTTTCTACAGCCAAAGGAGCTGCCCACGATAGACAGCTCCTTACACTTATACACCACTATGCTGTGTAACTATCGATTTTCTTTGATGATCTGGTAGATGCCTAATGCGATCAACACCATTGCAATTCCAATTTCTACTTTGAAAATCAAGGAGAATCCAGGGAAAACTTCTGCTTCCAGCGGGCCTGCAGATCCTGCTATGTCTAATCTTTGTAACATGATCCATTGGGTATACATCATCACCAAGGTGTAATGAGCAAAAGCACCTATCAAAAGAAATAAGCCATACTTTATAAAAACCACGTTCAAACCACTCCTCTGCTAAATGATCCCCCCTGCTCATTATTTATGGTTGATCCCGCACATTCAACCTTACGTTTCAATCGATTAAAATCCAGCTCTTTCCATAACGGTTTTGCTTCGATCAATGGATTTCAATTTCGCCCGTTCACAGTCCATTTTATCGTCAACGATGAAAATAGATAGGCGGCCATAATCAGTATAGGAACCACCAGAAGGGCAATCAGGTTCGTTTTCCAAGTTAAAGGCACCACTCGTTCCCAGATCTCCCCTGTGATTTTCCATAAAACAGAGAAGTAGAAGAAAAAAACAATGATAGAAGCGATTGTCTTCATGGGAGCTTCCGCCTCCTTTATGTATCCGTGCTCTCTCTAGTAGAGCATACGTGTGTGGTTTTTTCCAAATAAGGGAAACCGTTAGTAACACGTGTGAGGGAGGGATGGAGTTTGAATAAAACGCAGCAGATCATTTTCGGACTTGCGATAGGAACAGCGCTGTTTATTGGGGTGCTCGCCGGGATGTCTTTCTCGGAAAACATTTTTGTCGTGATGGGTACCGGACTGGCAGCAGGATTCATCGTCCGGTTCGTTGTCCAGCGTGCGTTTACGGAGATGAATAAAAACAAGTCCTGAGGTCTTTCTTCCATGGTTGGCCGCCTGTTTTTCCTGAAATAGTGTTATCATGATGAAAGATTCTAACCATGGGAAAGAAGGATGTACGTTGAATAGAGTTTTTATTGTCATGTTGCAGGTTGCCGGTCTTTACGGGATCTATCTTGCCGGGTCATGGATCCAGCAGGCGCTCGGCTTGTTCATTCCGGGCAGTGTGATCGGCATGCTGCTGCTGTTTGTGCTTCTATCTTTAAAAATAATTCCGGAGTGGCTGCTTCAGCAGGGCGTCGCCTTTATGATCCGCCATCTGCCGTTCTTTTTCATACCAGCGACCGTCGGAATTATCAGCTATGCCCACGTCTTTAAAGGGAAAGGGATGCTGCTCATCGTCATAGGCCTCTTCAGTACAGCGCTTGTCATGGCCGTCTCCGGACGGGTGACACAGATGCTTGTCAAAAGGAGGGAGGAGGCATGAGTACCGCTCTTTTGATGATGGTGTTGACGATTGCCATTTACCTGGCGACCCTGTTCGTCTACCGCAGACACAGGCGGCTGTACACAACACCCGTCATCGTTTCCACTGCTTTGATTGTCATCATTCTATTAGTCTTTCATCTGCCGTATGAAACGTATATGACCGGCGGAAAATGGATTGACCGGCTGCTCGGGCCTGCGGTCGTTGCACTCGCCTACCCGCTTTATCAGTTCCGGGATATTTTGAAAAAGATGTTCGTTCCGATTATGACAGGAACGGTAATTGGTGCAGTTGTTGGAATCGTTTCCGGACTGCTGCTCAGCAAATGGGCAGGATTCAGTGACCTGATCATCCATTCGATTGTGCCAAAATCGGTAACGACGCCTGTTGCGATGTCGATTTCAGAATCGACGGGCGGGGTCATGCCGCTCACAGCCGTATTCGTTATGATTGCCGGCATTGGCGGCCTTTTGATTCACCCGTTCGTGTTGAAAGTGAGCGGTCTGACCCACCGGATCGGCCGTGGTGTGGGCATGGGCAGCGCCTCCCACGCCATCGGCACATCCGCTTCGATGGAGCGCGATACGCTGGAAGGATCGATCAGCACGGTGGCGATGGTGCTGAGTGCTGTGATCGTCTCCATCATCGCTCCCGGTCTTACGCTTCTATTTATGTAACAAAGAACCAGTTATAAAAGCCCTCCCATGTTAATGGGAGGGCTTTTTTTACAGGAAGATGGCTATAAGCTACATAGTGTCCTGAATCCATCTATAAAGCCTTAAACTTCCTCTACTTTTATGGTCATCAAAAAGGGGAGCTGCCCATTTTCAAATTTAACAAAGTCTGCAGCGACGTCTTGTAAAAAGAACGGACCACACAACTGATGCCCATGGTTATGAAGCATTGACATGGCTTTGACGGCATTTGAAAGAATATTATGATCTTGCGCAGTAAAATAAACTCCGGCATACGTCCCTTTCTCTTTTCGATCATTTCCTTTCGTACAATGATCCACTTTTTGATATTTCCTCATCTCAATTTCTTCACTTGAGCTTGATACATTCAGGATCATCCCGAAGTGATAACCATCCAATAAAAAGTTCGTCATTGATCCTTCCGTTGATGTGGTTTGATCAAGATAGAGGTACTCTTCATCATAGTCCTGCAAAAATACACGATGGTTCCCTGTAGTATCGTAATGTTCTAACTCCATAATTTTTTGATATAGGTGATTTTCTGTTCTTACTAATTCATTGATTTTTTCCCTGATCTTACCCTTTTGTTGGTGAAGCGTGGCGATCCCGCTCGAAATATCATGGGCAGAGAGCTGCTTTTTGATCTCTAACAATGTAAATCCTACGCTTTGCAGTGCTTTGATTTTACTCAATAGATCGATTTGGTCAGCTGTATAGTATCGGTATCCATTACTTTCTATGACGGCAGGCTTGAGTAAATCAATCTGATCGTAATAAAACAGTGTTTTTTTGTTTATCTGGCACAGCTTTGCGATTTCTCCAGTTGATAATCTTTGTTTATTCATTATTTTCTCCTTGAGTGTGCAGTAGGTGGATACTTTAATTTTATAGGAGCAGCTCAAAAAAGCAATTCAGAATGGAATCTGCTGAGCTTTCTTGTCGCTTTTTTGAGCTGCTGTCCATCTTCACTCACACTAAAGGAGAATGTTTATGAAAAAACAACGAAGCAGCACGGATTCCTCATCAACTAATAAAAAGATGGTGGTTTTGACTTGTACTCTCCTCGCTTTTGCTGTGATGAACGGTACCATGTTTAATGTTGCGCTGCCGGATATAGCCGCAGATTTTCACATTTCTACAGCGGAAGTGAGCTGGGTGGTGACGAGTTTTATCATCGTATTTGCTTTAGGTACTTTAGTTTATGGGAAATTGGCGGATCTTTATTCAATACGCTCCCTCTATACGGCGGGGATTACCTTTTTTTCTCTTGGAGCTTTGCTGGGTGTGTTTTCTACAAATATGGTGACACTTATTTTTGCACGAATTCTTCAAGCCATAGGCGCTTCATCAATCCCCTCCTTATCTTTTATTATTCCCGCTCGTTTTTTTCCTGAGGAGCGAGGGAGAATGTTTGGTTATCTTGCTTCCACTATAGCTTTTGCATCGGGAATCGGGCCTTTGGTAGGAGGCGTTATCGGGGGTGTCTTTCATTGGAGGTATATTTTTCTGGTCTCGGTCATTCCTATTCTTTTCATTCCTCTCTTTAGAAAATGGCTTCCTTATGAACTGAAAAAAGAAGGCAGAGTAGACATTGTGGGAGCTGTCCTTGTAGGGATAGTGGTGACGGGCCTTTTATTTTTCATCACAAATTCCAACTGGATATTACTGGTGACCGCATTTGCCTGTTTCCCTATACTGGTCAGCAGAATGAAGAGGATAGACCAACCCTTTATTGATCCTGCGATTTTAACGATCAGACCTTATGCATTAATCATGCTGGTCAGCTTCACTACGACAACCATTATTATGGGGATAACGTTCCTTATTCCACTCATGTTGAGGGATCTTTACGGGTTATCCACCTTATCTATTGGACTGGTCCTTTTCCCCGGTGCCTTTATCTCAGGCATTCTGGGAAAATGGACAGGGGAAATGATCAGTCATAGAGGTGGGGCGCCGGTGTTTAAGCTTGGCATTCTGATCATGGTCCTTGGTACCTTTTTACTGTGTATAACATCAGGGAACGGAATAGTCCTCTTATCATTTGGGTTGTTTACAGCTTATCTAAGTTTTCCTCTTCTTCAAAGTTCAACAGCAGACTTGATCAGCACTTATCTCTCCGAAGAGCAGAATGGAACAGGGTTTGGTTTGTTTCATTTATCAAATTTTTTAGCTGGAGCCTTCAGCAGTGCGTTATTCGGGAGGCTGCTTCAGGCTGAATATGTAAGTTTTCAACGCAATCCCTTCTCCGCAACAGGGGAAGGTTTAATTTATAGTCAATTGTTTTTGGGTTGTATGATTCTTGCGTTATGTTCTTATTATACTTTCAAAACAAAGCTGCAAAAAGAAAAGACCATACCTGGACGATCATCTCACAGTTTATGAATGGAAAAGGCATCCATTCGTTTTGGAATAAACCGGACAGGTTATAAGAAGAATAAGGAAGGAATGAAAAATTTTCCGGGTATGCTCGT
Source organism: Halobacillus kuroshimensis DSM 18393 (assembly GCF_000425705.1). Classification (GTDB taxonomy): domain Bacteria; phylum Bacillota; class Bacilli; order Bacillales; family Halobacillaceae; genus Halobacillus; species Halobacillus kuroshimensis. The sequence goes on from NZ_AUDY01000012.1 coordinate 178,312, forward strand.
CCGAATCGTCACGGATTGAGGCGGTTTTTCTTACATTATTCGTGTGGGGAATTTTTAGATTATCGTGACTTTTCCATCTATAAAGCGTTATCATAGAGATAACGAGTATATCTTAACAGAAAAGCGGCTGCATCCGGCGGTGGTTTTTCTGCAAAATCATAGTTATAAGGATGGTAAACATGAGCAACAGAGCAATCGAAACAGACGTGATCTTGATTGGCGCTGGAATCATGAGCGCGACACTTGGGTCGCTGCTCCACGAGCTTGCCCCGGACTGGAAGGTGACCGTGTTTGAAAAGCTCGGCCGCACAGGTGAGGAAAGCTCAAACGAATGGAATAACGCAGGCACTGGACACGCCGCCCTTTGTGAATTGAATTACACAAGCGAAAAGCCGGACGGCTCGATTGATATGACGAAAGCCGTAAAAATCAATGAACAGTTTCAAGTTTCCAAGCAGTTCTGGTCCTATCTCGTGAACAACCGCCGTATAGAAAAGCCGGAGGACTTCATCCGGCCGCTTCCGCACATGAGTCTCGTATACGGAATCGAGAACATCAAGTTTTTGAAAAAACGCCATGAAACGATGGAGCAGAACCCACTTTTCAAAGATATGAAGTTTTCTGATGATCCGGAAACCTTGAAAAAATGGATGCCGTTGATTATGCAGGAGCGCACGTCGGAAGAGCCTGCAGCCGCAACGAAAGTTGATGCCGGTACGGATGTGAATTTCGGCGCCCTCACACGCAAAATGTTCGACCACCTGGAGCATCAGAACGTAACGATGAACTACAACCACAGCGTCGAAAACCTCGAGCAGACGAGCGGGGGGACGTGGAGTGTGAAGGTAAAAAATGCCAACGGGGAGACAACCCGCTATTTAACGAAGTTCGTCTTCATCGGAGGAGGAGGAGGCAGTCTCCATCTGCTTCAGAAATCCGGCATTCCAGAAGGCAAAGGTATCGGAGGTTTTCCTGTCAGTGGACAGTTCCTCGTCTGCAACAAACCGGAGGTCGCAGAAAAGCACCACGCCAAAGTGTACGGCAAAGCACCGGTCGGGGCACCGCCGATGAGTGTGCCGCACCTTGATACCCGCTACATCGGTGATAAGAAGACCCTTCTTTTCGGACCGTTCGCCGGTTTTTCACCGAAATTCCTGAAAACGGGCTCCAATATGGACCTGCTGACATCGGTCAATGCCAATAACGTCATGACGATGCTGGCTGCCGGTATGAAGGAAATGGCCTTGACGAAGTATTTGATCCAGCAGGTGCTCCAGTCCAAGGAGCAGCGGATGGAAGCATTGAGGGAATTCGTTCCCGATGCGAAAAGTGAAGACTGGGAGCTTGTCGTTGCCGGTCAGCGCGTGCAGGTGATCAAGGATACCGAGGATGGCGGCAAAGGAACGCTTCAGTTCGGTACAGAAGTCGTCAGTTCCGCCGATGGAACCGTCGCCTGCCTGCTTGGTGCATCCCCGGGGGCATCCACCGCTGTCCATGTCATGATTGACGTGCTGCAGCGCTGCTTCCCGGACCAGTTCGCCCAGTGGGAGCCGAAGCTGAAGGAAATGATTCCGAGCTACGGCACATCCCTTCAAAACGACCCGTCTCTCGTTGAGAAAATCCATGCCGAGACAGGCGAAGCGCTCGGACTGACGGAAAAAAAGCTCGTACTGAATTGAGAAGAGGTGACCGCCTCAGCAGTTGAATAAAAACGAAAGCCCTTCATCTTTTTCGGATGAAGGGCTTTTTTGTATGTAGAAAAGTCACTTTTATTGTAAAAATATCAGAATACTTTTACAATTTTAGAAAAGGAGGAGATCATGTGGAAGCGAAACAGACGGTGTATGTGAATACCTTTACAGACGGAGTGCTGGATCCCGGTAAAGCTATGGAATATAAAGTGAAGGACGGCGGACATATTATCGCCAATACAACACCGGGGTGCTGGGGGCCGATGATTACGCCCGCCCTAAAGGGCGGGCATGAAGTGACGAAGCCTGTGTATGTCGAAGGGGCTGAGGTGGGGGACGCCGTTGTCATTCATATCCAATCGATAGAAGTGACGTCAATCGCCACAGCCTCCGGCAATGATCAGCCGGTGGAAGGAAGGTTCACAGGCGACCCCTTCGTCGATGGCCGATGCCCGAGCTGCGGAACGAAAAATCCGGATACGTATATCGAAGGAATCGGCCAGCAGGCGGTCCGCTGTCAAGTTTGTGGAGAAGACGTCACCCCCTTTGTATTTACGAATGCGTACACGATTGCTTTTGATGAACAGAAAGGACTCGGACTCACGCTCCACCGGGAAGCCGCTGAAAAAGTGGCCCGCGATGCCAAGGGTTACATGCGGACACCAGAGGAATCCATCCAAAACCCGGTCGTGACGTTCGCTCCCCATGATCTCATCGGGGCCGTGGCCCGTCTGCGTCCATTTTTAGGACAGCTTGGAACTACACCTTCCCGGCCGATTCCGGATTCTCACAATGCCGGTGACTTTGGACAATTTTTGATTGATGCCCCGCACGATTTCGGCTTAACGGCTGAAGAACTCGAGGAGAGGACAGACGGACATATGGACATCAATCGTGTCCGTGAAGGGGCTGTCATCATCTGCCCCGTAAAGGTCGAAGGTGGAGGTGTGTATGTGGGGGATATGCATGCGATGCAGGGCAACGGCGAAATTGCCGGCCACACGACAGATGTTTCCGGTATCGTCAGCTTGAAGGTCGATGTGTTGAAAGGTGTAAATCTGGAGGGTCCGGTGCTGCTTCCGGTGGAGGAAGACCTGCCTTACCTCGCGAAGCCTTTCACAGAAAAAGAAAAACAGCAGGCTATGAAGTTAGCTGAAAAATGGCAGGTGGAACAGCTGGAGGACTCCTACCCAGTTTCCTTCATCGGGACAGGGGCGGATTTGAATGAAGCGACGACGAATGGCATGGAGCGGGCAGCCAGGGCTTTTGGGATCGATGTTCCTGAAGTGATGAACCGCTCCACGATTACCGGCTCGGTCGATATCGGCCGGCACCCTGGTGTGGTCACGGTGACGTTTCTTGCACCGGCCCATTACCTGGAAAAAATAAAACTGGAGAGGCTTGTAAGGGATTATTACAAGCTTTAAAGCAGATCAACAGGTCATTTGTTACAAAATCTTCCGTTTAACTTTCCTGGAGCAGGGGAAGAGGTGTAATAATTTGTGGTATAGGGGAGGTGTATGTCCTATTTCCGGAAGTCACTGGCGCTCGAACCGATCTATGAAGAGAGGATGAGTCGATGACGAAACAGATCTTTCAAGTCGATTTGAACAAGCGTATGGATGAACAGGACGTTGTAGGACATAATCGCTGGCACCCGGATATTCCCGCTGTCTTTTCCGTCAATCCCGGAGAATCGTTCCGTATGGAATGCCTCGACTGGACGGACGGACAGATTAAGAACAATGATGACCCTTCAGATATCAGGGACGTCCATCTCGACCGGGTGCATGTACTTAGTGGGCCGGTCCACGTCAATAGCGTGGAGCCGGGAGATTTATTAGTCGTCGATATTCTCGATATCGGCACGTTTTCCTCCCATGAGTGGGGCTTTAACGGGATTTTTGCCAAGGAAAACGGCGGCAGCTTTTTGACGGATCACTATCCGGAAGCCGCTAAGTCAATCTGGGATTTTGAAGGGATTTACGCCACCTCCCGCCACGTACCGAACGTCAAATTTGCCGGCATCATCCACCCGGGGCTGATCGGTGTAGCCCCGTCTCAGGAGATGCTGGATGAATGGAACAGAAGAGAAGAGGAGCTTGTCAGCCAGGATCCGGACCGCGTTCCTCCGCTCGCCAACCTGCCGACTAAGGAGAATGCCGTTGCAGGCAGTCTGAAGGGAGCCGATTTTGACCGTGTGGCCAGGGAAGGGGCACGGACAGTTCCCCCGCGTGAAAACGGAGGAAACTGCGACATTAAAAACCTCTCTAAGGGTTCGAAAATCTATTTTCCTGTCTTTGTGGACGGGGCAAAGCTGTCTGTTGGTGATCTGCACTTCTCTCAGGGAGACGGAGAAATCACCTTCTGCGGCGGAATAGAGATGCCTGGATGGATCGATTTGAAGGTCGAAGTTATTAAGGACGGCATGAACAAATACCAGATTAAGAGAAATCCGGCGTTCCGCCCCGGTCCCGTGATGCCACACTATAACGAATTCCTCGTCTTTGAGGGCGTGTCCGTCAACGAGTTTTCCGGGAAGCAGACGTATTTGGACGCCAATACGGCTTATCGCAATGCCTGCTTGAACGCTATCGAGTTTTTGAAAACATTCGGATTCACGGGTGAACAGGCTTACATGCTGCTTGGAACGGCACCTGTGCAGGGGCATCTGGCCGGCGTCGTCGATATACCGAACTCCTGCTGTACACTTGCCCTGCCGAAGGAAATTTTCACAAAAGATATTCTGCCGAAGTAGAGGAGCGGATGCATGTTGGCCCATTTTTCTTTTTTATGTGAAGCGTGCGGAGAATTCACAATCTGGATGACCGGCATGAAGGAAAGCAGGAGGGAGGCCTCCTGTCCGGATTGTCAGGGCGTTTCGAAGCGGGTCTTCAAGCCGCCGATGACGTCCAGGATGGACAGCCGCGTCAAGCAGCGGATCGAAAACGGCATGGAGCCGCGGACCGTAAGGCGTGAGGATCTTCCAGCTTCGCGCCCGCAGCGCCAAACAACAGCCCGGCCGTGGCAGGCTGGTCATTAAGTCAAAAAAGCAGCTGGACGCTTTCCGTCGGCTGCTTTTTCAGGCTTTCCTTCTTCGGAATCCTTCCCATGGGGAGGGTTCTTTCCATGCCCTTGCTTAAGTCAGAAACGGAGTCAATAGAGAGAGGGAGATGAATCCCGCGGCGGCTCCGAATCCGTAAAACGATCCGGGCAGCCCGAATGTGATTTTCAAGATTACGAGGACGATAGGAAGAAAAATGAAGAGCAGAAAAACGGAATCGTCCAGTCTCACGTATTGTTCAAAAGCGCAGTGGGGACAGGCAGCCTTTCTCTCCTGCAGCAGGAGTGGCTGCTGTCTGAACGCTGCACGAAAGCTCCATCGCTGCTTACACTGGATGCAGGTCGTCACGGTGTTCTCCTCCATTTCACCATCCTTTTTTTATCTATACCTCTTCCGCCTCAAGTGGAAACCTTTGCTCTTGAAGGTTTGTTTGAAATAAGATAGGAACGGATATAGAAATATAGTCTTCTAAAGGAGGAATCTTCATTATGAAAACGTTGGAAAACGCATTAAAACATAGAGTAGGTCTTGGAACCGCGCCACTTGGGAACATGTTCCGCAATGTCCCGGAGGAAGAAGCACGGGAAACGATTCAGACTGCCTGGAATCAGGGTGTGCGCTATTTTGATACAGCACCTTTTTACGGCGCGGGTCTGGCGGAAAGCCGTCTTGGGGATGTCTTGTCCCAATATGACCGTGATGAGTACGTGATAAGTACGAAGGTCGGCCGCTACATGACGCAGGAGGAAGAAGACAAAGATGGGTTGTTTGCGCATGGGCGTAACAACAAAGTCATCACGGACTATTCCGCAGAGGCAACGAGAAAATCGATTGAACAGAGCCTGGAACGTCTGAAGACGGACCGCCTCGATATCGTCTATGTGCACGATTTATCACCGGACTTTCACGGGGACGAATGGATTTCCAAGTTCGAAGAAGCGCGCACAGGAGCTTTCCGTGTGCTGTCCGAGATGCGTGAAAAAGGTATCATTAAAGGCTGGGGCCTTGGCGTGAATACGACCGAGCCGATCGAGATTGCGATGGAGCTTGAGGAAAACCGTCCGGACATCAACCTGTCAGCCATCCAGTATACCCTTCTTCAGCACGATCGTGCGCTTGAGCGTATGATGAAGACGGCGGAGGAAAAAGGCATTGATATCGTCGTCGGCGGCCCTTACAACTCCGGTGCCTTGTTCGGCGGGGACCACTTTAACTATGAAAAAGCGGGCGCTGACATCATCGGTCGTGTGAATCAGTTGAAGGAAATCGGTGATAAGCATGGCGTTCATCTGAAAGCGGCGGCCCTGCAGTTTTCTACCGCCCATCCGGCTGTGAAATCCGTCATTCCCGGGTCCACACGTCCGGAACGTATTAAAGAGGATCTTGATATGATCCAGCGCGACATTCCAGAAGCATTCTGGCAGGAACTCGTGGAGCGCGGCTTCATTTCTCCACAGGCACCACTGCCTAATTAAACGAAAAGGGACCATGATGTTCTTTTCGGAACTAAAAAAAGCTGTCGCTATTTTTATCGACAGCCTTGGGAAACCGCATCGGCGGTTTCCTTTTTTTATTGGAAGAAAGAAAATAATTACATTTTTTCAACCTCAGTAATCTTCGACATAACAGTGTTCAAAAAGGCTTCGACGGCTGGAGACAGCCATTTCTTGTTTCGAATCAGCATATGGGAATACAGAGGTGAAAAGGATTCCTCATGGGCGACTTTTTTCACCCGGCCGTTTTTGATTTCCTGCTGAACCGTCCGACTGGGAAGAGCTGCAAAGCCGAGGCCGCTCATCACCATCTGTTTGATGGCTTCAATGCTCCATAATTCCATCGTGGGAAACTCCAGACCCTGTTTCATCAGATGCTTCTCATACATCATCCGGTAACTGCATCCCTTCTCATTGGTTAGATAAACAGGCTTCATCTGCTTTATTTCACTAAAGTGATCCGGGCCGTCGGGATGGGTGACAAGCACAATGTCCTCCAGCCCTAAAGAATAATGGAGGCATTTCTCCTGCTGGAAATCCGGGTAAATCATGAAAGCAATATCTACGCGGCCGCTGAGAACATCACTCTGGTTTTCGCCGCATGTGCCGTTGGTGACGACAAGCTTCACCTCCGGATACTGGAGCGAGTAGTCCTGAAGGATGGGACCGAGCATGGAAATGGTCAGCGATTCCGGGGCCGCTATGGTCAAGGTGCCGCTCATCTTTTTGCTGTGCTTCATATTCCGGATTTGATCACGGGTGGAGAGCAGGTCTTCGGCAAGTGGGATCAGCTCCCGGCCCAGCGGAGTCAGCTGAAGCTTTCGTTCAACGTACGTGAACAACGGACCACCGATTTCGCTTTCAAGTGCCTGGATGTGTGCGGTAAGAGTGGATTGTGTATAGCCGAGGTTCACGGCGGCTCCGGTATAACTGCCTGTTTCCAATATCGCTTGAAAAGTGACGAGATGCCTGATTTCCATGACAGACTCCTTCCTGTTATCGAAAAAAATGATCGTGGATTCTTTTATTTCAATTTTATTTATAACTATTCTCACTCTACAATAGAATCATCTGCACGTAAATCAAGGAGTGAGTTTATGAATATAGCTGCCTTTTTATCTTATATCATCATTACATCGGTGACGCCCGGACCGAGTAATTTATTGATGATGAATGAGGCACGTCGATACGGGTTTAAAGGAGCCTGGAAGTTTAATAGTGGGATCTTAACAGGTTTTGCGCTGCTTGGGATCGTCAGCGGGTTGTTTACCGCTGGTCTCTATCAGTGGATTCCAGTCATTGAGCCGTACTTCAAAGCGGCCGGCGCTCTCTATCTTTTCTATTTAGCCTGGAAGATCGGATTTCCTAAAGCCGGCAGCAGTCAAGCGTCAGAGCTGGAGTCCTCCTTCTATACAGGACTTCTTTTTCAATTGATTAATGTGAAAAGCATTCTGTTCTTCCTGACGGTGATGAGTGTATTCATTATGCCGGCTGCACAGTCTGTATCCATAATGATCTTCTATATTGCCGTCACGATTGTCCTGGGGTGGACAGCACTGCTGCTTTGGTCGATGTTTGGCTCCTTGTTAAAAAATGTCTGGCACCGCTATGACCGGATTTTCCGGGTCGTGATGGCGACTTTACTCATCTACGCGGCTTCAGCTATTCTTTTTTAGTGAATCGTGTAAAATTGATAATCACCTGTTTTGAAACGAATCATTAAAAAAATCCCGCATCCAATAAAGGATGCGGGATTTTTTATAGAAAGATCAGTTGCGGATCAGATAATCGAAGGCGCCAAGCGCTGCGTTGGCCCCGTCTCCCATGGAGATGATGATCTGGTTATGCGGGCTGTCGGTAACGTCACCGGCAGCAAACAAACCAGGAATGCTTGTAGATCCGTGTTTATCTGTAATGATTTCACCAATCTTATTCGTTTCAACATCTGTGCTGAGCCATTCGGTGTTCGGCACGAGACCGATCTGGACGAAGACGCCCTCAAGGTCCACGTGCTGCTCTTCGCCGGAAGCACGGTCGATGTACGTGATGCCGTTCACATTCTCATCGCCGGTAATTTCCGTCGTCTGGGCACCTGTCTTCACTTCGACGTTCGGCAGGCTGTGCAGACGTTCCTGCAGGACATCGTCCGCTTTCAATGTGTCTGCGAATTCAAGGACTGTGACGTTCTGGACGATACCAGCAAGATCGATCGCTGCTTCCACGCCGGAGTTTCCGCCGCCGATGACCGCTACGTCTTTGCCTTCAAATAGAGGACCGTCACAGTGCGGACAGAATGCGACACCTTTGTTTTTAAACTCGTCTTCTCCCGGAACACCGGTTTCGCGCCAGCGGGCACCCGTGGAAAGGATGACGGTTTTACTTTTCAGTACGCCGCCGTTATCGAGTTTAAGTTCAAACATGCCTTCTTCATTTTTGCGCAGGTCCTTGGCACGCTGCAGATTCATGATATCGATATCATAGTCTTTGACGTGTTCTTCAAGGCTTGCGGCAAACTTCGGTCCTTCCGTGCTTTTTACACTGATGAAGTTTTCAATCGTCATCGTATCCAGCACCTGGCCGCCGAATCGTTCGGCTACGATGCCGGTACGGATTCCCTTACGGGCGGAGTAGATGGCAGAACTCGCGCCAGCTGGTCCACCACCGACGACAAGAACGTCATAAGGCTCACGCTCTGTAAACTCTTCAGCAGATGGGCCTTCACTGATTTTGGCAACGATCTCTTCAAGGCTGATGCGACCGCCATTGAAGAATTCACCGTTCAGGAAGGCGGATGGAACAGCCATGATGTTGCGGCTCTCTGCTTCTTCTTTAAAGGCAGAACCGTCCACCATTGTATGGGTGATGCCCGGGTTCAGCACGCTCATGATATTCAAGGCCTGCACCACGTCCGGACAGTTGTGGCAGCTCAGGCTGACAAATGTTTCAAAATGAAACTCGCCCTTGATGTTCTGGATTTTCTCAATCATCGTGTCATCCACTTTCGGAGCACGGCCGCTCACTTGAAGGAGGGCGAGGACGAGAGAGGTGAATTCATGACCGAGAGGAATGCCGGCAAACGTGATGCCCGTTTCTTCCTGAGGGCGGTTTACGCTGAAGCTTGGTGTACGTTTAAGTGTTGTGTTCTGGACAGTAATCTTAGGTGACATGGCAGAAAGCTCATCGGTGAGAGCCAGCATGTCACGGGAGACCTTATCGTCTCCCGCGCTGACTTTCAGTTCGATGTCACCTTCTAAAAGCTGCAGGTACTGTTCCAGTTGTGCTTTTATTTGTGCATCGAGAACCATGGATTAAGACACTCCTTAGATTTTACCTACGAGATCAAGGCTTGGTGTAAGGGTTTCTTCGCCTTCTTCCCATTTTGCAGGGCATACCTCGCCTGGGTTGTTGCGAACGTATTGAGCGGCTTTGATTTTGCCGATCAGGTTATCTGCATCGCGGCCGATTCCGCCTGCGTTAACTTCTACCGTCTGGATAACGCCGTCTGGATCGATGATGAATGTTCCGCGGTCAGCAAGGCCGTCTTCTTCGTTAAGAACGTCGAACTGACGGGATAGCTGCTGGGAAGGATCCCCGATCATAGCGTATTCGATTTTACCGATTTTTTCAGAGCTGTCGTGCCAGCCTTTGTGTACGAAGTGTGTATCTGTAGAAACAGAGTATACTTCTGCACCTAGTTCTTTAAGAGCTGCATAGTTGTTCTGCAGGTCTTCAAGCTCTGTCGGGCATACGAAAGAGAAGTCTGCCGGGTAGAAACAAACAACGCTCCACTGACCTTTGAAGTTTTCGTTGGAAACGTCGATGAATTCACCTTGTTTGAATGCTTTCGCCTGGAATGATTGTACTTCTTTTCCGATTAGGGACATAGTAAAATTCCTCCTGATATAGGTAGAGATTTAACTGCAGAAAAATGGGCGCAGTTATTTATAATAATTATTATCCAGTAACTATTATTATATACATTGTTTTATTTGTCAACATTTATAAGGTTTTGTCGGAATTTCTTCTGAACAGCTGTGTAGAGCGGTTCACCAGAGGGTTTGCTTTGTGGGAATGGATCTTATAAAACCGGGGAACATGGAGATTTTGTGACAAACGATGAGAAACTTTGACTTTGAATGATTCTATCACATAAACTTAGCTTGGTTACGGAAGTCTGTCTTCATGGGATGGGTGATCCGTAAAGGGGTGATACCCGTTATCTCTATAGTAAAATACTCCGGCTTCAATAGCCAATCATAAGGCTTTCATTTACTTAGTCTTAATATGGAGAAAGGATGGAAAAATTATGCACAAAATTTCAACGGCCTTACTGGCACTGATCGTCGCTCTTGGCTTGTTCACTCCGGCGGTCCATGCTCATACATCATTGGAAAACTCGACGCCCGCTGAAGGGGAGACGGTGGAAGAACCACTGGATACGATCGAACTAAACTTCAATACAGTCATTGAAGAGGGAAGCACGCTTGAATTATCGAAAGCGGAAGGAGAGGCTCCTGCGCCGTCCCAGGTGACGATCTCTGATCAGACGATGACCGCCGTGTTTGATGACGCCCTTGAAAATGGAGCGTACACGGTCAATTGGGAAATCATCGGTGCGGATGGTCATGTAATAGAGAAACAATTCAGCTTTACTGTAGACGGACCAGCTTCTGAAGAAAACACGGAAACGACCGGAGAAGCGGCTCCTGAAGAGGAGAACGATACAGAAACAGACACCGATGCAGATCAAACGGAAACAGACGTGGACAGCGAACAGGAGCCGGAAGAGGAAAACAGCCTGCCTGTGTTCATGATTGTTGTTGCGCTCCTGCTTCTTGTCGTTGTTATCGTACTCGCTGTGAAGCTGTTCAGCAGCAAGAAGTGAGTCAGTACCAATGGGGATTCTGATTGGACTGACTGAACTGCTTTTGTACCTTTCGTTTTCCTTATTAATGGGATCTCTGATCCTGCTGCTTGTACCGGACCATCTGAAACCTCCGGTACGCATAGATCAAAGGCTGATTCAGGCATGTGCTTTGCTGGTGACATTCGGATCTTTCCTGCCGGTGCTTCCCATCGTCGATCTGCTTGCATCATCAAGAGGGTGGGGGAGCGCCTTCATTCAGGTCATTTTTGAGTTTGCCGTCGGACGTGCCTTTCTTTTGACAGCCCTTTTCTCTATGCTCCTTCTTCTTATCTGGACAACAAAGGGTGTAAAGGAAAAAACGGGTCTGCTCTATGTATCTTTAGGGCTTGTCGCTGCAATGACGGCTTCCTATTCAATGGCCGCACATGCAGCGTCCATCGGAGGAGCGTCGGGCCATGTGTTTCATACCCTGCATTTTCTCGGGGCATCCGTATGGATCGGCCTCCTCCTGATGGTCAGCTGGTTTGCTGTGTCTAAAAAGAACTGGGGATCCTTTCTACGGTGGTACACACCGACGGCTGTCTCCAGTCTGATTGTCGTGTTTGCCGCCGGGTACTTCACGATGTCCGTGGATTTGTACAGTTTTGGCTCTCCGGATATGAATGCGTTGGAAGGCTACGCTCAATCCCTGCCATCGAACTACGGTCAGGCCCTTCTCGTCAAGCACCTGTTTGTCATCGGCATCCTTTTGTTCGCCTTGGTCAACGGGGTGTTGTTCCGTAAAAAGGCCGGTGACCAGCGTTTTAATCCGCTTCCGTGGACGAAGGCGGAAAGCGGGTTTGCTCTCGGCGCTTTTGCTTTGACGTCTGCCATGGGCCGGGCTGGTACGCCAAATCAGGAGGGGACAAAAGGAGAAGAAGCTTCCTTTTTGTACCGGGCGTTTACAGGGGAAAGCGGCTCGGAACTCATCGAAGTGACGATGTCGTTCGGACCGGTGAGCTGGATGCTCGGTCTGATCGGCTCTTTGTTCCTCCTGCTCACTATCGCTTCCGCAGTGAAGAGGCCTTCGCTTAGTATAGTGACGGCTGCCGGGAGTTTAATGATTGTATCGTTTTATTTGGCTGTCATGACGGCTGTGTAAAATAAAAAACCCGTACGAGGATAGGACTTTCTATCTTCGTGCGGGTTTTGTTTTGATTAAACAAAAAGGCTGAACAGAAGGACGAATCCAAGACCGGCAACGGAAATGATCGTTTCCAGGAGCGTCCATGTGGCGAACGTTTCCTTCATCGTTAAGCCGAAGTATTCCTTGAACATCCAGAAACCGGCGTCGTTGACGTGGGAAGCAATCAAGCTTCCGGCACCTGTGGAAAGCACCATCAGTGCCAGGTTCACATCTGTCTGCCCGAGAAGCGGTGTGACAAGGCCGACCGTCGTCAAAGCAGCCACTGTAGCAGAACCGAGGGAGATTCTAAGGATCGCAGCAATAATCCAGGCAAGCAGCAGTGGAGACATGGAAGAGCCCTCGAACATCTGCGCCACATAATCACCGACACCGCCGTCAATCAGGACCTGCTTGAAGGCACCGCCGCCCCCGATAATCAACAGCATCATACCGATCTGGGCAATGGCTGTGGAGCAGGAGTCCATCACGTCTTTCATCGGAATGTTACGAGCGATCCCCATTGTGTAAACCGCCACAAGCAGGGAGATGATCATCGCTGTGGATGCGTTTCCAATTAAGTTTATAACAGAGAGGAAGCCGCCGGATTCTACACCCATGGTTTCCTGAATCAATGTAATAATTGTAGAAATAGCAATGAGAATGACGGGCAGCATAGCTGTGAAAACACTGATACCGAAGCCTGGTGTCTCTTCAAGCTTAAAGGACTTCTGTTCGCCTAAAGAAGCGATGTTCCCCTGCTTTTTGAAAGAGTCCGGGACAATTTTCTTCGCCATTTTTGTGAAAATCGGACCAGCAAGAATGACCGTCGGGACAGCAATGATAATTCCATACAGCAGCACTTCACCAAGGTCTGCCCCGTACTCACCAGCGATAACTGTCGGGCCCGGGTGAGGCGGCAGGAAGCCGTGAGTGACGGACAGGGCGGCTGCCATCGGGATTCCCAGATACAAAATCGATACGCGCAGCTCTCTTGAAATCGCAAAAACGATCGGGATTAACAGGACAAGTCCGACTTCAAAGAACAACGCGATCCCGATAATGAAGGATGCGGCAACAACGGCCCACTGAATGTTCTTTTCTCCGAACTTATTCACGAAGGTCATGGCAATGCGCTGGGCACCACCGGCGTCTGTAATCAGTTTACCGAGCATAGCTCCAAGACCGAAAATCAAGGCGAGGTGGCCGAGCGTTCCGCCGAGACCGGCCTCGATGGTTGGTACAATATCCGTAAGCGGCATGCCGAGTAGGACGGCAACACCGAAGGAGACGATAATCAGGGAAACAAATGTGTTCAGCTTGAGTCCCATAATCAAGATAAGTAAAGCGACGATTCCAATAGCGACCATTAATAATGGCATCGTAAACCCTCCGTTTGTTTAGTTGGTTAAGTTTCGTTGGTAATTGGCAATGCTGGCGTAGTTTTCTTCCAGAGATCTGGACAGCTGGATGAACATCGGAAGCAGCTGGCGGTATTCATGGACCGCTTCTTCCTCCGGTGTATGCTTGAAGGTGCTGCCGATCATCCCGGATACAATATCGAGTGAATCTGTCCGGCCTGTAGCGTAGAGTCCTAGAATACAGGCTCCAAGACAGGAACTTTCATAGCTTTCCGGCACGACAACCTCGGATTCGAAGATATCGGCCATCATCTGGCGCCACACTTCCGAACGGGCAAACCCTCCGGTCGCCTGAATTCTTGTCACCGGTCCGTCCATGCATTCCGTCAGCGCAAGGAAAACCGTGTACAGGTTGTAGATGACCCCTTCCAGAGCAGCTCGGATCATGTGCTCTTTTTTATGGGATAACGTCAGTCCGAAGAAGGAGCCGCGTACATCCGGGTTCCAAAGCGGGGCCCGCTCACCAGCCAGGTAAGGGTGGAAGAGCAGTCCGTCTGATCCCGGTCGGACGCCTTCTGCGATTTTCGTCAGCACTTCATAAGGATCGATGCCGAGGCGTTTCGCCGTTTCTGTTTCCGAGGAAGCAAATTCATCGCGGATCCAGCGGAGAATCATGCCGCCGTTGTTGACCGGTCCTCCGATGACCCATTGATCTTCGGTCAGCGCGTAGCAGAAGATCCGGCCTTTTTCGTCGGTCTGCGGCTTGTCGATCACTGTGCGGATTGCTCCACTTGTGCCGATCGTAACGGCGATTTCCCCTTTTTTGATGGCGTTGACTCCAAGGTTGGAAAGGACCCCATCACTGGCTCCGATTACAAAGGAAGTGTTGTGATCAAGACCGGTAACCTTGGCGTATTCTTCTTTCAGTCCGGTGAACAGAGAAGTCGTGGAAACGAGCTCAGACAGTTTTTCACGGCCGATGCCGGCGACCTCAAGGGCTTCTTCATCCCAGTCGAGCTTCTCCAAATTCATCATCCCTGTCGCTGAAGCGATGGAATGATCGATCACATAGGTACCGAACAGTTTATAAAATACATATTCTTTGATTCCGATATATTTATAGGTTTTGGAATCGATTTCAGGTTGTTCCTGGACGAGCCATGTTATTTTGCTGAGCGGACTCATCGGATGAATCGGTGTACCCGTTCTCCGGTAGATGCTGTGCCCGTTCCACTCGGTTTTGATTTTTTCCGACCATTTCTCACTGCGGTTGTCCGCCCATGTGATGCAGGGGGTGATCGGGCTGCCGTCCTTATCGACAGCAATCAGGCTGTGCATCGCACTGCTGAAGGATACGAAGGATACGGCTTTGTCCGCATGGGCCCCTTTAACAAGTGTGACCGCTTCCAAAACAGCCTGGAAAATTTCCTCCGGGTCCTGTTCCGCTGTTGAGATGTCCGGCGTATGTAGGGGATAGCCGACATTCGCTTTCTCCACGACTTCTCCTTGTTCGGTGAACAAGACAGCTTTTGTACTTGTGGTGCCGATATCGACACCCATCATATAGTTAGTCATCGCTTTCGACTCCTTTTGAATAGATCTGCTGTGACCTCCATAAATCCTCGACACTTCCTTGGACGTCATCGAAATTTTTGTGCAGCGATTCGACCATAAGATCGCGGTCTTTCTGACGGATGGCTTCGATATACAATTCATGGTTGTTGATGATCCGTTCGAAATCGTCGTACTTTTCCTTGAAGCGCATGCGCATGGAAATAAGGATCAGGCTTTCCAGTGTCGGCTTCAGGTTCTTCCAGATCATGAAAATGTGGGAATGATCAATAGAGCGGATGATCGTTTCGTGAAACAGGACATCTTCATATGAGAAATCGTCAGCATCTTTGTACTTGATGGCGATCTTCATCATTTCCATTGTCTTGCTCAGTTCCTTCACAAGTTGCGCTGTGTCCTTTTTGACGAGTCGTTCGAAAACGAATGTTTCGATCAAAAGACGGACATCATAGATTTCCTGGATTTCCTTTTCGGACAGTTCAAGAACGACCGCTCCCATCCGTTCCAGACGGATCAGGTTTTCCGATGCGAGCAGCTTGAGGGCTTCGCGGACCGGGGAGCGGCTGACGGAAAATTCGGTGGCCATCTGGTTTTCGGAAAGCTTTGAACCGCTTTCAATCAAACCGGCAATAATCCGGATCCGAAGCTCAGAGGCGACACGTTCGCCGGCCGATGCTTTATTCAGCCATTTTTCAGGATATAAATAAGGGATGGAATCTGTCATCGATTCACCTTCTTTAATGGTTTTCGTATACTTGTCTAACTTGTATACAAGTATTGTGGCATAGATTATGGAAATTGAAAACGCTTTTAACGGATTTTTTTAAAACGCTTTCTTCTGGCCCTGGGCTGACGGGGCCTGAGTGTGTCATAAGGGGAAGCATTCGTGGTAAACTGTTAGGAGATATTATGGACCGGAGGGGCTTTATGCGCATTTTTAAAATTTTGAACAACAACGCCGTGGTCGTTTATGACGGAGGACAGGAAAAAATCGTGATGGGAAAGGGACTGGCTTTTCAAAAGAAGCGGAACGATATCGTCCCCAAAAACAAAATCGAAAAGATCTTCCTGCTTCGGGAACAGTCATCAGAAAAGTTCCAGCAGCTGCTTGCGACACTCCCGGAAGCGCATATCGATCTGGCTGAACGGATTATCAGTTATGCGGAAGGCCACCTGGAAGCGCCTTTGAATGACCATATCCATATAGCGCTTACGGATCACCTTTCCTTTGCGCTCGAACGTCTCGAGCAGGGATTTCCGATTCACAATAAGCTGACGCATGAAATCAAATTCCTCTATAAGAAGGAATATGAAGCGGGGCTGTGGGCGAAGGAGGAAATCAAGAAGGTGCTGGGCGTGGATATTCCGACCGATGAGGTCGCGCATATCGCCCTGCACATCCATACAGCCAAGATGGACTCCCCGTCGATGCAGGAGTCGCTGCAGACAGCGACGGTTCTCCGGGACATCGTAGAAAAAGTGGAGGAGACCGCCGGGCTGACGATCGAAGAGACAAGCATCAATTATCAGCGTCTTGTGACCCACCTTCGTTATGCCTTGAGCCGTGTGGAGGAAGGCAGCCAGTTCGAACCGATTGACGAAGATATGCTCGAGCTGATAAAAATGAAGTACAGCGATGCATTCCAGGCGTCGGAAAAGGTCGCGGCTTTTTTGAAAGCAGAATACAGCATCGATTTTCCTGAGTCTGAAATCGCCTATATCGCCCTTCATATTCAACGATTGATGAAGTGATCGTTTTTGATTGAAAATGGTTGACGATAGCGTTTTCATCGTTTAGAATAGGAGTCAATCCAAAGTTGAATAATGTAGGATTGTTACTGCAGTAGCAGGCAAGACCTAAAATGTGTAAAGAAGCATAGGTGTATCCTTTTTCAGGGACCTATCCGCATTCTTTATGCGTTTTAGGTCTTTTTTATTGGAAAAATAAAGGAGGAATCATCATGAATCACAAAGAAGTTGCTGAACAGCTTGTCCCTCTGCTTGGTGGAAAAGAGAACATTGTCAGCGCCACTCACTGTGCCACTCGTCTCCGCCTCGTTATGGATGATGAGAGCAAAATAGATAAATCGGCTGTGGAAGAACTTGATGGCGTCAAAGGGGCGTTCTCAAGCTCCGGCCAGTATCAAGTCATCTTCGGAACGGGAACCGTGAACAAAGTATTCGCCCACTTCGGCCCGCTTGTCGGCGCGTCCATGGGGGAGGAAGAGGAAAAGAAAGACGCCTCCGTTTCCCATAAAGATGCAGCAAAAAGCAAAATGAACCCGTTCGCCCGTTTTGCGCGGACGCTTTCCAACATCTTCGTTCCGATTATCCCGGCTATCGTAGCTGCCGGTATGTTGATGGGGCTGCTCGGTTTGATGCGTACGTACGAATGGATGGACCCGGCCAGCGGACTATTTGTCATGCTGGATATGTTCTCCTCTGCGTCCTTTATCATTCTGCCGATTCTGATCGGTTTCAGTGCAGCAAGAGAATTCGGAGGGAATACGTATTTAGGCGCTGTTATCGGGGGGATTATGACCCACCCGGCCCTCTTGAATCCGTGGGGGCTTTCTGATGCCCAGCCGGAAACCCTTGACTTCTTCGGCTTCGGCGTTGAAATGCTTGGGTATCAGGGGACTGTTATCCCTGTTCTGTTGACGGTCTACGTCATGTCCTGGCTTGAAAAGAACTTCCGTAAGATCGTTCCGAACGCTGTCGATCTTCTGCTTACCCCGTTCCTTACCGTTATTTTCACCGGTTTCGTAGCGCTCCTTGTTGTAGGACCGCTCGGCCGTGCACTTGGGAATGGATTGACAACGGCTCTTGATGTGGTCTATGAAACGGCCGGTCCGATTGCCGGACTGATCTTCGGGGGCTTGTACTCTACGATCGTATTGACAGGGGTACACCACAGCTTCCACGCCATTGAGGCGGAGCTGTTGAATAACGTCGGCGGAAACTACCTGCTTCCAATCTGGGCGATGGCCAACATTGCTCAAGGGGGAGCGACACTTGCCGTCTTCTTTAAAACACGCAACAAGAAAACGAAAGAAATCGCTCTTCCAGCTGCCATTTCCGCATTCCTCGGAATTACAGAGCCGGCGATCTTCGGTGTGAACTTGAAGCACCGCCGCCCGTTCATCGGTGCAGCTATTGGTGGTGCGCTCGGCGGAGCTTACGTCGTCTTCACCAAAGTCATGGCGAACGGTATCGGTCTGACAGGTATTCCGATGTTTGCGATCGCGCAGGACCCGATCAACTACGGAATCGGCTGTCTGATCGCTGTCGGCGGTGCGGTCATTGCCACTCTTCTTCTTGGATGGAAGGAAGAAGCGAAGTAAATCCTTTTTTCAAGTCCTTACCAGCTTGTCTGGTAGGGATTTGTTTCGTATGATTCATACAAAGGTTCAAAGGAGGAATTAGTGATGAAAAATGGTGTCATCTCGCTCGGTGAAGCGTTAATCGATTTTATTCCCTTGGATAAAAACAATGTGAACTACCAGAAAAGTCCCGGCGGTGCTCCGGCTAACGTGTCGGTCGGTCTCGCAAGACTCGGGGTTCCATCCACGTTCTTAGGGAAGGTCGGCGATGATGTTCTCGGACGTTTTCTGAAGACAACCCTCGAAGATTTCGGTGTGCAGACCCATGCCATGCCGTTGACGGGTGATGTGCGTACGGGTGTTGTGTTCGTGACGAACGCGGAAGACGGAGAACGCAGCTTCGATTTTTATATCCATCCCAGTGCGGACCAGTTTTTAGAGCGCTCCGATCTTCAGGAATCTGACTTTGATACACACAAAGTGCTTCACTTCGGTTCCATCTCCATGATCGGAGATACGGTAAAAGATACGACGAAGCGGGCTGTGGAGCTGGCCAGGGAAAAAGGGATGCTGATTTCCTATGACCCCAACCTGCGCATGATGCTTTGGCCATCTGAAGAACAGGCCCGCGAAACGATCATTTCCATGCTCGGGGAAGCGGATATGCTTAAGCTTTCTGAAGAAGAGCTGGAATTCATCACAGGAGAAAAAGAAATCACGCCCGGCCTGAAAGCCCTCGAGAAGTATGAAATCCCTCTCGTTCTCATTACCATGGGCGGAGACGGAAGCTATGTTTCTACGAAAGAAGGCGTCGAGCACGTACCGGCGATGAAAGTAAAAGCGGTCGATACAACAGGGGCTGGAGATGCGTTTGTCTCCGGTATGCTTTATCAGCTGAACCGTTATGAGGGGAACATGGAGGAACTGACGCTTGCGGAAGCTGTGAAAATGGCAGAATTCGCAGCCGTTTCCGGAGCACTGGCTGCATCGACAAAGGGAGCGATGACGGCCCTTCCGACCATCGAAGAAGTTCAAACACGCCTTCAGTCAGGAGAGTAATCGATGTCTAAAGATCAAGAACTGCGAAAGAGCGCTTATGAAGAAATCGAAAAGCATCAGTCTCTAGTGGAGAGCGATCCGTATCGTCTCCATTACCACATCATGCCTCCTGTCGGTTTGTTGAACGATCCGAACGGCTTCATTCAGTTCCAGGGCACGTACCATCTGTTTTATCAGTGGATGCCGTATAAAACCGACCACGGTGCTAAACTGTGGGGGCATTACTCATCCGAGGACCTTGTCCACTGGACGCATGAAGAGATCGCTCTGACACCGTCCGAGTGGTTTGAAAAAAACGGCTGCTATTCCGGCAGTGCCATCGAGCATGACGGGAAGCTCTATGCCTTTTACACAGGAAACGTAAAAGATGAAAATGGAAACCGGGAATCGTACCAGTGTCTCGCTGTATCCGAAGACGGCATTCATTTTGATAAAAAAGGGCCCGTCGCCCATCTGCCTGACGGCTATACCGCCCACTTCCGCGATCCGAAAGTATGGAAGCAGAACGGCCGTTGGTTTATGGTCATCGGCGCACAGACGGAAGATAAGAAAGGGGCAGTCGCTCTATTCACCTCAGAGAATCTGATGGACTGGACCCATGCCGGTATTCTTGCCGGCGCCGGTCAGGAACCTCTCGGGGAGTTCGGGTATATGTTTGAGTGCCCGGATTTATTTGATCTGGATGGACGTGATGTGCTTGTCTTCTCTCCGCAGGGGCTGGAAGCGGACGGCATGAACTATCAAAACGTTTACCAGGCTGGCTATGTGACAGGTACCTTCGATTCGGAAGAAGGGACGTACGAGCATGGTGCATTTACAGAGCTTGATCACGGTTTTGACTTTTATGCGCCGCAGACGACCCTGGATGAAAAGGGACGCCGTCTTTTATTCGGCTGGATGAGTGTACCGGATCAGAATGAGCAGGATCACCCGACGATTGCCCATAAGTGGCTGCATAACATGACGCTGCCAAGAGAATTGACGTGGCAGGACGGGCAGATGCACCAACAGCCGGTTCAGGAATTGGAAGCACTCAGGCAGGGAGATGCCGTTGATCATCAGGTCAGCCTTAACAAAGAGAGCCGTACCCTGGATGGTGTTCATGGGAAAGCCGTTGAATTGATGATGAGTGATATCGACGTTGCAGAGGGCTGGATGAGTGTGGCCATCGGTGGAAATGCAAGGATTCTATATTCCAGGGGTCAACAGGTGCTCACCCTGGAACGCCAGAGCTATGTGGATGGAACCGTCGAAAAGCGGCAGGTGGAAGTACCGCAGCTTGATAGTCTGAGGATATATGTAGATACGTCCTCCATCGAAGTTTTCGCTAATGATGGTGCCTGCGTGATGACCGCCCGGTTCTATCCATCTGTTCAGGACACGAGCATTCGTTTCAGCAGTTCAGCAGCTGCAAGCTTCTATCTTCACAAATGGAACCTTGCAAAAGTTTTCTAGGTATATAGATGTGCAAAAGACAGACGGGACCCGTCTGTCTTTTTTATGTCTTATTTCCTATAAAGCGCTTCACATTGTAATGGTTATTAACGACTTAAAAATACTGATGTGAAAGGATTTAATCGTAATTTTACTATTCTCGGAAAAGAACAAACATTCGTTGGAGTATTGGTTCTTTCTATTCATTTAACGAACATTCAAAGGGGGGTATAAAGGACGTATGAAACTGGATTTTAGAATGGTTTAAATGGGAATTTATTACATTGAATATCCCTCTTCTCCCCTATTTTTACATTTTGTGCAATCCTTTGCATAGTAGTGGAGAAATCGCTGTCATCCTTGTGAAAGATGCCTTTTCATGACTTTTGGCATAAGCGTGAATGGCGGGATTTCCGGCGTTGACCCCCCCTGTTTTACCACGTAAAGTTAAGACGTGTTCCGGAGCACACTTCATATACTTAACAATTCTGGAGGGGAAAGAAAACATGAAACAAAATCATTCGCTCTTATCTAAACTGGCGCTTTCTGCTTTTATCCTGATCGGCACGTTTGCCCAGCTCCCAACAACTTCTCACGCAGCATCCACAGATGACACACCTGTGTGGTCCCGTGAAGACGCGCAAAACTTCACGTTAACAGATGAAAACACAGCCCCAAACATTGATTCCTTTACAGATGTTGCCCCGGACTACTGGATCTGGGACACATGGCCGCTTCGTAACCGTGATGGTTCCATCGCCAAGATCAACGGGTACTATGTACAGTTCGCGCTGACAGCGAGCAAAGAATACACATGGGGCGGCCGCCACGATCATGCGGAAATCCGCTACTTCTATTCTAAGAACGGTAAAGATTGGGAAATGGGTACGGTCCCTTATGACACGGACAAGGCGCTTGGTTACCGCCAGTGGGCCGGCTCAGCAATGATGGAGAAAGACGGCACGATCCACTTGTTCTACACGGCTGCAGGACGTAAGGATGAAGGTCCGACATTCGAGCAGCGTCTGGCTAAGACCACATTTGAAATGGATTACGATAACAAAGAAGGTTTCCAGGTAACGAACAATGGCGACCACCAGATTCTTGCTGAAGCAGATGGCGAGTATTACGAGACACAGGAACAAAAGACCGGAAGCATTATCTATTCTTTCCGTGATCCTTGGTTCTTCCAACACCCTGAAACCGGCGAAGAATACATCATCTTCGAAGGAAATACCGGTGGCGATGAAAAGACACTCGAAGAGAAACACATTGGTGATGTAGACGAAGACGTTCCTGCCGGCGCTGAAGACTATAACGGAAATGTCGGGATTGCTAAAGCAGAAAACGAAGACCTGACAGAATTTGAATTAATGCCGCCTCTTCTGGAAGCGAATGGTGTGAACCAGCAGCTGGAACGTCCACACGTTGTCCAGAAGGGTGATGACTATTACTTGTTCACCATCTCCCACCAATTTACGTTCGCTCCAGGACTTGAAGGTCCGGATGGTCTTTACGGCTTCCACGCCAACTCCCTTTTCGGTGATTACGAGCCGATGAACGATACGGGTCTTGTTATAGCCAACCCGGCTGAAGATCCATTCCAGGCATACTCCTGGGCCGTGCTTCCACACGGACAGGTGATCAGCTTTGTGAACGAATACCATGATGAAAATGGAAACTTCCAGCAGGGTGGATCCTTTGCCCCAACGCTTAAACTGAAGTTGAAAGGTGATACTTCTGAAATTAAGCGTGAGATGGGTGAAGGTGAAATTCACGGGTAAGTTTTGATGAACAAAGCCGGCACGACCTGCCGGCTCCCTGTTTATAAACAAGGAGGAGAACGATGAAAACAAATACATGGATGAAACGTTCCTTTTTAGTGACGACCGCTCTTGTTTCCACGCTGGCATTTGGCAGTTCTGTTTCTGCAGAAACCAGTCAGACTTCCAACTGGACGATTGAAGATGCCTCACAGATTGAGCGCACGAAAGATACAACCGCGCCTTATATCGAGCCGGATTTTGAAAAAATGGCTCCAGAACTTCATGTTTGGGATACATGGCCGCTTCGTAACAAAGACGGCTCGGTCGCCAAAGTGAACGGCTACTACGTGATTTTCTCCCTGACGGCTCCGTCCGACCTGCTTCCAGGTAAACGACATGATGTAGCGACAATCCGCTACTTCTATTCCAAAGACGGCAAGAGCTGGGAGCTTGGCGGAGAGGCGTTTGATCCAACGGGCGCATACGGTTCAAGGCAGTGGGCCGGCTCTGCGATGATTGAAGACGGGGAATTGAATCTGTTCTATACAGCTACAGGTCGTAAAGGGGAGGAAGACGTCACCTATGAACAGCGTCTTGCTCTTGCCAAAGGAGATGTCAACGCATCTTCTAAAGGCATTTCTTTCGAAAACTTTAACCACTCAATTATTCTTGAGCCTGAAGGTGAACACTACCAGACAGAAGAACAGGCGGAAGAGGGGGACATCGGCTATACGTTCCGTGATCCATGGTTCTTCGAAGATCCGAAAACAGGGAAAGACTATATCCTGTTCGAAGGCAACTCTGCCGGAACACCAGCGGAGCGTACGCTGGATACGAATTATATCGGAAGCAGCTCTTTCCAGAATGACTTCAGCTTCACAGACGAAGGGTTTGCAAAATTATTCAACGGGGCGATCGGAATTGCTGAAGCAACGAACGATTCCTACACCGAATATGAAGCCCTACCACCAATTCTGGAAGCGAATTACGTCAACCAGGAGCTTGAGCGTCCGCATATCGTAACCAAGGGTAATCAATACTACTTGTTCACGAATACGCATGAACATAAATTCGGACCGGACCTCGATGCGCCGGACGGCCTGTATGGTTTTTCGTCCGATGAACTGACGTCCGGCTATGAACCGCTGAACGACAGTGGGTTAGTCTTGGCGAACCCGGAAGAACATGCGTACCAATCCTACTCGTGGATGGTCCTTCCAAACGGAAAAGTGATCAGCTTCTATAACTTCCATGATCTTGATGGAAAGAACATCTCAGATCTTGGAGGAACGACTCCGGAGTATCAGATGTCCCACTTCGGTGGTACACTGGCGCCGACCATCAAGCTTGCGATCCAGAATGACAAAACCAAAGTCATCAAGGACGGCCATCCGGGGAAAATTAAATAACTTCGATTGAACCACCGGCTCTTCATAAGAGCCGGTGGTTTTTTGAATTTGTTATAAAAGTGCAATTGTGAAAGATCAGCTGGAAGATTTTCTCACAAGTATTCCAATTATTTTTATAAATGGTAGAGTTATAGATGATTAGGAAGAAACGGGGGATTGCATGAAAAAAGTGAGCGGACTGCTGCTGGCTTCGGTGTTGGTATTCGGAATGCTGCCGACCGTTACATCAGCGGCAGATGGAACGTATGCCTGCGAAAACTATGAGGAGATTTCCTGTTCAGACATTGCTGAAATGCTGACGGAAAAAGCATTGGAACGGAATATTCCACCGGAAGTAGCCAAAGCAGTCGCCTTTGCTGAATCCAACTGGTCGCAGTGGACGGATGACGGACAAACGAAAGCGAATGTGAATAAAGAGGATGACGGCAGTTTAGGCATTGGAATTATGCAGGTGACGGATGATGGATACGATACAGAGCGGTTAAGAAGCGACATCGGCTATAACATGGACGTTGGGCTGGATATTCTGCTCGATAAATGGAAGCTTGCGGAGCGTGGAGTGATTCCGACCGTTAATGACGCATCCAAGGATGTTATTGAACATTGGTATTTTCCTGTTATGGCCTACAACGGTGTCGTGGAAGTGAACAGCCCGGTCGTGAAGGCGGACGGTTCGGTCAATACCGATGCCTATCAGGAGAAGGTCTTCCGCTATATCGAAAACTATAACAACGGAATGGCGCTGACAGATCTTCCTTTTGAAAAGGATGACTTCATCTATGACCCTTCTGATAATGATGCAGAAGTGAAATTTGCCGTAGACCATTATGATGTCGACGGGCCGCTGACGAAATCGCGGCAGATGTTTGAGGAAGGTGATACGGTCATCACAGTCGACGGCACAAACGTGCGCCGGACAAAGGATGGAAACGGCGGCTTCCGTCTGAGTGATAGACAAGAAGCGGAAATCATCGATGCTTCCATTTATTATGATGAGTCGGATCAATCACCGGCCCGCCACTGGGTCCGTTACCGTATCCAGCTGGAGGACGGAAGAACCGGCTACGTGGCTTCGGGCGCATTGACGCCGGCAACGACACGGTTGAAGGGCGCGACCCGTATAGAAACAGCTGTGGAGATATCCAAGGAAGGATGGCAGGATGGAGCAGAAACGGTGGTTCTTGCGAAAGCGTTTGATTTCCCAGATGCTCTTTCCGGCGCCCCGCTGGCCTATCAAAACGATGCGCCTGTTCTATTAACGAGATCAGGAGAATTGACCCCGGCGGCTAAGGAAGAAATTGAACGCCTTGGAGCGGACAAGGTGATCATTTTAGGGAGCACCGGTGCGGTGAGTGAGAGGGTGGAGAATCAGTTGAATGACATGAACCTCTCATCTGTGGAGCGGATTGGAGGATCGGACCGTTATGAAACGGCTGCTCTTATCGCTGAAAGTCTGAACTCGGATTCCGGGGAAGCAGTGATCGCCACAGGCCGGAACTATCCGGATGCGCTGGCGGCTGCCCCATACGCAGCGAGGCAGGGAGTACCTATTCTATTAACAAGACCCGAGTCTGTCCCGGAGGTTACGTTAAAAGCGCTTACAAATACAGCGACTGCCCATGTTATTGGAGGAACCGGTGTCATCAGCGAAGAAGCAGCGTCCCAGCTGCCTGCAGAAGTGGAAAGGATTGCTGGAGATACGCGGTTTGATACAGCCGCAGAGATCATTGAAACGCTGGACGTCGGTCATCAGCAGGCCCTTGCCGCTACCGGCTATAATTATGCGGATGCTCTTACAGGAGCTGTGCTGGCTGCCAAAAAAGATGCCCCGCTTCTGCTTGTCAGAAAAGAGGAGGTCCCTGAATCTCTTGAGAACACGATCCAGAAGCGTTCCATCCGCGATTACATTCTGCTTGGCGGGGAGGATGTCGTCGATGTTGCAGCCCCTTTAACGAAACTTGCCAACCAGGTGAGTCAATAACTTATGGATATCCTTTTGTAAAAACTCTGCAAATCTAGTAAAAATATCTCTTGAAAGGTTCACAGTCTTGGAGGGGTCCGATATGCTGAGAGGATACATAGGAGGAGGAGAGAAATGGAGATGGTGATGAGTGAATGATTTAAGGACCTCTGAGAAAAGATTCCGTCCGGAAATCGAAGGCGTGCGTGCGGTTGCCGCCTTCCTTGTGGCGGTATACCATATATGGCTTGGATCGGTTTCCGGCGGTGTGGATGTATTCTTTATCGTTTCCGGTTACCTGATAACGACATCCCTGCTTTCCAAAATGCTCAAGCAGGGAAATATCCATTTAGGAGAATACCTGCTGGGGCTTGGACGCCGGCTGTTTCCGGTTGCGTTTATCGTCGTGCTGTTCACCCTTGTCGGCTCCATCTGGATTCTTCCGCAGGCCCAGTGGAAGCAGATCATCGCTGAAGGATTCGCTTCGGTGTTTTATTTCCAGAACTGGCAGCTGGCCTTCAGTTCCGTTGATTACCTGGCGCAGAACAACCAGGCGAGCCCTTTTCAGCATTTCTGGGCATTATCCGTACAGGGGCAGTTTTACATAACCTGGCCGATTGTCATCACGGCCGCCTATTTTCTTGCACGTAAAGTTTTGAAGACACCGGTCCGGAAAACACTGCTCGGCGTGTTGATCACATTGTTCGTGTTATCTATTTCGTACTCTGTTTACAAAACGGCCGTAAACCAGCCGTGGGCCTACTTTGATACGTTTGCGCGTGCGTGGGAGTTCAGTCTCGGAGGAATCGTCGCTTTGCTTCTGCCGTATGTGAAGCTGAACAGACGTGTGTCTGTGATTTTTGGGTGGACCGGCCTGGCCGTCATTTCTCTTACGGGTATCCTGCTTCCGGTATCCACTGTTTTTCCCGGATGGGTCGCTCTTCTACCGGCCTCCGGCGTGATTTTTGTTATTATATCGGCTGAAAACAGCGGCGGATTCGGTGTGGACCGTCTGTTAGGCTCCAAGCCTTTCCTCAAATTCGGAAGCATTTCCTACGGGTTTTATTTGTGGCACTGGCCGCTTTTGATTTTCTATTTTGCCTGGTTTGATACCAGTCAGGCATCAATTTTCGCCGGGGCGGTCATTATAGCAGCTGCCCTTGTGCTTGCTTATGTAACGGTAACCTATATTGAAGCCCCCGTCCGTAACTTGAGCGTTAAAACGTCGAAGGTGAAAATCGGAAAAGCGCTCACCGCCTTGATTGTCCCTGTTCTTCTCGTTAATGGCGGATGGAATTTTTACGTGAGTCAGATGCAGGGGAAGGCTTATGAGGCAGGGGACTATCCAGGTGCTCAGGCCGTCTTCTATAATGTAGATGCGGAAGAGCTGGATCCTTATCCATCGACCATTGAAGTGCAGGAGGAGCTGCCTGCCTTTTATGAGGACAGAGAATGCTTCATGTATACGAGTGAAGAAGGGATGAAAACTTGTTCTATGGGAGAGACGGAGAATCCGGACTATACGGTTGCCCTCGTCGGTGGCTCCCACTCCGGACACTGGTTCCCGGCCCTCAGTGAACTGTCTGATGATCTGAATTTGAAAATCGACCTTTACAATAAGGATGCCTGCCGGTTCTCCAACGATGATTTTGACGGGCTGTTGAACGAAACGTGTATGGAATGGAATGAAAAAGTGCTGCAGGATCTCCAGGAGGACCCGCCGAATCTCGTCTTTACAACATCCACAGTCAATAGTGGAGCGACGGTGCCGGACGGCTATCTTGAACAGTGGAAGAAGCTCGAAGGGACGACTCATATTATGGCTGTGCGTGATAATCCGCGGATGAAAGAGGATACGCCGCTTTGTATTGAGGAAAAGGGGTCGATTGAGGATTGTGCGGTTTCCAGAGATGAAGCCTTATCTGATGTCGTGCCATGGGAAAATACGGATGGTATCCCGGAGAATGTTACATTCGTGGATTTGTCGGATTACTTCTGCGGGGAAGAAGTGTGTGAGCCTGTCATCGGCAATGTTATTGTATACCGTGACAAACACCATTTGAGTACAGCTTACTCCAAAACCCTTGCGCCTGCATTGAAGGAGCCTTTAGAGGAAGCGCTGCAGAAACAATCCTAATAAAACGGCAGGAGAACGTCACACGTTCTCCTGCCGTTTTTATCTGTCCAGCTGTTTTAAAAGTCCTCGCTGTACACCCTGCCGTTCTGGTCGATGTAGACCGAGGAAATCATCGTCCGGGCGAACTTTTCTTTTTGATAGGTTCCTTCTACTTCGATGGTCAGGCTGTACACACCTTCTCCAAGCTTCGGAAGCTGGTACGACCCGCCTGATTGCTGCTTTGCTTTCAGTTTCGTTTCTTTCTGACGACCGTTTTTATAGTGGATGACGGTCATGTCGCTTTTGAATTTCAGACGGGCGTCTTTGTTTTTCACTTTCAGCTCATCCAGGTTGATCGAGGCGCTGATTTTTTCATTCAGTTCACTGTCAAAGGAGGTGTTGAGCAGATAGGATTCCCCGCCTGGACTCCGGGCTTCCAGCTTCCATCTGCCTGCTGCGGGGTCATCGATTTTCAGTGTGTGATGATAGGATCCTTCAAGCACCTCTGTTTCATCCTTCGCAGCTTTAAAGCCGCTGTAGGTTTTTTTATCAGGGGAGACAAGCTTCAAGTCAACATCTGGACTGGAACTGATCCAGTCGAAGGTGACGGCGTCTGCTCCGGATTCTACAATAACGGTCTCCCGTGTGCGTCCTGTGTATTCGCCACCCGACACATACTGACCGGCCGCCGGCTCGGTTTCTTCTGTCACAGCGGCTGTTTCGATTCCGAATGCCGCGAGCGGAGCGGTCTCATTCAAGTAAGGACGGAAAAGGGGAAACGTGGAGGAGCCTTCTTTGATGCTCGTGTGATCCCATTTTCCAACTTTCAATTCCTGGGCGTAAGGGAGGCGGGAGCTTTTCACTGTAACGGCTCCATCATTACTGCCGTATGAGCTTAAGTACAAGCCTCCCCAGTACAGGGAACTGCCGAAGCTGCCCCATTCCGTACCGCCGAACGTGTAAAACGGGACGGCATCGATATCCGGGCTGCTGTCGGTGGTGGAGCGGAAATAGCTCATGTACCCAGTTTGCAGGGAATAGGTGGCTTCATTTTTACTGCCGATGATGCCGGCAAGCCATCCTGCCCAGCTGCTGTAGGCAAGATCGGCAAGCTGCGAGCCGTGGTGGGGGGAGGACAGGGTAATGACACGATCCACATAGGGAGAGGCGCCGTGATGAACAAGAGCCGCCTGTGTATCAATGCCGCCCTTGCTGTGAGCGACGATGACGACTTTTTCGCCGAAATGATGATACATGTCTTCGATTTTACCGGCCAGCAGCTCCCCGTTGTCCCACATATCCTTGGTTGGGTACAAATCGATAAAGGCTGTTTCGTAGCCGTTATCGAGAGCGGTGGTATACATATCATTACTCTCGTACCACGTTTCTGATGAACTGTTGAGGCCGTGGATGAAAAGAATGGGGCGTTTCTCTTCCGTTACAGAAGCGGGTGTGTCTCCCACGTACCACTCCCCGGGGTTCCCGGAGGCTCCATCTTTTATGGAGCCGGCGTAGCTGGTGATTGGAAAAAAGAAAAGCAGGATGGCGCAGGTAAAGAGACCTTTAGTCAGCAGATCCATGTACATTCTCCTTCACAATTGAATTGCGGAGGTCATGAGGTTTGATCCAGGGGTGTCCACCATTTCTATCGTACGCAACCTGGAAAATCTGACAAGGTGCATTGGAAACAGGCAGAAAGTCCGGGAAGGGAAAGAGCGTCTGCGTCAGGAGCGGAAGAAAACGAAAAGGTGTGATTTCTACTCCCTAAATCCCCCATGGTTTCATAGGATAGAGAAGGGGAGGAGTGGTTGAGGTGGCTGAGGCTGTTTCACGCGGGAATAATTTAATTTTCATGACGGAGCCGGGAGGTCAGACGGTTGAATCAGGGGCTACCGTGGATGTGACGAAGGATCTGCCCGGCGGCATTGATGTCCGCCCGTTCTACTCCATCCGGGTGGCCGGCGGCAACCGGGTGGTATCGGAAGGGCCTGTCACGTTCAAATTGATTGTGAAAGTGGAAGGTGTGAATTTCCTCCTGCTGGATTCCTTCCGGGTCATTCCGGGACAGCAGTTTACAAGGGTTTTTAATGTGCCTGGAACGGGACTGACGATAAAAACAGAGGCTGATGGAGGAACGGGTCTGAATGCTGTGGATGTTGTGGTGTTCGGATATAAATTTTGACGGCAGGGATTTTCCCTGTTTTTATTTTTGTAAAAAGGCCCCGATGCCGAGGCCGTTATTTTTTCTGAATGATGTAGGTTGCCCGGTCCGTCGTGACAATAAAGCCCTCCGGACTGTATAGATACTGCGTCGTATCCTGCAGAGGGATTTCGTAATAGGGTGCTGGGAGCGGCTCCATCTGCTGAGGGCCGATTTCTGCTTCGCCATCTCCATATAAAAACAGGGAATGCATAGGCAGGTATTCATCCAGACGTGCAGCATCCGTCCCGTAAGCGATGTGATCCAGATGCATCTCTGTTGTATCCTTATCGTTCAGCTCCAGTTTTGTAATGACAATATCGGCACCGCTCCATCGTTGGAAGCGTTCGTTGAAATGTTCAATCGTTAATGGTCGTCCATCCATGATGAGATCCCTCCTGTCTTTATCGTCCCCAAAGGAAACCCGCTCTACGCTGTTAAATAGTGGTCGCGGCGGGAATGGAAGGGGGAGGAGGGAAATCGATGACTGATGATTTAAAAGAAGCCCGCCAGCTGCTCAGCAGGGCGGTTGATATTCAAAGCAGGCTGGGACGTTCAGACGTCCGTAACGAGCTCATCCACCGGTCGGTTCCTGTCTTATGGCTTGGGGAGAAGCGGGAGCATCCCATCGTTACCATTGGGACAAACCCGACGTCCCGGTATTTTTTGAACGACCAGGCCGATTGGCAGACAACGGCGCAGTCATTTGACCAGGAAAGTGCAGATCTACTCGCATCTTTTCAAGAAGATGATGACCGGCAGACAGCCGTCATCAAGAAATACGAGGACTATTTCAGGGGGGAAGACGCGTATACCCGATGGTTTGGCAGAAAGGGGGGAGCGAAGCTTGAGGGCTTTATGAACGGGATGGAAGCATCTTTTTATCAAAACGAGCCCCCTCTTGTTCATGTCGATGCTTTTCCTTTTCCGACGCTCCAGTTTATGGGTAAAATAAAAAGCAAAGAGAAGCTGCTGCGTCTTCCTGAAGTAACGGCAGTGCTTGAAGAGACGCTGCATTATTTACAACCTTCCCTTATCCTGCTGCTTGGCAGAGAACACAGGAGAAGGTTTGGAGATGTCTATGATGTGTCCTACGATTCATCCATGAACGTAGAAGGATTCCCTTCTGCCCGGTTTCATTTTGGTACATACCCCACTCTTGATGTACCTGTCATCGGCCTCGATTTCAAGCCGTCCGAGCCGTTTCTGGGCCTGGGCAGCCGTGTGGATGATCGTGGGGCACATCACGGGCGGTATGGAAAACGGGAAAGTCTGAGGGATATCGGTGCGTATATTCGAGAGTGTTTTTTGAAAAGGGGAGAAGGAGTATGAGAATGAGACTGGGAGTGCTGTTTCTGTTCAGTCTGGTTGTAATAAGCGGCTGTGTGCAGGGCGATGTGAAGCTGACTGTCAACAAAGATAAAAGCGGTGAGGCACAGGTGCAGATTGGTGTGAACAAGGAAGAGGCGGGTCTGTTCATGGAGCGGATGCAGGGCGTGATTGATGAAGCGGAACAGGACCTCGAATCCCGCGGCTACCAGGTTGACCCGTACGAAGAGGATGGCTACACCGGTTTTACCGCCGGAAAGGCTTTTGAAAACATCGAGGAAATCCAGGTTCCGGATCAGCTGGAACAGCCGGCAGCCGCCGGGATCGGAAACGTCATGGAAGGACTCCCTGTGGAATGGTCGGAGGAGCCCGGGTGGTTTACGACTACATATCAGGTGGAAGGTGAAATAAATCTTGAAAACAGCGGAATGATGGGCGGGATGCAGCAGATGGTTTCGGATCAGCTGGACCTCACCTTCACGCTTGATCTTCCGATTGCACCCAAAGACCACAACGCCGACCGGACGGACGGAAATGAACTGCAGTGGGATATCCAGACCGCCGGTACAACGAATATGATGGTGGAACTCGCCGTCCCTAACATTCGCAACATCATCATTACCGCTGTCGCAGGTCTCGTGACCATTGCAACCCTCCTCTTTTATCTACGGAAAAAACGGAAAACGAAGCAGGCATGAAAATAAGCCGTCGGGAAGGTAATTGTTCCCGCGGCTTTTTCTTATTTCGAAGCTTCCTCGAAGGCTTTTTTCATTTCCCGCATCGATTCGTATAAGTCGACGATGGGAAACGGATAATCCTCCCCGAGCTGGACCCCGTACTGCTCCTGCTCAATCATACCCATTTCCCCAGGCTTGAAAATCCAAGGTACAGGCAGTTCACGAAGCTCCGGCAGCCAATAGCGCAGGTAATCCCCATCAGGATCATAATCCTGCGCCTGTTTTTCCACGTTAAAGGCCCGGAAGGAAACGGCATCATTTCCGACTCCTGCGATATACAACCAGTTGCCGTAATTGCTGCTTACGTCATAATCGACGAGCTGTGATTCAAACCAGGCGGCACCGATCCGCCAGTCCAGACCGAGGTTCTTTGTGAAAAAGCTGGCCACATTCTGGCGGGCCCGGTTGGACATGAAACCGGTCTGTTTTAATTCCCGCATGGCTGCATCTACGAGCGGATAGCCCGTGCGGCCGTCCATCCACGCCTGCAGATGCTCTTGGTTTGTTTTCCAGGGGATCTCCAAACCATTCAGCCCTGTCCTGTAGAAGAGACGACCGCCGTATTTCCGATGCACGAGGTGGAAGTAGTCCCGCCAGAGCAGTTCGAAGTAAAGCATATAGGTCGACTTGTTTTTCGTATAGTTTTTTTCATAGTGCTGAATCTGCTCATACACGACCCGCGGAGACAGGTTTCCGTTGGCCAGATAAGGAGAAAATTTAGAGGAATCGTCTTCAAGAAGCATCCCGTTTCTTGTTTCCTTATAAACCCGGAGTCGGTCCTTAGTAAAGATGTAATCCCGGAGCCGCTGTTTAGCCGCTGTCGATCCGCCATGGTAACGCGGCTTTTTCCGCTCGATCTCCATGCCTAAGGCAGCGGCGTCCGGAATCTTCCCTTCCTCTATCTTATTTGGAAGCTCCGCTTTTACAGCTGCTTGAGGTGGAGCGATCGCTTTCGGGGGCGTCCCCCCATTTTTTTCGATTCTTTTTCTAAACTGGGAAAACGTATCTGGCACATCCCAGGTGGAAAACGGCAGGTCTTCCGGTGGAAACAGGTTATGTCCATGATCGACATAAAAAGGAACTCCCGGCAGGGCTTTTCTTACTCGTCCTTCGGTCTGTTGCTCTTCGCTGGCGATTTCTTCATGAAGGTACACTCCGTCAATCGTGAAATCACAGCTCATCTCCAGGAAAGCATCCTTTGGGTCTTTGTACCTAATCAAAAGCGGCACGCCCAGTTCAGCCAGGTTCCTCCTCAAGTCTTCAAGACTTTCCTGTATAAATTGTGCCCGGTGAGGCCCGGTTTTTATAAAACCATAGGAAAGATCGCTGTAATCATATGGATCGAAAATATAAAGTGCGATGACCGGATGCCCTGCTGTGACAGCTCTGGTCAAGGGTTTATGGTCGTGGACACGCAGGTCATTCCGGAACCAGACAATCGAATAGGTGCTCATCGTCATTCTCTCCCTTTTTCTCCTAGTGTACCCTGTGCAGGAGGCTTCCTCACACTTTTAATCGGCTGGATGTGTCTTTATTCGACAACATCGGGTATAGTTAAAATAGACCATTCAACGGAAGAGTACATCATCTATATTTTTTGTTGTGTACGGCCTGGAAAGGTGGCGGACACACGATAGGGGAGAGGGAGAAATGGAGCGTTTTCGTAAAAAATGGATGCAGAAGTCCGCAGTAATATTGACGGCGTTCACTTTGTTCACAGCAGGAGCATCGGCTGCAATTCCTCATCAGGTTGAGGCGAAGAGCTGGAAACAGGATCTCAAAGCAGAAGAATGGAAGTGTAATGATCCGGTCATTTCTACCGTTTACAAGGATATGAGGAAGGAAACGAAAAAGCCGCACTCGTTTAGTGAAGCTGAATCTTCCATGGAAACCATGAACAAGGCAGACATTATGGATCATTATTTGGATCGAAATCACCGCAGAGTGACGCCTTATACATTGATCAGGGTTGTAGACGCTGTATTCAGCATTGATCTTCAAGCCATTTCTGATCTTGGAGTTGGAAAGCAGACAAGCAGTTATTCTGATGATGTCCTTGAACGCGTCCGTGAGGCATCTCCGAAACCGTTGAGTGATGAAGATATCAGTCAACTTTCCAAAGTCCGCGTCATGGAACTATACTGGTTGTCTTACCAAAAACGCCTGACGGCTGATGAGCGGTATACGATGATCAATGAAATCTTTGGCGTGAATTTAGTAGGCATTGCAGGATTGGAAGGAACGGGGGTTGCCCTTTTCTCAAAAAATCAGTGGATTTCGCAGTATGATACGGACTTATTCATTGTAGAAACCGGCAGTGATGACGTTGACGTCTGGGTATATCCGACAGAGTACTTCAAGCAGCAGACGGGACTTGAAGAAAATCCAGAGGAATTGAACAATCGTTTGACCAAGCTGGGCTTCTCCTATAGTGAAGAAAAAGGCGCCTTTTATTACGCTGATCCGAACGGGGAATCTGTTCCAGATGCATTCAAGGGACAGACGCTTGGAACCATCATTGGATTCATCCAGGAACAATATAAAGATCTTTTAGAAATAGAAAACGCTGCGTGAGACCGCAGCGTTTTTTTGTATATTCTAATCCAGGTTCCACAATTTTTGCTGCACAGGATCGTCAGGGTCAAGGATAATGGTGCCTTCCTCATCAGGCTCCAGGCGTGTTTCGTAGAGGCCTTTTCCGGTCCGTGCTTTCAGTATCTCACTCTGCTTTTTTTCGATAAGCCGCAGGCGTTTGATTACCTTCCACATCTCTTCTTCTGTCATATCACCGCCTCCTGTTCCTTTATGGTAACATCAACTTCCAATATATGTTTATCTAATGCTGATATGGTAAAAATAGAAATTCAAATGTTATCCTGATTATGGAAAAGGAGGGAGAGCGATTGAAAAACTTGATTCGATGGCTGGCAGCACCGGTAGTTGTTCTCATAATCTTTGGTATTCAGCTCACGCTTGAATACAGTTCTTATCACGTTCCCTTTGGTGTAGGGATGGAGGAGGAAACCGTTGAAAAATATAATTGGAGGGGGGAGGTTGTTGAAACAGCCCCGCTTCCATCTGAGAATGTTTCCCACAACGGCACTCTTATTGTAGAAATGGAATTGAAAGAGATGTTCGGACTTCTCATTTCAATCATCGCAGCTTTTCCTTTCATCCTGCTTATGGATGTTGTTCTTAAACGTCTTGGTATACAGAGTACAGGGTTATTGCCAAAGAGGTGGGAGAATGTAATCAAATGGGGATCGATCGCCTTTCTGTTCGTTCTGTTGATGTTTACGTTCTTTATGTTCCAGGAGGCCGTTGAAGAAGGGCGGTCCTTTTTTGATGCTTTACCGTAATACATAAGATCTGTGCAGCCAGCTTTTCATCCGAAGAATTTGTTGACGTATATACATATAAAGCCTGTCCTGTGATAGTTTGAGCACAGGACAGGCTTTTCCTTTTGAATTTACTGTTTCTTTTTCAATACATCTACAAAGTGGGCGAGGATTCTTGCGGTCATTCCCCAGATCACCTTGTCTCCATATTGATAAAAATATTCTTCCATCTGACGCGTACGCCAATTGTAATTTTCACCGCCCGGAATGAGCTCATAGGGGAAGTTTTCCGCCGGCTGGGCCTCGAAATGGACGTAGTGGATTTCCGGCTCCTGGTCCATAAAGAAGGTAAGCGGAACGGTAAAGAGCTCCTTCACTTCATCCGGATTTTTTTCGAACGCACTTTCGTCGGTATTCAAGTACCCCGCAAAAGCGTAGACAATCATCCCGAACGGGGAGACGAGATAGTCGAGCGGGTGGACGTCGGACAGCTGCCCCCGCCCGATGCCGAGCTCCTCCTCCGTTTCACGGATGGCGGCGAGCCGTGCGGACGGGTCATCCGGATCGATTTTCCCACCTGGGAAACAGATTTCTCCGGGCTGCCGTCTTAGTGTACTGGCCCGTACCTCGAACAGGACGTGAATCTCCCCATCCTTTTCCATAAGCGGCAGGAGGACAGAGAACTTCCGGAACTGCTCGTGACCGAGAACGGAAGGCTGATGTTGTTTGATTTGATGGAGTATACGTTTCGAATTCATCGTTTCACCTCATACCTTTACTATACCAGACCGCACCGTTTGGGAGGAAAAGAGCCGCTCGACAATTACAGCGCTTCTTTGATCACCTTTTTGTAATATAAGACTGAAAGGAGACCGAAGATGGAATATAAAGCTGTGTAGACGCCCATCACCATCAGCATCGGCGTCCAGATTTCATTACCGAAAAAGAACCAGCCGGACTTCACGGCGAAGTAGCTGTGCAGCAGACCGATCAAGAGCGGTACCCCGAAATTGAAGAGCTGTTTGCCCTGGATGCCGCGCAGAAGATCCCCCCTTGTAAACCCAAGCTTTCTAAGAATCGTATAGCTGTCTTTTTCGTCTTCTCCTTCATCCATCTGTTTGAAGTAGAGGATGCATCCGGAGGTGATAAGAAAGGTGAGTCCTAAAAAGGCGACGATAAACATCACGGCTCCCATGTTCTGTTTCTGCGAGGTTTCCACATACCACTGGGACCGGTGTTCGATGCCGTCGGCCAAACCAGCTTCCTCAAACAATTGGAAAGCCGCTTCGTTCCTGCTGTCATCCTCTAAATTGATCCCGGTGTAGATCGAAGGTTCGAGCTTCTCTTTCATATCCATAAACTGTTCCTCGGACACGACGCCGATCGGCAGACCGCCGACGGTATAATGGGAGGAAATGACATAGTCTTCCCGCAGTCCCTGATAGGATAGTTTCACCGAGTCATTCTCGGACAACCATTCCACCTCTCCGTTGTCTTTTAAGGAAATGTAGGACTGCATAATATCGTTGTATCCGGTCATCATCATGTTTTCCGCTTCCAGATCGAGTTCCGGAACGGCAGTTTCACTGATGACAGGAATGGTTGTATTTTCCACATTAAAATTCATGTCCTCAAGGTCCACATCAAGAATGTCCTCCACGTTGAACCTCGCCTGCAGCACTTCCACTTGGCGGTACGAATGGTCGAAACCCTCATCCTCCAGCGTTTCCGAAAAGGCCAGTGCTTTTTCTTCATTGGTGATGGAAAAATCATCAGGGGATCTGTTTTCTGCCAGGCTCTCCGCTGAATACAAAGAGATATAACTGAGGGCTAACAGACCTATAGCAAGGGCGGACACGGTCGTAATCACCGTGAGTAACAAGGCGTTGGACTTCATCCGGAACATCATCGAAGACAGCGAAAGCACTTCGTTGATATTCATATAGCCGGCTTTCCGTTTTCTAAGCAGGTTGCTGACAAAGCGCACAGAACCCTTGTAGAAAAAGTACGTCCCGATGATCGTGGACGCCAGTATGAACGTCATCGCGATAAACAGACCGTTGATTGTGGTAATATCCCCTTCAAACAGCTGCGTGGACACATAATATCCTGAAGCAATCATGACAATACCAAGAATCCCCATGATGTGTTCCCAGATCGAGAGTTTTTTCACTTTTCCCTGCGTGCTCGAGGTGACACGGAAAAGGGAGAGGATGGACTGCTTCCGAATAAAGATGTACATCGTCGCCATGATGAGCAGAAAGATGCCCGCAAATACGATCAGCGTCTGGGCAAGAGCCGCCATGGAGAAGTGCAGGTCGGCCACTTCATCAACGTTGACAATCTTAAAAAAGCCCATGAGAATCAGCTTGGAAACGGCAAACCCGATAAAAATACCGACAGCCATCGATCCGAAATAGATGATCAGGTTTTCAATGGTCAACAGCCGGAAAATCCGGTTTTTCGTCATGCCGATCAGCTGGAACAGGCCGATTTCCTGACTGCGGCGTTTCACGAATAAAGCGTTGGCATAAAGAAGGAAAACGGCCACGATGACAATCAATAGAACCGAAGCGACCATCAATCCTGCGCTTCCCTTGACCGACCCATCCTGACTCATCGCCGGGTCGTACTGAAGCGTCACGAAGGAAAAGTAGAGCGCCACAGAGAAGACGAGGGCGAAAACATATAAGTAATAGTTTTTCAGATTCTTTTTCAAATTTCGGAGGATCAGCTGATTAATGCTCATAGCTCACACCACCCAATACACCCTGGGTTTTCATGATGTCCTTCAAGAATGCCTCCCGCGTCTGTCCGCCTTTATGTAACTGGGTGTAAATCTGCCCGTCGCGGATGAAGATGACGCGGCTGCTGTAGCTCGCCGCCACAGGGTCGTGGGTGACCATCGCGATGGTCGCTTCCCGTGTTTCATTCAGTCCGCTCAGTTTGCCGAGCAGATCGGATGCGGACTTGGAATCCAGTGCACCTGTCGGCTCATCGGCAAAAATGATGCTCGGCTCGTGGATGAAGGCCCGTGCCGCTGATGTCCGCTGCTTCTGTCCTCCTGAAATTTCGTTCGGATATTTATTTTGGACGTCCTGAATGCCGAGTTCTTCAGCCAGCACCTTGAATTTCTGCTGCGCCTCTTTACGGTCCGTTTTCGAAATAGAGAGTGGAAGCAGAATGTTTTCCTTCACCGTCAGTGTGTCCAACAGGTTATATTCCTGAAAGATGAACCCGAGATGATGCTTTCTGAACTCTGCGAGCTGTTTATCCTTTTGTCCGGTAATTTCCTGCCCGTTGATCACGATCGATCCGTGGCTGACCCGGTCAATGGAGGAGAGGACGTTCAACAAGGTCGTTTTTCCGGAACCGGAGGCTCCCATGATGGTGACAAACTCCCCTTTATCAATCGTGACATCGATGCCCTCCAGAACGTGCTGCTTCATAAATTTGTTTCCATAGCTCTTATGAATCTTCCGTGCTTCTAATAAACTCATTCGTTCAACCTCCTTTTTCATCTGACTTCATTGTACGTTTACCGGGGACGTGTTTCCTTCGATTCAGCTAACAAAAGCGGGGGTGGAAGTGACACTTTTGTCACATGGCTTTCATTTTAAAAGGGCTGAACATATAGTTTTGAAAAAGGCATGTCTCCTCCAGCAGATGGCTGCCGCGGGCACGATCTCAGCTGACTTGTGCAGGAAGTCCACCTGCCCAAGTGAAGCTTCGCCTCATGCTGTTCTCGCACCCCACGATAGTTGGTCCTTTTGTTTCGTTCAGGAGGTGCCCTGAGGATTCTTAATAATACCTGTAAGATCAATGATACCTGTTGTAAGGAGTTAAAGAGCCAAAGCGGTGAAAATTAGACGAATGATTTTGTACGACCATTTTTTAGATTTGAAATTTCTCATCCCTTGAAAGGGAAAAACTATAAACAGAAGCAGAACAAGAGTGTGAAAACAAATATTATAAAATGATCCGGTCCCTATTCATGTGGCTGCTCTTCCATACGGTGAAGTCTTTCCGTGCGTTTCACTATGGGAGGGGAGACATAAAAAAACAACCGGCTTCCTTCCACCAGCAGGCAGAAGGAGACCGGTTAGTTTTTTGTCCGCCACAGCTGTTCCATGGCAATGACAAGGGCGGTGCCGACGAGCAGACCGTTACTCATTAAGTTCTGCACAAGCGCCGGCATGGCGGAAAACACTTCCGCCGGAAGAAACATTGTCCCCATCCCGAAGAGGTAGGCAATACCGACGATGGTAATCTTTCTGGAATCCAGAGGCTCCAGCGTGAAGTTGTTAATCGCGATTCCCACAAGCTGGACGAATGTCGCCATAAGCGCAGCGTTGGCAACCGAGGAGGGGATGCTTGAAATCACCCGTGTCACCGGTGGGAAAAAGGCTGTGAAAAGCAGCAGAACCGCAGCGTAGATGAAAGGATTCTTTCGTTTCTGCCCGGTAATGGCAATGAACCCTGCTGACGTAGCCCCGGGCACGTTGGCGACGGTGGCCATGCCGCCGGCAATCATCGTGTTGATTCCAGAAAACATCGTTCCTCTGTCGACCTGGACGCCGTTATTTTCTTTACCTTCTCCCAGTGTTTGTTTCACAGCTGTAATGGAGGCGACGATATTCGAAATGG
This sequence comes from Halobacillus kuroshimensis DSM 18393, assembly GCF_000425705.1. GTDB lineage: Bacteria > Bacillota > Bacilli > Bacillales > Halobacillaceae > Halobacillus > Halobacillus kuroshimensis. The sequence goes on from NZ_AUDY01000012.1 coordinate 218,840, forward strand.
AAATGACCGCCGTGATGAACGCCATCGGCAGCAGGCTCCATTCGAGTGTCGGAGCTCCGAAAGCGAACAGTTCGGGCAGCGAAAACAGGGGCATCTCCGCTTCCGCCGTCTGCCCGCCGAGAATCAGGCGGTGAATGACCCAGCCGATCACAATGCCGATGAAAACGGCATAGCTGCTCAGCCATCCTCTGGCAAACGTGGATAATCCGAGCACAATAAAGAATGTCAGAAATGCAATGCCTGCGGTCGTCCCTTGTATGGTTCCGCTGTCTCCCTGTAGCCCGAGCATCCCTTTCAGGAGCGTTCCACTCAGCTGTACGGTCAAGAACAGGAAGAATGATCCTGTGACAAGAGGAGTGAAGATGGGCAGGATTTTCTGCGACACTTTAAACGCTCCGAACAGGAACAAAAAGCCTCCCGTCATGATCATCGTCATCTCCAGCGCCTGGAGCGTTCCTGTATAACTACCGCCTGCTTCTGCACCGGTCATGGCCATGACGGTAAAGACACTGACCCAGATGCCTGCGGGAATTTCCATAACGGGTAATCGGTGGCCGAACAGCCCTTGAAGCATGGAAGCGATCCCAACGGTAAAGAAGGTCCGCTGGATCAATCCGGCGGTTTCTATGTAATCTAAATGATAAATCGATCCGATCACAATCGGCAGCGCAACCGCATTAGCAAGCATGAAGACGAACCATTGGATGGTTTCAAGCAGGCTGGCTCCCGGACTGGTTTGATTCAATGTAAACACTCCTTCAAATGAACACGGCTGTATTGAACTTCCCCGCGTATGAGTGTATCACGTTCCACTCATACGCGGGGAAGTTCCGGACTGTTCCTGATCTTAGTGAACGTATTCGGTTCCGGAAACCAAAGCGTGAACGTGGATCCCAATCCGGGTTGGGATTGAACATCCAGTTCAATGTTCAATGGGCGTCGGATGCGATCAACGAGGTACAGCCCCATTCCTGACGCCGCTTCATTGTAATGGTCGGTCGTCGATGTGAACCCTTTTTCAAAAATGCGCGGAATGTCCTGTGCTGCTATGCCCCTGCCTTGATCAATGATCGTAACAAAAGATCGTCCACTCTTCCTGCCGCTTGTTACCGTAATGTCTGAGGAAGTGCTGTATTTAATGGCGTTCGATAACAATTGGCGGATAATAAAGGAGAGCCATTTCGCATCCGTCAGAACAGATTTTTGATCAAGCTCAAGGTCAAAGCCGATGCCTTTCTGCATGCACCACGATCTCAAGGTTTTAATTTCACTGAACAATAAAGGCTCGAGCTCGGTTTCTTCTATGTATAAGTCATTTTCAATAAAAGGGATCCGCTTCCGGTGCAGCTGCTGGTCGAGCAGAAGATGGATGCGCATCCATTCATATGTCAGCCGCGAGCGCAGCGGGTAGTCTTCAATCCCTTCAATCATCAGCTTCATCGCGGTCATCGGCGTTTTCACTTCATGGATCCAGCCGAGCAGGTCATCTTTTTCCTCCTGCAGAAGATCATGGTGATGGGCAGCTTCCTTTTTCAAACGTTCCAGCTGCTCCCGGATGCTCGTTTCAATGACAGACTCCAAGGGACTCTCTGCTTCAGGAATCGTAGTCAGATCAAGGTCATTGTCCCGCTCCTCCAACCGTTTGTAAAACCGGGTCTCCTTCTGGAAACGGAGGACAAGGAACACGCTGAAAATGATCAGCGATAAAAACACGTAATACGTAACGGCACGGAACGGAAGGGACGAGTCGAGATAGCCAATAAGGAGAGCAAGCAATTGAAGGGACACGAACAGCAGAATCCAGCTCAGTCGTTCCCGCATATAGGTGAGAATCATGAGCCTGCCCCGTCTCTGGCTGTATACCCTTGCCCGACTTTTGTTTCGATGACGTGTTCCAGACCAATTTCATTCAGCCGCCTGCGCAGCCGGTTCACGTTGACAGTGAGTGTATTGTCACTCACGAACCTTTCATCCTCCCACAGCTTCTGAATGATTTCTTCACGGGAGACTACTTTGTTCTTTTTTTCGAGCAGCTGCTTTAGAATGAAGCTTTCGTTCTTCGTTAAATCAATGGACGTATCGTTTGCCGTCACCCGGCCCCGCTCAAAATCGACCGTTGCGCCAAACCACGTCTGCAGTTCAGAGGCGTGGGTATTGTAATTGTAGACACGTCGGAGAATGGCCTGGATTTTAGCGATCAATACTTCGAAGTGAAACGGTTTCTGAACGAAATCATCGGCTCCAAGATTCATCGACATGACCATATCCGTCGGGTGATCCCTCGAGGACAGGAAGATGATGGGGACGTTGGAATGCTCCCGTATCATCCGGCACCAGTGAAAGCCGTCAAACTTCGGCAGCTGGATATCGATGATCACAAGCTGTGGTTCAACCGACGTGAATACTTCCATCACCCGGCTGAAATCCTGCACCCCGTGGACCGTATACGACCACTGGGACAGCCTTTCCTGCATTTCCTGAAACAATGTCCGGTCATCTTCAATCAACAGTACATCAAACACATCGACCCCTCCGATTTTCCGTTATTTCCCTTTTGTAATTATAGCAGACAAACGAGGGATTCCCTATTGTACTTTTGTAACGCGTGACCGCGGTGAATTTTTTGAACATTTCAGCATCTTCCCCTTTCATTTGTTTGAAGGAGGGCGTACAATGAGTACTAATATTTCCGCCTGTGATGTCAGGTGATACCAATGGAAAAGGAGTCTTATCTATGTCCCTACCAATCGTTGAAGCCGCCTATAAAAAGGAGAAACCCGAAACGGAGCAGATTCCTTTTGGAAGAACGTTCACGGATCATATGTTTGTAATGGATTATGAAGAAGGGAAGGGCTGGCACAAGCCGCGCATCGTTCCTTACGAGCCGCTGACGCTTGATCCGGCCGCAATGATCTTCCATTACGGGCAGACCGTATTTGAAGGATTGAAAGCCTACCGCACAGACGACGGACGTGTCCTGCTGTTCCGTCCGGAAAAGAATTTTGAGCGCCTGAACCTATCCGGTGACCGTCTCAGCATCCCACCAGTCGATGAAGACGAGGTGCTAGGCTACTTGAAGGAACTTGTAGCTCTTGAAAAGGACTGGGTGCCGGAATTTGAGGGGACTTCCCTATACATCCGCCCGTTCATCATCGCTACGGAACCGAGCCTCGCTGTTGCTCCGTCCAAGTCGTATAAGCTGATGATCATCATGTCACCGGTCGGTCCGTACTTCTCCGGAGGGATCAAGCCGGTTACCATTAATGTAGAAGACCAGTTCACAAGAGCTGTCAAAGGCGGAACCGGAATGGCTAAAACCGCCGGTAACTATTCCTCCGGCTATCAGGCACAGGCGAAGGCAGCGAAAGAAGGTAATGCTGACGTCCTTTGGCTGGATGGTGTGGAGAAGCGCTACATTGAAGAAGTCGGCAGCATGAACATCTTCTTTAAAATCGATGGGGAAATTGTGACTCCTGCCCTGAGCGGAAGTATTCTTCAGGGGATTACACGAACATCAATCATTGAAGTACTGAAAAAATGGGAGATCCCAGTGACCGAACGCCGCATCTCTATTGAAGAGTTGTATGAAGCGTATGAACAGGGAAAACTGGAAGAAGCGTTCGGAACTGGAACAGCGGCCGTCATTTCTCCCGTCGGTGAGTTGAACTGGCTGGGGAAGAAAATGGTGATCAACGACCACGAAATTGGTGCTCTCTCCCAGGAGCTGTATGATACGATCACAGGCATACAGCGGGGAAGAAAAGAAGACAGCTTCGGCTGGACCATCGAAGTATAAGAAAGCAGAAAAAAGGCTGCCGAGAACTTTCTCGACAGCCTTTTTTCATTTAACCGACCATATGGGCTTTCGGCTTTTCACTGGGTTGAAGCTCGTTGTAAGTCTCCATGACGCGGGCGGTCTCTTCTTCCGTTAATGGAAGAAGAGGGAGACGGACGCCTCCGGTGTGAACACCCATTTCATTCAACATCGCTTTTACCGGGGATGGGCTCGGGGCTGAGAACACGGCATCCATGACAGGGAGAAGCTTTTGATGAAGACGCGCGGCAAACGGGGCGTCTCCTTCTCGGAAACTCTGAATCATCTGCTGCATCTCATTACCGATCACATGGGAAGATACGGATACGATGCCGGTGCCTCCGATAGCGACGAACGGAAGTGTATTGGAATCTTCACCGCTGTATACGGAAAAGTCACGGCCTGTTTCACGGATGATTTCCGCCGCGGCTTCCAGGTCGCCGCTCGCTTCTTTTACGGAAACAATGTTTTCAATCTCAGAAAGGCGGATAATCGTTTCCGGCTCCATGTTGACGACACTGCGTCCTGGAATATTGTACAGCATGACCGGAAGGGAAGTGGCTGCGGCAATTTTTGAAAAGTGCTGGTACAGTCCTTCCTGTGTCGGCTTGTTGTAATAAGGGGCTACAAGCATGATAGCATCCACGCCTGTCTGTTCCGCTTTTTTCGTCAATTCAATGGAAGCGCGGGTGTTATTGGATCCTGTACCGGCAATGACCGGGACACGGCCGTTCACAACTTCTACCACGTGTTCAAACAGCTGGAGTTTTTCCTCCGTTGTCAGTGTCGGAGATTCACCGGTCGTCCCGCCGACAACCAGGCCGTCACTGCCGTTCTCGATCAAGTGGTTGACTAAAGCTCCCGTTGCTTCCAGGTCCATATTCTCATCGTTGTCAAAAGGGGTCACCATCGCTGTCAGTACTTGCCCGAAGTTCATTAACCTCACACCTTTTCTTGTATTTTGTACGTTCGAGGTCGTGAGGGCCATACGGCAGTAAAATCAAAAACGGCAGCATCAAGGGCTTCGATGCTGCCGTAGAAACTTTATACCGTTCCTGCGTAAGATAGCCCTCCATATAGTTTCCTATATGACAGTTCTGTGCCTGTTCAGCATCAGACCCAGCTTCAGGACCATGAGAGTCCGTACACTTCGGCAATTCCCCCTTTCCGCATGTATCCATGGATCTCATTCTCCTCCACATGCGTACTCATGTCATTGCACCTCTATCCTTACTCCAAATAAAATTTGAAATAAGAAACTATTTAGTTAGTAAAAATAGTACCAAAATTCACGCCTGCTTACAACAGGGAAGTGCTAAAATCATGCTATTCGACAAAAATGGTCGCCAGGCACCAATGTCCGACTCTTCTTTTTTATAAATCTCTGTTAAAGTCTGTTGTTGATATTTCAAACGATTACTAAATCGTCTCCGTCTGGAATTAAGGGTCCGGTCCGTTGTTTACTCAGAGCATCGGATGGCAGGGAAAACCGTCCGCTTTCCGCGGGGAACGATGAGCCTCACGGTACCCCGCGGAAAGGGAGTCATTCCCAAGGACGCCTCATACAAACATGACAGAGAGGGGGGATCTTAGCTCACATGTTAAATAACAACACCAAGCAATAACAGAGCCTTTTATAAAATCCGTCTGCAGGCGTAGGAAGAATCCATCCCGAGCACATCGAGAAGGACATGGATATTCCTTACAATTGAAGGAACTTACAAAAAAGGTGGGGATAGTCATGTCCGGTTCATCCATTACAGTTTCCGAAGCTTCACCGTTGGCAGAACAGCCTTCCATTTTTCGAAATAGAAATTTTCTCCTGTTGTGGGGAGCGGCCCTGTTGTCCAGCTTCGGTATTTCGTTCTTTTTATTTACTCAAAGCTGGTATGTCGTCCATGAGCTCCGTCTTGAAGCTTCTCTTGGAGTGCTGTACGTGGCAGCAAGTATTCCGCGGCTGGTCTTTATGATTGTCAGTGGAACGGTCGCCGACCGGTTCAGCCGGACGAAGCTGATGTTCCTGTCCGATTTCACGAGGGGTGTGCTGTTAACAGGACTCGTCTGCTGGTTTTTCTTCGGGGACATCAGTCTTTGGACATTCGTCGGGTTTGCGTTTGCCTTTGGTATTTTAGATGCGTTCTTCTGGGCAGCAGAAGGGGCGGTTCTGCCGTCAATCATATCCAGGGATCAGTTGACCCGTGGAAATTCAGTGATACAAATGACGAATCAGACGTCGTTCATTCTAGCTCCTATGGTGGCAGGGATTTTCGTTTCCTTTGGCAGCTATGTGCTCGTATTCACAGTGACCGCTCTGATGCTGTTTACCGGAAGTCTGCTGATTTTTCTTATGAAGGTGGATGAAGAGAAGAGAGCAGGAGGGGAGGAGGAAGCGTTCTGGGCCTCCTTCAAAGCAGGTGTGCGCTACGTCAAAAACTCCCGTGTGCTTTCCTTGATTATCGGAATGAGCATTTTATTGAATCTGTTCATGGTGGGGCCGATGACGATGGGGCTGCCTCTCTTTGTGAAGCAGCGCCTGAATGGCACCGCCCTGGACTTCAGCTTCCTTGAGGCAGGTCTGGCGGTGGGAATGCTGCTCGGATCTGTAGTCATCGGTATCCTTAATTTGAAAAGAAGACGAGGAAAAACGAGCCTTAGAGCCTTAATGGCTGCCGGAGCCGCTTTTTTCGCTTTGAGCTTCACAGAAGGGGTATGGTTCAGCCTTGTGTGCCTCGTCGTCTTCGGATGTTCTCTCTCTATCTGCAACATCCCGGTCATCTCTGTGCTCCAGAGCTTCATTGAAGAAAAAATGATGGGCAGGGTGATGGGGCTTGTCTCGCTTGCATCGATGGGGCTCGTTCCAGTCAGCTACGGCGTGACCTCTCTGATACTGGCGGCAGGAGTGCCGATTCATCAAATCATGGCCGGGGGATCTGTACTCGTTACGCTGTATGTCCTCTTTGTCTATGTGCGCTTCAAGGAGCTTCGCGAACTGGACTGAATGTATCTCCATTAAAAAAGGGAAATCCCCTGGTAGGCAGAAGATCACCCTTTTATTCTCAAACACATCTGTGTACAGACACTGGTGAACCCTGTTTCCATCGTCAGCGCTGTCCCTTATACCAGCCTTTCTCCTTGAACCTGGAAATCGCTTCAATCCGATTGGAGACCTCCAGCTTCTCCAGGATGACAGATACATAGTTCCGGACGGTACCAGGGGTAATGAACAAAGCTTTGGATATGTCCTTCGTATTTCTGCCGTCCGCCATCAGCTGCATCACTTCGCGCTCCCGTTCTGTGAGCGGGTTTTGATCGGCGAAGGCAAGGTCGACGAGCTCAGGATCAAAGATGCGCTGTCCGGCTGTAATTTTACGAATGGCCGTTGCCAGGTCTTCACTTGGACTGTCTTTCAACAGATAGCCGCTGACGCCTGCTCTTCTGGCACGGTCAAAATAACCGGGACGGGCAAAAGTCGTAAGGATGATCACTTTGCAAGGCTCCTGATACAACTCTTCAGCGGCATCCAGCCCATCCTTGACCGGCATCTCAATATCCATGATGCAGATATCCGGTTTCAGACGGCGGACAAGGCTGCAGGCTTCTTCGCCGTTGGAAGCCTGGCCGACGACTTCCATGTCCTCTTCTAAATCAAGCAGCGCCCCGAGTGCACCGAGCAGCATGCGCTGATCCTCGGCAATGACAATTTGAATCATAAGAGTTCCTCCTTTTTCCCTTGCTGAATGACTGTGGGAATGTGCAGGGTCAGTTTCGTTCCCTGTTCACTTTCCAAATCAAGCCGTCCATTTACAAACTCCAGTCGTTCCCTCATCCCCTGCAGACCGTGACCCTGGAACGGGTCCATCGTTTCCGGAAGGCCGATGCCGTCATCTTCGATGGTGACCGTCAATTCCATGGAAGAGGCTTCAATCTGGACGTGACAACGAGTGGCCCGGCTGTGTTTGACGATATTGGTGGCGGCTTCCTTCAGGCACATGCTGAGAACATTTTCCGTTAAAGCCGGAATGGAAGTCTTCCCAAGGTTTCCTTCATAGGTGAACTCCATTTCCGCAGCTTCGATGATCTGCTGCACCCGGATCAGTTCATCTTTTAGTTTCATTCCTCTCATGTTGGAAACCATCTCCCGAACCTCCTTGAGAGCATTTCGGGCCGTATGCTGGATATCCTCCACTTCTTTCTGCGCTTTGTCCGGCTTGGCCTTCATCAGCTTGGCGGCGAGATCACTCTTTAAGCCGATCATGGACAGTTTCTGCCCCAGTGTGTCGTGCAGGTCACGGGCAATCCGTTCCCGCTCTTCAATCACCATAAGCTGGGAAATCCGCTGGTTGGCGTCCTCCAGCTTATTTTCAAGGTCCTGCTGCTGGTTGCGGTAACGAACGGTGAATGGCAGCAGGATCACCCCGATGACGGTAATGATGATAAATGGAAGGTTCGGAAAAATCGAATCCAGCTGCTGCACGAAGGTATAGGCAATCGTTGCAAGTGTGAGAGTCAGGTGAACAATATATAATGAAAGAAACCCTCCGAAATGACGGATGTTCCCGATGAAAAAAGCCAGGAACAATGAAAAGTAAATGTAGCCGAACAACAAGGTCATTCCGAGACTGATCGCCATTTCAATACTGACCCACAGATAGACAAGACGGCTGTCCGATACGAATGAAAACCGATAGGCCAGGAAGAAAATAAAGACAAGAAGAAGTCCGGTCAAAATTTCGTAAATGGAAGATGCCCGGAAGATAAAGAAAAACGGCAGGATACAAAAGATGATCCAGACGTATATGCTGAGTCCGGTGTTTTTTGGAATAATATGATACCACTTCTGCATGAACGCTACCTCCTGTGTCTAGCATATGGGAAAATCGGGCGGCTGTCATGAAGGAAAAAGCCCATTCTCAACGAATGGGCTTCGAATCAACTTTCATTCTGCACGCGGCGGGAGACCGCAGCACTTGCTTTCTTCTTCAGGAGCGGCTGGACTTCCCGGAACGTCCGGAACGTTTTGTTCTCGGTGTCATAGAGACGGAATTTGATGGACTCAAGGCTCGTTTTCAGCGTAATTGTTGTTGCATACTGGAGCGGCGGTGTTGCATCATGAGCTTTTTCCAGTGCATAGTTGGGAACCCTCGGGCTCAAGTGGTGCACATGGTGAAAGCCGATGTTGCCGGAAATCCACTGCAGGACTTTCGGAAGCTTATAATAAGAGCTTCCATCCACAGCTGCTTTTACAAAATTCCACTCGGATTCCTCTTCAAAGTAGGAATCTTCAAACTGGTGCTGGACGTAAAACAACCAGATGCCCAGAGCACCGGATATATAGAGAATCGGGAGCTGGACAATCAGGAAGGCTTCCCACCCGGCCATCCAGATGATCATTCCGTATATCAATGCAGCCGCAGCCGTTGTCACGTGGGTGTTCACACGCTCTTTTCGCTTTGCGCCCTTACGGTTGAAGCGGTTGGAAACGAGGAACAAATAAATCGGTCCCAGGCCAAACATGATGACAGGGTTTCGGTACAGACGGTAGATGAGGCGTTCTTTGAAGGACGCTTGTACATATTCATCGACGGTCATGACCCAGATATCACCTGTTCCGCGCTTATCGAGATTGCCGCTTGTCGCGTGGTGGATGGAGTGGCTCCGCTTCCACTTATCGAAAGGGAACAGCGTCAGGATACCTGTAATCGTCCCGATCACGCGGTTGGCTTTTTTATTTTTGAAAAAGGATTGGTGGGTACAATCGTGAAAAATGATAAACAGACGGACGACAAAACCTCCAGCAAGCACACCGAGTCCGGCGGCGAGCCAAGGGGAGACAGCCATGCTTAGATAGGCTGCGGCCCATATGATTAGAAATGGAACGAGTGTATTGATCAGCTGGCGGATGCCGGCGTTTCGATCTGGTTCTGCAAAGCGGGCGACGCTTTTCTTCAGCTCTTTTTCTTTCTCCTTATCCATCGTAACGACTCCTTCGTAGTAATTCGTAATTCTAACAATAGGGGAAAAGGAGGCCCACTAGAAGACATAAACGTCAGCACTTTTATATGACACTTGTCATGGGTGTTTACCGGTTTCTGGATGTGTTTCACGTGGAACAGGTCGTCAGGCATCCACGCCGGGGGTTCTCAACTCGCGGAGGCCTTTCAAATCAAGCAGCGTAAACCCAAGCTTGGAGAGGATTGGCAGCACGATGAATGCTGTAATCTCCATGACCTCTTCAAATGCCCCTACACCTGAAGGGCCGAGAACCCACGCCGTCGGATAGAGCACCCAGAAAGACGTCAGGTAGGCGGCCATCCGCCTGTAATGACGTTTCAGCCCGTCCCCGCTCTTGTCAGCCATCTTCCGCAGGGGATACCAGATGATATACAAAACAATGAGAAGGGCGGCTATACCAAGCCCGTACCAGACGTATTTCAGCGTATCATTCGAAAAATCAGCGATCAGTCCGGTTAAGATCATAAACACATCAGCTGTAATTAGACCGCCGATCAGGGCCTTATCTTTTTTCGGCTCGTAAAACATCGCTGTCAATGCAAGCGCCAGCAGCAGGAGGGGGGTCGTGACCACCCAGTCCAGGTAGCGGGCAAAGTAAATGGTTTGATCCGGCTCCTGCAAGACCCCCTGACCGAGGGCGATGGATAAGTAGGCGGTTCCTGACCAAAGTGGAATGATCATCGCAATGATGTATTCTCCCTTGGAAACTCCGCGTGGCTTTTGGCTCCATATAAAAAAGGTGACAGCTCCAATAAACATGATGGCTGAATAGGAATAGTGCATAACAATATCAAAGCGGCTCATTAATTTCAGCTCCTTGTTACGTTTCTTCCATCATTTTGGTCATAACGGATAGAAAATAGACCTATCCTCTTAAGCGAGCGCTTACAACGTGGTATGATAGAAGTGTGAATACCATCTTGATCGGGAGGGTTTTTCTATGACTACGAAACGCATTCTTGTTGCCTATGATGGAAGTGAAATGAGTAAAAGAGCTGTGGCCGAGGCGAATCTGCAGGCGGTGGAAGCTCCGCAGCGCGAGATTCATCTGATGGCTGTTGTAACACCTACCGGCCCTGCTACAAATGCCGCCGTGTCTAAAAGCCTCGGCAGGGAAATGGCTGACCGGTTTCAATCAGAAATGGAAGAGCTCAAACAGGAATTCAAATCTCATAACATCGATGTCATTACAGAAGTTGTAGTCAGCCCTGTGAAACAAAATGCAGCTGTCCAGATCGTTGCCTATGCCAATAAGCACGACATGGACCTCATTATTATCGGAAGCCGTGGTCTCGGAAACATGAAAAAGATGCTGCTCGGAAGTGTCAGCAGCAAAGTCGTCCAGCAGGCCTCCTGTCCGGTCCTTGTCATGAAATAACAAATGGACGAAAAAAGACTCTCCTCTGCATACACAGAGGAGAGTCTTTTTGTTTCTACGAGTTCTATTTTCCGCTTCTTCTTATAAACCGTAGGACGTCATCCCACCGTCGATGAATATATTCTGGCCGGATACATAGCTGGAACCTGAAGAAGCGAGGTACAGAATGGAGGACTGAAGCTCTTCCAACTGCCCGAGACGTTTCATTGGGGAACGATCTTCAATGGCAGAACGGAAGCTGTCATCGGCTAGTGCCTCTTCGTTCAAATCGGTTTTGAAGAACCATGGGCTGATGGCGTTCACCGTAATATTGTAAGGCGCAAGCTCAAGGGCGAGCTGCTTCGTCTGATGGATGGCTGCCGCCTTACTTGTGCCGTACACAGAGCTGAAGGACAGGCTCACTTCACCGGCGACAGACGCTGTATTAATGATTCGTCCGTATGCCTGTTCTTTCATATAAGGGGCAACGGCCTGAGTCATGAAGAAGATGGATTTGGCATTGGTGTTCATGACCGTGTCCCAGTCCTTCTCGGTCAGACTGTTGATATCTTTGAACGCGGCAGTTCCTGCGTTGTTTACAAGAATATCGATTTGTCCGAAATCGTTGTTGATGGTCTTGACCACACGCTCGATGTCGGAGGTGCTTGTGACATCGCCGGAATAACCTTTAACCTCAGAACCGGTCGCCTCACTGATTTCTGCCGCTGCTTTTTCCACTTTTTCAGCTGTGCGTCCAATCAGGGCTACAGAAGCTCCGCTTTCTGCCAGGGTATGCGCAGCTGTTTTTCCGATGCCGCTCCCGCCACCGGTGACGATAGCTGTTTTCCCTTCGTTGTTAAATAATTCCATGATGTTCACTTCCTTTGCTTGTTTAGAGTGTGTCCCATGAGAATGGGTTACGAGAATGATAGTACCCGGCCTGTGTCCATGTAAACCAATCCAACTCCGGACGGGTTGTGAGAGGGTTCTCTATAATTTGTAAGACTTTTACACTTTTTTATATGAGAAAAATGTTTATCATGGGAATTTCTGTGATATATAAAGGATGTGTACACAACAACAACCAACTTTTTGAAAGGAGTTTTTTAAGATGGCAGACCGTTTTAAGACTGGCGAAAAAGCACCTGAAAAAGGAACATATCAATTTGATGGGTTAGTTGATGGAGGCAGTGAGAACGACGTAACCGAAGACGAAAAACATATTGAACTGGAAAACGGGGATCAGTTCCCGCCGATCCGCTCCAACAAGGAAGCGGCCTATTGGAAAAAAGCGTAGCATGAAAAGTGAATAAGACCCCCGGAAAGGTTCATCCGGTGGGTCTTATTTATTTTATCAATATAGTAGTCGGAGTGTGAAAAGCGATCTATTGTGTTTAAACACTAAATTGCCGTGCTTATCTTTGTGGTTGGTGCACGTTGTTTTATGTAAGCGTTATTCGTTACAATTTTCTTAACAATTAAAATACGACATTCCGCCTAAACGGCCCGCATGGTAATCGATAGGAGAATGATGAAAGGGTGTGGTGTTCTTGGAAGCCATCAGCAAGAATTTTTTCTTATACCTCTCCAACAACAAGCTGTTAGACCGCTTTGCAAAGCGTTTTGGCGCTAAGTTCGGGGCTGACAAGATCGTGGGGGGAGAGACGTTCACCCACGCAATTCCAATTATACAGCAGTTAAACCATGACGGGCTCGAGGTCACTGTCGACCATTTAGGGGAATTTGTAGATTGTGAAGAAGAGTCGAGAGACCGCGCCGGAGAGTGTATCCGGACCATCCAGCAGATTGCTTCCGGAGGACTTCGATCAGAAGTTTCGCTTAAGCTTACTTCTCTGGGACTGGATATCAGCCGGGACCTCGTTATCGAGAATTTGTCCCTGATCTTGAAGGAAGCGGAGAAGCACGAGATTACGGTCACCATCGATATGGAGGACTCCTCCAGATGCGGGGAGACTCTTGATATTTATAGAGAATTGAAGGAGAAGTATCCAAATCTCGGCACGGTCGTTCAATCTTACTTATACCGTTCTGATGAAGATCTGGATGCCCTGAATGACTGCGATCCTTATCTTCGTCTTGTAAAAGGGGCCTATAAAGAATCACCGAAAGTCGCCTTTTCTGAGAAGAAGCTGGTGGATGATAACTTGAAGCACCTGATCAAGAAAAACCTTCTGAACGGCCATTACACGGCTGTCGCCAGTCACGATGACCGGATTGTCGAGTATACAAAAGCTCTCGCAGAAGAGCTCAGCATTCCGCGTGAACAGTTTGAGTTTCAAATGCTGTACGGCATGCGGAACCAAATGCAGAAGGATCTGGTGGAAGAAGGATATAAAGTACGCGTGTATCTTCCCTATGGCGAGGACTGGTACGGATATTTCATGCGGCGTTTAGCCGAGCGTCCGGCCAACATTGCCTTTGCCGTTAAAGGGATTTTCTCTAAATAAAACCACACAATCAGAAAGGGGAATATTATTATGGTACAGCCTTACAAACACGAACCATTCACGGATTTTGAACAGCAGGAGCACAAGAAAGCCTTTGAAGATGCATTGAAGCAGGTCAAGGAGCAGCTGGGGCAGCACCATGACCTTCTGATTAACGGAGAGCGTGTCCGGACAGATGATACGATTACATCCACCAACCCGGCGAACACGAAGCAGGTTGTGGGTACGATTTCGAAAGCAAATCAGGAGCTGGCGGAAAAAGCGGTACAGTCTGCTTCCGACGCTTTTGAAGACTGGAGAAAATGGGATCCAAGGGCACGTGCAGAGATTCTATTCCGCGCCGCTTCCAAAATCCGCCGCCGTAAGCACGAGTTCTCTTCCTATCTTGTCTATGAAGTCGGTAAGCCATGGAAGGAAGCTGATGCGGATACAGCTGAAGCAATCGATTTTCTTGAGTATTACGGCCGTCAGATGATTGAGCTGAAAGAAGGAAAAGCAATAGAAAGCCGTCCTGGCGAAGAAAACCGCTATGTTTACCAGCCGATCGGCGTGACAGTCGTCATCCCGCCTTGGAACCTGGCCCTTGCCATCATGGCAGGTACAACCGTCGCTCCGCTTGTAGCTGGTAACACGGTGGTTATGAAACCGGCCAGTAACAGTGCCGTCATCGCTGCTAAGTTTGTAGAAGTACTGGAAGAATCCGGGCTTCCGAAAGGCGTCCTGAACTTTGTACCGGGAAGCGGCGGCGAAGTCGGCGACTATCTCGTCGATCATCCGAAAACCGCATTGATTTCCTTTACGGGCTCCCGCGATGTCGGTCTGCGTATCATGGAACGGGCTTCCGTCCGCCAGCCAGGTCAGAATCACTTGAAACAGGTGATTGCTGAAATGGGCGGTAAGGATACGGTTGTCGTCGACAAAGAGGCAGACATTGATACAGCTGTCGATGCGATCGTCGTTTCGGCGTTCGGCTTTTCAGGACAGAAATGCTCATCCGGCTCCCGTGCGGTCGTTCACGAAGATGTGTATGACGAAGTATTGGAAAAAGTCAAAGCAGCCACTGAAAAATTAACGGTCGGCAACGCTTCTGAAGAAAATGTCTACATGGGTCCTGTCGTCGATCAGGGAGCTTATGACAAAATCATGAGCTATATGGAAATCGGCAAGGAGGAAGGTCGCCTTGTCACCGGTGGCAAAGGAGACGACTCCAAAGGGTACTTCATCAACCCGACCATCTTTGCCGATCTTGATCCAAATTCCCGCATGCAGCAGGAGGAAATCTTCGGACCTGTCGTCTGCTTTACAAAAGCGAAAGACTTTGATGAAGCGATTGATATTGCCAACAATACCGAATATGGCCTGACAGGAGCCGTCATTTCCGATAACCGCGCCCATCTTGAAAAAGCGAAATACGATTTTCACGTCGGGAATCTATATTTCAACCGTAACTGCACAGGTGCCATTGTCGGTTACCAGCCGTTCGGCGGCTTCAAGATGTCCGGTACAGATTCTAAAGCCGGCGGGCCTGATTATATTGCCCTTCACATGCAGGCGAAAACCATTTCCGAGAAGTTTTAAACCATGCTCATAAAGGCTCTCCGTTCAGGGGAGCCTTTTTTATTTGAAGGAAGTCTACTCTTTTCCCCGCCCCTTTGACCATTTTCTTTTTCTTTCCAGTGACAACCGATATAATGGAGGGTAACGAATGAAGACATTCAGCCTACTTAGAAAGGTTAGGATTCCCATGGAAGTTAAAGATAGGATTCTGCAGGCAGAAGATATCCATAAAGCGACGGAGCTGCTGAGCTCCAGACTGGGTAAGCCTGTGATTATTGAAAACAAAAACTTTGAGTTGATCGCTTACAGCTCGACCCATGATGATTTCGATCAAACTCAGCAGAAAACCATTCTATCCAAAAAATGCCCGATCTTCATTATTGACCGTTTGAAAAAAGAGGGCATCGTCCAGCGCCTGGAAATGCAGCCGGACCCGATCCGTGTCCATCCGATGGAAGAGCTTGGCTTCCAGCAGCGTGTCGTCGTGGCAGCCAGGCACCTGAATCATACGATGGGGTATGTCTGGGTGCAGGAGGCCGACCAGCTGCTGGATGATGCGGACTTTCAGTTCCTTGAGGACATTACCAACCATATAGGCAGACTCATTTATGATCAGTTCATGAGAGACAATGCCAAGGAAGGACGGAAAGAGGAGCTTTTGTGGCAGCTGCTGCAGCATGAGTACGGCAGTGAAAGCCAGTTCCGTCACGAAGCAGCCCTCGCCAAACTGAATCTGGCCGACCGTTTTTCCGTCGTGGTTTTTTCGGTCACCGCTCCTCAGTACAAGAGCATGCTTGATGATCTTCTACAAACGGTGCACCGCTTCCGCATCACCCGGCCGATGTATGTGCTGAAAACAGAATTCCAGCTTATTCTGCTCGTGGAGGGAAGGGCGTCCGACCGCTTTTCATCAAGGTCGACAGCGAGGGATTTTATTGAGGAAGTGAAAAAAGAAACAGGAGAAGAAGCGTTTTATCATTTCCTGATTGGCGTCGGCAAGGAATATACAACATTGTCCTTGATGAGGAAAAGTTTTTTGGAGGCGCTCGAGGTCATTGAAACAGCCAACTTCATTAACCCCCGACCGGAAACGATGCCGCGGGAATTCGCGACGCTCGGCCTGTACAGATATCTGGCCGCCCTTTATGAAAAAAACAGTTCCGAGGATTATTACAGTGAAGATCTGCTGGCCCTGATGAAAAATGATATGGATAAACAGACGGAACTTCTGCTCACATTGGAAACCTATCTTGCTAACAATGGGAAAGGAAAGCAGACCGCCGGCGAATTGTTTATCCATCCCAATACACTCAATTACCGGATCAAACAGATCCAGGAAATGACGACCATCGATTTCCAGGACTTCAACATGAAAGCTTACCTTTATACAGAGCTCCTGCTCCTGAATAACGTCGAACACTACTACAAACGTTACCAGTCAGCACTAAGGTCGTGAACGATCTGCACATAAGAGTGATGGGTACGCTCCGCTTATCGGTGGATGCTTGCCGCGGGCACGGCCTCAGCTAGCTGGATCAAGAAGAACACTTGATCCAGTGGATCTTCGGCTCGCGCTGTTCCCGCAGGCGTCACCACCGAACGCTCCACGTAACACGAGGGGGAGCGGAAGGGTGTCTTTACAATGTTGGTTTGCTTTTTCATTCAGGGAAGATAAAAGTGGATTCTCTTTCCAGAGTGGGAAAATTGGATGCGAATCTGGACAGCGTGAGAAGGGGGACCGCCTGTGTGGGCGGTTCACCTTTTTTATATACGTTCTTGGAGGGTTAAGAGTGATGACAGACCGGGTACACGTACACTATACCTGAAAGGACGTGACGAGCATGGCAGAAAAAAGACCGGTCATTGCGCTTGCAGGCGCGAGTGGATATATAGGACAGAACCTGATGGAAAAGTTGAGAAAGCACGCCGATATCATTGCCCTTTCCAGAAGCGGTGATCAAAAAGAAGATGAGGAGCAGGTGACATGGCGTTCTTGTGACCTATACTCCATGGTGGATGCTGAAAAAGGCCTGGAGGGGGCGGACATCGCGGTCTACCTCGTTCATTCCATGCTGCCTTCTGCGAAGCTGACCCAGGGAAAGTTTGAAGATATGGATGTCATTTTAGCTGATAACTTTGCCCAGGCTGCAAAGAAACAAGGGGTCCGCCAAATCATCTATTTGAGCGGTATCATCCCGGATCAGGAAAAAAAGCTGTCCCGACACTTGAAGAGCCGCCTGGAAGTGGAAGAAATTCTTGGAGCCTACGGAGTGCCGGTGACCACGATCCGGGCGGGGCTGATTGTGGGGCCGAAAGGATCTTCCTTCCCGATTCTGAAAAAGCTGGTGAAACGGCTGCCGTTCATGATTCTGCCAAAGTGGACCCGGACGAAAACCCAGCCGATTGCCCTCCCGGATGTCCTGCATGCCCTCGACAGCAGCATTGGGAATGAAGAGGTGAAAGGACGCCCGGTAGACGTGGGCGGTCCGGATGTTATGACCTACGAGACGATGATGAAACGGACGGCTGCTGTTATGGGTAGAAACCCGCTCACCATTAACGTTCCTTTTTTAACCGTTGAACTCTCCAAATTGTGGGTGCGCCTTGTCACGGGTTCGCCGAAGGAAATGGTGTATCCCCTGATTGAAAGCTTGACCCATCCTATGGTCACACAAGAGGAAAATAAAGTGGAAGGGTTAAGTGAAGGCCGCATTTCTTTTGAAGAAGCGGCCAGGGAAGCTCTTGAAAAGGAAGAAGAAAACAAAGATGGAAAGAGAGCCCTTCCGATGTTTCAACCGATGCAGCAGGATGTCCGGTCTGTCCAGCGTATTCCGATTCCAGAAGGATATGATGCAGACTGGGTTGGACGTTACTATGTGAAATGGCTGGAAAACACACTCAACCCATGGGTGAAAACGGAAGTGGATGAAGACAACTGCTGTAAAATCGGGGTCGTCTTTAATCAGTCTCCGCTTTTATCCTTCGATTATGCGAAAGACAGGAGTACCCGGGACCGTGCTCTTTATTACATTTCCGGAGGAATGCTCGCCGACAGCGGAAAAAATGTGCGCGGCCGCCTGGAATTCAGAAAAATCCCCGGCCGTCAGGAAGCCATTGTAGCGATTCACGACTACATGCCTTCGCTGCCCTGGTTTTTCTATAAATACACCCAGGCGAAAGCGCACCTTGTGGTGATGGCCTTATTCAGGAAGCATTTGGAGAAATGGGGAAGTTCCACCGTTCTTCATCATGCATAAGCGTTGACCGCTTTTCCAAAACTAAGCGTGTAACACTTAAGCCTGTATGAGGTGATTGGGATGAGCAAAAAGGACAAAAAGCACGACCGGCAGTTCAAGGAACGCAAAAGTCACGGTGAGCAACGGAACGGGCGGCTGGCTCAATTTAAGAACCACAGTACTGAGTTCGGCTCCGAGCCGGATGAATATATCGACCGTGCCCGCCTTGGCTATAAAGGCGACGCATAAGAAAAGGCCTGTCCATTCATGGACAGGCCTTTTGCTTGTCACCCTTCAGAAGGGGATTTCTTCTTCTGCACTCCCGTACGCACATTTTTCAATGTGATGAAGTAAATGGCGCTGATCAACAATCCGGCCGAAGCCGTTAAAAGGTAGACGATGGACAGATCGTCGGAAATGCTGTCTACAAAGGACGATAAAAACTGTCCAAGAAAAACAGCGGAAGAAAAGTAGGCGAGATTTTTCCCGCGGTTGGCCGTGCTGCTTTTTTCCACGGTCATATGGTTGGCAAGGGGAATGGTAAAGCCAAATCCAAAACCAATCAAAATCCCCGCCCCTACGGCAAGCAGAAGGGAGGTCTGATTCAGCCCAAGCAGCAGATAGCCGCCTCCGAATAAAAAGAATCCGGTCATCAATGTGGAGTAGTCACTGATTTTGTTGACCACCTTAGGCATCTGGCTCGCTGATATGACGGCGACAAGAGAGATCATCGCCAAAAAGTATCCCGTTCCTGTGGAAGTCATGTGAAAGTGCTCGGCCAGGTAAAAGGGCACAGAGACCATCGTTACAAAAAAGATGGTCATGGCGAGCATAGCGGATAACAACACAGGCCAGATTTTTTCGGAAGAAGAACCCTCATCTGCTTCTGCTTCCTCTGCGGTTTCTTTTTTTGTAAATGGAACGAAAGACAATAGAAAAACAAGAGCGATCCAACCGAGAAGATACAACAGGAAGGGGAACTGCCATCCGAAACTTCCGAGGATGCCTCCGATACTCAGGAAGATGATGCCCCCAGCTTCAATGGACATACCCTGCAGAGCCATCATCTTCAGGCGCTTCTCTCCTTCAAAAAATTCGGCAAGCAGCCCGGTAGCCGAAGACATCACGACAGCCGTTGCCCCGCCGAGGAGAATGCGGTCGGCTAAGACCAACACAGTCCCGTCCAGCCAGATGGCGGTTATTCCCAATCCTCCGTATAAAATCAGTCCGGTACACAAAGCTCTGTAGGGTCCGGACTTGTCGATGAATTTACCGGCAAGCGGAGCGAACAGGACAACGCCGAGCGAAGGGAGTGTCGTCAGCCAGGCAGCTGAGTCCTCCATATTGTAGTGCTGGGATATATCGAGTAAGGCGGGAGTAATGGCGCTGCCGACCATAACGGTCAGGCTGGCCGCGAGCATTAAGGCAAAAACTCCCGCTTTGGATAATGGTTTCATCGTACATACCTCCTTTAACAATTCGGAATTCATCATAACATAAATTTAGTTAGGAAACTAATTAAATGATCGTTCAATGAAATCTGTTTATGATAAAATAGCGGCAGAAAGGGTGAACGCGATGAACGAATCACACAATGAGGATATTGGCTATCAGATTCAGAAAATATCCCATTCCATCAAACAACTGCAGAACGAAAGGCTCCAAAAGGAAGATTTGAGCGTTTCCCATGTGAATGTCATGTTCGTTCTTTACGAAAAGGATGGGGTGACGCAGTCTTATCTGCAGAAAGAGCTTGGTATCAAAGCTTCTTCCTTGTCCAAGCTGATTGATATCCTTATTCAAAAAGGTCTGGTTTATAAAGCATCGATTGAAAAGGATGCACGTACGAAACTGATTCATTTAACGTCTCTTGGGAAAGAGCGGAAGGAGCAGCTTCAGCACATCCGTTACGACTTAGAAAGCGAAGTGACCGACCCGCTGACACCCACAGAAATCAAGCAGATGCAGGAGATGCTGCAAAAAATCAAAAACCACCTGGAGGAGTAGCGGAGTCACTGTGTGCCTTTTCCCCCTTAACTGTTTTTACAAAAACGACGATATAAGAAAAAAAGACATGCAGGGGGATTTGATATGGGATGGTTGAATAAGAGAAAAGAGGCCGTGCGTAAGAAGCTGGGAGAGGGAAGGACAGGGGTGATCGACGTCCCTGAAGGTTCAGATATTCATCGTCAGTGTGAAATGATTCAGCTGACGGCAGACGACCTCGCTGTTTTGCGGGACCTGCAGCCGATGGTGAGCGAAGAAATGGATGCGATTGTGAAGAAATTTTACGTGAATCTCGAAAGCGTGCCGATGCTTCAGCAAATGATTAAGGACCACAGTACCGTTGACCGCCTGCGGAAAACACTGGCTGTTCATATGGAAGAGATGTTTTCGGGCGTCATCGATGAGGCTTATATTGAAAAAAGGAAGCGGATTGCCGCGGTACACTTGAAAATCGGATTGGAGCCCAAATGGTACATGTCTGCGTTTCAGGACTTACTGCTCTCATTCCTGGAGGTATATGACAGGCATTTGGAAGAAGACGACTACCGGCAGGCGGTTGCAGCGACGACAAAAATACTGAGCATCGAACAGCAGCTCGTCCTGGAAATGTTTCAAAGAGAAGCGGATGCCTTACGGGAAAAAGAAATAGAGAAAAGAGAGGAAGCCTACCTGAAAGTGGACCAGATGTCCGCTGAAGTGGCTGCTGTTTCCCAGCAAGCCAGTGCTTCTACAGAACAGCTGACCGATCAAACGGAAAAAATGGTCACAGACTCTAAAAATGGAACAGCGGTGGCCCGTCAAGTGGAGCAGCAGTCGCTTGATGGCAAGAAGCAGCTGGAAGTACACCAACGGCAGATGAATCAGATTCAGCAGACCATCAGGGAAATCTCCGGGGATATGGAAAAATTGAGCCGGATCGCTGAAGAAATCAGTAAAATTGTGACGATCGTTTCTTCCATCGCTGAACAGACCAACCTGTTGTCTCTGAACGCTTCGATTGAAGCTGCGCGCGCAGGGGAGCATGGAGCAGGGTTTACGGTTGTAGCCGCTGAAGTACGTAAATTATCGGAGCAGACGCAAACCTCTGCGGCAGAAGTTTCCCAGTTGATTCATTCTACAAGTGGACAGATCCATAACGTGTCCGGCCATGTAGGCAGTATCGATGAGATGATTGCAGAGGGTGCGGACAGTATGGAGCAGATCAATCACTTCTTTACGGAAATTGTTACGGCGATGGGGCAGAACAAAGCCTACAATGCAAGTATGGAAGAGGAGCTGCAGCATTTTTCGTACGTTATTGATGAAATCAATGATGCCGTTGGTAAAGTAGCGGCTTCTTCCCAGCAGTTGACAGCCATGACTGATTAAATGATCTGTCCGTAAGGGGGAAGCCTTTTAGTGTTTCCTTAAAAAAAGTCCCTGAGACGGCTGTTGAACTGTACCCCATAATATGGACAGTTTATAAAAAGAGCCTTAGGCAGCTAAGAGATGGCCTCGGTATTGTACCGGGGTCATCTTATTTAACTTCCACTGATATCTCTCGTTATTATATTTACTTATATAGTTGTTCACTTCTTCTTTTAGTTGGTTAAAGCTCTCACATGCTTTATGATCCACCATATCTTTCAAATGACCAAAGAATGATTCCATTGGGGCGTTATCCCAACAGTTTCCTCTGCGGGACATCGACTGGAGAAGGCCAGCTTTTTTCACTCTAGATTGAAAATGAGGGTGAGTGTAATGAAAGCCTTGATCTGAATGAATCATGGCTTCCGGATGAAA
>NZ_AUDY01000013.1 GCF_000425705.1 Halobacillus kuroshimensis DSM 18393
AGCCCCGGTTTCCCGGGGTTATTCCGATCTTACAGGCAGGTTGCCCACGTGTTACTCACCCGTCCGCCGCTCGTTCCACGAGCTTCACCCCGAAGGGATCCACTCGCTTCCCGCGCTCGACTTGCATGTATTAGGCACGCCGCCAGCGTTCGTCCTGAGCCAGGATCAAACTCTCCATAAAAGTAGTTTGACTTGCTCATTTGCACACCGAATGTGCTTTGTTTCAAATTTCTTCATTAAAGAAGAAATGTTTTGACGTACTGGTTGGTTCGTTCAGTTTTCAAAGATCAAATGTTGTCAGCCGTTTGAAAACAGCGACTCAATCATCTTAACATGTGTCGTTTTTCATGTCAACAACTTTTTTCATTAAGTTGAGAAAGCGTTTCGTTTTCGTTTTTGGCGACAAATACTAGATTATCACGGGAAGTTGTTAGTGTCAACAACTTTTTTCGTGATTTGTTTTAGTGCTTTTCAGCACCATGCCGCTCTCTTAAAGCGACAAGTAATAATTTATCACGCAACGTTATTGAAGTCAATAACTTTTTTGCTGTTTTTTCACGGCGTCTCTTGCTCCGCTGAGCCGCTCTTAATGCGACGTTTAATAATATAGCACGCCTGTTTAAGAACGGTCAATGGTTTTTATTAAAAAAGTCCTCTTCCTTTAATAAATCGATGGAAGAGGACATTCAACTATAAATGGTCGGGTTATTCTACAGGCTTATAGGTGCGGTGGAAAATCTGCGGTCCCTTCGTTTCCTGGGGGATCACCTCGATGGCTCCGTGCTCAACGAGATACTCGATCATCGAGGATAGATCCAGTATATATTCCTGAATTTCCGGATGGACTTTCAATTCGCCGAACGACCACGGCTCTTCCCTGTCGTTCATCAACTCCAACAAATGCCGGGCGCTGGAACGGGCTCGCTTGCTGATGGAATGTTCAACGGCCAGAATCATTAGCTGGATCCGTTTTTCCGTCGGCTCCCCACTCTCAATTAACTCCTGATAGAGTTTATAGATTTCAGGCTCAATCCGTTTCACCTGATTCCATACGGTGACTTCCGGATGAAAACCTTTCTCTATAATGGACAACCGGGCTAAATAATGGAGCGAGCTCACCATTCTGCTGTAGGAATCCAAATATTGTTCAGAATCATAAAGATCCTTGGATTCACTGTAACTGCGTATCAGTTTGGCGAATTCTATCGCTTTCTTCAGGCTGCGGTTCTTTTGAGGAAACTCGCGAAGGTGCTCTTTCATTAAAGTCACATATTCATTTCTTTCAAAGATGATGCTTCCATTAATCACCCATTCCACCGCCCGCCGGTAGGAGCTGGTGTCAATCCAGTGATGGAGGAGGGTTTCATCCACAATATGCATTGCTGCTGATTTGTTCTCAAATTCATAGTGCTTCACATACCACAGCTCTTCTGCATCCCGTACGATAATGAAGAGAATCACATCAAAGTTATCCGTGACCGGACTGATTGGTTTGTTCTTTTCCAGGATCAGGATCCCCAGGGTACTGCTCTGGCTGGCTCTTTCCTGATAAATCGGGCGTAATAAATCTTCCATTGTCTTTCCCCCATATTCAATTTCCCTTTCCTGTGTTAATTCGCTACGATGCGTCAAAATCCTTTTTCCGTATTGTATTTGTTCCTAGAAAAATATGCTATACTACGTGGTAGATAAGTAAGGAGGGAGCCTTAGTGGCGTTAAAATACAGCAGTAAAATCAACAAGATCCGTTCTTTTGCTTTCTGGCTGATTTTTCTCGGTATCGGAGTCATGTACATCGGCCTGTTGTTCAAGGACATCGTCTGGCTTATGGCAACGTTCATGATTTTAGGGATGGGCTTTGTCGGACTAAGCACCGTCGTTTACTTCTGGATCGGCATGCTCTCCACCAGGACCATCCAGATCATCTGTCCTTCATGCGAGAAACCGACCAAGATGCTCGGACGGGTCGACGCCTGCATGCATTGTGATCAGCCGCTGACGATGGACAAGTCCCTGGAAGGTAAAGATTTCGATGAGAAGTACAATAAGAAGAAATACCGAAACGAAAAGGCTCCTACACAGTCCTGAGCCGTCCGGACCCGTTATCCACGGGTCTTTTTTTGTATCCATTCATAAAAAATGCCATAAAAAAACTGAAAGCGCAGGGCTTTCAGTTTAGTGGGCCATTTCTGATTGACATTTGGAACACGTTCCATAGACTTCCATACGATGATGGCTTACGTCAAATCCCGTCACCTGTTCAGCTAATGATTCAACTTCGTTAAGGCTTGGATAGTGGAAATCCACGATTTTTCCGCAGTTGTTGCAGATCGCATGGTAGTGGTCACTCGTATTACAGTCGAACCGGCTTGAGGAGTCTCCATAAGTAAGCTCCCGGACCAATCCGATATCCTTGAACACGCGCAGGTTGTTATAAACAGTGGCCACACTCATGTTTGGGAATTTACTTTCCAGCGCTTTGTATATTTCATCAGCTGTAGGGTGGGTCATTGCATTAAGCAGGAATTCAAGCACCGCATGACGCTGTGGAGTGATTCGGACGCCGGATGATTTCAATGTATCAATCGCATCCTGGAGTCGATGATCAGACACGGTCATGCACCTCGCTTTCATAAAATGATTCTTGATTTATAAAATTATTACATTAGAATGCTTACAATTAGTGTAACCTTTCCGTAAACCGGTTGTCAATATGGAAGCCCGCATTCCACGTTGGATTACACATCGGGATGGAGGGGTGTTTCTTTTCCGCTCAGCTTCTTATTCACATATCTGGCCGCAACAAACAGGAAATCCGATAAGCGGTTCAGATAGGACACAACTAGCGGGTTGTTCAGTTCATCCTCCAGCGTAACGGCCAGTCGTTCTGCTCTGCGCACAACGGTACGGGACAGATGGAGGGCGGCTGACGCTTCATGCCCTGATGGTAGTATGAAATTCTTCAACGGGTCAAGTTCCTGGTCCCACGTATCAATCTGCTGTTCAAGGTCTTCAATATGCTCCTGCTTCAGCTTCCAAGTGACATCCTTCCCCTTGGGTGTAGCAAGCTCCGCCCCAACATGAAAGAGAATCGTCTGGATTTTCTCCATGGTCTGCATGAAAGCTGCCTTATTCGTCCAGTCTTCCTTCCTTAGATGACTGAGCGCAACGCCTATGGTTGAGTTAGCCTCATCACACGTTCCGTAGGCCTCCACTCTTACATCATTCTTCGCGACACGCTGGCCGTAAATCAAGGAGGTCTGCCCCTTATCACCGGATCTTGTATAAATACGCATCTCAATACCCCCGTTCTGGATCAATAATATTTCTCAACTCACCGTCTCCGTTCAGGAACACCTCAAGGTTTTCTTCAAAAATGGCAAAGCCGCGCGGCACATAATGAGGAGAAATGCCTGAGATATGCGGCGTGACCGTCACATTTTCCTCTCCCCAGAATGGATGAGCCTCTGGAAGTGGCTCTTCTTCAAACACATCAAGCACGGCATGAGCGATTTCATCGGTGGTTACAGCATCCATAATGACGTCAGCCGGAACAAGATCTCCTCTTCCCATGTTCAAAAAGACCGCATGATCGGGCATAGCAGCAAAATGGGCGTAAGTCAGCATGCCCCTCGTCTCTTCGGTGCTCGGCAGAACAGCAACCACAAAATCAGCTTTCGGAAGGACAAGGTGGATGTCGGAAATCGGGTACACCTGGTCAAAATGCTCCTTCGGCCGTCCGGATTTGGACAAGCCGATCGTTGTCATCCCGAAAGCTCCGGCGAGACGGGCCGTTTCCTGGGCGATGGCCCCTGTGCCGAGCAGCACCATCGTGCGTTCGCTGATTTCATTCATTTCAGCCCTCCGGCTCCATTCCCGCTTCTGTTCCTGCTTCATCAACGTCTTGGCTTTTCTTGACACCTGCAGCAGCATGGATATCGCGTACTCCGCCATCGGCTTGGCATGAATGCCCCGGACGTTGGTCACAAGGATACCGCGCTTTTTGATTTCGTCAAAAGGCATCCGATCCATGCCTGCTGACAAGACCATGATCCATTTCAATTTCTTGGCCACCTGGATTTTTTCTTCATCCAGATCCTCCCCGTATGTAATGAACACATCGGCTTCTGCTAAATAATGCTGCGCCTCATGCATCCCGTGACAGAAAACGAAATCCACCCCGTCAAAACGACGGCTCAAATGAATCCGGATTGATTCTGGAACCCTTTTAATAGCTGAAACAATCTTCATCGTGTCCCCTCCATCCTCTTTTTCTTTATCTTAGCTTATAAAGAAACCATAGTCACCTGTGGACTATGGTTTCAAGCTGTTCTTATTGAAGGTTTTCACGAATGTATTGAAGAGCCGCTTCCACGTGGCCCTCTACTTTCACTTTGCGGAACTCCTCAGCAAGGTTTCCCTCTTTATCAATGATGAAAGTGGAGCGCTCGATGCCGTAATACTCCTTGCCGAAGTTTTTCTTCAGCTTCCATACGCCAAACTCCTCGGAAACCTTGTGGTCTTCATCTGCAAGAAGCATAAACGGAAGGTCATGCTTGTTAATGAATTTCTCATGAGAATCAACCGGGTCCGGGCTGACACCAAGAATAACCGCGTCCAGATCCTCGAAACTTTCATGATGATCACGGAAGTCACACGCTTCTGTCGTGCACCCCGGCGTCATATCTTTCGGATAAAAGTACAGGACGACGTTCTTTCCTTTGTAATCAGACAAAGAAACGGATTCCCCGTTACTTGCCGGCAGTGTGAAATCTTCGACTTGCTTTCCTTTTTCTATAGACATATGAGCACCCTCCTTAAAGATATCTATCCTCTAGGGTACCTTACTCAGAAGGAAACTTCCAATCTCAGTCTCTTTTTTTGTTACTCTGCCATACTTTTGCAGCAAGAGCTGCGGGAAGGGTGTAACCGATCATAGCCTCTAGAATCGCCAGCCACTTCCCCACCCCTACAGGCAGCATATCTCCATAGCCGACGGTAAATAATGTGACACCGCTGAAATAGATACTACGTATGAATTCTTCGATCCATGATACCCGTCTGTAAGGGATGCCTGTCCGGTATACATCCACCCCCTCCAGAATCAGCACCGTATAAATGAGGCCGAAGCCAATCATCACGATGGTGTACAGAAGCATCACGGCAATGAACAGCTGACTCGAAAAAATCTTGTGCTCGATTTCCAGGGAGTGAAAGATCTGCCGGAGACTCGCCCCCATCAGAAGCAGTAAAAGGATGCTGACGATAATCGTAATCATAGCGTGCTCCTTCTTATCATCCAGGTGAAGATGGGTGACAGGCTTTACTTTTTCTTATGTCTTTTTCGAGTTGGATATGCCTCTACCCCACGAAGATATTTGCCGAAAAAACGGGCGGATGCACAGCCCGTTTTTCAGGGGAAGGCATAAGATACTGTAAACCATGGAAAGGGGGAATTGTAATGGGTTACGGATATGGCGGAGGCTTTGCGCTGATCGTTGTTCTTTTCATCCTTCTAATTATCGTTGGTGCAGCGTTCGTATACTAAGATGAACATCAACTGATGGGATGACCATAAACCAGTGTATATTCCTCATGGGTTCGACCGGACAGTTGCATACGTTAGTGATGAAACACAGAGAAAGACCGGCCTGCTGAGACAGGGCGGTCCTTTTCTATCTTGTGACATGGACAAACATGCTACAATGAGAAAGTGAAACAGTTGTTAGGAGGTATAGCATGAACATTCCACGTTCAGAACAATTATATAAAGAAGCCGAAGAGCACATCGTCGGCGGGGTGAACTCTCCTTCACGCGCCTATAAAGGTGTCGGAGGTGGGACACCGGTCTATATGGACAAAGCGGAAGGCTCCCGTTTCTATGATGTCGACGGCAACGAATACATCGATTACCTTGGTGCCTACGGGCCGATCATCACCGGACATGCCCACCCGCATATTACGGAGGCGATTACGAAGGCAGCACAGAACGGCGTCCTGTACGGCACACCGACGGTTCTCGAAAATCGGTTTGCTAAAATGTTGAAAGATGCCATCCCTTCCCTTGATAAAGTCCGGTTTGTAAACTCCGGAACGGAAGCGGTCATGACGACGATCCGTGTCGCGCGGGCATACACCGGCCGGAATAAAATCATTAAATTCGCCGGCTGTTACCACGGTCACTCCGACCTTGTCCTCGTCGCCGCTGGATCCGGACCTTCCACACTTGGCACACCGGATTCTGCAGGAGTACCGGCATCGATCGCCCAGGATGTCATTACCGTTCCATTCAACGATATTGAACCGTTCAAGGAAGCACTCCGCAAGTACGGCGATGAAATTGCAGGGGTTCTTGTTGAACCGATCGTCGGCAACTTCGGAATTGTTGAGCCAAAGCCTGGTTTCCTGGAAGCTGTGAATGAGCTGACCCATGAAGCAGGTGCGCTTGTCATTTATGATGAAGTCATCACGGCCTTCCGCTTTACATACGGAAGCGCCCAGCAGTTGTTGAACATCGAACCGGACATGACCGCGATGGGTAAAATCATCGGCGGCGGGCTTCCGATTGGTGCCTACGGCGGACGAGCCGATATTATGGAGCAGGTCGCACCGCTCGGACCGGCCTATCAGGCAGGAACAATGGCTGGTAACCCAGCTTCCATGTCAGCAGGAATCGCCTGTCTGGAAATCCTTCAACAGGAAGGTGTGTACGACGAGATGGACCGTCTCGGTCAAAAACTCGAAGAAGGCATCCTCCGGCACGCGGAACAGGCAGGCGTACAGATTCAGATCAACCGCCTTAAAGGAGCCTTAACGGTTTACTTTACAGATGAAAAGGTAGAAAACTACGAGCAGGCGGAAAACACAAATGGAGAACGGTTTGCCCGTTTCTTCAAACTGATGCTAGCCGAGGGCATCAACCTCGCTCCATCTAAATATGAAGCCTGGTTCTTAACGACCGCTCATACGGACGAAGATATCGACCGGACACTCGAAGCGGTTGAGAAGACATTCAAAATTATGGCCGCTGAATAAACACCATCCCCTTCTTCCTATATAAGAAGGGGATTTTTTCTGGAAAGGGAGTTGCCTAACCCGGTATTCCATGCTATTATATATTTATAATTCTGAATATTCCCACGAATTATGATCTTTGTTTCATTTCTTTCCCTTTTCATAGGAACCAGCTCTTGGGACTGGTTCCCCTTGGGCTTATGCTGATTTCACGCATAAGCCTTTTTCTTTTGTTCTTCCTACCCTATTATCATGTATAATGATGGCAGTCCTCCTTTATCGAGGAGGTTTCATGTAAAAAGGATGATGCTTGTATGAAATTGGGCGCACGGATGATGAAGACAGGTCTGGCGGTCGGAATAGCTCTTTATTTCGGACACCTGATCGGCTTCATCTCCCCATTACTCGCTGCCATTGCTGTTGTTTTTTCCATTCAGCCTTCGATTTACCGTTCCTATCAGTCGATTATTGAACAACTGCAGGGGAACATCATCGGGGCCATGATTGCCATCGTTGCCGTATTCACCCTCGGTAATGATCCTTTTGTCGTCGGCTTTGCGATTATCCTCGTCATCGGAGTCACATCGACGATGAAGATGAACGAAAATACGATATCTCTTGCGGTCGTAGCAGTCATCGCTTTGATGGATGCCACCGACCAGACCTTTCTTTACTTCGCCGGCTCACGACTCTCATCCATGATTCTCGGTATTCTGGCCGCTTTCATCGTGAATCTCGTCTTCCTGCCTCCAAGGTATGAGACACGGTTGTTCACGAAGATCGACAGTGCCACCAATGATATTCTGCAGTGGCTCCGCGTAACAACGAGACAGTTGTCGGACGAGCCCGCTTTAAAATATGAAATTACGAGGATTCAGGATGACATGCGCTGGGTAGATCACACGTACCTGCTGTATTCAGAGGAACGGACCTACTTCAAGGGCAGCCGATTTTCCAAAGGAAGGAAAATGGTGCTCTTCCGTCAGCTGATTACGACGACGAAAAAATCTTTTGATGTCCTGAAGGCCTTCTACAGGCTGGACCATAAGATCGAGCAGATTCCGGAGGATTTCCAGGATGCTGTCGTTCAGGAACTGGATAAGCTGATCAACGCCCACGAGAAACTGGTGTTGAGCTTGAAAGGAAGAATAAAACGAACGCACAAGCAGTCTCTGAGGCGGATCGAGGAACCGGATATTCCTTTATTGGTCGAGCGGCTGATGCATGTGTATGAAGAAAGCAACAATCCCGATAAGCTCGTTTTCCTTCCCCTCGCCTCCCAGCTGATGGAATACCATTATCAGCTTGAACGGTTGAAGAGGCTGTTGAAAAGTTACCAGAACCATCATCAGGGTGACTTCATCCAGACATCAGACAAATAAAAAAAGCATCGCACACGCGGGCTTTAGACTGCCGGGAAGATTTCCGGCAGTCTTTTTTCGTCAATTTCACTAAAAAAGGACATTCTCCAGCGGTTTTTAAGAGAAAATGATGTTCTTAGACACATCCATTGGGAGGTTACGCCTGCGGGTACAGCACGGACCAAGTCAGTTGAGGCCATACACTTTTTCTTAAAACACAAAAAAGGCATCCGCACATGCGGACGCCTTTTTTTTACGTATGGGAAGAGGTGGCCGGCTCATCCAGCTCCTGAACCTGATAAAGATCATAATAATGACCTTTTTTCCTCATTAACTCGTGGTGGGGACCGACTTCAACGATTTCTCCGTTCTCAATGAGCACAATCCGATCCGCATGCGTGATTGTCGATAAGCGGTGGGCAACGATGAATGTCGTCCGCGATGATGCGAGACGCTCCAGTGCCCCTTGGATGAGATGCTCACTTTCCAGATCAAGCGCACTCGTCGCTTCATCGAGCACTAACAAAGGCGGGTTTTTCAAAAAGACACGCGCAATGGCCACACGCTGCTTCTGTCCACCTGAAAGCTTCACTCCACGTTCACCGACGAGGGTATCGTAACCATTTGGAAGATCCATAATGAAGTCATGAGCATTAGCGGCTTTGGCAGCTTCAATCATTTCCTCATCTGTCGCATCAGGGTTCCCCATCCGGATATTCATCGCAATGGATTCACTGAACAAAATGTTGTCCTGCAGCACCATCCCGATTTTATCACGGAGCGAACGAGCCTGAACCTCTCGGATATCCGTGCCATCCAACAGGATTTTTCCTGCTGTCACGTCGTAAAACCTCGGGATCAAGCTGATCAGTGTAGACTTACCGCCTCCACTCATACCGACAAAGGCGATCGTTTCTCCTTTTTGGATATGCAGATCGATGTCCTTCAGCACGAGTGGATCTTCTTCATCATAACGGAAGGAAACGCCCTCCAGGCGGACATCGCCCTCTACATGCTCCAGCTTCTTGGCCTCCGGCTCATCGACAATGTCATATTCCTCATCGACAAATTCAAAGACACGGTCCATGGAAGCAATCGACTGGGTCAGGACAGTGGCTGAGTTCACAAGTCTGCGCAGCGGATTGTACACACGGTCCATGTAGCCAATGAACGCGACCATCGTACCGACCGTCAACGATCCAGTAATGACCTGATAGCCGGCAAATGTGATGACAAGCAGCGGAGCCAGGTCTGTAATCGTGTTCGTCACGGTATACGTGTACGCATTCCAATTGGTGTGCGTAATCGCCTTATCCAGGAAGTTTTTGTTTTTCGTACCGAACTGGGCCTGCTCATGGTCTTCCAAAGCAAAGCTTCGAGTGACCGGAACACCCTGCACTCGTTCATGCAGATGCCCCTGGACTTCAGCAAGTGCCTGGGAACGATCGCGCGTCAACTGGCGGAGACGAGCGTAAAAGTATTTGACTGCAAACCCGTAAAACGGAAACAGAGCAATAGCTACAAGTGTGAGCCATGGGTCCATCGTCAGCATGATAATAACCGCAACAACAATCGTGATCATATCGAGCCAGATGTTCATTAAGCCTGTTATGACAAACGTCTTCGTCTGTTCAACGTCATGAATGACACGAGAAATGATCTCTCCTGTCTTTGTCCTGGAATAAAACCGCAGACTAAGACGCTGGATATGATCGAACAGCTTTTCACGGATATCATAGAGGATGTGGCTCCCGATCCATTGGGCGAGATACTGGCGGATGTATTCCACCGGCGGTCTCAGGACGAGGAAAACGAAGAGCGCTCCGCCCATAAGCCAGAGCAGCTGATCCATTTTTTCCGACTGGGCCATCTGATCTGCATTAATGATGTCATCAATGACGTATTTCGTTATCAACGGCATCAGCAGCGGAATGGAGAATTTAATGATTCCAATAAGAACGGTTAAAATTATTTTTCCTTTATACGGTTTGACAAACTTCAAGTATCTCTTGATGCTGTCCAAAAAATCACCTGCTTTCTTTCACCTGAACAACAAGAGAAGCGCACTCCTTAGAAGTGCGCATCCACTCATTATCTATACGTTAAATATCTTTCGTACCACTGATCAATAAACTCCGGCGAGAAAGGCCCCTTTCTCTGCCTGATCCATCTAAGTAAAATATCTACATTGTTATACAGAATACGGTCCAGCACGTGAGGATAGTTCATTCTTCTCTTATGAACTTCATACTCGTCCTCATCTAAAATCTTGTACGTCATATCCGGAAACACCTTCACATCGAGATCATAATCGATGTACTTGATGGTTCCGTCCTCATAGATGAAGGGAGAGCTGATATTACAGTAATAGTACACGCCGTCTGTCCGAATCATCCCGATGACGTTGAACCAGTACTTGGAATGGAAGTAACAGATGGCAGGCTCTCTGGTCACCCAGCGGCGGCCGTCGCTTTCTGTGACGGTCGTCCGGTCATTGGCACCAATGATGACGTGCCTCGTTCCTTTTAATATCGTTGTACTTTCCCAAACACGGTGTAAATGCCCATTATGCTTATAGCTTTGTATTTCAATCCGCTTCCCTGCTTCCGGGCCGGGCATAAGATCCCCCCTTCCCTTTCATTACCGTATCACCTTCTGTCTATTATAACGACAAACGAAAGCGAATGAAAACAATTACTCTGAAAAGTGTGCCGGACGCTCCCATCTTTTTCAGGAAAACGGGTGGAGAATTCAAGGCGGCCATTATATAGGAAGAAATAGAAAAAAGAGCCGCCCGCTGCCGGGACGGCTCTTTCTCATGGGAGATTGCAACAGGCTAATCAAACAGCCCGGCCAACCTGCCAAAGATTCAGGTTACTTTTTCTTCGCCTGAGATTTTTGGTTCTGCTCGATTACGTGCTGTGCATCTGTTTGCTGGGCAAACTCAGCGCCGTATTGGGAATTCCCTTGAGCAGCTTGTTGGTTTTGTTGTTTTACGTGATTAACATCCGTACCAGCTGCTGTTTTGTTTTGTTTCGGTTGCTTAGCCATGTGTATCACCTCCGCAAAAATTATTGTGTACAGCGAGCCTTTGTTTCATTCCTCATCGACCGAAATTTTTCACAAAAAAAAGAGCGGCCCTTGATGGGACGCTCTTTTCTGATGCTTTGATTAGTTGGCAAGACGCTTCGTACCGATGTAGCGGCTTCCCCAGTAGTTGCTGGAAAGGGAGCTGATTTCCACGCCGTTCGTAGAACCTGTGTGGATGAACTTGCCGTTTCCAAGGTAGATTCCTGCGTGAGAAGCTCCAGGCTTGTAAGTTTCAAAGAAGACAATGTCTCCAACCTGGCGCTGGGAATCACTGACAGACTGCATACGGCTGTCTGCATAAATGGTAGCTACTGTACGTGGAATGCTTACGCCTTCCTGTGCGAATACGTAGTTAAGGAATCCACTGCAGTCAAAACCGGATGGTGTGCTTCCTGCCCATACATATGGTGTACCGATGTGCTTTTTAGCTTCTGCAACCAGTCCATCTACAAATCCAGAGTTTGAACTTGAAGAACTCGTGGTAGATGTATGACTAGAGGATGAAGATGAAGAAGAAGAAGATGATGTAGACGCTTCACCACTTACTTTCAACTTCTGACCTACATAAATCGTTGTACCGGACAAGCCGTTCAGGCTCTTAAGGCTGGATACGGATGTTCCGTACTTGTATGCAATAACAGATAGGGAATCACCACTCTGAACTGTATACGTGCTTGTTGACTTAGATGAAGAAGAGCTTGAGCTGCTGGAAGAAGTAGACTTACTGGAGTTGGAAGAACTTCCAGATAGAGAAAGCTTCTGTCCAGGATGGATAACATCACTGGAAATATTGTTCATGCTCTTCAACTTAGAAACAGACATGCCGTGGTTTACTGCAATCGCCCAAAGGGAATCACCACTTTTAACAGTGTAGGATCCACTTCCGGAATTGGAAGACGACGTTGATTTCTGTGAAGATGATGCATCTTTTTCAACAATCAAACTCTGACCAACGTAAATCATGCTGGAATTCAGACCATTCCATGATTTGATTTCTGAAACAGATCCGTCATACTGCCTGCTTAAATCCCAGATTGTATCCCCGGATTTAACCTTGTGCAATTCATCCGCAAAAACTGAAGTTCCCATAACAGATGCCCCAAGCAAAGCTCCACTGACCGCCGTAACCAATTTTTTCTTATTCATGTATTCTTTACTCTCCCCTATGTATGAATTGTTATAATTGTGCAATCAAATAACCTAAATCCCATTATTCATAAAAGACAATTGTTTGTAAATACTCCGAAACTTCTACAAATACCAACAAAGGCAGTCGAACCCTTTGATACCAAGGTTTTCCACACTTCGTTACATTTACTTTACAGGTTTGTTACATGTGTATTTGTCGAATTTTGTTTGTATGAGCAGGACAATTGTACATACATTAAGGAGGAAAAGGAGGCTGTTCTTTTATGTATGTTGGAAGAGATTTAGCTGGATTGACGATGGAGCCTAAACAGAATTGGGAAGAAAAAGAGCTGGGGTATTTTCATACGTCCCTGTCGCAGGCCGCTCCCTATCTGAATGCAGAAGGGGTCACCCTGCTCAGGGAAATCAACAAAGAAATAGAGCGCCGCGGCGGTCTGGAAGCAAAGGAAGCTTCCTGGACCAGCGGCACTCATACAGTTACGGACTAATATACGGATGGGCTTTTTGATGGGATACGGGAAATGGATAATCAAACATTGCTTCACGGTCGACAAACCTCGCCCGCTCATGATCGAGACGGCCGCTTTTCACTACGGCTCTGACCACATCCATTTCCCAGATCAAATGGGAAAACACATGCCGGACGTGATCCACTTTTTCCCCAAGTTCTACCTTCAGACCATATTCCCCGTACATCCAGACCGGTACGGATTCCTGATCCACATCTTCCAGTGGAACCATCGGATACTGCCACAGCGAGGCCAGAAGCCCTTCTCCAGGACGCTGTTCGATCAATACCTCACCTTGGTCATTTTCAATTAAAAGCAGCAGGTAAGGGATTTTTTTCTGTTTTTTCTTCGACGCTTTAATAGGGAGTTCGGTTTCAGCTCCTTTTTCAAAGGCGCTGCAGTGATCCTGCACCGGACAAAGCATACAGGACGGTGTCTTCGGTGTGCAGATAAGGGCACCAAGCTCCATCAGCCCCTGATTAAAGGCGGATGGATCCTCTTTGGAGATCAAGTGCCGGACGAGTTCTTCAAACAGCTTTCTTGTGCTCTGTTTACTGATATCATCCTCTACATAAAGAATACGGGAAAGTACCCGCATCACATTTCCATCGACAGCCGGCTCCGGTGTATCATAAGCTATACTCAAGATCGCCCCTTTCGTATAGGGGCCGACGCCTTTCAGTTTCCCAAGTTCATCCGGGTCACTCGGTACTACGCCGTCATAGGATTCGACAACTTCTCTGACAGCGTTTTGCAAATTTCGAGCACGGGAATAGTAACCTAACCCCTCCCATGCCTTTAAAACCTCCTGCTCATCGGCTTCGGCTAAGGCTTCCGGGCTTGGGAATCTGCTCATAAAATGGTTAAAATAAGGAATAACCGTATCAACACGGGTCTGTTGGAGCATAATTTCTGATACCCAGACTCTGTATGGATCCTGATTTTCCCGCCAGGGCAGGATTCTCTGCTCTTTTTTAAACCAGGATATAAGATCATCTCTAAAAGCATTTACATTGGTATGATTCAATAGGAAGGGAACTCTTTCTTTCGGTTTCACTGGAAACACCTTTCTTATTTAACGTTTTCGTCACCCAAAAAGGAGGTTTGTACGTTGGATACTGGTACTCATGTGGTCATGGGCGTCGCTCTTGGCGGTATCGCTACGCTTGACCCAGCCGTAAGCTCTGACCCGGCTTTATTCAATGCTGTCCTGATCGGCACGCTCGTCGGGTCGCAGGCACCGGACATTGACACTGTTCTGAAACTGAAAAACAATGCCGTTTACATCCGCCATCACCGTGGAATTACCCACTCCATTCCGGCGGTCCTTTTATGGGGAATCAGTATCCCCGGCATCATATACCTATTTAACCCGGAGGTCAACTTTCTGCATTTGTGGCTGTGGAGCTTTTTGGCGGTCATTCTTCACGTATTCGTAGACATCTTCAACGCCTACGGAACCCAGGCCTACCGTCCGATTTCGAAACGCTGGGTCGCTTATGGCTTCATCAACACCTTCGACCCTTATATTTTCATTCTGCATATCGCCGGGATCGTCGCATGGAACCTTGGGGCTTCACCCGGAATGATGTGGCTGATCATTTACGGAGTTATTGCCATTTATTACGTGAAACGGTATTTCGATAAAAGGGAACTTGTCCGCCTCATTCATGAGAATGTGGACGGAGTGACTCAGATCGCCACCTCCCCCACCATCAAGCAGAACATATGGCGGATTGCTATTACGACTCCGGAACATTATTACGTAGGAAGAGCCGAAAACGGACATTTGAAAATTCTGGACAGATTTGTGAATAAACCGATTGATTACGATGATCCGGTTGTTCAAAAAGCATTAACCGACCAGAACATCAAAGCCTTTCTGTCCTTCTCACCCGTCTACCGCTATGAATTAAGCTACTTTGACGAGTATACAGAAGTCCGTTTCATTGATCTGCGCTACCGCTCGCGCGGACGCTATCCTTTTGTAGCTGTTGCGCAGATTGATGATGAGCACGGAGACAACTTGAAGATTCTCAATTCCTATACCGGCTGGGTGTTCACGGAAGAAAAACTGCAGAATAAACTCAGTCCGATGGAATCAAAGTCGTAATGAGAAAAAAGGCCTCTTTGAAGTGAGGCCACCGAAAAACTAAGGATTTGTTAACGGTAAAGTTTAAAAAAGCGGATGGTATGGATAAAGTATTCCATGCCATCCGCTTTTTTTATATTCATGAAGCTTGTCCTTCCTATTCCTTCATTCGTTTCACATTCGTTGTAAAAATCGCAATGGCCCCTTGAGTCGCATGACTTCGAGCCCGAAAATGAGGCAGCCCCATATCCGTGTGTTTATGTATTCTTCTCATTGTACAAGAAAAACACTTTTTCAGATGGGACACCGTTGATTCCACGATGAGCGTTCGATGGTGACGCCTGCGGGAACAGCGTGAGCCGTAGATCCACTTGGTCAAGTGATCTTCTTGACCAAGTTCGATGAGCCCGTGCCCGCGGCAAACATCCATCGACAAGCGATTCGTGAGAATCAACATTAACCACTTCTCTTGATAGGAAGGAGTTTTTCAGTGGCCAACTTTGAAGTGGCTCCTTTTTTAATGCAGATCCCCTTTTTTCTCAAGCATCTTTTTGTATTTCGAATTGGTGGCCGCGAACTCATGAAGCCTTGGTCCGTAATTTTGGATCCATTGCGTGACAATCTGCTCCGTCACTTTCTTTCCTTCGTATTCACGGCCTGCCTTCGCCCGTGTCGTTTCGAAATCCTCCCACAGAAGCTCGACCCATGTAAGGGCCTCTTCCATTGTCAGATGTTCGTTCTGCTTATATAAGGTTTCAGCCAGACGCTGATAAATTTCATTCATGGTACCACTCCGTCTCTGCCATAGTTTACCCTTTATTATAACACATCATAGGCAGCAGTCGGGGTATACTAAGCCTGCCTCTTCCCGGAGGCATAGGAGGGTGACGAATGCGTAACAAGGCCAAAAATTTCCCAAATGTTCATATGACCCACGCACCGGATGATCAGAGTGAATACTCAAACAAGCGTCCGAACGGAACGATCAACAATAAGCCGCAGGAACGTGCGGCCCGATCGAGACACCGTGATGTCAACGACACAGGGAGGAATTACCATGGGTAAGCGTAATTTCAAAGCCGCTCCGGCTTCTCATTCCCATCGAAGCTCCAAGCACATGAGCCGACGTGTCAATGGAGAAACAGAGCAGACGCAGGCGAACCAGATCACTGAAATTCAAATGAGAAAAAGAAACTAAAGAAACCAGGTACCTCATATACCCGGTTCAGGCTGTCGAGAATGACTCGACAGTCTTTTTTAATTGATGCTGTACCGTTTCTGTGAATGCGTGGCTTCACCTGTTATTTAAAAGGCGCTGATAAAGGAAAAGCATCCTTTACCAGCGCCTTTTTGTAATATGTCTACTCCCTGTGCACGATGGCGAGGAGCGTTCGGTGGTGACGCCTGCGGCAAGCATCCACCGATAAGCGGAGCGGTATACATACGCAATAAGGCCAACACCATTGCTGGTGTGAAATCCCCATACTTTCTATTCCTGCACTTGACGGCCGAGCATGGAAATCGGCAGGGCCTCTTCCTCTGTGCTCACCTTCTGCCCCTGCTGCTTCCGGTAACCCCAGGCAAAAATACCATTCATATATTGGATGTAAAACGTGTGCACATAGTCCCCGTCCATTTCGTAGGTTTCCCCTGCCGAGAAATCGTCCGGATTCATCATATAGGCTTTAGCCATAATGATTTTCCGTTCATGAACAGCGTATTCATTGACCATGCCGAGCTGCTCCGCCTTCTGGGCTTTTTCTGTCAGCCGTGCGATTTCATCCCTTAATTCTTTCTCTGAATAGTCACTGTATCTCCGTTCCATCCTTCTCCCCCTTATCTTTCCTTTCTTTACATTCTAACAGGCTTTAGGGACAATGGATATATGACAGGACAAGGAGGCTGGTTTCATTGTTGAAGATTTGGATTACAGGTGCCGGAACCGGACTGGGAAGGGCTCTTGCCCATACCTATGCCAGGGAAGGAAACCATATATTGTTGAGCGGCAGGAAATATGAACCTTTAGCTGCTGTACAGAGAGAAATTGAACAGAATGGAGGAAGCGCGGAGATCATCGTATGCGATATTACAACCCCTTCCTCCATCGCTTCAGCTGTAGAAAATATTGACCACGTCGATGTATTGATCAATAACGCCGGAATCGGTATTTTCGGAGAGCTGTCCTCCTACTCTGAGAGCGATATAGAGCAATTGCTGGGAACCAACGTCAAAGGTACGGTCCTTATGACACAGGCAGCTCTTTCCCTTCTGCAGCAGTCTGAAGGCCGTGTTTTGAATATCATCTCCACAGCCGGCCTGCGCGGGAAAAAGAACGAAAGCATTTACTGCGCCAGTAAATTTGCTCTCAGAGGCTTCACAGAGAGTCTGCAGAAGGAATGGGAAGAAGAAAGCATCACAGCGACCGCTGTCTACATGGGCGGGATGAATACACCATTCTGGAAGGAGACGGACCACGTCAAACACCCGGAGAAGATGAAGAGCCCGGAAATCGCAGCAGATCAAATTTACAAAGAGGATGACGGCCGCGCCGAAATATTTGTTGACCGTTAAAAAATAGGCTTTGTTATTGCTTGGTGTTGTTATTTAACATGTGAGCTCAAGTCACCCCTTTCTGTCATGGGATTTGTATGAGGCGGCCTTGGGAATGACTCCCTTTCCGTGGGGTACCGTGAGCCTCCTCAAACTTCGTTCCCGAGAAAAGCGGACGGTTTTCCCTGCCATCCCATGCTCTGAGTAAATAACGGACCGGACCCTTAATTCCAGACGGAGACGATTTAGTAATCGTTTAAAATATCAACAACAGACTTTAACAGAGCTAAAAAATAAAAAGACAGCCTGCCGGATCGGCAGGCTGTCTTTTTTATGAATTACTCACCAAGGTTTTCTTCTTTTGCTTTTGCCACAACGGCGTTTACTGCTTCTTCTTCGTCTGCACCTTCAGCAGAGAACGTTACTTCAGCCCCGCTTGGAATTCCAAGGGACATGACGCCCATGATGGATTTCATGTTAACGGACTTGCCATTGTACTCAAGGTTTACGTCAGATTCAAATTTACCGGCTACTTGTACAAGTGCTGTGGCTGGACGTGCGTGTACACCGTCCGCAGATGTGATTTTCATTGTTTGTTGTGCCATGATACATTCTCCTTTTTATTCAGTGATTTCTACAATATCCGGCTGGTTATGATTCACTTCACCAGACGCTTTCAGGCTGACGCTCTGGCCTTCCTGAAGGTTTGTAAAGATAATCGGTGTCACAATAGACGGAGCGTTTTCCTTAACGAAGTCCAGATCGACTTCCATTAACGCCTGCCCCTGCTTCACTTCGTCTCCTTCAGCTATTTTAGCTGTAAATCCTTCACCTTTCAATCCTACCGTATCAATTCCGATATGAAGCAGGATTTCCATGCCATTATCAGCTTCAAGACCGATCGCATGTTTTGTAGGGAATACGTTCAGCACTTTACCATTGATCGGTGATACAACTTTTCCGTCAACCGGCTCGATGGCAAAACCGTCTCCCATCATTTTACCAGAGAAGACCTGATCCGGCACTTCTGTAATCGGCATGATGTTCCCTTTCAGCGGGCTGACAAACGCAAGCTCGCCTTTAGACACAGGGGCTTCTGCCTGTTTCTTTTCATTCATAATTTCAGCTACATCTTCCTTAGAACGTGGTGTTTTACCATCAATGATGTCCTGCATTTGTCCACGCAGTGTATCAGAGACAGGGCCGAAGATAGCCTGGATGTTGTTTCCAACTTCCATGACCCCGGAAGCACCTAGTTTTTTCAGACGGTTTTTGTTTACATCATTTTTATCGTTTACAGAGACACGGAGTCTTGTGATACAAGCATCCAGGTGGTCGATGTTTTTCTGACCGCCCATCGCCTCAAGAATTTCAAATGGCAGGTCGCCCACTTCTCCATCCTCTTCTTCATCTTCTGCTTCGTCTTCACGGCCTGGAGTAGCCAGGTTGAACTTAAGGATCGCCCAGCGGAACCCGAAGTAGTAGATGACGGAGAAGACAAGTCCGACGATGATGACCCACCACCAGTCTGTACGGTTGGGAAGGACACCAAAGAGAATAAAGTCAATCAGACCACCGGAGAAGGTCTGTCCGATTTTCACCCCAAGGATCTCCATGATCATGAAGGAGAATCCTGCAAATACAGCGTGAATAGCGAAAAGGATCGGTGCTACGAACAAGAATGAGAATTCAATCGGTTCTGTAATCCCTGTAAGGAAAGAAGTCAAGGCAGCAGAAGCCATGATTCCTCCGACCACTTTTTTACGTTCCGGCTTCGCTGTGTGATAAATGGCAAGCGCTGCTGCTGGAAGACCGAACATCATGAACGGGAATTTACCGACCATGAAAGTACCAGCAGTAAAATCAACGCCGTCTTTCAGCTGTTCAAAGAAAATCGTCTGGTCACCACGGATAATTTCACCGGCCGCGTTGGTATAAGAACCAAATTCAAACCAGAATGGTGAATAGAAAA
This sequence comes from Halobacillus kuroshimensis DSM 18393, assembly GCF_000425705.1. Taxonomy (GTDB): domain Bacteria; phylum Bacillota; class Bacilli; order Bacillales; family Halobacillaceae; genus Halobacillus; species Halobacillus kuroshimensis. The sequence goes on from NZ_AUDY01000013.1 coordinate 19,737, forward strand.
TGTGGTGCAGACCAAATGGAATCATGGATCGCTCAATCAGGCCGAAGAAGAAAGCAGAGATGGTCTGGTTTCCTTCAAGCATCAGCTGGGAAAGAGCATTCAGACCGGCTTGTGCAAACGGCCATACCCAAAGCATAATGACACCCAGGATCAAGGACGTAAACGCCGTGATAATTGGAACGAAACGTTTACCGGCAAAGAACCCGAGGAATTGTGGTAGTTCTATATTGAAATACCGGTTGTACATCGATGCTGCTAATATACCGACGATAATACCACCAAAGACTCCGGTCTGGAGCGTTGGTATACCGAGTACTTCCGCATAAGCGGGATCAGAGACCATGTCGGCATCGACATTTCCGAGCACGCCCATAACAACGTTCATAATTAAGTAACCGATAATCGCAGCAAGACCTGCAACACCATCGCCTTTAGCAAGACCAATGGCAACACCTACAGCGAAAAGAAGCGGCAGGTTGGCAAAGACTATTCCACCAGCTTCAGCCATCACCTGGAGCAGTGTCTGCACCCAGTCGGTACCGAAGAATGGAACTTTGTCGACAAAGCTGTCCTGTGCAAAACTTGTACCAAAAGCGAGAAGAATACCGGCTGCAGGCAGGAGTGCCACAGGGGTCATCAACGCTTTACCGACTTTTTGCAGTGTGCCGAAAGCATTCTTAAACATAAGTATTTCCTCCTTTTTGTTTGTGGCAGAAATGCCGGAGCAATCAAACTAAAACGGTTTCAGTCTTAAACAGATGATGACCAGGTAGGAATGATGACTTGAAGCCGATCTGTTTATGGACATAAAAAAGGCATGAGCACAGCAGGCCAAAGTGGCATAAGGATAGACCTATCCCTATGATAACCACTTCCCCTGCATGTACTCATGCCTGATCGTGTCAGTAACACGTACGTTTTAGGATTTATGGGTTAAACGCTGCAGATGAATCGTCAGATAAACGGCTTCTGATTCATCCACGGGTTTATTCAGCTGTTTCTGCATCACTTTAATCAACTTCCAAGCAAGATTATAGCATACCGGGTACTCCTGTTTCAACATCTCAGCGAGACGAATTTCATCCCCTGCCGATTCCCCCTGGTAGACACGGTCGATCGCTCTGTGAAGGTGCTGGACAAGCCGATGATAATCGACACTTTTTTTGTCGATCTCAACGTCCATGGTTTTCTCCACAATTCCTACAAGCCGGGTGATCAACTGGTTATGCCGGTTGATTTCCCGCAGCGTCTTATCCGTGACCGCACTATGAATATGCAGCGCAATAAAACCGGTTTCCCCTTCCGGAAAATGAATGCCCATCTGGTCGTAAATCATCGTCACCACTTCTGTCGCCACCTGGTATTCCTTCGGATAAAGCGATTCGATTTCGAACAGGAACGGGTTCGAGAACTGCATTTCTTTTTTGGCCCGGTTGATGGCGAAAGCAATGTGGTCAGTCAGAGCCACGTGGATATGCTGGTTCAGCTCCTGTCCCATCCTCGCTTCGATATGGTGCAGGATATCATTCATAAAATCAATCAGCGCTTCATCAATGTGAGGCAGCAGATTGACATACTGTTCCTTTTCCTGTTCATTGCTCAAAAGAAAGGTTTTGTCGGCTTTGTCGAAGGAGACGTCCTCCCCTGTGGACTTGTTGAAGCCGATTCCTTTTCCGATCAGCACCACTTCCTCGTAGGACGGGTGGGCAGCAATGATGACGTTATTATTCAATACTTTTTTTATTGTTAATTGCTGTTCCATAACGGTCCCCCACTAACATCACACTAAAAGCGTTTTCAGTCATCTCATAACTTCTATCCTATAGTTGATTTGTATTTTTTACAAGAGGTTAAACTACGGGCAGGTATTCTCCTTTGTGTGTAAGCGATTACGTCGTGTACAATCATGAAGGTACTTGATAAATGCCAAAGGAAGGAGCATTTCCATGATCAAATTGTTTGTTACAGACCTTGATGGCACCCTGCTCGGCCAGGACCATTATATAAAGAATGAAGATGTAGATGCCTTAAAAAAGATGATCGACCACGGGACTCCGCTTGCCGTAGCCTCCGGACGTATGGACCATGAAATCAGCGAGGTGCTGAAACGTGTAGGCGTCAACGGACACCGCGTCAGCCAGAACGGCGCTTTCGTCTTTGACAGTCAGAACAAGCCGGTCCTCGCAAAGACGTTCGACCCTGAGCTTGCCCACCGGATTGTCAGAGAAATTGATGACGAACCGATGGTTAAAACGGTGTCGACAGCTGATGAAACCTTTACAAAGGAACACAGCCACTGGATCGACCTCATTTCCGAGCAGATGTTCCATGACATCATCGTTAAGCCGGAACTGAATGAGGTAATCGGTACAAAAGTGACCCCGTCCAAGATTACCCTGCACGGAGAGGAAGCCGATGTCATCAAGGCTGCTGATAAAGTCGCAAGCACCTTCGGCGAAGAAATCGACAGCTTCATCTCCCACGAATCCTGCGTGGATATGATGCCTAAAAACATCAATAAGCAGAGTGGTCTGAAAAAGTTGATCGAAGGACTCGGCCTTGCCCCTGAAGAAGTCGCCTGTGTCGGGGATTCCTTTAATGATGTAAGCATGTTTGAAATGACACCGCACAGCTACGTCATGTCCACAGCACGTGATGAAGTGAAAGCGAAAGCCGGTACGGTTGTCGATCATGTTCACGAAGCCATTGAAGACCTTGATAAAAAAGGCCTGCTCAGAAAACAAGAACAAGTAGTTGACGTTTAAGTCACCTGCTTGTTCTTTTTTCATGCTAGCTTTCTTCGATATATTCCTCCATGAACCTGTCGATGGAATCGAATGCAAACCCTTTTCGGTACAGGCCCGCTTTCACCTTCTGTTTTAATTCATAGCCTTCCGCCTTGGAAGAATACTTCCGGAGCAGCTTCTCCCCCTGGTGGACGACGGCCTGCCATTCCGCATCCTCATTCTCTTCATCGGGAAGCTGTGCGATCACTTCCTGAATGACATCCCCTGTAAAGCCCTTCTGCATCAGCGTCTGCTGTACCTGTTGGACCTGCTGTTTATGAGACTTCCTGCCATCGTTCCTCATTTTCTTTTCTGCAAATTTCAAGGCTTTTTCAATCTGCTCGTCGAAAGAATAATGATGAAGCGCATCTGCTGCGGTCTGCGCATGGACTCCTTTTTCAATCAGTTCCTTTTTCACCATGAGCGGACCTTTACTGGAAGTCGTCACCCTCGTCCGGACGAGGGAGCGGGCAAATTCCTGATCATTCAGCAGCCGCTCGTTTTTCAACCGCTTGATGATTTCATCGATCTGCTCCGGATCGGTTTCCTTTTCCCTGAGATAGTCGCGGATCTCCTTTTCCGAACGCATGCGGTAGCTTAAATAATTGATGGCAAGGGTATAGGATTTATGCAGGTTATCACTCTGAATCAGTGCCTGGACAGCGGCATCATCAAGCTCCATATTTTTCTGGAGCTTGTGCTTGATGAGGACATCTTCATCAACACTGAATCCGTACTCTTCTCCCTGGCCTTTATCCAGAAAAATATTGTACCGCGCCTTATTTTTTTTCTGCGTTGTAATTTTTGTCAATTTAGCCATTCGCTTCACCCCAATGCGTTTATTTTACCACGACTCCACCTTGGATACATGATAAAGGACCGGAGACAGCCTATCCATAGAACAGGAGGAATAGAAATGAAAATTGCCGTTACTGGTGGGACAGGGTTTGTAGGACAGAAACTCGTACAAGCGTTGAAAAAGGAAGGTCATGACATCTACATACTGACCCGCAGCCCCGAGAAGCATCAAAATACAGATCAGGTCACTTATGTTGGATGGTTGAAGGAATCCTTCTCCCCGGAAAAGAAACTGCCTGTGCTGGACGCCATCGTAAACCTGGCCGGCGAATCATTGAACAGCGGACGATGGACAGAAGAAAAGAAACAGACCATCCTCCAGAGCCGGATCGAAGCCACTGAGGGCGTTCTTGATCTGATCGATGCCCTTCCTGAAAAGCCGGATGTACTTGTCAATGCGTCAGCTGTCGGATTTTATGGACAATCCAAAACGAAAACGTTCACGGAAGAAACGACAAAGGCAGGGAACGATTTTCTTGCTAGTGTCGTCGTGGAATGGGAGGAAAGGGCGGCTAAAGCCAAGGAAAAAGGGGTGCGAACCGTTTATGTGCGCTTCGGAATTATCTTAGGTGAGGAAGGCGCCCTTCCTAAAATGGTCCTCCCTTACAAAATGATGGTCGGCGGAAACCTCGGCTCCGGTGAACAGTGGATGTCCTGGATCCACGTCCAGGACGTTGTCGGCCTCATTCAATTTGCGCTCATTCACCCCGACCTTGAGGGCCCGTTGAATGGAACGGCTCCCAATCCGAAGCGAAACAAGGATTTCGGACAGACATTGGGGGATGTTCTCAACCGGCCGCACTGGCTCCCGGCTCCGGCCTTCGCATTGAAGGCAGCGCTTGGAGATATGAGTACCCTGCTCCTTGATGGTCAGGCCGTTATTCCGAAAAAAGCACTCCGAGAAGGGTACAGCTTCAAGTATCCCGAACTAGAGCCGGCTCTTGCCTCTATTCTGGAAAACTAACAAACAAGGACCAAAGTTCCCCACTTTGGTCCTTTCAGCTTGTAGAGAAACGTCTGATTCTCTGCCCTGTTGTTCATTCGAATTTGTGTAGGTATGCTCCACTTTTTTGATGTATTAAAAAATCGGCTTGTTCCCTGTGGATGTAAGAACAATTCCAAGAGAAACGGTTTGTATATCGACCGATTTCCGGCCCGTGATCTGTTGCGGTCACGAGGGGCCTTCGGTGGTGACGCCTGCGGGAACAGCCTAAGTTAGCTGAGGCCTTACCCACGGCAAAAGCGGAACGTGAATATCCAAATAATAAGGACAGCCCCACGAAAAAAAAGTACTTTTATTCAGTTTAGAAGAAACAAAGTCCTGGGCTTTGTTCTTTTTTTAGAGCCAACAGGAAAGAATAACCGTATAATAAAAGTATAACTATTGGAAAGGCTGTATGTTTATGATGACTGTCATTAAGAATGTCCATATTCACCCGATCACCTCTCCATCTATTCCGAACGGCTCTGTCCACATTGTCGACGGAAAAATTCAGGATTATGGAGCGGACCTCCAAATTCCTGAACAAGCGGAATGCATTGATGGAAAAGGAATGGATCTGTATCCCGGCTTTATTGACGTCCACACCCACCTCGGATTATATGATGAAGGTACAGGCTGGGCAGGCAGTGATGCCAACGAAACGATTGAAGCCATCACTCCCCATTTAAGAGCTATCGACGGCGCTCACCCGCTGGATCCTGCTTTCTTCAATGCGCGCAAAGCCGGTGTCACGACCGCCCACATTATGCCGGGGAGCGCCAATATGATCGGTGGGATGACGTCGGTTATAAAGACCGTGGGCCATACCATCAACCATATGATTCTACGCCAGACGGCCGGGCTGAAGCTGGCTCTCGGTGAAAACCCGAAACGCATTCACTCCCAGTCCAAAAATGCATCCATCACCCGTCTTGGCATCATGGGGACGCTGCGGGAAACATTTTATGCTGCCATGAAAGATCCTGACCCAGGCCTCCGTGTCCAGCCGATACTTAAAGCTCTCAACAAGGAAATCCCTGTCCGGATCCACGCACACAGAGCGGATGACATTGTTACAGCGCTCCGGTTTGCAGATGAATTCGATCTTGATTTAAGAATCGAACACTGTACAGAAGGGCACCTGATCGCAGACGAGCTGGCCGGCCGTGATCTCCAGGTATCTGTCGGACCCACCTTTACACGAGCGTCTAAAATTGAACTGCGCAACAAAACGTGGCAGACGTATAAAATTCTGCATGACTACGGCATTAAAGTATCGATTACGACCGATCACCCCTACACCCCTATCCAATACTTAAACATCTGCGCAGCCCTGGCGGCCAGAGAAGGAATGGAAATTGAGGATGCCCTGCGCGGCATTACCATTACTCCAGCGAAAAACCTCGGCGTGGATGACCGGGTAGGATCTATCGAAAAAGGCAAGGATGCCGATCTTGTCCTATGGAGCGGTCACCCTTTCGAGTATCTCTCCAAGCCGATATGGACAATGATCAACGGAAAAATGGTTTACTACCAGGAATAAAAAAACAAGCCTCTCCCATTTGGAAGAGGCTTGTTTTCATTTATTCAAGATTGGCATGCTTTCCGTACATCATCTCTGAATCCAGGCCTTTTTTCTCCATCAGACCTAAAATTAAAGCATCATATAAGACGAGCATCGTTTGTTCAAATAAGGATCCCATCGGCTGGATCGTGCGGAACTCTTCCTGACCACGGTCTTTGGGAGCTCCCGGCATTTGAACCGTCAGATCCGCTGTTTTACCGATGGTAGAATCAGGATTGATCGTAACAGCCGCCACTTTTCCACCTAAACGCTTTGCCTTTTCTGCCACAGCCGCAAGCGAAACGGTTTCTCCAGAGCCTGTACCGATGATCAAAAGGTCCCCTTCTTCCAGTCCAGCTGTGACGGTCTCACCTACCGCATAAGCGTCCAGCCCTATATGCATGAGACGCATGACAAAAGATTTTCCCATTAAGCCGGAACGGCCGGCGCCCGCAACGAAAATTCTCCTGGACTGAAGCATCTGGGTGATTAGTGCTTCTGTTTCTTCACGGGAGATAAGTGAAATACTTTCTTCCAGCTCAGCAGTAATCTTCTTCATATACGCTTGTGCATTCATAAAGCACCTCAGCCTTGGGTAATGAGTTCTTTGATTTGCTTGGCTGCTGATGCTTTGTCTTCCTGGCCGGTAATTCCTCCGCCGACGATGATCAAATCAGGGTTATGGCTGATCACTTCCGGAAGGGTTTCGAGCTTGATGCCGCCCGCAATGGCCGTCTTCGCGTTCTTGACTACTTTCTTAATAGCAGCAAGGTCTGCAAAGGAATCTTTTCCAACGGCTTGGAGATCATAACCCGTGTGTACACAAATATAATCCACACCGAGCTGATCCAGTTCCCCGGCACGTGCTTCAATATCCTGAACAGCGATCATGTCGGCAAGAATTTCTTTCCCCTGTTTTTTCGCTTCCTTTACGGCTCCTTTGATGGATTCATCTTCAGCAGCTCCAAGAATGGTAACGATGTCTGCTCCTGACGCAGACGCCTGGCTGACCTCGTAACCGGCCGCATCCATAATTTTAAGATCGGCAAGAACGGTCATATCAGGGAAGGCTTTCTTCATTTCTTTCACAGCCTTCAATCCTTCATTAATGACGACCGGCGTGCCGATTTCCACCACGTCGACATGGTTCTCCACTTCCTTCACCACTTCAATGGCACCGTTAATATCTACAAGATCTAAAGCAAGTTGTAATTTCATATATCTTCGACTCCTTCTTCTTTGAGTTGGATAAGCCCCAGGTTAAAAACTTTACGCTGTGGCACAGGGATTAGTATACTCAGCCTAGTGAAACAAAAAAAGTACGCATTTTTTTCACACGTAGTGAAAAAAAGTATACTGCCCCCTCGACTTTTATATAGAAAGGAAGAGCATGATGCCGAATTTGGGAGAACGATCATTCAACTGTGAAAAAGAATTAACTTTAGCCATTATAGGTGGAAAGTGGAAAATGCTGATTCTCTGGCATTTAGGAAAAGAAGGAACGAAACGCTTCGGAGAACTGAAGACCCTTATGCCGGGAATTACCCAGCGGATGCTCGTCAACCAGCTGCGTGAACTTGAAGCCCACGATATCATTCACCGGGAAGTGTACCCGGTCGTTCCCCCCAAAGTGGAATATTCGCTGACCAAACACGGGGAAAGCCTGCTCCCGATTCTGGAAGCGATGTACGCCTGGGGAAGAAATTATGTCGATGAGGTGCTCGATGGTAAAGATGACTTCACTATCGCCGGGGATCACAGCGGATAACGCATAACATCCATCCATAGCAAGGCAGTAAAAAGGGCACCGATTCATCCCGGTGCTTTTTTTGCACATTCATTACAAATATAATGTTTCGAATTCAAACTTTACGGTAATAGGTAGACTGTAACAAAACTTGTACAAGTGTTACACAGCGTTGTATGAATTCGATATTTTTTGCCTTCCCGGCAATGAATATAAAAAATCAAGGGAGTGGAATGAATGAAGAAATTGTTATCAAGTCTTGCTGCTGTTGTTTTGATTTTTGGAATGTTCGCCCCGGCTGTTTTCGCAGATCATCACGAGGAAGCTATGCTCCGTGTCGTCCATGCTTCACCTGATGCGCCTGCGGTTGACGTATACTTAAATGATGAAGCCGCTGTTGAAGGTGCTGAGTTCAAAGCAGCTACCGACTATATGAAAGTTCCTGCAGGAGAACATACCGTTGAAATTTATGCAGCCGGTACAAAAGGTGAACAGGATCCTGTTATTTCAACAAATGTTACAGTAGAAGCTGGTAAAGCTTATACAGCAGCAGCTGTTGATAACCTGGAGAACCTGCAGTTGAAAGCTCTTGAAGATTCCATGGAAGCAAGTGAAGATATGGCTAAAATCCGCGTTGGACACTTCATTCCAGAAGCTCCAGCTGTTGATGTAGGACCTATCGATGGAGACGCTGTCTTCTCTGGCGCCGAATTCCCGATGGTAACCGATTATAAGGAACTTGAAGCTGGAACATATGACCTGGAAGTCCGCACAACAGATGGGACACAGCTGATTGACCTTTCCGGAACAGCTCTGGAAGCAGGTAATGTCTATAGTGCATTCGCTGTAGGGACTGCTGATAATCCTGAAGTAATCCTTCTTCAAGATTCATCCGCTATGCCTTCTGATATGCCTGAAACTGGTTTTGGTGGAACAAACCAGACATCCAATGCCCTTCTATATGCCGGTATCCTGGGTCTGGCAGCAGCAGGTGCTGGTGTATTCCTTACACGCAGAAAATCTGAAGCGTAAGTAAGATATGAAAAGAATCTTAACCCCTGTGATCCTCGGTCTCTTCGTTTTCTTCGCAAGCTATTTCCTGCTTAGCGAAGAACCCTTGAAAGAGGCCGGGGTTCTTTCTACCTCCAGCCAGGATGAGTTTATGAAAGAAACACACGCAGGAGAAAAAGAAACCAGAGACGCCCTTGAAAACGAGCCGATCCAGCAGAATTACACACCTGCCGCCACCGTATCTCCTGACAAACAGGAGGGCATCGTACCGAATCGGTTGGAAATCCCCGCCATCGACGTCGACGCCCCTGTCCAGTCACTCGGGTATACCGATGAAGGTGGAATGGCGGTTCCTGCTAACTTGACGGACACCGGATGGTTTGAGCCTGGGACAAAACCAGGGAACCAGGGGAATTCCGTCATCGCTGGTCATGTAGATGGGAGAAGCGGCCCCGCCGTATTTTTTGATTTAAAAGAACTGTCAGAGGGCGATGAGATTTATCTTTATGATGATGAAGGAACCCGCCTAACGTTCACAGTGGAAAAAATGGCGTCCTACCCTTTTCAAGATTCACCCATCCGTGAACTTTTCGGTCCTTCCAGCGGACAGAGGTTAAACTTAATTACCTGTACAGGATCGTACAACCAGGAAGCCTCCACTTATTCCGAGCGCCTCGTTGTCTTTACTGTGCTGACAGAAGTAGAGGACGTTTAATAGGCACCCAGCCTTCACGGTAAGGGTGCCTTTTTATGTTTTACATAAAGGCTGGAGGGTGACGAAACAAGGAAAAAATTTCATCGCAACTTTACAATTATTTTATTCACTTTTTTACGGTTTTGGATTATTATAAGTTTAGATGATTCTTTATAAGTTTCTGTTTTAGGGAAGGCAAATGGTGCGCCACCAGTAGCTGTACTGGTTCTAGTGGGTTCGATTCCCACCCCGGATTTTTGTGAGCAATTGATAAAAATTCGAGGGGGGTTCGAACCAGCCAGGAATGGTTCTTTCCTATGCATACGACCCCCCTCCTCATCCAAGGAGGGATTTTTTATGCTGAAAAAGCGTGAACTGCATGACGCCCCGGTTTTGTTTGATTTGATGAATCACCCTGAAGTTTTTCCATATGTCCGCCATAAAGCTTCATCAAGTGATGAGTTTTACTTTTTGACAAAGCAGACCATAGAAGCAGAAGATCGGGGTGAATTGGTTTCACGTACGATCCTGGATGAGTGGGCCCAGCCAATCGGAACGATCAATCTTTTTGATATACAAGAAGGAAGAGGATTTTTAGCCACTTGGATCGGCCGTCCTTATTTCGGTATGGGGTACAACAAGCCTGCCAAGGAAGCGTTTTTTGAAGAGTTGTTCTTCCAGTTGGATGTTCAGGCGGTCTTTATGAAAATCCGCCGTACCAATGTCCGTTCCATGAAAGCCGCACTCAAAATTCCGTATGTATCCTCTGCCAACGAGGATTATCCGGACGTCTACGAATGGATCAACCGTAACGAGGATGTGTATGATCTTTACGTCATTACGAAAGACCAGTATTTATTCCACTATTATGGTGAGCAGAATAATGAGGAAATGATGGAAGCATAAGCAGAACGCTTATGCTTCTTTTTTGTGGAGAAAACTATCCACAGCATTGTGCACAGTGTGAATAACTTTCTGAATAATCAGCGAATACACAACTTTCACATAACCGCTCATGTGTACAAAAACCACACCACCGCTGTGGATCATGTGCACAAACTCATGTAACCGATGGAATGGGAACTTGGGGGGCGTTGATTTCTGTTTTCAGAAGACCCTTCATCGGAACCGGCACTTCTGGTGTGCCGTGAACACCTGCCGCTACTTCAAATTTATTGAATACAAGCACCAGATGATCATCCTTAATGTAAAAAGCTGTGTTCTCACGGACACCCGCAAATGGCTGTTCAGCACGAAGATCCGGATCAGCATCCAATACTTTTTTCACTTCCTTATTCAACTTGGCCATATCAAAGAGATCCTGCAGCTTCTTCACTTCCCCGCCTGTCCTGTCTTCAAAGTTCACCGATGTGACCGTAGAATTGTAACGGTCCCCCCTTGATATGTGGGAAATCATAACAACAGAATAGAAATGTTTTTCCTGGTAAACAGCGGACTCTTCATAATACAAATAAGGAACTCCGCTGAAATCAGCTGCCCCCTTCTGCACCCGCCCGGCCGTATGCTCCAGCTTTTGAACAATCCTGTGATTGACGATGTTCTGCAGTTCTTCATTTTCCAAATTCGTAAACAAAGGATAGTCGGCATGTACCTCCCAATCCTCCGCCACTTTATCTTTGTGCATGATTTTATACATACTTTCCGCCGAAACAGCTTCTGATGTGATCAGGATCACCATCAAAGCCACCACCCATAGTCGCATCACTGTCCATCCCTCCTGTACCATTAGTTTGACCTAAATAGGCGAAACTAATGGACGGGAGTGAAATTTTTATCCGCTGATCTTTGTCCATATCCTTTCCGGAGCGTCTGGAACCTGTGATACCATACAAGAAGAAAGGTGGGAAATGATATGGATCAACTTATGTTTATACAAACCGGAATGGGAACAGATGTACACGGACAGAATGTGACAAAGGCAGCTGTCCGAGCAGTCAAGAATGCCATCCACACCAATTCCATGCCGGGCATCCGGACCGTTCTTCCTGAACAATCTCTGGACAATATGAAAATTAACGTCAAACTGGCCGTCCCCTGCGATTTCGATCAGCTGGATCATGAGGAAGTGAAAAAAGCCATTCCATTTGGCGAAGTGAACATCACCGTCATGGAGGGTGGAATGGTTACAACCAGCGGCATTTTTCTTGAAGAGAAAGAAGACAAAAATGATTTGATGTACATCGTAAATGCAGCCGTTGAAGTCGGTTATTAATCAGAAGAAGGCCCGGGACACTCCCGGGCCTAAGCTTGTAGAGAAACCTTTTTTCTAATAACTGCAAAGGGCGGGCCAATTCTTGGTCACGGATAGAATTTTTCCAACGCAAGCAGTAGTAACGCAGCCAGTACTGTTCTTTTAAAACGGCGAAAGAGCTATGCTCAACGTTCTCTTTTATCATAGGGTAAAGCTGTTTCCACACAGGCATCGGCACGAGGAGCGTTCGGTGGTGACGCCTGCGGGAACAGTGCGAGCCGAAGATCCACTTGGTCCAATGGTTTTCTTGACCAAGTTAGCTGAGGCCGTGCCCGCGGCAAGCATCCACCGATAAGTGGAACGTGCCCCCTCATCACGACAGGACAACTCTAACTGGATAACACGGATTTTTCTACAGCCTTAGGCCCGGGATGCTCCCGGGCCTTTCTCGTTTACTGCTCCTCTTCCCTTTCATCCATTTCATCCATGTACTTATCATAATGCTCATTTCTTTGGAAGGAGACACCATCCGCTCCCGTATAGCCGTTCATATCCGTCGAAACAAACGACTCGAATTCTTCTGCATAGCCGACACCGTCCTGATTGTCCATAAGGGATGAATCATCATAGGTCATGCTGCTTTGATTGAAGGAAGCCACCTGCTCATAAGCATTCTGTTCATTATATTCAGGATCATCCGAGTCTCTTCCGTAGTCATTCTCAAGATGAGTCAACACGTCCTGTTCGACCGGAGGGTCAGAGGGAACCTCCTCATTCGGTGATGCATCCGCAACGGTCCGTGCTGTCGGGAGAGCTTCCAGTCGCTCCGCAGGAATCTGCTGCCCCGTTACTTCACAAATGCCGTACGTCCCGTCTTTTATCTGCTGAAGCGAATATTCAATGTCCTGTAATTCTTCTTTAAAATGAGCAAGCAGGGCCATATCCTTTTCCCTTTCATACAACTCTGTCCCTGAATCCGCGGGATGATTGTCGTACTGTGACAATTCACCCGAGGCCATATCACTCGCAAATCCCCGCTTCAGGCCATACTGGTCATCATCCATCATCTGCTGTTCCAATTCCTTCTTTCGGTCTTCCAACTGCTTTTTATATTGAATATAATCCATGTCATTCCACTCCTGATTGATAGTCCCTGTTAGTTTGACACTCCCTTCTTTTCCTATACAAAAAGGGAGTGCTCTAATAAGAGCACTCCCTCAGCTAGAAACCCTTTTTCTAGTGACTCCAAAGGAGCGGGCACCAATACTTGATCATGGATAGGATCTTTCCCACGCAAGCGGCAGTAACGCAGCCTGTACTGTTCTTTTGAAATGGCGAAGGAGCTATATGCTCATCTTTCTCATTTATCATAGCGTAAAGCTGTTTTCCCACAGGCATCGGCACGTGGAGCGTTCGGTGGTGACGCCTGCGGGAACAGCGCGGGCCTCAGCTAACTTGGTCCAATGGTTTTCTTGACCAAGTTGCTGAGGCCGTGCCCGCGGCAAGCATCCGCCGATAAGCGGAACGTGCCTTCTCAACACGACATACGGACAACTCTAACTGGATAGGACGAGATTTTTCTACAGACTAAGGGAGTGCTCTAATAAGAGCACTCCCTTTTTTCTTGTTATTTTCTTAAGGCTTGGAGGAAATCTTCCTTCAAATCTTCAATATCTTCCAACCCGATGGACACGCGGACAAGACCCTCCGTAATGCCAAGCTCTGCCCGGCGGTCTTCAGGGATGGACGCGTGAGTCATTTGGGCAGGTACAGAAATGAGACTTTCCACAGCTCCAAGACTTTCCGCCAGCGTAAAATAGTTCACATGGCGGAGCACCTTGTCGGCTTTTTCAGCGGTGCCGACGTCAAAACTGATCATACCACCGTTTCCGCCTGCCTGTTTCGTGTGTACATCATGACCATTATGCGAAGGAAGCCCTGGGTAGTAAATGTCCGTGACTTCCGGAAGTTCCTGAAGAAACTCGACAAACTGCCGGGTATTCTCTTCAATTTCCTCCATGCGGATACCGAGGGTTTTGATTCCTCTCATTAACAGCCAGGAATCTTGAGGTCCGAGGATTCCACCTGAAGAATTCAACACAAAATGAACGTCTTCTGCCAGCTGTTCGGAATTTACTACGACAAGCCCGGCGACGACATCGCTATGGCCGCCCAGATATTTCGTCGCGCTGTGCAGGACGATATCCGCGCCGTGCTCCAGTGGATTCTGCCAGTATGGTGTACTGAAGGTATTATCCACGATGAACGTTAAGTCATGCTTTTTCGCAAGCTCTGCCGTTTGATTAAGGTCGGTAATTTTCAGCAGTGGATTGGTCGGCGTTTCGACGTAGACCGCTTTCGTACGATCCGTGACTGCCGCTTCGATATTCGCCGTATCACTCGTGTCCACAAAACTCGCTTCCAGGCCGAAGCGGTTGATCACTTTGGACACGAGACGGTACGTACCGCCGTACACATCGTCGGTAAAAATGATGTGATCTCCGTGATTGAAAGTCATCAGGACCGCCGTAATAGCAGCCATCCCAGAACCGAAGGCAAAACCGCGGTGCCCGCCTTCCAGATCTTTAATCAGTTCTTCCAAGGCAAAACGGGTCGGGTTGCCTGTCCGCGAATATTCATACCCGCGGTGCTGCCCCACGCCATCCTGAGCATACGTGCTGACCTGGTAAATCGGCACACTGACCGCTCCTGTTTTTTCATCTCCTGTAATACCACCGTGAATCAACTGCGTTTTTTTCCTCATGCTTTCACTCCTCGTAAATTCCTTGGCTTAAATACCGTTCACTGCTGTCGGGAAAAATAGTTACAATCCGGGTCCCGGGTTCTGCCTGCTCCGCTTCCCGGAGGGCGGCCTCAAACACTGCACCGGAAGAACTCGCTACAAGCAGCCCCTCATTGAGAGCCAGCTCTTTCACACGGGCAAAGGCATCTTCATCTGCAATCGTGTGAATGGCATCAAAATAGTCTGTATCCATATAAAAAGGTAGAAATTCCATACCGATACCTTCCGTACGATGAGACCCCGCTTCTCCACCATTCAGGATCGATCCTTCCGGTTCAACGATGACCGTCTTGACAGCAGGGTTCTGTTCTTTCAAGTATCGTGCTGTCCCCATAAAGGTCCCTCCTGTACCGGCTCCTGCCACGAAAACATCGACGTCACCATCAAGATCAGCATAAATTTCCGGACCAATGGATTCATAATAAGCATCCGGGTTTGCCTGATTGTTAAACTGCTGAGGACTGAAGGCGTCCGGAATCTGTTCACACAGCTCCTGCGCTTTATCAATCGCGCCTCGCATTCCCTGGTCCGTCGGCGTGTTAATCACTTCTGCTCCAAGGGCCCTCATCAGCGTCTGTTTTTCAACACTGAATTTTTCGGGTGTCACGAAAATCACCCGGAACCCTTTTCCAATAGCAGCAAGAGCGACACCGATCCCTGTATTGCCTGCGGTCGGTTCTACAATCGTCCCGCCAGGCTTCAGAAGATTACGTGTTAAAGCATCCTCAATCAGTTTTAAACCCAGGCGGTCTTTGATACTACCGCCTGGGTTCATGAATTCAAGCTTGGCAAATATACGGGCTTGATTCGGGATCGCTGAATGAGTGAGTTCAATCATAGGTGTCTGCCCAATCAAAGATTGGATATTCTTCACGTACCCCATCGCATTCTCATCTCCCGTTTTTTAAAAAACTTCCGTCCATTCGTCACGCTTGTTCAGCAGCTCGCGGGCAAGCTCCTGAGCACCTTCCAGGCTGTGGCTGGCTGCAAAACCGCACTGCACTTCGTTGCAGGCCGGTACTTCTTCTGCTTCCAATACATCCTGAAGCGTTTTTTCGATCACATTCAGAATATTTTCGTAGCTGTCATCATTCAGTACTGCAATATAAAAACCTGTCTGGCATCCCATCGGTCCAATATCGACGATACGCTCATGATGGTTTCGGCTGTTTTCTGCCATCAGATGTTCAAGAGAATGAAGCGCAGGCATATTCATGTGTTCCTGGTTCGGCTGCTTGATACGCAGATCATATTTATAGATCTTATCTCCCTTTTCCCCTTCGGTCACACCAACAAGACGTACATAAGGCGCTTTGACTTTCGTATGGTCAAGGTTAAAGCTTTCTACGTTCATAGGCATAAGATCATTCTCCTTTTTCCGCCTGGATAAGCCAGGCATATTTGTTAATTTGTTCAAACGATACCTCAAATCCTGCTTCGACAAACATTTCTTTTATCTCTTCTAGATAGGGGTAGTATTCTTCCTGCAGATCTTGAGCTAAATTTAAAAATCCTGCCTGCTCGGCTTCTTTGATCAACATGCTCTTATGATCTTTATCCTTAAACAGGGTATCAATAAATATCACCTGGCCATCTTCTTCGAGACGCTGATGAAAGTCGACAATGGCCGCTTTCTTCTCTGAACTAGTCAGGTGATGAAAAGCAAACGAGCTGACAATGGAACGGATTGGCGACTGAAGCATAGGGTATTCAAGGAAATTCCCTTCGTATATTGCTGCTTCAGGACATTTCACTTTGGCAATTCTCCGCATTTCCGAAGAAGGCTCAACGCCCAGGACCACTTTGTTCTGATCGACCATTTTTCTTGTAAGGTTGGCCGTTCCTACTCCGAACTCCAATACGGGAGATAATGAGAGCTTGGCTAAACGCTCCAGCATTTCCTCATAACCGTCGAAGACTTCTCTATATTCTGGATCTTTTCCTGCTACTGTATCATCATATGAACTCGCCCATTGGTTAAATAGGTCGACGAATTCCATTCCCATCGCTTCATCTCTCCCCATAATTTATAATCCCAATGCGTTTACTCGGAATTACATTAATAATGTATCATATTTCTGAAGATTCTACAACGGTATAGGTCTATGACCCATTTTTTAGCAGCTGCTTATCCATCCACCGGTTTACTTCACCCACAGAAGTGCCACTGTTCCTGAAAAAATGAAGGAAGGATGGCATGAAAAAAGCGAAGGATGCCTTTCAGCATCCTTCGCTCTATTCTTTTTCTCTTTTGCCTGGGGAAAGTGTATCGAGTGTACGGCGTTCGAGTTTTTGTTTGGTTTGTTTTTCTATAATGCTCAGCATCTGCTTATCCTTCGGCGAGGCGAAGGTGATGGCGAGCCCTTTGCCGCCCGCTCTTCCCGTACGGCCGATGCGGTGGATGTAGCTGTCCGCATCCTGGGGAATGTCGTAGTTGAAGACATGAGTGACTCCTTCTACATCCAACCCCCGGGCTGCTACATCGGTAGCCACTAAATATTGGATATCCGCTTCACGGAACCTTTTCATGACTTTCTGCCGTTTGGCCTGGGTAAGATCACCATGAAGTTCGTCGCTGAGGAATCCTTTGGCGAGGAGCGCATCATTCAACTTCTTCGCCCGGCGTTTGGTCCGGCAGAAGATGACAGCTAAAAATGGCCGATGCTCGTGCATAATTGTCATCAACGCATCCTGTTTGGCTCTGTCTGTCGTTTGATACAGCAGCTGTTTAATGTGGCCGATTGTTTCTTTCTCGGGCTTCACATGAATGGTTCTGGGCTCGCGGAGCATTTCCCGTCCGAGTTTTTTCACCGAAGACGGCAGTGTAGCAGAAAACAGCATGGACTGCCTATCCGGATTCGTTTGATCAAGGATGTCCATCACATCTGGATAAAAGCCGGCTTCCAGCATTTGATCCGCTTCATCAATGACAAGGTACTCAACCTGGGTAAGGTCGACGGTTTCCCGGCGCAGATGATCAAGCAGCCGACCAGGAGTCGCTACAATAATATGAACCGTCCCTTCCAGCTTATGCAGCTGTTTGATCGTATCCTGCCCGCCATAAACCGGCAGAACATGAATCTCCTCCGGGGCAAGGCGCTTCGTCTCCTCCGTAATCTGCAGTGCCAATTCCCTTGTCGGTGATATGATGAGCGCCTGCACGTGAGGCTTGGATGGATCGATTTTTTCTAATATCGGTACAGCAAAAGCAAACGTTTTTCCCGTGCCTGTCTGTGCCTGTCCCATGACATCCTGTCCGTCCATGATTACAGGGACCGCCTGCTCCTGAATAGGAGTGGGTACGGTAATTCCCTGTTTCTTCAATCGATCAATCATTTCCCGGGACATACCCAGTTGTTCAAAAGTTTTTTTCACTACTTATCCTTCTTCCTTCAATAAGATCTTCCTGTATACATACCTTCCCGTAGTATACCTGAAAATACACCGTTCCACCTCCTTCTTCATGAAAAACTATAAAAATTCTGTGCTCATTCGACAGGGCAGACTTTTGATTCATTCTTTCCCAAAAAAGATTAAGCGCTCTCATTTGTGGTAAGAGACATACAGAAACGAAATTCCTATCAAGGAGGAGAAATAATGGCTCAGTTTGATACAGAAGTTTCTCAAGTCACAATGCCGAGAATCGGGGACCGTGCTCCTTATTTTGAAGCACCCACCAACCACGGAAATATCAGCCTGAAGGATTATAAAGGAAAATGGCTCGTGCTGTTTTCCCATCCTTCCGATTTCACGCCGGTCTGTACGACAGAGTTTGTCGGCTTTCAGGAGATTTATCCTGAACTTCATCAACTTAACACCGAGCTGCTTGGCTTAAGCGTTGATTCCGTAAACTCCCACATTGCCTGGATCCGCAGCATTGAAGAAAATTTCAACACGTCCATCGAATTTCCCGTCATTGCCGATCTGGATAAGGAAGTCTCAATGAAATACGGCATGATTATGCCTGGAGAAAGTCAGGTAGAGACGAGCCGGGCTGTCTTTGTTATTGATGATCAGCAGAAGATTCGCTCGATCATCTATTATCCACTTACGACAGGACGGAATATGCAGGAAATTCTACGTCTCGTCAAAGCTTTACAGACGACCGATGAGCACGGGGTCTCCACCCCTGCGAACTGGCAGGAAGGAGACAAGGCCGTCGTTTCTCCACCAAAATCCCAGGAGGAAGCCGCCAAACGTTCTGAACAGGAGGATATTGATTATATCGACTGGTACATTTCCAAAAAAGACATTACGTAAGGATCGAGCTGCCCACGCCGGGCAGTTTTTTTCTTGAGAGCGTCCTTTTTCATGCCGGACGGGGACAATCCATATACATAGAATAAAGATGTATCGGTAAGGGGGAATTGTGTTGGACGTACAAGTAAGAAAAGGGGATTCGCTCTGGTACTATGCCGGACTTTTCAATCTTCCCCTCCCACTGCTCATGGATTCCAATCCCGGCCTCGCGCCTGAAGCTCTTCAGATTGGTCAGACCATCAAAATTCCCGGCTGGCGTACTTCTACGTATACGATAGCGCAGGGGGACACGTTGTGGAAGCTGGCCGGTGAACACCGTCTCTCATTAGATGCACTGTTTCTTTTAAACCCGGACGCAGATCCCGAAGCGCTCCAGATCGGCGGCTCCCTGCTCATCCCGGCACGTGTATCGATCCGGATTGTTAATGGAAACCGCCCCTACACGTCTGCTGTATTATCAGAGGACCTTCGTGCCCTGTTTGACCTTTATCCGTTCATACAACGGTCCGGCATCGGACAGTCGGTCATGGGAAAAGAGCTTCAGGAACTGCGGATCGGCCGAGGGAACGAGTACGTGCACTGGAACGGATCCTTTCATGCCAATGAGTGGATTACAACCGGAGTCATCATGCAGTTTCTGAATGATTATTTACTTGCGCTCACCAACAAAGAACCGATCCGCGGCATGGATGTCCAGCCATTTTACAACCGGATTACCCTGTCTATCGTACCGATGGTGGATCCGGATGGCGTAGATCTTGTCCTGAACGGTCCTCCTGAAGGAGAGTTTGGAGAAGCAGCGCTTGCTATTAATGAAGGAAGCCGGGACTTTTCCGGATGGAAAGCGAATATCCGTGGTGTGGATTTGAATAATCAATTCCCCGCCAAATGGGAAGTTGAAGCAGAGCGTAAACCTGAAGAACCTGCGTTCAGGGATTTTCCAGGCTATCAACCTTTAAGTGAACCGGAGGCTGTGGCAATGGCGGAGCTTGCCAGGCAGAGAAAGTTTTCTAAAATGCTTGCTTTTCATACGCAGGGAGAGGTCATTTACTGGGGATATGAAGGGCTTGAACCTCCTCGGTCCATGTCCATAGTTAAAGAATTCAGCCGGGTGAGCGGCTATGAACCGATTCGTTTCGTGGACAGTTATGCCGGCTACAAAGACTGGTTCATCCAGGATTTCCGCCAGCCGGGATTCACCGTGGAACTCGGTCAGGGGGTCAATCCGCTCCCTCTCGAGCAATTTGATGAAATCTATCAGGAAACCATCGGTATTTTCCTTGCCAGTCTCTATATGTAAAAATCCCGTGCGGGGAAAGCCCCGCATGGGATTTATTGATCATCCAGTTCGTTTCGATCCATATGTCCATCATGATCTTTAATCACCGCAACCGCCCGTTCATACTCTTCTTCCTTCACGGAAAAATGGAGCACATGAGTCAAATGCCTTTTATCGGATAAGGCTTCCTCACGGTCGTGCTTTGGAGTGATGACCTCTGTAAAATTAAATGTCCCGCCGCCCGTATTGGCAGAGCCCGCTACAGGAACGACCGGTGTCAAGTCCGCATCTTCCGGGATGGCCTCCACCATTTCCTGTTGAATGGACAACGACTGCAGATCGGCTTTAGCGCTTTCGGCATCATTTTCTGTCTGGAAATAGGCTTGAACAGTTTTAGGCATTGTTTTCTTCCTTTCTCAATAGAGTTGGTATGAGTATAGTATCCTTAAGGAAACCCTTTCAAACCTCCATACAAAAAGAGCACCTGTCATCTCGACAAGCGGCCCTATGTCGTTGTGAATGGTCACGAGCCGTTTATCGGTGGATGCTTGCCGCGGGCACGGCTTCAGCTAACTTGGTCAAAAAGATCACTTGACCAAGTGGATCTTCAGCCCGTGCTGTTCCCGCAGGCGTCACCACCAAACACTCTTCGTAACCTGATCGAATGATGAACAGAAAACCCTCTATACATCATGCATCATCACAGGAGAAAAAAACTGGAGCCCTGAAGTCCATCAAAAAAGGCTGCCGAAAAAGTCTTCGACAGCTTTTTTCAATAGGATTCAAAAATGTGCACAAGTACAACACTTTGAAAACAAAAATGTTCTCTACGGGCTGAGCACCTCTTACTCGTAGAGGTGCTCTTTTGCCGTTTTAATCTGAACATGAACCTGTTCAAAGCCGGTGCCGCCTTCACTGTTCCTTGCAGCGACCACGTGTTCCGGAGCGAGCTTGTCATAAATATCCGCTTCGAACAACTCGGAAAACTGCTGGTACTCTTCCAGAGAAAGATCAAGCAGATAGCGCCCTTCCTGAATGGCGTACAGCACGATCTTTCCGATCACTTCATGCGCCTGACGGAAAGGCATGCCTTTCACAGCCAGATAGTCGGCAATGTCGGTGGCGTTGGAGTAATCTTCCTTCACCGCTTTTTTCATTTCTCCTGCCTTCACTTCCATGGAATCCAGCATCGGGGCAAGCAGAGCGAGCGCCCCTTCGAGAGTATCCACAGTGTCGAACATGCCTTCCTTATCCTCCTGCATATCCTTGTTGTAGGCGAGCGGCAGCCCTTTCAAGAGGGTCAGCAGTCCCATCAGGTTTCCATAAATACGTCCTGTTTTCCCACGAAGCAGCTCCGGCACATCCGGGTTTTTCTTCTGTGGCATGATGCTTGATCCTGTACAGAATTCATCATCAAGCTCAACAAAGTTGAATTCTTCACTGCTCCATAAAATCAATTCCTCAGAAAGGCGGGAAATGTGGGTAATCATAATTGATGCGATCGACAGAAACTCTAGAATAAAGTCACGATCGCTCACCGCATCCAGAGAGTTTGGATATACCTTTTCAAATCCGAGGAGATCCGCACTCATCTGCCGGTCGATCGGGTAAGGCGTTCCGGCAAGCGCTGCAGCTCCAAGGGGAGACCAGTTGATCCGCTTCAAGCTGTCCTGCAGACGGTCTTTGTCACGTTCAAACATCCAGAAGTAGGCGAGCACATGGTGGGCGAAGGAAATCGGCTGGGCCCGCTGCAGATGGGTATAGCCCGGCAGGATCGTTTCTACATTCGATTCCGCCTGCCCCAGCAGAGCCGTCT
Organism: Halobacillus kuroshimensis DSM 18393; assembly: GCF_000425705.1. Classification (GTDB taxonomy): domain Bacteria; phylum Bacillota; class Bacilli; order Bacillales; family Halobacillaceae; genus Halobacillus; species Halobacillus kuroshimensis. The sequence goes on from NZ_AUDY01000013.1 coordinate 41,749, forward strand.
GGACTTTTTCCACAAGCTCAATGATGGCCTCCGTTTTTTCACGGAGGTAAAGATGCATATCGGTGGCGACCTGGTCATTCCGGCTTCTTCCGGTGTGGAGCTTCCCTCCGACAGGACCGATTTCTTCTATTAAAAGCTTTTCGATATTCATATGAATGTCTTCATCCGCTACGGAATATTCCACATCATCATTTTCGATTTTCCCTTGGATGGTGTGGAGCCCGCGGATGATCTGGTTTTTCTCTTCATTGGAAATAATGTCACAGTGAGCGAGCATCTCCACGTGAGCGAGACTTCCTTTGATATCCTGGAGGGCCAGCTTTTGATCAAAGCCGATCGAAGAGGTATACTCTTCGACCAGCTGATTGGTTGGTTTCGTAAAGCGTCCGCCCCACAGCTTACTCATTGACCTTCACCGCTGCCTGATCGATCAACTTCTTTTTATGCACATCAGCGTGGACTTTTGTCGGCAGTCCCCACAGCTTGATGAAACCGACCGCTGCGTTGTGATCAAACGCGTCTTCCTTGGAATACGTGGACAACTCTTCATTGTAAAGACTAACCGGTGACTTCTTCCCGATGACGATGGCATGGCCTTTAAATAATTTCACTTTCACTGTTCCAGTGACCACCTGCTGGGTCGTTTCCACGAAGGCGGACAGTGCCGGCTGAAGCGGAGAATACCAAAGACCGTCATAAATCATCTTGGACAACTGCTGATCCACGTTCGTTTTGTACTGGGATACTTCACGGGTCAGTGTAAGGAATTCCAGTTCTTTATGGGCGTTGATCAAAATCATCGCTGCCGGATTTTCGTACACTTCTCTTGATTTGATTCCGACTAAACGGTTTTCGGTATGGTCGATTCTTCCGACACCATGCAGACCACCGAGTTCATTCAGCTTTTCAATCAATGGCACAATGTCCATTTCTTCCCCGTTCAGGGCAACCGGCTTCCCTTCCTTGAAATCGATATCAAGGATTTCAGGTGTATCCGGTGTTTTTTCCAGCGGGTTGGTCCAGGCGTAAGCTGCTTCCGGTGCTTCCTCCCATGGATCCTCCAGGACACCGGCTTCGCAGGCACGGCCCCAGATGTTGGCATCGATGGAAAACGGATTCTCCAGATTCACAGGAACCGGAATCCCTTTTTCCTCTGCATAAACGATCTGCTCATCACGGGTCATCCCCCACTCTCTGACAGGAGCAATGACTTCAAGCTCTGGATTCAGAGCCTGGATGGAAACTTCAAAACGAACCTGATCGTTCCCTTTGCCTGTACAACCGTGAGCGACTGCCACTGCCCCTTCCTGTTCCGCAACCTCTACGAGAAGCTTGGAAATAAGTGGACGGGACAAGGCAGAAGATAACGGATATTTACCTTCATACAAGGCATTGGCTTTCAAGGCAGGCATCAAATATTCTTCTGCAAGGATTTCTTTGGCATTGACCATGATGGCCTTGATTGCTCCGACATCCAGCGCTTTCTGACGGATGGCCTCAAGATCCTTCCCTTCTCCAACATCCAGCCCGAGTGCAATCACATCATATCCATATTTCTCCTGGATCCATTTCACTGAAATCGAAGTATCCAATCCACCAGAATAAGCTAATACAACCTTTGGTTTTGTCATTATAACGTCCTCCTTCATATTTTTGTCCATAAAAAAACCCGTCTCCTACTAATCGTAAGAGACGGATTTTATCGTTCACATCCGCGGTGCCACTCTCATTGTCTATGAAACATAGACCAGCTCAATACTGATAACGGGGGATCCCGGTTCCGGCTACTCGCGTTCACCAAACTTCTCGGAAGTGCGTTTCCCTATGAATGGCCATCAGGCTTCCACCAACCCCGACTCGCTGTAAGACCAGCATCCATACGTACTTTCTTCGTCTTCGAATGTATTTTTATTATTTATTGTTTATAATTATACAAAATATACAGAGGAAGTCAACAAGCAAATCTTAAAAACTTTACTTTTATTCTTTGAAAACGGCCCGCTTTCCGGCGGACCGTTTTCACAACCACACACGAATTAAAAGAGATAAACAGCGGCCATTCCAAGCATCCCCGCCATTGCTACATAGAGGAGCATCGGAATCATCGTCAGGCGTATAATCGTCCCTTCCTCGCCAACGAGGTTTACGACAGAAGCCGCGGCAACGACATTAAGGATACACACCATATTCCCCGCATTGGAACCGAGCACTTGAAGAGCTGTCACCTGCTGCGGAGCCACTTGGATCTGATCCGCTACGCTGAATTGGAATAAAGAAAACATCATATTGCTGAATGTCGCACTGCCGGATATGAAGGAACCGAGCGCACCAATTACAGGCGCGGCCAGCGGCCAGGCTTCTCCGACAGAAGCAGAAACAATCTCGGCAAGCTCCATCGGCATACTGGCAAGCCCCGCATCGTTCACGCCGGAGTTGATGAAGATCCGCACCATCGGAACAGCTGTGCCCAGTGCTACAGCACTCCCAACCATGGTATGCGCAGACGTTTTCAATGTTTCCAGCACTTCCTGTTTTCTCATCCTGTGATAAAAAATAGTGAACAGGACAGCAGCGGCAAAAATCGTTCCGGGCAGATAGAATGGCTGGAAGGATGTCGTAATGCCTGTCCCTAAAATATCGTTCCACGTAACAGATACAGAGGTCAGCCACCCCTTCAGAGGAAGAACGTTCACACGAGTCAGAACGAGCAGGACAGCAACAACGATATAAGGAACCCATGCTTTGTATAAAGGCATTGTTACAGCGTTGGCGCTGATTTCCTCCACCTCTTCATCTTCCTCTCTTTTTCCGAAATCCCATGGTTCATCCGGGAGAAGAAATCCTTTTTTAGCCGCCGGGACGACGACCGCTAAACCGACAAGGCCGCCGATGATGGACGGAAATTCCGGTCCAAGCAGATGAACGACAAGTAAAGCAGGAAGCGTAAAGCTTACCCCGGCGAAAAGGGCAAACTTCCAAATCTGAAGACCTTCTCTTAAGGAGCGGTTTTCACCGAAAAGCTTCGTAAGAATCAATACGAGCACAAGGGGGATAAAACTCCCGATAAACAAGTCCATTAGAACGGCAGATTGAGCGACCTCATATACAAATTGTGTTAACGTCTGACTCCCAAGGGCCTGCTGGACTGGTTCGGCCACCGCTTCTCCCTGTCTCAACCCTTGATCCACTCCTACAATTAACGGTGTCCCTACGGCTCCAAAGGATACTGCACTGCTGTCCGCAATCAAAGCAAGAGAAACTGCAGCGAGTGCCGGAAATCCGAGTGTCAGAAGCAAAGGCGCAGCAATCGCGGCAGGCGTTCCAAATCCGGCCGCTCCTTCAATGAAGGACCCGAACAGCCAGGCGATAATAATCAGCTGGACCCTGCGGTCACTCGTAATCCCGGAAAAACCGGTACGAATCACTCCGAGAGCGCCGCTGTTTTTCAAAGTATTCAAAAGAAGCACCGCGCCAAATACAATCCATAATATAGACGCAGCGATCATGATTCCTTCAAGGGACGCCGCAGCCGCCCTGATCAAAGGCACCTTCCAAATGAAGACGGCGGATAAAGCAACGACAAGGAGACTGACCGGCATGGCACGCACGGCCGGAAAACGGAATAAGACCAATAGAATAAAGACGGCAGCCACCGGCATCAGCGCCGTAAGTAATTGAAGAATTGTCATCATACCCACACCCTTACCTCTTGATACTTTTATTATAAGGGAAAAGACTGGGAAAGAGAGTGACTACTTTGTGAAACATTTCACAATATGCATCTTTATGAATCTCAGAAATTTCTGTAACCCTGCTTTCAGATGTGATACAATGGCAGGTAGTTTCATAAAATCTGCTGAATAAGCAGGAGAGGTTCTAGCGACACCCTCTATAAAAAACTAAGGATGGAACTGTACCTTGCCTTAGGTGCGGTTTTTTTATGGTTTTGGGTGTGTAGAATTCTCTTTTTCATGATTGAAAGGAGAATTTTTTTATGGAAAAAAATAAGAAAGCCGTCGTCGTGTTCAGCGGCGGGCAAGACAGCACGACCTGCCTTTTCTGGGCTTTAGAACAGTTTGATCACGTGGAAGTGGTCACTTTTGACTATAATCAGCGTCATAAACAGGAAATCGAAGTGGCAGAGGAGATCGCCGGAGACCTGGGTGTCCGACAGCATGTGCTCGACATGTCCCTGTTAAATCAGCTTGCACCAAACGCTCTGACCCGGGACGATATCGAAGTGAAGGACGGAGAAGACGGAGAACTTCCTTCCACGTTCGTACCAGGAAGAAATCTTCTTTTCCTATCTTTCGCTACCATTCTCGCACGTCAGATTGGTGCCAAGCACATTATTACTGGTGTATGTGAAACGGACTTCAGCGGGTATCCCGACTGCCGCGATGTGTTTGTTAAATCGTTGAACGTTTCCCTTAACCTGTCGATGGACGATGAATTCGTCATCCATACCCCGCTCATGTGGCTGGATAAAGCGCAGACGTGGAAAATGGCCGATGACCTGGACGCCTTTTCCTACGTACGCGAAAAAACACTCACCTGCTATAACGGTGTCCGTGGTGACGGATGCGGAGAGTGCCCGGCCTGCCAGCTGCGCAGACAGGGACTTGAAAATTACCTCACTGAGCGGAAGGAGGCGTGACGATGTACGGATTTACAATTGTGGAAAACCTGCAGAAAATCGATGAAGATATTAAGCGCCATGAGTTGAAATACCACCAGAAGCGGGTGATGGTCAGCAAGGAGTTCACGTTCGACGCTGCCCACCACCTGCACTGTTATGAAGGGAAATGTAAAAACCTTCACGGCCACACGTACAAAGTCATCTTCGGTATCAGCGGCTATACGGATGAGATCGGCCTTGTGATTGACTTCGGAGATATCAAGAAAATCTGGAAGGATGAAATTGAAATCCACCTCGATCACAGATACTTGAACGATACCCTTCCGCAGATGAATACAACGGCGGAGAACATGGTCGTCTGGATTTATGAAAAAATGCAGGAGTCGCTTCGTTCCTACCCGAATGATTACCGCGTTGAATTTGTAAAGCTGTATGAAACGCCGACAAGTTATGCGGAAGCACGACGGGAGTGGATGAATGATGCATAAGTTCCCTGTGCTCGAAATTTTCGGACCGACCATCCAGGGCGAAGGGATGGTCGTCGGCCGGAAAACAATGTTCGTCCGGACAGCCGGCTGTGATTACAGCTGCGCCTGGTGCGACTCTGCCTTCACGTGGGATGGCAGTGCCAAAGAGGATATCGAACGCCTGACAGCTGATGACATCATCGACAGACTTGTAGAAGCAGGCGGTGACTGCTTCGATCACGTCACCGTCTCCGGCGGAAACCCTGCCCTTTTGAAAAACCTGCATGAGCTTATTGAGCCGCTCCACGAACGCGGCATTGAAGTGGCCCTTGAAACACAGGGAAGCCGCTGGCAGGACTGGTTTGTGGACATCGATGATTTAACCATTTCACCAAAACCGCCGAGCTCGCTGATGACAACAAATTGGGACATATTGGATGACATCATCCAGCGGCTGGAGCAAAACAAACGCTCCTCCCACGTAAGTTTGAAAGTCGTCATTTTTAACGACGAGGATCTGACGTATGCGGAAACCGTGCATCAGCGGTACCCGGACGTCCCCTTCTTTTTACAGGTCGGCAATGATGACCTTGTAGAAGAGAAACCGGGGAACCTTGCCTCCCACCTGCTTGACCAGTATGAATGGCTGATCGACAAAGTGACGGCTTCGAAAAACCTGAATCATGTACGCGTGCTGCCTCAAGTGCACGCCCTCGTCTGGGGAAACAAACGAGGCGTATAAAACAAGCGTCCGCTATTGAAGCGGGCGCTTGTTTCCGTAGTTCTGATGCCGGATATCGGTCAATCAGATCGATATATCGGTCTTTTCTTGAATATATCGATCCATATTAGTGAGATATCAACTTTTTTCCGGATATATCAGCCAAATCTGCATGATATCGATTAACCGGCCTCTTTTACCCGTACCGCCCGCTTTTCGAAAAATTTCCCGGCAAACGAAGCGAGCACCTGCTGAAACAGCATTCCGACGATGACCGGCACAGCGGCCGCTGCGGGAAAGTATGTAATCGCGATAACGGCTCCTCCACTTATGTTGCGCATACCACTGTTGAACGTAAGCGATAGGACACTCTCGTTTTCAAGCTTCGCAAGCTTTGCCGCCCAGAAACCGAGTGTGTAGGCCGCTACTGCGAGAAGGAAGACGGTCAGCGCTGTCGCTGCCAGCTTGCCGTTCATTTCTTTCAAGTAAGGAGCGACCGCTGAACTGTTGATCATCACGACAGAAGCAATGCCAAGTTTGGTTGTGGGAGCCAGGCTCCTCTCCAAACGCTCCGTCCACTCCCTTTTTCCCCACTGGTTCACACACATCCCGGCTATGGACGGGATCACAATCATCCAAAGCAGCCCCATCATAATCGCCAGAGCATCCATTTCCACCGCATTCCCGACAAGCAGTTTCATGACGATCGGAACGATAAATGGAGCAAGCATCGTGTCGACCAGAATAATCGACAGCGTCAGCACGACATTTCCTTTATAGATCGATACCCAGATCAGCGACGTAATCCCGGTTGGAATGACAAAGGATAAAACAAGCCCGATGGTTGTGTTCACATCCCCGCTGAAAAATAACGTTCCTGTTCCAAGGGCAATGACAGGCATGAGAATATGTAAAACGAAGAGACAGATGATTAACCCTAAAGGGTGACGCAGCACCTTTTTCAAATCTGTAAAATTGGAACCAAGACTGCCGGCAAAGGTCATGACAGCAAAGATCCATGGTACAAGAAAAACAAGCGGTTCAAGCCACCTGGCGAAAATCACACCGAAAACGACAGCTACAGGTGTGATGGAGGGCATCAGCTTCTGCAGCAGCCGGTTCAACCTCTGAATCATCCTGCTCTCCCCCCTGACCTATCTATATATGAATTCCATTCTACGCCTCCCACTAAAAAAAGGAAACCCGGAGAATGAGTCTCCAAGTTTCCTCTCCATTACGCTGTACGTGATTCTTCCTTCAGTGCTTGGCGTTTCTGTTTTTCGTCACGCTTCGTTAAGATCGAAACGACGAGGGCGATCACAAACAGGCCGGCAAAATAGATCAGGCTGTTTTCATAACTGCCTGTCGTATCCTTCATCCATGCTGCAAACACAGGTCCGGCAAGGCCCGCAGCCGCCCACGCGGTCAAAATGTACCCGTGAATGGCGCCAAGCTCCTTCGTTCCGAACAGGTCGCCGATAAAGGCCGGCATCGCTGCAAATCCTCCACCGTAACAGGTGTAAATGACCGAAAACGCCACGACGAACACCCATGTAATGGATGTATAAGGCACAATCAGGAAAAGACCAATCTGCAGAACGAAAAATGCTAAGTACGTATTTCCGCGGCCGATATAGTCCGACGCACTCGCCCAGCCGATCCGGCCGAGACCGTTAAAGATCCCCATCACGCCCACAAGTGTCGCTGCTGTCCCAGCTGCTACACCGACACTTTCCTCAAGCAGCGGCTTGGCGGCGGAGATGACGGCGATCCCGCACGTCACATTAATAAAGAGCATCACCCATAAGTAATAAAAACGCTTCGTCTTGACCGCTTCCTTCGCCCGCATATTGGCGAGGTCCTGTTTATCCGAAGACTCCTGTTCCTCCGGGTCGTAGCCTTCCGGAACCCAGTCCTCCGGCGGACGGGACAGATACAGGGAAGAACCAATCATAACGACAAAATAAGAGATACCGAGAATGTAGAAGGTTGCGGCAATGCCTGTTTGATTGATAAAAAAGTTCATCAGCGGACTGGCAATCGCAGCGGCGAAGCCAAAGCCCATAATCGCCATGCCGGTCGCCAGTCCACGACGGTCCGGGAACCATTTAACAAGCGTGGATACCGGTGCGATATAGCCCACTCCAAGACCGATCCCACCAAGAACCCCATAAAAAAAGTACAGCAGCCAGAGCGATCCGGCCTGTACCGCAATCCCTGAACCTGCGACACCGATTCCGAAGAAAATCGCTGCTGTTATACCGGCCACCCGCGGACCGTATTTTTCTACAAACCAGCCAAGAAAAGCAGCAGATAAACCTAAAAATAAGATTGCGACACTGAACGTAAACTGCACCTGGCTGGCCGACCAGCCGAATTCCTCACTCAACGGCCCCGTAAAGTTACTCCACGCATACACCGATCCGATGGAAATATGGATGCCGACGGCACATAAAGCGATGAGCCATCTGTTTTTCACTTTCCTTTTCCCCATGCTGTCACCCCAATTTGTTAGATTAAAGGTCTTTTTCCTAAATTCTACATTTTCAAACAAAAAAACCCTTCTTACTACTGTAAGAAGGGTTTTAATTGTACTGTATAAGTGGAGCATAGCGGGCTCGAACCGCTGACCTCTACACTGCCAGTGTAGCGCTCTCCCAGCTGAGCTAATGCCCCGTATTTATTGAAGACAAGTATGATAATAGCATGTCCGTATTTCTTTATCAATACTTTTTGACAAAAAAATTCAAAAAAGACCTTCTGATTAAGATCAGAAGGTCTTTCCGTTCGCATATAGTGTATCGTTGTCACAAGGAGCGTTCGGTGGTGACGCCTGCGGGAACAGCGCGAGCCGAAGATCCACTTGGGCAGGTGATCTTCCTGCCCAAGTTAGCTGAGGCCGTGACCGCGGCAGGCATCCACCGATAAGCGGAACGTGACCACGTGACCTACGAAAAGCTATACTGGGAGACATGTTCTTTTTCTACAGCATGAAGACCTTCTGATTACAATCAGAAGGTCTTCTAGAATTAGGATGCACGCACGTCTGCGGCAGCCTGTCCTTTTTTCGATGTCACAAGGGTAACGATAATGAGTACGAGAACGGCTACAGGAACAGCGATAACGACACTATTGACGTCAAACGGCTTCTGCAGGACGATCTCCCATACAAGCGTTGTGACAACACCAGCAACCATGGAAGATACGCCACCCGCTGCGTTTACGCGTTTCCAGAAGAAAACGGCGAGAACAGCCGGCGTCAATCCGGCACCGTACACGGTATAAGCGTACATCTGCACACTCAGCACGGTTGGGAAATAGCTGATAATGATAAAAGCGAACAATCCAAGAGCTACGATAAAAATCCGCGTCATCGTGAGCAGCTTTTTATCGGAAGCGTCTTTATTTACATACTTGCCATACAAGTCGTAGGTTAAGTTGGTCGCTGCCGACAAAAGATACGAGTTTCCGGTCGTAATGATAAAGGACGCGGCAGCTGCCAGCAGGACTCCGCCGATAGCCATAGGCATAGCTACGGTTGTAGCCATAAGGGCCATTCCAGGATCAATGTCCGGGAATAAGGAACGGGAGGCAAAGGCGATGATAGAAATGGACGGCGAAATGATCAGCATCGCAATCAACCAGCCGATTTGAGCTCGTTTGGCTGACTTGTCCCCTTTGGATGAGGCAAGCCGCTGGTACATGTTCTGGTCACCAAGCAGAAGGAATAACGAAGGCAGCAGATAACCGATCATCTGCACGGTCGTCAATCCGCCTGTGGATGTCATGTGGCTTTCCGGAACATTGGCGACGATTTCACTCCACCCGCCGGCAACCATGATGATCGTAGGAACGGTCACAATCAGACCACCCACCATCAAGAAACCACTGATGGCATCTGTTTGGGAAACGGAGCGAAGTCCACCGATCATCGCAAGGAAAATGATCATTCCTGCACCGATGATTGTTCCTGCCTGAACGGTCATCCCTGTCGTCAAGTTCAAGATAAAGCCGAAGCCTTTCATCTGATAAGATACAATTCCTACATAAGCTAGAATGATAATGACACTCGCAAGGTTTCGGGACGTTCGTCCGTATTTCGCTTCCAAAATTCCTGACACGGTAAATTTCCCGTAGGCACGGATTTTAGGAGCTACGACATAAAGAATAATAATTCCGACCAACGTTGGGAGCATCATCATCAAGGAAGGCAGAATACCGTAAGAGAACGCCATCGACGTCTCCCCACCGGAAATACTTCCACTTCCTGTCCACGTAGCGAGAAGGGTTCCCATAAGAACAAAAGGTCCCAGACTTTTACCGGCAAGGACAAAGTCCTCACTTCCGGATACTTTCTTCGACATGAATACACCGATGCCGATCATTACAATCCCATAGATAGCAATAAACCATAGTAAAGTTGGATCTTGTTGCAATTCCATACTGACTGAATCATCTCCTGATGTTTTTTTACTGCTGGATTTCCTAGAGCATATGAATACCTATCCACCGGCCGGTGACTGCCCGTCTAACACAACACTTTATAACCTAACACAGTTTCAGCATTTGTGAAAACGCATTACCCCTTGGGAAAAAAGCGTTAATTCCAGGCGTTTCGGCGCTTGTTTCATCTTTCACAATCTTCGATAAGCGGGTTAAGGACACCATCTCAAAAAGTTGTCTTTTTGTTATGAAAGTTCAGTTAAAAAAGAAAAAGAGCGACAGAATTTTGTAGTAAAATTAGTTCTATAGTCCCAAATAAAAAGCCGGTATGAATGGACATACCGGCTTTCCTCTTTATTATAATAAAGCTTTCATCCGCTGTTCGATGACATTTTTAAGAAGCTGCATGCCATCATTCGTACCGATGGATTCGGGATGGAACTGCACGCCTTCCACAGGATATTCCAGATGGCGGATCCCCATGATTTCTCCTTCAACGGTGGTGGAGCTGATTTCGAAACAATCAGGAAGGGAATCCAGTTCGACAATCAGGGAGTGATAACGCATCGCTTCCATTGGATTATTCAATCCCTCATAAATGCCCCGCCCGTCGTGAAAGACGCGGGAGGACTTGCCGTGCATCAGGCGTTCCGCCCGGATGACGTTGCCACCGAATACCTGGGCAATCGACTGATGGCCCAGGCAGACGCCGAAGATTGGTGTCTTCGCCTTGAAATGGTCGATCACTTCAAGGGTGGCCCCCGTCTCATCAGGCGAGCACGGCCCGGGTGACAGGAATATCAACTCTGGATCCAGCTCTTCTATTTCTTCTATCGATGCTTCATCATTTCTGCGGACGACAACCTCTTTGCCGAGCTCCCCCAGGTACTGGACGAGATTGTACGTAAATGAATCATAATGGTCGATCATATAAATCACTCTGCTCACCTCCTCTCTGCTCAATCTGCATCTCAATCTCTGACGAGTTCCTGAATGCCTTTCGTAAAGCTCTCCAGGGCTTCTTCCTTCTGCCCTTTCTCTATAACATCAAGCTCCGCTTCGATAAGCCGGATAATCTTACTGCCGATAATGACACCGTCGGCATGTTCACGAACAAGCTTCACGTCCTCATTCGTAGAAATTCCAAATCCGACCGCCACAGGGACCTGGCTGTGCTCCTTCACTTTTTTAATGAAGGTTAACGCTTCTGCGGACATTCCGCTGCTTCCGCCGGTCACACCAAGGGAGGACACACAATACAGGAAGCCGCGGGCATGTTCTGCGATCTGCTGGATACGTGTATCTGAATTCGGCGCGACGAGGGAAATGAATTCGACATCCTTCTTAACAGCCATATTCCGCACTTCTTCACTCTCTTCAAAAGGAAGGTCCGGAATCAAAACGCCTTCCACGCCGTTTTCTTCAAGCAGGTTGAAGAAGTCCTGATGGCCGATCTGCAGCACAGGGTTGTAGTACGTGAAGATTACAACAGGAATCTCCACTCCGTGTTTCCGGAGTTCCGGAACAAGCTGGATCGCTTTTCTCAGAGACATGCCGGCGTTCAACGCCCGTTTGGCCGCCCGCTGGATCGTCGGCCCGTCAGCAAGCGGGTCGGAGTAAGGAACACCGAGTTCCAGAACGTCCGCTCCCTGCTCCTGCAGCCTCAGCGCAAATTCAATCGTATATTCCGGAGAAGGGTCTCCTGCTACGACGAACGGGATGAACAAGTTTTCGGTTTTGTTAAGCTTCCCTTGAAACGATGTTTTCGTCAGCATGTTAAACCTCCTCCTGGAAATGTTCCATCAGTGTTGCCATGTCCTTATCCCCGCGTCCGGACAAGTTGATAAGAATAGTCTCATCCGCTTCCATGCTTCCGGCTTCCTTGAAAGCCTGAGCAAGAGCGTGGGCACTTTCAATGGCCGGGATAATGCCTTCTGTCTGCGTGAGAAGCTTCAGAGCGTCCAAAGCCTCCTGATCCGTCACAGCTTCATAGCGGACCTGCTTTGTCTGGAAAAGGTGTGCATGTTCAGGTCCGATACCCGGATAGTCAAGGCCTGCAGAGATGGAATACGGTTCGGTAATCTGTCCGTTATCATCCTGCATCAAGTATGTCAGCGATCCATGAATGACGCCTGGTGTCCCTTTGGAAAGAGTCGCTGCATGTTCCGGCGTATCGATGCCTTTTCCTGCTGCCTCCACCCCGACAAGGGCACTGTCGTCCTGGAGGAATGGGTAGAACATGCCCATTGCATTACTTCCACCGCCGACACAGGCGTAAATGCGGTCCGGAAGATTTTCTTCCACCTCAAGAAACTGCCGTCTTGATTCGTCTCCGATGATGCGTTGGAAATCGCGGACCATCCGAGGATACGGGTGCGGCCCGACGACAGAACCAATCAGGTAGAAGTGATCTTCACAATTGGCTACCCAGTAGCGGATGGCTTCGTTCGTTGCATCCTTCAGTGTTCCGTTCCCACTGGAAACAGATACAACTTCAGCACCGAGAAGCTTCATGCGGAAAACGTTCAGCTCCTGCCTGCGGATATCCTCCTCACCCATAAATACGATACATTCCAGACCGAATTTGGCTGCGACAGTGGCAGAAGCGACACCGTGCTGGCCGGCTCCGGTTTCAGCGATGATTTTTTCCTTGCCCATCCGCTTAGCCAGAAGAGCCTGTCCGATTGCATTGTTCAGTTTGTGGGCGCCTGTATGGTTCAAATCCTCACGCTTCAAATAGATCTTCGCTCCGCCGAGATGCTCAGAGATTTTATCGGCATACGTCAGGGAAGTCGGACGTCCCGCGTATTCTTTGAGCACATGATGGTATTCATTTTGGAATTCAGGATCCGCCATAGCTTCGTCCAGAGCTTCTTCAAGCTCCTGGAGCGGGCCCATCAACGTTTCCGGTACGTATTTGCCCCCGAAGTCACCGAATCGGCCTTTAATATCAGGAAATGCTTGCAACATTTGCTTCCACCTCTTTCATAATCGCTTGTATGTTACCAATGTCTTTTTTATTTTCTCGTTCAATCCCGCTGGAAATATCGATGCCTTCCGGCTGATAATTCAACAGTTCTCCAACGTTTTGGGGCTTGATGCCTCCAGCGATCAGACAGGGCACTCCCTGGTCAAAAGCGGCATCCCTGTAGGCAGGGACCGCTTCCCAGTCAAATCGGACACCTGTGCCTCCGGATGCCCCCTCGACTTTACTGTCCACGATAAAACCGTCAGCTACACCTTTAAACACATCCATCTGTTCAAGACCTCCATCCTGATGATGGATGACCTTCCAGACAGGAAGACCAAAAGCCTCTTTGATCTGCAGCAGCTGGGAAACGGTCTCGTTCCCGTGCAGCTGAATGACATCCAGCGGCACGAAATGGAGAATTTCCTCCAATTCATCTATTGTGGGGTCAATGAACACCCCGACGAGCTTCTGTCGCGGACGGATTTTCTGAATCCAGCGACCTACACGCTCAGGGCGCACATAGCGCTTCGTCCGCTTCACAAAAATGAAGCCGAGATGAGAGGCTTTGGAGGAAGCCGTTTTCGCTGTGTCAGAAAGAGACTGGTTGCCGCACAATTTCACAATAGGCTCCCTCACCGGACCTCCACTCCTTCAAGTAGTGTATGCACTGCTTTTTTGATGTCATTCTGCCTCATCAGAGATTCTCCAACAAGGACACCCTTCGCCCCATACCCGGCGGCTTGTTGAACATCTTCGTTTGTGAAAATGCCGCTTTCCGAAACGAGCAGTGATTCCTCCGGCGCCAGAGCCGCCATCCGTTGGGTCTGCTTCAAGGATGTCTCAAACGTATGCAGGTTGCGGTTGTTGATGCCCAGGATTTTCGGTGTGAACTGGTTCAGTACTTTTTCAAGGGTCTCTTCACTGTGCACTTCCACAAGCACTTCCATCCCCAGCTCATAGGCCTGTTTATAAAGCTCGTGAAGCTTCTCCGCTTCCAGCGCCTCGCCGATCAGAAGGATGGCATCGGCACCAATATACGCACTTTCGACCACCTGAGCGGAATCGATAATAAAATCTTTTCTCATGACAGGAATGTCCACGACCTGCTTGATCTGTGTCAAATAATCGCGATGCCCCTGGAAAAAGTGCTGATCAGTCAAAACAGATATGGCATGGGCGCCTGCTTCGGCGTAATCATGCGCAATGCGGACAGGATTGAAGTCCTCACGGATGATTCCCTTGGAAGGAGAAGCCTTCTTCACTTCGGCGATCAGTCCGGATGGATCAGCCCCGTTCAACGCTTCATATAAGGAATGCCTTGGGAAGGACTGTTCCTCAGGCAGGTATATTTTTTCAATTTCCTGATGTTTAACGGCTAAGATGGTTTCAAGCATACTGGCGATTCTCCCTTTCTGACGCAATAGATTCATAGTACTCTTTGGTCCTGCCGGATTGAATGGCCTGCCGGACCTGCATAACACCGTCTTCCAGCGTTTCAGCTCTACCAGCCACATAAAGCCCTGCAGCGGCGTTCAACGTCACAATCGATGCGGCTGTCTCTCCTGCCCGGTTATACAGGACATCTTTAATGATGGCGGCACTTTCCTCGGTTTCTGTAATTTGAATGTCTTCAATGTTTCCTCTGGCCATACCGAAGTCTTCCGGTTTGACTGTAAAGCGGCGGATGTTCCCGCTCTTCATTTCCACAAGATCGGTTTCACCGGTAATTGTAATTTCGTCCAGACCGTCACGGCCGGTGGCGAGCAGGACGTGTTCGGAACCCAGCTTATAAAGGGTTTCAGCCATTTTTTCGGCATACGCTGTGTCATAGATTCCGATCAACTGACGTCTCGCATTGGCCGGATTGGACATCGGTCCAAGCAGATTGAACACCGTACGGAACCCAAGCTCCTGACGTGCTGGACCGGCATGCTTCATAGCCTGATGATAGAGAGGAGCAAACATGAAGGTCATTCCCTTTTCCTCGAGGGCTTTTGCCCCCTGCTCCGGTGTCGTATCAATCGGAACACCGAGAGATTCCAGAACATCGGCGCTTCCACTTTTGGAGGAAACTTTCCGATTGCCATGCTTGGCGACCTTTACGCCCATACTGGCAAGAACGAGCGATACCGCCGTTGAAATGTTAAAGGTGGACGCACCATCGCCGCCGGTCCCGCACGTATCTACGATGGAAGCATCGTCTACGTCCATCTTTGTCATGTTCTCACGCATGGCGCGGACGAACCCTGTCATCTCCTCGACGGTTTCCCCGCGGTAGCTCATGACACTCAGCATACTCATCAACTGTCCGGTTGTGGCTCCTCCATTCATGATCGTGTTCATCGTTTCAAAGGCTTCCTGCTCGCTCATGGACTCTCCGGCTACAACCCGGCTCAACGTTTGTTTCATCTCGTCTCCACTCCTTCTCGGCTCGAAAATACCTGCTCTGCTAACTCGATCGTTCTCTTCAAGGCACTGGCTTTGTTCAATGTTTCCTGATATTCAGCCTCAGGATCGGAATCGGCAACCACACCGGCTCCGGCCTGAATATATAAATTTTTATTCGTTAAAGTCATTGTACGGATGGTAATGCAGGAATCGATATTCCCATCAAAGCCAAGATAAAGGATGCCGCCGCCGTAAAGATTACGCGGTGTAGGCTCCAGTTCACGAAGGATCTGCATGGCCCTGACCTTCGGTGCTCCGGATAACGTTCCGGCCGGGAAGGAGGAAATAAGGGCATCGATGGGTGAAACCCCTTCCTTCAACTGCCCCGTCACCTTACTGATGATATGCATCACCTTCGAGAAACGCCCGATCGTCATATACTCACGAACTTCCACGCTTCCGAATTCAGCGACACGGCCGATATCGTTTCTGGCAAGATCGACAAGCATCCGGTGCTCGGCCAGTTCTTTTTCATCTGCAAGGAGTTCCTCTGCCAGCTGGTCATCCTCCTCCTGGGTCTGTCCGCGCCTGCGTGTTCCGGCAATGGGATGGATTTCAAGCTGTCCGTTCTGTACTTCCAGCAGCCGCTCCGGCGAACTTCCGATCACTTCGACATCCTCCATATTCAAGTAGAACATATAAGGAGATGGGTTCACTTTTCGAAGCACCCGGTAAAGCTCGAAGCCTGTACGGTCTGTAATGGTGTGGAACCGCTGGGATAAAACAGCCTGGAAAACGTCGCCGGCGCGGATGTACTCTTTGATTGTTTCCACATCCTGCTTGAATTTTTCCGGCTCATAGTTGCTGGAAAGGACGAGTTCCTGCTCCTCTCCCGATTCTTCACCAAGCATCAAATCTTCCAAATCACTGCCTTTTCTCAAACGGCTTGTAATCTCTTTGATGCGTGCCTTCGTCGTATCATAAACTTCCCGGGAGGATGATGGATCGTCGACCCTTCCGAATGAAAGAATCGTCGTTTCTTTCGTTTTATGATGATATGCGATCAAGGTCTGGCAGAACAGCAGATGGTAGCGGGCAAGATTCAAATCGTCCTGTTCTGCTGGTTCCACCGGCTCAAAATCTGAAATGGCATCATAGCTGATGTAACCGACACCGCCTCCTTTAAATGGAAGATCGATATCCGGCTGCTTCACCTCCAGATCGCGCACTACTTTTTCATAAGCGGCCTTGAAGGTCTCTTGGTATTCTTTTGTCTGAAGACGGTAATCTTCAATAAGAAACCGGCCGCTCTTCTCTTTCACCTGGACCATGGGATCGAGTCCAATGAATGAAAAATTCGACCACGGGGATTCCGGGTCCTGGCTTTCAAGCATAAAGACAGCTTCATCTTTCAATGCATGAAACATATGAATGGGTGTAATCGTATCTGTAAAAAAGGATTGACTGATGGGAATGGTGCGGTACGCTTCCGCATCGGTTTGAAATGTTTCGTAAGTGGTCATTCGCTCACCTCTCCATAAAGGGTTTATGGAGAACGAGACGTTGAGGAATGAAAAAATGAGTGGATGAAATAAAGGGGTTCGGCCAGGCAACCAACCAGCTCCGTACGTCCAGCGGTTCCTCGCTCTTACTCGGCTCTGCTCTGCTCATCCTATTCCTCAACTCAACTCATTCTCTTCTCAACTAACTTTGTATTCATTTATAAAATACTTTCTCACAGTCTATAAAATTCAGATAATAAAGTCAACCGGAGAATTTCCAGCAACTCTATTTCTACCCTAACAAACCGATGATGTTCTTTAAAGCTATCTGTTTATAAAAAAAGATACTGAACGGTGCCAGGAAAAGCACACCAAAAAAAGCCGGGATTTCTTTTGAACGCATCCGCATCCAGAGACGTCTTATATACAGGCGGGAAGAGAGGAATGATTATGGAAGCCAACGATTTGACACGTGCCAGGAATGGAGATGAAGAAAGTCTTGCCCGGATCCTGAAGGAACACTACTCCTTTGTGATGAAATATGTGTGGAAAATGTGCGGCGACGAACAGCTGGCCTATGATGTCACCCAGGACACACTCATGAAAGCCGTCCAAAAAATCGATCAATACCGGGGAACGTCCAAATTCTCTACTTGGCTGATCCGAATCGCCACCCATACGTATATCGATACACGACGAAAACAAAAGAGGAACGAAAGACTGGAGCAGCAGGAAAGAGAACGACTAAAGCAGCAGACGACGCATCAGCTTCCTGAAGAATGGTTTGACGTGCAGGAGGCTCTCTGGAACCTTGAGGAAAAGTACCGGATCCCCGTCCTCTTGAAACATTATTATGGGTTTGAATACAGGGAAATCGCTGACATGACGAAATCCAGAACCGGAACGGTGAAATCACGGGTGCATTATGGTATGGAGAAGCTGCGAAAGGAGTTGAATGAACATGGATGACAAGAAGAACCTTTCTTTGGAGGAAAAGCTGAAGCAGGGATTGCAGCAGATGGATCAGCAGCTGGATACGGAGGAACCACCTCTCCTGTACTTCGAAACGCTTGTGAGAGAGGAAAGAAAAGCATGGCATCAAAGGCTGTGGAAGGAATTGATGCTGTTATGGACGGCCGCTCTTTTGATGATCACTGGACTCGCGCTCAGCTTTTATTTCGTACCGGCCTTGTTCATCATCATTCAAGTAACAGCCGCTGCCGTGCTGCTTGGGTATGTGTGGAAGGAGAAAAGAGAAATGGTGATGATCAATAAATGAAGCATTATGGACCTGAAGAAATCCCTGTCTGGGGGTGGGGAATCATTGCCGCCATCCTGATCACCCAGAGCACCCTGTTGTTCATCCAGGCGAAAAAACGCGGGCGGACCCCCTGGCTGTGGGGCCTTGTCGGACTAATCCAATTCCCTGTCCCAACCATCGTGTTCATCATCCTGTGCAAAACAATCTGGAAGGATCCAACAGGATGAAGATGATCCTCATTGCGGCAGGTACAGCCGCTCAACTGGCAGCTTACGCTCTTATCCTGTTTGTGTCCATCTGGACGGGAATCGCTTTTCTACTCATCTCTTATGCAGCTTTCACACTCGTGATCATAAAGCTGTGGAAGGAAGCACAGGAAGAAAAAAAGGAGGAACATTGGAATGATTATCGTGACTACTGAATTTGTACCTGGATATGACGTTCAGGAAGTGAAAGGATTTGTGCGCGGCAGTACAGTCCAGTCGAAAAACGTGGGAAAAGATATTCTGGCGGGATTGAAGAATCTTGTCGGAGGAGAAATTAAAGATTATACAAGCATGATGGACAGTGCCCGTCAGCAGGCGATCGGCCGGTTGATTCAACATGCAGAGGAAAAAGGAGCGGATGCTGTCATCGCTGTCCGCCTGGAAACATCCTCCATCACGAATGCCGCTTCTGAAATTATGGCGTACGGAACAGCTGTCACTCTTTCAGTAAGGAGTTCGTGATGATGTCAGGGGTTGTGCATATGCTCACTGAAAACCTTCCTGTCCTCCTCCCTCTAGTTGTCATTCAAATCATTTTGATGGCGGCAGCACTTATCAGCCTGACAAGGACAAAAGAAACACGCGGGCCGAAGTGGATGTGGGTACTGCTGATTATTTTCGTCAACACGCTCGGACCTGTCGCCTACTTTATTTTCGGAAGGAGTGAGGAAAGATGATGAAGGTGGACAAACTTACGAAATCATTCGGGAAACACCATGTTGTTGACGGCTTGTCCTTTCAATTGGAAACGGGCAGATGCATGGCGCTTCTCGGTCCGAACGGCGCAGGTAAAACGACAACCCTGCGTCTGATGTCCGGGCTGCTTCTTCCTGATTCCGGAACGGTCCACCTGGAGGAATCACCAGGGGATATCCGTGCCCATATCGGCTATCTCCCCCAGCACCCTCAATTTCACGGCTGGATGACAGGCAGGGAATTCCTCCTTTATGCCGCAAGACTATCCGGTCTATCCAAACAGGAGGCCGGACGTCGTGCGGACTTGATGATGGACCGGGTCGGTCTGAAAGATTTCCAAAGCAAAAGAGTCAGCCGATACTCCGGAGGGATGAAGCAGCGCCTCGGCATTGCCCAGGCCATCATCCACCAGCCAAAGGTGCTGCTGCTTGATGAACCGGTATCTGCCTTAGATCCGATCGGCCGCCGGGAAGTCCTCGATTTAATGGAAGAGCTGAAAAAGGAAACCATCCTTCTCTATTCCACCCATATCCTGAATGATGCAGAAGAAGTCAGTGACGAAATCCTGCTCATGCATGAAGGAAAAGTTATCGAGTCAGGAACCATTGATGAGGTGAAATCCCGTCACCATATGGAGAAGCTCACTTTGAAATATTCAATCGACGGTGAAAAATGGAGGGACTATCTCAGCACATGGCCGGAGGTCAATCGTGTGGAGACGCACAAACAAACCCTTCACGTATATGTCACTGACAGCGGAACAGTCAGGAAGAGAGTGCTCGATGAAGCTTCCCGGAATGAGTGGCCGCTTGTCCACTTCGAAGTCGGACGGCCGACGTTGGAAGATTTATTTATAAAGGCGGTGAAAAATCATGCAGTGGATCACCATCTATAAAAAGGAATGGCTTGAAATGCTCAGGAATTACAAATGGATATGGGTGCCCCTTGTCTTTGTTCTTTTCTGTATCATCGACCCCCTTACCACTTATTATCTTCCGGTTATTATTGAAGCCACCGGAGGTCTTCCGGAAGGGGCAGTTTTTGACATGCCCACCCCGCCGCCTTCCGAGGTATTCATGATGAGCATTGCCCAGCTGAATACGCTTGGCGTCCTCGTGCTTGCGCTCATGACCATGGGGACCATTTCCGGAGAAAAGAAATCAGGGGTAGCGGAGCTGATTCTCGTGAAGCCGGTTTCTTACTTTTCCTATTTGACGGCAAAGTGGGCGGCGGCTTCCACCCTATTGATTCTTTCTGCTGCCATCGGCCTCACAGCGAGCTGGTATTACGTCCAGCTCCTTTTTGGAGATGTCTCCTTTTCGGCCGCAGTTGGAGTGATCTTCTTCTACAGTTTATGGATCGCATTTCTTACGAGCATCAGTCTATTTATGAATGCCTGGTCGCGCCTCCCCGGCCTCGTCTTATTTTTTACGCTGGCGTCGCTTATGATCATGAGCCTTGTTACCAGCTTGTTTTCCAACGACCTTGCCTGGAGTCCGGCACGGCTGTCCTCCTACCTTCGTTCTCTTCTCATTACGGGAGAAGTGCCTGTGGATTTATGGTACACCAGTCTGGTCACAGCCGCTCTTACCATCCTTCTCCTTTATGCAGGAACGAAACGTTTGAAGAAAAGCTCCAGGCTCTCCTGAATGTCAAAGGAAGACGAATGACAAGGAAGAAGAGTTGTACTCCTTTCCAATAGGGTATAGACTATTGTCAATAAAACTATTGGATTGTCTAAAGGAGAGATTTGCATGAAGCCGACTGCACTGATTACCGGAGCTTCCGGGGGAATTGGGTATGAACTTTCCCTGCTTTTCGCGAAGGCTGGTTATAACTTGATCGTTGTAGCAAGATCTGAAGATAAACTCGAGGATTTGCGAAATGAATTGGACGGCCACCCCGTTACCATTCTTCCACAGGATCTGTCTGAGCCGGGAGCTGCACAGGTTGTGTATGACAAAGTCAAAGAACTCGGCCTGAATGTGACTGTGCTCGTGAACAATGCAGGGTTCGGCCTGAACGGCCTGTTTGAGGAGCTGCCGCTTTTAGACCAACAGAAAATGCTGCAAGTCAACGTCAATGCACTCACAGAGCTCACCCACCTGTTTCTGCCGGAAATCAAAGCGGCCCGATTCCGCTCTATTCCAAAAGGGGTCCTGAATATCGCCAGCACTGCTGCGTTTCAGCCGGGACCGAAAATGGCCGTATATTATGCATCCAAAGCCTACGTCCTTTCCTTCTCCGAAGCCCTTGTTGAAGAATTGAAGGACACGAACGTCACGATCTCGGCGCTGTGCCCGGGCGCAACAGAAACCAACTTCTTCAAAACAGCTCAGGCAGAGCATACGAAGCTGGTCAAACAGACGATGACGCCGGAAGCTGTGGCCAAATCCGGGTTTGTCGGATTTGTCAAAGGCCGCCGTGTCATCATTCCCGGTCCTGCCAACCAGACGATGGCTTATGCGGCGAAACTGCTTCCTCGTTCCTGGGCTGCAAAAGCCGCTCATTATATGGATCAATAATTCTTATGTCCCAGACCTTTCCTCCTGCCGGTATCTCCTTTATACTTGATATATTGGAATAAAATTCTTAAACAGGGGGCAGAGGTATGAAGAAATGGATCCTATCCACCGCCCTTCTTCTGCTCGCAGCGGCCGGCACAGGCTGGTATTTGATGAGCACTCAGGCTGAAGCTATGACAGAACAAGAAGTCAAGGAAGCCGTAGAAAAATCCGCCGAGGAAGCGGAGGAAAAGCTTCAGACCTATGAGGAAGAAGGGAAAAATCCGTTCGGCAATGAAAAAAGACAAAACGAACTGACAGATTCCGATTATCAAAGCTACATCCACTCCATGTCCCACCAGAAAGTGAAAGCCGATAAAAAGTGGGGATTTACAACCATCCACCCGGAACGTATTGACTGGCTGCTTGAGGGCCTGGATCAGACCACGCTTACTCATAAACAGACATATGAAGAAATCCTGACGAAATGGCACGCAGGTGATTTCTCAACGGCTGATGAGGACCATAACCGGATCTGGACGCTTCAGAACGGGAACGTCGGCAAAGCCACAGGTCTGCTCTCTCCTCAGGAAGAAGCCCAGTTAATGCAGAAACGAAAAAACTGACCCGCTCCGGGGTCAGTTTTTTTTACATTTCTTCTGCTGCTTTACGAAAACCATAGAACGAGCGGTAGCCTGAATGAGAATAGTAGCCTTCCGAGCTTTCTGTAGCCAGCATGTCCACGCGGGCGTTCGGATAGCATTCATGGGCGGTGCTTACAAGCTGTTCGGCAATTCCCTGCTTGCGGCAGGATTCCTTAACGAGGAGTTCACAGATGTACAAAGTGGTCGTCCCGTCGGTCAATCCTCTCAAATAACCGACGAGTTCTCCGGATTCATCCACGGCCACGAGGGCAGGTTCCGAATTGATCCAGGCGCACAGCGTTTCTTCATTATGCTGCACAAGCCCCTCCCATCCTTCTTGTTGATTCAACTGATGAACACTATCAAAGTCTTGTTCGCGAAACGAGCGGATTTGAATGGATTCCATCGTTTCCTCCCTTTCTTTTCCAAGTTTTCTCCTGTTAAGTTTACCAGTCTGTCTATGATGAAGCCTGATCTCTTTACTCTATTATACGATACAATTCCCTATTCGTTTCATTCTATGTGTCTTTTTTTCGTCAATGATGAGAGAAAAGTATGATAAAATAAGAGCGATTGTTTTCTTATCGACACAAGGAGTGGAATGACTATGAAACGTTGGTTGATGCTGACAGGATTATTATTTCTGGCTGCCTGTTCCTCACAAAATTTATCCTACGAAGATTTAACCGCTGCTTATCCCGAGGACTTCGCAGCCCCTGTCCAGAACCTTTCTGAAGCACAGCAGGAAAACCTTGGCCTGCCTTCTGATATGCCTTTTGAAGTGACCATGGTGGAATCCTCTGTTGGAGAAAGTGAAGCAGAGGTAACCTATACATCCGATACCGAACAAAAAGCCGTTATTACGACCTTATACAGTCCTGGAAACATCCTGCAGGAATCCGAACTGCAGGTACCATTGGATTCCGGAGCGCTGGCAGGCGTACTGGAAAAGGATACACATGTGTTTGTGGAATGGTATGAAGGAGAAGAAGATATCATATATCAGGTCGAATATTACGGCCCTGCTGAAGAGCGTTCGGAAAAAGCTGTGGAAATCGCCAATCATTTATAAAAGCTGCCGGGAAACCTTCCCCGCAGCTTTTTCATGTGGTAACAGACATCCGTATTCATTGAACTTTTTCCAGTTTTTTAAACATCCGGCTGATCGGCCTTGGTGCCTTCAGGTTATCAAAGAAAACAAGGTACGTATTCTTTTTTTCATCAATGGATTGAATGGTCCCGATTCCGAACACGGGATGGTGGACACGTGTTCCTTTTTCAAACCCTTTTTGAGGAGCTTCTTGTCTTAAATGGTGAGAGGCACGGATATAATCCTCCGCCTCTTCTATAAGGGCTGGATCCAGGTCCCCGACACGTTCATATAAATCTTCTTCCACCTCAAAGATAAAGCGGGACGGATATTTCTTCTGTCCTCCATTTTGAAAGCCCTCCGACTCCGTCATATACAATGCCTTTTCAGCACGGGTGACAGCGACATAGGCAAGTCTCCGCTCTTCTTCAAGCCCACGCTCCTTCCGCTGACGGATGGTCCGCACACTCGGCATGACTCCTTCTGTCATGCCGATCACAAAAACATAAGGGAATTCCAGACCTTTGGCAGTATGGATCGTCATTAGTTTGATCGTATCCATACGCTCTTCTCTGTCGTGATCGGTGTACAA
This sequence comes from Halobacillus kuroshimensis DSM 18393, assembly GCF_000425705.1. Classification (GTDB taxonomy): domain Bacteria; phylum Bacillota; class Bacilli; order Bacillales; family Halobacillaceae; genus Halobacillus; species Halobacillus kuroshimensis. The sequence goes on from NZ_AUDY01000013.1 coordinate 65,933, forward strand.
AGAAATCATCTGCAGGTACTCATCCAAATCAATATCTTCTCCAAGCGTCTGTTCATACTGGACGATGGAGTGAAGCAGTTCGGCCAGATTATCCAGACGTTCCTGGTCCCCGTCTTCGCGGCGGTAGGCTTCATAACCCGTCTTCTGCATCGCTTCCTGCAGCAGTTCAGACACGTTCAATTCTTTCTTCCTCTCCTTGAGTTCCTCCATTGCGGCAATGAATGCTTTGGCACCTGTCCGCTGAAGCTGCTCATGATCCTCGTATTTTTTCAAGGTCTCATAATAAGAAAGCCCTTCTGCCTCTGCTTTCTGCCGGATAAAGGCCATCCGTTTTTTACCGATCTGCCTTTTCGGCACATTGATAATTCTTGAAAACGACAAGTCATCTCCTGCAGCGATCATTTTCAGATGAGCGAGAGCGTCCTTGATCTCCATCCGGTCAAAAAACTTAAAGCCGCCGAAAATGGTATATTCCAGATTTTCAGCCATAAGCTCCTGTTCTACGTTACGGGATAAATAACCGGCTCTGTACAGGACAGCTACATCACTGAGACGCGCCTGCTTTTCCTCGACAAGACTTTGAATCTGCTGAACAATCCACTTCGCTTCTTCTCTATCATTTTTCCCGTGGTAATGAACCGCTTTGACTCCAGGCGGGTGAACAGGAAGCATATCCTTATCCACACGGAAGTAGTTATTCTTAATCAACGCATTGCCGAGGGAGAGGATTTCAGGGGTGGAACGGTAATTTTCCTTAAGAAAAACCGTCTGCGCTCCCGGGAAAAATTCTTCGAACTCGACCATATATTTCGGATCCGCCCCGCGCCATTCGTAGATCGTCTGATCGGGGTCCCCTACAACGAACAGGTTCTCATGCTCCTGTGCCAGCATTCGGACAAGTTCAAACTGCTTCAGACTGCTGTCCTGGAATTCATCGACCTGAATGTAATACAGACGGTCCTGCCATTTGGACAGTACGTCCGGATATTGTTCAAAAAGGACAAAGACGAAATTCAGCAGGTCATCGAAATCCAGGCCGTACACCCGCTTTTGTTTTTTCAAATACTGTTGGATGATCTGTCCGTCCAGGTCGCCGGCTTCATCAGCCGCAGGCATGCCGCCACGCATAATCATCTGTTGGACATAATGAGTATTTCCCTTCAATATTCCGATCTTGTCCAGAAGGCGCTTGAAGGTTTTCTCATTCATTTTCAGCTCCATATCTTCAAAAATCTCCCGCAGCAGTGTTTTCTGGTCTTCGACGTCTAAAATGGAGAAATTTTTCGGATAGAAGAGACGATGGATATCCTCTCGGAGCACGCGGACGCAGAAGCCGTGATAAGTCGTAATAAACCCTGTATCCTGTTCGCCCCCGATCAGCCGCTTCACCCTTCTCCTCATTTCATGAGCTGCCTTATTCGTAAAGGTTACAGATAATACATGGGCCGGATCCACGCCCAGTTCATTGACGATAAACGCATAACGGTGCGTAAGCGCTCTGGTTTTCCCCGAACCGGCACCGGCCACGACGCGTATGTATCCTTCCGTAGAAACGACAGCCTCCTGCTGAGCTTCGTTCAATCCTTCCATCAGTTTTTCCATAGTGATTCACCTTCCAAGAACATTTGTTTGTATTATAGCACACTGAATCGGTTTGAAGCCTCAGTGGAACGGATATGGACCTGTGGAAGGAGAGGAAATTATGACCAGCGATATCACCCCTTTATTTGAAGAAAAGATCGTTCAGGACAACCGCTTTAAAAACCGCTATGTGGTCGCACCGATGACAAGAGTCAGCGCGGCCAATAACGGGACAGCCAATGAGCGGATGAAGCAGTATTATGAGCGCTATGCCAAAGGCGGATTCGGAGCTGTCATCAGCGAAGGCATCTACCCGGACCGTACCTACTCCCAGGGATACTCAAACCAGCCGGGGCTTGCCGACGAGCAGCACCGGGACGCCTGGAAGCCAATCGTCCGGGGCGTTCATCAGCACGGTTCCCTGTTCATTGCTCAAATCATGCACGCAGGTGCCCAGTCACAGGGAAACGCCTACACGAACCAAACCATCGCCCCTTCAGCTGTGGCCCCAAAAAATGACCAGCTGCCTTTTTACGGTGGGAAAGGTCCGTTCCCTACCCCAAAAGCAGCCACTCATGAGGAACTGGAAGAAATCAAGCAGTCCTTCGCACGGTCTGCACGACTGGCCAAGGAAGCAGGGTTTGACGGCGTGGAGCTCCACGGAGCCAATGGTTACCTGCTGGATCAGTTCATCACCGATTATTTCAACCAGAGAGAAGATCAGTACGGAGGAACAACCACCAACCGGATGCGGTATATTCTTGAAGTCATCAAGGAAGTCAGACGGGAAGTCGGCCACGATTATCTTCTCGGCATTCGGATTTCTCAGGGGAAAGCTTCCGATGGCGAACACCGCTGGGCTCTTGGTGAAACAGATGCCAAAACCATCTTCGGTGAGCTCGGTGATTCTCCGATCGATTTTATCCATGTAACAGATAAAGATGGAACAGCCTCCAGCTTCGGAGAGGGGTCCCTTTCCATGGCTGCTGCTGCCAAGACGTTCAGTGGTCTTCCTGTCATTGCCAACGGCGGCCTTCATGAAACAGACAAAGCCACGCAGCTGTTGAGCAGCGATGAGGCTGATTTTATCAGTCTCGGTACAGCAGCGCTCCAGAATCCGGATGCGCCGAACCGCATCCGTAACAGTCAGCACCTGGAACCTTTTGATTTCTCATCCATTATGCTGCCACAGGCGGAAATTAAGGATCACGAACTGAAAAAAGAAGTACGGAGATGAAAAAGAGGCGCCAGTCTTATGCGCCTCAGCTTGTAGAGAAACTCCTGTTTCTCTACAAGCTTTTTTCTTTCCGCCAGGATGGGAATGACTGCTCTCACCGCAGCAGGTATTCTCCTATCTGTGGGACGTATTGTCCACATCAAACTGGATTAGTGCTGCTAGCGTACAAATACTTTCAAGAACCCTAAGAACCCCACTTCCTTACTTCCGCTTATTCAAAAAGTAGTCTGCAGCTTGAGGAAGGTTTTTGAACGTCCGCACACCGGACAGACTGATACGGTTCTGTGTGAACTGCATCACCACCTGCGGACGCATTCCGGCAAGAACCACTTCAATGCCAAGCAGCTGGAGGCTGACGATCAAATCTCTAAGCAGGTGCACCCATTCATCTTCAACTGACACGATACCAGAAAATTGAACAGCCAGACGGTCGATCCGCTGGTTTTGACAAAGCTCCGGCACACGTGTCAGGAGGACCCCCTTCTGCTCTTCCCTGAGGATCGGCTGCAGGGGAAGCAGGGCAAAGCCATCAGCCACTTTTACGACGTTCGCCGTCATTTCCTCAATGATGTGGATCAGCTGTTTTTCCCTGTAATAGGATTGGGTTCTGTCAAAAATCCTCGTTAGATTGTAGCCCTTCCCTTCATATGTAAATGGTCTGGTATGAACCTTGAATACATACTCTTCCCCCTGCCACTGCATCGGATAATCATCTATAATCAACGGCCTTTGTTCTTTCGTTGAATTTGTCACTACCCGCCTCTCCGGATCGATATCCGGAAAGAGTGTGTGAAGGGACTCCCCCGTTACTTGATTTCCCTGAAGACCAAACAATTCAATAAATGCCGGATTGACATAGGTAATGATATACTGGTCATCAGAAATCAATACCCCTTCATCCAGAAGATCCATGGCCGCCTGTAAAATCATACATAAGCCTCCTCCGTATAATTGGCTGGGATGGACGGTTTTAAAACAAAAAAGTGCGCCATCAGGTTCTGTTTGAACAATGATGACGCACTCTTTTTATGCTTTTTCCATTTTGTCAGGCGTAGATATGATAGCAACATGCTTTAAGTTTCCTATAGTATCAAATTCGATTTCCAGGCAGTCTCCCGGTTTCACAAAACCGATCAGTCGTTCTTTCAACACGTACAATTCATTCTGAAACTCTGAATCCTCTACAAGGATTGCGTATGAACCTTCGTATCGATCGAGTCTGTACTGATTCACCCACTCAAACCCTTTCTACTTGGAATTCTCTATAGAGACATTCCTTTACTGTCTTCTGTCTCTTTTGAATTATTATTCCCTCTGCACCCTGTGACTAAACATGTCGAAATCACGGTGAACTGGACTGAAGAATCCAAACGTGGTAAACTTAATACTAACGACCGTTAGTTTGTATATGAAAAGGATGATTGGATGACAAAAGAAACAATCAGGCAGGAAAGCTTACGCCTTTTTGCCAGACATGGCTATGAGAATACGTCGTTGACGATGATCGCCGATGCTGTCGGGATTAAGAAACCGTCTCTTTATAATCACTTTGACAATAAAGATGCCATTTTCCTCGATGTGCTTTATCACGTCGGAGACTTGGAAAAGGAACGCATCATGCAGCAAGCTCCACAACTGAAGGGAATAACGGTGAAAGAGCAGCTTCACCAGTTTTACCGGTTTTATTTAGAACGTATGGCCCATTCCACAGAAGGGCTTTTTTTTAAGCGTGTCACCTTCTTCCCACCTGAAAAGTTTACGGCTGAAATCAAAGAGGTATTCCTTATGGTGGAAGATCAAATGACCGCTGTTATTCAGCCGATCATGGAAAAAGGAATAGCGGAGAAGAAAATCCGCCCTCTTTCTACAGATACGCTGACTTCTGCTTTTTATACGTTAATTGACGGTCTGTTCTTGGAAGAAAACTACTATGATCAGGATGTATTCGAGCAGCGCCAGCTCAGCAGCTGGGAAATTTTCTGGCTCGGCATCCAGACACAACATCAGGAGGGGTCGTAAAATGCCATGGGTCTATTTGTTTGTCGGCGCCTTGTTTGAGATTGCCTGGGCGGTCGGCTTGAAACTGTCCGAGGGCTTTACCGAGCCTCTATACTCCACCATCACCGTCGTCTGTATCATCATCAGCTTCGCTTTGTTTACGATGGCATTAAAAAGTCTGGATGTAGGCACAGGCTACGCCATTTTCACCGGGGTGGGGGCTGTGGGAACAGCGCTGGTCGGTATGATTTTTCTCGGCGATGCCGGTGGGATCGGGAAGATATTCTTTATCGTTCTGTTGATTACGGGTATTATCGGATTGAAAATGACAGATTCCGCTTCATCAAGTCAGGCACAGGAGGGATAACATGGCTTGGATTTTCTTACTTCTCGCCGGAACAGGGGAAATGACTTCCATGTTCTTTTTAAAATTGTCAGATGGCTTTAAAAAGAAGCTGCCGACACTGGGTGCCGCCATTGCGATGAGCGGCAGTCTCTACTTCCTCTCCTTGTCCTTGAATCACCTGCCGATTGGAACGGCTTATGCGATCTGGACAGGAATCGGATCGGCAGGAACCGTCCTGCTGGGCATCCTCTTTTTTAATGAGAAAGCAACACCGAAACGGATGTTGTTTATTGCCTGTATTCTTACTGGTATCATCGGTTTGAAATTGGTTTCATAATATCCATCAGAACCTTGTGTTCTTATCAAAGAATGCTTACAATAAAAGGAGCAGGATACTGCAGTACGTCGAGATTTCTGCAGTGATGGAGGAATAGGAAGATGCGTAGAGTGTTAATGGCGGTATTAGTAATCATTGTGCTTGGTTTCAGTTATGTAGGATACACCAATATAGATCCTGAAGTAGATGCCAATCGTGAGATTCCTCAGGAAACGAAGCAATATTAAAAAGCCTTTCCGCTTTGAAGCGGAAAGGCTTTTATTTTTATTTTGTTGGAAGATCCACGTTCAGATCTTCTCCCCACGTTTCTTCAAGGTACTGGTCGCGCCCGGAATTCCCTCGGTAGTAGTCATAGCGGAGCTTGTTTTTCTTGTAATAATCCTGATGATATTCCTCCGCCCGGTAAAACGTCTCTGCTTCAACAATCGGTGTTACGATATCCTGATCGAAGCGGCCGGACTGTTCGAGTTCTCTGCGTGACTGTTCTGCCGCCTGTCTCTGCTCATCATTAAGATAAAACACCGCTGTCGTATATTGATAGCCACGGTCTACAAACTGACCTTCATCATCCGTCGGGTTGATCTGCCTCCAGAAAACATCAAGGATCTGCGCATAGGAAATCACATCAGGGTCGAAATAAACTTGCACCGCTTCAATGTGGCCGGTCCCCCCGGCAGACACTTCTTCATAAGTCGGATTTTCCACGTCTCCTCCTGTATATCCGGAGACGACACTGTGGACGCCCTTCAATTTTTCAAACGGTGGCTCCATACACCAGAAACATCCTCCAGCCAGCACAGCTGTTTCGTACCCTTCCGGAATTTCTGATGCAGCCACTTCCTCACTCTCATAATTCCGCTCTGTTACATAGGAGTAAATCTCAGGGACAGCAAATGCTGCGCCTATAAGCAGAACGATGATGCCGGCCGTCCATATCCTTTTTCTCTTCACACAGAGGCCTCCCTTGTTGTGTTGAATTTCTTTAAGCATACCACGGAATAAAAATTCCAGACAGAATTCTGCTGTCTTTACTCTTCGTCCTCCAGGGTGAGTCCCTCCACATACTTGCGGTTCATCATCTTGTCGATTTTCCTGTACTCCTTCGACTTGAAGATGATATCAAAATCGTAGTCTTCCGGGTAAAGCTCTTCAGCCGGGATATGGAGCTTCAACCGTTTATGATTGTACGTCTTTTTCTCCCCCTTCACTTGAACTACATAATTGCCTCTTGCATCCGGGCCTGTGTAGACGATACCGGCTGCATCTGAATCAGGGACCTGCACATTATCACCCATCTTGAAAGAAGGCGGCTGCTTGCTGTCGTTACGCTTCCGGTTCTTCTTATACCGGTTGACGGTCACCTGACTGGCATAAGAGGAATGTTTGCGCTGTTCTTCCTCCAGCTTATAGGATGCCTCTTCCTTGTAGGTGATCCGATGAGCGTGGTTAAGAATATCTGGATGCAGTCCGAGCTTATAAGCGATGTCGAACGCCTGGCTCTCTCCAGCTGTACCCGTCTGCAGCTGATACGTCGGCTTCAACGTTTCCAGATCAAAAGCCATCGCACCGTTGATGAACCCAGCCTTTTCCTTCGCATAAGCCTTCATTTCACTATAATGAGTCGTAGCCAGAATATCCGATCCTTTGGCAGCCAGCTGATCCAGGATGGCTGTTGCAAGCCCCATTCCCTCTCCAGGTTCTGTACCGGATCCTATTTCGTCTAATAACAACAACGAATGGTCGTTCGCTTTTTGTAAAATGTCAATCAAATTCGTCAAACGTGAGCTGAACGTACTCAAATTCTCTTCAATGCTCTGACCATCCCCAATGTCCACATAAATCGACTGGTATAACGGAAGAAGACTTCCCGGCTCTGCGGGAATGTGAAGTCCTGTCTGGGCCATCAGGCAGAACAAGCCGACGGTTTTCAATGTAACCGTCTTCCCGCCGGTATTGGGTCCCGTAATAAGAAGCGCCTGTTCTCCTTCATTCATGTGAAGGGTCAAGGGCACCGCCTTCTCCCCAAGCATCGGATGTCTGCCCTGATTGATTTTTAACTCGTGATCAGTAAATACCGGTGTATGAGCACCCGTCAGACGGCTGTATTTGGCCTTGGCGAATAAAACATCATACTGATGCATCGTCTCGACAGCTATGGAGAGATCCTGCTCATGCTCCAGCACCGCTCCAGTCAACGTATATAAAATTTGTTCGACTTCCTGCTCCTCACTGAACGTCAATAGCTGCCGTTCTTCCTGAAGACGGGTCACTTCTTCCGGTTCAACAAAAAGAGTGGCTCCAGACGCCGATTGATCGAGCACGGTTCCCTTCATTTTTGAGCGCTGCTCCCTTTTCACCGGCAGTGTCCACCGGCCGCCTTTATCCATGGGACGTGCCTCCTGCATGATGGACGCATACTTTTTAGCCAAGCTGTTCATTCGTTCCTTGATTTCCTCTGTTTTCTTCTCTCTTTTCCTCCTGATCTTTGCGAGCTCCTTTGAAGCATGATCGTCGACCCGCGCATGGCGTATCGCTGAAGCAATATCTTCTTCAAGACTGGTCAGCTCTGTCATGGATTCCGCATAAAAAGCAATCCTCGGAGCGATCAGCTGCTGCCCCTTCATAAACCGCTTCAGTTTCGTACAATGATCCAGGAAAGAAAGAAGAACCATCAACTGTCTCGGTTGAAGGTAGAGGCCTTTCTTCCCCTGCTCAAGCATCCCCTGAATGTCAGTGAGCGTATGGAGCGGAACACGGCTCTGGGTGGCAAGGATGGCTTTGGCTTCCTCTACTTCCTCATGCATCCGTTCCAATCGTCTTTGATCTTGAATCGGTCTTGACTCAATAATGGTCTGTTTTCCCAGTTCTGTATGGGCATGCTCAGCTGTACGGTTCAAAATTTCATGATATTCCAATACTTGAAAAGTTTGTTCGTTCAATGTGAATCCTCCTATATTTATCCATATAAAAAAGCCTGCGGCAAGCTGAATAAGCTCATCGCGGACTTTTGTGTGAACGTCGTCTGTTCCACGGGATACAAAAAAGCTGTGACTGAAAAGCAGCCACAGCTTCAAAGACGTATCTGTCCAGGCTATGCTTATGCTTGTTCTTAACTGTTCCTAAAAAGGCGGCACTTAAATAAGCATGCAACCGTGCATACTTTTTACACCTGATTAGAAACGTATCCAGTTCATGGATTAGTTAAGAACAACCACACTCATACATCATTCTCCTCTTTTATAAGGATCGTTCTGCGTGGAACAGACGATTCATCTCCTTCAATATAGGAGATTCACGGTCATTTGTCAACGAAAAAAACATCCTCCAGTTTACGCTCGGATGTCGGGGCGGTTTCTGCTCCCAGCGATCTACGGATGATTTTCATCGCATTTTCGTTACCATCACGCGATTCCGAGGCTGAGAGATTCGAAGGAACCCACAGCTCATAATCCCTCATATACGCATCGTTCGCTGTAAACAGAACACAAATGTCTCCGGCGACTCCTGATAAAATCAACCGGCTCACATCAAGCTGATTCAAAAGAATTTCCAACTGCGTCCCGAAAAAACCAGAATGCTTCGGCTTTATGATGAAGAAATCATCCTCCTCCGGTTGAGTGAGCTCCACCAGCGGCTCTCCCCGGGACTTCCGGCATGTATCAATGATGTCGGAGGCGTTGTCCTGCCATAGTCCGAAGTTGTCATTCACATAGATGACAGGAATCCCCTGCTCCTTCATTTCTTGTTTAAAGCCCTGCAGATCTTCGGCCGCAGGAAGAGCATACTCCAACAGATCCTTTCCTCCGTCAAAATCCAGCGTATTCATCATATCAATAATAAGAAGGGCGGTTGACGATTTCATGTTTAATCTCCCCGGTATTCTTCCGGCCCTGCAGGAATCTGCCGCTTATGGGCCGTCTGTTCATGTCTGTCTTTCAGTTTTTTCTCATCTTCGGGATTGATTTTCTCTCCGCGCAGGTAGGCGTCAATCGTATCGTAGGACATGCCAAGCTCATCTTCGTCCGTCTGCCCTTCCCATAATTCTGCACTAGGTTTTTTCTCAATGATGGAGGAAGGGACATCCAGCGCTCCCGCCATTTCCCGGACTTCTTCTTTTCTCAGGTTAATTAACGGTACGAGATCAACGCCTCCATCCCCATACTTGGTAAAGTAGCCCGTATAATCCTCTGCGGCATTATCCGTTCCAACAACAAGATAATTGTAGTTGTTTCCAACAGCATAAAGTGTACTCATGCGGAGGCGCGCCTTCAGGTTTGCTCCACCCAGCTGCGATTTATCATCCTTCCAGTCCCCTTTTTCCTCAATCTGTCCTTTCACTGCCTTATACGTCGTTTCATAAGCGTCCGTTAGATTGATGCCGATGTAATCAAGATCCGCGCCTTCTACAACGGCAAGCGCATCCGTCTGTTCCTCCATCTTTTTGTTAATAGGCAGCAGGACACCAAGCGACTGATCAGGGAAGGCTTTTTTGACAAGATAGGAAACGACAGCTGAATCAATGCCGCCGCTGATCCCGACAAGGGCTCCATCCGCCCCGGCTTCCTCGACTTTATCCTGCAGCCACCGGACTAAATAGTCAATACGTTCTTCCATCATAAAAACTCCCTTCCAAATTTCGTCTAATCCTCTTCTTCCTTTTACTTCCTTTTTATAAACCTGCCCTATAAACAAATGGCTTTTCATTTTTAAAAAAGTAGGCAATAATGGAGACTAGTGATCCTCTTCAAGGAGTGAAAGATATGATACAAAATGAACAACACGTACTCGTGATCTTCCCCCACCCGGATGATGAAGCATTCGGTGTGTCCGGAACGATCTCCACTTATATAAATCAGGGCACGCCGTTAACCTACGCCTGCCTGACACTTGGGGAAATGGGAAGAAACCTCGGCCGCCCCACGTTCGCCACGAGGGAATCGCTGCCTGACATCCGGCGCAGAGAGCTTGTCAAAGCTGCCGAAGCTATGGGCATCGAAGATCTCCGTATGATGGGGCTCCGGGATAAAACTCTGGAATTCGAAGACGATACAGAAATGAAAAACATGGTAAGCCAGCTCATCGACGAGTTGAACCCATCCCTTGTCATCAGTTTTTATCCAGGCTATGCCGTCCATCCCGACCATGAAGCGACAGCGCGCGCCGTCGTCCGGGCGCTGCGTGACATCGATGAAGACAAACGCCCGAAGTTCCATGCTGTTGCCTTTGCCAATGATACTGAGGAAAACCTGGGGAGTCCGGACGTGATTAACGACATCCGCGGTGTCCAGGAACAGAAAATGAATGCCATGCGCGCCCATATCTCCCAGACAGCTGCTATGCTGGAAATGCTTGAAGAAGGCATCAAGGTCAACGATCCGGAAGCTCTTAAATGGGTGACCGAAGAGAAATTTTATACGTATGACTGGTCCAGCGATCAGGTCACCTAAAACACAACAGTCCTGCTCCATTGAGCAGGACTTTTTTTGTAGTTCCAACGATCCAAATCATTCTTGCCCTGGCAAATTTTCACCGGTCTGTCTAAATTCAGGACTCCATGACCATGATGGAAATGATATTCTATAAAAAGGGTCAACATAAAGGAGATGATTTTTTGAAGAACGCAGCCATTTTAGTGACAGCCCTTATACTTACGATTTTTATAACTGCCTGTGCTGATTCCGAAAACAGCGGAAGTGAAGACCAGGCCCCTCCCATACCTGAAGTTGAAGTGCTGCTCGAACAGCAGCCCTATCCAGTCAATGAACCCGTCGACATCCGCGCAGAAGTGACGCAGGGAGAGGAACCTGTCACTGATGCTTCTTATGTTAAGTTTGAAATCTGGAATACAGAGGAAGGACAGGATAACTCGGTAACGAAAGAAGCCGAACATACAGAAGACGGCATTTACGAGCTGTCCTATACGTTTGAACAGGATGGCTCCTACCAGGTGATTGCTCATACGCAAGTCGATGATCTGCATACGATGCCCCAAAAAGAAGTACAAGTCGGACATGGACAAGAGGGACAGGCCATGGATATGGAATCCAGCAAGTTTATGGTTCATTTGATGACAGAAGAAACATTCGCTGCCGGAAATGAATCCATGCTTACGGCCCATATCAATCATATGGAGGAACCGTTCACAGAAGGTAAGGTGAAATACCTCATTACACCTGAAGCAGGTGGTGATGAAACCGAAGTCACGGCTGAAGAAAAACAGCCGGGGGAATACCAAGGGTCCTACACGTTCGAGGAAGCAGGGAACTATACAGTTACCGTCGTTTATGAACAGGAAGAGAAAGACCTCCAAGGTAAAAAACAGCAGACCATAGAAGTGATCGAATAAAAAAAGGACCACCGGGCAGCCCGGTGGTCCTTTCATTATTATACGTCCGTATTTTGAAGCTTTTTCTTCTTCGCCATTTTTTCGCGCTCGTTCTTGTTCAAGAATTTCTTACGAAGACGAACGTTCTCTGGAGTAACCTCACAGTATTCGTCATCATCAAGATACTCAATCGCTTCTTCGAGCGTCATTTGACGGGTTTTCTTGATTGTATTCGTCGTGTCTTTGTTCGCAGAACGAATGTTGGTCAAGTGTTTTTCTTTCGTGATGTTGACCGTCAAGTCGTTCTCACGGTTGTGCTCTCCGACAATCATACCTTCGTACACTTCTGTACCCGGTTCCACGAAGATGGTACCGCGGTCCTCAAGGTTCATGATGCCGTACGTGGAAGCTTTCCCTTTATCAAGAGACACAAGGACACCTTCACGACGTCCGCCGACCTGGCCTTTTACAAGGGGCGCATAGCCATCAAAAGTATGGTTCAAAATTCCATATCCGCGTGTCTGCGTCATGAATTCTGTCGCATAACCAATAAGACCACGAGATGGTACAAGGAACTCAAGACGTACTTGTCCATTACCATCATTGACCATGTCCTGCATTTCACCTTTACGGTAACCAATGGATTCCATAACGGCACCCTGGTACTCTTCCGGTGTATCGATTTGAACGCGCTCGACAGGCTCACAAGTCTGACCGTCGATTTCCTTCAGAATTACCTTAGGCTTGGAAAGCTGAAGCTCATAGCCTTCCCGACGCATATTTTCCACCAGGATGGAAAGGTGAAGTTCACCACGTCCAGATACTGTAAAGGCATCTGGGGAATCTGTAGGGTCGACACGCAGGCTGACATCTGTTTCCAGCTGTGTCATCAAACGCTCTTCAATTTGACGGGATGTTACATATTTACCTTCACGACCGGCAAAAGGACTGTTATTGACAAGGAATGTCATCTGCAGAGTCGGTTCATCGATACGAGGGATTTCCATCGCATCCTGATGTTCCGGCAGACAGACCGTTTCTCCGACGTTAATATCTTCAAGGCCGGAAAGGGCGATGATGTCACCCGCTTTGGCTTCTTCGATTTCGACACGCTTCAAGCCTATGAAACCGAATAGTTTGGAAATACGGAAGTTCTTCACTGAACCGTCCTTCTTCATCAAGGAAACCTGCTGACCGACTTTAATTTGACCATTGAAGACACGTCCGACACCAATACGGCCGAGGTAGTCGTTATAGTCAAGCAGAGTCACCTGGAATTGAAGCGGATCATCTTTCGTATCGTGCGGAGCAGGGATGTTGTTCATGATCAGCTTAAAGATCGGATCCATCGTTTCCTGCTGGTCTTCAGGCTCATCGCCGGATGTACCGTTAAGAGCAGACGCATAAACGACTGGGAATTCAAGCTGTTCGTCATCAGCTCCAAGCTCGATGAACAGATCCAGTACTTCATCGACGACTTCGTCAGGGCGGGCGTTCGGACGGTCGATTTTGTTAAGAACAACGACTGGTGTCAGTTTCTGTTCCAGCGCTTTTTTCAAAACAAATCGAGTTTGCGGCATACAGCCTTCGTACGCATCGACAACGAGAAGAACGCCGTCTACCATTTTAAGGATACGTTCTACTTCTCCACCAAAGTCGGCGTGACCTGGTGTATCTAAAATATTAATACGGGCATCGTTATAATTGATCGCGGTGTTCTTAGCAAGAATCGTAATGCCGCGTTCTTTTTCCAAATCGTTAGAGTCCATAGCGCGCTCATCGACATGCTCGTTATCGCGGAAAGTTCCGGAATAGTGAAGCATCTGGTCAACCAGCGTTGTTTTACCGTGGTCAACGTGTGCGATGATGGCTATATTACGAATATCATCTCTGTGTTGCATGAAGCACACACCTCTTTCGTATCGCAAATATTATTCAACCGTTCTATTATAACACAACTGCTTTAGGATCGATACCAGATTTACTTAGAGTTAACGATAGACAGCTGTCTGGTTTTGCACCTTCCCGGCAGAATCACTTCTATTCCCCATTGCACCACAGATATGGAAACAAGTAAAATAAAATCAATTGGTCCAGGTTCCTTCGAAAAAGAACCGGATACACAGCAGCCAGAAATTAGGTGTCCATCATGAGAACAAGCCGGGACGGGGAATGGCTCAACGTCATCATCCCCTGTAAATGGGACGGTTTAACAATCGAAAAAATCCTGACAAAACAATGGCATGTGCCGAGGAAACTGATGCATCGCTTCCGTACCCAGAATGAGGTGATGCTGAACAACACCTTTCCTCATTACAAAACAACGAACGTCCACTCCGGGGATCACCTCCGCCTCCGGCTTTTCGGACCGGAGCCCTTAGAGGTAACTCCGTCGTTCATGTCCATCGACCCCGTTTTTGAGGATGATCATCTGCTTGTCATCAATAAACCGGCCGGTGTGTTCACGCACCCGAACCGGCCGGATGAACACGATACCCTTGTCAACGGAGCCGCCGGATATTTCCAAAGGCAAGGTATACCCTCTACTCCGAAGTATGTCCACCGGCTCGACCGGGATACATCCGGAGCCATATTATTTGCCAAGCATGCACTGGCTACAGCGATGCTCGGAAAAGAAATCCAGGAAAGGAAGATCAAACGCTCCTACCTGGCCTGGGTTCACGGCAGACTTCTTCCGGAGCAGGGGACGATCATTAAACCGATCGGCAAAGATCCGGAACATACCGTAAAACGAATGGTCTCTGAGGACGGCCGGTATGCAGAGACGCATTACACCTTGTTAAGCTATGATGCCGTCCATGACAGCTCTCTTATCATGCTGCAGCTAGAAACGGGGCGCACCCATCAAATCCGTGTGCACTTGAGCTCGATCGGATATCCATTGATCGGGGATACGCTGTACGGGGGAAAAGGAAATATCCATTATAAACAGGCTCTTCATGCGGCCAGACTGACGTTCGTTCATCCTTTTACTGAAGAAATGATTCATTGTTATGCACCGCCCGCCCCATCGTCAACGTTATTTACCGATGCTCATATCGATTTACTGAAACAGATAAAAAACCGCTCCTGATCCCAGGAGCGGTTTCATCTTGTAGAGTACAAGCTTTTTTCTTTCTTACCGCCAGCAGCGAAAGCCCCTTCCCTTTCCGCGGACGAGCGCCCGAGCTTCCTCGCAAAACCCACGCTCGGTGATCTCGGCCCACTCGTTCTTCCGCAGGAGTGGAAGGGGCACCGCTCCTTGGGCGTTCTTTAAAATTGAAAAAGACTCTCCTTCACTTAGCTCACCCTTGCTGGATGGAGGACAATCTTTTTCATATTCCGGCAGGCAGCCGTCATCAGCGCCTGTTCTTTCTCTTTTTCTTTTCCACGCAAGCGGCCATAGTGCAGTCCGTGCCGTTCTTTTGAATCTGCGAACCTGCTTAGTGCACAATCTCTCTCCTCTATATTCTAACATCTGCACGAGGAGCGTTCGGAGGTGATGCCTGCGGGAACAGCACGGGCCGAAGATCCACTTGGGCAGGCGACCTTCCTGACCAAGTCAGCTGAGGGCGTGCCCGCGGCATTCATCCACCAACAAGCGGAATGTGACCCTTTACACGACAAATGAAAAACTCTAACTGGTTACCACAGACTTTTTCTACAGCCAAAAACCGCTCCTGATTCCAGGAGCGGTTTTTTCCTCAACAAAGTTCCCGATTATTCCTTCTTCCGTGGATGAACATCCAGTCATTCATTCTTTCATCCACCTCGGGTAGAGGCGGAGGCACGAGAAGCTTATCGGTGGTAATGGCTGACCGGTAAGCGAAACGTGACCCCCTGTGAAATTAAGATAGTTCCTGTTATAACCGTTTGTTTGCCTTAAAGTACGTTCGGCGCCTTATCATTTCTGTTGAATAGACTGATAAATACTGTCGTACTTCCGGGCGCACTCCAGATCAAGTTCTGTCAGGCCCCCGGCATTCCAGGAGGTCAGTTTCAACGTCACCATCTTATAATCAATGCTGATGAACGGATGGTGCTGGATTTCTTCGGCATACTCCGCAATCAAATTGACAAAACGGACGCCTGTTAAAAAATCCTGGAATCGATAGCGTTTCGTAATGAATTTCTCATCGGCCAGCTTCCATCCATCCAGTTCCGTGACTCTCTGCTGCTTGACTTCTTCCGGAATACGCGTTTCATCCATCCTTATCCCTCCATTGATGCTTCATTGTATTTCATAAATGCATCCAAATCGGCTGTGCACAATTCCACCGCATGTTCCCAGAACTCTCTTTCCTCCAGCTTGACACCGAGGTGTTTCCAGGCCAATTCTTCCACAGTCATCTTCCCTGTATCCCTCAACAGGGCTGTGTAACGCTCTTCAAATTCAGGTCCGGTCTCCAGTGCCTTCGCATAGATTCCCGCACTGAACAGGTATCCGAAAGTGTAGGGGAAGTTGTAAAACGGAACATCGGTGATGTGGAAGTGAAGTTTAGATGCCCAGAACGTCGGATCATACTCTTCCAGCGTTTCCATGTAGGCTTCCTTCTGTGCTTCCAGCATTAATTCATTAAGACGGTCCTGAGATACAATTCCCTTTCTCCGTTCTTCGTAAAACCGGGTTTCAAAAAGGAAGCGGGCGTGGATATTCATAAAGAAAGCCACACTGCTCTGCACTTTTTCCTCGAGAAGCGTCATCTTCTCTTCCTTCGTGGACGCTTCTTTCACGGCTGCATCGGCAACAATCATTTCCGCAAACGTAGAAGCTGTTTCAGCTACGTTCATCGCATAGCCCTGGTTCAATACGGGAAGATCATTCATGACATGCTGATGATAGGCATGACCGAGTTCATGCGCCAGTGTGGCGACACTGGCCGGGCTGCCGGAGTAGGTCATGAAAATTCTTGTTTCTTCACTATCCGGAAAGCTGGTGCAGAATCCGCCCGGCTGCTTCCCTGGGCGGTCCTCAGCCTCTATCCAGCCTTTCTCAAATGCCATCTCAGCAAAATCGGCCATTTTAGGGCTGAACTTCCTGAACTGCTCGATAATAAAGGATGCCCCCTCCTGAAAGCTTTTTGTACTATCCGTCTTTCCGACAGGAGCTTCCACATCATAAAAACGAAGCTGGTCCACACCCAGAAGTTCTGCTTTTTTTCTCATATATGGAATGTAGACTTGCTTATAATCGATGATGACGTTCCACATGGTCTCAAGCGTCGCGGCACTCATCCGGTTGTAGTCGAGTGGCTCCTTGAGGACATTCTCCCACCCTCTATGCTTATAAATTTGAAGGCGGAACCCGGATAAATGATTCAATGTTTCACTGAATACGTCCGCTTCGTTCTGCCACGTCTTCTGCAATTGATCAAAAGCTTCCTTGCGGACAGAACGGTCGGGGGAATCCAATTTATTAGAGGCTTGTCCAACCGATAAGGACCTGCCTTCCACTTCGACAGACAATTTAGCGACAAGCCGGTCATACATGAGCTCCCATGCGTCGTAGCCATCAACACTAAGGTCATTGATTAACGATTCCCGTGACGCATCCAGCTTATCTGCAGCCTTTTGTCTCCGCTCTTCAAGCACGAAGGACAGTTCCTTCAACGATGGCTGCTGTAGAAGCGAAGTCCAGATTTCATCATCAATGGTGATGAACGTCTCATCGAGCCGAACCAGCACATTATTCAGACGGGCTCCCAGTTCACTCCTCTTCGCCAGCCATTGACCAGCTCCTGTATCGTTTACATCCTGAGCCTGCAGGCAGCTCGTAAAGGCACTGAATTCTTCAAGCTCTTTCACAGCCACCTGAAGAGCCTCTATCATGTGATGTAATGGTTCGGTTTCATCTGTACTGGACGGCGGCATAAAGGATGAAATAAGCGATTCAAGCTCATCCAGATGAACCTCCAGCTGCTGGACATAGTTTTTTAATTCACTGGAATGGCTGCCGCCTTGAAAAAGGCTGTCCAGGTTCCACGTCATTGCATACGTAGACATATACGTTTCCTCTCCCATCTATTATTGATTGCTTCTTCCATTATATCAGAGGTGAAAACTCCCCTGCGTGATGGCACATGAAAATCTCCGACATAAAAAAGTTACATTTTTGTAATATAAATGAAACCTTTCTGACTATTCAATCGTCATATAGAGTAGAATAAAAAATACATAGGAAGATTACATTTATATCTTTAAGGAGCGATGACATGAAAAAACGAATTGAGTACGACCGAACAGAAATCGTGAGTGTAGCCGGAGGTTCCGCTTTTCTCACTCTCGTCCTCTACCTGGTCATCTATGTCATTTGATTTCTAACGAGCGCCTATCCCCTGTGGAGATGGTGCTTTTTTAGTTCCTTTGATTAGAAGTCCAGCCTCCACCTCATTATAATGATATGGAGAAAGAAACATGGAGGAGGAAGTATTTTGTTTGAAAACCATCCCGGATGGCAGAATATGCTCCAAAAAGACCACATATCTTTTGGACTTACGATCCCGATTGAAAATTACGATAAAGAGACACCGCTCATGGACGATCAAGTGCAGAAAGCGCAGTTGGCGGAAGAACTTGGCTTTCACTGCTTATGGCTTCAGGACGTCCTTCTTGAAGATCCAACGTTTGAGGACCCGGCAACCGGGCAGATCTTTGACAGCCTGATCTACTTGACCTACCTGGCGTCCCGGACCCGGTCCATCAATCTGGGGACTGCGGCATTAGTCATGCCGCTCCGCCACCCTTTACGCACAGCGAAGGAGCTGGCAAGCATTGAACGATTATTTCCCGGTCGTCTCATGGCCGGCATATCCTCCGGAGACCGGAGGAAGGACTTTGAAGGATTGAACATCCCTATCATGGAGCGTGGGAAATGGTTCAGAGAAGCCTATGATTTCTTTACGAAGGTCTTATATGAAGAATACCCGGAAGCCGTCTCCTCTTTCGGCAAGCTTGATAAATCCAACCTCGTTCCTAAGCCGCCCAACCGGATTCCCGTATTTATGACGGGTTATTGTCAGCAGACGATCGACTGGATTGCTGAACACGGAGATGGGTGGATGTTTTATCCTCAGCGTCCAGAACAGCAGAAACAGACGATCGACATGTACAGGGAAAAAGTGAGAGGCTTCCACGGCGATGTTTTCCGTCCCTTTTTCATGCCGCTTCCTGTCATTCTTTCTGAAAACCCTGAGGCCCCTGTCAAGAAAATCCCTGCCGGCTATCAAACCGGACGCGAAGGTTTAAAGGATATTATCGAACAGTACCGTTCCGCTGGTGTGAACCATATGATGTTCGGCCTTTCCAAAAACCAACGACCGACAGCTGAGGTGATGCAGGAAATCGGTGAAGATATCCTGCCCTATTTCAAATGATCCGGAAAGGAATGATGATATGAAACCGGAGATTATGCTTCTCGGCACTTTTCATATGGCTGTGGAGCCGGAAATGATCCATAAACATAAAGATGAACTTTCCTCCCTGACCGCTTCCTTGAAAGAATGGAAACCGACAAAGATTGCGGTGGAAAAGTCATTCTTCCTTGAGGAGGAACTCAATAAAAGGCTGGAGCAGTTCCTAAAGGGAGAGCAGGCACCTGCGTTCGATGAAGTGGAACAAATTGCTTTCCCGCTTGCTGCCTCCCTTGAACAGAACCACCTTTATCCTGTTGATGAGATTGTGGACATGTCCACCCCTTCCCTTGAGCAGGTATTCTCCTGGGCGGGGGAGCACCAGCCAGAGCTTCTCAACGATATTCTTTCCATACAGCAGGATGTAAAGCAGATGGAAGATAAACAAACCCTGGCCGGCTACTTCCGTTACATTAATCACGAGGATTACAAAGAACAACTGCAGCGTGTCTATATGAAGTTGACCCGTGTCGGGGACCGCCAGCACCAAATCGGTGTCCACTGGCTCAAACAGTGGCACCACCGCGACTTAGCCATGGCCGCCAACATCCTCCGTACAGCCGGCCCCGGCGACCGTGTCCTTGTTCTCGTCGGTGCCGACCACCTGCATCTGGTGGAGCAGTTTCTCCAGGAAAGCGGAGATGTGGTCATTCAGGACGTCGTCCCCTACCTTCCAGAAAAAAAGAACGTTTGACCCCCTTTCTTCTGCGGGAAAGAAAAAACCCTGAACCTCCAATGGAGGTTCAGGGTTTCCTTATCTTCAATCCGTATCTTTATCTTCAAGGGCCTCGAGGGCGGAACGCTTTTTCTTTTTCTTACGGTTTTTCCAGCGCTTAATGTGAATGGTGGATGGCTCATAGTCGTCAGATTCACGAATGTCCGTGTTGGAGGCCTTCATAAACGACCATGCAAGCAGGAACATAATGGCAATAAGCGGGAAGCCACCGACGATACTGGCCGTCTGGAGTGTATCCAGTCCACCGAGGAACATGAGAGCGAGCGGCATGATACATAATGCGAACGCCCAGAACAACCGGTTCCAGCGAAGCGGTTCACCCTCTACATTTCTCTGTGTCACAGACGCAAGAATGTAGGAAGAAGAATCAAAGGTCGTGGCAAGGAAAATGATAGCCAGGACCGTAAAGATCAAGACGATGAAATCAGACAGCGGCAGCTGGTTCATAATTTCAATAATGGTCGCCGGTGCCCCATTATCGTTCATAAAGGCAATGGCATCAAATTGTCCCGAAATCTGCAGATAAAGCCCGAAGTTCCCCATGATTCCGAAGAAAAGGACACATCCGATCGTACCATAGACCATCGTCCCGAGGATCATTTGACGGATGGTGCGTCCTCTCGAAATACGGGCTACAAACAAACCGACAAATGGAGCGTACACGAGCCACCATGCCCAGTAGAACACAGTCCAGTATTCAGGAAAGCTCGTCTTCTCAAACTGTCCGAGGTTTCCGAACGGCTCCATCCATGTAGCCATGCGGAAGAAGTTATCAGCAAGAACCCCGAGAGACGTAAACGTCGTTTCACTCATAAAACGGGTCGGTCCGAAAATGAAAATAAACGCAAGCAGGAAAATGGACAGCCATAAGTTCACATCACTAAGGATTTTAATCCCGCGTTTCAATCCTGAATAGGCACTGATCGCGAAAATCAATGTACAGAGCAGCATAATCCCACTTTTCAACCCGAGCGTGACCGGTATGCCTGTTAAATCGTTGACCCCCTGGGCAATCATCGGTGTTCCGAGCGCGAGCGTCGTTCCCGCACCGCCTAGAAGTCCGAACATAAACAGGACATCAATAATGGTACCGACCGGACCGTCCACCGTATCTCCAAGGACCGGACGTACGGCTTCAGATACTTTCAACACCGGCTTTTTCCGTACATAATAGAAGTAGGCAATCGGCAGTGCCGGCAGTGTGTAAATTGCCCAGGCAATCGGACCCCAGTGGAACATGCCGTAAGTAGAAGCCCACTTGATGGCTTCCTTCGACTCCGGCTCTACGCCGAAAGGAGGTCCCTGATAATAATACGCCCATTCAATGACAGCCCAGTAAAGAATACTGGAACCGATACCGGCTGCGAAAAGCATCGCAGCCCAGGAGAATGTACTGAATTCAGGTTTTTCTCCTTCATCTCCGAGTTTGATGGCTCCATTTTTACTGAATGCAACATAGATTAAAAAAGCAAAAATGACAAATCCAAGAACCATATAAAGAACGCCGAAATTCTCTGTCATAAATGTATTGGCTTGAGACACAACTTCCTTCCCTGCCTCAGGGAAAATAATTAACGGAACGGTAACTCCGAGCAGTAAGATTAAGGCCCCAATAAACGTAGGCCAGTCAATAAGCTTCATTTTCAAGTGACATACATCCTTTCCTATACCTTCGTTAAGTAGTTTGAACTGCAAGGGTTAAAACATGCAATGCGGGGGATAAATCAGAGGATTAAGTAAATCGTACAGAATAAATTGTACCAATTGTATAGACAGAAGGCAAATCTTGATGTAAATCTAATACCCCATCCCGGGTAGAATATTCCTATTCAACAGATTTTTCGTCGGATTTCGACCAGAATGGACGTTTGACTGAATAAGGAAAGGAGGATGAACATGGACGGATTGAAGAAGGCAGTAGAGAAATGGTTCGGCCCCTTACTTTTACCGCTGTGGACAGCCATTCCTGTTGAAGTATGGCTGCTATTAAAAAAACCCCCGTTTTCGGGGGTTGAAGTGACGATGGTGATCATGGGCATTCTTTTTTTGGTTTTCGCAGGGACCGTAGAAACCGCCGCTGAAGAACCCGGATCCCGCGTCTTCGGTTTTCTTTACCTGCTGGCGGCCGTCTTCTTTGCTGCGGCAGGTCTTTACCGCTGGCTCTTCTAAATTATATAAAAAACAACCACGGGAGAATCATCGGGATCATGATGATGATCGTTACAATCAGCCATGCACTGGGATTATCGCTTGTGACCTGTTTACGGTAGGACATAGCCCATGCTGTCAGGAGCAGGACCGTCATAATCATACTGCGCAGATGAAGGTCTCCGTCTTTGTTATTCATAAATATGTACACGCCGCCTTCGACAACGATTAATATTCCGACTAAGATGTTAAAAATATGGGTGAACCAGCTATTCATCCGTCTGACTCCTTCCACTTATGGCTGTCTGTATCCTTTCCAAGTATAGTACAACCTGATTCTTTTAGGAAGAACGCCCTTGAAGGCGGACGAAGAAGCGCCGCCTTCCCCCCTTTACAATTGATCGATCAGTCCCTCCAGCTTCGGAGTGATTTCAAACCGCTCATGATCATTCTGCAGCACGTGCCAGAAATCTTTGTAAAAGTACGCTTCCAGCACAACGTCATGGGCACTGGATATGCGGAGAGCCCCCAGCACCTGCGCCCCTTTTTTCTCCCTTGCAATTGAAGGGCACTGTTTCATTGCCTTGAAAAACGACCGTATGTCTTCATCCGTGTCCATTCGGTAGGATGTCCGTTCTCCATCCAAGTCATAATAAGTAAGCGTCATCGGACGTTGGTAATCGCTCCATGAGTGGTGGGTAATGTCATCCTGTTCAAAGGATAAAGGGCTGAAAAAAAACGTGTGGTGTATGTACCAGGTCGACAACACAAGAAAGGCAGTCAGAACTGCTGACGTCATTAATTTTTTCTTCACATATGCCATCCTTCCTGAGTATTTCTTTGTATAGGCAGGACCTGTTATTTTTTCCGCCAGGATTTCTTTCTCTACCTCTCTATACGATAAGGAAAAGAAAAACGTTTCATAAATCTCAACGTTCCCTGTCACTATGTTTCATCTCATAATTGTCAAATCAAAAAAGTATAGATCGAATTTTGCGATAACACGGTTTGCTTCAGGATTTATTTCCTCTACAATATAAAGAAACAACGAAAGGGGACCAGACATGACGTCTACCAACCAGCACATCCAGCACCACACAGAAAAAAACCAAAACAAAGCGCGGCTTCTCATCAGCTGTACAGATAAACCGGGAATAGTGGCTGCCATTTCCACATTCCTTCATGAACACGGAGCGAATATCGTGGAGTCCAATCAATACACAACACATCCGGATGAGGGGACGTTTTTCATACGCATCGAATTTGCCGCTTCGGATATGAAAGAAAAGGAAGAAACGTTTCAGGAAGGGTTCAAGGAAATAGCTGCCCAGTTCCATATGAAATGGCGCCTGACATTTTTATATAAACTCAAGAATATGGCCATCTTCGTTTCCAAAGAACTCCATTGTCTTCGAGAACTCCTTTACGAATGGGAAAGTGGCGGTCTTATGGCGGATATCCCTCTCGTCATCAGCAACCACAAGGAAGGAAAGGAGCTTGTCGAATCCTTCGGTATCCCTTTCTACCATATTCCCGCAAGTAAAGAGATCCGGCACGAAGTGGAAGAGGAACAACTGAAGCTTCTGAAGGAATACGACATCGATGTCATCGTACTTGCCCGATATATGCAGATTCTTACTCCACATTTCGTGTCGACCCACCCATCGAAGATCATTAACATTCACCATTCGTTCCTACCGGCCTTTATCGGGGCGAATCCACATAAACGGGCGCATAAACGGGGCGTTAAGCTGATAGGAGCCACCTGCCACTATGTAACAGATGACCTTGATGAAGGGCCCATCATCGAACAGGATGTCATCCGTGTCGATCACCGCAATCACATCGACGATTTAAAAAAGAAAGGGCGGTTGATTGAACGTACTGTTCTAAACCGAGGGGTCAAATGGGACCTGGAGGACCGCGTCATCGTTCACGAAAACAAAACCATCGTATTATAAATCGAAAAAACCAGACCTCCTTCTGACAACAACAAAGGGTCTGGTTTATTTTTTGTCTCACCTATGCATACAATGAGGTATAACTTCTGGGGAGATGATGGAATGCTCCATACGGTAAAACCGGGAGAAACCCTCTATCAAATATCAAGAGATTACCGGATGCCGCTGACAACCATTTTAGCCGTCAACTCCATTCCTAATCCGGATCTGATCAGGGTCGGACAGAGAATTACAATCCCGGGGTACCCACCTGTAGAAACACAGCCGTACCAGCTGGATGTTTCCATCAATGAACGCCTGCTAAGGCTCTATAAAAACGGGCAGTTCGTAAAGGAATATCCAGTGGCCGTCGGGCGGATGCTTTATGAAACACCGATAGGGGATTTTATTATCCTGAATAAAGCCCCGGACCCCGGAGGACCATTCGGAACGATGTGGATGAGCTTATCAAAAGAACACTACGGCATCCACGGTACGAACAATCCGTCCTCTATTGGAAAAGCTGTATCCCGCGGATGTGTACGGATGTACAACGAAGACGTGGAAGAACTGGCGCTCACGATTCCGAACGGCACCCCCGTCACCATCCATTTATAAACCTATCCCTGTACTTCAGACGTACTCTCCACTTCTGTTCCCTGCAGGGCCTGAGTGGCAAGTCGGTCGCATTCACGGTTGTCTTTCCTTGATATGAGATGATAGGACGCCTCTACGGCCATGGCCCCAAGCTTCTCATCGATCCGGTCCGCCCATTCATGAAGGGATTGTTCCATCGTCGGCCATTCTTCCTTCATTTGATTGATGACAACCTGGGAATCACCGATAAAACTTACAGGGATATGCTGAACCCCCATCGCCTCCAGTTCCTGTACAGCAAAATAAAGAGCAGCGTACTCCGCCTCATTGTTCGTTTCCATTTCCTCGACTGCAGCATTTTTCCTTAGACGCATAAACCGGCCGTCCTGCTCATAATAAATCGCGCATCCCAGACCAGCCTTCCTGTCATTCCTGTCGAACCCCCCGTCAAAATACACTCGTATGTTATGGGGCTCGGCGTCCACTTTTGCCATATACTTCTTCAGATCCTTCAGCTTCCATGAAGTATCATAATCATCAATAAATGCGATATCCTTCAACCGTCCTGTTTTTTCAAGGTCCTCCGCTATAAGAAGCGCTTCTCCCGGAGAAACAGGTTCAGACTTGAAAAAGACTTCCGTTTTGTTTTTTGCACGGTATGTAATCTCCACATGTATGTTCATAAGACTCCACCTTTCCACTTCGATGTAGGTTCCTGTTCTTTTAATCTGCCTATTTCCCGTCTATCTTATCACTTCAAACAAAAGAGAACGAAAAAAACCGGAGACTGAATGCCTCCGGTTTTCCCTCTTAACTATGGAAGGATTTTTCCTTTTCCCTCAGTTCGATCCTTCGTATTTTACCCGAGGTTGTTTTGGGAAGTTCATCGATAAACTCGATTTTTCTTGGATATTTATAAGGGGCCGTAAGCTCCTTCACATGAATCTGAAGATCCTCTACAATTTGACTGCCTTTTTCATACCCGGACTGCAGCACAACGAACGCTTTTACAATGTTGCCCCGGACTTCATCCGGACTTGCAACTACGGCACATTCCTGGACAGCCGGATGTTTGACGAGCGCATCCTCTACTTCAAATGGCCCGATCGTATACCCCGAGCTGATAATGATGTCATCACTGCGCCCTTCAAACCAGAAGTATCCATCCTCATCTTTTTTGGCTTGATCTCCTGTAATATAGTAATTGCCTCTTCTTGACATTTTCGTCCTCTCTGGATCTTTATAATACTCTTTAAAGAGCGCCGGGGTATCCAAGTGTACAGCAATATCCCCCACTTCATCCGCCCCGACAGGCACCCCCATTTCATCTACGATTTCAACTTGGTTGCCTGGTGTCGGGCGTCCCATCGATCCAGGCCGCACTTCCATATCCTTCATAATCCCGACGAGAAGTGTATTTTCCGTCTGACCGTAGCCGTCCCTGACAGTCACTTGAAAATGCCTCTGGAAGGTGTCGATAACTTCTCTGTTTAAAGGCTCCCCGGCCGAAACCGCGCTATGAAGATGTTGCAGGCTGTAATCGTTCAAGTTATCCACTTTCGCCATCAAACGGTATTCCGTCGGTGTGCAGCAGAGAACGTTCACGCCGTGCTTGTCCATAATGTCCAAATAGACATTCGGATTGAATTTCCCTTGATACACTAGTCCCCTCGCTCCTGTTCCCAGTACAGATAAAAACGGACTCCAAATCCATTTCTGCCATCCTGGTCCAGCTGTTGCCCACACCGTATCTTTATCTTCAATAGCCAGCCATTGATAAGCCGCTGTCTTTAAATGGGCATACCCCCATCCGTGCGTGTGAACGACCCCTTTTGGATTTCCGGTCGTTCCTGAAGTATAGGAGAGGAATGCCATATCTTCACGACCCGTGTCAGCAGCCGTCATCGTGCCGCTGTAATCTTCCATCAGACTGTCCAGGTGATGCCACCCTTCCTTCTGTTCACCGACGGAAAACCTCACAAGCTGATCGTATTCGCGGACCCCTTGAAACTGATCTGTATAAGGAGAATAACTGACAACGCCCCGGACTTCACCGTGACTGATCCGGTACTGAAGATCTTTCGTCCTCAGCATTTCAGAACTTGGAATAACGACAAGCCCGGCTTTCAGCGCCGCCGTGTAAACCTGATACGCTTCAATAAGGCGTGGGATCATAACCAGGATTTTATCTCCCTGCTTTAATCCACAGTCAAGGAAAGCGTTTCCAATTTTATTTGCACGCTGCATCAGGCTCTGATATGTAACTTCTTTCGTTTCCCCCTGATCGTTTAACCATAAGAGAGCTTTACGCTCGGCATCGCCTGCATACTTTTCCATTTCAGAAACGACGTTGTACCGCTCCGGGGCAATCAACTCTTCTCGATTCATGTGTCATCCTCCTCCATAATAACGTGCTGCATTTTCAACATCCCCATTATACCAACTTATCTAAATCTTTCAAATATTGTTCCTTTTATTCAGAACAATTGACAGATAATTAAAACTTTTCATATACTGATACTAACTGTAGAGAGGAGTGCGGCAGATGGAGTTTCGTCCAATGAGAAAGCAGCGTGTCATTCCAGGGTTCCCTCTCCTGTTCATTTCAGGAGTGATGTTGGCTTTATTTCTGTCCCTCTCCGTCGTCACAAACAATTACAATTACACCGCAGCTTCCGTTGTAAGTGTGATCATTATGAACGTGGCTCTCGCTTCCCCATCCATCCGAAAAAGCAGAAAAAAGAGCCTCCGGTAATGCCTTCCGGAGACTCTTTTTTCATGTTTATCTTTTTTTCCGTATCAATGTGATCTTTCATCCAAGTATGACCAAACACAAACGATCCCCTCTACCTCTCCACCGTTATGGAATGAAGGGGTGGGAACCGCCGTCAATTTCTACAGGAGTTAAGCCAGTCGTTTGAAATTCTCCCCAAGAATTTCATTCATGGAGTGAACGGTAATAAACGCCTGCTCATCCACGGCCGTCATATATTTCTTGAGACGGGTATAATCTTTCCGGCTGAGAATTGTAGTGATGACTTCCTTCTGCTCCTGATTAAACGCACCCTTCGCTTCATGAATGGTAGCACCGCGGCCGAGCTTATTGATGATAAAGTTCCGGACAAGCTCACTCTCACGGCTGATAATGACAATTTCCTTGTTATCCTCGAACTGCTGAAGCATATAGTCGATGACAAGGCCATTGAGAATGACACCAAAGAACGCATACATACCGACCGTAGGGCCGAACAGGAAGATGGAAGATGTAGCAATGGCAATATCAGAGAAAAGCACACCTTTTCCAACTTCAATGGAGAAGAATTTATTTAGAATCATAGCCAGAATATCGGTCCCGCCTGTGGAAGCTCCCTGATGAAAAACGAGGGCCATGCCTGAAGCCGCAATAATCTGTCCGATAATCAGCTGAATTAGCAGATCATCACTCAGAGCTTCCTGCATAGGGAAAAAGGCTTCGAGGCCCCAAACCATAAACGAAAGTGCAAAACTTGCATAGATAGTTTTCACACCAAATTGGAACCCTAGGAAAATAAAACCGACGATAAATAAGACAATATTCAAGAGAATCATAATCATTCCAAGGGACAAATCAGGAAAAACCTTATTCAATACGATGGATAAACCACTCACTCCCCCTGTAGCCAGGTCGTTCGGGGACAGGAAGAAGTGGACGTTGGTCGCTACAGCAAGTGCACCAAGATTCATCATTAGAAATGACCACACTTTTTTCAACATCTGAGAGCCTCCTTTATTGTAATTATTGATAGGATTTTGTCGAACGAAATTTGCAATACAATCGGGATTATAGAGCCCTTTCTGCCTTTTGTAAACAGCTGTTGATATAAAAAAGGGATTTATTTTAAGTAAGCGGTTTAAGCGGAAATATTCAGCAAATTGAAATGGTTTTCCCTGCTAAATAAACATAAAAAAAACGCCATTTCTTACGTGGCGTTTTTGCTTGGCTGTAGAAAAAGCCTGTGTGAACCAGTTAGAGTTGTCCATTTGTCGTGTGAAGGGTCACATTCCGCTTGTTGGTGGATGAATGCCGCGGGCACGCCCTACGCTGACTTGGTCAGGAAGGTCGCCTGCCCAAGTGGATATTCGTCCCCATGGGCTGCACTATTGCCGCTTGCGTGGAAAAGAACAAGGGAAAGAACAGGCACGGGTGACGTCTGCCTGCCGGATTATGAAAAAGATCGTCCTCCAACCAGCAAGGATGAGCTGGGTGAAGGAAAGTCTTTGTCGATGTTAAAGAACTCCCAAGGAGTGGAAGGGGCTTTCGCTCCTGGCGGTAAGAACGAAAAAAGCTTGTAGAGAAACAGGGGTTTCTCTACAAGCTTTTTTCGTTCATGCAC
Source organism: Halobacillus kuroshimensis DSM 18393 (assembly GCF_000425705.1). GTDB lineage: Bacteria > Bacillota > Bacilli > Bacillales > Halobacillaceae > Halobacillus > Halobacillus kuroshimensis. The sequence goes on from NZ_AUDY01000013.1 coordinate 94,960, forward strand.
GAGGCAGTTTGACAACGACCGTCGTTCCTTTTCCTTTTTCACTTTCATAGTTTATCGTCCCGTTCAAATCCGATACGATTTTCTTCGTGACCATAACACCAAGTCCTGTTCCTTTTTCTTTTGTAGTAAAGAACGGTTCACCGATTTTCGAGAGTTCCTGGGCGCTTAAGCCCGGTCCATTATCTCTAACGAAAAGCGTTAGATGGGAGCTCGACATCTGAATTTCAATTCGTACTTCACCACCGAGATCGACCGCGTCCACCGCATTCTTCACCAGATTGATTAAAATCTGGTTCATCCGTTTCGGTTCCGTCCTGAACTTATCCTGTACAGGGTCACAATCAAACAGCAGAAGAATCTGCTTTTCGTTCGCTTCCGGTTCAAGAAGGCGGAGTACATACGATACAAGCTGTTCCGGGTCCACTTCCTCAAGCTGGATGGAAGACTTCGGTTTCGACAGCATCATGAAGTCCTGGACGATCGCTTCGATTCGATTGACTTCATCCAGGATGATTTCCTGATAATTATCCCTGAGCTCAGGATTAGCCGCTCCAATCTGGAGAAAACCTTTGATGGCGGTCAATGGATTCTTGATTTCATGAGCGATGCCTGCAGACATCTGCGTAATCGTAGACAGCTGCTGGGACTTTTCCTTCAGCTCAATCATTTCCTTGTATTCCGTTACATCCTGATGAATACCGAGAATAAGCGACTTTCCGTTATAATCCACCGGAAAACCTTTCGTACGAATCCACTTTTCTTCTTTCCCCTGGACACATACTCGATAGTCAACGACGAATTCCTCGCTTTTCATTTTCGAAAGGCCTCCTACGAAATGAGACCGGTCCGCTTCGTGTACGTGCTCCAAAAGTGACTTGGGGTCTGAAAATGCCTGACGTCTTGGAATACCGAACAAGGTTTGAAAAGCAGGACTGATATAGTGGACTTCCTCAAAGTGCGGATCACTGATCCAGAAAACATCCGTAATGTTATCAGCGAGAAGAGCAAAACGCTCTTCTGAATCTTTAAGCGCTTGCAAATGTTTATTATATTGAGTAATATCCTGCAGAAAAACAGTAAGGCCCAGTTCTGTTGGATGGACCGTCACTTTCACATCGAGCTGGGTTTCCTCAATAAAACCCTCGAATTCCACCGTTTCGAACGTTTCCATAGAGCGCAGGAAATGCTGAAAAAATGGATAGTGCTCATCTATGGAAAAGATGTCCCATAATTTTTTATAATAATTTTTGAAAAAAGGGCGTTTGGTCAGCTCTTCCATTTTAGGATTGGCATAAACAACTTCCCAATTATGATTAATGACGGCAAGGCCGTGTGGAAATTTATCGACAATGTGTGTCATGCGGTGCTTGATTTGAGAAGAGGAAAAGCTTAAAAGCGGAACGCCTTCATAATTCGTAATGGATAAGGACGGCTTATCATTCTTTGAAGGCACATCAGCGGCCACCGGCGCCGACACAGAAAAATGATGGTCTTCTTCCATTTTTGCGAGTGTAAAGGTGATCTGGCCGTTGGTCAGATGCACCATACGGCATTGAAACCTATGATTAAAATTCTTATCTGTCAACTGGACAGAGGATTCCCTCAGCCCTTCGGTCAAAAGCTGGTGAAGAGATTGTTGCAGGCGGTGCTGGCCTGTGTGGCGGAAACACCGGATCCACTGAGAGAAAGACAGGTCTGTTTCCTTCAAATGCAGCATATGAATCATTTCCTGATTCAATGTAACGGCTTGAAGACGCAGATCGAGTAAACATGCGGGTGTTCCATTCATACTAAGAACATCCAAAATCTCACCGCTATGAACTTGGTCTGAATACCTCTCTCTTATAACCAATAGTAAGACCTCTTTCCTTTTTGCCGCTCGTTTATTTCCAATACGTTTTTCATTATAACGCAAAATTAACAAATTTTGAATATTTTCTAACGATTTAGCCTTTATTTTTGCTTTTTAAACATTGTACGCTGAAAAGAACAACGATATGACAGAAATTTCACCCTTCAATACTACGCCACAATGTTAACGAGGCGTAACTCAAATAAGGCGACCATGGCTGGCTCCATGCTCCCATTTCTTCTGTTGTCGGTTTACGTTCCATTTGAAAGTAATGCTTCAACGCATTTTGAATTCCGATGTCCGCTTTCGGGAATAAGTTTTCCCTTCCGAGCCCGAACATCATCCAGTTTTCTGCTGTCCATGGCCCGATACCCCTGACTTTCACCAGACGTTTCATAATGTCTTCGTTCTCCATAGCAGACAGTGCCGGCAAATCCAGTTCCCCTTCTGCTATGCGTTTGGACGTATCAATGACATACTCGGCTTTCCTCTGGCTGAACTGCAGCTCCCTCAGAGTTTCATATGGCGTCTCAGCAACCGTTCCCGGATCAGGATAAAACCATACGCCGTCTTTCTGTCTGCCCAGTGTCTCTACGAACCTGGTGCTCAGAGTATAAGCGAACTTCATATTCAACTGCTGGTGGATGATGACTTTCATCAAACAGTCGTAAAGGTGAAAATCCTTCACGATCGGTGTGCCGGGGTGATTTCTAAACAACTGTTCTAAGTCGGTGTCCAGGAAATGCTGATGAATCTTCTCCAGATCAACATCCCATTGAAAAAGATGCTTGATGTAGTTCAGAAGCTGTGGTCTGGCTTCATCGCTGTCACTCTGCACAGAAAAAACAGGATCAAGGGTCGTCCCGAGGGCCTGAACTCTGACGATATGATGTTCCTCATTAAGCTTGACAGGGATATCCACCCAGCGTTCCTCTCTGTCCAGATGAATTAAAGGGTCCAGCTGCCAGCGAAGTAACGTATAATCAAAATCATAAAAGTTAACTGCCTTTAATTTTTCTTTCCACACGTGAGTTTTTCCTCCTTCAATTCCCTTAGATTTTTCTATTTTGTTAAGAATAGGAAAGAAGACCTGAGGCTTATCCGACCAATTCTCCCTTTATGATAGAAGCTTTGATGAAACTTAGCAAAACATTACAATCACAGACACCGTGAGGGAGCTGAAATAAAATGAAAAGCCGCTGTACAACGTGTACGGCGGCATACATTTGTTATAAACCCCAGACAGGCGCGGGGACGAGCTGTTTCATCAGAATTTCATTCAAATCCCCGAATCGGTAGCCTCGTTTCCTAAGCTCATCAATCATTTGTGAAAGGGCTTCGGCGTTGTCACTGGAGACGGTGTGCAGGAGGATGACGGCTCCAGGATGGATCTGATCCATCACACTCCGGTAAGCATACTCCCATCCTTTTTGTCTGTCGGTATGCCAGTCCACGAACGCAACGGACCAGAACGCATGGGTATAGCCGAACTCCTCCGCCCATTTCAGCGTCTGTGCATTAAACGTACCTCTCGGCGGACGCAGGAAGGTCATAATTTCCTGATCTGTCTGCTCCTTGACGGCTTCCTCCACCCGTTTCAGTTCTTTTTCCATATCGGCTTTAGAACTCTGCGTAAAATCCGGATGGCTCCAGGAATGGTTCCCAATGATGTGTCCTTCATCAGTCATTCTTTTTAAAAGATCGGGCGCACTTTCAATATAATGACCGGTTACGAAAAAGGCTGCCGGTACTTCTTTTTCCTTAAGGACATCTAAAACCTGACCGGTATATCCTTGTTCATACCCATTATCAAACGTTAAATAAACCACACGATCCTTGGAAGGATCCATAAAAAACCCATGATGCTGTTCAATCATCGGTCCATACCTGCCTGGATCCGGCGTAGTACCATTTTTGCTTTTATTATACCCCCACCCTTCTGCATAGGTGGTTAAAGGAAAAAGACAGACCATCAGGACGACCGTCATCAGCTTCACTATCCTGCTCATGTGTCATGTACCCCTCACTTTTTGCTTAGTATGTGTGAAGCAGAAGGGAATATAAAAAAAGACAGGTGGGAAAATTCCCCACGCTGTCTTTTTTACAGAAATAAAGAAGCGGCCCATCCAAAGATGAACAACGGTATATTATAATGCAGAAATGTCGGCACACAAGTATCCCAGATGTGGTTGTGACGGCCGTCTGCATTGAGCCCGGATGTCGGACCGAGTGTACTGTCAGAAGCCGGTGAACCTGCATCACCAAGAGCTCCTGCTGTACCAATCAGTGCTGCTGTCGCCATCGGCGAAAAACCGGCAGCAACGCAGATAGGCACAAACAGAGCGGCAAGGATCGGTATCGTAGCAAAGGAAGAGCCGATTCCCATGGTGACCACAAGACCGACAGACAGAAGAATGAAGGCAATGAAAGCCTGATTGTCCCCAAGATAATCGGAGCTGAGCTCCACAAGTGCCGACACGGATCCCGTCTCAGTCAAGACGTTCGCGTACCCGGCAGCGACGAGCATAACAAAGGCAATAAAACCCATCATCCCAATTCCGTCGTTGATGACCTTATCACCTTTATTGAATGGAACGACACGGAAGATAAACATCAGGATGATACCGGCCAGGGCAGCCAGAATCAGATTGGACCAGACCGCCTGAATAACAAGTGTTACAAGCATAGCCACAAGCGTCAGAAGGTGTTTCATTTGGAACCGTGAATCAAGGACAACCTCTTCATCCGGCGTTTCTTTATCTTCTGGTACGACAGAAGGGTCCCTTGGTTTCCGGTAAGTAATGAAGATGGCGATGAAAAGTCCGACGATCATTCCAGAACCGGGAAGAATAAGGGACGCGGCGATCGTTCCGATTCCAAGATCGATGCCGTTCGTTTCCATGGATGTCTTGATCGTATCGTGAAAAATATAGCCAAAGCCAACCGGAATCATGACATACGGCGCTTTCAAACCAAAGGTTAAAGCCGCAGCCACAGCTCTCCGGTCCAGCTTCATTTCATCAAACAATTTTAAAAGCGGAGGAATAAGAATTGGTATAAAAGCAATATGCACTGGAATGACGTTTTGTGAAAGACTTGCCACGAACGCAATGACAAAAACGATCATGGTGCGCTTATCCTTCAAAACGCGAAGTAAAAAACCGACTAGTATCGATGTGATACCTGAGTAGCTGATCGCAACGGCGAAAGCTCCCAGTAATATATAACTTAATGCCACATTCGCTTGAGCTCCCATCCCATCCACAAGCAGGGTCAGGGCGTCCGTCAAGTTCTCACCGTTCATGAGACCTGCCGTTAAACCGGCAGCGATAATGGCAACGATGACGTTCACGCGCAATAAACTCAACACGGTCATCACCAGGACAGATACGACAACTGCCCATGCCATAAGACATTCTCCTCTCCAATAATTTCATACATTAGCGATTTATCATGATAAAGGATGATGGTGAAAAAATCAACCCTCAGGAAAATAGAGAGTCAATTCTGAAAGCTGCTTATTCGTCCATGCTGCGCTCAAGGGATTCAAGCATAGAGATCAGGCGGTCAATGTCTTCCACTGACGTCTGCTCAGGATCCAGATTATCTAAGCGTCCCATAAATTCTTCCAGGCGCTGCTTCAAGTTGGACATTTTCTCCTGCTGCGTCATGTAACGATTCAGCTCCTTTATCTGTTTTACGTACAATCCATCATAGTACAAGTATCTGCCTCTGTCCAGAACCGGTTTCACCCAGCTGTAAAAAAAAGCGCCGTCTGTACGAAAACAAATCTGATGTTCCCGTAAGACGGCGCGTTTTCTCATTTTAACTCGAAGGAAAAGCTGACGTGATCCTGAATAGGGATCCAGGCTCCGATGCCCTGCCGGGTCACGTTTTTAACAGAGAGTGTCTTCTTCGACCCTTTCAACTGGATGTACACATCACCGAAAGCTACTTCTCCTTTTTCATTCACGGCCGGTGCAAACGCATGAAGGACCCCTACTTTGTTCGTTGGGATGCCGTACGTGTTATTCTGCTTTGTTCCTTTACCAATCACGGTGTTAAAGGATAACGGGAGTTTTGTGTTTTTCTGAGCTTCCAGAAGAATCAGCTTCATCATCTGGTCGCTGTGACTGATCCGTGAGGTCAGACCGCCCTTGACTGCTTTTTCTTCTTTTTGAAGATAACTCAGCTTCTCCTGCTTTTCTCCTCCGTGGTTGTTCAGTTCATTTGTATTGATCTCCTGATACTCCCAATTGATATTGGTTTCTTTCGAATCGTAGGAAAGAGGCCACCTTCCAAGGAATATGTCTCCTCTGTACCCGATGGCCAGTGGAGAAGGCTTCAGGGACGTTTCATTCAGCATTTCAATCAACTGTGGATTGGTAATGCGTACCTCGGTATTCTCCATCAGCTCTTTCGTAATTTCCTCCGCTTCCAGCAATTCCTGATCGTCGGTAGAGTTCGGATACGTGTTGTCTTTGGATATGTTTAAGACGTGGTTCGGAATGGAACCTTCTTCTTTTTCATTCTTCTTAGGTTCAGCCGAGGCAGAACCGGCAGCAAACCAAGTAAGAATACAAATAAACAGCAGTAGTCCCAGCCATTTTCTATTCACATCAAGGGCCACCTTTCACTTTTTTTATAGCTTGTGAAAGATGGCCCGTAGTATACATTATTCTGCTGCAATTAGCTTGTTCATCATATAGCTCGCTTTGCTGTCGAAAAACTGGATGCATGGCCCGATCCCGAGAAGAATCACAATGGTACCGATACCAATAGGACCACCAAGCACAAGAGCAAGAACGAGTGCAAAGGACTCGGTCATGGTTTTAGCTTTTGTAATGCTGTAGCCGAAACGCTTCTGGAGCGCGACCATAAACCCGTCAACGGGGTTCAAGGAGAATTTCGGCTGCAGATAAAGAGATACGCCTATGGCAATAATTACAATTCCGAGGATTAACGTGATCAATTTCATGAAGAATGCTTGAAGCACCAGGGTGTCAAACACTTGCAGCATCCAGAAATCGATGAATTTCCCAAGTACTAATATAGTAATGACCGCAGGCAGGTCCGGCTTCTCTTTTGCAATCAGCGCATTGGTTACAATGAGAAATCCACCAATGACCATGACCCACGTTCCAATTGTAAGTCCGATCTGTTCCGTCAGCCCGACATTTACGGCATCCCACGCTCCAGCTCCCAGATTCGATTTAATCGTAAGTGTGACGCCCATTGCAATGACAATCAACCCTGCAAGATAAAAGAATCCTTTAATGACTAATGTTCTCATGGTCTCCCTCACTTCCTTATTTCAAAGTTGCTTTGAACCGAAAACCTGTACATAAGACACAAAAAAAGAGCGTGAATCCGGCTGTCGGACTCATGCTCTTTATATTTTACTAGCTTAACTGGATACACTCAAGCGTTTCTTCCACATTTATACTATTTTCTACTGATTGAACCATCGAGCAGTTGTTCCGGGAAATTTCCAGGTTTTTCAACAGCTTATCCTGATTCAAGTGATACCCTTTGACAACGAAGTGCAGGTGGATCTTTTCGATACGGTTCGCTTCATCGGGATTTCTCGTTACTTCCGCAGATACCTGTATATCTTCGTAATTCATCCGCTGCTTATCGAGAATTTTTCTGAACACACCAAGGCTGCACCCTGCAATCGAAGAGACCATCAATTGAAACGGGCGGAAACCATTGGCTTCATCGCCGGAAATGTCCAACTGCCCATATTCAAAAGAAGTACGGATGCCGTTTTCTCTTAAATGAAACTCCATCAGTTTATTCACTCCTTTCGCTTAACGGCTTTGCGTTCATTATATAATAGATCGTTCTGTAAAAGAAACCACACCGCCTGTCCAGCCCCACCTTGCCTGTTTGACACCTTTTCCGATACGATAAGCGTGTAGAACAGGAGGATGACTATGGTTTCTAATCGCACCAGGTTTTGGATATTAATCGGTCTTGTCACCATATCAGGCTTTTCCCAAGGCATGCTTCTCCCCCTCATTGCGGTCATCCTTGAGCAGAACGGGATTTCGTCTTCTGTGAACGGGATACATGCAACGGGGCTTTACATAGGAATTTTATTATCGTCCCCTTTTATGGAAAAACCACTCCGCAGGTTGGGCTACAAAGCCATCATACTTTTCGGAGGAGCGCTCGTATTCGTTTCACTCGCGCTCTTTCCTTTCTGGCAGGCGCTCTGGTTCTGGTTTATGCTCCGGGTGGCTGTCGGAATCGGTGATCAGATTCTCCACTTCGGTACCCAGACATGGATCACCGCTTCCTCAAACCCGCAGAACCGAGGGCGCAGCATTGCCTATTATGGTCTATTTTTCAGTGTTGGATTCACCCTTGGTCCATTAATGACCAACCTGTTGGAATTCGGGATTTTCGTTCCGTTTCTCCTGTCTTCCTTCTTAAGCTTTATGGTGTGGCTGCTGCTCCTGCGCGTTCGCAGCGAAAAGCCGCCAACCGAGCAGGCCACTGCTTATGGGACAAGTTCATGGAAACGTTTCGGCCGGAGTATCCGTCTGGCATGGCCGGCCTTTTTGCCGCCTCTTGCCTATGGCTTTCTGGAAGCCACCCTGCATGGGATTTTCCCCGTGTACGGCATGCGGATCGGACACGATGTGAACATGTTATCGTTCATCATCCCTTCCTTTGCTGCGGCCAGTTTATTTTCGCAGATTCCTCTAGGCATATTAAGTGACCATATTGGGAGAAAGAAAGTGATATTAACGGTCGTGATGGGCGGCATTGCCGCCTTTCTGCTCGCTGCAGCTTTTGAAGGCTCGATTCCTTGGCTTTTTGCCTCCTTCGCCTTAGGCGGGCTTTTTGTGGGCTCTCTCTTTTCCTTGGGGATTTCCTATATGACCGACCTTCTTCCTAAGGAACTCCTTCCCGCCGGAAACATTCTCTGCGGGATGTCTTTCAGTATCGGAAGTATTCTAGGTCCATTTTTGTCAGGATTCGTTCTGGACCTGTGGCCGGGCCTTTCATTCTTTTATGTCATCGTATCCCTGTTGGTTGTCGTTCTGACAGCGATATTCTTGTACAAACCCCTTCCGTTAGAGAAAAAACAGGCAGCCCTATCCTAAGGGCTGCCTGTTTTTTTATTCTGCGAGTGCTTTATAAAGCACCTCCAGGTTTTGTTCCATCAAGGAGAAGTAATCTTCCCCATTCTCTACATCCTCTTCCGTCAACACAGCAAGGTTATGGAACTGTAGAGGCTCTGCACCGATTTCATCCTGAATGACTTTTGATACTTTAGGAGTGACATTTTGTTCAAAAATCACGTAGCGGAGCTCCTCCTCCTCTGCCAGTTCAATAATTTCTTCCAAGTCTTTCTGGGACGGTTCATTCGTCGGACTCAGGCCGGAAACCGCAATCTGGTCGATGCCGTAAGCTTCCTCCCAGTAACCGTAGGCCGCATGAGAAACGATGATCTTGTCTTTCGGCTGTGATTCCACTTGTTTATGAAACTGCTCGTCCAACGCCGTAAGCTTTCCTTTTAAGGCCTGGAAGTTTTCTTCATACAGGTCTTCCTTTTCTGGATTCAACTCAATAAGCTGTTCCTTAATACCTTCAGCAAGTTCAATGGATCGAACCGGGTCGAGCCAGACGTGCGGATCATTCTCCCCATGATCATGTCCTTCATGACTGCCTTCATGCTCGGCGTGCTCTTCCTCTGTTTCTCCCTCATGACTGTGTTCATGCTCGGCATGCTCTTCTTCTGTTTCGCCCTCATGGTTGTGGTCATGCTCGGCATGCTCTTCTTCTGTTTCGCCTTCATGGCTGTCTTCCGCTCCATGATCATGGACACCTTTTTGCAGGTCCATATCGCCGGCCGCTTCCAACACGGTTGTCCCCTCAGGTTTCAAAGCTTCAGAAATTTTCTCGGCATACCCTTCAAGGCCTGCTCCGTTGTAAACGAACAAATCGGCCCCCGCCATATCTACCATTTCTTTTGTTGTAGGTTCGTACGTATGAGCGTCGGACCCTGGCGGAAGGATCGTTTCCACGTCTACCGTGTCTCCCCCGATTTCACTGGTAAAAAATTGAAGCGGGTAAACTGTTGTATACACCTTGAGAGTGTCCCCGCTCTCTTCTCCTTCTTTCCCATCTCCTGAAGTTTCTTCACTTCCACAGGCACTGAGAAGAAAAACTGCTGTTAATAAAAACGATAATATACCAAATTTCTTCATATGATTTCGTCCTCTCCAAATGGTTCTGCCCAAATCTTAGCGTAATCATTACGGTTTGTAAACAGTAACCATTACCTTTTAATCAATAAAGGAAAGGATGCCTGTGAAGACACCCTTTCCCATCTGTTTAATGACACTGCGGACATTTGCCATAAATTTCAAACTTATGGTTTTCAATATCATAGCCTTTCAAATTCTCATGCACGTTTTCCATCGGACAAAAGGCGATGGATTTAGTTTTTCCACAGTCTGTGCAGATGAAATGATGATGGTGGCCGTCCGTATCACAGCTGAGGCGGAAATGCTTTTCGCCCCCCAGTTCTGTCGACTCCAGAATATCAACCTCCGTCAGCATATAAAGGTTCCGATAGATCGTATCATAACTGACGCTCGGGAAATATCCCTGGAATTCCTTAAGGATTTCCTTAGCCGCAATATACTGGTCCTGACCAGAAAAAATCTTCAGCATACGTTCGCGCTGCTTGGTTCGCTTATATCCCTTTTCCTTCAATCTCTGCAATGCTGTTTCCACATTCATGAAGCCTCACCCTTTATCCATTGCTGGTTTCTAACATTTTTATAAATAATAGACATTACCAGAATCAATATGGCCATGACGACAATCGTTCCACCCGGAGGTACGCTCAGGTGATAGGAGGAGTACAGCCCGACCATGACAGAGACTTCCCCAAACGCGATGGAAAGGCCGATCGTCTGCTTAAAGCTTGTGGCAATCCGGAGTGCGGAAGCCACAGGCAGCGTCATCAGCGCTGATACGAGCAGAATGCCGACGACCTGCATGGCGGAAGCAATCACAAGCGCCACCATGACAATAAATAATAAATGAATCCAACGGCCGTTCACCCCTGATACCGACGCATGTTCCTCATCAAACGATAGAACGAACAATTCCTTATAAAAGAAAATGACTATAAAAATAACAATCACGGTTACCAATAATACCGTCCACATACTGTCGCGGCTTACCGCTGTAACACTTCCGAACAGGTAGCTGAACAAGTCCGTATTAAAACCGTCCGCCAGGGAAATCAAAATGACACCAAGTCCAATCCCTCCGGATAAAATAATAGGGATCGCCAGTTCTTCGTAGTGTTTATATACTTTTCTCAACCGTTCAATCAAAATGGCACCGGCTACAGAAAACGCCATGCCCATATAAACGGGGTTCCAGTCATCAATGGATGACACTCTCTTTTCCAACAGAAGACTGGCCGCAATCCCTGTCAGTGTGATGTGGGACAAGGCGTCAGCAATCAACGATAACCGGCGTACGACGATGAACACTCCAAGGAGAGGAGCGACAATGCCAATCAAAAGACCGGTAATCGCTGCATTCTGTAAAAACTCAAATTGCATAAAACTTTCAAGCACGCTCTTTTTCCTCCTTAGTGACTGTGATTGTGAGTCAGCTGCTGAACGGCGTATCCATAAAGCTGATTCAAATCCTCTTCACTGAATTCCTTGTATTCCTCCGACTGTCCGTGGAAATGGACCGTCTTGTTCATGCACACCACATGGGTGGCATGGTCTGTAATCGTACCAATATCATGACTGATCATAAGCAGCGTAATGCCCCGCTCCTTGTTCAATCTGCCGAGCAGGTCATAAAATTCGGTGACATGCTTAGCATCGACTCCGACGGTGGGCTCGTCCAGAATCATCAATGATGGATCACTGACAAGAGCTCTTGCTATGAACACACGCTGCTGCTGACCGCCGGAAAGATCACCGATCCCGGCATGCGCGTATTCTTCCATCTCGACTGTGCGCAGCGCGTCCATCGCTTTCTCTTTATGTTTTTTATTGAAAAATTTAAACGTGCCTATCCTCGATACGAGACCGGTCTTTACGACTTCAAGAACCGTGGCAGGGAATCCGGAATTGAAACTGTTCGCCTTTTGGGAGACAAAACCGATTTCCTGCCAGTCTTTATATTGTTTCAGTGGTCTGCCGAACAACTGGATCGTTCCTTTATCAGGCTTCTCGAGTCCGAGCATCAATTTAATGAGCGTCGACTTTCCTGATCCGTTGGGTCCGACCAGTCCAAGGAACTGACCTGATTTAATCTCAAGATCTACATCCTGAACGACCGTTTCTCTCTCATATTTAAAGGAGACATTGTCCAACTTTACAATGGTTTGTTCACTCATGGTCCATCCCTCTCAAGATAATAATCATTACGATTTAAAATTCTTTCCCTATCATATAGGAGGTTGCCTGAGGAATCAAGAGAGAAGTTCCCCTATTTTTCTTTATGTAAAGCAAAAGACCAGGACAGGGAACCCTGCACTGGTCTTTGAATATTATAAATATCGGTTGTTTCTTCTTTCCAGATAATCCTGCAGTGCTGAGAAAATCATCGTCAGCGGCCAGTAGATCAATGCCGCTGTAATATACATGGTCATGGAATCCACTGTCCGTCCTGCTGCAATCTGTGCTTTATTCAAAATTTCCGGAACGGAGATCATGGCTGCAAGTGAGGTGGCCTTCAACAAATCAAGAAACACATTTCCTAATGGTGGAATGGCAATCCTCGTCGCCTGCGGCATAATAATCCTGCGTATCGTCTGCCAGTACGTAAATCCAAGAGCACGCGCAGATTCCCACTGTCCATTGGAAACGCTGTTCAAGGAAGCCCGGTTGATTTCAGCAATATAGGCAGCGCTGTTGGTTCCGAATCCGATAATGGCAGCCGTCGTTGCCGGCAGTTTCAATCCTACAACCGGCAGTCCGAAATAAAGGACAAATAAATAAACGAGTATAGGCGTTCCTCTCATAAAGGATATATAAAACCTTGCCGGCCATCGGAGCCAGATACGGCTGGACCCACGTGCCAATGCCAGGAAAAAACCAAGAATGAGACCGATGGCCATCCCAATAACTGCTACAAATAAAGTAAGCGGCACACCTTCCAGGATAAAAGGAAGGTTGGACCAGGCCCGCTCTGCATTAAAGAGCTTCTCGACTTGTATTTCGTTTACTTCTATACCAAACATTTAACGACCCTTACAAATCCAGACCTTCGATTTCACGGATGTCCTCTTCCGGTTCCTTCGAAGCATCCTGGCCGCCGAAGAACTCTTCGGACAGTTCTGTTAATGTTCCATCTTCCTTCATTTCAGCCAATACAGCATCGATTTCCTCTTTCATTGTTTCCGCTTCCTTCGGCATCACAATGGCAGAGTTCGTTGGATGGAATTTCAAATCCGGATGAAGCTGAACTTCAATATCTGTTAAAGCCTTCAGGGCCAGAGACTGCAGATAGTAGTCATTAATGATGAAATCTGTGTTCCCATTCTCTACGTCACGGAGATACACATCATTGGTCACATTGCCATATGTTTTCGTTTCCGCACCGAAATGTTCCGCAATTTGGGAGAAGACCGTTGTCGCTCCACCACCATGAGTCTTGCCTTCAAGATCCTCCAATTTTTCAATACCGGACAAATCCGATTCGCGGACGATCATCGTAGAGTAGGAATATTTGTAAGGCTCACTGAACGCAAACTGTTCCTGGCGATCTTTCGTAATTTCCATATCATTGATAACCGCATCGATTCGACCGCTGTTAATTGCAGACAGCAGACCGTCCACACCATACTCTTCGAATTTCAGTTCAAGGCCGAGGCGGTCGGCGATTTCCCGCATAATTTCCACATCATACCCGGACATTTCATCGGAACCTTCCGGGTAGTAGGAAGCCGGGAAAAGTGTGCCGGATGTTCCGACGACGATTTCTCCTTCTTCCTGAATTTCACTCCACTTACTGTCAGAAGCTTCTTCACTTTCATTATTTGAACCACTGTCCCCTGTGTCTTCACTTGATCCACAAGCAGCCACAATAACAGCCAGCAGTAACATGCTCATAAGTATAAAAGCTTTGCGCATCGTTCTTTCCACCCTCCATTTTTATTCGTGTCACCTGTTTAATATAGCAACTTGACACCTGTCAAATCAACTGTGCTGTCCATTTTTATCAGCTGGGAAATTTTTTGTGGACTTTTCCGTTCAATGTGCTATGATAATACCATGCTCAGATTATAATAATTATAAAATGATAAAACTTATAATTAATTGTGAATGACTTTCATTTGCAATTATGTAAAAGGAGCTGAGAATCAAGTGAATGAAACCCGATCGTTTCCTTACCCGAAACATTGGAAGGAACTGAAATTTCCAGGATATATGAAAGAGCACGCCGAACTGATTGCCGCTCTTGTCAGTGGTATGCTTCTGCTTTCTGCCTGGATAGGAGAAAACTACTGGTCCCCCCCTGTGTACATCACTTTGTACCTCTCCGCCTTTATTATTGGTGGATTTGCCAAGGCGAAAGAGGGATTAGAAGAAACGCTGGAAGACCGGTCATTGAATGTAGAGCTGCTGATGATCCTGGCCGCTGTTGGATCGGCCTCCATCGGTTACTGGACCGAAGGAGCCATCCTGATTTTCATTTTTTCTTTAAGCGGGGCTATGGAAACCTATACGATGAACAAGAGCCATAAGGAAATCTCATCCCTCATGAACCTGCAGCCTGAGCAGGCGCTGCTTGTTTCAGGTGGCCATCAGCAATGGGTGCCTGTAGAACGATTAACCGTCGGAGATGTCATTCGTGTGAAGCCGGGGGAACGTGTCCCGGCTGACGGAGTAATTACTGAAGGAACATCCAGTTTGGATGAAAGCACGATCACAGGAGAGTCCATACCTGCTTCCAAGGGGATGGATCACGAGGTCTTTGCAGGTACGATGAATATCGATGGGAGCCTGCTTGTAGAAGTGACAAAAGAATCAAAGGAAACCTTATTTCAGAAAATCATTACCATGGTTCAAAACGCACAAAGCGAGAAATCGCCATCCCAGCTGTTTATTGAACGGTTTGAAAGCACGTATGTCAAAGCTGTACTTGGAGCAGTAGCAGTCATGATGGTTCTCCCGCACTTCTTATTTGGATGGACCTGGATGGAAACTTTGTACAGGGCGATGATTCTGCTTGTGGTCGCCTCCCCCTGCGCACTGGTCGCCTCTATTATGCCGGCCACCCTTTCAGCTATTACCAATGGGGCGCGTCAGGGAATATTATTTAAAGGCGGCGTCCACCTTGAACACTTGTCCTCCATCAAAGCTTTCGCCTTTGATAAAACCGGTACCCTGACAAAAGGGCAGCCGGTGGTAACGGATTTCGTCACCACGGACAAAGAGGCCGCTGATGATCTGTTATCTGTGGCAGCATCCATTGAGCAGCAATCCAACCATCCTCTTGCAAAAGCTGTCGTGACCTTTGCCGATGAGCAGAAGGTTCCATTTGTAAACGTTGAGGACGTAAAAAATCACAGCGGTAACGGCGTAAGCGGCTGGTACAAAGGTGAGGAATGGACGATTGGAAAAGCCGACTTCATTGGACGGGACGACTGCTCCAGTTTTGAAGGCGGGTTGTTTTCCACATTAGCTGCTGAAGGGAAGACCGTCATTTTTGTAAAACGGAACGGACTCGTTGCGGCCCTTCTTGCCTTGAAGGATACGGTAAGAGAGGATACGAAACGGGCGGTACAGACACTGAAGGATCAGGGGATTTATACAATTATGCTGACTGGAGATAATACTGCTACAGCAGAGGCCATTGCTCGTGAAGCAGGGATTGACCAATACATCTCCGAATGTCTGCCTGATCAAAAGCTGGAGGAAATCAAGCGGTTAAAACAGCACTTCCCTCACGTCGCTATGGTCGGAGACGGCATTAATGATGCACCAGCGCTGGCAGAGGCTGATGTAGGAGTTGCTATGGGAGAAGGTACAGATGTCGCCTTAGAGACAGCTGATGTTGTCCTTATGAAAAATGATCTTCCGAAAATCGCCCGTGCCATGGAACTTTCCAAACGCATGAACCGGATCATTAAACAGAACGTCATATTTTCTATCACCGTCATTATGCTGCTCATCATGAGTAACTTTCTCCAGTGGCTGGACCTTCCGCTTGGCGTCATCGGACATGAAGGAAGCACGATTCTCGTCATCCTGAACGGACTCCGTCTCTTAAAAAACTAAAAATGTGGGTGCGATGTACACATCCAGTGCTGTTCCTGAAGGCATCATAACCGAACGCTCCCCTTCTTATCCATAACCCTTTCCTGCCTGATTCATTTTCAAAAGGTAGGAGCTGCGAGTTTTTTTACGGCCCTGAAACGAAAGGTTGATAAGACAAATTCAACAGAATACCTGTAAAAAAAGCTGTCGGGTGTAACCCCGACAGCTCTTTTCATCCCCATGTATCTTCTGTCCTGCGATGGTAGGTCATGGCATTAATCTCACCACCGAGAATAATGACGATTCCGGAAAGATAAAGCCAGATCATCAGGACGATCACCCCTCCAAGACTTCCATACATCGCTGAGAAGTTTCCCAGATTGCTCACATAAAAGGAGAACAACAGCGATACAAGCTGCCAGCTGATGGTAGCAAAAACGGCTCCTCCTACGGTATCCCTGTATTTCAACCGCTTATTTGGAGCTGTTACATAAAGGAAGGAAAGAACGACATAGAAAATGACCGAAGAAATGACCCAGCGCAGTCCATTCCATAAGCCGATAAAGCTTTCGGATAAACCGAAATAAGAAAACAAATGAACTCCGATGGCCTGCCCCGCTACCGGAAGCAGAAAAGCGATCCCGATGACAACGACCATAGCGATGGTCAAGACGATGGCGATCATTCTTGAAACGATAAAGGATCGGCTTTCCTTCACGCTGTGAGCCCTGTTAAAGGCACGCATAATCGCATTGACCCCGTTCGATGCGGCCCAAAGCGTGCCTACCAGCCCGATGGATAACAGGCTTCCGTTCTCATCTGAAAAAAGGGAGGTGACGTTTTCCGTAATGATCTCGAACGTATCGGCAGGAGCATACGCACTTACGAATGTGAGAACGCGCTGTTCATCAATATGTAGATACCCTAGAAGCGTGAGCAGGAATATCATAAATGGAAATAATGATAACAGAAAGAAGTAGGCAAGCTGGGCAGCCATTCCGCCTACATCATCCTCCCCGAACCGGGTGAAAAGTTCCCGGAAGAAATTCTTGATGACTTTCATGATATTCCATCACTCCTGTAATCAGGAAGCGTTGTCGGAATTGTCCGCAGCTCTCAACTGGTCGTTGACCTCCTGATTGATTTCCCCTACTTTATTTAGCATACTCTCTGCCTTGTCTAATAATTCAAGAAGATCTTCGACTCCTTTGTTCAGCTGCTTGGAAAACGACTCATAGCTTACCCGCAGAGAGTGAACAGCTTCTGACGGACTTGCAGCAATCTGACGGCACTTGGAACCGGCGGCTTTCGATTTCCGGCCAACCATTGTGCGTGTATCTTTATCAATCAAGGCAGCTGCAGCACCTGCCGCAGCACCGATCAATATACCTTTCCATAATGTCTGTCCCATACTTCTTCCTCCTCAAAGGTTATGTTCTTTTTTTACAGCCGCCAGCAGTTCAGCACACCCCTGCTGGACAAGCTCATAAACGTAATCAAAATTCCCTGTGTAATAGGGATCGGGCACTTCATCCACATCCAGCTGCGGAAGATAGTCCATCAGTTTGGTTATGGTCACACCATCTTTCTGCCGGATGCTGTAAAGATCCCGGATATTCTTCTCGTCCATGGCCACAAGGTAATCAAACTCATCCCAGTCCGTTCCCTTGACCTGACGAGCGGTCATGCCTTCATAGGAGACATTATTCTTATCTAAAATGTCCTGTGTTCCCTCATGAGGCTGTGACCCCGTATGCCAATGACCGGTCCCGGCAGAATCCACAGTTATCTGACTGCTCAGGTTCTCTTTTTCCACAAGGTTCCTGAAGACCGCTTCAGCCATCGGAGACCTGCAGATGTTGCCGAGACAAACAAATAAAACTCGTATCATGTTGGTTCCTCCATCATAGTATTTCTAACTGTACTAATTCTATAAGGTGACACATAATCCTGCCTGGTGCAACTATTCTTCCATTTCATTCCCTTTACGTCTCTCCTCGAACCGCTTTTCGACACCATTTTATAAAAAGAGGTTGACAGACGCTCAGAATTTTCGGAATATTTTATACATGGAATGTTTTTATTTTTTTATCTTTAAGGGGGATGACAATGGGAGAACAGAGTGCACTTCATAGTTTTTTAAGTGAACTGAGTGGTCTGGTCTGGGGCCCTGTCCTGCTGATTCTGCTGGTAGGTACAGGGGTTTATTTAACTTTACGACTCGGTTTTCTCCAGTTCAGAACACTGCCTTATGCACTGAGGCTGGCGTTTAAACCGGACAAAAAGAAAAAGCCGGGAGAAAAAGGGGATATTTCCCACTATCAGGCTTTAACAACTGCGCTTGCGGCAACCATCGGCACCGGGAACATCGCCGGGGTCGCGACTGCTGTCGTGCTCGGCGGACCTGGAGCCGTTTTCTGGATGTGGATTACGGCAGTCTTCGGGATGGCGACGAAATACGCAGAAGCCGTCCTTGCCGTTAAATATCGCATTGAAGGAAAAGACGGGCAAATGTCCGGCGGGCCGATGTATTACCTGTCACGCGGATTGAAAACGAAGTGGCTGGGACAGCCGCTCGGGATATTATTCGCCCTATTCGGTGCCGTAGCCGCATTCGGAATCGGGAACATGGTACAATCCAACTCCGTCTCTGACGTTGTTGAGGGAACTTTCAACATCTCCCCTTGGGTGACAGGGATTGTGTTGACGCTGCTGGCCGGACTGGTCCTCCTCGGAGGAATTAAAAGCATCGGACGGGTGACAGCCTTCTTCGTTCCGATTATGGCCATCTTCTATGTGATCGGCGCCTTGATCATTCTTATCCTTAATGCTGATTTGATTCTGCCTGCCTTCGGTACCATCTTCTCTGACGCTTTCACAGCGAATGCTGTAGGCGGCGGTATTCTGGGAAGCGTGATTCGTTACGGGGTCGCCCGTGGGGTTTTCTCCAATGAAGCCGGACTCGGTTCCGCTCCGATTGCAGCAGCGGCTGCAAGAACGGACTATGCCGGACGACAGGCCCTCGTGTCGATGACCCAGGTCTTTATTGATACCATTATCGTTTGTACAATGACCGGGCTGACCATCGTCATGGCCGGCCAGTATCAGGGCGGCCTTGACGGCGCTGATCTGACCTCCGCATCCTTTGAGCTTTTCCTAGGTGAATTCGGAGCTTATGTTGTTACCATCGGTTTGATTTTCTTTGCTTTCTCCACGATCGTAGGCTGGTCCTATTACGGAGAAAAATGCTTCGGTTATTTAACGAATCAGCGCTTCATCGGTTTGTATAAAATTGTATTTGTAGCCTTTGTTCTCGTGGGATCCGTTTCTCAGCTGAGCACCGTATGGGTTTTCGCTGATGTAATGAACGGATTAATGGCCTTTCCGAACTTGATCGGCCTGCTCCTTTTATCCGGGGTCGTAGCGGCCGAGACGAACAAGTTCCTGAAAGTAGCCAAACAGGAAAAACAGCAGGAGAAAGAACAACGCCAGGTCGGATAATGCGGTCTGCGTGCAGTCAATCCTTTCTCAACAAATTGAAACCCGAAGCAGATCCTGCTTCGGGTTGTTTTATGTCAGCGGCCGTATGCACGCCTCATCTTCATTTTTGGCTGAATTCACATGTGTACTGACTTCATACATCGATAAATCATCCATCGTAAGCTGATCCAGGAATTCTTTCGCCTGATGTGCCTCCCACTGCACAGGTGTGATCCAGTCGTCCTGCTGGTCCTGTGGAAGGATGACCGGCATGCGGTCGTGAACAGGAGCCACGTCCTCATTTGCTTCCTTAGTCAGTATTGTACACGTATATAGAGGTTCACCGCCGCCTTTCCATTGATCCCATAAGCCGGCAAAAGCAAACAATGTCCTGTCTTCCGGTTGAATCCGAAGCGGCTGCTTCCCACTCCCGGTTTTTTTCCATTCATAAAAGCTGTCCGCTGCAATCAAGCATCGCTTCCTGCTCATCAATTTCCGGTAACTCGGCTTCTCATGAGCGGTTTCGCTTCTGGCATTGATCATCTTATAGCCGATTTTCGGGTCTTTCGACCAGGAAGGGACAAGTCCCCACTTCATGAAACCGGCCCGCTTTTCTCTGCCGTCATGAATCACAGCCAGTACCTGCTGCCCGGGGGCGATATTGTATCTTGGCTCATAACCATGAATCGGTTGGGAAATGCCGAACTCTCTAAGGATCTCCGCTTCTTCAGCTAAAAGTGTATACCTTCCACACATCGGGCATCCTCCTTTTTTCCAGTATAAAGGGTTCCCTGATTTCAGGAAAACCATCGGATCCTCTATTATTTTTCTGCAAGCCCATACATGATGAAGGCTATCGTTTGTTCAATCTCCTGATCGTCATCCCACTCCAAATCAGGAGAAAGAATGAATCGTGTAACGAGAAACCCCATCACCGAGGACATAATCATTCGTATGATCGTGCCGTTCGGCCTGTCCATCACCTGCCCCGCCTCCTTCAGGCGGTCAAGCGCTGCTTCAAATTTCGGGTACACGTCTTTAACAAAAACTTCCTGAAACCGTTGCTGAAGTTCTGGATGAAAAGCCATTTCCTGAAGAACAATTCTCAGCAGAGGAGCATTTTCTGCGGCGAAAGCAAACCTGTCCTTTAAAATCGTCCGCAGCAGATTTTCAAATTCCTCCTGCGGTTCATCAAAAACATTTCTGGTGAACCGTGCAGCAAAAAAAGGAACCATGAACTTCGCCATAAACGGGGTGACAATCGAAATCAGCAGTTCTTTTTTCGTTCTATAATGTCTGAAAATGGTTCCTTCAGCAACATTGGCCCGTTGAGCAATTTCACTCGTTGACGATGAAGCATACCCTTTCTCCGCAAAAATTTCGACAGCCGCCTGAAGAATCTGCGCTTGCTTCGGTGTCAGCTTTTTTTCTTCTCCATCCGCCTGCTCCAGTTCTTCCATCATATCCTTAAATTCATTCATTGCCTGTCTCCTTCAATTTTATTCCAACGCTTTACAGCGGCCTGTGTTTTTTCAGAGCGATGATGTTCAGAGCAGTGAAGAGCGCTGTAAACCCAATCAGGATAAAAACCTCCATCTGAAACGATTCCCAGGATGCTCCTCTTAACATAATATCCCTGAGCGCCTCTGCCCCATAAGTCAACGGCATCAGATTTCCAACCACCTGAACCCATTCTGCCAGTCCCTCGGTCGGAAACAAACCGGAGAAAAAGACCTGGGGAACGATAACCAGCGGGATAAACTGAATCATTTGAAATTCGTTACCGGCAAATGCCGATACAAGTGTTCCCAGGCTCAACGCTGTCAAGGCCATCAAAATAGTAACAAGAAGGACGTATAAGAAATTCCCCGCCATAAATACATCCAGCACATAAATCGAATAGGCGGCAATGACAACGGATTGTGCAATCGTAAATAAACCAAATCCCCCTAAATATCCGAAGACGACCTCACTCCGCCGGATAGGTGACGCCAGCAGACGCTCCAAAGTCCCCTGCGTCCGTTCACGAAGAAAGGAAACTCCACCGACGATGAACACAAAGAAGAAAACAAAAAAACCGATCAATGCAGGTCCGACATAATCAAACAGGCCCAATTCAGAAGAGCCGTTCCAATATTCCCATTCGATCGGAGAGCTCTGCTCTGATAACTGCTTCTGAAGCTTACTCCTGACGGCACCTGAAGTATTTGGGTCACTGCCTTCAAGTGTCAGGACAGGCACACCATCCTCCAACTGAAGCATACCGTCGATTTCAGCTCTGTCCAGATCCTCTTCTGCTTCCTGTTCTTCCATGACGGTCACCGTCATCCCCTCTGTTTCTATTGATTCAACGAAATGCTCCGGCACGCCGACAGCGGCAATCTCAACTGCTGCTTCGTCTGTATCCAGAACCAGCCACATCAGGGTTAAGACCAGCAGGGGAGCTGCAATCATCAAAGCGGCACTCCTCTTATCACGCCGGAACTGTCTGAGTATCCGTTTTATAACAGCTGCTGTATTCATGCCCGGATCCCTCCTCCATAATGCAGGAAGACCTCTTCCATGGAGGAAACTTCCAACTTCGATTTCAACCGGAACGGAGTATCCTCCGCCATCATTCTCCCGCCACGCAGCAGGGCAAGACGTCCGCATTTTTCTGCTTCGTCCATCACATGGGTCGTCACGATGATGGTCACACCGTTGTCTCTCAATCTATTCAACTCATTCCAAATGGACTGCCGGAGAACAGGGTCAATGCCGACTGTCGGCTCATCCAAAATGATCAGATCAGGCTCGTGTATGAGAGATGCCGCCAGCGACAGCCTCCTTTTCATCCCCCCGGAGTATGTGTGTACAGGTCGGGAGGCATCCACAGTCAAGTTCACCATATCCAGGACGTGCTCCATTCGTAAACGCCGGTCCTTCCTGCTCATCCCGTACAACGAGGCAAAAAAATCAAGATTCTCCCTCCCTGTTAACTCTGAATAAAGAGCATCCGATTGAGCCATAAATCCAAACTGCTTCATCTGCTTCAGCGCCGGCATTTTCTCCCCATTCAACTTCACTACGCCTTCGGAAGGACGTAGAAGACCGGTCATCAATTTAACCAGCGTCGTTTTTCCGGATCCTGAAGGACCAAGCAAACCATAGATTTCCCCCTTTTCAACGTTCAGATCCACGTCGTGGATCACCTGAAGCTTCCCAAACCAATGTGAAATGCTGTTCATTTCCACGGCAGTCTCCATATGTTTCACGCTCCTTTTTTTAAAGAGTGAGTGATTACTCACTTTTATTATACATAATGAAGAAGCTGGAAAGATAGAAGAAAAATAAAAAAGCAGCCCTGAAAACAGGCTGCCTGACTATAAACCGAATTTGTTGTCGATTTTCCGTTGATACTGCTGAAATGCAGAGGATTCACTCCACTTTCGCTTTTCCATGAGAATGTCGAACCGGATCTGCTTTTCAGTGATCTTCTTTTTGTAGTGCGCCGATAACTGAGGGTCTTTGATTTCCGCGAGAATATCCTCAAGCTCACTGATTTCCTTTTTCAGCACCATTTCCTCCGGCAGCATGTTGGCATTCTTTAAGATCCGATAGCTGTTCCTTACTTCCTCCGGAAGGTGAGCGAACTCATCTTTGGGAAGGGGTTTCCCGCGGCCGGGCAGATGGTCGAAATCTCCATCTTTCAATGCCTGTTTGATTTTTTCTTCAACAAGATGTGCATAATCCACCGTCAACGCCCCTGTTCTACTGATTTTTCCGCATAAAGCAGCATCGCATTCATCTCCTGGTCCTCTACCGGCTCGTATTCATAGGTAATCCTCCTCGATTCCTTCGGCTGAGCAATCTGGGCATAGACTTCACCGGAAAGGGAAAGACCCGCCTCTGCCGCTTCTTCCACAGATTGAGAATAGACGACCGTCTGAATACCGGAAAAATAAATGGCAGTCAGACACATCGAACAGGGTTCACCACTGGCATAAAGGACACAATCACTTAAATCAACCGAACCTCTTTGCTGCTGGGCCCGTCTTATTGCCAGCATTTCAGCATGGCCGCTCACATCAGGATGTTTGTGCAGTTCATTTACACCTTCGGCTATAACCTCCCCGGCAGAAACTAGAACAGCTCCAAAGGGATGACCGCCCTCTTCTACATTTTCACAGGCGAGTTCCAGTGCACGTTCGGAAAATGAATTCATACAGTTCCTCCTAAAGACGTTTTTTCAAAGACTCTTTCAACCCTTCT
Organism: Halobacillus kuroshimensis DSM 18393; assembly: GCF_000425705.1. GTDB lineage: Bacteria > Bacillota > Bacilli > Bacillales > Halobacillaceae > Halobacillus > Halobacillus kuroshimensis. The sequence continues at coordinate 118,807 of NZ_AUDY01000013.1, forward strand.
GCAAGAGGTTCAAGATGGATAACCTTTTCTAGAAGCTCTTTGTTATCCCTGTCGTGGTATCGAAGCTGATTCACATCATCCACCGTCACCCCAGCAGGATGAGCTTCAACCAGGCTGAGGTAATCCCCGGCCTGAACGGTTCCTTCTTTTAACACCCTCAAGTAAAAACCGGTAAACCCTTCTTTCATGACCTGGGCAGGGAAATCATCAATTCCATGGGTACGGGCAATGATATAACAAGGCTTACGCGGCTCAGAGATCTGAAGGAGAGCTTCCCCCACCTGGAAAATGTCCCCGATATGAACCTCTTCCTCCGACACGCCTTCCACTGTTATATTTTCACCAAAAGAAGGGAAAGCAAACGACTGACCATAGTGTTCTTCCCAATGCCGGTAATGCTGGGCAGGATAAAGACAGACCGCCTTATCTCTACCCCCATGATTCTTTTTATCAGCCTGCTCGTCCCCTTCAAAGTTCCAGTACGATAAAAAAGCTGGTGTGGATACCGGCTTTTTGCGATACGCACTCTCCAATTCACCTTTACTCGTCTCATACGTTTCCGGCCGGCCGACATTTAAAGATAAGAGCTTATACTTCATAAAACTCCCCTTCCCTGTACTTTTGGATCCACGCCGGCAGGTAATCATACTGCCAGGCATCCATCGGGTAATCAACAAACACATCCTCACCGTTTTCATAGAGCGCCTGAATCAGTTCATTCATACTGGTGAAATAAAAGGAATACAAGAATTCATAACTGAACGGCTCCTTCGGCATGGCATGATCGGCGCACACCTGGGGATCGCTGTAATTCAAGTACGTACGGCAGGGAATCGGACGTACTTCATAGGCCATACAAAGCTGGGTTTCCGGATCGAGCATCGGACAAGGCAGATTCAAACGCTTGTAGGCCAGCTTCGTATCCGGATCTTCATAATCCATAGCGAGGGCTTTCTGAAGCTTTTTCTCCTGGGCAGGGAAGTAACTCTCCCAATGGTCAAATATCTTCTGTCTGCGCTCAGCAGAAAACTGCTGGATGGAACGGAAAAGCAGCTTCGCTTCCAATTTTGTCAGGACAATTGGAAAATAACAGCAGAAAGCACATCCCATAAAACAATTCGGTTTCATCGAAGCGAAATCCTCCATGCGCTCAATTTCATGGTCCACTTCAGATAAAAGCCGTTCAAATCCTTCCAGAATCACAGCCTCTGTATCTTTTTCACTATCAAGCAGATCATCAACAATCTGGTCAAAAAATCCCGGGTCCACTTCATACGATTGGTTGATACGCTCTGACTTTTTAATAATATCTTCATGTTTCAAAAATCTCATTTTCAAACTCCTCTATCTATCCATAGTCTTATTATACATGTCACAGAGACTTTCCTACTATAAGCAGAGTCCACGAATTTCCTGTTGTTTAACCCCCATAAAACTCCTATGATATGAGAAGACATATAAGAGAATCTGTCATCTTTGGAGGTACGTCTAAATGTTATCAAATGCTGAAATCGGTATCGACCTCGGTACTGCAAACATACTTATCTATTCCAAGTCTAAAGGAATTCTGCTGAACGAGCCATCTGTCGTTGCTTACAATACTGAAACCAAGAACGTCGTTGCTGTCGGAAAAGAAGCGAAAGAAATGGTAGGAAAGACCCCTCGGAACATTATTCCTGTCCGCCCGCTTCGTGACGGGGTTATTGCCGACTATGACATGACAGCACAAATGTTGAAAGAGCTGTTGAAAAAAGTTTCCAAAAAATCAGGAATATCTATGCGCAAACCAACGGTCGTTATCTGTACACCATCCGGATCCACGTCTGTGGAGCGCCGCGCGATTCACAATGCTGTCAAAAGCTACGGCGCCAAGCACGTACACCTGATCGAAGAGCCGATTGCTGCAGCGATCGGCGCAGACCTGCCCGTAGACGAACCGATCGCAAACGTTGTCGTCGATATCGGCGGTGGAACGAGTGAGGTCGCGATTATTTCCTTCGGCGGCGTCGTTTCCTGCAAATCCATCCGTACAGGTGGAGATGTGATGGATGAGGAAATCATCCAATACGTACGCAAAGCCTACAATGTCCTGATCGGTGAACGAACCGCAGAACAGATTAAAATGGAAATCGGCTATGCCTTGATCGATCATCCGGAAGAAACGATGGAAGTACGCGGCCGCGACATGGTCACAGGGCTGCCGAAAACTATCGAATTGAAATCAACGGAAATCCAGCAGGCTCTGAAGGAATCACTCGATCAGCTTCTGGAAACCATCCGCGCCACCCTGGAAGAATGCCCGCCGGAATTAAGCGGCGACATTGTCGATCACGGTGTCATCCTTACAGGAGGCGGATCGCTACTGAACGGCATGCAGGAATGGCTGTCCAACGAAATTTCCGTCCCTGTACACATGGCTCCGAGCCCGCTCGAATCCGTAGCCATAGGAACCGGCCGCTCCCTCAAAATGATCCAGAAACTACAAAAAGCCAGTAAGTAACCCAGAAATGCGGAAGTGCCCCGATAGTCCCGACAAGCATAAGACAAGCAGCGCAGTGGAGTGACCTTCCTCCACGGAGGTGATTGACTTATGACCTCGAGGGACTGGGCACTGCAGCTGGACATCCCAGAAATGCGGAGCCATCCCATTCAAAACCCTATATCCCGAGAGCGGGAACCTGCCAAGCCTTCCGATCAAAACTCGGGAGGCTTGGTTTTTATCCGCGTAATTAAAGGACTCTTCCCCGTTCATGTCGAAATAAGGCCGTAAGGAATATCAGTTTCTTTTCACTTTCCATGAATTGAAAGGTTTTAAAATTTCCTATAAGGTTAAAAAAGTGGATAGAACATGTGAAAAGGAGACTAACGAATGAAACTATCAACAATATTAAAATGGGTGACCGGAGGATGTGAAGCGCTTCTTGCAATTCCATTCATCGGGGGGTTATTTGTCGTTGGAAGCGGATGGAACGCCCTCCTCTTTATGTTTGTGGCCCACTTGATTACTCTGATTTTTGCCGTACGGGATAATCGGACTTATGCGGGCAGTGTACTCGGAATGATCACAAGTGCCCTGGCGTGGATACCGGTTCTCGGCTGGATTCTGCACTCCGTTACCGCCATATTCCTATTAATAGACGCCGGACGCGCGACCAGTTTAGACAAAAAAGCATAAATAAAGGGGACATCCAATGTTTACTATTATTTGTTTTTTCAGAGTAGAACAGCGAAATATAGACAAATTTTTGAAAATCACTAAAAAGTCTGGAGAAATCCTTGAAAATCACGGAACCCTTGAGCACAACATTTATTTTGCCCGCGAGTTAACCGGAAGACAAGGTTCCATGGGACTGCTGAACCTTGTCGAAATGGAAGAGAATGAAGAACTATTCCTCGGACAATCGGTTTTTGAAAGTGAAGAGCACTACCATAACGTTATGAAAGAAGTCGGTTTTGATGATATGATCCACTATCTGGATGGGAACATCAAAGATATTGTAGAAATGAATCGTGTCATTACATCAAGCTTTACAACAGAACGCGTTGCGGAAACCAATTAATCACGGAGGTGCAGGTCGATGAGAATCGTTGTATTAGGTGCAGGTGCTCTCGGCGCCTATTTTGGGGCGCGCTGGGAGGAAGCTGGTCATGAAGTGATTAACCTCGTACGGGAAGGCCGTGCAGAACAGCTGGAGAAGAATGGTTTGAAATTACATAGCGAAATGGGCAGCTATGAGTCGGACACTCCCATCATCGCCAGAAGTCCAGAGGAAATTCACGAGCCTGATTTGGTGTTTCTTGCGGTTAAAGGATATCATCTGCACGGGACGATGGACTGGCTGAAAGCCCTTGTCCAAAAAGGAGCCAAAGTATTTCCAGTCCTCAATGGCATGGAACACATCAGCATTCTCCAGAAAGAGCTGGGGGAGGAAGCAGTCCTCGGTGGGCTCTCCTATATCATAGCCACTCTGGATGATGCCGGACATGTCGTCCATACAAGTGAATTCCATGATTTAGTATTCGGTCCTCTTCATCCATCCCAGCAGGCCATCTGTGAAGAGCTGGCTCTTGCCTGCAATCAGGCAAATATGACCGGAACATTGAGTCCGAACATCCTTGAGGATATGTGGAAAAAGTACATGTTTATTACAGCTTTTTCAGGGATTACAACAGCTGTCAATCAACCCATCGGTGTTGTCCGAAGTTTTCCACAAACCCTGCGTATTGCCGAGCGCATGCTTTCAGAGATGAAAGAACTGGCAAATGCCCATAAGATTAACCTGACAGATGAACACGTTCAAAACGGCTTCGAAAAACTGCGCAGCCTCGGAGAAGATATGACGTCTTCCATGCACCAGGACCGCAGGAAAGGCCTGCCTTTGGAAGTAGAGCACCTGCACGGAGGCGCACTGCGTCTCGGTAGTGAAGTCGGTTTATCCCTTCCCTACATCGAAACGGTCTTCGGAATGATCAAACCCTATGAAACGTTCCAGCAATAACAAATACCGCAGCGGACACCTGCCAGGTGACTGCTGCGGTATTTTATTTCGCATAATCTTCGACATCCGGACGCTTGCCGTACTGAAGTTCCCGGATGGACAACCCAAAATCCATCTGCAGGTGAGGGTAATCCTTGAAGTTTTCCCAGTCTCCTCCCCACGTGAATCCAAGATCCTTAGCTGTCTCTACAACTTCCATCCAATCCGATTGCCCATTGTCATTGCCGTCATAATTCATATCCCAGACGACACGCCCATCTTTCGTTTCAATGGCAAAGTCTATAGCAAGACCATAATTATGATAAGATTCCCCGCCTTCTGCATAGGTTACAATTCTGCCATCCTCAGATCTCCCCTGCTCGTAGAGAGTATCCTGCTCCCCGACTGACCTATGACCATCTGTAATGACGACAGCAATCCCTTTCTCTTCGGCACGGTTGACAAGTTTCACTTTATTCTCCTGAACAACAGGATGAAGGGTATCAGGAATTGGTACATCCTCTTTCTGCAAAAAGGAAGGCCCTGCTTCATTTTCAATATATGGAATCACATAAAAGAACAAAAAACCGATTCCGATAATTCCAAGAAGGAACTTCAGAAAGTTTACTAGAATCCGCACACATGTCTCTCCTCTTCCTCTTTAACTTGAGAATACCACAAACCCTTTCCCACGGAAACGAATCACACTCTGCCAATGTTTTGCATAAACAAAGCAGACGAGAACAGGAAAAACTCTTTTCGAAAGGATGAGGAGCAATGATATAATAATAGGAGATTCGACACAGGCCGGGAGAAGGATGTACATGAAACGACTACTAAGAAAACCAAAGCGCACACTCTATGAATTGTTGATGGTCGGCCTTGCCGCGCTGTCCATTGCCACCATATGGCAGCAGACAGGCTACAACAGTGTTATAGTCTGGTCCACGTGGTCGATTTTTTTCCTCGACTTTCTTTATCGATTAATAACCAGTGAAAAGAAGTGGGAGTTCATCAAGAAAAACCCCTTCATCGTTATAGCTACTGTTCCGCTGGATGCAGTCTTCCAAGTGGCACGGGTCGCCCGGATTCTCCACCTGCTCCGCCTGAAATCAATGACGAAGTACTATACCATGCCTTTTATCCGCTTCCTAAAGCGTCAGCACCTTTCAGGAGTACTTGGAATCACCTTCCTTCTCATCTTCCTGCTGATTATCCCTCTAAACTTGTACGAAAAGGAGCTGGAAACCTACGCGGATGCGATGCAGAGCGCTATCCTCTCGCTCACTTTTTTCGGAAGGTCTGGATTCGAACCGGAGACAGCTGCCGGTCATACCATCATCGTCATCTTCACTATCCTCGGTGTCATCATTCACGGATTAATCATCAGCACCGCTGTCGATTACATCATGCAGATCCCATTCATCCAAAACATCAAACAGAAGTTCACCAGCAAATAAACTGCGGGCGGTCAGCCGCTCGTTCCTGTCTGTTAAGCATTTGCCGGCTATGGTGCTTTCCGCATGAAGAGTTTGCGGTGCGCGGGAACATCTTAAAAGGGAAGGTCTTCTATTTCACAGGAGAGCTTCCCTTTGTGTCGTTCTAAGCAAAAAACTTACATGCTGAAGAGTCCAGTGTGCGATGGGCGTTTAAGGGATGGCAGAAAAAGGAATAGAAAAGCAGACTACTATCATCGATGGAGGTGGACAGCTGTATGGCTGAAAAGAACAAAAAACAGAACAACCGTCTGGCAGAGGATGATCAGAGCTTCAAGGAAAAGCTGGAGAAAGAAAAATTGATAGATAATGTCCCTGACGAAGAAATGCGTCAAAAACTCGCTCACGACGAAAAGAAACATAAAAAATCCAAGAACGACTCACTTACGGAAGAAGAATTCGATGAGGACATGAAGCCTGACCAGAAGGACTAGGTTTATTTTTCAATAAGCTGGGGAATGCTTATTTATGTACCGACGCCGCTGTTCAATCTGTAAATCAAACACACATCATGGTAGACGATACTCAAAACGATATTTGACATACATCAACTTCTAATCTATACTAGGTATTGATGCTCGTTAAAAGAGCAATTCGGAAAAAGAAAGAGTGATTTGTATGAGACTGGCATTCTGCTACGTTTTGATACGACTTAATCACACTGGATCAGCTTCGGAGCTGTAAGGATGCAATAGAGGTAGGGATTGCGTCGTTTAAGTTGCTTAAAAACTACCATGTAGAATTAAACAACCGCGGCAATACCGTGGATGAATCGATCCACGAAGACTTGTTTATCTAACACAAGGTGAAAAACTTCAGATATTTTCCGAAAGTACAAAAGCGCACCGGGCTATTCCCCGGTGCGCTTTTTCCATAGGAGTACGTTTAACCTTTTTTCTCTCATGGTAATATAGCCATAGAGGGAAGGAGTTTTGATGATGAACGACTACTTAAGCCGTATAGAGCCTGAAGAAGTGCGCTTTTTTATGGATGTTTCAGAATTTAAATCGATCGTATTGGAAATGCTTGGTGAAGCACGGCACATTGTGCAGGTGGAAGTGAGCTATGAGATTGTGGAAAATCCCGGCACATCTCCCTTGATTCGTCCCATGATCCAATTGACGGAAATCAGCCGCTTTACAGAAGAAGACCGCCACAAGGTTCTGCAGTCCGGCTTCTCTATTGATCGTGAGCCTTTTGATAACGGGGATTATGCGATGGAACAGATTTTTGGAACAGAATACACGATTGCTCATGCTGAAGAGGATGATGACGGCGCTTTTTTCACCATAGAAATGCCTTATCGATATTATTCTGCATTGGCAAATCCATAAAAAAGGTGCCGTCTATAAACGGCACCTTTCTGCTTGTATAGAAACCCCAGTTTCTTTACAAGCTTCTTTCTTTCTTACCGCCAGGAGCGAAAGCCCCTTCCCTTTCCGCGGACGAGCGCCCGAGCTTCCTCGCAAAAACCACACTCGGCGATCTCGGACCACTCGCTCTTCCGCAGGAGTGGAAGGGGCACCGCTCCTTGGGAGTTCTTTAACATCGAAAAAGACTCTCCTTCACCCAGCTCACCCTTGCTGGATGGAGGACAATCTTTTCCATATTCCGGCCGACAGCCTTCATCAGCGCCTGTTCTTTCCCTTTTTCTTTTCCACGCAAGCGGCCATAGCGCAGCCCATGCCGTTCTTTTTAATCTGCGGAGGGCACACACTCTCTCCTCTATATTCTAACGTCGGCACGAGGAGCGTTCGGTGGTGATGCCTGCGGGAACAGCACGGACCGAAGATCCACTTGGGCAGATGATCTTCCTGACCAAGTCAGCTGAGGGCGTGCCCGCGGCATTCATCCACCAATAAGCGGAATGTGACGCTTTACACGACAAAGGGACAACTCTAACTGGTTAACGCAGGCTTTTTCTACAGCCAAAAGGTGCCGTCTTTTAGACGGCACCTTTCTGTTTGTCAGCTTTTTATTCGTGTATATGCTTGACTCTTCCAACCTGCCCATCCTGCAGACGCACTTTAATGCCGTGCGGATGAGACGGAGATTTAGTAAGAATGTCCTTCACTTTCCCTCTTGTCAGCTTCCCTGTCCGCTGATCCTGCTTCAAAACGATATCCACCTCTGCTCCAGTCTGAATATCACTGCGTTTTTGTCCACTCATCGGAATCCTTCCTTCCATCTGACCATTATCCATTTATCTTACCACAGGCCTTGGAAAGAAAACATAGCAAAAGCACCCGGATCCGGGTGCTTTTCACTGATCAGCTGGAATAATTGTATTGATTCTGAATGGTCCCTTTTTCCGTATGAATGATGGCTGACGTCCCTTTGTTCTGTGCAATCTCCTTCGCACGATCAATCGCATCCTGCTTGTTCTCATAGATTTTCGTCGGTTGTTCGGCTCCTTCTGCCTTGACAGCCCAGCCGTCCTCATGAGGAACAACGTGTTCTGCCTGGTTCTTAGATTCAGCCACTATGAATTCCTCCTTTATATAATGTATAAAAACAATATCCTGTTTCCACCCATTTTAAACATAAAATTCCATCTCAAAAAGATTGTTTATTCTGAATGGACCCGTCTTTCTTATGAATAATCACCTGAGTCCCTTTATTTTCAGCGATTTCTTTTGCACGACTGACTGCTTCTTGTTTGGTTTCGTAAACATTGGACGGCTTTTCTGCATCCTCCGCTTTGACAGCCCATCCCTGCTCGTGAGAAAGGACATGTTCGCCTTTGTCCATCAATTCCGGACGCGATTCTGACTCCCCATCCTGATCTTCTCCCCTGCTCCTCAGTGCCTTGTCACTCATCTGCTTCACTTTTTTCCGTTCTTCCTCGCCCGCATGGCTGCTCCATTCCTTCGCCTGTTCAATGGCAATCGGAATGGCTCTTCCTTCCTCATACCCTTCATCCAGCATAGCATTGGCGATGTCTATGGCCTTTTTCCGGACAGCTGCATTCAGATTCTTCAATGAACTTGGGTAATCGTCGTTATCCCATGGCATCCTTGACCCCTCCATTTCCTTGTTTATTCCTTTATTCCCTTCAAGCCCTATCCTTTAACCCTTTGCTGTAATGGATTCTTAAATTGAAAGCGGCCTTAAAATAGGCTACGATAAGAGGTAAGGATTTTTCAGCCTTACGACAAAACTCAAGGAATAAAGGAGGTTATTGTATGGATTGGTCCCTGCATCCCTTAGGTGATCAGGCGGTGTTGATTGAATTCGGAAACGAAATCAGTGAAGAAATCAATCAGACTGTGCAGGCGGCAGCGAGCAGCCTCGACGAATGGCAGCCGGAATGGATGATCGAGTACATCCCCGCTTTTACGACGGTGACGCTTTTTTATGATCCTCTTTACATAGCCAATCATAAAACCTCACGGAACCAGCTCCCCTACGATTGGGTTCACCATCAGGTATCTCAATTTTTGTCCACTTTAACAATCAAGGAATCCGGGTCTGCCCGGACGGTGGAAATCCCTGTCTGTTACGGTGGCGAGCTCGGCCCGGATCTGTCTTATGTGGCTGAGAAGAATGGGTTGACAGAAGAAGAAGTCATTGAAAAACATATGAACGGAGACTACTTGGTTTATATGATCGGTTTTGCACCCGGTTTCCCCTATATCGGCGGTATGGACCCAGCCATTGCAACACCCAGGAGAAAAGATCCTCGTTTGAAGATCCCATCCGGTACGGTCGGAATAGCCGGCGCCCAGACAGGCGTCTATCCTTTGGAAACACCAGGAGGATGGCAGTTGATCGGTCGAACACCATCAAAGATGTTTGATCCATCAAACGAAGAATCTCCCACTCTTCTACAGGCGGGAGACCGGATCCAATTTAAAAGGATTACCCAAGAAGAGTATGAAAACCTGAAGGAGGGCGGAGAATGATACATGTATTGAAACCCGGACTCCTTACGACCATTCAGGACTTTGGCAGGTACGGACATCAAAAGCACGGCGTCATTGCCAGCGGAGTGATGGATCAGGAAGCTTACCGGATTGCCAATCTTCTGGTTGGCAATGAACAGCACGCCCCTGTTCTTGAAGTTACGTTAATGGGCCCTGTACTGGAATTCCAGCAGGACGTCTGCCTATCCATCTGCGGCGGCGATTTGACTCCGATGGTTAACGGAGAACGTGTAGGGACATGGAAACCTCTTTACATAAAACAAGGCAGTGAACTTCGTTTCGGAAAACCGAAAACCGGCTTCCGTGCCTATTTGGCTGTGGCAGGCGGATTTGATATCCCTCTTACAATGAACAGCGCATCGACTTATATCCGCGCGGGTATCGGCGGACATCAAGGACGACCGCTCGAGAAAGGGGATGTTCTTGAACCTTCTGATTTTTCTCACCTCTCCAATCGTGTGATGGAGCAGCTGAAAGCAGACACCGGCGACTCCAGCTTCCATGAGGCTTCCTGGTACGTCGGACATGACTTCAACCACAATGGATATACAAAGGATCCAATCCGGATTATGCCGGGGCGGGAATATGATTGGTTTGATGAAGAAAGCCGGGGCCGCTTGACGAGTGAGACATTCAACATTAATTCCAAGTCGGACCGGATGGGCTATCGGTTGACCGGGTGTCGGTTATCGGCTGTGGAAGAACGTGATCTTCTCTCAGAGGCTGTAACCTTCGGGACCATCCAGGTGCCTGCCGAGGGAAATCCGATTATTCTTCTCGCAGACCGTCAGACGACCGGCGGCTATCCAAAAATCGCACAAGTCGCTTCTGTCGATCTTCCAAGGCTTGCACAGATGCGTCCTGGAGAATCCTTTTCGTTTACGATGATCACTCATGAGGAAGCTCAGCGGTTGTATCTGCAGCAGGAGAAGGATATTAAGCTGTTAGCGCGGGGCATTGAAATGAAATTAAAATAAGGGGGAATACGCATGTACGTTGTTGATTTGAACTGTGATATGGGAGAAAGCTTCGGGTCCTACACAATCGGACGGGACGAAGAAATGATGAACTATGTGACTTCCGTAAATATCGCCTGCGGCTATCACGCTGGTGATCCATCCATTATGAAGAAAACTGTACGCATGGCCATCCAGTATGGTGTAGGAATCGGTGCACACCCGGGCCTTCCGGATTTGGCTGGTTTCGGCCGCCGACCGATGGAGATTTCACCAGAAGAAGCGTATGATATGGTCGTTTACCAGGTCGGTGCGCTTCAAGGGTTTGTCCAGGCGGAAGGCGGTCAGCTCCAGCACGTCAAACCACATGGCGCCCTTTTCAACATGGCCGCTAAAAACCGCCCGTTGGCTGACGCTGTTGCCAAAGCAGTTTATGACGTGGATGCCTCACTCATCCTGTTTGGGCTGGCTGGCAGTGAATTAATCCACGCAGGTAAGGCTGTCGGATTAAAAACAGCAAGTGAAGTCTTTTCTGACCGTACCTATCAGCAGGATGGCTCTCTCACTTCACGCCGGGAACCGAATGCTCTGATTACCGATCATGAAGAAGCGGTTAATCAGGTGATTCGTATGGTCAAAGAAAGAAAAGTATCAACGCTTCAAGATGTCGATATCGATATCGATGCAGAAACGATTTGTATCCACGGAGACGGCGCAAGCGCTGTTGACTTCGCAAAATACATACGGGAGGCTTTCAAGGAATCAGGCATCCAGCTTGAAGCTATTGGATCGGTCTTATCACGGTAAGTAGAAAGGAGAACAACATGAAACAACAATCGACCAGAAGTCTCCTCTTAGGGGCCGCTTTCCTTATGGCGACCTCCGCCATCGGTCCGGGATTTCTAACACAAACCACACACTTTACCGAACAGCTTGCTGCGAGTTTCGGTTTTGTCATCCTCATATCCATCATCATTGATATTGGTGCGCAGTTGAACATCTGGCGGATCATCGCCGTTTCGGAAAAACCGGCGCAGGATATAGCGAACAGCCTCCTGCCGGGTCTCGGCGTTTTCTTATCCATCCTCATTGTAGCCGGAGGTCTCGCTTTTAATATCGGGAACATTGCCGGTGCCGGACTGGGGACCAATGTCCTTTTCGGCATCTCCCCTGAGATGGGTGCTCTGTTCAGCGGTATTGTAGCCGTCGCCGTCTTCCTCGTTCGGGAGGCTGGTAAAGTGATGGACCGGTTCGCTCAGATTGCCGGTTTTATCATGATCGCTCTTACAATCTTTGTTATGTTTTCAGCCAACCCGCCTATCGGGGAGGCGGCTGCCAAAACATTCGCCCCGGATACGATTGATTTCCTGGCGATTGTCACGCTAGTCGGTGGAACCGTCGGTGGATATATCACCTTCGCAGGGGGCCACCGTCTTCTGGACGCTGGTGTAAAGGGACAGGAATCCCTGGGGCAGGTAACGAAAAGCTCCGTATCGGCGATCGGAATCGCTTCCGTTATGAGGATTTTCCTTTTCCTCGCCTCTCTTGGGGTGGTCGCTTCCGGTGTGACCCTCGACCCATCCAACCCGCCGGCCTCTGTATTCCAGGCTGCAGCAGGAAATATCGGATATAAGATTTTCGGCATTATCATGTGGGCGGCCGCTGTTACTTCTGTTGTCGGTGCAGCCTACACATCTGTCTCTTTCATCCGTACATTCAGTAAAACCATCGAGAAGTACCACAAGTGGTTTATCGTCGGGTTTATTGTCATTTCCACCACGGTCTTTGTTTCCATCGGGAAACCTGTCAAAGTTCTGATTCTTGTCGGGTCTTTAAACGGATTAATCCTTCCGATTGCTCTCGGGGTCATGCTTGTGGCCGCTTATAAAACGAAGATCGTCGGAGATTACAAACATCCGCTATGGCTTACAATCTTCGGAGCCCTCATTGTCATTGCAATGGCTTATATGGGCGGTGTATCCTTGATTCAAGGTATTCCACAGCTTTTTGAATAAATAGAAAAACGGGCGGTCCGCTGGGTTCCGCCCGTTCTTTGTATCACTCATCTTTCCAGCTGCTGGGTGGTAAACGGCATCAAAAAAAGAAAAGGAGAGGATTTTATGAGCGAACGTGAAACGTGGGCAAAAGTAGATGAATACGTCATCGACCGGCTGATTCCGGAGGATGAGACAATGGCTTCGATCACAGCGCTGAATGAAAAAGAAGGCCTGCCTTCCATCGGTGTCTCCGCTGCGCAGGGGAAAATGCTCTACCTTTATGTCAAGATGAAAGCAGCCCGGAGAGTTTTGGAAATCGGAACGCTTGGCGGATACAGCTCAATCTGGATGGCTAATGCACTGCCGGAAAATGGAGCGCTGACCACTCTTGAGTTTAATCCAAAGCATGCTGAAACAGCCGCCATCAACATGGAAAACGCTGGTGTGAAGGATAAAATATCCATTCACGTCGGGCCTGCTCTCGAAACGCTTCCTATGCTCGAGAATGACGATCCCTTCGACTTTATTTTCATCGATGCCGATAAGGAGAACAATCCCCACTATATCGAACACGTATTGAAACTGTCCAAACCAGGAACAACCATTCTGGTCGACAACGTCATTCGGAACGGTAAAATCATCGAGGAAGACAGCGGATCCGAAAGTATCCATGGAATCCGGCAGATGTTCGACCTTCTCCATAATCACCCTCGTCTGGAGAGCACCGTCTTCCAGACAGTTGGGAACAAAGGTTATGACGGTTTTCTACTTGCGGTTGTCGAATAATAACGGAATTTATCCTAACTATAAAACCTGCGGGATGATCGATTGACAGCGGTCGTCCTGCAGGTTTTTTTCGTTTCATCAACAAGCAGGTTATGAAAAACGCAGGTGAATAACGGTCCGGTCATCAATCGGAAGCCGGTGTTTCTCTAAATAGGAAGTAAGATCGCTGATATAGGAGCGTATCCCCTCCTGCTTCATTCGTCTGCATGTCTCTTCCAAAGAAAGTTCAGGGTGGAATAAACCGTCACTTACAAGCCATAGATCTTCAAGCTCTTCAACTGGGTAGGAGCCTGAATCAAGATGGGTCATCACCTCCGGCATACCGTTGGCTACCGTATAACCTCCTGGTATGTTGGCCAGGCTCCGGTTATACTGAAGCTTATGTAGAAGCAGGTCGTAATACGGCTCTTCCTTGATCTGCAGCCCCTTTTCTCTGTCTTTCTCTCTTTTCATTTTTGCGCGGGCGCTGATTCCTGCGACTGTATCTGTCGTGAGCACATGAACAGCACCCTTTTTATCACCGGCCATAATCATACAATCTCCCAGATGAGCATAGTGGAAATGCCTGTGTTCCAATTTAATCGCAGCCACACACGTCGACCACCGCTCCTCTCCTTTGGACGTATCCACTCCGGCTGAAACCATCTCTTCAAACAAATCGATGTTGGCCTCCTCCACTGTTCTGATCAAGGAATCTACTCCGTCCATGTTCTGCATGTGTTCTCTGAAACGATGGGCAGCAAGATAGGCGCCGTTATGACCATCCTGATCTTCAAACGAAACAAGCGGCGTAGCTCCATCAAACACGCCGTAAACACCGGCACCTTCATGAAGAACATACGCATCTTCGCTTTCTTTTTTGGCGGGACTTTTCAACTGGACAACTTCTACCTGGTACTTCATATATCCACCGTCCGTTTGATCCAGTCTTTTTTAAGCATGCCGTAAACCACATGATCTGTATACTCATCATAGAGGAGGGCGGCGCTGCGGATGAGCCCTTCCTCTACAAAACCGAGACGCTCAGGGACAGCCCTGCTTTTTTCATTCTGCTCCGCCGCACGGATTTCGATCCGGTTCATCCCAAGCGTATGAAAGGCATAATCAAATAATTCCCGGCAGGCGCGTGTCAACAGACCTTTCCCTTTAAATTCCTCTCCCATCCAGTAACCGATGCTGGTCTTTTTGTTGTTGTAATCGAGTTCGTGAAAATCAACAATCCCGGCGATCCGCCCTTCCCAAAGGATACAGACCGTCCAGCCATTATTTTCAGCATATCTCTTTAGACTGCTTTGGATAAAACCCCGGGTGTCCTCCACCGTCTTCGTGAAATCAATCCACGGAAGCCACGTTCGAAGGTGATCCCTGGATTGGTCCGATAATTGAAAGAGTTCTTCTGCGTCTTCGTGGCCAATTAATTTCAATGACAACTGATCATCAACTGTATAGGTAAACAAGATAAAAGCCTCCTTTATTTCTGCGTGTCCTGTGTATTCGACAAGTTTCCAATTGATTCCTCCCTGTCCTTGGATCCCCTTCAAGAAAGGGACAGATTCTCAGACGCACCGTTGAAGATCCATAAACATAGAAAAGCTGCCGGGAAATTCCCCGACAGCCCTAAAGCAGCATTATGGCTTAAGCACCAGCTTTCCTTTCGTTTTTCTCCCCTGCATCAGTTCATGAACTTTGGCCGCTTCTTCCAATGAATAAACGCCGCCTACCGTCAAGTTTACATCGCCGGTATTCACTAGTTCCAATAAGTGGTGAAGGCTTCGTTTAAACATTTCCGGCTTTTTCATAATCTGCGGGAGGAAAAAACCGATGACGGATAAGTTTCGGTTCATCAACCCGGAAGGATACATTTTTGCCGGATCTCCACTGGCTACCCCATACACGACAACACGACCGAAGGACCGCATACACTTCACCGTTTCGTGAAAAATGTCTCCTCCTGCCATTTCCAGAGCAACATCGACCCCGCGGCCGCCCGTCATTTCAAGAACATCGTCCCGCCAGTTTTCCTTCGTATAGTCCACCGCTTCATCGGCTCCAAGTTCAAGAGCCAGCTGCCGCTTCTCTTCTGTACTTGCCGTTGCAATGACTTTCCCTGCACCAAACTGTTTCGCCAGCTGCACCGCAAGCGATCCTACTCCTCCTGCTGCTGCATGAACAAGGACCGTTTCTCCGTGCTCCATCCGGCCCATCGTCGTTAGAATGTGATAAGCGGTCAGTCCCTGTAGAGGAATGGCCACTGCTGTTTCATCGTCCACCTCATCAGGAATCGGAATGAGCGAGGCGGCCTTCGCTTTCGCATACTCCGCATACCCACCGGATTCAATCAAAGTCACGACACGGTCCCCTTCGTTCACATCCTGGACGTCGGATCCGACAGCCTCCACAACACCAGCCACTTCAGCACCAGGTATAAAGGGTAGTGGTGTCGGAACCACATAGGCCCCTTCTCTCCGGGCGGTATCGGCATAGTTGACACCGACAGCCGATACTTTGACAAGCACTTCATCCTTAGCCAGAGACGGCTTTTCAACATCCACTTTTTCAAGGACGGATGGACTTCCATATTCTTTAAATTGAATAGCTTTCATCATTTGCCCCTCACTTCCCTGTAAACTGCGGTTTCCGCTTTTCCTTAAATGCAGCTACACCTTCTTTATGATCCATTGTTTCAGCCATCATTGTTTGAGAGATCCGCTCCTGCTCCAGGATAGCGGCAAGGTCGGATTGATCGGATTGATCAACAATTTTCTTCATCATACCGATGGCCCTCCCCGGCCCTTTGGCCAGACGAAGCGCATAATTCATCGCTTCCTCTTCCAGCTCGCCAGCTGGAATCACTCTGTTGACGAGGCCCCACTCTGATGCTGTCTCAACCGGAATCGGTTCGGCAGTAAACAGCAGCTCTTTCGTCCGGTACGGCCCGATGAGACGGGAAAGGAAATAGTGACCGCCGCCATCGGAAATCAAGCCGACCTGCGCAAAGCTCAAAACAAACCGGCTTTCTTCAGCTGCTAGAATCTGATCACAGGCAAGAGCAAGATTGAATCCTGCTCCGGCCGCATACCCATGAACGACCGCTACGACCGGCTTCGGTACATCTTTGATCTTCAGAATCAGTTTATTCAACTCACCGACATGATCATACAAATGCTGGGCCGAGGCTTCGCCCATGCTTTTCACATCGCCGCCTGCAGAAAAAGACCGACCTGCTCCGGACAGCGTAATCACTTTCACTTCCTCATTCCTGGAGGCCTCTTCCAAAGCTTCCATCAAACCACCGATCATTTGATCAGAAAATGCGTTCAGACTGTCCGGGCGGTTCAGTACACAGGACATGACGGGTCCATTGATATCCACAGCTACATGATCATTACCTAATTTCATCTTCATCTCTCCTTTTAAACTTTATAGTGACCGGATTCTACCATCTGTTCAGCAAGGCGGCGGTTCCGATCCAGGCTTCCTTCAAAGGAATACGCACTCAACAGGGCTGCAGCACTTCTCAATGCCTTCGTCCGTTCTTCTCCTCTAAGGAGAGAAGAAAACAAGCGGCCTACAGACCGGCGGACGTTTTCAACGGAGCGCTCGATGACGGTCTCTGCCAGCTGCAGGTGAAGACTTGAGCTCCCACTGCCTTTTTTGGCACGAAGAACGCTGGACTCGGAGCGGTAGATTTCAATGGCTATGTCTGCCAGCTCCATCAATGTTTCCTGCTCATCTTTAATGGCGGATCCATAAATTTTATAAGCAGCTCCAGCGGAAACAAGATATAAATCTTTACACAACGCGACCGCCTCTTCGAGCTTCGGCACAGGGCCCTGCTCCCGTTTGTAACCACCTGTTTTCAAGGAATCATCGGCCTGTTTCACTAAGGCATGTGTATCTATTTCCGCTTTTCCGGCTGTTTGGAAAAAGGCCCCCGGGATAAGCAGACGATTAATCTCGTTAGTTCCTTCAAAAATGCGGTTGATCCGCGCATCACGATAAGCTTGTTCAACCGGATATTCCTTGATGAAACCCGCCCCTCCGTGAAGCTGCACCGCTTCATCTACGACACGATCCAATGTTTCAGATCCGACAACCTTGCAGATGGCTGCTTCCATACGATGCTCGTTCATCGCTTTGGCCACAGCCTGTTTGTCTTCTGTATCATAGTGACCCGCGAGTGCTGATTCAATATGCCCTGCTGTCCGGTACATGACCGATTCAGCCGCATATAAGTCCGCGGCCATCCAGGCCAGTTTCTGCTTACTTGCCCTGAAATCCGTGATCGCTTTTCCAAACTGCCGCCGCTCGGAAGCATGAGCAAGAGCGAGCTGAAAGCTGTACTTCGCGGCACCAAGCGTCGCAAACCCTAAGTTAAACCGACCGAGATTCAACACATTCAAAGCAATCAAATGCCCCCGGCCGACGTCCCCCAGAAGATTCTCCGCCGGGACCTGACAGTCTTCCATAACGACCGAGCAGGTGGAGGATCCTTTGATTCCCATTTTGTCTTCCTCCGGCCCGATCGACAGCCCCGGCAAATCCTTTTCTACGATAAAAGCTGTAAAATGCTCTCCATCCACTTTCGCATATACGATGAACGTATCGGAAAACGCGGCATTTGTTATATAGATTTTCGTTCCATTAAGCACATAGTGCGATCCGCTCTCGTTCATGACAGCTGTCGTTTTTGCGGATAAAGCGTCCGACCCTGCTTCCGGTTCTGTCAGGCAGTAGGCACCTATAAAAGCTCCGGAGGCAAGTTTCGGCAGGTATTTCTTCTTCTGTTCCTCCGAACCGAAGTAAGTAATCGGCAGAGTGGCGATACACGTATGATTGGAATGGGCCACACTGTAGCCGCCGGCGCTCCCCAGCGCCTCCCCCACGATGCCTTTGCTGATTTTATCAAGCCCGAGACCACCGTACTTTTCCGGAATGCTGTGAGCCAGGAGCCCCAGGTCCCCTGCTTTTTTCATCTTCCGGGCAACGAAGTCATAATCGCCTCGTTCGATGCGCCCCCTGTGTGGACGCACCTCCCCTTCAATATACTGCCGGGCGGTCCGTCGAATCATCCGGTGCTCTTCCGTCTGATCCTCCGGGGTGAAAACCGCCTCTGGATCCACATCAGAAGTGAGGAATCGACCACCTTTCCATTCATGTTTAACTGGATGCATAATGCCCCTCCTTGACTTGTCCTGTTATTTTGTCGTAAGCAAGAACCGCTTCAACCACTCCTTCCTGTGCAGCGAAGTCGATCTCCGCAGGATCAAGACCATGTTTCATTAACCAGTTTCCAATCCGGCAGGAACGAAGCAATTCCCGGGCCTCACCACCGCCTTTATAAAAATGCAGGGATGTTAACGCCCCATCTGAAAGCTCCCAATTTCCATCCTGCTGCATATGATGGACAAGACTTCCTGCTCCATAAAAATCCTCCATTGTAAACAGACCGCTTGAACCAGAACAGATGATCACAATGGTTTCCCCGCTGTGAGATTCGTTCAGATGCCTGGCCGTTGACGGGTTGTTGAGCAGCGATGAGGCATAAAGATCTGCCGCTTTTTGAGCCTTGTGAAGTGCGACCGTACCATTCGTAGTCGTCAAAATAAGATGTTTACCTGCAACAAATTTTTTCAGTTGATTTCGTAAAGGCGGATAAAACCCCTCAATCGTACGACCTTGATCCTCCCCGGCAAGAAGGAAGGGCTGGTCAAATGCCTCTGCCGTTTTCCGAGCTAGCTCAGGACTGTAAACAGGGAGCACAGACAGCGCCCCATCAGCTATCGCGGCCGTCATTGTCGAGGTTGCAAAAAGCACGTCAAAAACCACAGCTGTTTTCCCGGTCAGCTTTTCAGGTTGTATGTCTTCCTTTTTGAAAATGACTTCGATTTTCCCCATACCTACAGCCCCGCCGTTTCTTCCGCATGATGAATCAAGTTATTGACAAAATGATTCATTTGGGCAAATCTTAGATCCTCTGTCTGACCATTTTTATACCGGAAGTAAATCTGCTGGATAATTCCAGCCAGCTTAAAGTAAGCAAATGTCAAATAGACATGGATGTCGTCAACATTCCGGCCGCTCTTTAAAGAGTAAGCGTTTACAAATTCATCCCTGGTAAAAAAACCATCCTTTACAGTGACCGGCGGTCTGCCCAGCCCTTCCTGCAGCATCGGTGGATCATCGGATTGGATCCAATAGCTGAGCGCTGCTCCCAGGTCTGCAAGCGGGTCTCCGACGGTTGTCATTTCCCAGTCAAACAGCCCGACCATTTCAGCATGATTCCGCTTACTGAACATGGCATTGTTCAACTTGTAATCATAATGAATAACAGAAGCTGCTCCGGATAAAGGGATATGATCCACCAGCCACTTCTTCAGCCGTTCTCCTGAAACAACATCGTCCGTCCGCGAACGGTCGTACCGTTTAATCCATCCGTGTACTTGACGCTCCATAAATCCATCAGGCTTCACCATATGGGCGAGTTCTGTTCTCGAATAATCCACAGCATGAAGTTCGGCAAGCTTGTCCACCATCGTCTGTGAAATCCGCCTTCCGAGCTCCGCATTCCCTTCTACTCCCTCTGGAAAGTGTTTATCATAGACGATTCCTTCTCTACGTTCCATAATGAAAAAAGGGGATCCGAGCAAATCACCAGATTCAAAGAGAAAAGGTCTCGGGGCCAGTGGATAAACTGGATGAAGCGCCTGGAGTACGGTATATTCCCGCTCCATATCATGGGCCTTTGGAGCAACCGGTCCAAGCGGCGGACGCCTCAGCACAACCTTCCAGTCTTCTCCCGCAGAAAGCTCATACGTTAAGTTGGAGTGTCCGGCACCGAACTGTCTGATGGTAAGCTCCTCGTCCGGCATATTCAAGCGTTCTTTCAAAAAAGGAATCAAGATCTCATAATCCAGCTCTTCACCTTTACGCACTGCCTGCGTATCTTTCGTATCGGCCATCCGACCCCTCCTATTTCACAACGGGCTTATGCTCCTCCAGACGCTTTCTCATTTCCTCTGTAAATGGAAGGCTTCTCTGTTTTTCAAAATCAAACTGCACGATGACTGAACTTCCCTCAGCCACGACTTCCTGTGAATCTTTCTCCACCATCTCCTGGATCAGATGAAAACTGGAGTTTCCGATTTTTGCTACGCTGCTCTTTATGATCAGGGTCTGATTGAAGTACACCTGCTTAAGAAAATCACATTTGGCAGAAGCCAGAATGAAATTCCACTCCTCCCCGACAAGCTTCAGTTCTTCGAAAAATCGAATGCGGGAATCTTCCATGTAAACAAAGAAATTGCTGTTGTTCACATGGCCGAGCATATCCGTCTCACAAAATCGTACTGTTACCTCTATCTCGTGCATGCCCTACTCCTCCTACTGATTCACCTTCGTTTCATACGTATAAAAGCCCTTCCCTGTCTTCCGGCCCAGGTCACCCGCTTCCACTTTCTCCGTCATCGTTCTTGGTGGAAGGTTGGCAGGATCACCAGTTTCGTTGTACTGCTGCTGCATCACATAACAACCGACATCGATGCCTGACAAGTCCATGAGCTCGAAAGGACCGATCGGATGACTCAATGCCTTGCGGGTGATTTTATCGATATCCTTGAAGTCTGCGTACCCACCTTCATACAGGCTCACCGCCTCTTTCTGGATCGCAAAAAGAATGCGGTTAGCGATAAAACCTGAAATCTCTTTCTCCAGTAAAACAGCCGTACGGTTCAACGCCCGGCAGACGTCCATAGCGGAATCTGCTGTCTCCTGTGATGTATGCTCCCCTTTGACCACTTCCACACAGTCCATAACAAGGGGAGGATAAAAGAAGTGCATGTTACAGACCTTTTCTGGACGTGAAACCACATCAGCGATTAACGAACTGACAATTGTAGAAGAGTTGGTAGCCAGCACTGTATGAGAAGGGACAATCTCATTAAGCTGGGCAAATACTTCCCGCTTCACATCCAGCTTTTCCACAACGGCTTCGATGACAAGGTCAGCCTCCCCCGCCGCTTCCCGCAAGTCGGTCGTAAAGGAAAGACGCTCAAAGGCTTCAGCTTTTTCCTGTTCAGAAATTTTGTCCTTGTTCACCCATTTCGCCATGATCTGCTCCAGCTTGTCCTTCGCTTCCCCTAAAGCATTGGGACGGACATCCTGCACATACGTATCAAAACCGGCAAGCGCTGACAGCATGGCGATTTGATGCCCCATACTCCCCGCTCCAATTACTGCGATCTGTTTCATCTTCATGCGATTCCTCCTCTAAAAACTTGAAAATCAGCCCTTTTATCCCGTGTAAGTCTGCCCTTTACCAAGCCGTTCTTATCAGCACGAAGCATGCATACCGCCATCAACGACAAGCACATCCCCTGTCACATAATCAGACGCACGGGAAGCCAGGAAAAGAGCCGCTCCTTTCAAATCCTCATCCGACCCGAAGCGGTTGAGAGGGGTGCGGTCCAGAATGAATTCTCCTCCCTGTTCCAGTAGTCCTTTCGACATTTTGGTAGGGAAAAATCCAGGAGCAAGGGCATTCACTTGAATATTGTGGGCTCCCCACTTTACAGCAAGGTCCTTCGTGAAGGTGATGACCGCCCCTTTACTCGCGTTATAGCCGATCGTATCCATGAATCGAGGGTCTGCTCCGCCAAGCCCCGCTACAGAAGCGATGTTAATAATCTTGCCTGACTTTTGATTCACCATGATCTCTCCGACCTTCTGAGACATTAAGAACGTCCCTGTCACGTTGACATTCATCACTTTTTGGAAGGCTTCCAGCGGCATTTCCAACGTCGGCGCCCCCCAGCTTGCCCCGCTGTTATTGACGAGAATATCAATGGTGCCGAACTTTTCCACCGTTTTTTGAACGACATGCTCAATGTCTTCTACGTTTGTTACATCACAACCATAAGCGGCTGTCCTGACTCCGTATTCTGCTTCAAGCTGCCGGGCGGTTTCCTCACATGCCTCTCGTTTCCGGGAGCAAAGGACGAGATTCGCGCCCGCCTCTGCAAATCCTTCAGCCATCTGTTTTCCAAGCCCTCGTCCCCCGCCGGTTACGAGCGCCGTCTTCCCCGATAGATCGAACAACTCCTTCACATGCATCAGCTCACTCCTTAAAAGTTCAGTTATGTAACATACCAAACGGTTAGTATGTTTCCATTCTACTCCCATTATTCTGAAAATTCAACCAGAAAATGAATGAACATTCACCTTTTACAGATGCAATCAAGAAGGGTGCTGTCCCATTTTTTATAGAAGAAAAACACAAAAAGAATGCCAGTGTACGCTGGCATTCTTTAAACGGAAGGTCTTCCTTGTATATGCAGGCTACAGCTGCCGCTTTTCCTCCCGCTGTCCTATACCTTATGCATCCACCTCTCCCCCCGGATTGGCCTTTGTCCTATATCAGGCTCTAACAGGACGGAAGCACAGCCCTTTTTTCCTGTCCGGAATAGAATATAAGAGATCGAATAGAAAGGAGGATACTGCCTTTGAAACACAATTCTTACAGTTGCTGTTCCGTAACAAGGACGGTGGCAGCCATCATAAAAGCCCAGAAAATAGTGGCCGGTCGTCACTCTGAAACGAGCTGCCGCACATCAATCGCAGCTCTGCGCGGTGATTATCAGCACCGACAAGGAAATACGACCATTCCATTTATGTTGTACTGCAAAGATGGACAACGCTTCTGCGGTAATGGGATCAAAGAAGAGGAGGGCAGATTTGTATGCTTTACATCTTGTATATTCAAAGCGGTCAGTCTCTCCCCCGACCACTCCTGTGCTGTTCTGGAGCTGCTGATTCAGCACGAAAGTCCTTCCTGTCACAGCTCTTCCCACT
Organism: Halobacillus kuroshimensis DSM 18393; assembly: GCF_000425705.1. Classification (GTDB taxonomy): domain Bacteria; phylum Bacillota; class Bacilli; order Bacillales; family Halobacillaceae; genus Halobacillus; species Halobacillus kuroshimensis. The sequence goes on from NZ_AUDY01000013.1 coordinate 142,295, forward strand.
CCTATACAGCATCCGGAACATGTATGACAGTCGACCTTTCCTGCTTCTGCTCCATCCGATGTTTAGGAACCACTACTCCAAGGAAAACATGGTAGACGTGGATGAATAGATCTGCACCAGTCCTGAGGTTGTTTTATTTCCTTACTCAGCCGCCTAAAGATGGAAAATACAAGGGATACCTTATATAATAAAATTATCTATGATGCTCTCCGGATTTTATGAGAGGCTCAAGTAGAGAGAGGAGCTTCCCCATTGAAAGCCAACTTAGCATTTCGCGAATTTCTATTGAAGAAAGCGTCGATTCTAACAGAAGAATGGTATAATTCCCTCGATCAAAGTTCGGTTTCCGGCGTCTACGCCTCCCGTGATCAGGCAACCATTGAAAACTTGAAATCCCAAAACTTTGCATTTCACAAACACCTGGCCGAAATCTTCACTCTGGATAAAGAGGCATTTCTCGCTCACATGAACGACTGGATCGTGGAAATTGGACGGGACCCCCACCATCTTGAGACCCCTACACACGAAATCATGCGGGAATTCATGCGTGTCCGTATCCAATACCTGGATTTCCTCAAGGAATTCATTGAAACCCAGAATGTCAACGTAGACAGGGATAGAGAAACACGCTGGACCCGTCTCCTGGTGGATGCCTTCGATCAGATCATGTACCAGGTGGTCGAGGAAAAATCCAATTACTTGAACCGTACGATTGAAAAACAGCAGTCGACCATCAATGAATTGAGTTCTCCATTGATTCAACTGTCGAATGACCAGGCACTCCTGCCTCTTGTCGGGAACATTGATACCGACCGGGCCGCTGCCATCCAGGAGAATATACTGAGAAAATGCACCGACCAGGATGTAGACTTGCTGTACATAGATTTGTCAGGAGTCTATCTCGTGGACACGATGGTTGCCCAGCAGATTTTCCAGCTGATTGACAGCCTCCGCTTGATCGGAGTATCCTCAACGGTCGTCGGCATCCGTCCGGAAATTGCACAGACCGCTGTTTCCCTCGGCCTCGACTTCAGTCACGTGACGACGACAGCGACGTTATCGCAGGCAATGGCCGGTCAAACCTTTTAAAAAACCAGCTTGTAGAGAAACTTATGTTTCTCTACAAGCTTTTTTTCTTTCTTAACGACAGAAGCGAAAGCCCCTTGGGAGTTCTTTAACATCGAAAAAGACTCTTCTTCCCCCCCCCCGCTCACCCTTGCTGGATGGAGGACATTCTTTTTCATATTCCGGCAGGCAGCCGTCATCAGCGGCTGTTCCTTTACCTTTTCTTTTCCACGCAAGCGGCCACAGCTCAGCCCATGCCGTTCTTTTGAATCTGCGAACCTGTGCACACGAGGAGCGTTCGGTGGTAATGCCTGCGGGAACAGCACCGGCCGAAGACCCACTTGGGCAGGCGACCTTCCTGACCAGGTCAGCTGAGGGCTTGCCCGCGGCATTCATCCACCGATAAACGGAAAGTGAAATGGACAACTCTAACTGGGTAACACAGGCTTTTTCTACAGCCAAAAACCAGCTTCCTGATCAAACAGGATGCTGGTTTTTTAATTCGAAGATCATGCGCTCCAAAAACGGAAGGGTATCGTTCTTCCCTTTCCACACCTTTTGAAGCCACACAGACTCCTCTTCTATTAAGTGAATAAGAACATTTACAGCTGTAGGATGCTCCCTCAGAGACAAGTGCTGGTACACCTTTTGCAGCTTCTTTTTAACCCCGGCAGGAAGGGATTGATCTGCCGTTTTCAATCCAAGCTGCGCACGATCGGGAGCATAATGCTGGAGAAGGACCTTCGCTGCATTCAAAGCCAGATCATTCAACACTTTACATGCCCACATATCATTCCCGCGATCGGAAGCTTTTTTATACTGCAGTAAAAAAAAGGTGACATCATCAACCGCATCCTGAAAATCATGTTCATCTAAATAAAGCTGCTGTTCCTGTTGATGCTTTTCCATTCGTCCTTCAGGATCGTACAGCACCCGAATGTAATCCTTATGGATAAGCGTTTCTTCTGTAACTGTAAATAGATCCACGTGCAGGAGGTTATCATAAACCGCAATCACCTGTGGAGCAATGATGAAAATTTCATCATAAAACAAAAGGGGTTGATAACATAAAAGATGTGTTCTTCTCTTCTTTAGAAATGCATGCTGTTCCTCTTCATCCACAAGGACGTAAAGATCCACATCTGAATGGACATCTTCTTCCCTTCTGCCCATGGATCCTTTTAAAAAGACAGCCTTAACGAGTGAATCCCCTTTTAAGCTTTCCAGCAATACCTCTACAGCCTCTCCCTGCCTCATCGCCACCCCTCCTGTAAAAATATGATTCCAACATCATACAATGATTGGGGATTAAAGTAAATGACCACAGGAGATGGGAGAAATAAAAAGTGAGTCCCCTTTCCTATGCGCCTCCTTGATCAAAAAGAATCTTCTTTATTCAGTCATCCGAGCCACAAAGTGTTTCGTCCTTAAGCGCAACGTTTCTTCGTTATCCCTGCTGTTCCAACCCATTTTTCAGTTACATAAAAAAACAGGCTGTCGAGAGAATATTCTCGACAGCCTGAAAAATGCTGATCTCCGTTTATCGGATTTGACCGTTTCCTTTCATGAGGAACTTAATCGTTGTCAATGCCGGCAGTCCCATTGGTCCGCGGGCATGAAGTTTTTGCGTGGAAATACCGATTTCCGCTCCAAATCCAAGTGCCCCGCCATCTGTAAAGCGTGTGGACGCATTGTGATAGAGAGCCGCTGCATCAACAAGCGCAAAGAAGTGATCGGCAGCTTTTTGGTCTTCTGTGACAATGGCTTCAGAGTGCTTCGTTCCATACGTTTCAATATGCGCGATTGCATCTGTCAGATTGTCTACAGCTTTCACCGCTAGATCTGTGCTCAAATATTCATTAGCCCAGTCTTCTTCTCCAGCTGGAACAGCGCCTGGAATCGTATCAACGATGTGCTCATCGCCATGAACAGCAATGTTGTGCTCTTTCAATGCAGCGATTAAGGCATCTTGATGCTCTTTCAACCAGCTTTTGTGAACAACCAGCGTTTCTGCTGCGTTACAAACAGCCGGACGGTCGGTTTTTGCGTTGATCAAAATGTTCAGTGCCTTTTCCACATCCGCCTGTTCATCGATATAGATATGGCAGTTGCCGACACCTGTTTCAAGAACAGGAACCGTGGCGTTTTCCACGACAGCCTGAATCAAACGTCCGCCTCCACGTGGAATCAATACGTCGATATGCTCTTTCATTGTAAACAGTTCGTTCGTAGCTGCACGATCTGTAGAAGCGATGAACTGTACAGCTTCCTTAGGCATCTTCGTCTCTTCAAGTCCTTTGTGAATGACTTTTACAATAGCCTCGTTTGAGTGAATAGCAGACGAGCCGCCTTTCAGCACAATCGCATTGCCTGATTTCAAAGCGAGTCCTGTAGCATCGACGGTCACGTTCGGACGTGCTTCATAAATCATACCGATCACACCGAGGGGAACGGTCACTTTCTCTACCTGCAGTCCATTATCCAGCGTCCAGTCTGTCAGGACCTGCCCCGTTGGATCTTCCAGTTCTGCGACGTCACGAAGCCCCTGGGCAAAATCCTGCACTCGTTCTTTGGACAAGGAAAGACGGTCCATGAACGCATCCGTAAAGCCTTGCTCGCGTCCATTGGCCAGATCTTTTTCGTTGGCCTGCAGAATGCTTTCGTATTCACGTTCAAGTACATCAGCCAGATGAAGCAGCGCTTCATTCTTTTCTTCTTTTGAAAGGATCATCAGCTGTTTGGATGCTTTTTTCGCTTCTATTGCCTGAGCTTCCACATTTACATTCATAGTTACAGTCATCAAAGACCTCCTTGAGTATTTTAAACGCCTACGGGCATGGATACTTCGAGATGGCACACAAAATCTTTCTGTTCAACGGCAGCCTTATCATAAGACTCGAGTTCAGGTTGTGTCAGATTGATCATGTTCTTCATTTGTTCAGAAGAATAGTTGACTACGCCTAAGCCGATTTCTTCACCGTCCAGATCATGGATTCGTACCACAGCACCTTTTTCAAAGCGCCCTGTGACATGGTGAACATTCGCCGGCATCAAGCTCTGTTTCATGTCGACAACCGTTTCTTTTGCACGGTGGTCAATGATTACTGTGCCTTCCGGTCCGGAGTTAAAAGCAATCCACTGTTTCTTCTGATCGAGGTTCTCAGCATCGGTCGTAATTTCAAAGTACGTGCCTACAGCATCCCCGTAAACCGCATCATAGACGATGTTCGGTGTATTGGCCTTTCCTAGGAAAGAAGCGATACCGGAAGCCATGGAAATTTTGAAGGCATCAATTTTCGATTTCATGCCGCCTGTTCCGACCGCGCTTCCCGGATCACCTGCTGCAGCTTCAATTTCAGGGGTAATCTCGTGGACTTTATCAAGCAGTTTTGCATCGGAGTTTTTTCTAGGATCAGCATCATAAAGTCCATCAATATCTGATAGGATAATCAGCTGATCAGCGTCGACAAGGCCGGCGACCTTTGCTGAAAGGGTGTCGTTATCTCCGAACTTCAGTCTGTCGATCGTAATGGTGTCATTTTCGTTTACAATAGGGATAATTCCGCGTTCTAGTAGGACATTGATGGTGTTACGTGCGTTGTTGTAGCGGTTTTCATCAGAGAAATCACTGCGCGTGATGAGGATTTGGGATCCCATATACCCGTGGGATAGGAATAGATCAGAGTACGATTCCATTAAGAGTCCCTGACCGATGGATGCGGCTGCCTGTTTTTCCGGCAGGGTGCTTGGACGCTCCAGGCATCCCAGCTTCCGGTAACCCGCGGCTACCGCGCCTGAGGAGACAAGGAGGACTTCATGGCCGTCGTCCTTCAAACGGACAACTTCATCGACAAGTTTTTCAAGTTTACGACGGCTGATTTCACCGTGTGCACTGGTTAATGAACTGCTTCCAATTTTTATAACGATTCGTTTCTTAGTTTGACTCAACATATCACTCCTGTTTAACAATTTTGCGTCAGTCAGCTGTATTTATCTACTGCCTACGAGAAGTCCTTCAAGTTCTGCACTTAGTTCTTTGGATCGGGAAGCTGCACCGCGTACGGCCTCTGAAATCGCTTGACCGCCACCGCTGGCTGCAAGCGCATCGAGTCCTGCTGCCGTTGTACCATTCGGTGAAGTTACGTTCTCCCGAAGCTCTGCCGGGGACTCATCACGTTCCAACATCATCTTGGCGGCACCAAGCAGTGTCTGTGCTCCAATTTCACGAAGCGTTTCCGGATCCATACCTTCTGAACGGCCTGTTTCTTCAATATGCTCCATCAAATAGTAGAAGTAAGCAGGTCCGCTTCCGGCGATTCCAGTGAAGACATCCATCTTCTCTTCTTCTATGACGAAGACTTCACCAATTGAACGAAGCAGCGCTTTCGTAACTTCGACGTTCTCCATGTCGGCAAACTGCCCGGGGCACACGGCCGTGGCTGATTCACGCAGCATGCTGGAAGTGTTCGGCATCACGCGGACCACCTCCTGGCGGTCATTCAGACGATCTTCCATATAAGAAGTAGAAATACCGGCAAGAACAGATACAAGAACTTGGTCCGGGTTCAATTTATTTTTCAAGTCTTCCAAAACAGCGTCAATATCTTTCGGCTTCATCGCCAGAATGAACTGATCCACTTCAGCGAAATTCAATTCATCTTTTAATACTGTACGGACGCCGTATTTATATTGAATGTGGTTTAAACGTTCCTGATTACTTCGGTTGGTTACAATGATCTGTTCAGCTGGAATATTACCCGATTCCACCATTCCTGAAATCATCGCTTCTGCCATAGATCCTGCACCTAGAAAAGCAATCGTTTGTTTAATCATTTGGGTTAATCTCTCCCGTTCGCATTTTTGTTCGCTTTTTCTCTAAGACGTTTTTCATCATAACACTGGCAAAAACAGATTCAAGGGCTTTTCTACAAGTCGGGTCTATATTCGTCAATTAGTCCGTGTAAACGGTTTCAAAGAGAGATATTTCGCAGTCATCGCTTCTCATCGGAAATAATCTCGTCTCATGGATGTATTTGCGCCTTGAATTTTTAAGAAATGCTCGACAAAACCGAATTGTTGGAATAATCATTTATTTTCTCTTTTTCTTTCCCCACTCATCTGAAAAACCGCCCATTCCTTTTTTATGCATAAAAAAAGCTGCTTCTGGTCAAAGGACCAGAAGCAGGCGTTCAGCTTTCGTTTATAAAATGATTTAATTTAGCGAGCTGCTGATTGAGTTCACCGATCGGCACGAAGCGGGCTTTCCGGAAGAGCTCTTTCCCTTCCGAATAGACAAGAACGGCCGGTACAGTCATCACAGAGTAATGACCGGCAACCTGGGGTACTTCATCTGCATTCACGTGGCGGGCCTTTATGCTCGGATAATCAGCCAGCAGATCCTCCACTTGAGGTAGAAGACCATGACAAACGGAGCAGCCCGGTCTGGATACATAAACAATCGAGAGCATTTCCTCATTTACAAAAGCATCTAAATCTTCAATGGAGTGTATATAATCCATTTGTCTCACCTCGAGTTCATTATATCAGCTTCTAAACCAAAATTCCTTTCACACGCCTCTTTCTACTGAAGACGTGGAGGGAAAGGCTGCTCATGATACTTGTTTTCGACTTCCTTAAATAAATCCTCACCGGACGGGCTTTCTGAGGAAGGCTGGACTGCTTGATCCGGATGCAGCTTGGAAGCCAGCAGATGAAGCTGCTGCTTTAAGTCTTCCACGTCCTGCTTGGTCGCAGGCTGCTTACTTTCTTTCAGCTCAAAACCGAGCTGGCCGTTCGGCTCAAGGGTGGCCGATTTCAAATCTTGAATACAGGAAACACTCGACTGACGGAGTTTCATTTCCAATTGGTCCACAGTGAAACGAAGCTTCTTCAAATTCTTTTCGTTCAGCTGGCCATTTTCAATAATGGAGACCGATCTTCCTGTTAGAAAACGTTCCATAAAATCAAATTTCACCTGGGAATATTCCATCGCCATCAGGGTTAGGACAAGCACACCTCCGACACCAAACGTCACCCAGATGTTTTTTCCTGCTACCGGCTGAATCAATAACGACCCGATGGCAATCATAATGACCGTCTGGGACAAGGTCATCTGGGAAATCGACTTCCGGCCGGCGATGCGCAGAATAATCGTACCTGCAAGAATGATTAATACAGCTTTCCATATCCAATCCATAAAAGACACCTCGATTCCATACGAAGGCTGAAAACCTGATTTAAAACCCGAACCAGCTTCTCAAACCGTCCGCTTATGTACCCAATCGTTTCCTATCTCCTTCATACGTTGTCCTGAACAGATGAAAATATCCCCTTCCGCTCCACGGCATCCAAGATTCGGGAGATAAAAAAGCTTATAGAAAAACAAGGTTTCTCTACAAGCAGAACATCGTTCCCCTATTCTTTGTTCCGGTAAAGCTTCCAATAGCTGTAGTCATGGACAGCGATCCCCGCATAGCCGGGGTGTCCGGAAAAGCTTTGGTTCAATCCGTTCAACTCCTGTTCCATCTGACCAGGTGCGCTGTCATAGAAAGTGGTATAACTGCCTTCATCCGTCTTGATGACATTCACAGCAATAACCACCGATTTATCTTGATTGGCTGCCTGTTCGATGAGAGGGGAAGCAATATGTTTAATTCCGTTTTTTCCTTCCGTATAATCCCTGTAAGCCATAATCGTCATGGAATCCAATTGAGACAGCATCCATGAGCTGAGCGATTCACTTTCCCCCGGCACTTGTAAATCATTCACCCAAAATGGAAAATCTCCACTCAATTGAAGATCCTGGCCTGTTTTTTCAACTTCTTGTCTTAGGAACGTGACATTACCCATCCATTGAGCAATCACTTCATCCCTGGCCGCATCCCACTCAGGCAGAAGGTAAGGCTCGATATCCATATGGATCCCTTTGAATCCTGCTTCATTTGGAACGTCTTGATTATAATTCCTGACCAAAGAAATAAAGGTAGAGAGACTATCCTGATGTTTGTCCAGCGCCCAATTAGGATCACCACCAAGGGCATACACTTGGATATTATGGGCGGAAGCTTCTTCTATAAACGCCTTTACACGCTCCCTGTCCAATCCTTTTATACTGATGTGCAGATAGATTAAATTCACTTCCTGCTCTTCAGCGAATTCTATATTATCCTCTATGCTTCCTTCCATCTCGTCCAAATCCCAGATCCAGGTAGCCTTCACTTTTGATGGCTGACTCATGTATATGCCCACCCCAACGATGAGAAGAAACAGCATGACCGATCCCATAATGCTTTTTCTTCTGGAGAATTTTTGTTTAAAGAAAGACCTTTCAGCATTGAAAGGTCTTTCTTTCTGTAATTTAGTTAACATAGGGCAGAGAACTGATATCATTGGTTCTTGAGAAATTTTTAACTTTTGTACGGTCCGCCGCTTCATAATTCTCCAGATCCACGTCCGGACCGATGATGCAGTTCGTTCCTATTTTCGTTTTTCCTCTTAAATGCGTCCTCGGTTCAATCACCGTATCGATGCCGATAGTTACGTCAGCACCTATGTAAGTAGAGAAGGGATCAATAATCGTTACTCCATTTTCCATATGAAATTCAATGATGCGTTTCTGTAATATCTTCTCCGCCTTCGCAAGCTGGGTTCGATCATTAATGCCGAGTCCTTCTTCAACGTCCGGCATCCGGGCTGCTGAGATTCGCTCCCCTTTTCGCTGCAGGACCTCAACGACGTCCGGCAGATAATATTCCCCCTGCTCATTGTCCGTTGACACAAGATCCAAGGCTTCGAATAACAGCTGGTTATCGAAACAGAAAATACCTGAATTCACCTCGTTGACGGCACGCTCCTGCTCGGAAGCATCCTTTTCTTCAACAATCCGTTCCACCTGTCCCTGTTCATTACGAATAATCCTTCCATAGCCCGCGGGGTCGTCCGGCTGCATTGTCAGAATGGTAGCGGCTGCGTTTGTCTCCTGATGAAGTTCCAGACAATCAGCTAACGTTCCGCTGGATATGAGCGGCGTATCTCCTGTAATGATCAGCGTACTGCCTTCACGATGACCCAGCTGCTCATGAGACATTTTCACGGCATGAGCTGTGCCGAGCTGTTCCGCTTGATAAGCATAATCTACGGTCGAACCCAGCTGTTCCTGTATTCGTTCACTCTGATGACCCACGACGGTAACGATCTCATCGATGGAAAGGTGCTTCAGCTGATCAATCACATGTTCGACCATAGGTTTTCCACAAACCTTATGAAGAACTTTCGGAAGATCGGATTTCATCCTTGTTCCTTTACCTGCAGCTAATACAACAGCAAACGTTTCACTCATCTTTTTTCCCCCATTCTTATTTATTCCTCGATTGGCTGGATAATTGGCCTTAACTGCTCCATTACCTCATCAATAATCTGACGGTCGGTTTGGATGCTTTCGTTTTCCACCTTTTCATATACCCCCAGCATCAGCCCTTCTAAATTACTTTTATTCAGTTTTGTCTGCTGCCGTTCCATGACCTCCATCATTTGGATGCCTACTCGACCGTAACGCTCTTCGCAAGGTTTCTTGGTTTGTCGACATCGTTACCAAGAGCGAGCGACGTATAATAGGCGATTAATTGTAAAGGAATGACCGTCAGCAGCGGTGTCAGAATAGATGGAGTGTTCGGAATATAGCACGTTTCATCTACATACTCCCATATATCCAGATTGCCTTCTTCTGCGACCCCCAGTACCTGCGCTCCACGGGCTTTCACTTCCTTAACATTCCCGAGCATTTTCTCACTCACTTCATCCTGTGTAATTAGAGCAATAACTGGTGTGCCTTCTTCGATCAAGGCAAGCGTTCCGTGCTTCAATTCCCCTGCTGCATAAGCTTCCGAATGAATATAGGAGATTTCCTTCAGTTTCAAAGATCCTTCCAGCGCTACCGCATGATCCAGTCCCCGCCCGAGGAAAAAGACACTTTTGGCATCTTTGATGGAATCACTGTACCAGCGGATTCCCTGAGAGTGCTCCAGCATGCCCTCGATTTTCTCCGGCAGTTCGATGATGGACTCAATCAGCTGCTTGTATTTTTGTTCCGTGACGGTTTGTTTACTTTCGGCAAGATACAGACCTAATAAGTAAAATGACAGCACTTGTGTGGTGTACGCTTTTGTAGAAGCTACAGCAATCTCAGGGCCGGCCATTGTCAGAATCACTTCATCTGCTTCACGGGCGATGGAGCTTCCGACAACGTTCGTTATGGCCAGGACATTCGCTCCAAGACGTTGACTTTGACGCAGTGCGGCCAGAGTATCTGCTGTTTCTCCAGATTGGCTGACAACAATGACCAATGTCTTCTCGTCTATGATCGGGCGTCGATAGCGGAATTCCGAAGCCACTTCAACATCGACTGGAATACGTGTCAGCTCCTCGATCACATGTTTACCGATCAATCCTGCATGATAAGCTGTCCCACAGGCTACAATCGTGATTTTGTTCCATTGCTGAATGGTTTCAGGTGACCAATGCAGTTCCTCAAAGTCCACACGTTTCGCTTCCTGATCAAGACGGCCGGTCATTGTTTTCCGAAGTGCCGTTGGCTGTTCGAAAATCTCTTTCAGCATAAAGTGGTCATACCCATTTTTCTCAGCCTGTTCCATATCCCAGTCCACACGGAAAATATCGCGCGTCAATTCCTTTCCTGTCTCCGTTTCCATCAGCGTGACCCCTTCTTTTGAAAGGATTGCCATCTCGCCGTCTTCCAAAATATAAACATCACGTGTATGTTCAAGCAGAGCGGGGATGTCGGAGCTGATCAGGGATTCTCCATCGCCGGATCCGATGATGAGGGGACTGGCTTCACGCACAGCATACAACCGCTCTGGATCATGCTCAGAAACAATTCCAAGCGCATAGGCTCCTTCCAGTCTATCTACCACTTTCTGGATGGTCGAGACCATTTCTCCATCATATAAATGAGAGAATAGGTGTGAAATCACTTCGGAATCCGTTTCAGAAGTAAAGGAATAGCCTGCCTCCTTCATTTCCCGCTTAATTTCCATATAGTTCTCAATAATACCGTTATGGACGACAGCAAATTTGGATTGCTCATCCAGATGCGGATGGGAATTCTCATCTGAAGGACGCCCGTGTGTAGCCCATCGGGTATGACCGATTCCGATCGACCCAGCAAGCGGAGCCCCCTCCAATTTTTCTTCCAACACTTCGAGTCTTCCTTTAGACTTCTCATGCTGAAGGGTTTCCCCGTCGTTCAATGCGATACCAACAGAGTCATAGCCGCGATATTCCAGCTTACGCAGTCCTTCTGTTAATACACGCTGTGTTTCTTTATCTCCAACATATCCCATGATTCCGCACATTGTCGTTCATCCCCTTTATAATAAGTAGTTTTAAGCTTTCTGTGATTGATTACAGAGCAATGGATTCGTGCTGTTTTTTGTTCACTTTCGAAGCCGTCCCAAGTTTATGAATGTGTGGTTGATCGAAGGCTTGGAAAGCGTTTCTTGTATCTACAATCGGAACTCCTAATTCCGCCAGTTCATGATAATCAAAGTCGCTGTGGTTCGTGACCATAACGAGGCAGTCGTACTCTTTCAACTGTTCTTTATCATAAGGAACCGAGTGGACGACTTCTCCATCATCATCCAGGAAGCTGTGGGCATGAGGGTCATGATACTCCACGTTCGCTCCGTTTTCTTTGTATAGTTCATAGAGATACAGCCCCGGCGATTCACGGAGATCACTGATATTCGGTTTATAGGCCATACCGAGAATAAGGATTTTAGAATCATTGATGGACTTCCCATGAATATTCAATACCTGTGACGTCTTTCCAACGACGACGTCCGGCATATTGCTGTTGATCGACTGGGCCAGATCGATGAACTTGCTATAGAATCGGAATCCTTTGGCTTTCCAGGACAAGTACATCGGATCCAGAGGGATACAGTGACCGCCGATTCCCGGTCCCGGTTGGAACTTCATAAAGCCGAATGGTTTCGTTGCCGCTGCATCAATTACCTCCCACACATCGATATCCATACGTTCACACATCATTGCAATCTCGTTGACAAAAGCAATATTGACGCTTCGGAACGTATTTTCAAGAAGCTTGGACATCTCTGCAACTTTTGGTGATGTCACAGGAACAACGTTTGGAATGTAATTTCTATAGAGAAGCCCTCCGACTGTATTACATTTCTCTGTCATACCGCCCATAACTTTCGGCATGTTATGCGTGTTGAAGGACTGATTCCCAGGATCCACTCGTTCAGGTGAATAACAAAGGAAGATATCTTCGCCTTCCACGTACCCCATACGATTGAATTCCTTCAAAATCAGCTCTTCGGTCGTCCCCGGATATGTGGTACTTTCCAGCGTCACGAGCATCCCTTTTTTCATAAAAGGCTTCATGCTGTTGATCACGCCTGTAATATAGGAGGTATCCGGATCCTGGTTCTCACTTAATGGGGTAGGTACACAAATGCTGACAGCATCCAGGTCTTTAACGACTTCATAGTCACTTGTTGGAAAGAACCGATCCGTGGCAAGCGCCTGCTGCAAATCGTCATCCGCAATATCGTTGATGTAGGAATGCCCCTCACGCAGCGACTCAATCTTCTTCTGGTCCAAATCGATGCCACATACGTTGAATCCTGCTTTCACCATTTCGACAGCCAGTGGCAGCCCGACATACCCCATACCGACGACTCCGATGTTTGCTTTCTTCATTTCAATCTTCTGAGACAGCTGTTCAAAATATCCCATTCCTGATCCCTCTCTTTTTATAAGATTTATTTAGAAACGCTCACGAGTCTTTTCATCCGTGCTTCAAGCTCTACAAGTGAAAAGGGCTTGGTCATATAATCGGAGACACCATAATCAAACGTGCGCCTCACGTCTTCTTCTAATTGTTTATTTGTAAGAACTATGATTTCTGTCGACTTTTTGGAATCTTCGTCGATGTTCTTGATTTGATTGATGAACTGATAGCCTCCCAGAGCGGACAGATTGATTTCCGTAATAACAAGATCCGGCAGGACATTTTGATAAACATCCACACCCGTTTTCCCGTCTTCTGCTGTATGGACGACATACCCTTTCCCCTGCAAGTAGTTTGTCAGCAACTGGACTAAGCTTTGATCACTATCGACAAGCAGCACGGATTTCGTTGATTGATCCTTTTCCTTCTGTCCTTGATAAACATGGATATCGTTCGTTTGGTGATTTCCATCAATGATTTTCCAAAGCATATCAAACATCATTTGTTCTGCGTGGTCGCTGTTTTCAGGAAAGCTCCCCACCCATAAATCTCCGGTAAGCTGGCGGTTCCGGCTTAACACATCTTTCACGTGCAGCGATAGAAAATGGGTATATGCCAAGGCACAGCCATCTAGCAGTATGCCAAGAATCTTTTCCTGTGGATCGTAACTGACTTGAAAGGCGGTACCCGGCTCTTCCTTTTCCAAATACGCTTCCATTTCCCTGACCCCTGCTTCATTCATATCTGCACGGGCCAGAATCATCCCGCATGATAATTGGCTGCTCTGATAATAGTGAAGAAAATGATTAAACGATTGAATGATCCGGGAACCAATATGAGTCGCTGCCATTTTCCACCCTCCTTTTTTTAGTTCGGCTATGCGGCCTTTTCCTTGTCTTCGTCCTCATTCCAACTGGTTCGTACCATCGTTCCCCAGGAGTTGTTTTTCCGCATAAAGTCGATATGACCGAGGAACCTCCATAAAATCCCCAGTTGACGGTATCCGAAGAACATCAAAACCGTGTACAAAATCATCTTGAAATAATCGCGTACTCTCGGGTAGCGCTGAAAGGCCATTTCCTCCAAAAGCAGCGAACCTAAGCCAAGCAGTGTCCCGTACAGAACATTAATCAGCATGAAGATTCCCATGAGCTTCCATCCGGTCATGTCCATGAAGCTGTAGCCGAGAATGGCGAGAAAACCTGTAATTCGGAAATAAGGGCTCAAAGTTTCAAAAATAATGTTATATGGGATCGTTAACATACCCATGATCTTGTATTTCGGACGCATGAACATGAAGCGCCCTTCTTCAATCATATTTTTCAAATTTCCACGGCCCCAGCGTTTACGCTGACTGCCGAGAATCTTGAACGTGTCGGGAGCCTGCGTCCAACAGACCGCATCCGGACAAAAATCGATTTTGTAGGGAAGCTTGTGATCCAGCATGTAGCGGTGAAGCTTAATGATAATGTTCATATCCTCCCCTGGGTAACCCCCGCGGTAGCCTCCGACTTTTACAACGTATTCCTTCTTAAAGACACCGAAAGCACCGGAAACGATAATCAGGCCATTCACGTCACTCCAGCCGATCCGTCCGCCGAGAAACGCTTTTAAGTACTCCACCGTCTGGAACATCGGCAGCAATTTTTTCGGAAGATTGACCTGCTTCACCATCCCGTTTTGGATGCGGCAGCCGTTGGCAATCCGGACGTTACCCCCAATCGCCACATTCTCCTCAGGATTTTCCATATATTTTCTGGCAATCCGGATCAGCGCATCTTCTTCGAGTAAAGAATCGGCATCGATTGATGAAATCAATGAGTAATTCGATAAGTTGATGCCGGCATTCAGGGAATCTGCTTTTCCACCATTCTCTTTATCTACAAGATAGAGGGTTGGATAATCCGGATTGTAGTAAACCCCTTTGACCTCAGCTGTAGCAATCGTATCTTTGATCATATTCGGGGGATGATATTTTAATTGGAACTCCTCGATTAAGGTATCGAGAGTTTTGTCTCCCGACCCGTCATTCACCACAATCACTTCAAACTCCGGGTAGTGGAGCGCCAGCAGGGATCTGACATTTTCCTTAATGGTCAGCTCTTCATTGAATGCAGGCACAAGAATGGAGATCGGCGGGACATGCTTCGATCCGGACAGGGCCTCATACTTTGAGTAGAAGGTTTCCTTCATAATTCCAAGTATTCTCCGGAAGGAAAATAAGATAATTCCGAAGTAAATGGTGTTGATCGTAACTACGTAATACATGGCAAAAATTCCATAGAACAATAAAATTTCCCGCATCCTTCATCCTCCTTTCTTACATGACGTTTGTTAATGTCTGGTGATTTTCAAAATACTTCTTGTATAGAAACTCTTTATGGTTGTGACTCATAATATCCTCGACATGAGAAGATGCGGCTGCTGACTGCTTCAAATCTTCTTCGATGAATTCTCTGGCCAAAGCCCTTCCATGCTCACTTCCATTTCCAACAGCCAATTGACACAGGGCTTCAAACCCTTCGTCTCCCATACGTACTAAACTGGCTGCACTCGCACGAGCGACCATCCAGTTTACATCTTCCATCCGTGTTGATAACAAGGGAATGTATTGGATGAGACCAGACCTCCCAATCCATTCAGCAAAAAGTCTGCGAACCTCCCAATCCGGGAAAGCAAGATAAAATTGAACATCCTCTTCGGATAAATCGACTGAGGAAATCAGCAATTTGGCCGCATTCATACGAATGTCACGATCATCCGACTTCGTCAGTTCCTGAATACGATCAGGCAGATCAGCCTTCACGCTGTTCTGAAGACCAATAAGCCCCAGCTTCACATATTTTGGATTCTTTTCATGCAGGAATGTGATAAATAACTGTGTTAAATCAAGTTCGGATTCCCTAGTGATGTCTGCTGTCAAATGAACATCCTGCTTCCCATTCTCAATAAGGAAACGCAGCAGATCACCCATTTCACTTAACTGTGTAGCCGTTTGGGCAGCCGCCCGTGCATAAATGAAGGAGGAAGAATCCACACGCTTCTTATACAGCAGGGAAAGCAGAGAAGATGTAGCTTCCGGAGCCCTCAATGCTCCAAGGTGATACGCGGCATCCAACCGGACAAGCGGCCGATGACTGCCCAAGCGTTTTAAGTTGTGTTCGACCAGCCCGAGATCCCCGCACAGCCTTAACAACCGGTGCCGGTAAACCCCATCCAGGCGATTGATCCATTGGACAAGCTCGCTCTGCAGCACTCGGCGTTCAAAGGTTGTCAGAGAGCCGCCGGGGGTTCTTAACCGATCTTCTTCTCCTAAGTGCATTTGCACATAATCCAAATAATCTTTATGTCGAACCAGACATTGCACTCTCCGCTTTTCTACACGTTTTTTATTCCATTTCAAACTCAACGTCGCCATAATGAATATAGTCATGAGAATGAGTAAAACCCCAATCATGTAGTAAGCGATTTGAACGTTGATATACATGGAGAACCTCCTTCCTTATTGTTCCAACCCCTGTAAGGCTTCTTTCATCATGTAATAGCTCGCCTTTCTTTTTTCTTCATACGCTGTTTCCTGCCATTTCTTCCATTCATAAAGCGGATACGCCTCTGTTGAAACGTGGTTGCTTAACCCAAGGATTTCCTCTCGTTCTTTGTCATAGATCCAGGGGAGGAGGCGGATGCCATCCACCGTCTCCTTAGGGAGATTCCCTTCCATCTGCTCAGAAGAAGGATAACCGACCGCCTGTTTTGTACTTGGATCTGAGAAACCTAACAGTCCCCATGGAATTCTCATCTCCAGCACACGGCCTTTGATTTCCCAGTCGGCCTCTTCCTGATTCACAAGGGATGCACGGTTCATCTGCCCCACCTCTACGTCTTCAAATGGAATTTCCTCCTGTGTCAATGGATGCCTCAATGGTAGACTGACAGCCATTTTCCAAGGTTGGAAGGTTCCCTCCTGACCGCTGCCGGAAGCTTCTTCGTAGAGACGCGTATGGAAATCATACGTGGATTCAATCAACACTTCACTTTTTTCCCATTCACTGAGACGTATCATTGTCTCCAATCCTTCTTCCAGTTGAACGCCTTGGAGGAGTGGAGGAGTATCTGTTCCTCCATCCACACTATCGACACCGATATAAACGGACTGTTTTTCCAAGTCGATGTCCTCTGGTAATCTGGCGGAAACGTACACATATCCTTCATCATGGGTCAGGTTCAAATCGGTGAGCGGTGTAGAAATTTTCTCCACGTCTTTCTGCTCCAGCTCCCGCCAATCATCGAGCTCTCCATCAATCTTCACATCATCAGCTTTTCCCGGGTACATGCCTAAAACGCCGTAGGATTCTTCGGCAGATAACGCGTTAAACCAGAACGCCTCCCTGTGGTCCGTACTCGAAGGCATGGCATTCCACGTTTTCTTAAACCACTCATCCTGCCAGGTGAAAAGCAGGGCCCCCGAGAATCCTTCGTTGTATATATGGTGAAGCTGATCGACAGCATGTTTTCCCTGTTCTTGTTCACTATGCCCGCCCTGATCACGGCCGAGAGGGCCATTGTGAGCACTTCCTCTTGATGAAGGAACTCCGAATTCACTGATCATGACAGGAAGCCCATCATGGTAATCTTTCAAATCTTTCAAGTATCCGAGGTATGTATCTACCTTTCCATCTTCATTTTTTACGTCGTCGTACTCATCGGTGAACCTTAAAAAGTCCGGATAGTACGGGTAAGCGTGATACGAAGCAAAGTAGCCGGCATCCCAGTTCGTTTCCTCGATATGTGTGGGATCGACACTCACCATATCCTCTCTTTTCTGGGGTTCCTGCGGATGTTCCAGAGGATCCGTTGTCATCCAATTTGTAAAGGTCATCGGATGCTGCCACCCTCTTTTACTTTCCTGCTCTGCTGTGTAATCTAAAAGTTCAGCTAACCAGCTTTCAAAGGGGGAGGCATTTTCGGTGGTTCCAAAATATGTGCCACTGAAAGCTGGATCATCGCTGTGTTTATCATTGGTCTGTTGAACAAGATCTGGACTCCATTCCGTTCCAATATGCCAGGCAGCCAAATAAGGACCGGCATCCGCCGTATAGTCCCCGCTTGCTTTCCCATCCTGCTCAGGTATCTGGATATCTCCATAAACCGCTCCTGCAGCATGATCAATCTCCTGTTTAAAAGCCTGCAGCACACGGTTGGATAAAGCATCTCCCGTGTCATCCATGATATTCACCGGTGACCAGACCCCCTGCATGAAATAAAGAGGATCCCCTTGGGCAGCTTCGTTGTACTCCACCAGCGCTTCATAGAAAACAGGAGGGTGGATCGTATAAATCCGAATTGTGTTCACTCCCATTTCATCGATCATTTCAAACCAGCGGAGGTAGTCGTCTTTAGAAATGGGAAGTTCTCCTGGGAAATGGCCGGGCAAAGTGGCTCCCATGTTTATCCCTTTAATAAAAAGCGGTGACCAGCTTTCATCCCGATAGACTTCGAATTGATCGTCCTGCGTACGAAATGTCATCTGGCTGCCATTTTGAAGCTGTTCACTTTCTGTCATCTTCGTTGATCCCACTAAAAACCAGCTGCCAGCCACTGTCATAAAAAAGAGAAAAGCGAGCCCTTTCCCCTTCCATCTCATTTATCTCCCTCCTTCGTATTTTGCATTAGAGAAAAACTTTTTAGTGTTGCAAACTTAATGTAGAGCGTTTAGATTGTTAGTGTATTGCCTCGCTACGTTTATAACGCTAACACGGGGGTCCGGACACTTCATCGAAAACCCAGTTTCGGAACAGCGAATTTCTATTTCGGCACCCCCCCGCAAAAATCCGACAAAATCCGATCTTTTTTCATCAGGGGGGTGAACTCCGGGTTCAGAAGCGGGGATAGATGAACCGCTTTCAATAATACCCGGTTCAACAGTTGCGGGACCCCCGGATTAAGAGAGAAAAACAGAAGAGCACATTTGGCAGAAGTCCGGTTAAAAACTCATCACTTACACACTTGGAGGTAAACAATGAATCGAATCCTATGTCTATCTTTAATGCTCACCGCCCTCTCGCTCCCTCTCTTCGGCTTTTCAGAATCAGAAGAATACACAAGGGCCATGTGGGTGGAAAAAACGGAACTAGGCGAAGAGGAAGAATCCATTCTGGAGACCGCCCAGCAGAACAGCATCAATGTTTTATATGTGAAAGGAATAGAAGAAGATCCACAGGTTACGGCAGACTTCATTCAGGAAGCAGACAGCAAAGGGATCCAGGTCCATGCTCTTGGCGGAGAACCTTCGTGGGCCTTGGAGGAAAATCAGGATAAATATAAAGCCTTTGTGGATGAGGTTATGGAATACAACCAATCCGTCTCACCGGACCAGCAGTTTGCTGGTATTCATTTCAAAGTACAGCCCCAATACTTGGAGGAATGGTATGATGACCAGCCCCGTGTCCTTCGTGAATGGAAAGCGAATATCACAGCAGGGATTCAATCGGTCCCGGAAGACAGTACACTTGAAATCAGTCATTCCATCCCTTTTTGGCTGGATGAAATGGAAACACCCGGACAATCTGACGTTCCTTTTAATCATTGGTTGATTCAACAATTTGACCATACGACAATTCTTGCCTTCCGGGATACGCTGGAAACGACCAACGGGATCGTATCCTTGACCGAGAATGAATTAGAGGCGGCAGACCAGGCCGGAAAACAGATCCTCGTCGGCATAACGACAGCAGAAACCGGAAGGAATTGGACGACCTTCTTTGAAGAGGGGCCGGAAAGTATGCATCTGCACCTCAATCTGATGGATAAACACCTTGGGGAGCACAGCTCCTATGCAGGTTATGCCATCGATGATTATGCGAATTTAAAGCAGCAGGAAGAAACACCTTCTGAAGAAGACATGGAAAAACAACAGAAACGAGGAACATACGTATGGGAAGCCGAAACCCTCATCAATGAAAAAGATAAAATTCTGGATTTTGCAAAAGAAAATAACATTAATCTGCTCTATACACGTCTGGATCTAACCCAGCCCTACAGCGCCTATTCCCACTTCGTGGAAGCTGCGGATGCAGCCGGAATCGAAGTACATGCCATGGGTGGACACCCTTCCTGGGCCCTGAAGGAAGAAGAACACCGGATTTTAAAACTTGTGGATTATGTGAAATCCTACAATCAGGATGTAAACGAAAACCAATCCTTTGATGGTATCCACCTGGATATCGAGCCCTATGTAGAACCCTCATGGTCCACCGATCAGGCATCTGTATTGAAACAATGGATGGGTAATTTGGAACGCTTTGTAGAGGAAACGAAAGAAAATTCGGATTTGGAGGCCAGTATGGATATGGCCATGTGGTTTGATGACATTGAAACCCCGGGCTCCCCGGAAACGCCTTTTAATGAATGGGTGATCGGATTGATGGATCACACCTCGGTTATGGCCTTCCGTGATCAAGCAGAGGGCATCATTCAAGCTGCGGAAAATGAAGTCAACTTTTCTGAAAAACTTGGGAAAGATATTCTTATTTCCGTAGAAATCAAAGAAAATCCTTCCCACCCACATATTTCGTTCTATGAGGAAGGAAAAGAGGTGATGGAGAATCAGCTTTCCCTCGTCGATGAGGCATTCCAATCCTATTCCTCCTACCAGGGCTATACTGTCCATGCCTATCGATATTGGGATGGTGCCAAAGAATAAGTGAAGAATGCAACTGAAAATCCGGACGAGCATCTAAGCGTCCTCGGGAAAAACGACAGGCTATGAAAAATAAAAGGGGGATCTTCTATATATAGAAGATCCCCCTTTTCAACATTTGGTAAAGCTACACCCATAGGTCCATAGATGCCGATTCTTGAGCCCGTTCAATCCATATCATCCGTGATAATCCCCCACTGCTTGGATTTCAACACAGCTTCCGCTCTTGTCTTCACCTTCAGTTTTTTGAAGATTTCCGTTAAGTTGTACTCAATCGTCCGTGGACTCTTAAAGTAAATCTGAGCGATTTCTCTGTTGCTTTTCCCCTTGGCAACCTCTTTGAGGATTTCCTGTTCTTTCGGCGTAACCGAAACGTCACGTTCAGGCAGCTCATGTTCAGGCGTTTCTTCAACACGGACCTCATTTTTTCTTAGTTGTTCGAGGAGGGAGACGGGAACAATCGCTTTTCCCTTCACCCCGTAACGGATCGCTTCAATCAATTCTTCCCGCGGAGCCGTCTTGCTGATAAACCCCGACGCTCCAGACTCCACTAATGTATTGAAATAAGGACCCACATCATGACCTGTATAGATGAGTACCGGCGAAGTATGTCCTTCAGACCGTACATGTTTGGTCAGCTCGATGCCATTCATCCCTTTCATACGCAGATCGAACAGCAGAATCGAAAAGCTCTGCTCCTTTAAAATCTCCAAAGCCTTCCCAGGGCTGTCTGCAATGGTTACAACCATATCACTCTCTCTTTCGATGATTAATTTGGACCCTTCACCAATAGCCGGATGATCATCCACCAATAATATTGAAACCATTCAACCTCTCCTCTTCTCCAACCTTTTTCCAATCGTTTCCTTTATCCATCCGCCTGAATCAAGATGGCGGCTTCAACTCCTGAACCTTCCTGTGAAAAGAATTCCATACTCCCTCCGAGGCTGTTGACTCTCTGTCTGATTCCCGTTAAGCCCATGCTTTTTGCTGGCGACTTCTGTTGATTATTCTGAACACCCACTCCATCATCCTTATACGATAACATCACCATATCCCCATCATTCTTCAGTTCAAATTCAATCAAACTGGCCTTCGAATGCTTGGACGCATTATTCAACAGTTCCTGAGCAATGCGATAAAGCGTAAGCGCTTGTTCATCCCCAAGGTCAGCTGTGAAATAGTTATAATGATAGTCAATACGAAAGTCCTCCCGCTGACGGTAATGCTCAATCAAATAGGATAGTGCTTCCACAAAACCTGTTTCCTTTAAAAAAGGAGGGCGCAGAAAGGTGCACGTTTCCCTGATCTGACTGACAACCCCGAGCAAACCTTCCTGTACGTCAGAGAGCTCAACTTTTACATGACGATCCAAGTGATCCAAGGCTGCTATGTCTTCCAATTTCCGATACCACACCAGCTGTTCCTGAAGAGCAGAATCATGCAGATCGGCGGAAAGTCTTGCTCTTTCCTCTTCCGAAAGCTTAAACATGAACCGGAGCATCCACGAAGGTACACGACGTTCGTCCTGGATCGAACTTTTTAAATCTTCGGTCACCCCTTCGATCAATTGAAAATTTTCATATACGATGCTTGTATATTGAACGATGGTTTTCAGCCAACGCTGCTCATCCTGATTGAACGGCGTCCGGTTGACTTTTTGTTCAATCCATAAAATATCGACCGTATCATGCTTTTCACTAAGCACATACCCTAATCCATCTTCCAATAGAAACGGCATTCCTATGGACAACGACTTTCCTTTATAGGAGATATAAGTCTGAATCAATTGGTAGGGGATGGACTCATCTCCCGCAATCAGATTCATCTCATTTTCTATTTTGTCATAAGAGAAAAGACAGGCATGCTCTACTGGAAGCACCTCTTTGATTTCACGCAGCAGTCTGTCATCCAATTCTTCTTTTTTCAATATTTTTGCTACATCATAGGAAAATCGATCAAGACTTACCTGATAGTTAAACTTGTCTCCAAACAATTTGGAACGGAGAGAAAACTTTTCTTCAAAATAGAAAAACATTATCAATAACCCGTAGGTTAGAATCCCCAGCCTGATCCACTGCAGATCATCCAGATTCGTAAAGAAGACGAGCAGAATCATAACCACAGCCGTTAATAGGAAAGAAATAACCGCGTAGTAACGTAAACGGCTGTTAATAAAGTCGATATCAAATATCCGATCAGTCAGCACGAGGTAAAGAAAAAAGATCGGCAGAAAGATAAGAAATACCGCGGTTACAGGCGCAGGAATCAATTCAACTCCGACAACCGCATTAGGCAGCGCTGTCAGAAAGATAAAAGGAAAAAACGAGACGATGATTCCGAAAATCGCATTTTGAAAAATCGACTTATGTAAGGTTTTCCGAAAAGTCATATAGGAATACAGGAGAACACTCAAACCGAAAAGAATCTCCATGGAAAAAAGAATCAACTGTGTATTGCGGATCACTTCATAGTGCCCCAGCGACATCCAGAAAATGGATAGAGCATCCATAAGAACGACGACCAGATTAATAGAGTAGACCGCAGCCAATAGGCGCTTTTTGATCAAGTGAATCTCGTATTTCAGGAAATATTGATAATGAAAATGCAGAAACAGCACAGGAACCATCATCAAGCTAAAGCTGTTGATTATCCTCGCAAGACTATCCGTTCTCGCTGAGGCGCCGGCACTCAAATACCCAATACCAACAGCCAGAAGAAAGGCGATCAGATAAAACGCAATCGGGTCCTCCCGTTTTTTTACATAAACCTGTAAAGAAAACGAAAATAAAACGAAAAATACAACCGTCGGCAGTATGGTATGATAAAGTAGCGTATTATAGTTCACCGGGTTTTGGACCTTATATTCCAACTCCGTTCCTTCTCTCATGACCTTCATCTGGTTAAGGTTACCGATCACCCCGTAGTTTTGAATGGAGTGGTACGTGTCCGCCTCCTGGTGGTTGACTTCAATAACATGATCTCCCGCTTTTATTTTCCGTTGAGCAGCCCAGCCGATTGAATCCACTTTCGTCACGATCAAAGCGCCTTCTTCATTCTTACTGACGTCAATACCTACATACGTTTTCGTCATCGTCACGAAAACTAAATAAAGAGCAACAACAAAGATAAAACTAAAATAAAAGATAAATCTCTTACTTTTTATTCGAGCCATTCCCATTCCCTTTCTTTTATAACGTCAAAAAAAGCCAGAGCATCTCTGGCTTTCAGGATCTCTATCATGGATTACTTCCAGTAACACATTCTCCACTCTATGCCCTGGAGATCATCTGATGCGAATACATCAATAAGGGCTTCCTTTTCCACTTCAGAAACACCTGGGAGGTCGGCTTTTCCCTCTTTTACAGCATTCATAAGCGTTGGATTTTGTACAATCTTCTGAACCAATTCAAATAGCATGATTGTTTCCTCCTTATGCAAGATCCATCTTTTATAAATCTTCAATCCTCTTCCTCATTTGTTCCTTCCATTCCTGGCCTGCCTGGAACATGTCCAGCTTCCGGGACGCCTGCCTTTGATGTTTGCGGATCAGCACCTGGATATAGGGTATGACAGCTGACCGGGATACCCACTCAAATAACGGCTGCTTCCTATCTGTGATAAACGATCCATCGACGCGGCCTTCATAGTAATCACGTATCCACCCTGCTTCCTCACTCCTTTCCTGTAAGAGCAGAAAAACAGGAAGCGTCCACTTCTTGTTAATGAGATCATTCTTAGAGTCAAAACGCACAATGTCCTGCAGGTCATTCACTAATTGAGCCGCAATTCCAAAACTCTCAGCATACAACCGAATTCCTGAAAGGTCTTCATTCTCGCAAAAAGCTGCTCCGGCCATACAGGCACAAGCCATCAGCGAACCGGATTTCCGCTTGATCATCCTCAGAAACTCTTCCTCCGTAGAAGCTGATTCATTCAGGTCTGCGTGCTGGCCATTCACCGCCTGCAGGACCTGCTGATGCATGGCCTGAAGAGCATCCGAAGATGTTTCTTTTTGAAAAGGGGACGCTTGCATCAGCTGCATGCTCAGCATTAAAAACCCCGTCGAAATATTCATGGACGAGGCACTAGAGACCTGACTCCAAGGTTTATCTCCAGCATCTTCATCCTGAAGATCATCCAGGATATCGAGAGCCAGAATTAAAAACTCGATAGCTGCCGATAAAACATACACACCTTCCTGCTTCTCCCTGCTATGGATGTGAAAGTGCAGCTGTGTCAACGGCGAAAAGGAAAACCCTTCTGCTTTCTTATAGGAGATAAAACGCTCGGCCAGTCGGGCAAGGCCGGCTTCGTTCATATGAGTCTTCACCGCTTGAACCATCATGCTGTATAAATGGTCGGGTGAATAACCCGGAAACATTCCCATACGCCACCTCCCTTTCCAAAAAATGTGTCGATATCTGATTGCAAAACAACACTATCACATCCAGAATAAACGTCAAAAGGTAGTAAAGTATTATGTAATTAGATAGAAAATTCTTCCCCCATCTTCCCTTGTGTACGTCCTCCACTCGTTTGTGACGGATTTACTCTCTCATAGGCTTGTGAGGAAATGTTACCTTTTTGTCATATAAATGTTATCTTTTCGTTATAATCAGAGTTTCCTATTCATGCTTGAAAGATGTTTTTCAAATACTCCTTAAACAGCACAGCAGACGTACATCAGTGCCCCACACCTTTAAGCATTCATGAGTGTTTTGTATAGACAAATGATAAGCCGCCTTTACTTATCAGGCCGTCTTTGCTTAACACCATCGAAAGGTTCATTTTCTGACCGTACAAAAGAAACCGCTCTCATTCATATGCGTCTTTTTACACACGCTATTTTCCGTGAACAGGGCTATTATAAATTTATGGGAATTAAAAGGGTTTAAATACCCAGCTTGTAATGTGACAATTTATGAAATTTTTTCTAGGACCACCCGTTTTGAAGGCCTATTTACTGTATTTTTACAAAGCACGACTTCTCACATTGACGTGTATCCCGGACAGCCCTCAACATAGACCATTCATAAATGAAGCATTGCATCATCGCAGGAAATCCGATATAATCTTTTCAACTATTCAAAATCAATGACAAAGAGAGTAGCCGGCAGGAAGGTCACAGCGAACCGGGGGTGGTGGAAGCCCGGATGTCCTTCTGTCGGTGAACCGGACTTTGGAGATGTTCTTCTGAAACAGAAGTAGGAAGATCCGGGGGCACCCCGTTATCAAATTCAAGCGGCTGATTTATATTCAGCTATAAGAGTGGCACCGCGAGCCCAGGCCTCGTCTCTTTTTTTAGAGACGGGGCCTTTTTATATGGAAAAGGAGGAGTATAGATGGAAAAGCAGATGACAGCACTTCAAATATCTCACATACTCGGAGAGGAATATCCACGCGAATGGGTGGAGTCATTGATAGAGGTCCCGAAAAAAGCATACTTTGGTGATGTCTCCTTCCCCTGCTTCGCTTTAGCCAAGTCGATGCGTAAAAAACCAGCCATCATTGCCGGCGAAATCGCCACCAGACTGAAACACCCTGTCTTTGATCAGGTGGAGGTCCAGGGTGGTTATATCAACATCTTTTTTGACCGCTCGTTCATTACCGAACATACGTTGAATCAAGTCCTTGAGGACCCTGAAGCTTATGGCAGCCACACCTTTGGGGAGGGGAAAAACGTAGTCTTTGATATGTCCTCTCCGAACATTGCCAAACCCTTCTCCATGGGTCACCTCCGCTCCACCGTCATTGGAAATGCCCTGGCCAATCTTATGGAAAAGTGCGGCTATACTCCCGTAAAGGTCAACTACATCGGAGATTACGGGACACAGTTCGGAAAACTACTGGCCGCCTACACCCGCTGGGGCGATCCAGATGTCGTCGAAGCTGATCCAATCAAGGAACTGACTAAGCTATATGTGACGTTCCACGAAGCTGCCGAGAAAGAACCTTCCCTCATTGAAGAAGGCAGAGAATGGTTCAAGAAGCTGGAAACTCAGGACCCGGAGGCTCTCACCCTTTGGAACTGGTTCCGCGAAGCCTCCCTGAACGAATTCAACACGTTATATGAAATGCTTGGAGTGGATTTTGATTGGACTCGTGGAGAGGCTTATTATACAGACAAAATGGAGCCTGTCATCAAACTTTTGGATGAAAAGGGTCTGTTGGAAACATCAGAAGGAGCGGATGTGGTTCAACTGGGAGATACGATGCCACCATGTCTAATCCGTAAAAGCAACGGTACCACTACCTATGCCACCCGTGATCTCGCTGCCGCCATCGACCGCTACCAGTCTTATCCTTTTGAAAAAAGTCTGTATGTTGTTGGCAGTGAACAATCGCTCCACTTTCAGCAGATGAAGCTTGTATTGAAAAAGGCGGGATTTGAGTGGGCAGACCGATTGGAGCATGTCTCGTTCGGGATGATTCTGCAGGATGGAAAAAAGATGTCTACGAGAAAAGGGAAGACGATTTTGTTGGAACAAGCCCTGGAGGAAGCCGTAGACCAGGCGCTCTTGAATATGAAAGAGAAAAATCCGAACCTCACGAACCCTGAAGAAACAGCACGCCAGGTCGGAGTTGGAGCCGTGATTTTTCACGATTTAAAGCAGGATCGACGTCATGACATTGAATTTTCTCTCGAGGATATGCTTACCTTTGAAGGAAATACCGGTCCTTATCTGCAGTACACCCATGCCCGCGCATGCTCGCTTTTACGTAAAGGCAGCTTTTCGGCAGAAACTCCGCAGCCGGCTGGTGACGACCCTGAAGCCTGGCCTTTAGTGAAAGCGGTCCGTGCATTTCCGGAAATGACTCAAACGGCCTGCTCGACCAATGATCCGTCTAAAATTGCCCGTTACCTGCTGGACCTTGCCCGAACGTTCAATCACTATTATGCCAAATCAAAAATTCTCGGCTCCCCTTCCCAACAGGAACGCCTGACGCTCGTTTATGCATTTGCCGTCGTGCTGAAGGAAGGGCTGCGTCTGCTTGGAATGGCTGCACCAGAACATATGTAAATCAGGAACATTTCCAACATCCGCCCGCTTTCTATTATAATGAAGGTAAGACTTTAATCAGGGGGCGGATGTTCAATGTATCCTTTGTACTATGCCATCATCATTGTTTTGTCGATTACCGCTTTGGTCGGTACGGTTGTCATTGCCAAAAACATGGACAAGTCAGAAAACCAGCTGACCCCGGAAGAGGATCTGCAGCACTTGAAATCCGATAATAAAGATCAAGGCAGCATTCCTTTACTTTCCACGATCTACGCGATCACTTTTGTAATCACTATTATTCTTATCTGGATTTTTATTTTCTAGGGCCTGTTCCACTCACCATCAGGTCCTTTTTCCAGCGCCAGGCTTTTCCTAATCCCCGTTATCCACTGCCTACGCATTATCTCCATCGGAAATGATATGGCCCCAAGCTTTGCAGTCCTTGTATTCCCCTTCCTCTGCACATTGACTATTTTTTACATAATTTGCGTAGAATGCACACATACTCTATTTAAAAACATGTTATCTTTCAAGCAGGTCTATGAATATCCTAATAACAGAATGGTCACAGCTGCTTGGATGGAGAACGGTTTCACGGCAGGACAATCAGGGATTACCCAAGGAGGAAAAAGGGAATACACTTATCCCCCACACTCCACTGCCTAGAAATAAAAAAGGAGATGGCAAATGTGCACCAGCCCGATTTGTTTCAAAACCTCACGCATAAAAAAATGGGATTTCCAGAAGTGTTCTCACATATTTTAACATTTATGAAACGGGAGCCTGTCGGGAATTACCGTTTGATGGTAGGAACAGATTCACAAGTCCACCCTTCCCGCACGCTGTTTATTACCGGAGTTGTCATTCAACGGGTAGGAAAAGGAGCCTGGGCCTGTTATCGCAAAGAAGTCATAACCAGGGAAATGACTACCCTGCATGAGCGGATTTCCTATGAAACGTCTTTAACAGAGCGGGTCGCCTCCCTTTTTACAGAAGAACGAAAAAATGAGTTAATTGATATCGTCCTTCCCCACATCTACAAAGGTGCGACATTTACAATGGAAGGACACATTGATATAGGTTCCGGTGACCGGAACCGGACAAGAGTCTATGTAAATGAAATGGTGGCGAGGATTGAATCCCTTGGTATGGAACCAAAAATCAAGCCGGACTCGATTGCCGCCAGCAGCTATGCGAACCGATATACCAAATAACCTCCCTAAGGTTGTTTGAAGGAGAGGAGCATTCTATGTATCAAAAGGCTGTGACATCCCTCGTACTGGGCATCATGTCCATCTTCCTCCCTCTAGCCGGATTAATTACAGGCATCATCGGCATCGTGATGGCCAATGCCTTCTTACGCAGCGAAGAGGAGGAAAAAGAAAGCGGCCGTCACTTTGCGACAGCAGGAAAAATCTGTTCCATCATTGGGATCTGCATCCAGGTCAGTGTCCTGCTGATGCTGGCAGCCGGCTTCTACCTTTTCGGATTTTTCCACTCATAAAAAACGCCCTCCACATACATGGAGGACGTCTTTTTGGACTTATGCGTTTACTTTTTTCAGCTCTTGGAGAACTTCAGAAGGTTCCGCACGGTCTTTATAGTCAGATTTTGTATATTCGTATACAACCGTACCATCTGTATCAATGATGTAGGTAGCGGATACTGGAAGCGTCCAGGAATCGTCTCCATTATGCTTGTCTACATTCAATCCTTTATCCTTATACACATCTACAAGATAATCCGGAAGCTCATAAACAAGGTTGAACTGCTGAGCAACTTTGTTTCCAACATCACTCAATACGTGATAATCCAGGTCGTTTTTCTCCTGAGTAGTCATGGATTGATCCGGCGTCTGCGGGCTGATGGCAATCAGCTGAGCTCCTTCATTGTGGATATCATCCATGATTTCCTGATACGCACGCAGCTCCATGTTGCAGTAAGGGCACCAGCCGCCGCGGTAGAAAGTTACGATAGCAGGACCCTGCTTCAGCTGTTCGGACAGCTGAACCTGACCGCCTTTGGCATCTGGAAGGATGAAGTCCGGGGCTTTTTCTCCTTTGGAAAGACCGTTCCCCTCTTCAGAGGCTTCCAATTCATTAATGGCGTCGCTCATTTTGTCCTGAACTTCCTGGGAAGCATTCTGTTTGAATTTCTCGATGTATTGGTCAAATTGTCTGCGCATATCTGTCGTCATTTGAAAAACTCCTTTATAATCAATTTCACTCTTCATTATACGAAGAATCCTCTTCTTCATAAAATGAAACGTCTTGTCTCGTTAGAATTAGGGCTAAACTCACAGCAAGAATACCTGCACTTAATTTGCCCACGATCACCGGAAGTATCATATCCGGCTGGACGCCGGCCACAAAAGCGAAGTGGCTTCCGAATACAAATGCCCCGCTGACTGCAAAGGCCGCATTGACCGTCTTCCCTCTATCGTCCATGTCCTTCATGACGGCAAGCATCGGCAAATGATGGGCAAGCGATGCGATGAACCCTGTCATCGATACTGCATTCATCCCGAGACGTCTTCCCGCACGGGTGAGCACTTTTTCGCCGTGCCTGCTGATAAACGCCACCAGCGGATAAGCCCCTGCAAGTGTGACAGTAATTTTACCGACGATGAGGATCCCTTCCGATAAGGGAGCCATGCCGGGGAGAACTGTTATGCCTGTTAACGTTTCAATAATGATAAGAGCAAGCCCTGAAATAATAATGATTTCGACCGCTTTGCCGAAGTAGGAAAACAGACGAATGGTCAAGGCTGTGAAGAGCCAGAGACCGGCGGCGATAAAAAGGGATAGAACCATGGCCGGAAGCAGATTTCTAAGCATCCACCCCGTTTCATAGCCGGCTGTCCACCCGCCGATGAAACAGCCGATCGGAATCGTCACCATTCCTGCGAGAATTCCCTTCGCGAAAAAAGGATGGTCCTTTTTCGCTACAACGGTCAAGGCAACTGGAATGGTAAACACAAGCGTAGGGCCCATCATCGTCCCAAGCAGAGCCCACGAAAAAACAGCCGCTTCTT
The DNA here is from genome assembly GCF_000425705.1 of Halobacillus kuroshimensis DSM 18393. Classification (GTDB taxonomy): domain Bacteria; phylum Bacillota; class Bacilli; order Bacillales; family Halobacillaceae; genus Halobacillus; species Halobacillus kuroshimensis. Next base: position 172,873 of record NZ_AUDY01000013.1, read on the forward strand.
TGTCTGCCGCGAGCGATTCCGCCAAAGGGTAAGCCCCCATGTCAATCGCAAGCAGCATAGAAGCAAACATAGAAGGATCCGCTCCAACAGCCTGGAACAAGGGAGTGACGACCGGCGCGAGCCATCTGGACAGCACCGGGGCGAGAGAGATGATCCCCACCATAGACAAGGCCAGTGGGCCCATCATCATAAAGGCTTCATAAAACCGCCATCCTAAGGCAAGGCGGTGATTCAATATGTAGTAATCAAGAGCTCCAAGAACCATAAAGGCGCACATAACTATAAGAATGATGTCATTCAACACAGGCTCCCCCTCCTCTCTCCATCTCCTTCATTCTAGTGAACTTTCTCCCATAAAAAAAGCCTGTGTTAACCAGTTAGAGTTGTCCATTTGTCGTGTAAAGGGTCACATTCCGCTTATCTGTGGATGAATGCCGCGGGCATCACCATCGAACGCTTCTCGTGTACGCAGGTTCGCAGATTCAAAAGAACGGCATGGGCTGCGCTACTGCCGCTTGCGTGAAAAAAAAGGGGAAGGAACAGTCGCGGATGACGGCTGGCTGCCGGAATATGAAAAAGACTCTCCTCCATCCAGCAAGGATAAGCTGGGTGAAGGAGAGTCTTTTTCGATGTTAAAGAACGCCCAAGGAGCGGGGCCCCTTCCACTCCTGCGGAAAGCTCGGGCGCTCGTCCACGGAAAGGGAAGGGGCTTTCGCTCCTGGCGGTAAAAAAGAAAAAAAGCTTGTAAAGAAACAGAGGTTTCTCTACAAGCTGATCCCCTCAGTGAGGGACTTTTCATCAGCCGATGGAGCAGGCCGCAGAGCCATGTTTTTGAATGTATTTCTGGTGATGCTCTTCCGCTTCAAAGAAGGAAGAAGCCTCTTCCACTTGCGTAGCGATCGGACGCTTAAAGACCCCCTTGGCACTCCATTCACTGATTTTCTCTTCTGCAATGTACTTCTGGCTTGCATCTGTATAGAAGATCACTGAACGGTATTGATGTCCTACATCAATACCCTGACGGTTTACCTGTGTCGGGTCATGGGCTTCAAAAAAGATATTGACCAGTTTTGCATACGTAATCACAGCAGGGTTGTATTCGATGCGGACGGCTTCCGCATGACCGGTATCCCCCTGCTTCACTTCTTCATAAGAAGGATTTTCGAGATGCCCTCCGATATAACCAACGGTTGTGCCCGTTACCCCTTCGAATTTCTCAAAAAATGCTTCTACTCCCCAAAAACACCCTGCGCCGAAAATTGCTGTTGCCATATCTACATCTTCCCTTTCCTTTAACGCAACTTCTATCGAGAGCCATGACGGGCATGCTGATATGCAAAAAACCCCTTTTCTTATCCACATAAGAAAAGGGGTTCGTATCAATCCGTACGATCCTCTCATCTCTTAGGATGGTATTCATCCTACAGGAATTGGCACCGTTCTCGTCAATCCGTGGATTGATTCGATGGTTGCCGGGCATCAAAGGGCCAGTCCCTCCGCCTCTCTGGATAAGAAGTTTCCGTTATTTATTTAATGTTGGTTATCATCATACTACGTTTCAGTAACGAAGTAAAGAATGAATGATGATCCTTTTTGTATCATCATTGTATTCACACTTTAGCATGACTATGCCAGTCCACGCAAAAGAAAAGACTTACTGGCTGCCTGTTGTATCTATTTCTTCATACGGCTGGACGATGACAAAACCTTCTCCTTCGAACTGCATTTGAATAGATTCCCCGCTCCCCCGTCCAATAAACGTTTTGAAGCTCACATCCGTCTTGAAATTCGGTTCCAAATGTCCGGACCAGGCCACGGTTGCATGCGGGTCTGTAATGACCGGCTCTCCGGGGCGTACGAGCAGTGTCAGTGGTTCGTAATGGGAGGTGATAGCCACACGTCCGCTGCCATTCAAGGTCACGTTAAACAGACCGCCGGAAACCATCCCGGCCACTTTTTTCATCAGCTTGATATCCCAGTCGATGCTCGGCTCAAAGGCGAGAAGATCGTTACCGTTGACTGTGATGGTTTCATTATCCAAGTCAAAAATCGTAATCTTTTTCCCCTGATCAGCGAGGTACAAACGCCCGCGCCCTGTCGCTTTCATCAGTGAACTGCCTTCTCCCGTCAACGCTTTCTTGAACATTTTTCCTACGCCGTGCTCCAGAATCCCTTCCCTCTCAAACTTGATATCCCCATTATAGGAAATCATGGCCCCGGATTTCGCCCAGACCTGATCCAACAGGTTCACCTCGAGAATACGCGGGGTTTCCAGCTCGAAATAATCATTTTCTGAATCATCCTGTTTCGTGGCCCTGATAAACTCTTCAATCGAATAATCTGCCATGACAGATTCCTCCTTTTATGTAGGTTATAGTTCTATACCACACCACGGGGTGGGTTAGACCATTCATGAAACCTTTGTCTATGGTTTTACGTTTACGAAGGAGGAAAGGTTTCATCACCACCTGCCAGGGGAATGGTCATTTTATTTGATCTATGCAAACAACCTAAGGACGAGGAGGACCTGTTTATGTATGGTCTTGATGAGAAAAGAAAACAGCTGCTGGAGTATGCTCATTCCATCTCTGACGAAAAGGCAGCACGAAAGCCCGGGGAAGGAAAATGGTCGGTCCTGGAAATTCTGGAGCACCTGTACCTGATGGAGCAACTTGTCGTCTACCAGATCAAGCAGGCAATAAAGCAGGGAGATATCCAGCAGACTTCCGAAAAACCGATCCACCGGACGACGGAAAGGCATTACAAGGTGGAAGCCCCTGAGTCCGTCCGGCCTGAAGGTACGTTCCAAACGATTGCAGAAGCCGAGGATGGATTGAAAAAAACAAGGGAAGCCACGTTATTCCTCATCCATAACAAAGATGAAGAAACATTGAAAAACCGCGTGTTTCCACACCCCGCTTTCGGAGACATGGACTTGACCCAGTGGATTGAATTCATTGGCTGGCACGAACTCCGCCACCTTGATCAAATGAAAGAAACAGTGGAAGCTTTATAAACCTGAAAAAAAGACAGAGAAGTAAATCTCTGAGCTTTCAGTTGCAAGAAATCCTGTTTTTTATCGTGCCTCCAGGAACGCAGGCCACTCCCTTTCGGCGGATAAGTGGAACGTGACCAAGCACACAACGTACAGGTCTACTGGATGACAAGTCCTTGTCTACAGTTGAAAAGCGCAGAGACGAATCTCTGCGCTTTTTCTATCTTTGGTTTTCCTATTATTTTTCAGGTTTCATTTCTTCGCCGTTTTTTCCGGTGTAACGGAGACCCCATCCCGTCCATGCTGCAATAAGCATAACAATCAGCAGGAGCCATCCTTGGAAGACATAAGGGAATACTTCACCAGGGGAAACGACTGGTAGGAAGTCATACTTGTCTGCCGCTCCCTGAACCGTGGCCCAGGCAAGCAGGACACCACCACTCCAAGGGAAAATATAACCTAAGGAAGAGGTCACTGTATCCAGGAAGTTGGCACGCCGGTATGGATGGATATTCAATTCCTTCCCGATTTTCCTCACAAACGGAGCCGCTGCAATTTCAGCTGCTGTGTTGATTGTGATGAAGACATTCAAGAAAGCCACGATACCAAAAATGGCCAGTTCAGCTCTGCGGACTACACCATTGATGATGCGGAGGAAGAAGTTCTTAATCACTTCCATCGTCCCCCCTACTTCAAGCATGTAAGCCGCCGCAAGAATGAACAAGATTAAAATAGCCATATTGAAATATCCGCTGATTCCATCAATAAGGGCCCCTTCAATAACAGGGTCCCCCGCTTCATTAAAATGAATATACAGCACTTCCTTTAAGGATATGCCACTCAAATATATGAAAACAACAGATGCAAGGATCCCCCATGATAAGGAGGTCAGAAGATGCTGGCCTCTCAGCGCCAGTACAAGAACGAGTACAAATGGCACCAGCATCAACAGACCGTTGGGAGACACCTGGCTCTGCAGGTCATTGACTACCTGCTGGCTCCCATGTTCCCCACCGCCGCCGAAAACAGTGAAAAGAATCATTGCCGGAATAGCAGCCGCCATGGAGTATTTAAAACGGGAACGGACCACTCCAGGTACATCCGCTTCCTGTGTCGTTGCAGAAACGATCGTTGTGTCAGAAACAGGCGCCAGGTTATCGCCGAACACGGCTCCACTTAAAATTGCTGCAACAAGCAGCACAGGATCCGCTCCTAAAATGACACCAGCTGGATACATAAGCACACCGAACGTGGCTACCGTACCGTACCCGGTTCCTACAGCTGTGGAAAATAAGCCGGCAAGCAGGAACGTAATACCGACAAAAGCTCCGCCTTCCAGCCCGGTTTGAAAGCCGAACCATATCAGACCATCCACCAGTCCTCCGGCAGACAGCATATTTGCAAACATGCCGGCCCAGAACCAGGCAATGATCGAAACGATCCCCACTGGCTGAGCCATCCCTGTAATCAGACTCTGCGCATAATCTGACCATTTCGATTTAGTAAAGAACAGCCCGAGGCCGATTCCAATCACAATGCCTAAAACTAGTCCCTGCTCTGTAACAAGACCTGCCACACTTAAGACAATCGCCCATATGATAAAGAAGACCAAAGGAATCGTTGCAGCAAATACCCCGCCATGGAATTCCAGGCGTTTGATTTCTTTTTCCCCTAAGGCTTCATCGATGACTTCTTCATTTCTTCCCTCTTGATCTGCCATCTGATTCCCTCCTCAAAAATTACTTAACCTTGTATAGTTTACCACCTGATATGATGGAATATAAACAGCTGAATTGTTACCACTTTAAAGCAGGGCAGGGAATGTACTGGAAAGCACAGAAACCTCTTTTCCCTAATAAAATTTAAACGGACCATTGTTTATAAAGGAGTTTATTTATGAAATTAAGGCATGCAAGGTTGGAAGATTTTGAAACGATCAGTCAATGGATTGGAACAAAGGACGAGCTCAAACAATGGAGCGGCTCTGGTTTTGAGCACCCTCTCTCCTTGAAGCAGTGGGAGAAATACTTGAATGAGGAGGACCGTCAATCGTTCACAGCCTTGTTGGAGGACAGCCCGGCCGGACACATTTCCATCGGCCGCATCGAACGTCTTAAAACAGGAAGAATCGGTCGTGTGATTACGAATCCCGATCACCGCGGAAAAAAGGTTGCCACCCAGATGCTGCGTGAAGTCACAACCTACGCCTTCGACCGACTTCATCTGAAGACCGTCACCTTAGGCGTTTTCGCCTTCAACACCCCGGCTATCCGCGTATATGAAAAAGCGGGATTCTCATTCAAAGAACAAGATAAAAATAAGGAAATGGAGGACACCCATCCCTGGCACACACTGGAAATGGTCCTCTCCAAAAATGAATGGAAAAATTAGCGGATGTTTCCATATCATTTATATCTTTGTTTTCTGCTGCAAAAAAAATTAAAATAGAAAAGAGGGTTCTTTACTCAGAGCATAAGGCAGCGCTTACATGTCTATAACCAGCACGCTTTACGGAAGCATACCTTCCACCTCGCTGCTTCCATATAAAAGCACAGGCTCCTGCTGAACATTTGACTATACAAATAATTCTGATAATATTATGAAGCACAATACTATCCATTTTACAGATCTGACAGGAAGGTGAAATTGTGACAACGCTTAACAGTACGAACGACCACACGACTCCCCTGAGGAGAGATATCCGATCCCTTGGACAAATGCTTGGAAACATCCTTGTCCATCACGGCGGTGAAGAATTATTAAATAAAGTAGAAACCATCCGCCAGTTGACCAAAGACTTACGACAAAACCCTGAACAGCATACTTATAAACAGCTGAAACAAGAAATCCAGAGCCTCGAGCCGCCTATGCGCTCGCAGGTCATCCGCGCATTCTCCATCTATTTCCATCTTGTGAATATCGCTGAGCAGAACCACAGAATCCGCAGAAGAAGAGAATATCAACTCCGTGAAGATCATGGGGCGCAGCCTTTTTCATTGGAAAGTGCCGTGGTTAACTTGAAAAACAACAACTTTTCGAAAGAGTTGATTCAGGATGTGCTCCACGATCTTTCCCTTGAATTGATCATTACCGCGCACCCGACGGAAGCAACCAAGAGAACCGTGCTTGAAATCCAGAAACGGATTGCTGCAATCCTTCAAAAGCTTGATCACCCGCAGCTCACAAAAGGAGAACGCGAAAGTCTTCAGGACAGCCTCCAGAACGAGGTGACGGTTCTATGGCAGACGGATGAACTCCGTGAACGCAAGCCGACCGTCATGGATGAAGTACGGAATGGATTGTACTACTTCGACCAGACCTTGTTTGATGTTCTTCCTGATATTCATCAGGAGCTTGAAAATCGACTGGAAGATCATTTCCCGGGAGAAGACTGGGACGTACCGAATTTCCTCAAATTCGGATCCTGGATTGGTGGAGACCGTGACGGAAACCCCAACGTGACTCCTGAAATCACTTGGGAAACGCTTGAGAAACAACGGCAGCTGGCTTTAAAGAAATATGACCAGGTGCTTGTGGAGCTGATGAAACGATTCAGCCACTCTTCGACACAGGTGACCGTGACCGAAGCTCTGAAACAATCGATCGAGGAGCAGGAACCTCTTCTTTCTGAAGAAAAGAGATGGCGGGATGACCGGGAAATTTATCGCCGGAAGTTTGCCATCATCCTTGAACGGCTGCGTCAGGTAGGCCGGTCTGAGATTGGTTACAAAGATGCAGATGAACTGCATGAGGACCTCCTCCTTATTCAAGAAAGCGCCCAGACCCATCAGCCGAACCGCGGCGAACTGAAGAAATTGAGAAAGTTGATCCGTCAGGTGGAAATGTTCGGCTTCCATCTCGCTACCCTGGACATCCGTAATCACAGCGGAGAGCATGAAGCTGCGGTTACCGAGCTGCTCCGCAAGGTTGGAATTGAAGAGGACTATTCAGCTCTCTCTGAAGAGCGGAAGCTGGCCGTTCTTCAGGATGTATTGAAGGACCCACGTCCGATTTCCCTGCTGAACGAGGATTATTCAGAGTCCACCCAGCAGATGCTGACCGTTTTCCAAATGATCCGTAGAGCTCACCTGGAGTTCGGTAAACGCTCCATTGAAGTTTACTTGATCAGTCATACAGAAGCCGCAAGTGATCTTCTAGAAGTTCTTGTCCTTGCTAAAGAGGCAGGTATTTACAGACTTCACGCCGACGGCACTGTGGAAAGCAACATCAATGTTGCCCCGCTGCTGGAAACCGTGGACGATCTCGTTGCCGGACCTGAGATTCTTAAAACTGTATTTGATATGGACATATACAGCCGCCACTTGAAAAAGCGCGGCAGCTCACAGGAAATTATGCTCGGATATTCCGACGGCAGTAAAGATGGTGGAACACTCACGGCCAACTGGCGCCTGTACAAGGCTCAGCAGGAAATCCGTGAAATGGCCGAGGATTATGGTATCGGTCTCAAGTTCTTCCATGGCCGAGGCGGCTCATTAGGCCGCGGAGGCGGACCATTGAACCGCAGCCTGCTGTCACAGCCTGCTGAAACCCTTGGTGAAGGAGTGAAAATCACCGAACAAGGAGAAGTGCTTTCTTCCCGTTATCTGCTTCGTGACATTGCTTACCGAAGTCTGGAACAGGCAGCCTCCACTCTTGTGGAAGGAGCGGCCAATGTCTCGAAGGAATCAGAGCAGGGCCACCATCGTGAAGACACATGGGAACAGGCCATCGAAGAAATTTCCGAAGTATCTCTTAAAAAATACCAGGACCTTGTCTTCGGTGACCCTGAATTTCTTACGTACTTCAATGAAGCCACACCGCTTCAAGAAATCAGCGGCCTGAATATAGGTTCACGCCCAATGAAGCGTAAGGACAGCTCCAAGTTTGAAAATCTGCGCGCCATTCCTTGGGTCTTTGCCTGGACACAGAACCGTCAGCTTCTCCCCGCCTGGTACGCCGCAGGATCTGGTCTCGCTTATTATGCCGATCAGGGCAGCGAACAACTTGAACAACTGCAGCAGATGTATGAAAACTGGCCGTTCTTCCGTTCAACCATCAATAACTTACAGATGGCCTTGACGAAAGCCGACATTCAAACGGCTCGTGAGTATACCCAGCTTGTCCAGGATGAAAAGATCGGAAAACGGATCTTCAATGAAGTCGTTGAAGAATATGAGCGTACGAAAGAAATTCTCCTCCGGATTACAGGGGATGATGAACTGTTGAATCACCAGCCGACGATCAAGGAATCCGTCCGTCTGAGGAATCCTTACGTCGATCCATTGAACTTCCTGCAGGTGGAGTTGATTAAAGAGCTCCGCAAGGAAGAAGATCCAAACGATGAAATTCTAACAGAAGTACTGTTGACGATCAGTGGAATCGCTGCAGGACTTCGTAATACAGGTTGATCAACAAAACTGCCGGCCAAGCGCCGGCAGTTTTTTTTGTGGTTCATCAAATCCGCTGAATTGGACATAGTAAAACAGACATCAACCACATAAAGTGAGGGAATCATCATGATTAGTATCCTATTAGGACTTGTTTTACTCATGCTTCTCGCCTATCTGGGCTGGTCCATCATCTGGATTGCCCCGCTCGTATCAGGCTTTGTCGCTATTCTAAGCGGAATGGACATCCTCCCTGCCTATACCGACACGTACATGCAGGGATTCGTCGACTTTGCGAAAGACTACTTCCCCATCTTCCTATTCGGTGCGATTTTCGGAAAGCTGATGGAGGATACAGGTGCTGCCCAGTCAGTCGCTCATAAAATATCCAGTGTCATTGGGAAAAAACGTGCGATACTGGGGATGCTGCTGTCGGCTGCTATCCTAACCTACGGCGGTGTCAGTCTGTTCGTCGTCGTTTTCGCTGTTTATCCTCTCGCTGTAGCGATGTTCAGAGAAGCGAATGTTTCAAGAAAGCTGATCCCGTCCACCTTTGTTCTCGGCGCTTTCACATTTACGATGACCGCTGTTCCGGGTACACCACAGATTCAGAACATCATCCCGATCAATACATTCGAAACCAATACGATGGCAGCACCGATCCTGGGCATCGTCGCCGCTTTAATCATGGCTGTCGGCGGATACTTTTATTTAAAATTCCGCGAAGGCCGGCTGACTAAAAATGATGAGACCTTTACAGAGCCTGAAGGGGATAACCAGGTGAAAAGTGTCAACGAGGAAGAACTTCCAAACTGGATTCTATCCACCATCCCCCTCATTGCAGTCGTAGCGACGTTGAATATATTTGATTTGAATATCCTGACCGCCCTGCTCATCGGGATCCTGCTGATTATGGCGTTTAACTGGAAAGATTATAAGGACTTTATCAAAGCCATTAACGGTGGTGCCTCCGGATCGGTTATGGCGACCATCAATACGAGTGCGGCTGTTGGTTTCGGGACAGTCGTTACCGCTTCCCCCGGATTTGATACAGTGAAAGACCTTATTTTCAGTATTCCACTCAGCCCTTATTTTTCAGAAGCTTTCGCTGTCCAGCTGTTAGCGATGATCACCGGCTCTGCTTCCGGTGGTATGGGAATCGCTTTGGAAGCGCTCGGTCAGGAGTATTATGATATAGCTGTGAATCAGGGACTCAGCCTGGAAGCCTTCCACAGAATTACCTCTGTAGCTTCAGGCGCTTCCATCCTTCCTCACAACGGGGCACTGCTGACTTTATTCACAGTTACCGGCCTGACCCATAAGGATTCCTACAAAGACGTATTTGTAGTGGGCTTGGTCATTCCAATGATTGCAACCATAGCCATCATCCTGCTGGCAATGATGGGAATCAATTAACCCGGCTGCCGCAAACGTCTCCAAATGATCATATAGAAAAAAGGGAGGAACTTCTCATATTCAGAAGTTCCTCCCTTTTTTCATCTAAGTCATTTAAAAACCCTGCACAAGGTACAGGGTTTTCCTTTATGGATTTATTGAACGGTATACCCACCGTCAATTACTGCAGCCTGACCAGTAATGCTTTTCGCTTTGTCACTGACAAGGAAAATGGCGTAGTCAGCAACCTCCTGTACCTGGAGGAGACGTTTCTGCGGGACCAGTGGATAGATAACTTCTTCCAAGGCTTTTTCTTTCTTAATGTTCCGCGTGTTCGCCAGGTCCTCCAACTGATTCTGAACAAGCGGCGTATCCACATAGCCCGGGCAGATGGCATTGACGGTAATGCCGTCATCAGCTCCCTCCAGAGCCGTCACTTTCGTCAGTCCGATGACCCCGTGCTTGGCACTGTTGTACCCCGCTTTACCGGCAAACCCAATTAAACCGTTGATGGAGGCCATATTCAAGACACGTCCGTACCCTTGCTTTTTCATATGAGGGAAGGCGTGCTTGATTCCGAAAAATGGGCCTTTGAGCATAATATCAAGAATCAATGCAAACTTCTCAGATGGAAAATCCTCCACTGGAGCCACGTGCTGAATCCCGGCATTATTGACAAGAATGTCGATACTGCCGAATTTACTGACCGTCTCTTCAATCGCATTTTTCACATCATCTTCTTTCGCCACGTTGGCGACAACACCTTCGACAGTAAAGCCTTGAGAACGAAGTTCCTCGACCGATTTGTCCAATGTCTCCTGATTAATGTCATTTAACATAACTTTGGCACCGGCTTTTGCAAATTCCGTAGCAATTTCCAAACCGATGCCTTGTCCTGATCCTGTAATTAAGGCAGATTTTCCTTCTAACACGATAATTCCTCCTTCTAGGTTCATCACTCCTTACCTTTCCCACTTTTCCGGAAAAATGCACAAAAAACTCAGCCTTTGAAAGGCTGAGTTTTTTCTTCAGTATAGTTTTCCCTGGCGGTACATAATGTTGGACAATTTCATAACGGAGTGGATATAGCAGTTTTGACGAAGCGGGAAGGGGTCTCCGAAGAACTGCGGAAGAATCGTATCCATCGTATGTTTCATTTTATCAAAAAGCCGTTCAAATACTTCGTCTTCGTTCATGAAACGCGCCTCTCTTCCCTGCACCCATTCATAGAAGGAAACGATCACACCACCCGCATTGGCAAGGATATCCGGAATAATTAAGACACCTTTATCCGCCAAGTGCTTATCTGCTTCCTCTGTTATAGGTCCGTTGGCGCCTTCAACAATAATTTCCGCCTGGATATCCTTCATATTGCCTTCGTGAATCTGATCTTCCAGCGCAGCAAGGAACAGGACGTCGACATCCATGGTAAGCAGTTCATCCCGATCTCTGATTTCCGCTTGAATTTCGTGCTCCTCCAGCTGCTGATCTTCGGTTGGAAGGTCTCCATCGTTTTGATTCGTGAATTCCACAAGTGCTTCAATATCCAATCCTTCACGGTTGTAAAGCATGACGTTTGCATCGCTTACAGCGACCACTTTGTTGTTTAAGTAATCACATTTCCTGGATTCAAGCGCGGCGACAGATCCCAGATTTCCGAAGCCCTGGACAGCCATTTTCAATTCTTTATCGGCATGATCCAGAGCCGTTTTGGCAAATATATTATCCGTTCCTTCCAGCCAGTCCTTATTATTCTTCAAGAAGTCATGCAGCATATAGCGGAACGTAAAATAGACACCTTTTCCTGTTGATTCCCGGCGTCCCAGCGATCCACCATTCACAATGCTTTTTCCTGTAAAACTGTTGCGGTAAGGTTCTCCCGGATGAAGCGCCTTGAACTCCCCCATCATCCAGTCCATTTCCCGTTCTCCCGTTCCTACGTCAGGAGCTGGAATATCCTTATCAGGCCCCAGGATATCGTTAAAATACTGGACATATTTTTTACAGATCAGGTTCAGTTCCTTCACGCTGTAATCTTTCGGATTGATTCCGACGCCGCCTTTTCCTCCGCCGAACGGCAGCTCATGGAGGGCATTTTTCAACGTCATCAGCTTAGCGAGATTGGCCACTTCGTCTTCATGGACCGATTCATGGAAGCGGATCCCGCCTTTATATGGGCCTACTGTATCGCTGTGCTGAATACGAAATGCCGGAATACGAACGATCTGACCGTCCTCCATGGGTACTCTTAAGTATGATTTATGCACGTGATTCGGTGTGGACAGAAGGGCCACCAGCGATTTATACGCCTGCTCCCTTGACTGGTACTTCAGGTCCGGTAGAAAATCTTCATCTTCCATAACTGCTTTCAGTGACTCTTCGATGATTGATTGTTGTCTCTGCATACGTAAAGCCTCCGATCTAATGATAAGGTCCTGTGCTGATTTTCACTCACTAAATTACCCATACCCTAATTTTTCCACGTGAAACGTTTCCTAACCATTAAAAAAGCTCCCTAAATAAGGGAGCTATTGGCTGTAGAAAAAGTCCGTGTTAACTAGTTAGAGTTGTCCATTTGTCGTGTGAAGGGCCACAATCCGCTTTTTGGTGGATGGATGCCACGGGCATCACCACCGAACGCTCCTCGTGTACGCAGATTCAAAAGAACGGCATGGGCTGCGTTATGGCCGCTTGCGTGGAAAAGAAAAAGGGAAAGAACAGGTGCTGATAACGGCTGCCTGATGGAATATGAAAAAGATTGTCCTCCATCCAGCAAGGATGAGCTAGGTGGAGGAGAGTCATTTTCGATGTTTAAGAACTCCCAAGGAGCGGCGCCCCTTCCACTCCTGCGGAAGAACGAGTGGTCCGAGATCGCCGAGCGTGGGTTTTGCGAGGAAGCTCGGGCGCTCGTCCGCGGAAAGGGAAGGGGCTTTCGCTCCTGGCGGCAAGAAAGAAAAAAGCTTGTAAAGAAACAGAAGTTTCTCTACAAGCTGAAGCTCCCTGAATAAGGGAGCTTTTTGTTCAACCTAAAATATTATATCCAGAATCTACATAAACGATTTCGCCGGTTACTCCACGGGAGAGATGACTCATCATGGCCAGCGTCATATCGCCGACCTCTTCCTGTGTCACATTTTTTCTAAGCGGAGACGTTGCTTCAATCTTGCTGAGAATTTCATTGAAACTTGGTACACCTTTCGCCGCGAGCGTACGGACAGCTCCCGCAGAAATCGCATTTACACGGACCTGCTGCTGTCCCATATCTTCAGCAAGGTAACGTACAGCCGCTTCAAGGGAAGCTTTTGCTACACCCATCACGTTGTACCCTTTCACCAAGCGCTCCGCACCAAGATAGCTCATAGCTATCAATGAACCGCCTTCTGTCATATACGGCCGCGCCGCTTTGGCTACCGCTATGAGGGAATAAGCACTCGTATCATGAGCGAAGGCAAAGCCGTCGCGGGACGTTTCGATAAAATCGCCTTTCAAGTCTTCCGCATGGGCAAAGGCAATGGAGTGACAGACACCGTGGATCACACCTGCCTGCTCCCCGATTTTCGCAAAGGCCTCCTGAATGCTCTCATCATTGTTTACATCACACTGAATAACAGCTTTCGCCTCGACGCCTTCTTCTTCAAGAAGCTTCTGCAGTTTTGTATAGCTGCGGTCTTTTCTATATGTAAAAATGACATTCGCTCCTGCCTTGTAGAGGGACCTCGCTACGCCCCAGGCAAGGCTCCGCTTATTGGCTACACCCATCACGACGATGTTCTTATCTTTCAACTGTAAAATGTCTTCCATAATTACCTCCAGTGAATCTTTTCTCGACTACTTATCTTACCATATTTATTCGCCGGGCTCCTCTAATTCTACATGAGCAAATCTTCCACCTAAAGAGGTAAAACGAAGGCCCGGGGTGACGGCCAGCGGTTGGATGAAACAGGGACCATCATAGACAAAGGTATGGAATTCCCCATGTTCCCCGCACAGATCCACCTCTTCAGGAAGAGCATCCAGAAAATCCATGTCGAACGTCCTTCCAGCATATTCTGCAGGCAGAACGTCGGTATCCACGGTCGTCACGATGCTTTTAAAGCCAAGCTGGATCAAAGTCTCTACTGTTTGTTTTGCCGGCTGTTTCCACAAAGGAAATATTCCTTCCATATCTATTTTATCCATGAGCTGCAGGCGGTAATCTCTGATATCCTCAAGAAAAAGATCGGCGTAGACGATAGCAGAGACACCTTCTTTCCTCAGCTGCTCCGCTTGTCGTCCTAACGCCTGCTCGTACTGCTCATTGGAGGCCTCTTCCGGAAGTTCCACCTCGTATAAGGGCAGCTGCAGTGCCTTAGCCTGGCTCCTCATCCATTCCGTTTTCACTTCATGGACCGGAAGCCTCTTCCTTTCCGCAGAAATGGTTGAGATCAGCCCTTTTACAGTATAGGCAGGGTCATTCAACATCAGATATAAGGCAAGAGCAGAATCCTTCCCGCCGCTCCATGATACAACCAAACGTTCCGTCATTGTGCTCCCCCTATCTCTGTTTTCTTCCATTCCAGTAAGCCCCGTCTTCCATGTGGACAAAAGGCAGTTCTGTATCCACTTCTCCATAAATCATCGTCCGTGCTTCATCTTTACCTGCAAGCCAATGATGAAAGTTCAATTCCACCGGCTCCTGATCCCCCCCTAAGGCAAACCATGCCTTTCCTTCCTTTGGGAGGTAGCCGGCTGTATGAATCGTGCCAGCCCATTGGTCATAGAGATCAGAAAATACACCGCCGGCTGTATCATTCATCAGACGGAAAGCATCGTAAGCCTGGGAAAGCTGTTCACGTCCGGTCTGGATAGCCTCCATCCGCCGTTTAGAATCCACCAAATGGTTCCGGTTTTCCTCTACCATGATTTCAAAATGGTTGGTACACACATCCGCTTCCCTGACAGCCGTTCCACGCGGAGAAGCTTCCACAACATACGTACGTCCGCTCGGATCAAAGACCGTGTAGCTGAACGAATGACGATGGGGGATTTCTTTCAGCATCGCCACGGCTTCCTCTACATCCGCACAGGTTTCAAGGATGATTCTTCCAATCATACAGCAGATAAACCCATCTCCCGGCCGCTTCCGATGCATAAAGTTATAGCCGAGAACGAGTCCCTTTTCATTCATCCCATCCATACGGCCGGTAATTCTCTGGGTCGGCCCGATCGTGCTGTATCCCTGGTCTTCCGGTTGAAACAAGGCGTAACGCCCCTCATACGTTTTCGGCATATAATCATAATTACGGATAAAATACCCATCTCCTGTCATGATGGAACAGCCGCTTCGTTTATAGTCGACCCGGTAGCCGCCGAATTCCATCATCACTCGTTCCATCGGCCACTCCAGGGCATCCCTGAGCCCCAGAAGTTCATCCCAAATGCCCGGAGCAAAGCGGGTAATCGCCTCCTTCACTTCTGATTCTTCTACTGTAAAACGCGGGATACGTACCTTCCACTGTTTTTCCCGGTTTTTTATCGTCATCGAATTTTTCAGCTGCTTCCCCTGAAAATATCCATAATCATAATGGGAGCCTCGAAATTGTATCACCCTGCTGTATACCTGCTTCATCATCTGACCCTCTCTTTTTCTGAATTAGCTTCATTCTACTATGTCTTCCTGCATCAGAAAAGACATCCATATTCTGCCACAACCAGGAATAAATGCGCCATTCATATAGTTTTTCGACGATTTTTTTGATACGCTAATGATTGTAACAAATGATAGAAAACGTTTACGAAAAGGGAACGCAGGGGATTTGAATTTGTGAAGGTGGTGGAACAAAAGTGAAAAAAGTTGTCATTTTAGGTGGGGGATACGGCGGCATGAATGCTCTTCACGGGCTGCTTGACGGCGTAAGGGATGATGTACACATCACCGTTATCGACCGAAACCCATACCACTCATTGAAAACAGAGTTTTATACCATTGCTGCAGGCACGGAATCCGACCGACATGCCCGTGTAGACTTTCCAGAGCATGAGCAGGTGGATTACGTTTTTGATGAAATCGAAAACATTGATGTCGAAGCCGAGCACGTCCGCGTGAAAGGCGGCCTTGAGCCTGTTCCCTATGATTATCTTCTCATTGGACTCGGGTGTGAGGATAACTACCACGGCATCGAAGGGGCACAGCAATTTACAGAAAGTGTCCAGACGTTCTCCAAAGCCCGCAGTGCCGGCTATTCCATTAATAACCTCGGAGCATACGGCAAGATTACCGTTGTAGGTGCCGGGCTGAGCGGCATTGAGGTCGCTTCTGAGGTACGTGAAAGCCGGCCGGATTTGAACATCCGCCTGCTTGACCGGGGCTCTTCTGTATTGAAAGCTTTTGATTCAAAGATTCAGGAATATGTGGAGAAATGGTTCAATGACAATGGTGTCGAGGTTATCCACCATGCCAATGTGGAGTACGTCGAACAAGACGGGGTCTGCAACAACGGTCTTTGCTATATCAATGATGTCACAGTATGGACCGCTGGTGTACGTCCGAATTTCCTCGTACGAGAGCTTCCTTTTGAAAAAGATGATCAGGAAAAAGTCATCATTAACGATTTCTACCAGGTACCCTCTCATCAAAATGTCTATGTCGTAGGAGACTGTGCGTCCTCCGAGTACTCTCCAAGTGCACAGCTGGCCGGCCAGCAAGGCGAAAAAGTCGCAGATGTCCTTCGTGCCGTTCTCCAGGACCGCGTACCGGAACGTCCCGGCGACGTCAAACTGAAGGGGTCCCTCGGGTCGCTTGGAAAAAACGACGGATTCGGCAACATGCTCCAAAAGCCGATGACCGGTGTCCTTCCCCGTCTTGCCAAGTCAGGAGTCTTGTGGCTGAGCAAACGCCATTAAAAAGAGATCGATCACAAGGTGTGATCGATCTCTTTTTTTATACATAAGATTTCTCAAGCAGGCCGCCAAGATAACGGGCAAGCTCCAGCATGCCGTAAGTACCGGCCGCAGCCTCGGCATCAGAATTGTAATTCGTGTTTGTATTAACGTCGTAGGTGTAAAGGTTTCCTTCAGCATCCTGAATCGCTTCGATTCCTGCAACCTGAACGTTGTTCTCTTCTAAAAATGCCTCATAATGATCGACAACGTCCGGACGATAATCTTTCAGAATCTCAAACTTTGCTTTTGGTGCTTCCGCTTGTTGATCTGTCGGGCAGTAAAGGTCTTCGATGGTGCAGGCATCAGCCGGGCATAACTCGAAGCCTTCTGATGTATCCACTTTCACCCCGTAGACAAACTTCCCACCGACAAATTCATGGCGGACGATGTAAGGTTCGGGAGCCTCGATATACTGTTGAATCAGCGTTATTCCATCGACCGGTTCCTCAAAGGACGGGCCGTCAATATATTCTCTCAAAGCTTCAGTCGAATGAAACAATTGGACCCCCTGACCTTTTCCAGCACGGTTATGCTTTGTGATGAAAGAGGACTGATCAAGCTTGCGGGCCGCTTCAAGGATGTTGTATCTGCCCACTGCTGTGATGGTTTTCGGTGTTTGAATACCTGCCTGATTCAAAGCCATGTACTGATTGACTTTACTTACCTCAAGACGCAGCGCACGGCTGCCGTTGATCACCGTCCGGCCGTGGCGCTCCAGCCATGCAAGGACAGCCTCAGTATATTCCGGTGCAAAACGGTGGTTTCTCGTATGAGACGATGCACTGATCCTGTTATAAAAAATGCCTTCCGGAGGCTCGCTTGTCAGATCAAGCGTCCCTTGATCCAGATGCCATAGTTCGTAGGGAAGATTCAATTCTTCCAGCCGTTCCGTCAAGTGGCCGGTCCAATCGTCGTTTTCATGAAGTACATATATTTTACTCATGCCAGGACTCCTTTCATTTCGATACTTTCTTTATTTTATCATAAAATCCCGATAAAGTTACTAGGATATGATCCATCCAACGCCCTTTTTATCGGCCCTCCAAAAGGGAGGATATCCATAGACAAAAAACACCCTCCACGATGGAGGGTGTTGAGGTCAACTTGCTTTCGTTGTAAGGACACGCTGCTGTTTCTGCATTTTGTGTTTGATCACCTGCCACACGAACCATGTGAAGACGGCTGTCCAGATGACGGCGCCTAATATCATGGATGTGGAGTAAGCAAGGCCGAATCCTTCCGGCGCATAAAAGATGTAGGTACTGACCACCGCAGTCATAAACAGCGCCGGCACACTGCAGATCCAATGGAATTTCGCCTGCTTCATCAAATACATGGCTCCCGTCCAAAGCATGACGGTGGCCACCACTTGGTTCGACCAGCCGACATAACGCCAAAGAAAGCTGTAATCCATCTGTGTAAGCATGAAGGTTGGAATAGCGACAGGTACAGCAAGGAGAATCGACGCCCATTTTCCATTCCATTCTTTATTCGTAAACCCTTTGAGAAGATCCACCAGCATCATTCGGGACGACCGAAGCGCTGTATCCCCTGTCGTAATCGGAAGGATGATAACACCGAGAACGGCAAGAATACCACCGAGAGTTCCGAGCGTAGATGTACTGATTTCGTTGACCACGCTGGCTGGTCCACCTGCGTCAAGGGCCGTTTGAAGCTCCCCGGTGCCCCCAAAGAAAGCCATTCCAGCTGCAGCCCAGATCAAGGCAATGATGCCTTCGGCAATCATTGCGCCATAAAACACTTTTCTTCCTTCGCTTTCTTTCTTCAACGTCCGGGCAAGAATCGGGCTCTGAGTACTATGAAACCCTGAAATGGCACCACAGGAAACGGTAACCATCAGCAGCGGCCAGATTGGAAGCTCCTGAGGATGAAGGTTCTCTACGGTCAGGTTTGGAACCGGGTTATCAAAGAAGAACAATCCAATCCCGATACTGACTGCCATAAAGATAAGAATCGCCCCGAAAATCGGGTACACTTTTCCGATAATTTTATTGATTGGAAGAACAGTTGCTACCAGAAAATAAGCAAAAATAAGCAGGATACATGTAAAGAAACCAAGCGGTGTAACCTCTGCCATCAGCTGAGCCGGTCCTGCAGTAAATGCCGCGGCAACCAGCACCATCAAACCAATCGATAGAATATTAATGACGACACGCGCAGGGCTTCCAAGATATTTCCCTACAAGGCCGGGAAACTGCTCGCCTTTATGGCGAAGAGACATCATTCCAGAGAAGTAATCGTGGACTGCTCCTCCGAAAATTGATCCAATGACAATCCATATAAATGCAACGGGCCCGTAAAGAGCACCCATAACAGCACCAAAAATCGGTCCAAGCCCAGCGATATTGAGGAGCTGGATCAAACTCGCTTTCCACCAGCTCATAGGCATGTAGTCAAATCCGTCATTCTGTTCATAGGCCGGTGTCGTCTTTTTGTCATTGATGACAAAAATGCGTTCGACCACCTTTCCATAAACCAAATAACCGAGAATAAGTAAAGCAACAGATGCGATAAATGTGACCATCGCTGAGCCTCCTTCCAAATGAGAATATAAAAAGTATTCTAGCCGCTTCTTTGTCGAATAACAACCCATTTTCTGAATATTTATTTTTTTATTCTTTTTTTTCTTGAAGTAAAGCGTTTGCACCTTGAAAACATATAAAAAGAGCCTTCTGCTCGATGCAGAAGGCTCTTTTTATGTATGAAACCTGCCACCCTGTAGGAATGGTTAAGTTTCCCGCAGTCGTAATGATCGCAGGGCGGCATTACTGATAATTTAACACAACACGTCAAAACCATCAAACCATGCAGCTCTTCGTATGTAAAAAGGCTCACTGGTTTGAGCAGTGAAAGCTGTCCTCGTTTCCAAAACGATTCAGAAGGTCGTCCAGATCCTGGGAAATGCGCAACAGTTCCGGATCCTCCGGATTTTTATTATATATGTCATACATGTGTTTTCTTAATTCTTCAATCTGCTTTTCAAGTCTTTCTTTATACGACATGCCCTCAACTCCTTCCTCAATCATTTTCCCCGTTTCCAAAAGCCTAAACCGCAAAAAGGGGGACCCGTTCCTTTTAAAGAACGAAGGACCCATGTTAACTGCCGGCTGATAACGCTATGTCCAAAGAAAGAAACGTGGTAAACTTTAGCCACATACATAAAAGGAGGCAGAACCATGTTCCAAACGATTTCCACTACCCAGGCACCCGGTGCCATCGGACCCTACTCCCAGGCGGTTGACCTTGGCAGCCTTGTTTTTCTTTCCGGCCAGATCCCTCTGGACCCAGACACGATGGAATTTGTATCCGATGACGTCACCGAACAGACCCATCAGGTTATGAAAAACTTGAAGGCCGTTCTGAAGGAAGCCGATCTCGATTTTTCCCATGTAGCTAAAATGAATATCTACCTTGCTTCCATGGATGACTTTGCTGCTGTGAATGACGTATATGCAGGCTATTTGAAAGAACCTTATCCTGCACGCGCCGCCGTTGAAGTCAGCAGGTTGCCTAAAGGAGCCAGGGTAGAAATTGAAGCCGTAGCTGTTCGAAAATAGCCAAAAACAGAGCCTGTATTCGGCTCTGTTTTTTTAGTCTTCATCTTTAACATCAGGATCTTCCGGAATAGGGCTGTTCAAATACTCCTGAATCAATTCCCTGTAGTGTTCCATCTGCTCCAAATGCTTGGAGAATTGATGTTTATTGATCAGCCACTGCTCTCCATCATGGACCGTTTTAATTTTATTATGATGAATCAGATACTCGATATAGTCATCAGGAAGCTCCAGGTATGCAGCAGTTTCCTTTACAGTCATATACATAGGACGCCCCCTTTCTCTCCCCTATTTTAACATGATTTCCACCACGAGCCGGTTTCTTTTTTTCCCACATCGGGAAATACTTTTCTAAGCAATCATAAGTTAAAGAAGGAGTGAACAAAAAAAGATGGCTTCTACATTTACATCCTCAAGCAATTCAGATGCTCAACAAACCAAGGAGGATATAAAACCATGGATCCGCCGGCTGGCCCGATTCGGTTTTATGGCCAAGGGAACGGTATACATGCTGATCGGCCTCCTGACTTTCATGGCGGTCATCGGTGTCGGGGGCGGAAAGACGACCGGAACATCAGGGATGTTCCGTACCGTGGCTCAAGTAGCTTTTGGTGAAATCCTGTTATGGGGTGTGGCCATCGGTCTTCTCGGCTACATTATCTGGCGTTTGATCGAAGCCGTTCTTGACCCGGCCAATAAAGGCAGTGACGCAAAAGGGATCATCACCCGGATTGGGTATGTCGTAGCTGCTGTCATTTATGGTGGTATTGCCTACAATGCAGTGAAAATCGCTGTGAATGCAGGCTCAAGCGGGGGAAGCACGGAGAAAACCATGTCCGCGCAATTATTATCCCAGCCTTTTGGTCAATGGCTCGTCGGAACTATCGGTATCATTACGATCGGGTATGCCGTCTACGAATTTTACCAAGGATCCACAGGACGTTTTATGAAATCTTTCAACCATGGTGATATGGACAAGCATCGACGGAAAGTAGCTGAAACGAGTGGACGCTTCGGTTTATCTGCCCGGGGAGTCGTCCTTGGCTTGATTGGGTTTTTCTTCATCCGGACCGCTGTGACGTCCAACCCTGATCAGGCTAAAGGCATGGACGGTGCTCTTTCTGAAATATCCCAGCAGCCCTTTGGACAGGTCCTTCTCGGTATTGCTGGATTGGGACTGATGCTGTACGGCATCTATCAAATCGTCCGTGGGCGTTACACACGCATGAACTTCGGCGCAAAATGATTGCTTCAGACTTGATGTATGACGTTCGCGGTTGTGCTATACTAAGCCTACGAATCACATCAGGAGGACGTTATGCTTACATTTGAAGAAAAAGTTGCAATCATTGAAGAGTTTTCAGAATTAGACCGGAAAGATGTCTCGCTTGGACGAGTGAATTTCCACTATGAGGACAGCCTTTATGATAAGAAAATCATTGTATACCGCCTTCATCCAAATGGTAACGGCTTTGTCTATGCCGGTGAAATCGAAGGCGCAGACACGGATGAGCGCGGCATGATCAATATTAAAGACTACAGCCCCGATGCTTTGAAAGATTTAATCAAAGAGGCGATTGACTCCCTTTCCTTATCCCCGGCTGAAAAAAATCCGGTTATGGAAGAATGGCTGAACGATCGCGATCAGGCATTAATTTTATTAAGAGAAGAAGACGGCTACAACGTCTATGCTGATGAAACATTGGAAGGGGCATTCAACTCCTACCAGGAAGCAGCGTCTTTCCTTGAACAGGAAGGATTCAGCCGTCTTTAAAAAAGAGCCCTCCCGGGCTCTTTTTTTTGGTTCTGCTGATCCAGTCTGCATAAGCTGTAACAAAGGAGGTCTGCGTCATGCAGCATTACTTCAGGCGGCAGGCAGAAACGGCAGTTGTTACAGCTTTTGCTCAAGGAGACGTCAACGGAGACTCCATCACCGACTATGTGTACTTGACCGGGTATCAGTCTCCGGACAGTCCGTACGTAACCGGCATTACGCTCATTATCCAGGACGGGCGCACCCAGCAGTTTTACAGTATTCCCCTCATTACAAACACTGGATATCAACCGCGGCTGTTTTTAGGTGATTTCACGGGTAATGGCATCGATAATATTTTAATCAGCATGGACTCAGGCGGAAGCGGCGGATTTGGTTATTACTATGTCTATGCATTCTTAAACAATCAGCCTTCTCTTCTATTTAATTATGAGACCTTCGATTCTTTATTTACGTATACCGTCACTTACCAAAATGATTATAAAGTGAACGTGACGAATGAGACACTCGCCCTGTCTTTTATCATTGACCTGAGTAACCGCAGTGAGGACTATCTTTCCGAAATCTATGCCGATGACGGGACACTGCTGATCCCGATCCAAGGATCAGTATCCGGACTCAATCAGTTATATCCCGTCGACTTCAACGGTGATGGTGTATATGAATTATTCGCATTCCAACGAGTCATCGGACGGTATAATGCCGATGGTCTCGGTCTCATCCAAACGCCCCTTTCATGGAATGGGCAGCAGTTCACCCCTTTTTCCAATCAACAGTACCTCGCTGTTTCCGGACAGTCATCCGAGTAAAATAAGTATAGAATCAAATGCTCAGACTGGGAAATTTTAAGTTATAGAACGATGAAAAAGGGTATAGGTACAATAATGCTTATCGGAAGGAGACCAAAAATGGACAGTTTAAACCAAAGACTCGCGCAATACTTTGAAGATAACCAGACAAAACTTGTCAGTGAACTGCTTCCCGCAACATTGGACCAATTAGAAATCGACTATACCGATCAGGAATTGACTTATCACTTCGATATGCTGTCCCTGCTTCTTGATCGTGTGGCGAGAAGTCTTCTGCAGCATCCAGAGGAAACCAACGCCGCCGAAATCGGTTATGATACGAATAATTACCTCTATTCCCAGGGGGTGCTTCTCAAACAGACCGTAGATGTCCTTTGCGTTTTCCGCCTCTCCTTGATGAAGCACATGAGGAAGTCAGACATGATCAAGGAAGCGAAGGTGGAAGAAGGCTTTCTCGTCACCGAAGAAGTCGTGACTGCCTTTGATGCAGCGATTCGTGCCACCACAGATAACTATAATAAATTGAAAGAACAAGAACATGAGAAAATCGAGAAGGATTTAAATGAAGTATCGACTCCCGTGGTGCTTATTGATGAATTTCAGGCTGTGCTGCCCCTGGTGGGAGAATTCTCACCGGACCGTTTTGAAGTCGTTAAAGATCATACCCTTCATAAAGTGAAAGAATACAACCTGAGGCTATTGTTCATTGATTTCTCAGGAATCGCCACGTTTGATGATGTATTCATTCATGACTTATTCAATCTAACGAAAACCATCAAACTGCTCGGTACGAGGACCGTTCTGACCGGCATCCGGACAGAAATGGCTATGGCTGCCATCGATTCAGAAATCAGCTTCAAAGAGCTGGAAACCTACAATGATTTGAAACAGGCACTGCTGTCCGTCAATCAAAACGGATAACAAGCTTCATTTGAATATGCCCATTGACCTATTCCCACTTTCCTACATAACCAATGGTCAATTTCAATTAAGAAAAGCATCAAGCCAGGGCTTGATGCTTTTTCAAATGCTTTACTTCTGATTTGCGTGAGAACGTGGAAACCTGAACAGAATAGCAAGGATTCCAGATAACGCCAGCAGAATGGGATAAAAGGCGAACGGTACAATACTGACGGGCGATATACTCGCTACACTGGCAGCAGATAAAATCTGCGCCCCATACGGAATCAATCCCTGCACAGAGCTTGAGAAGATATCAAGCACACTCGCCGATCGTTTAGGGTCAATCCCGAACCGTGATGAAATTTGTTTAGCAAGCGGACCCGCCGTAATAATAGAGATCGTATTGTTCGCTGTCGAAACGTTCACAGCGGCAACAAGACCGGCGATGCTGAATTCACCGCCACGGCTGGAGCGGGCACGACTGCTGATTTTTTCTAATAGGAAATCGATTCCACCATTTCTGCGGATCAGCTCAACCAGACCTCCGAGAAGGATAACGAGCAGAGAAAGCTCCTGCATTCCGGCAAAGCCATCCCCAATGAGAGTGATGAGTTCCATTCCTGAGAAATCCCCCATCAGAAGGCCGATCAGCCCGGCTGAGATCACTCCTCCCATTAAGACGAAGATGACATTAATCCCCATCACCGCAAATACGAGTACTCCAAGATAAGGAAGAACTTTGATGATTTCAAAGCTTTGATCTCCTTGGGTACTCCCGGATGCACCAGCGGTCAGCACACCATATATAACAGCTGTGACAATGGCTGCCGGAAGGACGATGAGGAAGTTGGCACGAAATTTGTCCTTCATCTTCGTTCCCTGGGTACGGACAGCCGCGATTGTCGTATCAGAGATAATCGATAAGTTATCCCCGAACATCGCCCCGCTGATGAGCGCTCCCAGAGTTAATGGAAGGGCCGAACCTGTCTGATCCGCAATACCGACTCCAATCGGCGCCAGCGCGACAATCGTTCCCACTGATGTCCCCATGGAAATGGAGATAAAACACGCAATAAGAAACAGGCCGACAATAAGCAGCTGACCAGGCAGCACCGCCAATCCGAGGTTAACCGTCGAATCTACGGCTCCCATCCCTTCAGCGACAGTGGAAAAGGCTCCGGCAAGCAGAAAGATAACGACCATCAATATAATATTGGAATGCCCGCCTCCTTCTGTAAACTGCTGCAGTTTTGTCTGGAAATCCGTTTTTCTATTCATAAACAGGGCTGTTAAAATCGCTGCAAAAATAGCGACAAGCACCGGCATTTGGTAGAAATCTCCGGTCCATATCCCAGACCCGATAAAAAGGACAATAAAGACGAGAAAAGGAATTAAGGCTAAGCCATTTCCCTTGATATTATTTTCTTTTTCCATACATGCTCCTTCTTTCTTCAAGATTAGAATCCTTTCATACTCTACCCTAATTTCCGCGTGGATATCAAGCATCAGCAACATTCCAGCCGCAGAGAAGGATAACTTTTTTATAACATTGAAGGATAAAAGCTTTAAAGGCCCCCTGAAAACGAAACAAAGAGCCGAAACCTATGAATGTAATGACCTCCCCTATTGAAATAAAAGGCGCCGCTGATATTCAGCGGCGCCTCTTTTTATGAACAGCGTATTTAGAAGAAGAAGAGATGAGCCATCAATGCGGCCACAGGCAGCGTGATGACGGTCCGCTGCAGGAAAATGATGAACAGTTCAAAGAAGTTGATCGGAATTTTAGATTTGATTAACAGAATGCCAATTTCCGACATGTAGATCAACTGCGTAAGAGACATGACTCCGATTATGAAACGGGTCAGCTCTGATTCAATCCCGCTCCCTACAACAGCCGGAAGGAACATGTCGGCAAACCCGACGATCATCGCAGGAGCTGCGGCTGATGCTTCCGGAATCTGGAGCAGCTGCAGCAGAGGAAGAAATGGATAGGATAAATACGTGAAGACAGGTGTGAATTCCGCAGCTACCAGCGCAACCGTTCCAAGAGCCATAACCAATGGAATCAATCCAAGCCAGATATCCAGTACATTATAAACCCCTTTTTTCACAACCGTTCCAGCACTTTTCACTTGATCGGCTTTTTCCACCGCTTTTTCCAATCCCCATCTGAATGAAGAAACTCCCTCCGGAACGACTTCATCAATCTGTTTTCCGACCGGCCCGTAGTACGTTTCTTTTTTTCTCGACAGGGGAGGAATACGCGGGCAAATGACCGCGGCTACTATACCACAGACGACGACTGTAAAGTAAAAGGCAACAAATCTGTGATCGATATTCAGGAATTTGGCGATCACTAAACTGAAGGCAATGGAAGCAATGGAAAAGTTCGTGGCCACCACAGAAGCTTCACGTTTAGAATAATATCCTCCCTCATACTGCTGGGTCGTCAATAGAACCCCGACAGTCCCGCTTCCCATCCAGGAAGCCATCGCATCGACCGAAGACCGGCCCGGAAGCTTAAACAGGGGATGCATGACCTTCCGCACCACAGTACCGATAAAATCCATCAGTCCAAATTCCAAGAGCAGCGGCATAAACAGGCTGGCGAACAAAAACCAGACCATCAATACAGGGATCAGATCGTTCAATACGACACCGCCGGTCAAATCCGACTGAATCACCGCCGGCCCCGTCTGTGTGAGAGTCAAAACGGCAAAAACGGCCCCAAGGAAACGGAAGGCCATCCAAAGCGGTCCTACATCAAATAATTGAAACAAGAAGGCCTCCGGTTTTCTCTTTTCCACGGGAACGAATTTCACGAAGAACGTTCCGAGTGTCGATAAGACGATGACCCCTGTCATAAAAGCTGGAATATAAGCAGCAATGGCCCCTTGAAGTCCGTCCGCGAGAATTCCGAGCCCGATCGTTACTTTACCATTAATAGAAATAGGTACGAGAAATAATAGAATCCCGATGATAGAAGGAAGGATGAATTTCATCCACTGCTTCGTTGTATAAGCAGATGCTCCTGCTGTCTCTTTCGTTTTTGCCTGTTGTAGTTCCATTCTTCTTCCTCCTCCGACATTTTTATAAGTATAAGTGCATAAATAAACATTTCTGATATTAAGTAACTATACAATCTATCGAATAAAAATTCAATAGGTGTTTGATATCTCTGAAACTCTCGACCTGTTTAGAGGACAGCATAAAGAAAAGCCTGGAAACGGGTTCCAGGCTTTTCTTTATTTAGAATAATATAATTGATAGGTTTGATAACTGTGCTTCAAAATGACTTTGATGACTGTATACGTTGGTACCGCTATAATCATTCCTACCACTCCGTATAAAGGAGCAGCGACAACAAGGAGCAGAATGACGGTGAGCGGATGAATATTCAGCTTCTCTCCAAAAACATACGGGGCTACAAGATTTCCTTCGAGCTGCTGCACAACAACGAATATGATGACAACGTAAAACGCCATGGATGGCTCCTGCATCAGGGCCACTCCGATAGCAGGTACTGCCCCGATGACAGGACCTACAAAAGGAACGATGCAGGCGAACGCTGTAAAGAGTCCGAGAATAAGAGCAAAATCAAGACCAATGATGACATATCCGATATAGGTGAGCACTCCGTCAATCGCCGCCACCGTTACCTGTCCGACGATATAGGAAGAAACGGTTTTATCTATATCTTTCAGCAGTCTTTCTCCCCGGGGCTTCAATTTCTCAGAGAGCCCTTTCTTTAAGAAAGGCAGGAGCCGGTGCCCATCCTTCAGTAGAAAGAATAAGACGAACGGCACGATAACAAGCACGGAGGCTGCCCCAGCAATGGTTGAGAAAATGTCTGACATATGACTACCGATCTGCTGGGTCAGTCCGCCGAAGTATTCCGTCACCCTTTGCTGGATATTCGCTCCGGATACCATCCCCATGTCATTCTTCTCTAAAGTGTCCGAGGCTTCTTCCGCGGTCTTTTTCACCTTGTCAGGGAGCTGGGATATATTGTTGATTTGTTTTTGAATCGTTTCATACAGGGCCCGGCCGGCCGCATATAACACCCCGCCAATTGCAGCAAACACCAGCAGGATCGCTGCCGGTTTAGGAAGATAACGCGTCCGGCTTAAAACGTTGACTACAGGCCGGAGTATGTAAAAGAGAAAACCGGCGATCAGCAGTGGATAAAACAGCGTACTGAAAATAGTCTTTACCGGATCTAGAAAATCCAGCTTTTCAAGAAAGTAAACGAGGATTAAAAATAATACGGCCCCTGTCACATATTTAAAATATGGATGCTTGATCCACATAGATATCACTGTCCTTTTTTCTTGTCCTATTCACCTTTTCCCCCTCTGATAAACAGAGATGATTATAATCTTATAGAAAAAAGCAGGAACAACCGGTGCCTGCAGCATTTCATGAATCCAGCAGCCACAAAAGCCATCTTCCCCACCGACTTTCTTCATTTTAATGGAATAAGATAAAAGATTCGGGAAGGTGACACGTATAATGGAACATCTTCTCACACTCTGAAAAAATTATGTCAGATTTTCTAACATAAAGAGTGACAATTAAGACAATTCCTATTAGACTGATTATAACTTAAACAAAAAATGGAATCCGAACGGGAGTGATGTATAATGTCCCACCACTTGCGAGCGGCCGTTGACCAAATGAAAGAATACTATATTCAAAAGTTGATTGAAGCCGGCATCTATCAGGCTGCTGATGAAATACTCTACACCCTCACCTTGACTGAACTGGAAACGCTTGTAGAACGATTGAACCGTCCTTAGCCGCCAAGGAGGAGAATGTATGTCGTATAAGCATAAAAAGGTTATTTCTATCGGGACGGTCAATGAACTGACCGGGCTTTCCCTGAGACAGATCCGTTATTATGAAGAACGCGGACTCATTTACCCGGAGCGTACCAAACGCGGAACGCGCAAATACTCTTTTTCCGATGTAGAAATTCTTCTACAGATTGCCGATAAACGCGAGGAAGGTGTGCAGACTTATGAAATCAGGAAGGATCTGCAGAAAACGAAAAAAGGCAAAGTGATGGAACGAATGCTGCGCGGACAATTGAATGCGCACTTCAAGATGAACAAATAACACTGCAGGCAGTCCCGGACACCCCTAGGTCCCGGGGCTTTTTTCTGCACAAAAAAACCGCCCTCCTTTTATGGGCGGCTTTCCATGTCAAAATATAATGGATAATGAAGGCTGCAGCGTTCATTGAACCTGTGGCTGCAGGAAGAACAGCTCGATGTATTCATATATTCTTGAATCGTCATCTCATATCCGCAGTTTCCGCAGAGAACCGCCCGCTGGTTCCATTGTTCCCGGGGCCACCGGGACGGCTTGTGACCGGCATGTTCTTCGTGGCAGGACCAGCAGGCATAGTACGTTCCACAGCAGTGGAATTTCAAAGCGATGATATCGATATCGCTGTGGTAATGGACGCATCGTGTCTGAGCGTCCACTTGAGTTCCTTTAACATCATGCATCGTATCCTCTCCTTCCCTTTATCTTATCACGTGAAGAAATCAGATCAGGCATCTTTATAAAAAGGATAAAGTATGAACAGAACAATGAGAAGAAAGCCTACACTCAACACCCCATACCATTGAAATTTCTCCCACAAGGTGCCCACGGCTGTACTTCCGATGGCCACTCCGAGATAGTAGCTGATCAAATAAAACCCTGACGCTCCGCTCCGGTGATGGGTGGCTGTTTTGCTGACAAGCGCGGAAGCCATCGAGTGAGCCACAAAAAAACCCATGCACAAAAGCGAAAGTCCAACCATGATGCTCCAACCTTCTCTTACAGCAGTAAGAGCTGTCCCTATCAGGAAAATCACGACACCGGAGAACATAACCTTCTTCAACCCGGCCTGATCCGAGATCCTGCCCGCAGCTGGAGGAGCGAGCACACCGAAAAGGTAGGCAAAGTACGTGAAGGCAATCCATTTCAACGGCCAGTCGAACGGGTCTCCCTCAAGATAAAAAGGCAGATACGTCCAAACCGCCGTAAAAACAATCTGCATCAAAATGCCAAGGAGAAACAGCACAAGCAGCGGCCCACTTTTTAAATGGATCAGCATGCCCTTTAAATCCACTACAAGATTTTGTTCGGCTTTTTCAAAGAAACGCTCCTTAGGAAAAAGCCAGAGAAACAGGACGGCAGCCAGTACCCCAAAAGCCGAAAACGACCAAAGGGTCATCTGCCAGTTAAATAAGTCAGTCAAGTAACCGCCGATGACACGTCCTCCCATGCCTCCCAGGGCATTACTGGAAATATACAAGGTCATCGCAAGACCGATATGCCTGTATGACACTTCCTCTCCCAGATACCCCATGGCAGCCGCTGGGATACCAGCCAGGAAGAACCCTTGTATAAAACGGAGTGTCACCATCCATTCAAATTCCGGCATGATCGGGATGAGGACCAAACTGAGAGCTGTGAAAAGGAGAGACCCCCGCATCACAAGCGCCCGTCCGTATCGATCCGCAGCAAAACCAAGAATGAACAGACCGAAAACCATAGCCGTAACACACACCGACATCAACAAACTGGATTGTGTAGCTGTAATATCCAGTTCCGATGTAAAAACCGGAAGCAGCGGCTGAAAGACATAAAGGGTTGAAAATATAGACAAGGAAGCGAGCATCAGCGCGATGGTCACACGCCAGAAACCCGCTTCTGATGGTGTATAAGGTTGATGCTGTGCAGCAGTCGCTTCCATGACATCCACTTCTTTCTATGAGTTAAAACGTTCCGGAAAAGAGGCCAGGTCCAGATCCCATACCATTGGGAGATAGAAATAGATAGCCAGAGTGATCAGAACAACAGCAACGATATTCAAAAGAAACCCAGCCTTCGCCATATCAGGAATGCGCAGATACCCCGACCCAAAAACAACGGCGTTGGGAGGTGTAGCGACAGGCAGCATGAACGCACAGCTGGCCGCCATGCCTGCAGCAATCATTAAACTGTACGGATGGACAGAAATCGCACTGGCCAGAGAAGCCATAATCGGAAACATCATCGTGGCCGTCGCTGTATTGGACGTAATCTCTGTCAGGAAAATCACCATAGCTGTGACAATGACGATAATCACCAGCAGATTGACACCGTCCAGCACGGTCAGCTGGGTCCCGATCCACTCCGCCAGACCGGTTTCCTGAAATCCTGAGGCAATGGCAAGGCCCGCCCCGAACAAAAGGAGTATCCCCCATGGCAGCCCTTTTGCTGTATCCCAGTCAAGCAGATAATCCCCTTTTCTGTTCGACGAAGGAATGAGGAACAACAGCACAGCAGCTGTCATGGCAATCATCGTATCGTTGATATTTTCGTTGATTTGAGCGAGAAAAAAGGAACGGGAAATCCAGGCGGCCGCTGTAAGCGTAAAAACAGTCATGACGATTTTTTCCTCAGATGACATCGCCCCCAGCTCTTTCCTTTCCTTGTTGATCACCTTGCGTCCGCCGGGCAGTTCCTTAATTTTCATCGGGTAGGCGATCTTTACTAAGTAAAACCACGTTAAAGCGATGAAAATAACCGAAACAGGGGCACCAAAAGCCATCCAGCCGGCAAAACTGATCTCAATATTGTACGTCTGCTCCACGATTCCTTTGAAAATCGTATTCGGGGGTGTCCCGATCAGAGTTGCCAGTCCACCGATGGAAGCACTATAAGCGACACCAAGCATGACGGCTTTCCCGAAGTTAAAATTACTGTGATCCACGGTTTCTCCCTGTTTTTTCAGTTGTTCAGAAGCCTGATAGATGACAGCCATACCGATTGGCACCATCATCATCGTTGTGGCTGTGTTGGAAATCCAGGCGGACAACAGCCCGGTCGCAACCATAAACCCGAGAACAATCTGTTCTGTACTGGTCCCGACCGCATTAATAATGAACAGGGCAATTCGTTTATGAAGGTTCCATTTCTGCATGGATAATGCAATAAGGAAGCCGCCCATAAAAAGAAAAATCGTATTGTCACCATAAGAGGAAGCTGTCGTTCCCCCATCAAGCCCTCCCGTAATCGGAAAAAGGACAAGGGGAAGCAGCGATGTCGCCGGAATGGGTACAGCCTCGGTAATCCACCATGTTGCAATCCAAAGGGTGCTGGCAAGAACCGCCACCGCGCTGGAGGACAATCCATCCGCCTCCAGAAATAACAGCGTGATCACAAACAAAAGCGGCCCAAGTACCAGTCCGATTTTCTGTCTCCTATCAAAAGCTGGTCCAGGGTCTTCCTCGCTGGAGGCCGACGGTGCATCTGCACTTCCTGTGGAACCTGCCCCCCCTGAGGCGAATGTCAGCAGCTCCTTCGCTTCCCGATGAAGCACCCACATCCGATTCCATACGTTTTTAAGTAAAGCCGTTTGACTCATGACCTTCCCCTCTTTCCCGCGCATTTTTTGTCAAATATGTATGAATATTTACAAATTTTATCACAAGGTACCCTTGAATGTAAAAATAACGCTTACAAAGAAAAGAACTCCTGCCCCAATCATCTACTTCTGAGGCAGGAGATTCCATTATTTATATAGGAGGTAATCTTCTCTTAAATCATTGAAGTCTTCCAGGTCTTCTTCCCACTCTTCCTGGATATCTTCCACCGATCTGCCGTTTTCGACGGCGTCACGCACCCAGCCATTCCCAATCAAATAATCAAAAAAGGAAATACCCGAGCTGTTCTCTGCTCGGAAAGCAAAATCATCCGGATACAGATCATGAATGGTCTTTACGAGTGTCAGACCTGTTTCCACTGCTTTGTATTCATCCCGGTCGGTCACATGAATCTGCACGCCATGAGATAATTCTCCACCATGCTTGGAAAAGGATGGGGTAAAGGAAGCGGCACGGAACATTACACCAGGCAGATGATTGGCGTTCATGGCCGCAGCCAGTTCCGTACTGTTTATGAATGGCGCTCCGATCAGCTCGAACGGCCGGGTCGTTCCCCGCCCTTCCGATACGTTCGTCCCTTCGATCAATGCCGCTCCCGGATACACGTAGGCAGCGTCCACCGTCGGCATATTCGGTGATGGAGCAACAAAGGAAAGACCTGTATCGTCATAGTCCATCTTGCGCTTCCACCCTTTCATTTGCACTACTTCCAAGTCAGCACCGATGTCATATTCCTCGTTGAAAAGCAACGCCAGCTCCCCGACTGTCATGCCGTGACGAAGCGGGACAGGGTAATTCCCTACAAACGATTGATAATTCATATCCAGCACCGGCCCCTCGACCGTGTCACCGCTGATCGGGTTGGGACGATCCAGGACAATGAAAGGAATGTCATTTTCCTGTGCCGCTTCCATTGCATAGGCCATCGTATAAATGTACGTATAGAAGCGTGTGCCTACATCCTGGATATCAAACATCAGCACATCAATATCTTCCAGCATCTCAGGAGTCGGCTTCCGGGTCTCCCCATATAAGCTGTAGACAGGAAGACCGGTCTGTTCGTCTGTGTAAAACTCAACATATTCCCCGGCCTGAGCACTCCCTCTGACTCCATGCTCCGGGCCATAGAGAGCCGTCAAATCGACATCCTCATCCTTATGGAGCAGGTCGACAATGCTGTTCAATTCCTTATCCACACCTGTCGGATTCGTAATCAGGCCGACTTTTTTCCCTTCAATCAGGTCTTTTTTATCATCAAGCAGGACTTCCACACCAAGCTTAAGGGCTTTTCCATTTTTATAATGTCCTTTATGCTTCCCATTGCTTCCATTGTGATCCGCCATCACAACAGAAAATGTCGTCCAAGTCAGGATCAACACAAGTGCTGCAGCCAGCCATTTTTTCAAATGAACCTCTCCCCTTTGTTAAGAATTCAGTCATTCATTCCTGTTCCATATTCATACAGCACACCATTTTCCCCTGGAATGGTCACCGGAAGTTTTCCTGAAGGATGGTTAGCCCCGAAAATAGTCGACGCAGTGGCTGTGAAACTCGCATCCCTGAACCCGTATTGAGCGATATAAGCGTCCACTTCTGGATATGCCATCACATCATAAGGATTTCTGATCCCGACGCCGATGACCGGTCCTTCGGCGATCTCCAGAATTTCCTGCATCCGCTGCATCTGCGGGTGATTCCGTGATCTCGTCCAGACATTATACGTATAGGTGCCCGCAATGACATAATCCGCTACTTGAAGAGCCGTCCGCTCTTCGGACGTAAAGGCCTCAGAATTGTGATCGATCAACGTTGTCCGGTCATGGATCTTCTTCACAGCCTCTGCTAAGGAGGAGCTGAATGAATCACCGACAACGACAATATGATCGTCTGTCTCTGCCTGCAGCGGCAGGACTTCCTCGTTCTTCACAAGAGTGATGGATTTCTCTGCGGCTTCCTTTTCCACCTGCCTATGTTCCTCTGAACCGACGACTTCTTCTGCATGCGCTACTTGATCCTCAAGCGCAGGCGGCTGTTCAGACTTGATGATGCCCCGTTTGATTTTCAGAGTGAGAATCCTCTCTACAGAATCCTCAATGGTTTTCATTTCTATGTCCCCTGTGTCAACAGCCTCATAAATTCCACCCGCCACTTCTTCGAGTCCTACCGGCATAAGTACGATATCTGTTCCGGCATTAATGGCGCGGATCACTGCATCCACAGGCCCGAAATGTTCCTGAATCGCATTCATATTCAACGCATCTGTAATGACAAGACCTTCGTATCCCATCTCTTCACGTATCAGACCCGTCAGCACTTTTTTAGACAAAGTGGCCGGCAGAGCGATTTCTTCGCCGTCCTTTTTGGAAACGACTTTCGTATCATCGATTTCCGGGAATGTGACATGAGCCGTCATGACAGCATCAATCCCGGCATCCATCACCTGTTGGAAGGGATACAATTCCACTTCTTTTAATCGTTCCTTGTCATACGGTACTTCCGGAAGGCCGATATGGGAATCGACAGCCGTGTCCCCATGCCCCGGAAAGTGCTTCGCTGTGGCGGCTACACCTGTTTCCTGAAGTCCTGACATATAAGCCTGCCCCATATCTGCTACAAGCTCAGGGTTTCCGCCGAAGGACCTTACCCCTATCACCGGATTATCCGGGTTGTTATTGACATCCATATCAGGAGCCAGGTTCATATTTATACCAAGAGCAGACAGCTCTTCCCCGATCGCCCGGCCCACATCCTGACTGATGTTTTCCGAACGTGTGGCTCCTAAAGCCATATTCCCCGGGAAATCCGTCCCGGACTGCAGACGAGTCACAATTCCGCCTTCCTGGTCAATCGTGACAAGCAGTCCATGTTTCTCAGCCACCGCCTGATAGTCCGCCACAAGCTCTGTCGTCTGAGCGGTTGTTACGACGTTCTCCCTGAATAAGATGACTCCGCCAAGATGATACTCTTTTACGAGATCCTCAATTTCAGGAAGCATTTTCGTAACATTCTTACCGTTCCAATTCCGGAAGTCCGGCATCAGCATCTGACCGACTTTTTCCTTCATCGACATGTTCTCCATCGCATGCTGAACCAGGTCATATTTCTGCCCTTTATTTTTTTTAATTTGGATTTCCGACTGTTTTTTACCACCTTTAACGTAGACGAAAATCCAATCTTTATCCCGTCCATTCGATACAGCAACCCAGGACCTTCCAGGCTTCCCTGTGAAGGTCAGCTGCCCCTTGTCATCCACCTGGACTACTTTTTTATTCGAAGCTGTCCATGACAGCCCCTCTTCGATCTTTTTAAACGACCCATCACCGTACACATGTAAGGCCGTTAAGTCGAACTGTCCACCCTTCACAGTCACATCCGCCTGCGGGACATTTTCGAGGAGTATAAGTTCCGGTCTCTCCAATACCTCTTCTGCCTTTACAGACCCTTGTCCGGGGGGAAGTACAAGACCGAGCACCAGCACAAACAAGGCACTCCACTTTCCGATTGTCTTCATCTGCCATTCCTCCTTATCCTTATTTATTTGTAAAAGGGCCACGGGTATCCGGAGCCGCTTCTGCAAAACAATGAGATCGGAACAAGCCGGTTTATGTATCGATTTTTTGAAAGCGTTTACAAATTGTAATAAAAGCGTAACGAATTATGATATAGTCGTCTATACCACTTTAGGCCCTGATCAATCGCAAACTCCTATTTTTCCCATCCCTTCCTAATGCGTCCATTGAATCATTTTGAAATTTCATGTCAAAAATGACGAAATTCATTGTAAATAAAGTACAAAAGGCACCCCGTTGTCAGGAGTGCCTTTTTCTTTACCGGCTGTACGTACCGATTTCCTCCAATGCGCGATCCGTCAGTGAGGTATCTACGGCTTTATCAAAATCAACGTCCCCACTTATGGCACCGTTCTCTTTGTACATCGTAAACTGCTTTTGAATATCTTCAACAAACATCCGCCCATTGGGATCAAGACCGGTGACACCGACCTTCTTCCATATGGCCGGGTCTTTCAGAGCTGTATGTTTCGTCATCATCCCAATCACTTCATCCAATCCTTCCCCGTATAGGAAGGCGTCGTTATAATCACGGATTCCTTTTAAATACGCCGCCATGAACCGGACAGAAACTTCTTCTTCTGTTTCAACGAAGCCTGGTGATCCGAGAACCATGGCAATTTGAGCATCGGGAGCATAATCGGTCGCATCTTTAAAGCGGACGTGAAGACCCTGTGCCTCTCCCTGGGTAATTAAAGGTTCGATCTGCAAGGCTGCATCGATTGACTTGCTGCCCATTGCTGCCAGCATATTCCCGAAATCGGACATCAGGACGAGTTCGACATCATCTTCTGTCAGACCGGCATGCTCAAGCATTCGTTGAAAAATGTAATCATCGACAGCATTTCTTGAAGAGACCGCAATCCGCTTCCCTTTCAAATCGGCATACTCCTGAATCTCCTCCTGCAGATCTTCGCGGATAACGAAGCTGAAATAAGAATTCCCTTCAAAGTAATGCCCTTTGTCGGCAATGATCTTTACATCAATGCCCTGAGCGATCGCGTTAAAGAAGGACGCTGTCGATACTCCACCGGCGATATCCACTTCTCCAGCAGCAAGAGCCGGAAGCATATCATCACTATTGGCAAAACTCGTAAACCGGATATCGATATTGTAATCTTCAAAATACCCTTTTTCCTTGGCAATGTAAAAGCCGGCCCCGGAAGCCGCACCATCCTCTGCAATGACAACCGTCGTTTTCTTTTTAAGCGGCTCCATATCTCCCGACGGAGGGCTGCCTTCTGTCTGTTTCTCCTCCTCTACGGCCCCACAGCCGAACAGAAGAAAAAGGAATAATAAAAACGAAAGCAGATGACAGACTTTTTTCACCATCATATCCCGACTCCTTTCAAATAGGGGAACGCGACTGCTGCACTTCGTTCTGCAGATGATTCCAGACGCTTACAAAATGAGCGGCCATTTCCGGGTCAGAGCGGATCTGCTCCATCGTCCGCGGTCTTGGTGACTGGATGTGGATTTCCTTAACGATCCTTCCCGGCTGCGCACTCATTAGAAGAATTCGGTCACTGAGAAGGAGGGCTTCATCAATGCTGTGGGTAATAAACAAGACCGTCTTTTTGGTTTCAGCCCAGATCGTCAGCAGCTCTTCCTGCAGGATGAATTTGTTCTGCTCATCCAAAGCAGCAAATGGTTCATCCATCAGAAGGATTTCCGGGTCATTGGCAAATGCTCTTGCAATGCTGACCCTCTGCTTCATCCCGCCCGACAGTTCACGGGGATATAACCCAGAAAACTTTTCCAACCCCGTCTTTTTGAGGTAATACGCTGTCCGTTCCTTTGTCACTACATCAGGCGTGCGTCTCATCTTCAGGCCAAAGCTCACATTCCCTTCCACTGTCAGCCATGGAATGACACCCCGTTCTTGAAAAACCATCGACTGGAGCGGGCGCCCATCTTTCTCCCTTGTGATGGCAAACGACCCGGCACTCGGCTTTTCCAGCTCCGCCAATATTCGGAGCAGGGTCGTTTTTCCACAGCCGCTCGGACCGAGCAGGCAGATAAATTCGCCGTCCTCGATGTTCATCGATATGTTTTCCAGCGCTGTTACTTTCGCATCTTTTTTATAAAATACTTTCGTTAAATTGTTCATGACGATTTTTGTACTCATTGGATCACCTCCATGGAAGAAGCTTCACCTGCAGGCCGCGCAGCAGAACAGAGAATAGGTAGCCGAAGAACGAAATTAC
Source organism: Halobacillus kuroshimensis DSM 18393 (assembly GCF_000425705.1). Classification (GTDB taxonomy): domain Bacteria; phylum Bacillota; class Bacilli; order Bacillales; family Halobacillaceae; genus Halobacillus; species Halobacillus kuroshimensis. The sequence continues at coordinate 210,834 of NZ_AUDY01000013.1, forward strand.
GATCAGTCCGACGTACATCTCCTTCAACAGAAAGGCTTTATAGGACGTCCAAATAAGATAACCGATCCCTGAATTTGCTCCCATCATTTCAGCAGCCACAATCGTCAACAGGGCAATCGCCTGACCCATCTGGATACCTTCGAGCATGACAGGCAGAGACCCAGGGAGGGCGATTTTGAAGAAAAACTGCCTTGATCCCGCCCCGTAATTTTTTGCTACATCCAGATAAATCCGGTCTATGTTCGTCACCCCGGCCACGGTGTTGATGACAACTGGAAAAAAGACACTGCCGGCAATTGTTACTATCTTCGAAACTTCGCCGACCCCAAACATAATAATGATGATTGGCAGCAGCGCAAGCGTAGGGATGGGCATAACAGCCATAATCAACGGAGATAGAAAATGACGTGCGGGTGAATACAATCCCATAAATAGACCGATCACCACCGCCGGGATAACCCCGAGTAAAAATCCTGAAGCAATCCGAAACAACGAAATCCCAATATGATGAAACAGCTCACCGCTCTGTCCCAGCTCCCAAAAAGTGAAGAGAATCGCACTCGGGGGTGGAAAGAAACGAGCATCAATCCATCCCATCCGCGAAAAACATTCCCAGAGCAGGAGCAGGAAAATCGGTGATGACACCGTCAGAGCCTGCTTCAAGCGGTGCTGCCGCTGTCTCTGCTTCCATTCCTGCCGTTCCATTTGAACCGGATCATCGCGGATCTCCTTAGCGCGATGTATCATCTTTCACCACCTCAATGGATACTGTATGTGCGAAGGCCCAGATGTGTGAGTTTTCCATTTATACCCTTGTTAAACGAGGTGCCTCGTTATACAATGGTTTTAGAATAATTTGGAAAAGGTGTGAATCTATGGACCGGGAAATCATGAAAGGCAGCATCGATATTCTCATGATGAACTTAGTCAACCGCAGAGACATGTATGGCTATGAGATTGTGAAACACCTGAAAGAGCAGAGTGACCAGCTTTACAATATGAGCGAAGGCACCCTCTATCCCGCTTTGAAACGCCTGGAGCGCAAAGATTGGCTGACATCTTATTGGTCCGAAACTACCGGAGGACGCAGAAAATACTACCGCATCACCGATGAAGGCCGCACCATCCTGCAACAGAAGCTTCAGGAATGGAAAAGTGTCAGCGACCTCATTTCTAAGACGTCGGAGGATATGGCATGAAAAAAATTGAAAAGCATGTCAATCACATATTGAAGGAAATGCAGAGCACGAAAGAAGAACGGGAGGAAATCAGGGAAGAGTTGACCACTCACCTTACGAGCGCCAAACAAAAGTATATCAATGAGGGGGAAAGTGAAAAAAGAGCGGAGAAACTGGCCATCAAGGATTTCGGGGATGCCGGCATGATCGGCGGCGGTATCCAGGAAAGTCTGTATCCTTTCCAACGGGGGCTCCTTTACATGATCGGGGCCGGTACCATCCTGCTTGGTATCTTCATCCACCTCACTGCGACGTTCTCGTTCGGGGATCCTTGGCCGGGATGGCTTGCCATCCAGATGTCGCTCGGAATGCTCGTCGTTTTGACTGCCATCAACATATCCTGGACCGGCCAGCATTATTGGTCCGTCAATGTGATTGTGTTCCTGACGATTTTGTGGAATGCGTTCAACTATATGGTCGTACCCCAGTTTTATCAGCTGCAGGTCATCATCATAAGTCTCTTTATAGGCATTCTTATCCTCCTGTGCCTGATCTTCATCGTACGGAATTCATATTACGCCACCACGAGTCCCTCTGCTGATAAAAACATACGGACGGTGACGACAATCAGCCACATCATAAACATAATCTATGGCTTGATGATTTCCGGTGCCGGTTTGTTCATCACTTGGGGTGCACTCGTTTTCGGGGGCATGAATGCCATGGTATTTATGCCTCTGACAGCAGTGGCCGCCTGGCTGGCTTTTTACAAATATCAAATGAACATGATTGGAAGAAAGCCTGTCACAGCCATTTTTACCGGTCTATTGTTCTGCACTCTGATTGTAGGCCTGCCACTTACACTATTAAGTTGGATATAAAGGAGGGTCTTTATAATGGATCTGCTTATTACGCTGGCCTGGTCGGTCTTTTTCATATTCCTTATCATTGCAGGATCGCTGGTGTGGATGAAAAAAAGAAAGGCCCTGCTTCTAACCACGCAAGCCTTGACCGGGTACGGAGCTTTCATCCTTCTGGTTGGTTTACTGTTTCATATAATCATAGGCATTTACGGAGTGATCTTCCTTCTTTCCGGAGCCGTTTCGCACGTTTTATCGAAAGACTATGCTAAAGGAAGGTGAACCTATTGTCGCTGATAAAGAAAAACATCCTGTTCATCAGCAGTATGGCCGTGCTGTTCGGCTTGTTGTACTGGACCGGTACATTCGCTGATTCTCCCGGCGGTCCGACCGGCCTCGGGGAAGCCCCTGATCTTTCCCATGATGATGAAACCATCGTCTTCACCTACCATCAGGACGGACACGGAAGTCTGTATACCGTTTCTTCCAGCGGTGGTGATGCCGAGCGGTTGACGGAACCGGAGGAGGAAAAAGACGATACGCGTCCCGTTTTCGCTTCAGACGGTAAAATCGCCTTTCTCCGTCAATGGGAAGGCGATGTCCACCACCATCAACAGTTGATGCTGTGGGAGGAAGGGAAAACCACTCCTCTGCTTGATGAGGAAACGTACGTATCAGATATGAGTTTCTCTCCGGACGGCACCCAGTTATACCTTCTGAAAAATGAAGAATATAAGGACGTCTATGATGATGGCCGCACCCAGCCGACGGAATTCGATGTCTATAAACTGGGCATCGAATCCGGAGAAATGGAAGAAGTCACCGACTTGAATTCGGTCTCCATCAATTCTCTGCAGGTCATCAGCGAAGAGGAGCTGCTTTATAAACTGGATTATGAAAAGCATGCCATCGAGCGCCTTCAATTACCATCCGGAGAAACGACGACGATGTGGCCGAAATCCCTGTCCTATTCGAAAGCCCAGGAGCCGGTCGTCAGCGGCCCGCGCTTATCCCCTGATGGAAACACGGTCGCCTTTTCCGATGTGGCTTCCACAAATGAAAAAGGCACCTTCGAATATGAAATCTTCACGATGACTCCCAATGGGGAAAACATCAAGCAGATTACAAAAAGCTCCGTTCAGGCAGGGCATCCTCTGTTTTTCCGTTCGTCTGACCAGATTCTCTACACGATCGACCGGAACTTCGCAGGACGCGAACCCCAACGGGAATACTGGACTGTCGACACAGATGGAACAGACCGGCGACAGCTGAACATCACCATTCCATCTTCCAAGCAATAAAAAAAGCCCCGGTACCGGGGATCAGAAATGCCGATAACCAGGTGAAACTAACTCTATTCAAAATAGATGTACATGAAGCAGCCTACTAATGTCACGAGGAGCGTTCGGTGGTGACGCCTGCGGGAACAGCGCGAGCCGAAGATCCACTTTTGCAGGTGGTTTTCCTGTCCAAGTCAGCTGAAGCCGTGCCCGCGGCAGGCATCCACCGATAAGCGGAACGTGACCCTCCCCAAGATAATAAGTGTTTTTTCTACAATGCAGAACTTTATTTATCTTTATGCTGCTCGCTGGCCTCGATTTCTGAAGTAAGCTCTTCAATTTTCGTTTCCAACACTTTCATAAAAGTACTCTTATTGCCGGCCATATGTTTAGGGCGGATGGCTTCACCAAAAAAGGAAGCCATCTGATCCTCCATTTGGTGAAGGAGCTTTTCCTCTTCCTTCTTCCTTTTATCGGCAGCCGTCTGCCATTTTTGGAGTTCCCCTTTTAACTGACGAACCTGCTCCTGCTCGACTTTGTACTGCTTTTTCATCTCTTCCAGTTCCTTTTTCTGCAGGGAGGCATCTTTTTGGAGAGAATCTTTCTCCTGCTTTTCTTTTTGAAGCAGGCGCTGACTTTCCAAGTAATTGTTCATTAAGAAGGCTTGGTCCTGCAGAATCCGGCGTGTCCGTCTTCCCTCTTCCATGAACAACTTTTCCAATTCTGCGGCCTTCTTATGCCATTCCTTTTGTTTCTCCTGCTCCCTTTGGATCTCCACTTTCAGTTCGGCATAACTTTTTTGAAGCATGGACGTATCCCGCTGAGACTGAAAAAAGCGCTGCTGATATTCCCCAAGCTCGGCCTCGACCTGTTTCCTTCTAGCTTCTTCCTGTTTTTCAGATTCTTTCAGATCAACGACATGGGCCTGCCACTTCTTGATTTCTGCTTTATAATGCTCTTCCTCCGTCCGGGCTTTTTCCAGCTGGAGTTCGTACGTCTGGTTTCTTTTAGCCAGTTCACCTTTCAGCACCGCTTCTTCTTCCGACCAGCGACCGCTTTCCTGCTTCAATTGTTCGTTTTCATTTTTCAAACTCTCCAGCATGGAGTAGTGATAGTTTTCCTGATAATCTTGTACTTTTTTCTTATATTTATCCAACTCTGAGCGGTAATAAATCACTTTCTGCTGAAGTTGTACAGCGTCTTTATTCATCACTTCCGCCTCCTCCATCCATACATTTCATCCATAGGCAAACGTTGTCCATCTATCCTTCTTTTCTATCCTATGAACCTTCCCGATTAAATATCACCTCCCTCACAAGCATCATCTTCCCTGTTTGGGTCAAATCGCCGTTTCGCTTTCATCACATGTGCTTATGATAGTAAAGAAGGGAGGGGAAAGGATGAGTCACAACGATCAACCTAAGAAAACGGATGCTGCGCCTTTACAGAGACCTCCACGCCGAAAGCCGCGTAAAGGTGGCTGCTGTGGTAAACGCCGATAAATAAAAAACGTCTAGGAGCTTGACACCTAGACGTTTTGCATGTTCTTTATGCGGCTGGATCAATAAGGGTGTAATTTCCATTTTCTCCGATGATTTCTGTTTCTTCAGGAACACGGATATAGACGGCCTCCTCGCCCCACTCGATACGGCTTCCCCGCTCCCGGCCCACGGAATTTTGGGAAAACTGAGTAAAAGGAAATTCAGAGGTGAACATTTGGTAATGGACATCAACCGGATTTTCCACGCTCACCGTCAAGGTTTGCTGATTCATGACCAAAGTCGGTTTGAATTCTTCCTGGACTTTTAAACCATCCACGTAGATCGGCGAGCGGTAATAAGAGGCTTGAATCTTCCCGGTTAGATCAGAAGTTTTTTCTATGAAAATACCCGGCCCACCTTCGTTTTCCACATAGGCTTCAAGTGTCAATGGGTGATCCTGAAGCTCAAAAGACCACTCTTTGACAAGGGTATCCTTGTTTACCTCATCCACTTTTCCCTCGGCAATCAACATAGGGATGGATATTTCTGATCGTTTTTTTGAATGTGTGCTTTCCTCATTCATTGAAGCTGTTGTTTCAGAAGGAAGGAAAGTAGAGACAATCATCGATACCAGCAGAAGGACGAAATACCCTCCAAGCATCCATAACCCCGTTTTCCCCTGCCCCAGGCGCATTTTCATCGTTCCTATAGAAGAAAACGCAGTGACGGCGACGACCAGTGCAAGAATAAGTATAGGCAGCAGAACCATCATCTTTTCACTTCCAATCGGTTTGAGATGAGGAAGGCGATAACATAAGCAGCTGTACTGACAGCCAGACTCTTCATGATAAACAGCCAGAAATTCTGTTCAGAAAAAAGGAATTGGAAAAAGAAGCGATCCATGGAGTACCCTGCGCTTTCCAAAGAAATTAAGAGGCCGATAAATAAGACGGGAAGCAGGATAACGAACATTTTGTTCCACTGGACTATCATCCCCGCAGCATAACCGAAGCCTGCAAACATAAAGATGGTCAGGATGAGCGATACAAGGCCCATGACATAGATTCCTGCTCCTTCTGCCCCGTTATTGCTCAAAAGCTCCTGTGAGGTAAAAAGAAAGACAACCACTTTTAAGAGATATCCAGAGAGCGAAGCTGCGAACCCTGCAATCGAGCAGATGATCCACAAATAGATAATTGTAGACAACGTACCGCTCGTGCGGTTCGTAACAAACGCAAAATCATCTTCTCTGTAGGCTTTGGTTGTCAGAAGCAATGCGGTTATAAATCCCCAGAAAATCGTGAAAATCATAATCATATCTGCATTGTAATACTCAACCCGAATATTGTAGTTCATTCCGCCAGAACTGCTCATTCCTGTACCATTCAACGAGAAAAGAACGGCCAGAAGCTGAATGACCACTAACGACGTAAACACGCTGATATAGGCACGCCATTTATAGCTGACTTGTTTTTTGACCACTTCCGCTGTTGATATGTCCGCTGAATACATCATCCAAGCCCCCTTTCCCATTTGCTTCTCCTGTCATATAAACGAAGGCATCGCTCGCTGAAACGGCTGAAAGCTGGACACCATTCCGCTTCAACTCTTCTTTTTCCACCGTTGTTAAATCATTCTCAAGGATGATGGTCTTTTCGTAAGGCCCCTGCTTCTCTTCATATAAGAAAACCTTATGCTTCATCCACTCCGGCATGGATTCGTTCCGTCCGGATACCGCAACCGCATAGGATTTCATGTCTTCCATAGAGGTATGCAGGAGAAGATTTCCTTTTTGCAGGACGATGATCTCTTCCAAAAGATCCTCCACTTCCTCAAGATGATGAGTGGATAGTAAGATCGTCCGCGGGTATGCCAGATAGTCTTTTAATAAGGCTCTGTAAAAATCCTTCCGAACCGCGGCATCCATCCCTGTAGTGGGTTCGTCAAAAATCGTAAGAGCCGAACGGGAGGCCAGGCCGATAATCATATTAAATGTGCTCTCTTTTCCTTTGGAAAGCTCGTTGTGATGACCTTTTGGGTGAAAACCGAAATAGTCAAACAAGTTCATCGCAAGTGTATGATCCCAATTATGATAAAAGCGGCGTCCCTCCTCTAAAATTTCCTTTAGCGTTAAGGACGTTGGAAAATTCATCTGATCATCAATGTAGATACTGTTGGCCGATACCAATAGATTGTTGAACGGGCGGTTCCCATAGACCTCAGCTTCTCCATCACTTTCTTTCAAAAGACCTGTGAGAATCTTTAACAAGGTCGTTTTCCCTGCTCCGTTCCGACCGGCAAGACCTATGATTTTATTCTCCTCCATGGAGAAGGATACCCCATGGAGCGCTGTTCTTCTGCCGTACTTTTTCGTTACTTCTTTGCATTGAACGGCTTTCATTCTGATCCCCCCTTCCAGGAATTCCGGATAAGTTCAATAATCTCATTCTCTGACATTTGAAGATAGCCGGCTTCTGTCACCACATCGTCAATCAACTGCTTTAATGTCTGGTTCTTCCGTTTCTCGATAATCATCTGCCTTGCCCCTTCGGCAACAAATTTACCGATTCCCCGCTTATCATAAAGAATCCCTTCCTCTGCCAATTTTGTAAGCCCTTTTGCCGCTGTTGCGGGATTGATATTGTATATGTCCGCCAGCTTATACTGCGAATAAACCTTCTCATCCACGTTCAAACCGCCATTCATGATTTCACTTTCGATCCATTCTGCGATTTGTATATAAATCGGTTTCATGCCATCTGTATCCAGGATCACTTTGATCACCTTCTCTCCGAATGGGTGCATTAGTGTTGTAATGTAGTATATTACACATCCGCTCTATTGACAATAATATCCACACAAAAAAAGCTGATCTTATAAAAGATCAGCTTCCTGCCACCGGACAATTTGAAAATCAGCTTCGTTTTTGAAGGTCCACACAGAGTCTCTGATACGCTTTAGACTCCTCCAACATCTGTTTATCCTGATACACTTTGGCAAGCCATTGGAGAGGCTCAGGACGGTCGGGCTGAAGCTCCATCTCCATTTGGAAACATTCCAGAGCCTGATCCAGCTGGTGGAAACTATAATACCCTTCCCCAAGTTCAAGAAGGTGATCCAGATCACCCGAAATCTCTTTCATCCGCACGATTTTCTCAAACGATGGGGATTGTTCAGACAAAGGTCGTATTCTCTCGATGATTTCTTCCATCTCCATCTTTTCAAACAAGGCTTCGATATATTTCTCTACCAGGTGTCCCGTCGATTCCGGTAGAACTGGAAGGACTTTTTCCAAAAGGATATGAACCGCATCAAGGGACTGGCGCATGTCGATTTCATCAAGCATAGCCGCGGCCGATGCCATTTGATCTGAGTGCGGTTGGATGTCAAAGCGTTGAACAATGCCGGCCGATGGTTCTACTAAACGTTGGTCAAGATAGCGGTCAAACAGGAAATCCGTGACTTGATCATAGGAAGGACGACTGGATATGAGTGGTTCCAGCAAGGACATTTGGTCCTCGGGCTCAAAGGTGTCCTTCACCAAATGAAGGAACGCTGCTGATTCTTCAGCAGATAAGGATGGGGGCAGGGAGTTGATCCTGTGGACAAGGTGTTCCACTTCCCTGTTTTCGTTAAGAAGGAGGCGTGACTTCTCTTCCATCGATGCATGTTCTTCGGCGTACAAGCGGTCGCGTTTGAATAAGGAAGCCTCCTGCGTTTCGTAAGCTTCTGATGCGGAAGCAAAAGCGAGGTCATGGCTGATTTCCTGTACGAACCGGCTCTCAGGCGCCAGACGCACCATTTCCCGTACAATTGTGTAGGATTCAAACATTTTCCCTTCCCGTCTACACGTATAAAAGATAGCTTTAATATCAGCAAGCAGTTGTTTTTTAGGAATAAAAGATTCAAAGAGAGTGAGGATCCGGCTTTGTTCCTGCCTTGTAAAATGCCGGGCGGCTTTCTTTTTCAACTGGGGATAGTTGATTTTCTGAAGGGGTTTTTCCGCGTCTATCAATCTGGTCAGGAGGGGATTCGGCTGGTCATAAACCAAGCCTTCTTTCCATACACGGGAAGCGTAGGAGGTCCGCTTCATCTTTTTAGTCTTAACAGCCGTCAGGAAGGTCTGCTTAAAAAAGAACAGCAGCCAGCAGTTTTCATCATCATATCCTTCTATCAGCTGTGTCTGTTCAAAAAAGGCAGCCCGCCCCGCTTTTAAATGTAAAGGCTGTTTCTGCTTCGGAATCGACAGGTGTATCATCGTCATACAATCAACCTCCTTTAATTCTACCTTCACTATACCATAACTTTTTCCAATCCCTCCAACTAAAAAATATAAGCCAACGCCGTGCGGCAGGCACATCCTCCCTCTTGCAGCACGGTTGATAGAAGGTTTACCTTGTAACACTGATGTTACATATGTAACAAATCCCCTCCCTTACAAAAGCTGTCAAGGCGCACTTTTATGAAATTTATAATCGAAATGGATAACTCTTCCTAAACTTCCTTGTGCGCTCTATTAAATTATGAGACTATTCTGTCCACGCCGCCGTTGGGTTCAGTCGTTCTTCCTCAGGGGTTCTCCCCATATGCTCTATCTCTCAGAATGGTAGTTTCCAGATTCAACCTCCTATATTACATGATCTTGATGGTACGATAGAGTTGTTCCAAACAACACAACTCATCAAGGAGGAATTTCAGATTATGAAAAAGCCACTTATTCTGACAGGCGCACTTGCGCTGTCTCTACTAGCATCACCAGCCACATCCCTTGCTTCTACAGGTGAGGTTCAGAAAGACTATCAGGTTCAAACGAAAACCATTCAAATAGATTCCAGTCAGGTGAACGACTGGGCAAAACAAAATGAAGAGGCATTGAAAAATGGTCAATATGATCAATTGGATGTACAGTCACTGCTCAAACAATTCAATTGGAATGCCCAGCCTTCTGAGCAGGCACCCGTAGAAGAGCAGCCGGCTCAGCAACAGGAGCCTGCGCAACCGGCAGCTGAAGAAGCAGCACCACAGCCGGCACCTGAAGAAACAGCAGCACCAGAGGAAGAAGCTCAAGCGCAGGACTCCGTCCAGGAAGAGAACGCCTCTTCTGACGTATCCGCTTTTGAAAAAGAAGTGGTGGAACTGACAAACCAGGAACGTGAAAAGCAGGGACTTGAACCACTGAAGCTTGATACAGCACTAAGTGGAGTCGCTGATGACAAATCTCTGGATATGCAGAACAATGACTATTTCTCCCACAACAGCCCGACGTACGGTTCTCCATTTGATATGATGGATCAATACGGCATTGATTACCGTACAGCCGGTGAAAACATCGCAATGGGGCAGACGTCTCCTGAACAGGTTGTCGAAGGCTGGATGAACAGCCAGGGACACCGTGAAAACATTATGAACCCTGACTTCACCCACATCGGTGTAGGTCACGCCGAAGAAGGGAACTACTGGACACAAATGTTCATTGGTAAATAACAGCCGATAGAAAAAAGCCACCGGATTTGAACTGTACCCCATAATATGGACAGTTTATAAAAAGAGCCTTAGGCAGCTAAGAGATGGCCTCGGTATTGTACCGGGGTCATCTTATTTAACTTCCACTGATATCTCTCGTTATTATATTTACTTATATAGTTGTTCACTTCTTCTTTTAGTTGGTTAAAGCTCTCACATGCTTTATGATCCACCATATCTTTCAAATGACCAAAGAATGATTCCATTGGGGCGTTATCCCAACAGTTTCCTCTGCG
>NZ_AUDY01000014.1 GCF_000425705.1 Halobacillus kuroshimensis DSM 18393
CTTTACTGCCTTTCCCTCGTCGCTCTCCCTCAAGCCCAAGATCTCCGTGCTTTTCAAAAGTTTCACGCCAACGCTTCAAGCATCGCTTTGGCTGCTTCTTTCCCACAACACTCAAATCGAATCCGTGTTCCTCGAAAATTTGAGTGGGGAACTTTCCATTTTGATATTCACGAATGGCGACTTTCTTAAAATGAGGGTGATAGGTAATGGAACGATCTGAAACCCTTATCACATTTGGGTTAACCTCCAGCTGTTTCATTTCCAAATTTGAATATAGTTGTTTACTCATAATTCCATCCACTCCGTTCATAAACTTATTTTCATTATAAACGGGTTAAATTTCTTGAGATAGAAATAACCCGAATAACGGGGCACTTTTTTTATAAGTGTCCATTATTCGGGTTATAGTTCAGAAACAGGGGTTTCTCTACAAGCTGAGCCCCCTGTTTTTAGAACAGGGGGCTGATCTTTATTTGCGGGTTCTTCGCGCGTATGGATAGATTGGATCTTTCAATTCAAACTCATAGGTTTCACCATCAACGATACCGACGACTTTGTCGCTGTCGTACAGATCGAGCATGAAGTGGGCCATTTCTTTTGCCGTGTGGAACTGCGGAATATTTCCTTCATAATCGAAGTTTTCGGTGTCCATGGAGCGGTCGGCGAATTCGGTTTCTGTCGCAGCCGGTGCAAGGACTTTGGCCTGCATTTTCGCTCCTTTGTCCTCAAGCTCCTGCGCCAATCCTTCTGTGAAGGCACTTACGAAGAATTTTGTTGCACAATAGGTCACAGCATCCGCTACAATCGTATAGCCTCCGCCGGACGAAACGTTGATCAGCTGCGTTCCTTCGACTTCTGCATAATCCTGAGCATACAAGGATGAAAGAATCGTAAGGGCTTCGTTGTTCAAACGGAGCATGGATTCAATTTTAGGAAGCTTCTGTTCTCCAACCGCCGCAAAATTTCCAAAGCCGGCGTTGTTAATGAAGGTCTCAATGTCAAGGTCTTTCAAGCTTTCATAAAAATCATAGACGTTTTCGGAAACGGACAAGTCAACTTCACGGATAATTACGTCCAACTCAGCGTTGATATTATGGACTTCCTTTTTCAACTGTTCCAGCTGCTCCGTTCTGCGGGCGGCAATTACGAGGTTTTTTCCGCGGCCGGCAAAAACGAGGGCCGATTCATAGCCAATCCCTGAGCTTGCTCCTGTAATAACCGTATATTTCATCATTGATCCCTCCAATAGTTTTGGTACACTGTTATTGTAGACCTTAGAGTGAACTCTAAGTCAAATCATAACTGTAAAGATGGAGGAAGCCGATGTATACCATCAGTGAAACGGCCGAAAAACTCGGCATGAGTGCGCATACCCTCCGTTATTATGAAAAAGAGGGAATTATCGCACCACAACGGAATGAAGCAGGGATCAGGGAGTTCGATGAGCAGCATATTCTCTGGCTTCAGTTCGTGAAGAAAATGCGCGAAACCCAGATGCCTGTGACGCAGATTAAAGCCTATACCAAGCTGTTCCAGGAAGGAGAGCATACGGCCGGTGACAGGCTGAAGCTGTTGGAAGAGCATCAACAATATATTAAGGACCAGATTGAAACACTGCAGGCGACAGATGAAATGCTGACGAAAAAAATCACGGCATATAAAAAAGCCATGAAAGGCATTTTGAATTAATCCTGTTGTCACCCCCGGAATCATCCGGGATTTTTTTGCATCATATGTAAAGCACCCTTGACGTTAAGTTACCTTTACAATAAAATGGAAACAATTGGAGGTGGAAGTGTGGAAAACCGACTGGCTGAATTTAGAAAGAAGCATGGATGGTCACAGGACAAACTCGCAGAAAAGCTTCACGTGTCCAGACAAACGATCATTTCCATAGAAAAAAACAGGTATTCTCCTTCCCTCCCTCTCGCTTTTGAAATCTCGCGTACGTTTGGTGTTTCTATTGAAGATATTTTTATTTACCGCGAAGGAGGACGAGAATAATGGATCATTATCCAAGGACATTCATCGTTTTAGGATCATTGCTCGGAGCTATGGGACTTTCTTTACTGATCATTGGACTGCTGGCTGACGGGTCTGTACAGGGTCATTCTTTTTCGATGCTGTCTTTATCGGTGCTTGCCTTCTGCATGAGTTACTTGTATCCACAGTTTAAGCAGAAGGATGAACGGATGAAGTCCATTCGTCAGAAAGCTGTTTCTTATGCCTTTACGGCCGGGATCGGATATATGCTCATCTTTTCCCTTTTAGCTGAGATGAATGTCCTGAAGATGGACGTGTCCAGCGTTCTTTCGCTGATCATCGCCTTGAGTATGACGACCTTGTTCCTGCTGCTTGTTTTCCTGGCACGTAAATATTGAATCAAAGGAGTGGGTATCATGAGGTGGTTTTTCCCTGTTATGTTTTTGCTTTCATTTGGGATCAGCTATTATATCTTGAAAAAGGAAACGACGAATGGATCTCTATCAAAAAAAGGCTTCTACCAAATCACAGTTTTCCTGCTTTTTATCTTCCTCCTGGCGTTCAGTGTCGCTGCCTGGGCAGCATGATCATTTTTCCCGGTCACCGGCACAAGGGGGTTCCGCTTCTTTTGTGTAAGACAGCTTACACTTCTGAGCGCAGCGGTAGTGGATCTATCTCTCCCGTGTTACATTGGATTTGTCTTCAAGAGAAGACCGAATATCACGAAAGAGGTGTTGGTATGATCAAATGGATGTTGTCCAAGATCACGAATAAAGCCCATGCTTCGCAAAAGCTGACTCAGAGAGAGTCGGAGAAAGAAGACCAGCTCCAGGCTTCTCAAAAAGCAGAAGGCTATGTTCGTGACTGTGATCCAGGCTGGTGCTGACCCGCTTAAATCAAGAAAGTGTAAGCTGTCTTACGAATGTGAAGCAGGAATGTTGCACAGATTTGATACAACTGATATATTTTTTCTGTACCAACCGGTTGGTCTAATTATTATTTATAAAAAAGAAAGATTCGAGAGGAGAATGATCCATGGCTAAAATGAACGAAAAAATCACAGCAGTATCTAAAGGTATGAAAACAGAAGGTGTTTCCGGAGAGCATAAGGTTGTTATTGATGAACCTGCAAAAATGGGAGGAACCGACGAAGGTGCCAACCCACTTGCAACCCTTCTTGTATCTCTTGCAGGGTGTGAAAACGCGATTGCAAACTTCGTAGCTAAAGAAATGGAGTTCGATCTTCAAGGCATCGACTTCGAAATTGACGGAGAACTGGATCCCCGAGGTATGATGGGAGAAGAAGGCGTCCGCCCTTACTTCCAGAGAATCACCGTGAACGCAACTGTTCACACAAGTGAATCAGAAGAGCGTCTCGCTCAATTCCAAGAAACGATTGATTCCCGCTGCCCTGTGTATACAACACTAAAAGCGGCTGACGTTGAAATGATCCCGAACTGGGTTAAAGCATAAATAATTTTTCCAACACCCTTTAAGTGTCATCTTAAAGGGTGTTTATTTTTGTAAGGCGGGTTACAGGTGGAAACTGACCGTGCCTGTATACTGAAGGTATGGGAGAAAGGGAGTTTCTAATGAATGTGCTGTATATCATGAATGGCTGTCCGCTCTGTGCCGAAGCTGTGAGGCACCTGAAAGAAGAGAAGTATCCATTTGAATCCGTCAGTATCCTTGAGGATCCACAGGCCCGGAGAAAGTTGAAGGAAACGATCGGAGAAGTGTATACGCCCGTTTTCTCTCAACATGGAAGGATGACGAAGGGCAAGGATATCCTGAACCTTACGGGGGAACGAATGTCGTCATGAGTAAGGATGAAGGCGGACGTGCGGCATAGGAAGTGCTGCACGGTCCGCTTTTATACCTGATATGATTCATTGAGTCGTTTTTAGAGAAATCAACAGTTATGGATATGCCTAACGTTGTTCCCATTTTGGGAAGTTTTTTTATGATTAGCAATGGACATACCTCTAAGGAAAGTCATTTTTATTGAATGCATCGGAAAGTCCTGTTACTGTTTAAATGCTTATTCAGGATGAAAAGGAGGGACAAGTGTATGAAGCAGTTATTCTTATATTTGTTCGGTATACTCATATCGAGTCTTGGCATTGCGTTTTTCATTAAAGCGGATGTTGGGGTTGGCACGACAGACAGCGTCGCAGTAGGCTTGTCCTCCCATATACCAATTAGTGTAGGGGTAGGAATGATGACAGTCCATGTCACGGTAATTCTTTTAAATAGTGTTCTTGGAAAGACGATCCCATCCTTATTTGTATTTATTCCAATTGTTCTGAGAGGGGTAACCCTCGACTTGTGGAATTTCCTTCTTACAGATTTCCAGCTGGAGTCGCTCGTCTTAAGATGGGGACTCTTATTCGTTGGAATTGCCTTCATGGGAATTGGTATTGGGTCGTACCTACACACGAATCTCCCTAAAATCCCTGTTGATGAACTTATGCAAACATTGATGAAGAAAGATGGACTTTCTCTTAGAGTAAACCGAAATCTCTATGAGTTTTCCTTGCTTGTCATCGGGTTCCTACTTGGGGGGCCAATTGGAATCGGAACGTTTGTTATCTCGTTCTTACTAGGTCCATCCATTCAATTCTTCTATGAACGGTGGAATGACCTGATTTCACCTACAAAGGAACGACAATACGCAAGTACTTCCTAACTGCTGAAAAGCCAATTCTAATGAGAATTGGCTTTTTCTTTAGAAACAGAACGGACTCTATTTCTCGAGGATGAGAGTCACGGACAAAAACACTTGAGAACCAAGCCACAGTTTTTTAACTGTTGATACAGAAACAGAGTGGAAATCAAATTCAAGTCAGAAATGCCATCAATTTGAACCCTGCAATCCAATCGGTGTTTCGATCATAGATCTTCCACAAAAGGAGGAATGCTAGTGTGAAAAAAGAATCTCATTACATAGCACCTATAAAAAACGACAGCCATAGGGCTGTCGTTTTTCTTGTTTTAAAACTGTACTTCTTATTTTACTTATCCTCTAAATCTACTTTCAGGGCTTCTGCCATAATTTTAGGAAGATCGGTGTTGTCGATCAGGCCGTTGAAGGAATTCGACTGAGGGCCGTAGGCATAAACTGGAATGTCTACACCTGTATGTCCAGTACTGGTCCATCCGACAAGGGCTTTATCACTAACAAATTGGTTAATTGCAAGTTTTGGATCTTCAGATTCCCGGATTTTTTGAACATCTTCTTCGGACAGGTCAAAAGGTGTATGGCTCTCTACGACTTGTTCAACATTGGAACGATTTTCGTTTAATTCTTCAGCCATGAACGCACCCGTGGCAGTAACATCTTTCACAAGCTCTGGCTTGGTATCATACTCGCCATTGGATCCAACGGTCATACCGCCGGTTTCATGGTCACCCGCTATAACGACAAGAGTGTTTCCATCTTCTTCAGCAAATTCAATGGCCTTTTCCACTGCTTGTTCAAAAGCTGCTGTATCCTTTAATGCCCATGTGGGATCATTATCGTGGCCTGCCCAGTCAATTTGACTGCCTTCAACCATTAAGAAGAATCCATCCTTATCTTTCCCAAGGATGTCAATTGAACGTTCGGTCATTTCTGAGAGACTTGGCTGTTCTGTATTTTCACGCTCCATTTCGGGTTTTAAGGGGCCGTCTGCAAATAAACCAAGAAGCTTTTCCCCTTCTTCTACATCAATATCATCAGTTTCCATTAAATCGTCACGCGATTCCACGTTTGTATATCCTGCTTCCTCAGCTTGCTCTAAAAGGTTTTCATCTTGTTGTTCGCCACCCTCAGACACCGGGAGGAAGAAACCTTTACCTCCGCCAAGCATCACATCGACATCGTTATCCAGCATTTGCTTAGCAATCTCAGGCTGATTATCACGCGACTCCACATGAGAGGCAAATGCTGCTGGTGTCGCATGGGTAATCGTTGATGTGGCAACTAACCCGGTAGCTTTTCCTTTTTCTTCTGAGGCTTCTAAAATTGTCTTCACTTGGTTTCCGTCGTCATCTAACCCTACCGTACCATTATTCGTTTTAACACTAGTTGCCATTGCTGTTCCGGCAGCAGCGGAGTCAGTTACCCTGGAATCATCCGAATATGTTTTATGGAGGCCTTTTAAATGTTTGTCCCAAACTGCATCTTCACCCTTGTACCAACGGTAACTTGTAGCGTAATCCGTGTTAAAACCATCAGGGATCATATAAATGACGTTTTCGACTTTTTCTTGGGAAGAACCTGCATGGTCAGGTTTTCCTTTCCCATCCCCTTCCTGGGCATCAGACTGTGGAACACATCCCGCTCCTACGCCCAAAATCAAACTTGCACTCATTGTAAAAACACCTAATTTTTTAAACATATGTATACTCCCTTTACTCATTTGATTCATCGAGAGTATACCAAGTACATATTTAATTGGTTTTAACGAAAAGTTAAGATCATTAAAAAAATGTATGTGTTTTGTAAATATCAAATACCTCTTGTATAAGAGAGGAATGGTATAAAGGGTGTCGTATGCAATCGGAAATAATGGCTGCCTCCCAGGCGTTGAGAATCCTGTATACTAGCCAAATGCACGGAAGCTTCATGCAGGAGAAAACCGGACACTCTTAGGAAAAGCGTCCGGTTTTTGCTTAGTTTACAGATAGATCATGGATGGATGTTTTCATATGTTTGGATAATTCCTGAAACATCTCCTCATTAAATTCCTTCACAGGGGTAATTTTAAAATCCTGATCATTTTTAAAATCAACATATGTGAGTTTAAATCGGGGTTCTTTTATGCTGATTGAGGTTCCTCTCAACCCCTGCACTTTCTGTACAGTCACACCCGCTATCCCACCAATCCGTCGGTACTTTTCTTCCTGACCGGAGAGAAAATTGCCGAGAGAATAGAAAACGAGACTTTGAGACCCATCGGAATTTTGAATCCATTCCGGCGGCTGGAGGACGTGCGGGTGATGACCAAGTATAATATCTGCTCCTTGTTCGGACGCATAAGCGGCCCATTCCTTCTGATCATCACTCGGGAATCTTTCATATTCCTTGCCGAAATGTAAACTCATGACGACGACATCAGATTTGCTGGAGGCCCGCTTGATGTCAGAGGCAATCTGGTCTTTATCCATCCTGTTCACCAGGTAAGGCTTTCCATCAGGGGTCGGAATGCCATTTGTTCCATAGGTGTAAGCCAAAAAGGAGAAGGTGATGTCATTCTTACGGATCGTTGTGACCTCGTCTCTTCCCTCCGATGACAAGTAGGAACCTACCTTTTTAATCCCAAGTAAATCCCATTGGTTAATTGCGTTTTCAATAGCCATCACACCCCTGTCCAAAGTGTGGTTGTTGCTCATAGAAACAATATCAATGCCGTTGGTTTTTAACGTATCCCCTAATTCAAAGGGGGTGTTGAAGGAAGGGTAGGTGGATACGCCAATGTCTGAACCACCCAGGATGCTTTCTGAATTTGCGAATGTAATGTCAGCATTTGAAAGATGAGGAGAAACCTCATGGAACATAGGATCAAAATTATAGCCTGAAGACGTCTTCGCATCATTGTAAACTTCTTTATGGATTAACAGATCCCCCACGGCTGCGAGGGAAACTTCTGACACTTCTGTCTTCTTTATTGGTTTGTCCAGCGTTCTCATGTTGGATGACACACGTTTTTCCATTTCTGTTTTGTTCGGTTGGGAGAAGATGATGGAACCGCTAATGAAACTAATAACCAATATGAACGCTGAAATAATAAGCAGGCTTTTATTTTTCATCAAATCCTCCTAATTTGTCGATAATTTGATTCAATTCACCTGCAACCTTCAGGAATGACTTATGAATAATGGTAACGAGCAATTGCAGGACTTCTATAAGCAGGTACATGGGGTTTTTTCAAAGGTAATAAGCCGTATCGTTTCGACATATTTTTATTTTATTATAAAAGATTCGTTAATTATAGGTAAAATATCTCATTATTTTTTATGCTTCCCTAATATATATGAAAAATGTAAAAATCAAGAGACTCTTTACTTCAGAAGAATGATCCAATAGGCTCTTTTGTTAGGTTGAATAAATAATTGGATAGGAATAAATAGGCAATTATCCTGAACCTATTTATAAAAAGATCACACTGTAATATCAAATTTAACTTTGGATATATTGAAGGCAAGTTTTCAACTAAAATGAGCCATTCTTTCACAGAAGAATGGCTCATTTTTATATGTTTCAAGATGAATTAAAAACTTAAGGGTGATTTGGTTGTAATTTCCACATGGATATAGATTTGATAGGATTGAATTATAATTTTTTTAACGGGATGGTAGTTCAGGTATCAAAGCTTTTGTTATGGGGGATGGTTGCCCATTGCTGAAATCACTAACGAAGCTAAAGGTGAAGGTTAATACTAAAGTATTTTGAAAAGGAGTTTAAATGAAGAAATTATTCAAGTATCCGTTCATCATCATTTACTTATTTATGTTTAGTTATCTAGGAAGTATTTTTGAAGTTCCAAAGAATATCTATTACATACTCATCGGGTTTCCATTATTATTAGGAGGAGTTTTGTTCCTGCGATTTTTAGTTGAAAGAAAGTCATGACTTCATATCCATATGTAAAAAATGAATGAGGGGAGAGTTGGAAATGTGGATCATACTTGCGGTTATATCGATAGTGGCAACTTTCATCAACCTATATCTGTATCTAGCAGGAAAGGAATACAAGTTTGCCATGGCAGTGGGATTGTCTTTCACATCACTAACCCTCTGTGCTGAATACAGTCTTGTATCCCAGTGGGTTATAGCGGAAGATTGGGCAGCTTTATTAGATGTCGTGCCGGGGATGGAAAGGGCCTTGTGGTCTCTGACGATTGTCTCTATCATGCTGAATACAGCACCTGTACTACTGGAAATGAAAAGGAAGAAATAATAGCTTACTTATCTCTCCTTTAGATGGAAATAGGAAGGGATGAAAAGAAGGGTTTGACTTGTGAAAAAGAGAATAACAGAGTATAACTTTTAGGGAGTGGAGAACCATGTTGACGAAGGTAGGTCAAATCATGTTATATGTGAATGATCAGGATGAAGCCGTGGATTTCTGGACACTTAAATTGGGGTTTCGTGTAATTTCAGAAGAAGACAGTGGTGAAGGATTGAGATGGATCGAAATTGCTCCCCGGGAAAGTGCTGAAACCACCATTGTCCTTCACAACAAAGATATGGTCGCCAAAATGTCTCCTGGGCTGAACCTCGATACACCTTCCTTAATGTTCTACTCTGATCATTTTGACCAGTTACATAGTGATCTGCGAAGCAGAAAAGTAACCGTAGGAGAAATTATGAACAGGCCATCCGGCAGAGTGTTCAATTTTGCCGACAATGAAGATCATTATTTTGCTGTGATGGAGAAAAAATAGTGGCATCTGATCGATATACAAAGAGGAGCTTCCCCGTTGGGAAGCTCCTCTTTGTATTTGAACATCCACACCGAAAGAAAAAAAGGGAAGTTTCCAGCTTCAAGAGCTTCCATGCAGCAATTCCTCTGTTTTATCCGCATCGATGGAAAGATAGCGGACTTTTTTTATATACCCGTCTTTTTTCAATTGGCTCATCATCGCACTGGTCGTCTCCCTGGTGGCTCCGATCATGTTGGCGAGATCCTGGTGGGTGAGTTTCATTTCTATGGTCTGCCAGTTTTTCTTCCGGCGGCCGGTTTTCTGACTCAACATGAGCAGCAGGTAAAGGAGACGCTGCTTCACATCACTGAGGGCGATTTTTTCACTCAGGCTGTAAACATCCTTCAATCGTGAGGAAAGAATGTCAATCAGCTTCAGGGCTACGTGGGGGTTCTCCTTGATGAAGCTTTCATAGTCCTCATGGCTCAGCGTACAGAGATACGTATCGGTCATAGCTTCTGCATAGGTTTGATCATCCGTCAGACTGATGGTGGAGGTTTCTCCGAAAATGTTGCCGTCTACTAGTATATCCACCGTAAATTGGCGGCCGTCTTCGTTCATGCGGTACAAGCGCACCTGCCCCTTTTTTAAAAGGAAAAGCACATCCATAGGGTGATCAGGGGAAACGATCACCGTTCCTTTTTTTACGGGACTCATTTCACTCATTTGGTCAATACTCATTAATTCATCCTTGGATAGTTCTTCAAACAAACTGATCTGGGAAAGCAGGGTCAGCTTATCCATTCGTGTTCACCTCATATCTTCCTTGAAGTACAGGAAATTGAATCATTGATAAGATAGGGAAATCTTTCTCTATGATAGCAGGATTGGAGAGAGCCGGGCAATGAGCGGATCAGAGCATTGTCTGTTTTCCTGCAGGCGTGTTATCATTATACAACTTGACCAACTGGTTGGTATAACTGCAGGAAGGTGAGGCAGATGAGTCAAAAAAAACAACAAATCATATGGACAGCTGCTAAGCTGATTCATGCGAAAGGCTATGAATCGACAAAGCTGAGTGACATTTTGGCAGCGTGCGGTATTGGCAAAGGCCAGTTCTATCATTATTTTACTTCGAAAAGGGAGCTTGGGCTGGCCATAGTCGATCATTATGCGCAGATGTGGCAGGATGAGCTGATTGAAGGCATTCTAAAATCCGGCCGATCCCCGGAGAGGAAAATGGAAGAAATGCTTCAGTGGGCGATTCAGTTTCATGAAACGCCGGAAAAGCTTCACGGTTGTCCGTTTGGAAACCTTGCGCTCGAGATGAGTGAACATGATGAAGATTTCCGGGTGAAAATCAACCGCATTTTCTCTGACTGGATTGAAGAGCTGACACAGGTGATTGAAGCTCTTCAAGGTGAAAAGCAGGCAAGGCAGAAAGCGCGAATGGTTGTCGCTCAGATTGAAGGGGCGATTCTTCTTATGAAGAACAATCAGGACTCCGAGGTTCTCCTTGATATTATTGATGGCATCCGGCAGGAATATATCAGCAGCTAATAGAGGCTGCGAGTCTCTTTTTTATACATGGAAAATGGGAAACGCCCCTCTCCATGGTTCTTTCACGATGGAAAAAGGCATACACTTTTCCATGAACCAGATGACAATGATTCTCAAATTCATTGACACACTATACGTAAGCCCATACACTAGATAGTAGGAAAATGATAGTTTTCTAAAAAATTCAACATCTATATATGAATGAAGAAACAAACGGAGACCTTTTTGGACGTTGAATGAGGTCTTGAGATAAAGTAGACGGTTTAAAGGTTTAGTGAGAAAAAAAGGAGAGGTCAGGTCATGGATACCTTATTGGCAAACAATCTCACACTTGGATATGGGGACTCGGTCATTATTGACTCTCTTGATGTGAAAATACCGAAAGGGAAAGTAACGGTCCTGATCGGAGGGAATGGTTGTGGCAAATCGACACTTCTCCGTTCCATGGCACGGCTGTTAAAGCCGAAATCCGGTCAGGTGGTACTGGATCAGAAGGATATTTCCAAAATGAGGACGAAGGACGTGGCCAAGAAGATGGCCATTCTTCCACAGAGTCCAACGACGCCTGAAGGATTGACCGTGTACCAGCTTGTGAAGCAGGGGCGTTATCCTTATCAGGGATTTGCTAAGCGCTGGTCGGATGATGACGAAGAAGCGGTTACGCGTGCGCTCAACGACACGAATCTTATGGAATTGAAGGATCGCTCTGTTGACTCCTTATCCGGAGGACAGCGGCAGCGTGCCTGGATTGCCATGACATTAGCTCAGGATACGGATACGCTCCTTCTTGATGAACCGACGACATATTTGGATATGACGCACCAAATTGAAATTCTGGATCTTCTTTTCGATTTGAACCAGGATAATGGCCGGACGATTGTGATGGTTCTGCACGATATTAACCTGGCATGCCGGTATGCGGATCATATCATTGCAGTTAAGGATAAGACGGTTTATACACAGGGGCGTCCCGAGGATGTCGTAACCTGTGATATGATGCAGCATGTATTTGAAATGGTCTGTGATGTGAGGGAGGACCCTCTTTTCGGCACCCCGATGTGTATTCCACACGGAAAGGGACGTTGTCTGATTAAACAGGCACAGGCGGAAGCGCAGGCCCAGCAGAAACAAACCGTATAGATTTCGAAGCAGCCGGGAACATCCGGCTGCTTTTTTTGTCGCTGTTTTTTCTTTGGAACAAGGGGATTGGTTCATTTGAATAGAAGTGTACAGAAGAGACAATAAATCTTAGATATATGGAAGATTCATGTATAGGGAACAGGGAGGAATTAGGTGAAACAGATAAAAGAAGCAGAAGGTACGGGAACTATGGAGGGGATCAGTAATCATATTCCCTATGATGATCTGCTTCCCATGTTGATGAACGGAATTTCTGATTTTATCTTTTTTGTGGACGTAGATGGGCCGCGTCGTTTCAAATACCGGTATATGAACAAGTCTGCTTTGATGGGTTCCCTGGCCGGTGGCGCAGTTTGGAAAGGAAAATACATAGAAGAAGTAATGGATGAGAATGCAGCACCGCCACTTATTGACGCGTATGAGGAAGCCGCTCAGAAAAAGGGTCCGGTTACGTACGAAGATCAGATCATGGTGAACGGGAAGGTGTTCCGGAGTCATTCGGTTCTGACACCAACGCTGAACGAAGAGGGGGACGTGACACATATTCTGGCGGTGACGCGAAACCTCACCGAGGTGATGGAAAAGGAAGAGGCGCTTGGAAGTATGAATGCAGTATACAAATCGTTGATGACAAATACAACGGATGCCGTTATCATCCTGGATAAAGATGGAAGCGTACTGGATGTGAACAAGGCTTTTACGGAGCTTTACGGTTTTTCGAAAGAAGATATATCCGGATGCTCCTATCCGTTTGTGCCGGAAGATTTAACTGATGAAGCATGTGAACTCGTCCAACAGGCATTGGAAGGACGTGGAACATCGGGCCGGACAACAATCCGGAAAAACCGGGATGGTTCGCTGTTGGATGTGTCTATCAGTGTTTCCCGCATCCAGAATGAAGAAGGGGAAACCATCGGGGTCAGTTCGATCATCCGGAATGTGACAGAGGAGAAGAATGAGGAGCGGAGACGGGAAAGCAGTCGATCACGCTACCGTTCCTTATTTGAACACAATCCTCAGGCCATTTTAACACTGACCTTCCGCGGTACCATAACCAACGCGAATCCGGCCAGCCTTGAAATGCTTGAAAAAGAAGGACATGAAGTGCTGCATACCTCCTTTATGGAATTGATTTCCAAAGAACAGGAAGGCGCTGTGCGAAAGGAAATTCATGGTTCATTCTTCGACACCGGCGGTCAGTTCCGGACAGTTGTGGATGTAGGAGGAGAGGAGAAAATCCTCCAAATCTCTTTAGTCCCAATTATCATTCAGGATAAGAAAGAAGGCATCTATGCTATCTTGGATGACATCACGGAAAAGGAAAAAGCCTATGAAGGGATGCGCCAGAGTCAGGAGAGCTTCCGCTTGATCGCCAATTACTCCAATGATTTGATTTCTGTCTTCTCTCCCAAAGGCGCCCTGATCTACGCCTCTCCTTCCCAACATGAGTTTTTCGGGGAAGACCCTATGAGCTGGTCCAGAGAAAACCTGATGCAGAAGGTTGATCTTGGTGACCTGCGCCGTTTGACGGACCTTTTTATCAAGAGCTGCCAAACCAAGGAAGGATTCACCATTACAGTGAAATTGACAAGCTTCAACGGTGAACCCGTCTGGTTTGAATGCCGCGCAACACCTGTCATCGATGATGACCATGAAGTCAGTCACATTGTCGTAGTGGCCCGGGATATATCGGAACAGAAGAGTTATGAAGAGAAGCTGGAGAGGTTCGCCTATTATGATTATTTAACCGGTCTTCCCAACCGCCTTCTTTTCGAGGAAAACGTATGGAAAGCCGTTGAAAAGGGGCAGCGGACAGGCCAGGCGTTTGCGATTTTATATTTGGACGGTGACGGCTTCAAAGGCATCAACGATCAATATGGACACGACATGGGTGATGAATTTCTAAGGGAGGTTGGAAAACGGCTCCGTTCCTGTATTCGAGGAGGCGACTCTGTGGCGAGAATCGGTGGGGATGAGTTTTCCGTCCTGGTTGAAGAACTGAAGGACCGCCGTCTGATTCGTGATGTATCGAATAGATTGTTAAATGAACTGCGTGAGCCTTACTATGTCAGAGGTATGGAAATCCGGACGTCTTTTTCCATCGGTGTGGCCTGCTTTCCGGAGGACGGAGAAACACATGAAGGATTGTTCCGAGCTGCTGATACAGCCTTATACGAAGGTAAAAAGAAAGGGAAAAACCAAGTGTTGTTTTTTGAAGATCAATAGGAAAAAAAGGAGTCCGTGATGGACTCCTTTATTGTGGGATATTTGTCAGGTTATCAATGATATAAGTCGGTTCGATGCCGAGTTCCGGCCACTTTTGTTCCTTCCGGTTCACCCAGGCGGTATGGAACCCGTAGGAAGTGGCTCCAGTGATGTCCCATGGATTGCTGGAGAAGAATAGAATTTCTTCTTTTTTCAGTCCGAGTTTTTCCTGAGCATAGGCATAAGCTTCCGGATGCGGTTTGTACACCTGAACATCATCGGCACTCAGCAGCTGGAAGGTATCGGACAACTGGTTATTTTCAAGGAGCGGTTCAAGCATGGAGGTCGTTCCATTTGAAAAGATGGTGAACGTCTTGTCCGGATGCTTTTCGCTCATAGAAGCAACTTCTTCATAAGGGGAAAGGTGCTGGTATTCCTCCATCAGCTCACTCACGACCTCTTCTTTCACTTCCACACCACTTGTGGACAGGGCATCAAGAAGCGCCCATCTTGTAATATCCGTAAAAGGACGGTAATCTTGAATCAGCTGACGGACAAGGAAATAATGAATCTGGTTACTGCGCCATTTCTGACTGATGGCTTCCCCTTTTTCCGGATAGAACTGATGAATTTTTTCCATCACGCTGTGCACGTCAAAGACTGTGCCGTACGCGTCAAAAACGTAAGCTTTATACATAACTTCGACTCCTTTCCATGTTGTATGTTTCCCTCGCGGCTGAAAGGATAAACAATGGTCGAGGGAAGATAAGGGAGATGAACGCATGAACACGTTACACCATGGATACTGGACCTTTTTCGCCACCCGGAAAAAGAAATATACCGGGTGGTTCGTGTTCGGAAGTATCCTTCCAGACATCGTTTATTATGTCATGTTTTTATATTTGAGCGTAAGTAGAAGGGCCTGGGAGGTAGCGGATGATGAGAACCCGATGCGCTCGCTGTTCCATCTGGTCTACGATCTATTTGAACACCCGGTCGTCTTTATTCTGCGCCAGGCCGGCCATTCTGTTTTCGTCTGGGCGGTGGTTTTTGTTGTGCTGCTCGTTTGGAAGGGGAGGAAATTGAACGCATGGACAGCCCTCGCCTATGGCTGGCTTGGACATATCGTTCTGGATCTGCTCACCCATGTGGAAGATGCCGTGCCGATGTTTTACCCAGTGAGCAGCTACACGTTCCGTGGACCTGTTTCCTATTGGGACGATGACTACCATGCTGCGGCTTTTTCCCTTGTTAATACGACGCTCATCGTCCTCTCACTCATCTTTATGTTCGTGAAAAAAGTGAAGGACAAACGTTCGTTCACAAAAAGTTCATGAGAGTTGGGTGCGCTTTCCTTTATCGAATCCACTGTTTTCATGATATGATTTACATGTAATTCTTCTGTTACATGTCATGATATAAATAGAGAAAGGGTAAGACGATGAAGAAATTTTCTATTCTTACAACGTTTGTCACGTTCCTCGCCCTTATCCTGGGAAATCTTGTCGTTGCGACAGACTCCGGGGACGCGTGTGGAACGTCATGGCCGTTTTGTAATGACCGGATCATTCCTGATTTCACGGATTATCACGTCATTATCGAATATTCCCACCGGTTGATGGTGCCGCTGCTTATTGTACTGACGGGCCTCAATGCGATAGGAGCCATTTATAAGTACCGAAAAAATAAATCTGTATTTGTTCTCGCTGTTCTCAGTCTGGCCCTGCTCGTTCTTCAGTCCATTATTGGCGGATTGAACGTGCTGCTTGGGACACCGCCTGGATTTACGACCTTTGATGTCACATTCAGCCAGCTTCTTTTAGTCGTCCTTGTGCTGCTGAGCTACAGTCTGCATGAGACGAAAATCGAGCTGGACAGGAGCCGCTGGTCTTCCATTGCGATGAGTTACCGGACGTTCCTGATCGGTTACGGGCTGTATGTCCTGCAGGTAATTTTAGGCGCCTTCTTTAAACACAGCCGTGCCAGCAATGTGATGATGGACATTCCGGCCGTGGAGTATTTGATTACAAGCGAATCAATGGCGAATGCTGTCTATTCGCTGCACTGGGTGGCGACGGTCGTCATTATCGTAGCCGCTGTTTATTTCGTCATTTACGCATCGAGGTTCAAATATCACATCTCGCTGTCGTGGTTGTATTTGATTTCGATCCTGATGAATGCGGCCGTTGGATTCATCATTGTAGTGACAGGGAATGTCGTACTGGCATCCTCGATCCATATGATCATTTCCACGATAACGATGACCATTGGCGCCTGTATCCTGGGCGGGTACTGGTTCAAACTTCAGAAAAAGTCCTTAACGGTAGAATAAAAGCACGAGCGGATGCGTCCGCTCGTGCTTTTTTATGAGGATTTATTGAAACAGCTGCTGGATTTCTTCTTCGCTCAGTGATGTTAGCATGGATTCTCCAGGCTGGATGATTTGATCGACGAGGTCGCGTTTTTTCTGTTGAAGCTGATAAATCCGCTCCTCGATCGTTCCTTCGGATATCATCCGGATCACCTGGACGACTTTTTCCTGACCGATCCGGTGGGCCCGGCCGGCTGCCTGTTCTTCAATAGCCGGGTTCCACCAAAGGTCATAAAGGATGACCGTATCGGCGCCGGTCAGATTGAGTCCGGTCCCGCCGGCTTTCAAGGAAATAAAGAAGGCGTCTTTTTCTCCGTTGTTGAAGGCTTCGACCATTTCCATCCGTTTTTCTGATTTTGTACTGCCATCTAAATAGAAGGCATCGAGACCCTTGTCAGTCAGCTCTTTGTGCATCAGGGTCAGCATGCTGGAAAACTGCGAGAAAATCAGCATCCGGTGGCCGCCGGCTTTCATTTCCTCCGCCAGGTCTTTCAATTGCTCCAGCTTTCCGGACTGGCCTTCGTAATTTTCAAGAAACAGGGCGGGATGACAGCAGATCTGCCGCAGCCGTGTAAGTCCTGCAAGGATTTCCAGTTTTCCGCGCTGAATCCCTTTCGTAGCGATCGTCTCCTGGATATCGTTTTGGATTCGTTCTAAATAAGCCAGGTACACTTCTTTTTGTTCACGGGTCAGCTCCGAGTATTGAACCGAATCAATTTTGTCCGGGAGTTCATCAAGCACTTCGGTTTTCATCCGTCTCAGAATGAACGGCCGGGTCATTTGTGAGATCTTTGCCGGTTTCAGCTGCGTGAACTTCTTTTTACTCGTAAAGAATCCGGGCATAATGGCGCGGAACAGCGACCACAGTTCCTGCAGCGAGTTTTCGATCGGCGTTCCACTCAATGCGAATCGGTGTCTCGCACGCAAGGACCGGACGGAAGAGGCTGTTTTCGTTGATTCGTTTTTGATGGCCTGGGACTCATCAAGGACCATGACGTGAAAGTCCTTATCTTCGTACTGCTTAATATCCTGACGGAGCAGGGGATAGGAGGTGATCCAGACATCTTTACCCTCTGCCTGTTCAAAGGCGGCCTGGCGTTCTGAAGGATCACCGGTCATTACCTGCACCGTGAGGGAAGGTGCGAATTTTTCGAGCTCCTTTTTCCAGTTGTAAACAAGGGAGGCTGGAGCGACGATAACAGCTGGAGCGGTTAAAGATCCCTCCTGCTTTTCATCGAGAATGTAGGAGATCGTCTGCAGCGTCTTACCAAGCCCCATATCGTCAGCGAGGACGCCGCCGAGCCCGTAATGACTGAGCATCTTCATCCACCGGAATCCTGTCAGCTGATACGACCTAAGGTCCGCCTGGAGGTTCTCGGGTGGATCAATTTCAAAGGACTGAGGAGACCGGAGCCGGGTCACCAGTTCTTCATAACGGTTGCTGCGGTCGGCAAGGTTCGTATCCAGCGCTTCATCCACCTGCAGGCTTCGTGCAGCGGCAACCTGAAAATGGTTGTCCTCCACATCTCCGGTGGTTAAGTTCAAGTCCTCCACAAGCCGTTGGAAACGCTCAAATGAATCAGAGGTCAAGGACATCAGCGCACCATCGGATAATCGGTAGTATTTTTTCCGTTCAATGACCGCCTTTAAAGCTTCCGTTACATCGTCCGTGCTGATGCCTTCGATGGCAAAGCTGATATCGAGCCAGCTGCCATCGGATTCAAGGTCAATCGATGCCTGCAGCTCATGCTGCTGATCATCAAACAGTGACCGGACCGCTGCGGATAAGAATACGTCACTGTAATTCTTTAAAGATGGCAGGTATTGATAGAGGAACGTTTCCAAGCTATCCTCGTCTTCTAAATACACCATCTCCCCATCAAATTTGAATTCGGCGGATTCAATAATCTGCATGATGTTCTGCTCCGTCTCAAAGTCGCGCTGAACAATGGTCTGTCCCGGGCGTTCCTTATCGTTAAAAGGGTCAATGACGAGGTCACCGTAATGAAATTTCACATCGATCGTTAATGTCCACTGCTGGAAATCAAGATACACTTCAGCCCGGAGGTCTTCCTGGTTGATTTTCTGCTGGGCGGACGTGTCCAGATTCACATCAGCAATCGTTTCCAGTTCCGGCAGGACATACGAAACGATTCCTTCCATATCATTATGGCTGATCGTATGGCTGCCGTTGGAGTTGTAGGGAAGGATGGAATACAGCGTCCGGATCACTTCCTCCTTTTCCTGAGCGACGGGATAGAAGCTTCCTTCCTTATAAAGCAGGTGGTAATCAGATAAATAATCATAATCCTTTAAATGGTTCATATGCATGTGGAAATGTCCGCGCTCTTCCGATACATAAAACGTTAAATCAGGAAAAGACTCTTCGTAGTGGAGTAGACCCGCCTGGCTGCCGCGCTCGATGACCTCCGCCTCCTGCTTTTCCAACAGGGGCAGAAGCTGGTGGACGAGGGCGGGGGAGATTTTCAAGATCTTCTGTTCAGCGGTATTCCACTGCTGTTCAAAAAACTGCTCCTGCTCATACGCCCTTTGAAGCAGCTGGAATATGGCCTGATCCTCTTCCGAAAACGTATGTTCAGCAGGATCGTACGTAAACGATTTGGTCAGACGGTAGGGCTGCTGCTTTCGAATGTACTCCAACAGTTCGCGGATATTTTTAATGACGTAGGGGTATTTCTCTCCAAGCTTCAATTCAATCCCGAGGCTGCGTGCGCCGAGAATGGATTGGATGTGCAGGGAATATTGAATGCGCAGCGGCTTTTTCGTGTCCATCCCTGTCCGGCTTTCCTGTTTTTGACGGAAGGCTTCGAATAGACTGACCGCAAACATCCGGTCCTGGCTTGTCGTCCGGGGCGAACGGCTTCGGCCCTTGTCAGCCAGTTTCGGAGCAAGCTCCTCCAGGGCTCTTTCGCGGATGGCAATCAGTACCGCGGCGATATGCTTGCACGTATAATAGGTGGAGTAGGCGGCACACTCACACGTGGCCTCCACATCATCATCCTCAAAAAAGAAGACGCGCACCTCATAATCATGAGTGCCCGCAACAACAGCACGCCAGGAATGGATGGCGCTGTTATGGGAAAGGCCGTACACTTTGCCAGATTCAAAATATTGTTTTCCTCGTGAATAAAAGGCTTCACCGGTAATTTTCTTTATATCTTTCGGTTGTAATAAGTAGCTCTGCATACTTGGCATCCTTACTCTCAGTTTTAGTTTCATTATAACAGGTTTAAGCAGTCCAGGAGAACGCCCCGGCCTTTGGAATCCTGTTCTGGTGATTGATTTTAATGGTTGGTTATGCTAACTTTCAATGTATCATATAAAAAATACGAGGAAGGCGCTTATAAGTCTGAGCGCTTTTTTTATGGAGTGAATCAGATCATGTAGGACGTATATCCTTTCCACCCCATTCATATAGAAATTTTTAATACGACGGAGGATATCACGATGAATGATATACAAAATGAAATGAAAAAACGCCGCACGTTTGCTATTATCTCCCACCCGGACGCCGGTAAAACGACGATGACGGAGAAAATGCTTTTACTGGGTAACTTGATCCGTTCTGCGGGTACAGTCAAAGGGAAAAAAACCGGCAAATTCGCCACATCCGACTGGATGGAAATTGAGAAACAGCGTGGAATTTCCGTAACTTCCAGTGTGATGAACTTCCCTTATAAAGACTACCAGGTCAATATCCTCGACACACCTGGTCACGAAGACTTCAGTGAGGATACGTACCGGACGCTGACAGCCGTAGACAGTGTGGTCATGGTTATTGACGGAACAAAAGGAATCGAAGCGCAGACCTTGAAGCTGTTTAAAGTGTGTAAGATGCGCGGGATTCCCATCTTCACTTTCATTAACAAAATGGACCGGGAAGGCCGCGAGCCGTTTGAATTGATGGAAGAAATCGAAGAGACGCTGAACATCGAAACCTATCCCATGACATGGCCGGCAGGGATGGGCAAGCGTTTCCTTGGTGTGTTTGACCGCCAGAACGAGCAGTTCGTCCAGTACACAGGGAATGAGGAAGAAGAATATATTCCTTATGCTGAACTTGACCAGCACCCGGAGCTGACCGAAAACGCAACGTATAAGGAAGCGGAAGAAGAAATGATGCTTGTGGATGAAGCCGGGGAAGATTTCGATATGGATAAAGTCATGCGCGGAGAACAGACCCCTGTCTTCTTCGGAAGTGCCCTTGCCCCGTTCGGTGTGGAAACATTCTTCAACAGCTTCATTGATATGGCACCGGAGCCTGCGCCAAGGAAGTCGACAGAAGGCGTCGTTTCACCGGATCACGAGGAGTTCTCCGGATTCATCTTTAAGATCCAGGCGAATATGAACCCGCAGCACCGCGACCGTGTAGCCTTCGTAAGAATCTGCTCCGGCAAATTCGAGCGGGGGATGAACGTGACGCTTTCAAGGACTGGGAAATCCTTTAAGCTCGCCCAGTCCCAGCAGTTTGTTGCTTCTTCAAGAGGGACGGTCGAGGAAGGCTATGCCGGAGATATCATCGGTATCTATGACCCGAACGTGTACCGGATCGGTGACACGATCGTTACAGGGAAATCCAAGTTCCAGTATGATGAACTGCCACAGTTCCCGCCTGAAATCTTTAAAAAGGTGACCGCAAAAAACGTCATGAAGTCCAAACAGTTCCGTAAAGGGCTCGAGCAGCTCGTGCAGGAAGGCGCGATCCAGCTGTTTAAACGCTACCGCTTTGAGGATTACATCATCGGAGCGGTCGGTGAACTTCAATACGAAGTGTTCGAATACCGTATGAAAAACGAATACAATGTAGATATTGAATTGACACAGCTTGGGGAAAGGATCCCACGCTGGTTGAATGAGGATCAGGTGGATGAATCATTGTTCGATGAACGGAACATGCTTGCCGAAGACCGGGAAGGCAATCCGCTTGTCCTGTTCAAAAATGACTTCTCCCTCCGTTGGTTCAAGGATAAGAATCCGGATATTGAACTGACCGATTTATTTGAAGTGAACCAGTATAACCAGACATTCTAAAAAATGAAAATAAAGCACTCTGCGTTGAGCAGAGTGCTTTTTATATGGCTGAAGGTGGGTATAATGAATGGTTAGAAACATCTTTTGGATAACCAGGACCGAATGTTTGTTCGATGGATGTTAGAATGATAAACTGATGTGGTAAACTAAAGTGTAACTAGTAAGGAACGGAGGTTTTCGTCGTGGATGAGAAGTTTGAGTTAGTTTCGAAATTTTCCCCACAGGGAGATCAGCCGAAAGCCATTGAAAAAATGGTCGAGGGGATCCAGAACGGGAAAAAGCACCAGACACTGCTGGGCGCCACAGGTACCGGAAAAACGTTTACGATGTCCAATGTGATTGCACAGGTGAACAAACCGACCTTAATTATTGCCCATAACAAAACACTGGCTGGACAGCTGTACAGTGAATTCAAGGAGTTCTTTCCCAACAATGCTGTCGAGTATTTTGTCAGCTATTATGATTACTATCAGCCGGAAGCATATGTTCCCTCTTCCGATACCTTCATAGAAAAAGACGCCAGCATCAATGATGAGATTGATAAGCTTCGACACTCGGCTACCTCTGCGTTGTTCGAGCGCAATGATGTCATCATTGTTGCCAGTGTCTCCTGCATATACGGCCTCGGTTCTCCAGAAGAATACCGGAGCCAGGTGCTTTCCATCCGTTCCGGTATGGAAAAGGACAGAGATCAGCTTCTCCGCGAGCTTGTGGATATTCAATATGCCCGTAACGACATCGATTTCCAGCGCGGAACGTTCCGTGTCCGCGGGGATTCTGTGGAAATCATCCCCGCCTCCAGAGAAGAGCATGCTATTCGTGTGGAGTTTTTCGGAGATGAAATCGATCGGATTCGTGAGGTGGATGTGCTGACAGGTGAAGTGACAGGTGAACGGGAGCATGTCGCTATCTTCCCGGCTTCCCACTTCGTCACACGGGAAGAAAAATTGAAAAAAGCCATTGCCAACATTGAAGCAGAAATGGAAGCGCGTGTAAAAGAACTGCGTGACCAGGAGAAACTGCTGGAAGCCCAGCGTCTCGAGCAGCGGACGAACTATGACCTGGAAATGATGAGAGAGATGGGATTCTGTTCCGGTATCGAGAACTACTCCCGTCACTTGACGTTCCGCGAAGAAGGGGCGACACCTTATACGCTGCTTGACTTCTTCCCCGACGATTTCTTAATTATGGTGGATGAGTCGCACGTGACCCTTCCCCAGGTAAGAGGGATGTACAACGGGGACCGCGCCCGTAAGCAGGTGCTTGTTGATCACGGGTTCCGACTTCCATCGGCCCTTGATAACCGTCCGCTCATGTTCCCTGAATTTGAGGAGCATATCAACCGGATTGCTTATGTATCCGCAACACCTGGACCTTATGAGATTGAACATACTCCTGAAATGATTGAACAGATCATCCGGCCGACAGGACTGCTTGATCCTGAAATTGAAGTGCGTCCCATCCACGGTCAGATTGATGATCTTGTCGGGGAGATTAATAAGCGGAAAGATGAGGACGAGCGCGTGCTTGTCACGACCCTGACGAAGAAAATGTCCGAGGATCTGACAGCGTACTTGAAGGACCTCGGGATTAAGGTGGCGTATCTGCACTCGGAGATTAAAACACTGGAACGTATTGAAATCATCCGTGATCTGCGGGTCGGAAAATACGATGTCATTGTAGGAATCAACCTGCTGCGTGAAGGGCTGGACATTCCTGAAGTTTCACTCGTGACCATTTTGGATGCGGATAAGGAAGGCTTCCTGCGTTCCGACCGCTCTCTGATTCAAACGATCGGCCGGGCTGCGCGTAACGAAAAAGGCAGAGTTATCATGTACGCGGATAAGATGACGAAATCCATGCAGTTTGCTATCGATGAAACCTATCGCCGCCGTGAAAAACAGATGGCTTACAATGAAGAGCACGGCATTACACCACAGACCATTAAGAAAGAGGTCCGTGATGTGATTAAGGCAACCGCCGTCGCTGAAGAAGATATCAGCTATGAGACAGGCAAGAAGCCTTCGGAAATGACGAAGAAGGAACGTCAGGAAATGATCGACAATATGGAAACAGAAATGAAGCAGGCTGCGCGTGACCTCGACTTTGAACGGGCCGCTGAGCTGCGCGACATTCTGCTGGAATTAAAAGCGGAGGGATGATGGAGTATGCCCAGTAAACATATCAGCATTCGGGGAGCCCGTGCCCATAATTTAAAAAATATAGATATTGATATCCCGAAAAATAAACTCGTCGTTATGACGGGGTTATCCGGGTCCGGAAAATCATCGCTGGCCTTTGATACGATTTATGCGGAAGGACAGCGGCGTTATGTAGAGTCCTTAAGTGCTTATGCCCGTCAGTTTCTCGGGCAGATGGACAAGCCGGATGTAGACTCGATTGAAGGTCTGTCGCCGGCCATTTCCATCGATCAGAAAACGACAAGCCGCAACCCGCGTTCCACAGTTGGAACGGTAACGGAAATCTACGACTACCTTCGTCTGTTATTCGCCAGGATCGGGCGCCCGACATGTCCGAACCACGGCATTGAAATCAGTTCCCAGACCGTCCAGCAGATGGTGGATCGTTTGATGGAATATCCGGAGCGAACGAAAATGCAGATTCTTGCCCCGGTCGTTTCCGGTCGTAAGGGTGAGCATGTGAAAGTGTTTGAGCAGCTCCAGAAGGAAGGGTATATCCGCCTTCGTGTCGATGGGGAAATGCGGGAAATTTCCGAGGAAATAAAACTCGAAAAAAATAAAAAACATTCCATTGAAGTGGTGATCGACCGGATTGTCATTAAAGACAGTGTCGAAGGACGTCTCTCAGATTCGTTGGAAACAGCGTTGAATCTTGGGAATGGGAATACGATTGTCGATGTCATCGGAGAAGAAGAACTTACATTCAGCGAGCACCACGCCTGCCCGATCTGTGGATTCTCCGTCAGTGAATTGGAGCCGAGGATGTTCTCCTTCAACAGTCCGTATGGTGCCTGCAGCCGCTGTGATGGACTCGGCACTCAGCTGGAAGTCGACATTGACCTTGTCATTCCGGACTGGGGACGTTCCCTGAATGAACATGCGATTGCTGCATGGGAACCTCAGAGCTCTCAATATTACCCGCAGCTTCTGAAAAGCGTAGCGGACCATTACGGTATTGATATGGATAAACCGTTCCGTGATCTTCCAGAAGAGCATAAAGAACGTATTCTTTACGGAAGTGGAGATGAAAAAGTCTACTTCCGCTATGAAAATGACTTCGGCAAAGTACGTGAGAACGAAATTTTCTTCGAGGGTGTCATTCCGAACATTTCCCGCCGGTACAGGGAAACGAGTTCTGATTACATTCGTGAACAGATGGAGAAATACATGGCCCAGAAGCCGTGTCCGAAATGTAAAGGCAACCGATTGAATGAAGAGGCTCTGTCCGTCTTGATCAACGGCAGCCATATTGGTACAACCACTGATTTTTCCGTAACAGAGGCCAAAGAGTTCTTTGAATCTGTTGAACTGACCGAAAAAGAAGAAACGATCGCCCGGATGATTTTGAAGGAAATCTGTGAACGACTCAGCTTCCTTGCCAATGTCGGCCTGGACTATTTAACGCTGTCCCGTTCTGCCGGTACGCTGTCCGGTGGTGAAGCACAGCGGATCAGACTGGCGACCCAGATCGGTTCCGCCCTCACCGGCGTTCTTTATGTGCTGGATGAGCCTTCCATCGGTCTGCATCAGCGGGATAATGACCGTCTGATCAACACGTTGAAGCGGATGCGTGACCTGGACAATACTTTGATTGTCGTGGAACACGATGAAGATACCATGCTTGCTGCGGACTACTTGATTGATATCGGGCCGGGCGCAGGCGCCCACGGCGGAAATATCGTTACTCAGGGGACACCAAAGCAGGTCATGAAAAACCGCAAGTCCCTGACAGGCCAGTATTTATCCGGCCGGCAGTTTATTCCCCTGCCTTCTGAACGACGGAAATCCGACGGCCGCTCCTTGAAAGTGAAAGGAGCGGAGGAAAACAACCTGAAAAAAGTGAATGCCGATATTCCGCTCGGTGTTTTCACGGCTGTGACAGGAGTTTCCGGGTCGGGTAAAAGTACGCTCATCAACGAAATCCTCTACAAGACACTGTCTATGAAGCTTCATAACGGAAAGCAGAAACCGGGACAGCATAAATCTGTCGAAGGCATAGAGCACCTGGACAAGGTGATTGATATCGACCAGTCGCCGATTGGAAGGACGCCAAGATCCAACCCGGCGACCTATACAGGTGTCTTTGATGATATCCGTGATGTGTTTGCACAGACGAATGAAGCGAAAATCCGCGGATATAAAAAAGGCCGCTTCAGTTTCAACGTCAAGGGTGGACGGTGTGAAGCCTGCCGCGGAGACGGAATCATTAAAATTGAAATGCACTTCCTTCCGGATGTTTATGTTCCCTGCGAAGTCTGTGACGGTAAACGGTACAACAGAGAAACGCTGGAAGTGAAATATAAAAACAAGAGCATCGCAGATGTGCTGGCGATGACGATTGAAGAAGCGCTGGAGTTCTTTGCCAACATTCCGAAAATTAAGCGCAAACTGCAGACGGTTGCCGATGTCGGTCTGGAATATATTAAACTCGGCCAGCCGGCTACAACGTTGTCCGGCGGGGAAGCCCAGCGTGTGAAGCTTGCGAGTGAACTGCACCGCCGATCCAACGGAAAATCCTTCTACATTTTGGATGAGCCGACGACCGGCCTTCATGTGGATGATATTTCACGTCTCCTGAAAGTTCTCCAGCGTCTCGTTGATAATGGGGACTCGGTGCTTGTCATTGAACACAACCTTGATGTCATCAAAGAAGCAGATCACATTATTGATCTAGGACCGGAAGGCGGCGGAAATGGCGGACGGATCATTGCGAGTGGAACGCCTGAACACGTCGCTGAGCAGGAGGTTTCCTATACAGGGCGGTATTTGAAGCCTGTTCTGGAGAGAGACCGCGAGCGTATGGAAAAGCAGATGGATAGTCGTGAACAAGTGGCCGGCAAGTAGATGTTTTGACGCCCGCCGCCAAATTGAGTATCGTTAAACAAGAATGGTTGGACGGGAGGAATACGAGTGGAATCAATACAACCGAACAAAGTTCAGGATAAAATCAACCAGTTAGCCAATAAAACGGTATACGTGCATTTGGAAACAACCAATGGTGCTTATGCCAGTCACTTCGATGAGAATGCCTATAACGTGGGAGCTTTCATCCGTAATGCGGAAGTTTCTTATCAACACGGAAAAATCGTCAGCACAGGCGGCAGCTACCGCGTAGGTCTTAAACTTGATCTCGGATGGGTGTACGCCGAAGGGCTGAGCGATTATGAAATCGATGAAAAAGGCCGTCTGCTGATGGCGGGTCATGACCGCGAAGGACGCTTGATGGTCGCTTTGGAAATCAGTGAGACCCCATTCTCACACGGAGCGGATCCTGATGAGTAAAGGGCACGTGGTCGTCATTTTCCCACATCCGGATGACGAGTCCTTTGGTGCTTCCGGCACCATCTCTAAATTCAGGGATGAAGGAGTTCCGGTCACATACCTTTGTGGAACATTGGGAGAAATGGGACGGAATATGGGAAGTCCGGTTTTTGCTAACAGAGAGACGTTGTCCACATTCCGCAGACAGGAATTAAAGGAAGCAGCCAGACAACTCGATATTGAAGTGGAGTTTCTCGGCTACCGGGATAAGACGCTTGAATTTGAACCGCGTGATAAAGTAGCGTCTCATTTGAAGAAAAGACTGGAAGAGCTGGAGGCGACGGTGGTCATCACGCATTATCCGGGGTACGCGGTCCATCCGGATCATGATGCTCTCGGAGCCGCAGCGGTCGAGGCCGTTAAACTGATGGAAGAGGCCTCGCGCCCGGATGTATGGATGCACGCCATTTCCAACGGCCATGCGGATGTATTAGGGGAACCGGATATCGTTTATGATATCCGCCCTTATTGGGAAAAGAAGCTTGCAGCGATTCAGGCCCACCTTTCCCAGGCGGACGGAATGATGAGTTTGATTGAAAATCATGATCAGGCCGCTGAACAGCTGGAACGATTGAAAACAGAACGATTTTACCGCTGGCACTTTTAACATAGCAGCCATGGATCAGACTTTACATCGGATCCATGGTTTTTTGTTTTTGAATCTTTTTTTGTGGGAACAACGTACATAGATAGGTAAAGGAGAGTGAATGTATGCCGGTAAATGAAGAACGTATGAAAATTTTGGAGATGATTGAAAAAGGTACGATCAATGCAGAAGAAGGTGCGAAGCTTTTAAGTGCTCTGGAACGTGAAGGAGAGGATCAGCCGGAGAAGAAAAAGTACGGCATTGTGAACTTTCTTGATGACGCGGTGGATAAAATTAAGAACGCCGACTTTGATCTTGCTTTTGGAGAATCGGTGGAGATTAAGGAAGACTCCCTGCTTGATGCTGGAGACTTGAAGGAAGTGGATCTAATGATTGCCAACGGTTCCCTCCATGTCTACTCCTGGGAGGAGGATCAGGTGAAGGCCTCCTCCAGAATCAAAGTGTATCAGGCGGCCTCAGAAGAAGAAGCGAAGGAACGTGTATACGGAGATGTTCAGTTCGACATCAAATATGGCCTGCTTCGTTTGGCCAGTCCTTCCAAGAAAATCAAAATGCATACAGATCTTTACTTACCGAAACGCTCCTATGAATTTATTAAAGCTCAGCTCCAGAACGGCCCCCTGCACGCGGAAGGCCTGGAAGGAGAGCATTTCCATTTGAAAACCTCCAACGGTTCTGTCAAAGGGGCCCGCCTGAAAGGCAGAAGCTGCAAAATTCATACGGCCAACGGGTTGATCAAGCTCGAAGAAGGTGTGTTTGATCAGTTGGAAGCAGATACGATCAACGGGCCGGTGACCCTTGGAGGGACATTCGGGAAAATTGATGGATCCTCTGTGAGCGGAGGGATTACCGTAGACCATAAAGGAAGTACAGCGCATACCGCCTTTTTAAAAACGACAGCAGGGGCCATCCAGGTTTCTCTTCCCGTGGAGCGTAAAGTCGACGGGATTCTGAAAACGAAATTCGGTTCCCTTCAGTGCAGCCTTGATAATTATAAAATCCTGAAAGACAAGAAAGACGTTATGAATAAGACGCTGGAATTCGAAGCGTATGAACAATTTGAAGATGTTTATCATATAGAAGCAGAGACGAAGACTGGTTCAGTGAAGATACAGCCACCTGTCCAGCTTTAAAACAGTGGGAAAATGAGGTGAGTGTTATGAAAAACTGGCTGCTGCATATTCTAGTGAATGCTGTTGCCATTATTGCTGTCGGAGCCCTGCTCGACAGTGTCCAGATTGATGGTGTGGGCGGTGCTTTGCTTGCCGCATTCATCCTTTCGATCCTTAATGCGGTCGTCCGTCCATTTCTCGTCATTTTGACTCTTCCGATTACGATTGTTTCGCTCGGACTGTTCCTGTTTGTGATCAACGCCATCACACTGGCTCTGACCGACTTGTTCCTCGGAAGTACATTCGATATTGATGGATTTGGCATGACGATCCTTGCCGCGGTCATCATTTCTTTCTTGAACCTGGTACTGAACAGCCTGTTGAAAGATATGAAGAAATCCTGATTCAGCCGTACGGAGAAATCCGTACGGTTTTTTTATGCGCAGAACCTATTTTATGTCTATACTGATAGGGACCCCTGGTTGAGACAGACCTATCCAAGATTTCAGCAAAACATGCTACAATAGGGGACAGTGATTGATGAATGGAGGTTGTTGGAAAGATGAGCAAGGTCCGCACAGAAGATTTACTGGAACAGTTTCAGCTTGAATTAGTAACCGGAAAAGATGGAGTTCACCGTGAAATACATATGAGTGATATTTCCCGCCCCGGTGTAGAAATGACCGGGTATTTCAAATTTTACCCGAAAGACAGACTGCAGCTTCTCGGTAAGACGGAGCTGTCTTATTTCAATGAACTGACGAAGGAACAGCGTCAGGAGCGGGCGGAAAAGCTCTGCACGGATGTTACCCCGGGGATCGTTATAACGAGGGGAATGGATATTCCGGAAGAGTTGTTTGAAGCCGCTAAGGAAGCTGGCGTCCCATTGATGATTTCCCCATATAAGACAACGAGAGTCATCAGCCGGCTGACCAATTTTCTGGAGTCCAAGTTTGCTCCGTTTACAGCTATACACGGGGTCCTTGTAGATATTTACGGCATCGGTGTACTGATCACCGGTCAGAGTGGCGTTGGTAAAAGTGAAACAGCGCTTGAACTGGTGAAGCGTGGTCACCGTCTCGTTGCCGATGACAGCGTGGAAATCCGGCAGGAAGATTACGATACGCTGATCGGAAACAGTCCGCCGCTGATCGAGCACCTTCTGGAAATCCGCGGTCTTGGAATTATCAACGTGATGACGCTGTTTGGCGCTGGAGCTGTCCGAAGCTTCAAACGTATCACACTCGTTATCAACCTTGAACTTTGGGATAAGAACAAACAATATGACCGTCTGGGCCTTGAGGAAGAAACCATGAAAATTATGGACGTTCAAGTTCCGAAAGCGACGATCCCCGTGCGTCCAGGACGTAACCTTGCCGTTATCATTGAAGTGGCAGCAATGAACTTCCGCCTGAAGCGGATGGGCGTCAATGCCGCAGAGGAATTTTCCGAGCGGTTAACCAAAGTGATCGATCAGGATCAAACGGGGAAATAAGGAGGAAACAAGATGCAGACATGTGAAGCACAGCCTCTTGATCCCGTCTTTCTTCAGCTGGGTCCACTTTCTGTTTACTGGTATGGCCTGATTATTGCTACAGGAGCCTTTTTAGGACTATGGATTGCGACAAGAGAAACAGAAAGACTGGGATTGAAAAAGGACTATATGGTGGACATCGTGGTGTTCGCGATTCCTGCAGCCATTTTATGTGCCCGCCTTTATTATGTGATTTTTGAATGGGAGCGGTATGCCGGCGGCCCGTTGTGGAAGGTTTTTGCTGTCTGGGAAGGCGGGATCGCCATCCACGGAGCGTTGATCGGTTCGGTACTGACCGCCTATATTTATACAAAAGTAAAAGGTATCTCCTTCTGGATGATGGCAGATATCGCTGCACCGAGTATTATTCTTGGTCAGGCAATCGGGCGCTGGGGGAATTTCATGAACCAGGAAGCCCATGGTGGACCTGTCTCACAGGCTTTTTACGAGAATTTCATGCAGTATCTGCCTGCCTTCATCAACCAGCAGATGTGCATTGACGGAACGGTGTATCACCCGACGTTTCTTTATGAATCCGTCTGGAATATCATCGGATTCGCTCTTCTGCTCGTTCTTCGCCACCGTTTCAACCCGCGTCGTGGGGAAGTTTTCTTAAGCTATGTCATATGGTATTCTGTCGGCCGTTTCTTTGTGGAAGGCCTTCGTACGGACAGTCTCTACTTGTTCGGAGATATCCGTATGGCTCAATTTATTTCCATTGTACTGGTCATCGGTAGTGCCGTACTCATTTACTACCGCAGAAAGAGCGGAATGGCAGATAAATATTATAACGGAAAGAAAGTAAAATAAGGGAGCCGATAGCATGAAAGGAACGCTGCTGCGTGGTGGAAAAAAGGGCCTGGATTTAACATGGACACTGGGGAAAGTCATTTTTCCCGTAACACTGATTGTGACGATTCTCCAGTATACACCTGTCCTGCCATGGGTGATGGACAAACTGGAACCTCTGATGGGGTGGCTGGGTCTTCCAGGTCAGGCGGCTGTCCCTTTAGTGGTTGGGAATTTTTTGAACCTGTATGCCGGCATCGCTGCGATTCTCTCCTTTGATTTTACGGTGAAAGAAGTATTTATTTTAGCTGTCATGCTGTCGTTCTCCCATAACCTGCTGATTGAATCGACCGTTGCTAAAAAGGTCGGGGTCAGCTGGTGGATAGTTATTGGTGTCCGCCTTTCCCTTGCTTTCTTTTCTGCATTTATCATCCATTTGTTTTGGGACGGGGGAGGGGCACAGGCGAAATACGGCCTCGCCCCCTCTAATCCTGTGGAACCGGAGGGATGGACGGAAATCGTCATCCAGGGGGTGCAGACGGCTGGCATGGGGATCATCCAGCTTGCCTTCATTGTCATCCCATTGATGGTCGTCATGCAGTTTATGAGAGAAAAAGGATGGCTCGACAAATTTTCGGAATGGGTCGCTCCCTGCACCAGGTTTTTAGGTATGGAGCGTAATACGTCCATGACACTGGCCGCCGGCTTGACGATCGGCCTTGCCTACGGGGCCGGGTTAATGATTCAGGCCGTGGAAGAAGACGGTGTATCAAAAAAGGATATGTATCTGGCCGTCATCTTCCTTGTCGCCTGTCATGCTGTCGTTGAAGATACGCTCGTATTCATTCCACTCGGCATTCCTGTCTGGCCGCTTCTCATCATCCGGTTAACGACAGCTGTGCTGTTAACAGCGGCCGTAGGGTTTGTTTGGAACAAATTACAACATAATAGAAAGGATACATCACATGAGCATACGTACCATTCTCTTTGATTTAGACGGCACACTGATTGATACGAATGAACTGATTATTGCATCCTTCACTCACACCATTGCCCAATATGGGGACAGAGACTATACGCGTGAAGAGATCTTGGATTTTATCGGGCCCCCTCTTGTGGAAAGCCTGGCTAAGATCAACCCGGACAAGGTGGAGGAGATGGTGGAAACCTACCGTGAACATAATGTGGAGAACCATGACCGCTATGTGACTGCCTACGAAGGTGTTGTTGAAACAATGCATGCCTTGAAGGACGAAGGTTTC
This sequence comes from Halobacillus kuroshimensis DSM 18393, assembly GCF_000425705.1. Classification (GTDB taxonomy): domain Bacteria; phylum Bacillota; class Bacilli; order Bacillales; family Halobacillaceae; genus Halobacillus; species Halobacillus kuroshimensis. The sequence continues at coordinate 32,548 of NZ_AUDY01000014.1, forward strand.
CGGCTTGGTATAGTGACCACAAAAATGAAAAACACGGTACACTTGGGGCTTGAGCTCACGAATTTGGACGGCTTGTTTGAAACAGTGGTCACTCTTGATGATGTGACCAATGCCAAACCTCATCCGGAACCAATTATGCGGGCGCTTCAGGAACTGGATACACCGGCATCAGAAGCACTTATGGTCGGTGATAATACCCATGATATTGAAGCAGGGAAAAATGCCGGAACGAAAACAGCCGGGGTTGTATGGACGGTCAAAGGCAGAAATGTACTGGACGATTTAAGCCCGGATTACATGCTGGATAGCATGCGTGACCTGCTGCAGATTACCGGGAGTTAATGGATGAGAAAGACAGACCGCTATCCCGTCCAGGGCGCGAATTCCTTGTGGCATATCTATAAAACCGTGCCGTTTCTAAAAGTCGTGAAAAATTTCACCATTATTCAAGTGGCACGCTATACCCCTTTTCTCGGAATGAAAAATTGGCTGTACCGCACGTTTTTAGACATGAAGGTAGGGGATAGGACAGCCTTTGCCTTGATGGTGATGGTTGATATTATGTTTCCTGAAAAAATCAAAGTTGGGTATAATACGGTAATTGGGTACAATACAACCATCCTTGCTCATGAATACTTGATCGATGAATACCGGCTGGGTGAGGTGATCATCGGAGATGAGGTCCTGATCGGAGCCAATACGACAATCCTCCCGGGAATTACTATTGGGGACAGGGCGGTCGTATCGGCGGGCACGTTGGTGAATAAAGATGTTCCACCCGGCAGTTTTGTCGGGGGAAACCCGATGAAGGTCATTTATACGAAAGAGCAGATGGCTCAGCGGGAGGCGGAGGAATGAGTTTTACACAAACGGTTTTACCAGCAGTAAAGAAAATCAAGGATTTTGAAACACTGCTGGAATCGGATACGGAGTATATCATCCTTCTTGAAAGCCGTCTCGGACTGCTTCGAAAGCTCGTCCGTCTTGGGCAGAAGTCGGGAAAGAAAGTCCTCGTCCATGTGGATTTGATCCAAGGCTTGAAAGCGGATGATTACGGTATGGAATACCTCGGTCAGGAAGTGAAACCCGACGGGGTGATTTCAACAAGAGGGCATGTCATTCATCAGGCGAAAAAATATAATATCCTATCTGTGCAGCGGTTGTTTCTTATTGACAGCCAGGCCATTGAGCACAATGTAAAGCTCATCCAGAGAACGGAGCCTGATTACGTCGAAGTTTTGCCAGGTGTCCTGCCGGGAATGATAAAAGAGATTAAAGAGCGGATCGGGGTACCTGTCATCGCTGGAGGACTCGTCCGTACGGAGGAAGACGTAGAGCAGGCACTGGCCTCCGGGGCTTCTGCCGTTTCTACTTCTCGTACCGACTTATGGAAGTTTTCCAAATAGATGATACAGACGCCCATTTTAAAAAGAAGCCTGAAAACGCACAGAGATTAGAAGAGACGCTAATAGTTGTGCGTTTTTGGCAGGGATCCGCTGAAGATCGGAAAGGAGCGGGCACATGACGGAATTTATGGGTGAATTGATTGGTACGATGATTTTAATCATTTTTGGAGGCGGTGTCATAGCCGGAGCGAACTTGAAAGCTACAAAAGCGGAGGGAAACTGGGTGCTTATTACGATAGCCTGGGGCCTTGCTGTAGCCATGGGCGTGTACGCAGTTGGAAGCGTTACAGGCGCCCATATCAATCCGGCAGTTACACTTGGGTTTGCCGTTGTCGGAGATTTCCCGTGGGCGAAAGTCCCGCTATACATCACCGCACAAATGATGGGGGCATTTATCGGAGCAGCCATCGTGTTTTTCCATTACCTGCCTCATTTCAAAGACACGGAAGATCAACTGGCTATCAAATCCATCTTTTGTACGGATCCGGCCATACGCAGTCCTATTTCCAATCTTGTAAGTGAAATTATCGGTACCTTTGTACTCGTGATGGGGTTATTATTTATAGGGGCCAATGAATTCACAGACGGCTTGAATCCATTGATCGTCGGCTTGTTGATTGTGGCCATCGGGATGTCCCTTGGTTCTACAACCGGTTATGCGATCAACCCCGCGAGGGACCTCGGGCCAAGACTGGCGCATGCGGTTCTTCCTATTCCCGGCAAGGGAGGATCTGATTGGGGTTACTCCTGGATTCCTGTGGCTGGTCCGGCTATCGGTGGAATGTATGGCGGATTATTTTATCAAGCCATTTTCCAGGCGGAGTTTACCATATGGTTTTGGATAGGATCCGCGGTTATTGCCGCTGCCCTTCTCAGTTCCATGAACATAGAATTAAAAAAAATGAAACAAGCATAGAGGGAGAGATTTACTATGGGAGACTATATTTTATCAATTGATCAGGGTACAACGAGCTCGCGGGCGATCCTGTTCAACCGCGATGGAGAAATTGTTGAAACCGCACAGAAGGAATTTCAACAATACTTTCCAAAAAGAGGATGGGTGGAGCATGATGCCAATGAAATCTGGACATCTGTGCTGGCCTGTATTTCGGATGTGCTCCGCCTTGCGGATGTAGACCCTGGCGACATTGCTGGAATCGGTATCACAAACCAGCGGGAAACGACCGTCGTGTGGGATAAAAACACAGGGAAGCCGATCTACAAAGCAGTCGTCTGGCAGTCCAGACAGACGCAGGGGATTTGTAACGAATTGAAGGAGAAGGGACTGGAAGATACCTTCCGTGAAAAGACGGGTCTTCTCCTTGATCCTTACTTCGCAGGAACGAAAGTGAAATGGATTTTGGACAATGTGGACGGAGCAAGAGAAAAAGCCGAAAACGGGGACCTGCTGTTCGGAACGATTGATACGTGGCTCGTATATAAGCTGTCCGGGCAGAAGGCCCATGTTACGGACTATTCCAATGCTTCCCGTACGCTTATGTACAACATTTATGATTTGGAATGGGACAAGGAGCTCCTGGAACTGCTGAACGTTCCAGAAAGCATGCTTCCTGAAGTGAAAGAGTCCTCTGATGTCTATGCTCATACCATCGATTATCACTTCTACGGAAAAGAGGTACCGATTGCAGGGATTGCCGGGGACCAGCATGCGGCTCTGTTCGGACAGGCCTGCTTTGAAAAAGGAATGGCTAAAAATACTTACGGCACCGGTGGATTCATGTTAATGAATACCGGGGAAGAACCGGTCAAATCCAACCACGGTCTGCTTACAACACTGGCCTGGGGGCTGGATGGTAAAGTCGAATATGCTCTGGAAGGCAGTATCTTCGTTTCTGGTTCAGCCATCCAGTGGCTCCGTGACGGCCTGCAGATGATCGAATCTTCTCCTCAGAGTGAAGAAGTTGCAGGAGAAGTGAATTCTGCTGACGGGGTGTATGTCGTGCCGGCCTTTGTTGGTCTTGGTACACCGTATTGGGACAGTGAAGCGCGCGGAGCTGTATTCGGTCTGACACGGGGAACAACCAAAGCCCACTTTGTAAGAGCCACGCTTGACTCACTGGCCTATCAAACGAAAGATGTGGTCAATGCTATGGTGGAAGACTCCGGTCTTGAATTGAAAACGCTCCGGGTGGACGGCGGCGCTGTGAAAAATAATATGCTGATGCAGTTCCAGAGTGACCTGCTTGATGTGAACGTGGAACGTCCGGAAATCAATGAAACGACAGCGCTTGGGGCTGCCTACCTTGCCGGTCTTGCGGTTGGTTTCTGGGAAGACCGCCGGGAAATCGAAAATCAATGGAAGGTGGAGCGTGAATTCCAGCCAAGTATGGAGGAAAAGAAAACGCAGACACTATACAAAGGATGGCAGAAAGCTGTGGAAGCTACCCGGGTCTTCAAGCCTGAAGAATAAATCTTTGACACGTGTCCGCTCTCTGATATAATAAAGGTACAAGTTAATGGACACGGTCGGAGACGCGGAGAGACCACGAAGCTTTATGCACAGCATAAGGAGTTTCGTGGTCTCTTTTTTTATGCCACAGTGTCTAAAGAACATTCCCACACATAACTTTCGACATTTTCGGGAATACCCGTACCAGACCATTAAATGAAGACAACGGAAGAAGGAGAGATCGATATGCAATCATTTTCAAGCTTGGAAAGACAACGTCAATTTGAACGCTTGACTCAGGAAGAGTGGGACGTACTCGTCATCGGGGGAGGAATTACCGGCTCTGGAATTGCACTGGATGCGGCCAGCCGCGGCATGAAAACAGCGGTCGTTGAAATGCAGGACTATGCAGCCGGAACATCCAGCCGCTCCACGAAACTCGTACACGGCGGCCTGCGTTACTTGAAACAGTTTGAAGTTAAAATGGTGGCAGAAGTAGGAAAAGAGCGGGAGATCGTATATGAAAACGGCCCGCACGTAACCACTCCTGAATGGATGCTGCTTCCATTCCACCAGGGCGGAAACTTCGGCCCGTTCTCTACCAACATCGGCCTGCGCGTCTACGATTATCTGGCTGGTGTTAAGAAATCCGAGCGCCGCTCCATGATGAGTGCGGAAGAAGCGCTTAAGCGTGAACCTCTTATCAAGCAGGACGGTTTAAAAGGTGCTGGGTATTACGTTGAGTACAAAACAGATGATGCCCGTCTGACTCTGGAAGTTATGAAAAAAGCAGTTGAATATGGCGCCAACTCTTCCAACTACTCCAAAGTCGTGGACTTTATCTATAGTGATGAAGGCAGAATCGTTGGAGCAGTAGTGGAAGATACGATCACAGGGGAACAGTATAACGTGAAAGCGAAGAAAATCATCAATGCGGGCGGTCCATGGGTTGATGAGCTACGTGAAATCGACGGCTCCAAGAAAGGGAAAACCCTGCAGTTGACTAAAGGTGTTCACCTTGTATTCGATCAGTCTGTCTTCCCGCTGAAGCAGGCGATCTACTTCGACAGTCCGGACGGTCGTATGATTTTTGCTATTCCTAGAAACGGGAAAACGTATATCGGGACAACCGATACGGTTTACGATCAGGACATTTCACATCCAACGATGACGGAAGAGGACCGCGATTACATTATTAAAGCGATGAACTATATGTTCCCAACCGTTAAAGCGACAAAAGAAGATGTGGAATCCAGCTGGGCCGGCCTTCGCCCTCTTATTCATGAGGAAGGTAAAGACCCATCTGAAATCTCCCGTAAAGATGAAATTTTCGTTTCTGACTCCGGTCTGATTTCCATGGCTGGCGGGAAGCTGACCGGTTACCGTAAGATGGCTGTGACAGCTGTCGATCTTGTCCGCGATCAATTGATGGAAGAAACCGGCGTGCGCTACTCTGATTCCGAGACGAAGCGTATGGCTATTTCCGGAGGAGAAGTTGGCGGATCTAAAGGATTCAAGCAGTTCAAAGAAGAACGCTTGAAGATCGCTGAATCCATCGGTATTGATAAAGAGGAAGCAGATAAACTGATCCAGCTTTATGGTGCCAACGTGGATAAAGTGTTCAATAACTTCCAAAACCGTAAAGAGGAAGCAGAGAAGGAAGGCATTGATCCAACTGTCTTTGCTCAGCTTGCTTATGCGCTTGAAGAAGAAATGACCTTCAAGCCGGTGGACTTCTTCGTCCGCCGTACCGCAGCCCTGTTCTTCAACATTCAATGGGTCCGCGATCATAAGGACAGTGTCATTGACTACATGGCTGAATCCTTAAACTATACAGATGAGCAGAAGAAAGAATATACCGAGCAGCTTGATCAGCTTCTAAAAGAAGCCGTTACGCCTGTTGAATATGTATAAGTAATCAAACCCGTCCTCTCCGGAGGACGGGTTTTTAAGGTTCTCGGGGAAACCGGTGCTGTTAATTTATCAGCGGATAAATACACGGCCTGCGAATGGCCTTTGTTTCACAAGGTAACAAACAGCGGATCTTATGATATATACCCGACCAAAAAATCTGTCGGGAAAGTTCATGCAGGCTCTTTTTTTTCGATAGGATTTAAAAATCTTCATGTCTTGTCGGAGAGATGGAGAGGAGGCTGCATACCCCTTCTTCTTCCTGCTTACATGTGGAGGTCGTGCCTTTCTGTACGTTTTTTTAAGAGCTGGGCTCGGACGTCCGCCTTCCGATAGCCAACAGTTTGCTTTCTGTCCTATGGGGAGAATGGATATTTGAAACTTTTTCCATGATTGCTGCGTAGAACATAGAAAGGGGGAAAAGGTATGACGGACATTCGGTCGTTGATATTGAAAGATGCAGGAAGACAGTTGATCACGGGTGGGGTGTTGCTGGTTTTTGGTATGTTCTTTCTTATTTCCATCTTATTTTATCAGGAGGGTTCCTTTATCCTTTCTCTATTCTACTTCCCCTTGTTTTTTGTAACGGGAGCAGGATTGTTTGTGACGGGCCTGCAGGATTTCAACAAATTACGGCATACGACCATCCAGACCGCGGACTCCTGTCCTGAATACACCTATCCCCTTTTTCCGAAGCGCATGTATCTTGGCCAGCAGGATATTAGAAATGATCAAGCTGGTCTTTATGATATGAGAGGGGAACGATATGCACAGGCGGAGGAAGAACAGCACTGGAAGTATAAACCGGCCCCTGTCATTTCAAGCTGGCTTTCTATTCCTTCCATTAAATCAGGTTCTTTTGTTTATAAAGATGATCAGGATGCGTCTCAGTACCGCCTTGAGAAAAAGGGCGGCTTCAAATGGCGTGGTTATATTCAGAATGAAGCAGGCAGGTATACGGCTTATACGAAAGAGTGGAAAGGGACGGATGGAAAGCGTGTCATCGGTTTTATTGAAGGACACAACCTCCGATGGCAGCTTGAAGGAGATCGTTACCTCGGCTGGTACCAGGTGACAGATGAAAACGACAGGGTCTGGGCGGAGATTAAGCAGGGAGCTATTCCGACCGAAGCGGCCGACCGTTTCGGGAACATGCCGGGTTTTATCGTAGAATGGTCTGTACGGGAGCAGGTACCTTCCTCACTTGTCGCTTTTCTATTTTTATTTCAATACGGGAATTATTAAACACCAGCGTTGGCTGGTGTTTTTAATTTCCAAAATTTTATAGTTGAAGATGACGTTAACGTAAATGGTATAGTGTAATTGTTGGAAAATTCATTCAATGAGAGGCGCTGCAGATGAGAGACGAACTGTCGATTAAGGATGTAGCTGAAACGTTTGATGTAACGAAGCGGACGATCCGGTATTACGAAGAAATCGGCTTAATCAGGCCGGAACGGAATCTCCAGGGACGAAGGATGTTCTCCCCTGGCGACCTCACAAGAATCCGACTCATATTTCGTGGCAAAAAGTATGGCTTTCATCTGGAAGAAATCAAGGAAATGATCGAACTTTTTGATCAAGACCCTTCCGGAGTGAGCCAGCTGGAAAGGACCATGTCTTACGGCAGGGAAAAGATGCAGGAAGTGGACATTAGAATCCGTGAACTATTGGAATTAAAGAAGGAAATGGAAGCTTGGATGGAAAGGTTTGAGCAGGAATTGAGGGAGCGGAGAGGAGAAACGCTGTGAATGTATCAGAAATGCTGGCTTATCAGGCAAGAAAGTATCCGGATAAAGATGGATTGATTTCACCCGATCGACGATTGAGCTATAAGGAATGGAATGAACAGGTGAATCAAATGGCCCGTGCCTTCATGAGACTTGGTGTCGAACGTGGGGATAAAATCGTCATTCACATGCCGAACACAATCGAGTTTATAGTGGGCTACTTTGCGGCTCACCGGGCGGGAGCGGTGGTCGTTCCCATTCATGCCCGATTGATAGAGAAGGAAGTTTCCTATATTTATGATCACAGTGATGCGGTCGTCCTGCTTACACATGAACAGACGTGGCCACAAGTCAAAGGGCTTGCAGAGGACAACACGGGCACCTTTATTAAAACCGGGGCTTCCCAAGGTAACTGGCTCTCCTACTCTGCTCTTCTGGCTCAGGAAGAGGCGCTGGAAGTCGTGAATGATGCCTCTGAAGAGGAGGAGGCTTCCATTTTGTATACGTCAGGAACGACGGGGACGCCAAAAGGAGTTGTGTTTACGCACAAAAATATACTAAGCGTTTCCATTATGATGGCGATTGAAATGGAGATGAAAGTTTCGAGCCGGATTCTTCATATGATGCCACTCAGCCATTCCGCTCCGCTTCACTTGTTTTTAACCGCAGGTACCTATGTCGGAGCTACCCATGTTACAGCGTCATCATTTACGCCTGATCTTTTGCTGGAACTCGCATCCAGAGAGAAAACGACGCATTTCTTTGGGGCACCTGTCGCCTATTTAATGACAGCCAGACATCCGGATGTTGCAGATACAGACATGAGCTGGATGAAACACTGGGTTTATGGAGGAGCACCACTTTCCCGTACGGAGGTGGATTTCATACAAGAACAGTTGGACACAGAGAGCCTGTACTGTGTATATGGATTAACAGAAGCCGGTCCCAACGGTACTCTTCTGCTTCCGTCAGAGCATGAGAGAAAAGCAGGAAGTATCGGTCAGCGTGCGGCTCTCAACTGTGAAATGAAAATCGCCCGTGACGATGGGCAGGAAACCGGAGCGGGTGAGGTGGGCGAAATCTGTCTGCGGGGAGATGGAGTCATGAAAGCCTACTACAAAGACCCGGACCTCACCAGAGAAGTCATGCAGGACGGATGGTTGAAAACCGGTGATCTCGCTGTGCGGGATGAGGAGGGGTATGTGTGGGTGGTCGATCGAATGAAAGATATGATCATCTCGGGAGGTGTCAATATCTATCCGCGGGAAATTGAAACCATCCTCCTGCAGCATCCTCTTATTGAGGATGCTGCGGTGACGGGCGTCCCCCATCCCGACTGGGGTGAAACGGTGAAGGCCTTTATCGTTTCGCACAGCAGGATCGATCAATTGGAAGAGGAGTGCCGGTCCTTTCTGGAAAACCACTTGGCAGGGTATAAAATCCCGAGGTTGTATGAAGAAGTTCAGGAGCTGCCTCGTAATGCCACAGGCAAGCTGTTAAAGCACAGGCTTCGAGAAGAAAATCAACAGGTTCAGGGGGAGCGGTCATGAACTTTTTTCTAAATGATGAGAATCTTCAGCATGTACTGAAGCAATCCTGGAATGAACCTTTTCAGAAATGGGCCTTCCCCAAGCTGGAAAATTACGGTGCGATGTGTGCTCACGATATTGATGAGCGCGCGGCGTACACCGACAGAGATGGCCGGCCTGTTTTGATTAAGTATGACAAAATGGGGCGGGATATTTCCTATGTGCGTCTCAATGAAGGGTACTTGAAGACCGTTCGGGATACCTACAACACTGGTATTGTAGGTTTTGTTCATAAACCGATTCCGGAACTAGGGGTGCCGGGGGATTACACGTATTCCTTTGCTCTCGGTTACCTGCTCTCCCAGGCAGAGCCCGGCTTTTACTGTCCGGTCACCCTTACAATGGCTACTGCGTATTTAATCGATCATTACGCTGATGACCAATTGAAAGCTAAATATCTGCCTCACGTTCTATCCACAGGAGAGGTGGACCTTTTTGAAGGAGCGACTTTCTTAACCGAGCGCCAGGGAGGATCGGATGTTGGGGCAAATGAGGTCAAGGCCGTGAAGGAGGGGGACGTCTACCACCTTTATGGGGAAAAATATTTTGCCAGTAACGCCGGTGCCTGTGGTGTCGCTATGGTTCTGGCCAGGGTGGAAGGTGCGCAGAAGGGGACGAAAGGATTGAGTCTGTTCCTCGTGCCCTGGCGTGGCGGGGATGGACAGCTGAACGGAATTCAAATCCGCCGTTTGAAAGACAAGCTCGGAGTCCGGGCTGTTCCATCAGCCGAGGTGGAATTTGCAGGAGCTGAGGGTTACTTAGTAGGAGAGGCGGACAGAGGGTTTTATTACATGATGGAAGCCTTGAACCTTTCCCGGATATGCAATGCCGTGGCTTCAATTGGAATTATGCGCCGCTCAGTCACCGAATCCCTTGCCTATGCGAAAGAACGGGAGGCGTTTGGGGGCAGGCTGATTGACTACCCGATGATTCAGGATACCCTTTCCACTATGACAATGAAGCAGGAAGTGGAAACGCGGGCGGTGTTTCACATGATTCGTGCCTTTGACCGCATGGTTCATGCTTCAGAACACCGTCCGGAAGAAGAGGTGCTGAACCGGCTTCGTATTGCTGTATTAAAAAAGGAATCGGCAGAACAGGCGGTTCACTTTGCCCAGGAAGCCATTGAACTTCATGGAGGAAATGGGTATATCGAGGATTTTGTCACTCCCCGACTGCTTCGTGATGCCCAGGTGCTTACAGTCTGGGAGGGGACGGCGAACATCCTTGGGCTTGAGGTTTTGCGGCTGTTCCATAAGTATCAGGCCCACCAGTTGTTTTACGATGAGCTTAAAGCACGAATGGATGTCTTGGAAAAGGATGAGGATGTGCGTGCGGTCGACGAATACTTGGAAGATTTTCTTGAAGAATCCAGACGGATGATGCAGATGAAGGAACGGGAGCAGACCTTTTACAGCAAACGCCTCGCCAAAAAGATGGCTCTGCTCTATGAAGGGGTCACCGCACTGGAGATGAAAAGAGAAGGCGGACGGACAGAAAAGGCCGCCAGCTTGTATCTCCACCTTCATTTTCACCGCGAATCAAACTTGGAAGATCCATTGGTCCTTCAGTATGCAGATGATCTGTTATACCGGACGGCCGTCAAACCTTAAACAGACAGCCCCCTCTTGCAGGGGGCTGTTTTTCGTTGGGCGGCTGAACCGGCTTTTTTCAAAAGATTCTGTTATGATAGGGAAGAATGCATACGGATGGTAATTCTTGTTTGACGCGTCATCTTTATCATGTTAGCATATTAGCAAGCTAAAGGATTTGGTGAAAGGATGGGTTCCATTGGTGAAACGTCTGATGTTTGAAAAACCTTTGGGAATGCGGGACACGCTTCCCTTTTTTTATAAACAAAAATCGAAAGCAAGAAGAAATTTATCGGAAACGATCCTATCTTACGGCTATTCGTTTATGGATACGCCGATTATGGAATATCACGATACCGTCGGTCAGGTGAGTGCCACACTTGATCAGCAGCTGTTCAAGCTGCTTGACCAGCAGGGGCATACACTTGTCCTCCGTCCGGATTTGACGGCTCCCATTGCGCGCGTGGCGGCTTCTCAGCTGAAAAACAGTGAGTTCCCTCTCCGTCTGGCCTATGACGGTCCGGTCTTCCGTGCACAGCAGGCAGAAGGAGGAAAGCCTGCCCAGTTTGAACAAGTGGGAACAGAACTCATTGGCGATCATTCTTCCTATGGAGACGCGGAAGTGATTGCTCTTCTTGTTGAATCCTTAAAGCAGACGGGGCTGGACGACTTTGTCATTACGGTCGGACACATCGGGTACGTGAAAGCCTTTTTCAACGATCTGCTTGGAGATGATCAGGAAACGATCGATGAGCTGCTGAACTACCTTTACCGAAAAAATTATGTCGGCTATAAAGAAGCCGTCAAATCCCTGGATGCTCCGGCGGATAAAAAACAATCCCTTCTCCAGCTGCTCACGTTGAAAGGCGGAGAAGAAATCTTTGAATACAGCCGCTCGCTTGCCCGCAATCAGTCCTGCATGCAGGCAGTGAATGAATTAAAACAGCTCCACAGGCTTCTGGAGCAGTACGGGGTGCAGCAGTACATTCAGTTTGATTTGAATCTGATCAGTCATATGGATTATTACACAGGAGTCCTGTTTGAAGGCTACGCTCCTCACTTGGGAGCCATGCTCTGCAATGGAGGGCGCTATGATACACTCCTTCCTTCTTTCCAGCTCAATGCATCGGCAACAGGGTTTGCCATTCATCTGGAGCGTTTAGTAGAAGCCTTGAATGACCAGGAGGACGAAGATGAGCGCATGGCTGTCATTGTGGACGATGAAACACACAGCCTGGGCATTGAAGAAGCGAAGAAATACCGACAGGAAGGGTACGCGGTCCTGCTGCAGCACGTGGATCAGATCCCTGATATCCAAGCCTTCCAGCAGGAGCTTTCCCAAACGGTTGATTTAACGAAAAAAGGAGGGAAATCAGAATGAGTAAGCCTTTGACAATTGCTATGCCGAAAGGGCGGATCTATAAAGAAGCGGCGGCTCTTATGGAAAAGGCCGGCTATGAACTTGGAGCCGATCTCGATGATTCCCGTAAATTGATCCTCGAGTTTCCGGACCAGAACATCCGGGTCATGATGGCTAAACCGATGGATGTTGTCACGTATGTAGAATACGGAGCAGCTGATATCGGCATTGCCGGTAAGGACGTCCTTTTGGAACAAGATCGTGATGTCTATGAAGTACTGGACTTGAAAATCAGCCCATGCTACGTAGCGGTTGCTGGTCTTCCGGATCAGCCGCTGAGCCGGATCGCACCTAAAATTGCAACCAAATATCCGAAGGTCGCCTCCGATTATTTCCGTGAACAAGGAGAGCAGATCGAAATTATTCCCTTGAATGGATCGATTGAGCTTGCGCCATTGATCGGACTTGCGGATCGTATTGTCGATATAGTATCCACCGGACGGACACTGAAGGAAAACGGTCTTGTCGAATATGAAAAGATTGCCGATATTACTTCGCGTCTGATCGTGAACCCTGTCAGCTACCGGCTGAAAAGTACAGAGATTGAACAGATGGTTACCAATTTAAGTGAAGTGATGGAGGGGATCCGGACATGAGAATCATCAATAGAACGGACCTGCCTTCGTTAAAGCGCAGTGTTGATCAGGGAACACAAGAGCAGCGCGCATCAGTCCAGAATATCATTGCCCGGGTGAAACAAGAGGGAGATCAGGCTGTGCGTGACTTTACGGAGCAGTTCGACGGTGTCACCCTTGAGAAAATGAAAGTGACAAAAGAAGAGTTTGAACAGGCCTATGAATCCGTCGATGGGGAGTTTGTCAGCATCCTGGAAGAAGCGGCGGCTAACATCCGCGCTTTTCATGAGAAACAAAAAACCTCCTCATGGTTCGATACGAATCCAGACGGGACGTTGCTCGGACAGAAGATTACGCCGATTGATGCGGCCGGCGTTTACGTGCCGGGGGGGACCGCGGCTTATCCATCTTCTGTATTCATGAACGTCATTCCGGCTCAAGCAGCCGGCGTGGAAAAGATCGTCATGGTAACCCCGCCCGGAGAAGACGGACAAGTGCCTGCCGGTGTGCTGCTTGCAGCCCACATCCTCGGCGTGGAACATGTGTATAAAGTGGGGGGAGCCCAGGCGGTTGCCGCTCTTGCCTATGGTACGGAAACGATTCCGGCTGTCGATAAAATCACAGGACCTGGGAATGTTTTTGTAGCCCTTGCCAAGCGGGAGGTGTTCGGGGATGTCGATATCGATATGATCGCAGGACCAAGTGAAATCGCTGTGCTTGCTGATGAGACAGCGAAAGCAGAAGAAATTGCTGCTGATCTGTTGTCCCAGGCGGAACACGACGCCCGCTCATCCAGTGTCCTTGTAACGACAAGCTCTCAGCTCGCTGAGGATGTCAATGAAGCGGTGCTGCAGCAGGTTGAGAAACTTCCACGCAAGGAAATCGCCGGAAAAAGCGTGGGAGACTACGGGATGATCGTTTTGTGCAGGGATCATGAAGAAGCGGTATCGGCCGTCAATGAAATGGCGCCGGAGCACCTTGAAGTGATGACCGCGTCGCCTTTTGATGATCTCGCGAAGATTAAGCATGCAGGGGCGATTTTCCTCGGTCCCTACAGCAGTGAGCCGGTCGGGGATTATTTCGCAGGACCGAACCATGTCCTCCCCACCAACGGGACGGCCCGTTTTTCCAGCCCGTTGAATGTCGATGACTTTGTGAAAAAATCGAGTATCATATCCTACAGTGAACAGGCCTTGAAGACGAATGCAGACAAAATTGCCCGCTTCGCCAGACTGGAAGGCCTTGAAGGCCACGCCCGGGCCGTTGAAATCAGAAAGGAGCGCTGGACATGACAGAACGACGCAACGCCAGCATCGAACGAAAAACAAGAGAAACAGATATCAGCCTCGATTTCACGATCGACGGTCAGGGGAAGGCAGATCTGGACGTACAGGTTCCATTCCTTTCCCATATGCTGGAGCTGTTCGCTAAGCACGGCCTCTTTGATCTGACGGTCAGAGGCTATGGAGATGTGGAGGTGGACGACCACCATTTAACCGAGGATATCGGCATCTGCCTCGGCCAGACGCTGCGGCAGGCGGTAGGCGATAAATTCGGAATGAAACGTTATGGATCGATGACTCTCCCGATGGATGAAACGCTCGTCACGGTAGCCGTTGACTTAAGTGACCGCCCTCATCTGGAATGGCGTGCAGAACTTCCGAAAGACCGAGTAGGGACCTTTGATACCGAAAATGTCCATGAATTTTTCTGGAAGCTTGCGGTAGAAGCAAGAATGAATCTGCATATCGTCCTCCACCACGGACACAACACCCACCACATTATTGAAGCCATGTTCAAAGCCTTGGCACGCGCATTGGATGAAGCTACACAGATTGATCCACGGGTACAGGGAGTTCCGAGTACGAAGGGGAGTTTGTAAACATGATCGGTGTGATTGATTACGGCATGGGAAACCTCTTCAGTGTTTCGAAAGCACTGGAGCGTTTGAATATCGAATACAAAATCGGGGACCGACCTGATCAGCTTCACGGATGTGACGGCTATATCCTGCCTGGAGTGGGAGCTTTCCCGGATGCGATGAAAGCCTTGGCAGAGCACCAGTTTATCGGTTTTATCCACCAGAAAGTGGAGGAAGGAGTGCCGCTGTACGGCATCTGTCTTGGCATGCAGCTGCTTTTTGAAAGCAGTGAAGAAGGCGGCTGGACAGATGGACTGGGTATTTTCCCAGGAACCATCCGCCGCTTTTCCGGGATCGATGAAAACGGCCGGGCCTACAAAGTACCTCACATGGGATGGAACCAGATGAACATCCGGCGTCCGGAAAAAGAGCTGTTGACCGATGTGGAGAACGAGTACGTCTACTTCGTTCACTCCTATGCGGCCGTCACAGAGGACGAGGATATTTTATATGCCACGGCGGATTATCACAGCGACGTACCGGCCATTGTAGGACGGGATCACGTCGTGGCCAGTCAGTTCCACCCGGAAAAAAGCGGTCGTGCAGGTATGCAGCTGTTGGAAAACTTCTGCCGGATGATGTGCAGACAATAAGGAGGGGCACGAGATGAGTTTTACGATTTATCCTGCTATCGATATGCGCGGCGGAAAATGTGTGCGGTTGGAGCAGGGAGACTTTGATAAAGAGACCATTTATGGGGAAAACCCCTTTGAGATTGCCGGACAGTTCGCAGAAGCCGGAGCATCATGGATCCATATGGTGGATCTGGATGGAGCGAAAGAAGGATCCAGGCAAAATGCTGAATTTGTGCTTCAGGCAGCCAGAAAACTGAACAGCCGTATTCAGATTGGCGGCGGTATTCGTTCTGAAGCGGATGTGAAATATTATCTGGACCAGGGTGTCGACCGCGTCATTATTGGTTCCCTCGCTGTCAGTGATATTGAAACAACGAAAGAGCTGCTGGCCAAATACGGCAGCCGGATCGCCATCGGGCTTGATGCAAGAGATGGGTATGTCTCCACAGCCGGATGGCTGGAGCAGTCGGAAATCAAGGCGGTCGATCTGGCGAAAGAGCTTGTGGAAGCTGGTGCCCGGACATTCATCTACACAGATATAGCTAAAGACGGGATGCTGGCAGGACCGAATACAAAGGAAATCGTCCGTCTGGCTGAGGAAGCCGGGGTGGATGTCATCGCTTCCGGAGGCATCAAGGACCTTGGTGATCTTCAGGAATTAAAACAGTACCGTGATCGGAATGTGGCAGGATCGATCGTAGGAAAGGCACTGTATACGAACCAGTTCACATTAGAAGATGCCCTCGATTTGGAGGTGGAGTAATGCTTTCCAAACGGATTATTCCATGTCTTGATGTAAAAGAAGGACGGGTCGTCAAAGGGATTCAGTTTGTCGATATCAGAGACGCTGGGGATCCAGTTGAACTTGCCAAAGTCTATGATGAGCAGGGAGCCGATGAGCTCGTTTTCCTTGATATATCTGCCAGTCACGAAGGGAAGAAAACGATGATTGATGTCGTCCGCTCGGTCGCCTCAGAGCTTGCGATTCCTTTTACTGTCGGTGGTGGTATCCGTACACTTGAGGATATTAAAGAGACATTGAGAAATGGAGCCGATAAAGTGTCCTTGAATTCATCTGCCGTCCAGCGCCCTGAATTAATTACCGAAGGCGCCGATTATTTTGGCAGCCAGTGCATCGTCGTCGCGATTGATGCCAGATATGACGAACCATCTGATAACTGGGTTGTTTATACGCACGGAGGCCGGACGCCGACCGAGTGGTCTCTCACCGATTGGGCTCAGGAAGCGGTGAGACGTGGGGCGGGTGAAATTCTGCTCACTTCCATGAACAAGGATGGGGAGAAGACTGGTTTTGACCTGCCGATGCTGGAAGCTGTTCAAAGCGTCGTAAGCGTACCGGTCATTGCTTCCGGTGGTGCCGGTTCCAGTGAACATTTTTATGATGTGTTTACAAAGGTGGATGCAGATGCGGCCCTTGCCGCTTCCATTTTCCACTATAAAGAAACATCTGTAGGAAACGTGAAACGTTACTTAAAAGATAAAGGGGTGCCGATCCGATGAACATCAATGAAGTGAAATTTGACGAGCAGGGCCTGGTACCGGCGATTGTCCAGGATGAGCGCTCAAAAGAAGTATTGACCCTCGCTTATATGAATAAGGAGTCTCTTGAAAAAACACTGAAGATTGGAGAAACGGTCTTTTACAGCCGTTCCAGAAAAGAACTGTGGCACAAAGGGGAGACGTCCGGAAATACTCAGCAGGTGAAACAGATCAAGTACGACTGTGATCAGGACGCTCTGCTCGTGCAGGTGATTCCGGCCGGACCGGCCTGTCACACGGGAAGCTACAGTTGTTTTTCTGAAACACTGTCCGGTGAACAGACAGAAGCAAAAGAAAACCGCTATGCTATTCTTGATGAGCTCCAGTCGGTCCTGGCCGAGCGGAAGTCTCTTCTACCAGAAGACTCTTACACGTCCAAGCTTTTCCAGGAAGGTGTCGACCGGATTGCCAAGAAAATTGGAGAAGAAGCCGGAGAAGTGATTATTGCGGCTAAAAACGATGACCCGGCTGAGATGGCACTGGAATCTGCCGATCTTCTTTTCCACCTGCTTATGATTTTGACAGATCGAGGTGTACCGCTTGATGATGTCCTGCGTGTGTTGGAGGAAAGACATTCCTAAGAGAGATTCCTTTTTTCTCCTATTTCTCGCTTCCTATTTATGTTATACTGCATAATTAGTGAGATTTGATACGTATTAGGGGGACAGTCATGACAACATCAGTAAAAGGGACAGCGGCACGACAGAATACGAATGTTATCCCATTTCTGCCTTCAGGTAAGTTTTATTTTACCCATGGGATCCAGGCTTTTCAAAAGCGTCGTTTCAATGCCGCTGTCAAGTGGCTGAAGAAAGCTATCGAAGCCTCTCCCGAAGAACCTCTATACCCATGCCAGCTTTCAGTGGTCTACACGGAAGTTGGCTCTTATCATGCAGCCAACCAGGTGTTGACGGAAGTGCTCGCCAATTTCGGTAAGGAATACGTCGACTGCTATTACTTGATGGCGAACAATTACGCTCATCTAGGTCTGCTCAGTGATGCGAAAAAATACGTGGACACGTACCTCGAACAACCAGGTGATGGGGAATTTGAGGAAGCAGCTGAACAGTTAAAGGAAATGCTGGATTCGCTTGAGGAAGAGGAAGAAGAGGATGAGGACGAGTGGGCTTTCGAAGATGAAGATGAGCTTTTGATTTATCAGGAAACTGCCTTTTATCATTTGGAACAGGAAGAGTGGGAGCAGGCACTTCAGCTTCTTGAAGAAATGATGGACATGTTCCCTGAGTTTACGATGGCGAAGCATAAGTATGCCTTCGCTCTTTATATGAACGGCAGCGAGGAAGAAGCGGTGAATCTCGAGCGCTCGATTATAGCTGAGGACCCCTCTGACATTCACAGCCACGTGAATCTTGCTGTATTCCATTTGAAAAATGGGCAGCAGGAAGAAGCGATGCATCATATCCATCAGCTGCGCAACGTCTTTCCCATGCACGAACAGCAGAAGCTGGCTGTAGCCGAAACCCTGGCACGTGCAGGGTTTTATCAGGAATCCATCGAACGGTTCCGGGCACTGAAGGATAAACAGGTTGTGAGAAGACGGGTGTACTACAAATGGTACAGCATCGCACTTTATCATACAGGGCAGCCGGCAAAGGCTCTTCAAATGTGGGAAAAGGGCTGCAAGCAGTTCCCTCCAATGGCTGAAGAAGGCGGTCCCTGGTCGGATCAGGTTTAACAACCACGGGCAGAGGAAACAGCAGGGTCTTTCTCTCTGACCGGAAACGCTGAAGCAGATCTTTGCTGAAGAGGAGAAACTTTTCTTCGAAGGTCTGTTTTCGTATGTATGTGCTGTCATGAAAAGGTGCGGCCTGTTCCTGTCCTGCTGCGGTTTAAGCGCCTCCCGCTCCTCTTATAAGCACATTAATGGACGGTTTTCGTATGATTTACTATGATATGTACAGGAAACAACAAGTGATTTGGAATCATAAGGAGTTGAAGATAGATGAGTGAAGAACGTATTTATGATGTAATTATCGCTGGCGCCGGCCCTGCTGGTATGACAGCAGCCGTTTATACGTCTCGTGCGAATCTGGATACGCTCATGATCGAGCGTGGAATTCCAGGCGGACAGATGGCCAATACAGAAGATGTAGAAAACTACCCGGGCTATGAAAGCATTCTTGGACCGGACCTTTCTAATAAAATGTTCGACCATGCGAAGAAGTTTGGGGCAGAATATGCCTATGGCGATATTAAAGAAGTAATCGACGGGAAAGAATATAAAACAGTGAAAGCAGGCAATAAAGAGTACAAAGCCCGTGCTGTCATCGTAACGACAGGTGCCCAGTACAAAGAACTCGGCGTCCCTGGTGAAAAAGAGCTTGGAGGACGCGGTGTATCCTACTGCGCCGTATGTGATGGGGCTTTCTTCCGGGATAAAGAGCTTGTCGTTGTCGGCGGCGGAGACTCTGCCGTAGAAGAAGGTGTGTACTTGACCCGCTTTGCGAGCAAGGTAACAATTGTGCACCGCCGTGACGAACTGCGCGCTCAGAAAATCCTTCAGGATCGTGCCTTTGATAATGATAAAATTGATTTCATCTGGGATACAGTTGTCAAGACCATCAATGATAAAGATGGAAAGGTCGGCAGTGTCACTCTTCATAACAGAAAAACGGATGAAGAATATGATTTCGATACCAATGGAGCTTTCATCTATATTGGTATGATCCCGTTGAGCCAGCCGTTCACAAGCCTTGGCATTACCAATGAGCAGGGCTACATTGAAACGGACGAAAATATGGAAACGAAAGTGCCGGGCGTCTTCGCAGCCGGAGATATCCGTGAAAAAGAACTGCGTCAAATTGTTACAGCAACAGGTGACGGCAGTATTGCAGCCCAGTCTGCACAGCACTATATTGAGAATCTTCTAGAGGAATTAAAAGTCGTCAATTAAAGATATAATATTTTAACGCTGATGTAACATCTGTGAAATATTCTTTTGTTACGCTGAAGATAATTAATTGACCCCCTTTTAATAGAGTTCGCTCTATAAGACACAGGTGCTTCTCATCTGTGTCTTTTTTTTATGATCAAGTCTTGAACGATGTCTTTCTTCCAAAGAGGTCCTTTCGGAAAATCAGCTCATAATATTGTTGCCGTGTGTGTATTCATTGTATAATGGGGGGAGATGCCCTCCAGACAGAAAATGAGGTGACGTACGAACGATGCAGCGTGTAGCCAATTGTGTTTTACGTTCAAATGACAAAATATTGATGCTTAAAAAACCGCGCAGAGGCTGGTATGTAGCTCCTGGAGGAAAAATGGAACCTGGAGAAAACATTAAGGATTCAGCTGTGCGTGAGTTTAAAGAGGAAACAGGACTTGATATTGAAAACCCTGAACTGAGGGGATCTTTTACTTTTATCATGAGGGAAGAGGAAAAGACGGCTCAGGAATGGATGATGTTCACCTTTTATACGACGAGTTATACTGGTGAACTGCTTGAGGAAAGTGAAGAAGGTGAACTGGAATGGGTCCCTGTCGATGAAGTGCTGAACAAGCCCATGGCTGAGGGTGACCGTGAGATATTCAGACATATTCTAAGCAGTGATCACCAACTTTATGGAACATTTGTATATACGACGGATTTCCAACTGATCGATCAGGATCTGGATCCGTCATGACCTGACGAATGGGGAGCGATGGAGATGCATGTAGATGCAAATGAAACTCAGCTGGTAATTATTACTGGAATGTCAGGGGCAGGGAAAACCGTGGCTGTTCAAAGCTTTGAAGATCTCGGTTTTTTTTGTGTGGACAACCTGCCGCCTGCCCTTCTGCCTAAATTCCTGGAATTGATGAAGGACTCCAGCAACAACATACAGAATGTGGCTCTTGTCATGGATTTGAGAGGGCGGGAATTTTTCGATGCGCTTTTTGATTCACTGGACAAGCTGGGGAAAGAAAACTGGCTGCAGGAGCATATTCTTTTCCTTGATGCAGAGGACCAATCCCTCGTTTCAAGGTATAAAGAAACACGCCGCTCCCACCCGCTTGCCAAAGAAGGACTTCCTCTTGAGGGGATCCGTAAAGAACGAAAAATGCTTGATGAGCTTAGAGGCCGTTCCCAGACGATCATTGATACCACTTCATTGAAGCCGAAGGAACTGCGGGAGCGTATTATTGAAAGCTACAGACAGAAGGAACAGCAGGTATTTTCGGTTCAGATGGTGTCCTTCGGCTTCAAATACGGGGTGCCGATTGATGCGGATTTAATGTTTGACGTGCGTTTTCTTCCCAACCCCCATTACGTGGAGCAGATGCGTCCGCTGACAGGTCTGAATTCCGAGGTGTCCTCCTATGTGTTCAAGTGGAGCGATACACAGAAGTTCCTGGAAAAGCTGAAGGATCTGCTACAGTTCATGCTTCCCCAATATAAACGGGAAGGCAAAAGTCAGCTTGTTATCGCCATCGGCTGTACCGGAGGCCAGCACCGCTCTGTAGCTTTGGCGGAGCATCTATCCGAATATTTCTCAAGCGATTTCGTGACCCACGTAACCCACAGGGATATCGAAAAAAGGAAGGGTTTGTAATAGATGGATTCAAAGACGAAGCCGCGTGTCGTCGTCATCGGGGGCGGCACCGGAATGCCCGTCCTCCTGCGGGGACTGAAAAAATTACCAGTTGATCTTTCAGCCATCGTAACGGTTGCTGATGACGGGGGGAGTTCAGGGAGACTCCGAACGGAAATGGCCATCCCTGCTCCGGGAGATATCCGGAACGTGGTAGCCGCTCTGTCAGATGCAGAGCCTATGCTGCTTGACTTGTTTCAACATCGTTTTTCCAACGGTAACGGCCTTTCCGGCCATTCTATGGGAAATCTCCTTCTGGCAGCCATGGCGTCCATGACAGGGGATTTTTATAAAGGGATTAAGGAAATCTCCCGGGTGTTGAATGTCCGCGGAAATATATATCCCATTGCCAACCACAGCATGAACCTTCACGCGGAAATGGAGGACGGAACGATCGTAACCGGGGAATCAAGCATACCGAAACAAGGAAAACGAATAAAACGGGTGTTTGTCAGTCCAACACCGGTCCAGCCGCTTCCGGAAGCTGTGGAAGCCATTCATTCGGCAGATTTAATTGTCATCGCTCCGGGCAGTCTATATACGAGCATCCTGCCGAACATTATCATTCCTGAAATTGGTCATGCGCTGAAAGAAACGAAGGCAAAAGTAACGTATATCTGCAACGTTATGACCCAGGAAGGCGAAACGTCCGGCTATTCTGCAGGTGATCATATCCAGGCACTGGTTGATCACATCGGCCGTGACGTGGTACAGTCAGTAATTGTGCACAACAGACCCATCGACCAGCAGGTCCGTAAAAAGTATGCCGAAGAAAATGCTGAACCGGTGATTTATGATATTGACCGGATCAAATCGATGGGTGTCCAAGTGATTGAAGAAGATATTATTGATCATGATAAAGTGATGCTGCGCCATGATACAGCTAAATTGGCGCGTCTTTTACATTCCATGCTTTAAGAAAGTGATTGTTGTTAGGAAAGGGGGGATCGGAATGTCCTTTGCATCTGAAATAAAAAAAGAGCTGACAAACGTAGAAGCAGATATGGGATCGATGGAAGCGGAACTGGCTGCGCTCGTCCGGATGAATGGAACGTTCTCCTTATCGAACCGCCAGTACATTCTGGATGTGCAGACGGAAAACGCGGCTATTGCCCGCAGGATCTATACACTGATCAAGAAGATTTACCCATACCCTGTTGAACTTCTCGTGCGTAAAAAAATGCGTTTGAAGAAGAATAATGTATATATTGTAAGACTTGCGGAAAAGGCGGATGTTGTATTGGAGGACCTTGAAATATTAAAAGGGCCGTTATCCATTAACCCAAATATCCCAAAGAAGTATTTGAAAGATACAAGTTGTAAACGGGCGTATTTGAGAGGGGCCTTTCTTGCCGGAGGTTCTGTCAATAATCCGGAAACTTCGTCTTATCACCTGGAAATTTATTCTGCGGATGAGGAACACAACGAGGCGTTGTGTAAGCTGATGAACAGCTTTGACCTGCATGCCCGGACGCTGAGCAGGAAAAAAGGGTATATCACTTACTTGAAAGAAGCCGATAAGATCACAGAGCTGATCAGTAATATCGGAGCCCATCAGGCGTTATTCAAGTTCGAAGATGTCCGGATTGTCAGAGATATGAGAAATTCCGTAAACCGTCTGGTGAACTGCGAGACGGCCAACCTGAATAAAACCATTGGTGCGGCCTTCCGCCAGGTGGAGAATATAAAATTTATCAAGCGTACAGTAGGACTGGAGGCTCTTCCGGATAAGCTTCAAGAGATTGCTTCCCTTCGTCTTCAATACCAGGAAGTTTCGCTGAAGGAACTGGGGGAGTACGTCTCCGGCGGAACAATCAGTAAATCCGGCATTAACCACAGACTGAGAAAAATTGATGAATTCGCTGACCGGGTTAGAAAAGGTGAAGTCACAGAAAAGTCCAGAAACTGATTCATCTTCGAATTCATTCGTGCTATAATAAAAGACAATTATAACGCTTTCGTAAGGAGAGCGTTCTTTTTTCACCCATTTGATAACGCTTACAAAAATGGCGTGAACAAGAAAGGAGAATGACCAGTGTTGGAAAAAACGATTAAAATCGAATTGGAAACCGGCCTTCAGGCAAGACCTGCTGCCTTGTTTGTTCAGGAAGCTAATAAATTTTCCGCGGACATCTTCATTGAAAAAGAGGAAAAACGTGTGAATGCAAAAAGTATCATGGGGTTAATGAGTCTTGCGGTTGGCACCGACGAAGAAGTGAAAATTATCGCAGACGGCTCTGATGAAGAACAGGTCATTCAAATGTTAACGGCATTTGTGCAACCTGCGTAAGCTTCATTATGTGAATCAATGAACGTGTCGAATAAGAGAACGTTCTCATATAAAACATAAAAAAATCCGCTGGAGTTCCAGCGGATTTTTAAGAGATGTCATTAAACGTTCTTTTCCATCACTTTGTCGATTAGTCCGTACTCAACAGCTTCGTGTGCAGACATGAAGTTGTCGCGGTCTGTATCGCGTTCGATGACCTCGTACGGCTGACCTGTACGTTCGGCAAGAATCTGGTTCAGTTTCTCGCGCATTTTGATGATACGCTTTGCGTGAATTTCAATGTCAGATGCCTGACCCTGTGTACCGCCTAGTGGCTGGTGGATCATGACTTCACTGTTTGGAAGAGCATAACGCTTCCCAGGCTCACCAGCGTTCAGAAGGAAGGCGCCCATAGATGCTGCCATACCTGTGCAGATGGTAGATACATTCGGCTTGATGAACTGCATCGTATCGTAGATCGCCATTCCTGCAGTAATGGAACCACCTGGGGAGTTAATGTATAGGGAAATATCTTTTTCAGGGTCATCTGCTGCAAGGAACAACAGCTGAGCTACAACAGAGTTCGAGATGTTGTCATCAATCGGGCTGCCGAGCATAATGATACGGTCTTTAAGTAAGCGGGAGTAGATGTCATAAGCACGCTCTCCCCGGTTTGTTTGTTCAATAACTGTAGGGACTAAATTCATTGTAAGTTCCTCCTTATCATCACTTGATTATCTTTGAGATACATTCATCATACCTTTAAGGTCAATAAAGGTCAAACAAAAACAATCGACGATATCCGCAGCCGTTAAATCAGACGGAAGAGACGGATTCCTTCTACCATCATACCCTTAATTGTCTGTAATAAACGTAGGATATAAAAATCCGTGGAACATCCGGGGATCTTCCTATATAATTGTTTTAAGACCTCGCTTCTCTGTCACTGTACAGGAAGAATTCTGCGGAGTTGCAGGGACGCCCGACGGACAGTGGATCGTTTTATAACGAGTAGTCGTACCAAATGAAATTATTTTTAAAAAACGGGTTGCGTAATCTAGGTTCATTCATTATAATAGTATTTGCATGTCGCTTCTGCGCCTGTAGCTCAGTCGGATAGAGCGGTAGATTCCGGTTCTACGTCAGTCGGGGGTTCGAATCCTCTCAGGCGCGCTGTCTAAAATAGACCTTCCTTTGGGAAGGTCTATTTTTTTATATTTCCAATGTTATTATGGTATAATAACAGTAGGATAAAGCTGACAGTTACATGCATGTTATTTAAACATCTTATGAACAGTAATCTTACGAAAGTTATACGAACGTTTATTTGGGTAAGTTATTTCAATGTAGTTTCTAAATGAGGCGTCGTATGTTATGATTATTTTATGTACTGTAGGACTTTTCGCTTTATTTAGAAGAGGGGTATCTATGACAAACCTAATCCGTTACAAAATCTTGTCGACCGAACAAGTGTCTGAAGACCGGCGGATTCACGTGTTTGATATGCAGAAGCAACAGAAGTTGTCGTTTAATTACGAGTTACTGAAAAGAACTCCGGAAAACTATGTAAGCGAAGGGTTGGCGGAATTTTTACATCGCAGAAAACTCAAAATCGATAATGGCGTTTATGATAAAAAAGGGCACGCATCTTGAATGTGTGTCCTTTTTATTGTGAAATAGGAACAAGTCCTGTGCAAAAGGGATAGGATAAGGGGGGGATGGAATGCAGACAGTCGTTTTGTATAGAAAGAACGGATGCGCGTTATGTGATGAAGTGAGGGCCCTGTTGTCTTTGTTTTCTGTGGAAGTGGCGGAAATAGATATCGAAACAGACCCGGAGCTTCATGAGAAGTATTTTCTCGAGATACCAGTCGTGAGGATCAATGAAGAGGAACTGGACTACCGGTCCATTGATTACTTTGAACTGCAAAAGCGTTTACAATAAAAACCATAGGTTTTCTGCTTGCACCCGTACCCCCTCACTGTTAATATAAAAAATGTAATAAGATATTTTTTTGCTCCTAGTGGGACATAATATGACTACCTGGGACGTAATTCATCCCAGTCGGCAGTTTTTCAAAGAAGGGGCTTTTCCATGAGAGCGTTCATCGATCTACAAAAAAAATTATTCCCTGATGTCCTGGACGTTATTCAGAGGCGCTATCAGCTGCTTCATTACATCCAGATCATGCAGCCCGTCGGAAGAAGAGCATTGGCTGAAAACGTCAATCTTGCCGAACGGACGGTACGCAGCGAGGTGGACTTCTTAAATCAGCAGGGAGCTGTTGAAATTACATCAAGAGGCATGCATCTCAGCTATGAGGGGCAGAACATCCTTGAGCAGCTGGCTGAATTTATAAAGGAAGTTACCGGCATTAAGGTTTTGGAGCAACAGTTAAAGGATAAATTAAATCTGGACTACGTTGTTGTTGTTCCTGGTGATAGTGATGAGCTCAATTGGGTAAAACAAGAGATGGGAAAAGCTTGTGTCCAGTATTTGAAAGACCATATGAGTCCTGAACAGGCCATTGCCATTACAGGTGGAACAACAATGGCATCCGTTGCCCAGATGATGACCTCATTCAAGGGCGCTGATCAATGCCTTTACGTACCTGCCAGAGGCGGCCTGGGTGAAAGAGTGGAAAATCAGGCCAATACGATTTGTGCGGAAATGGCAAAAAAGGCAAAAGGTGACTACCGTTTGTTGTATGTACCCGATCCGCTGAGCGAGGAATCCTATAAAACGATAAAAGAAGAGCCTTCCATCAAAGAAGTTCTCGACATTATCCGTCACGCCGACATCGTTATCCATGGTGTTGGAGATGCATTGACCATGGCACAACGGAGAAAGACATCTCCGGAGCAGCTGGATCTGATCCAGCAGTATGAAGCCGTAGGGGAAGCATTTGGATACTACTTCAATCGGATGGGTGAAATCGTTCATAAGGTTCGCACCGTTGGTCTGCAGCTTGAGGATCTGAACAGATCCCGGCATGTTATTGCCGTTGCCGGAGGCCGGTCCAAGGCCCAGGCGATCGCTTCTTATTTCCAGCCCGGACAGAGCAATGTCCTCATCACAGATGAAGGGGCTGCACAAGAGTTAATAAGGGATTTTTCCCTTTAAATAAAATGATTTTTATCATCCAAGGAGGAATTTTGCATGACAGTAAGAATTGGTATTAATGGTTTTGGACGTATTGGACGTAACGTATTCCGTGCTGCACTTAACAACAACGATGTAGAGGTAGTAGCGGTTAACGATCTAACAGATGCGAATATGCTTGCACACCTTCTTCAGTATGACACTGTACACGGTGCTCTTTCTGAAAAAGTAACAACAAACGGGGACAACCTGATTGTTGGCGGCAAAGAAATCAAAGTACTTTCTGAAAAAGATCCAGCACAACTTGGCTGGGGCGATCTTGGTGTAGACGTTGTTATCGAATCTACAGGACGCTTCACTCAGCGCGAAGATGCGAAGAAACACATCGACGCCGGTGCTAAGAAGGTCATCATCTCTGCTCCAGCGAAGCAGGAAGACCTTACAATTGTTATGGGTGTTAACGAAGATCAGTATGATAAGGATTCCCATCACGTTATTTCCAACGCTTCCTGCACAACGAACTGCTTGTCTCCAGCAGCGAAAATCCTTGATGAGAAGTTCGGTCTTAAGCGTGGTATGATGACAACGATCCACTCTTACACAAACGACCAGCAAATCCTTGACCTTCCACACAAAGACTACCGTCGTGCGCGTGCTGCAGGTCAAAACATTATCCCAACAACTACTGGTGCTGCACAAGCTGTTGCAAAAGTACTTCCACACCTTGATGGTAAACTAAGCGGAATGGCTATGCGTGTACCAACAATGAACGTATCTATCGTTGACTTCGTTGCGGAGCTTGAAAAAGACGTAACAGCTGAAGAAGTAAACGAAGCACTTCGTGAAGCTGCTGAAGGCGACCTTAAAGGAATCCTTGCATACAGCGACGAGCCACTTGTATCTTCTGACTACAATGGCAACACGAACTCTTCCATCATTGATGGTCTTTCTACAGCAACTCTTGAGAACAACATGGTTAAAGTTGTCACTTGGTACGACAACGAAACTGGTTACTCCAACCGTTGCGTAGACTTGGCTGTATACCTTAAAAACCAAGGCTTGTAATATCTGAGTCTTTTTAGAAAATACTAGGAAAAGAAGGAAAGGAGGAGGTCTCATGTCCTCCTCCTTTATCCTTGTTTTTCTGTTTTCTGCTTGTCTGCGTTTCTGTTCCTTCAAGGTGTGGAAACGTACATAAGGGCAGATGTTTAACGACTAAAACCAAGGAGGTTGTCATTCTATGAATAAACAAACGATTCGCGACGTTGAAGTGAATGGAAAAACGGTCTTCTGCCGCGTAGACTTCAACGTACCAATGAGCGATGGAGAGGTAACAGATGACACAAGAATTAAAGCCGCTCTTCCGACAATCCAGCACCTGACTGGAAACGGAGCGAAAGTCATTCTTGCCAGTCACCTGGGACGACCTAAAGGAGAAGCGGTACAGGAGCTTCGTCTTGATCCTGTAGCTGACCGTCTAAGTGATCTTCTTGGACAGACGGTTATAAAAACAGATGAAGTATTCGGTGATGAAGTTAATCAGGCCATTTCAGAATTGAACAATGGTGATGTGCTTCTTATTGAAAACGTACGCTTCCATCCTGGTGAAGAAAAGAACGATGCTGAACTTGCGAAGGCTTTCGCAGGCATGGCTGATCTTTTCGTTAACGATGCCTTCGGTGCTGCCCACCGCGCCCATGCGTCTACAGCGGGTGTAGCTGAACATATCCCGGCCGTTGCCGGTTTCCTTATGGAAAAGGAAATCAATGTACTCGGCAAAGCTTTATCCAACCCTGAACGTCCTTTCACAGCCATTGTTGGTGGAGCGAAAGTGAAAGACAAAATCGGCGTTATTGATAACCTGATTGATAAAGTGGACAATCTGATCATCGGCGGTGGACTGGCTTATACATTCGTAAAAGCCCTCGGCCACGAAATCGGTAAATCACTTCTTGAAGAAGACAAGATGGATCTCGCCAGAGAGTACATGAAGAAGGCAGAAGAAAAAGGCGTGAACTTCTACATGCCGGAAGATGTTATCGTTGCTGATGACTTCTCTGACTCTGCCAATAAAAAAGAAGTAGCGATTGACAGCATCCCGGCAGACTGGGAAGCGCTTGATATCGGTCCGAAAACGAGAGAAAAATATGCTAATGTAATTAAGGAATCCAATCTGATCATCTGGAACGGACCTATGGGCGTATTTGAAATTGAATCCTTTGCCAATGGTACAAAAGCCGTTGCTGAAGCTCTTTCCCAGACAGAAGGCTACAGCGTGATCGGCGGTGGAGATTCAGCAGCAGCTGTTGAGAAATTCGGCTATGCATCTGATATGAACCACGTATCCACCGGCGGCGGTGCTTCCCTTGAATTTATGGAAGGTAAAGAACTTCCCGGGGTTGCTCTACTAAACGATAAGTAAAAAGGAGAGGTGAAGCAGACATGCGTAAACAAGTAATCGCAGGTAACTGGAAAATGAACAAAACGCACCGTGAAGCGGAAGATTTCATTCAGACAGCTAAAAACGAAGTGCCATCTGCCGAACAGGTGGAATCCATCGTTGTAGCTCCATTCCCTTTTCTACAAAAGCTTGTAGAGGAAACAGAAGGAACGAGTCTGAAAATCGGTGCACAGAACATGCACTTTGAAGAGAACGGTGCTTTCACAGGTGAAGTCAGCCCTGTTATGTTGAAAGAACTTGGCGTTTCCCACGTCGTCCTGGGACACTCTGAACGTCGTGAAATCTTCAAGGAAACGGATGAAGAGGTAAACAAAAAAGTCCACGCGGCTTTCAAACACAGCCTCACTCCAATCATCTGTGTCGGTGAATCCCTTGAACAGCGTGAAGCCAATGAGACTATGGATGTTGTAGAAGGTCAAGTGAAAAAAGCACTTGAAGGACTTACAAACGAGCAGTGTGCAGAAACGATCATTGCCTATGAGCCGATCTGGGCTATTGGTACAGGCCGCACAGCAACTTCTGAGCAGGCCAATGAAGTATGTACACACATCCGTAAAGTTGTCAGTGACTACGTCAATGCAGATGCTGCTGATGCGGTCCGCATCCAGTATGGCGGAAGCGTAAAACCTGCAAACGTGGATGAGCTGCTTTCCCAGTCTGACATTGACGGAGCTCTTGTAGGAGGCGCAAGCCTTGAAGCAGATTCTTTCCTAAAACTTGTGGAGGCAGGTAAGCATGAGTAATCAGAACTTAGCTGCGTTAATCATTCTTGACGGCTATGCCATCCGTGATGAAGAATTCGGAAATGCCGTGAAGCAGGCCAACACGCCAAATTTTGACCGTTACTGGAACCAGTTCCCTCATTCTCAGCTCACGGCGAGTGGAGAAGCTGTTGGACTTCCGGCAGGCCAAATGGGGAACTCTGAAGTAGGTCATTTGAACATTGGTGCCGGCCGTGTGGTTTATCAAAGCTTAACCCGTATTAATCTTGCGATCCGTGAAGGCAACTTCTTTGATAATGAAGTTCTCAAGGATGCTGTTAAAAAAGCAAAAGAAAAAGGAAAGGCTCTCCACATCTTCGGTCTGTTGTCTGATGGTGGAATTCACAGCCATATTGAGCATATGAAAGGCACGCTGAAACTGGCTAAACAGGAAGGAATGGACCAAGTATTCCTGCACGCTTTCCTTGATGGACGTGACGTCGGCCAGCAATCTGCCAAAACATATGTGAAGCAGGCACAGGAAGCTATGGAGGAAATCGGCATCGGCCGTATGGCTACGATTTCCGGCCGTTACTACGCTATGGACCGCGACAATCGCTGGGAACGTGTACAGAAGGCGTATGATGCGATCGCTTACGGAGAAGGTCCAACGTATCAGGATCCGATTCAGGCGATTGATGACTCCTACAAACAGGAAGTCTATGATGAATTCGTAGAACCTGTCGTTCTTACGGATGATGATGGACAGCCGATTGGAAAAGTGGATGATGAAGACAGTATCATCTTCTTCAACTTCCGTCCTGACCGTGCGATCCAGTTGTCCCGCACATTTGCGAATGACGATTTTGATGGCTATGATCGTGGAGGGAACGCTCCGAAAAACCTTCATTTCGTCAGCATGACCCAGTACAGTGATCAGGTGAAAAGCCATATTGCCTTTCCGCCGAACGATTTGAAAAATACGATCGGTGAAGTACTGGCGGATAACGATATGAAACAGCTGCGTATTGCAGAAACGGAAAAATATCCGCATGTCACCTTCTTTATGAGCGGCGGCCGCGAAGCTGAATTCGACGGGGAAGAGCGCATCCTTATCGATTCACCTAAAGTGGCAACGTACGATTTACAACCGGAAATGAGTGCTTATGAAGTGACAGACGCTCTGCTTGCCGAGCTTGATGCGGATAAGCACAATGCGATTATCCTGAACTTTGCCAATCCGGATATGGTCGGTCACTCAGGCATGCTTGAGCCGACAATCAAAGCGATTGAAGCTGTAGACGAATGTCTCGGAAAAATCGTTGATAAAATCCACGAAAAAGGCGGACATGCCATTATTACAGCGGACCACGGGAACTCTGACGAAGTGACGACTTTGGATGGAGATGCCATGACCGCACACACGACAAACCCTGTGCCTGTCATTGTGACAAAAGAGGGCGTCGATCTCCGCGAAGGTGGAATTCTTGGTGATCTTTCACCAACCCTGCTGGAACTGCTGCATGTAGAGCAGCCGCAGGAAATGACTGGACAATCATTAATTAAAAAATAAGGGAGAGATATGTAATGCCATTTATTACTGACGTATACGCACGTGAAGTCCTTGACTCTCGTGGTAACCCAACAGTAGAAGTTGAAGTTTATACTGAATCCGGAGCTTTCGGTACAGCTCTAGTCCCAAGTGGTGCCTCTACAGGTGAATATGAAGCTGTAGAACTTCGTGATGGTGACAAAAACCGTTACCTAGGAAAAGGTGTTCAAAACGCCGTTGATAACGTGAACGAAAAAATTGCTCCGAAACTTATTGGTATGGATGCAACCCAGCAGGTGATCATCGACCAAATGATGAGAGAGCTTGATGGTACAGAAAACAAAGGAAACCTTGGTGCCAACGCGATCCTTGGTGTCTCCATGGCTGTTGCCCATGCAGCATCCGAAGTTGTTGGACAGCCTCTTTACAAATATCTTGGAGGATTCACAGCGAATACTCTTCCAACACCAATGATGAACATCCTTAACGGTGGAGAGCACGCGGACAACAACGTGGACATCCAGGAGTTCATGGTTATGCCTGTAGGAGCTCCTACATTCAAGGAAGCTCTACGCATGGGTGCGGAAATTTTCCACTCCCTTAAGAAAGTACTAAGCAGCAAAGGCTACAACACTGGTGTCGGTGATGAAGGTGGATTTGCTCCTGACTTAGGTTCTAACGAAGAAGCTCTTTCTACAATCATTGAAGCGATTGAAGCAGCTGGCTACAAGCCGGACGCTGAAGTGAAGCTTGCGATGGACGTTGCCTCTTCTGAAATTTATGAAGATGGTAAGTACAACCTGAAAGGTGAAGGCGTTGTACGTACTTCTGAAGAAATGGTTGACTGGTACGAAGAGCTTGTGAACAAGTATCCAATCGTTTCTATCGAAGATGGTCTTGATGAGAACGACTGGGAAGGTACGAAACTTCTTACAGACCGTATCGGCGACCGCGTACAGCTTGTAGGTGACGACTTGTTCGTAACCAACACGGAAAAGCTTTCCCGTGCGATTGAAGAGGGTGTAGGAAACTCCATCCTTATCAAAGTGAACCAGATTGGTACACTTACTGAAACATTCGAAGCCATTGAAATGGCGAAGCGCGCAGGCTATACAGCCGTCATCTCCCACCGTTCTGGTGAAACAGAAGATGCTACGATCGCTGATATCGCTGTTGCGACAAACGCCGGTCAAATTAAAACAGGTGCTCCGTCCCGTACGGACCGCGTAGCGAAATACAACCAGCTTCTTCGTATCGAAGACCAGCTGCTTGGTACAGCTACTTACGCTGGCAAGAAAGCATTCTACAACTTGAATAAATAATTCAAGGCATAAAAAATACGACTGAACTAAGTCGTACAAACCAATTATTTTTACGCTGAACTAAGTCATACAATGACCTGAGGTCAGTCGTACAAATAATGAAGCAAAAACCCCTGTTTATGTGTGGTTCAATCACATGTGAACGGGGGTTTTTTATGATTTCAGCACTATTGAAAGAATTTGTATTTGATTTGAAGATAAAAAATTATTCAGAAAAGACCATTGAGACGTACAATTACAACTGCTCACAATTTGTATATTATCTTCGGGATAATTTTGAAATTGACGATATTGAGGACATATCCACGCTCCATGTTAAGAAATTCATTCAGCATCAAACGAGTATAGGAAACAAACCAACTTATATTAATTCTTTGATTAAATCGCTCCGGGCATTTTACGTATATCTGGTCGAGGAGGAATAT
Source organism: Halobacillus kuroshimensis DSM 18393 (assembly GCF_000425705.1). Lineage (GTDB taxonomy): Bacteria > Bacillota > Bacilli > Bacillales > Halobacillaceae > Halobacillus > Halobacillus kuroshimensis. Next base: position 65,662 of record NZ_AUDY01000014.1, read on the forward strand.
GTAGCGCTAAATGTTATGAAAAAAGTAAAATTCCTCAAGGAAGAATTGCCAGTAATTAAAACGTTCACCGACCAAGAAGTGGCAAGACTACTCGATGTTTATGATTTTAAAACGTATTTGAACGCAAGAAACAAAGTTATCATTGCCATGTTTGTGGATACAGGTATTCGATTATCTGAATTAATTAACTTGCAAACGGAATGGGTGTACGACACGAATTTAAGTGTCTTTGGCAAAGGCAAGAAATGGCGACACGTGCCAATCAGTCTTATGTTGAAGAAATACATGATTCGTTACGAGCGTATAAAGGAGAAGTACTTCAGCAACAAAAACCTGGAGTACGGAAATTATATTTTGTCTCGAAGTGGAAAACAATTATCGACAGTTGCCATTGAAGATGTGGTTCGTAATGCAGGAAAGAAAGCAGGGGTAAGAGAGGACATTCGTTGTTCACCTCACACATTGAGGCATTATTCCATTCAAGCGAACTTGAGGAATGGTTTGGATTTATATAGTTGCTCAAAGATTGCAGGGCATGAAAATATTCAAATCACGAAGCGTTATCTGCAAGGGTTAGAAACGGAAAACATTCTAGAAATGGCACAAAAGTCCAGTCCATTAATGAACATAAAAAAATAAACGTGTTCCCCACAGTTTGGCGACCAAGGGAACACGCTCACTCGATAAAACCCCGAAGGGTCTATATGCTTATTTTAGCATGATTTCCTTTGGGAATACAAAGGAGACTTACAAATGTTATTAAACGGTACTTCTGAAGAACTTGCCAAATATTCTACGCTTGATTACGATTCCAATAAATTTATTAAGAAGGTGAAAGAAGTGTGGGAATTTTCTTCGCTTCAGATACGTTGCATTTATTTAATATCCGACCTTGCGAAAAAAGGGAATGGTGTATTTTCTATTGCTCATTCCACTTTCAAGCACATGTTCAAAAGACGATTCAAAAAAGATATCTCGTTATCATCAGTGAAACGAATTTATAAGCTGCTTGAAAAATTGGGACTCATCTCTATTAACGTAGGTAAACGTAAGAATCAGACCCAGTCTGCAAACATTATCAGAATCGAACAACAATACGAGGAATCAACGGAGCCAACGCAAAATGACTCCCCACTTGAGACTCCCTTTGAATCCCGAAATATTGTTTCTAAAGAAACAAATAACGGTGAACAACAGCCGTTAAAGAACGATTTTGTTAATTATCAAAAAAAGGGCATTAACACATATCTTAATCCGAACGATTTTAAATATGAACTGGAAAAAGCGTGTAATGATTTATATGCAACGTATTCTATAGGTCGTTGGAATAAGCGTCAGTGGTTAAAGCTTGTGTCAGCATTCGTTAAAGAGACCGTTTCACGAGGTATGAATCGTAAAATACCCAATAAAAACGTAGCACCCTATGCTTATGCATCCTTGAAAAACATTGCACACAAACATGATTTAAGGAATGGGAAGGTAAAGAAAAACTTTGAAGGGTTATATTATGACTGGTTAAACGGAGACTGATTTTGTGATTGTACTTTGTGGTTACCCCTTCATTCCAACAAGTTCATGTTGTGTCTTATGAATTGTTTTTACTCTATACAATCATTTTAATATAAAAAACACCGAACAAATTAATGCTCGGTGCCTTTCCATTATTAAGATTCAGCTGACTCAAATTCAGAAAATTGCAATTTACAAGGGTCGTTTTCATACAAATGCAACGATAAATGCCAATTTCCCATGGAAACTGTATATTCAGTTAACATTTCATTTTCGAGAACAAATGGGTCAAATTCTATTTGACTGTAATCATCAATTGCTAAGAAAATACCCTCTCTATGCCCGTGGACGGATGTTTGAGGTTGGTATTGAGCTCTTCCGAAAAGGTTGTCCAATCCAGTTAGCAAAATTTCAATCAAATCGCATTCTTGAAAGGTTTTCGATATGTTTTCAAACTCTTTTAAAACCATGTTTTTCATGCTTCGGTCTACATAGTTTAAAAATTTAATTCCTTCTATTTTACTCTCCTGAGAGAGTGAAGAAGCTTGAAAAATATCGTTCAAACCATCTAAATAATGTTCTTCCCACTGCTCTCTCAAAGTTTTGGTTGCAGTTGATTGTGTCATAAATAAAAACCTCCGAGGGTTTTCATTCGTAATTGAGTTTTTTGTCTTTTTGTAATCGAAACCATATAATATCACACGACTTCCGACCTGTCCAAACAGTATTTTCCAAATAAAAAGAACCGCCAGCAATATGTGCTAACGGTCAATAGCTTGCGAACTTCTTACCAAGGTACATTATTTGGAGAATACAAGGCAAGGAGATTCGCTGAATACATTTACACAATTCCATAATATCACCATAGGTCAAAAGTATCCATACTATTTACATAAATATAACAAAAATGCACCCTCGAAAGGGCGCTTTAATCATTACTCTTTTACTAAGTGCTCTGCTAAATGAGTATTTAAATTACCACAATTCGTACACATCACACCGACGGTGGCAACATAACCTTCTGTGTCAATTATGTTAGAAGTGTTAATATCTTTTTGAACTGTCTTACGAAAATAACCGTTCAACAATTCAAAACCATTATTACCGCATCGCTGGTAAGGTTTAGTCACACCTTTTTCTTTTAAAGCGGTAATATATTTTTCTTTTTTATCTTCAAACATTATTCACCCTCCCTTCCTACTTACAAATTAGCCATTTATTTACAATTACCCTTTGAAAAACCGCCATCAAATTAATGATAGCGGTTGTTGACTATAGATACCTTTTTAACATTTTTATTTGAAGAGCTCTGAGGTTTTTTGAAAAGTAGGCATAATTAGCTACAGACGCCAAGAAAATTGCTACTTGAATCACCGCCCCAGCAACAAATAATACAATGTTGACATTTGTTTCACCGAACGAATAGTAAAAAGCTATAAATACCGAACCTAATAAGGAAACTACCGAACTTACAAACAGTGCTCCCAAACCGTGGATTGTCCCTAGAATATGGCGATATCTACCTTCTAAATAAGGTCTTTTTACTTCATCTTCCTGTTCCATCAGCATGTAATGCCAAACATATTCAAGATGAAAGTATTTATCGGCACTCTTGAATTTCTCCCAATCTTTTGGTTTTATAGCTTTTTCTTCCTCAACAGCTTCCATAAAATCATCGAATTTTTGACTTTTTAAATTGAGAACCCATAAGACTCCAAAATATAATTGGTGCATAACATAACCAACTGGAACACCTAATGCTGTTAATGAAATTAACAAAGTAATACTATTCGTCAAGTCACTAGAACTCGTTTCTAAAGGATTGATTCCTTTGAGAACGGCGTATGTATAAACTAGCCAAAAAACCATTAGCCACCCTGGAATCCCCCACCTAATTAAATATTTTGTATCAAATTTCAAATTACCATCTCCTTTCAAAAACATTCTACTACTTTCAATTTTTTAATTGTTAAAAAAGCCAAAAAAGATGTCTAATTAGCGACATCTTTTTTATTTGCGTAATATTCAGCGCGACTTTTAGCGTACTGTTCATTACGTTCCTCAGTGCGTTCCTGTTCGTCATCGTAGGGCAACATGTTATATAACATTAATGCGTACCCAACGACCATAGCAATCAATCCTAACCATAATAGGAACGTATTAATCTTCCTCATGATATTCTTTTCCCGACATTTCAGCGAGGTCCTTCCTTAATTCAGGCGAGTCAAAAAACACGTAGACCTGGTATTTTGGATTGTCACGATTACGCATGGAATGAGAGAAATTGTGACCACGTTTGACCAATTCCTCAAAGATGGATTTCTTGTAAATGTTTTTCTTCATTAAGAGCCCTCCTTAGTAATTAAAGATATTTCATTACCCAATGGACGTTCTGCGCTTTTCTCAGGTCGAACCTTTTAAAATGAGGTATCAAGAAATCTGCATTGGCATTCTTTAGTTCACTTGCTACGAGAAATGGGTTTCTCAACATTTTCAAATCATCCACACATCGCTCCACCAGTTTGAGAAAGCAATATTCTACGAACTTGTTTTCATACTCCATATCAATTTCCTCGAATAACACCATCAATTCGATAGCGTCCATTGTCTGTCGTTCCGTCATTAGTATCACTTCCTTTATTTGTAAAATTGGTTACTGTACTATACTAAAGCACCACAAAAGGCTGTCAATCTGTGCTCATAAAAAATCACTGAGCATTATGGCCTGCGATAGACTATTACTTCCTTGAGTAATTTACTTTTGTAATATACGCAAGTGTATGATGGTCAATCAAAGTCAAAGTTGATATAGTAAAAAGGTTGCAGATAATTATACATAAGAAAAAGGGGATTTTATTTATGAAAAAGGTTTTATTATCGGGTATTCTAATTAGTTTTTTAATAATTTTAGGAGCTTGTGGTGATGATGCAAAGGGTGCGGAAAAAGACCCAAAAGAAGAAGTGGAAAAAAATGATGTTGCTGAAGAACCAAAACTAAAAGAGAACGAAATCATTGTTACTATGGCTGATGGTTCTGAGGAAGTTCAAGAAACCAAAGAATATGAGTTAGAACATTCAACGGGTAGCATTAAAACAATTAAGGGGTATAGTGTGTCCGAAGATGGTGATTACCTCGTGGGAATTGACGTTAAAGCTAAGATTGCGAATCGTGAATACTTGGAAAATGAACGAAAAAGATTGATTAGAATGGAACATAACCTGACAGATGACAACAGAGCATCTGCTTTTAGGAGCAGTTATTCAGGCGGTAATATCAGGGGAGAACATAGTCCAGTGGAAGAAGGGAAGTACGAACATCCTTATCTAAATGATAAAATCATCGTTTTCGATAGAATTGTTCCAGAAAACAAAAATAGAGAAGTCAATTTCGGCATTAACAAGTATACAGAAGATTACAATCAGGGGGCTTATATAAGTTTTGATAAAGGCGTATCTGAAAAGGAAATTGAAGAGAAGTTGTACGAAATCATGTCAATGTTGGAAACTTTGCCAACAAGCAATGGGGTGAAGGAAACAGTTGATGTTGCTATTCCTAACTTCAAAGGAACGGAATCGAATTCTGGAGGAGAGGTTATCGAAGTTATGGACGATAACAAGTATCTCGTTGATTTCTGCGACGGAACAGAACATCGAAACGGAGCTTGTGATAATTATGTATTGCATGATGAAAAAGGTGTAGCCGACCTTGAAAAAGGTGATATCTTTGTATTTGATTACAAAGTCTATCCAGATAAAGATAAATATGTATTACAAGAAGTCGTTCTAAAAAAATAACCATAGAACTGACCACCAATAAATTATTGGTGGTCTTTTTTTATTCTTTAAAAAGATGACCTCAGCTGCCTTACATACCTATCAGGTCACAATATAATAATAGAGATTTATTAACCGATATTGGAGGAACCAACCATGAGTTTGAAACGAATCTTTGAACCCGAAGTAGCAGATTACCTGCTCCAGAACGGAGCGGAATTAAAAAGAATTGAAAGGCACAGGACGAACACTACAGCTACGGTGTTCCAATTTGTGCAAAATACTAAGTTAGATGATTTATTAGCCAGTTATAGGCGCTGATATGCGTTTAACAGACAGGAGATAACAGACATGAAGGAATGCACAGGAAGGATTTATAGTTTGAAAGAGCTTTGTTCCGAAAGGTTGAACATCACACCAGCACACTTTCGTGACACTGAGAGGAAGCAGCTCGACAAGTTAAGAAAAACTGATGAAGTTGAAGAATTGCCAAGACCGAAGAGCAACAGCCCGAAGTATTATAGATTGACACCATTAAAGGAAAACAATCGTCCAGCAATGCTTTTGGAATCCACTGATGAAGTGAAATTATCGAAAAACGCTTCCGAGCAAATCGAAGCCTTGCTCAAAGCTACTGTGTTAGATGATGTTGTTCCAATTCAGAAAGAGCTTGCTAAAGTGATTGGCAAAGGTCCAGGCACAGTCAAAAACCGTATGAAGGATATGAGAGCTTTGGGTATATTGCTCCCAACTCCCACTGTAACCGAGAAAGATAGAGACCCAGACACAGGGTTTGTAATTCATGAGTACGAAAGGAAAGATTGTTATTGGTATTACTACGATACTTTGCCAAATGGCAATGTTAAAAAAGTAATCGACACAACAGACGTTCATCATGCTTACTCAAGGTACTTCAAGCAGAGGTTAAATTACTTGAAGAAAATCAAAGGTAATTTATATAACCCGAAAAAAGGGGTTAGTACAGCTGGCAATTATGCCATGAAGAAGTTAAATCAAGATTTTGGTTTTTATTCCCTCAACCGTAAAGAAGAATGGAATGTAAGTGAAGAATACCAACAGAAAATACTTGATAAATACCGTGGCCAATATAAGTGACGGTATTTTTATATACATCGTTTACAGATTCTGCTCTAGGGTTTTTTGTCTCCCTATTAAGTGTGTATATAGATAGACAAAAAAAGCCTAGAGCACATATTGTGTATTAATATTCAAATGAACATACATAACAGGTGAACGGGCGAAGAAGCTCTGCTTCGAGCGAGCGTGAACGGAGTGGAGCGCACCCCTAACCCAGCTGCCAGAGGCTACAGTACAATCAATCAAACAAAAACGATTACCCCACAAGACGCCAGTCGCAGTGGAACGGGAAAGCTATGCTTTACCGCAAGGCAGGATGCCACTTGAATCCTACAGTACAACTTCTTAATTGAATGTACTATAGCCGCTGGCAGGGGTTCGAGCTGCTCACCCTGGGTAAAGCAGAGCTTTCCCCTTACCTTTCGCACTATCGTGCTCAGGTGCAATGTTTTTCGCATTTGGCGTTTTGTTTTTATCAATAATGATAGGTAGAAAGTACCTTTCTGAAAATATACCGAAATATAGTTTCGCTCTACCTATCCCAGCACACATATTATATGAAGACATTTTTAGACAACATCAAACAACATAGAACAAGGAGATGAAACAATTGGAAAATAAACAAGTCAATATACGATTTACGATGCCACAGGAGGAATTTCATTACTATGAAAATAAAGCTCATGAAGAAGGAATGTCAAGTGGAACGTCACTAATTAAAATGTACACATTGAAGATTGCAAGAAAACAGGTGAAAACAAACAAGGAAGAAAAGGGACGAAACTTTTGAAAATTAATATTCAATAAAGTGATGTGTTTGTGTTTCAACATGAATTTAAAAAGTAATTGATTTATATAGGAAGTGGCATTTTATGAAAGTTAAAAAGTTCTGTACTTGTGGAAAGTTAATACCAGCGGATGAGAAGTGTAGATGTAAACGGAAAACAAAGCAGGAAGTGGAGAAACATAAAGTATTAACAACGAGAAGATACCGCAACTTTAGAGAGAGTATAATTGAACGTGATAATAAAATATGTCAAAGATGCAGGATTAAATACGGTAAAGTTAATAAGTATAATATTGAATGTCACCACATTAAGTCACGCAGAGATTACCCAGAATTAGTAATGCAGGCAACAAACTGTATAGCACTTTGTAAACTGTGTAATTTAGAATTGGGGACAATAAACAAATTAGACTTTGACTATCAACCAAAGGAATTAAATGAATATGTATAGGATTTCCACTTGTCTTATGATGGGTGGTATTTATATTTGCATACCCTCCTGTACCCCGTTTTTTATATAAGGGGGGAACGGATAGACTAAGGGGAAGGGAATACCAAAAAAATGATTTTCCCTAAAACTCAAAATTTTGCTATAGCCCCTATGGAAAATAGAAAAACAGGTAGGGGAACGGATAGACTAAGGGGAAGGGAAACTGTAAAATACCCATTCCTATAATTTTACTTTTCGGAAAAAGGGGAAAACTATGAGACCTGCAAAATCTGTAAAACAAATGAGTATGAAAATGAGCAAGGATGAAATATCTGCTAGGGAAGAAGCAGAAGCACAAGTTTTAACGAACAATACCAAACCTAAGCAGAATGATATTGTAAAAAATAACATTTCTATGAGGAAGGTATTTAATCAATTAAAGAAATTTAATGAGCACTTTACTGAAGCGGATAGCATACCATTAAACACACTTACATTTAACATATACATTAAGCAGCAAAATGAAGACAAGCTTCTAGAGCTTGATGTTGAAGACCATGAATACGAGCGCTTTTTGTTACGGCTTGATAAAATAGACAAAAAGATTGATACGTCTATGAAACAGTTGTGCATACCATTAAATGCGCGTTTGTCACTTGCTAACGATATGGCTAAGGTGATGATTGAAGAGCGGAAACTTGAAAACATAGAGACTGAAAAGAAACCTGTAAACCCTCTTGATGCTGTACTGGAAGCGACTAAACATATCAAATAAAAAAAGCTCTCATGTAAAGAGCTTTTTTGTATTGTTTTTTTGATTAAATTTTAATAGTAAATCTTTTATCTAAAATTTCCCCCAATTCACGTCCACCTTCAAACAAATCAATATTTTCTTCACTCAATCCTCTTGTATCAACACCATTCCACATAAAGCCCTTACCATTGTTTTTTATGATGACTATGTCAATCGGAAAGTCTACTGATGCAAGGCTTTTTTGAAGGTCATGCTTAGTAACACCATGAATTCTTGCTAATTTTGGAAGACTTTTAGATATTATTTTATTAAAAGTAAGCTGAGCCCAAATATCCAAAACTAATTCATGGTTATGTGTGGCACTTTCCAACTCTGCTTGTGCAGTTATTTCAAATTCTTTCTCAGGTATCCCTTTTACATTACTAGAATGACATTCTTTTACGTTTAAGTTCGCATCAATATCTATCATGAAACTCTTCTCATTGTCTAACCCGAACAACAACATTTCGTTAATAATACGAGTGTGGTCATACTTTTTGAATGTATCTATTATCAAATTAGTAGTATCATTTTTGTTGTAATTATTATGTATTTTCCACTGTATTTCTTGGATGGGGCCTATATCGCCTGGATTACCTGCTACAGCTAAAGCTTTAGTATCAGTAAGCTTATGAATTTTCCTTGCATAGTATTTTTCGAATTTTTCCTTAACGCTGTTCTTGTACTTATCTTTTTCTCCATCAGACAACCTTCGAGTATCTGCCGATACAAACACTCCATCACCAAATAAAAAACCAATAATTGCAGTCACATTTCTCATCTCCTATCAAATTGTAATTTATGTAAATAATAGGGTTATATGTTACTGATTATATATTATGTGATAAAATTTAACTATATATATTCCAGTCTTTTTAGAGCCAACCAAAACGGAAATTCATCAATTCTAAATGCAAATGATTAAAATACACTTACAAAGGATGATTTAATTGCAAAGTAACTTTTCATTCTTTCGAGGTAATTGGGATGTTCTTGCTAACTTAGGAGAATCAGCAGAAAAAAACGTGCATAAAGACCCACATACTACGTTAATGAAACTGCGTTTATTTGGCGAGACCATTTCTAAGTTCGTATTAGCAATGGAAAACATCCCTGAAGCCCCTAGAGAAAGCCAAGTAGACCGTATTAATACATTACGTAAAGAAGGGTTAATTGAACCTGAGCTAGTAGACATTTTTCATACGCTTCGATTAAAGGGAAACCAGGCGTCACATGAAGCAGATTACGGTGGAGTTGAAGAAGCACAAGCGTTACTTAAGCTGGCGTTCCGTTTATCAATTTGGTTTATGGAAGTGTATGGCGATTGGAATTTTGAAGAGCCAGAGTACATAACTCCTGATGATTTTGACAGCATTGATGTAGATACACTCCAAAATGAATACGAGGACAAAGTGAAAGAGCTTGAGAATGAACTGGCAGCATTAAGACAAAAAGCTGAAACAGAACATGCAGATGTGAGAAATGAACGGAAAAAAGCATCTAAAAGGTTCATGCAACGTCAGCAATTAACAGAAGCAGAAACTCGCTCTATCATTGACGGAAAACTGCGTACTGCTGGTTGGGAAGTAGACTCTAATACGCTAAATCACCATTCTCAAGGGACTCTTCCAGAGAAAAATAGAAACATGGCTATTGCTGAATGGAAGACTAAGGGAGGGCGTGTTGATTATGCTCTGTTTATTGGTCTTAAATTAGTAGGTTTGATAGAAGCGAAAGCAAAAAAAAGGAACATACCAGGCGTGTTGGAAAGCCAAACTAAAACCTATGCTAAGAACATTTTACAAAATGATAGTGAAGAGATAATCGGTAGTTCTGGACAGTATATGGTACCTTTTTTATATGCTACAAACGGTAGGCCATACTTACAACAGTTAAAAGAAGAATCTGGCATTTGGTTCTGGGATTCCCGGAAACCACTGATACACGCACGTCCATTAGAAGCTTGGCATTCACCTGCGGACTTGGAGATGCTTTTAAGTCAAGATGACACTGATGCTAATAAGCGTCTTGAAGAAGAAGATATTACCAAGTTCGGATTAAGAGATTACCAACAAGATGCTGTTTTGGCAACAGAACATTCTCTTAAGGAAGGGCAACGAAGAATGTTGGTCGCTATGGCAACGGGAACTGGTAAGACACGTACTGCTATAGCTCTAATGTATCGGTTAATTAAATCGAAAAAGTCCCGTAGGATATTATTTTTAGTAGACCGTAACTCATTAGGTGAGCAGGCGAAAAATTCACTGGATGATACCAAGATTGAAGGTCTTTCCTTTTCGGATATTTACAATGTTAGTTCTCTTGAGGATGTAACTCCTGATGTGGAAACAAGAGTCCATATTGCTACAGTTCAAGGTATGGTAAAACGATTGTTTTACAATGATGGAGAAAACATTCCAAGTGTTGGTCAGTATGACTTCATCATTGTCGATGAAGCTCACCGTGGCTACACTGTTGACCGTGAAATGACTGACGAAGAGCTGGAGTTTAAAGACCAAAATGATTATGTGAGTCAATACAGACGTGTAATTGATTATTTTGATGCTTCTTGTTTGGGGTTAACTGCTACTCCTGCACTCCATACATCTCAAATCTTCGGAGAACCTATTTTTAAGTATTCGTACAGTGAAGCCGTTTTGGATGGTTGGCTAGTTGACCACGAACCACCGTACTTATTCCAAACTGAACTTGCTCAAGCGGGAATTAGTTTTGAAAAAGACGAAGAAGTTGAAGTATATGATGTGGATAGCGCTGAGATTCAACTAGAGAAAATGGAAGATGAGTTGCATTTTGACGTGGCACAGTTTAACAGAAAAGTCATTACTGAACCTTTTAACAGAGCTGTTCTAAATAAATTAACAGACTATATAGACCCTACCAGCAATGAAAAAACACTTATATTTGCGGCTACTGACCAACATGCAGATTTAATTGTTCGTTTATTGAAGGAAGCATTTACAGAGCGGGGCGATGAAATAGAAGATGATGCCATAGCAAAAATTACTGGTTATACCTATCACGTCAAAGAAGCAATCAGAAGGATGAAAAATGAGCGGTTACCAAATGTCATTGTAACTGTTGATTTACTAACAACTGGTATTGATGTTCCTTCGATTACGAACCTTGTATTTATGAGACGTATCCAATCACGTATTTTGTATGACCAGATGTTGGGCCGTGCTACTCGCTTATGCCCTGACATAGGTAAAACGCATTTCAATATTTTTGATGCCGTGGGTATCTATGACAAGTTGAAAAGTTACACTGAAATGAAACCAGTTGTTAAGAAGCAAAGTGATAGCATCAGCAAATTACACGAATCATTCGCTAATGCTGATTCTGAAGAAGAGGAATCGTTTTTTAAAGAACAACTTGTGGCAAAACTTCAAAGACGCAAGCAAAAACTAAATGATGAGGCTGAACAAAAATTTAAGGAATTATCAGATGGCAAAAGTATTGATGAATGGGTGAATGATGTACAATCATATACACCTAATGAAGCAAGAGGAAATACTGTATTATTCGAATTTATAGAAACGTATAGACCAAGTGGTGAAAAACGCTACATTTCCAACAAGGAAGATAGCGTGGAAGATGTAGTTCGAGGTTATGGTAAAGGAAATAGTCGACCTGAAGACTATATTGATGGTTTTGTTAATTACATCAGAGAAAATCTTAATGAAATTCCAGCACTTTATCTCGTATGTACAAAACCTAAAGACTTAACAAGAAAAGACCTCAGGGAATTGATTACAGTTCTTGAAACGAAAGGTTTTAAAGAATCTCATTTACAAACAGCGTGGAAACAAACTAAAAATGAAGACATAGCTGCTGACATTATTAGTTTTATTCGCCAAGCTGCTCTAGGCGAAGCGCTTGTAGACCACGACGCTCGTATTAAAAATGCCATGCAAAAAGTCTATTCCTTAAATGATTGGACTCCAAGGCAGAAAAATTGGTTAAAAAGAATAGAGAAACAATTGCTTCAGGTCCCTGTATTAGCACCTAATCCAGAAGAAGCTTTTTCTGAAGAGCCATTTAAAAGTAACGGTGGTTATAAAACATTAAAACGTGAGTTTGGAGAAGATATTGACATTGTTGTTAGGACAATTAATGAGAGCCTATATGTAAGTTAATAATTGTGCCTCTTCAATGGGGCACTTTTTCACGTTATAATTATAAAGTTGATTTACAAAAACAGACTACAGATATTTTAAATGTGGGGGAAATAAATAATGAACAACCAAGAAATAGTACAGAAACTATGGAAATTATGTGATGTGCTACGTGATGATGGGATTACATATCAAGAATATGTAACGGAATTAACATATATTTTATTCCTTAAAATGATGAAAGAGCAGGATACTGAGTCAGTTATTTCTGAGGGTTATCGTTGGGATAATTTAGTACAAAAGGAAGGTACTGAATTAAAAAGCTTTTATCAAGAACTGCTATTAAAATTGGGCAAAAGCGAAAATAATAAGCTTCAACAAATTTATATGGATGCTTCCACTAGAATCACAAGTCCTAAAAACTTAGAAACAATAATTAAATCTATTGCTGGCCTTGACTGGTATAACGCTAAAGAAGAAGGCTTGGGGAACCTTTATGAGGGGCTACTCCAGAAGAACGCAAACGAGACTAAATCTGGGGCAGGCCAATACTTCACTCCTCGAGTGTTAATTGATTTAATTGTTCAACTTGTAGACCCGAAGGTTGGGGAAAAGTTAAATGACCCCGCTGCTGGAACATTTGGTTTTATGATTTCAGCTGACCAGTATTTAAAAAATAAGACAGACGATTATTTTGATTTAGACCCAGAATCAGCAAGGTTTCAAAAAGAAGAAGCGTTTACAGGGATGGAACTTGTACAAGGTACTCACCGTCTTGCGTTAATGAATGCTTTGCTTCATGACATGGAAGGTCGTTTAGAGCACGGTGATTCCTTGTCTGGAAATGGTAAATGGATAAAAAACTTTGACGTTATATTAACCAACCCACCTTTTGGTACCAAAAAAGGGGGAGAACGTGTCACTCGTGATGACTTAACCTTTGAAACGTCTAACAAACAATTAAACTTCTTGCAGTTAATTTATAATGCTTTAAAAGATGATGGTAATGCTCGTGCTGCTGTAGTATTACCTGATAATGTGTTGTTTGAAAGTGGTGTAGGTGCACAAATTCGTAATGATTTATTAAATAAGTGCGACTTGCATACAATTTTGAGATTACCTACTGGTATCTTTTATGCTCAAGGTGTAAAAACGAATGTATTATTTTTCAAAAAAGGTAGAACCGACAAAGAAAACACAAAAAATGTATGGGTGTATGACCTTCGAACGAACATGGAGTCATTTGGTAAACGTAATCAATTAACAATGACTCACTTTGAGAACTTTATGAAAGCATATAATGCTGAAGAACGTTCAAAAGTAAATGATGAGAGATGGAACAATTTCACAAGAGAAGAAATTGCAAAGAAAAATGATAGCTTGGACATAGGGTTAATTGCTGATGAATCACTGTCATCTTACAACAACTTGCCAGACCCAGTTGAATCAGCAGAAGATGCAATATTGAAGCTTCAAACGGCAATGAGTTTACTGAATGAAGTTGTAGATGAACTTAAAGCTGGTGAAGAAGATAAGGTGATTAACAAATGAGTAAGAAAAAAAATACCATTGATGAATTATTGGAAGAAGCGATAATACCTGAGGATGAGCATCCTTATGAGGTGCCAATGAATTGGGTTTGGACGTATGTAAAGTCTATTTCAGAGGTAAAAGGGGGCAAAAGACTACCCAAAGGAGAAAAGTTAACAAAACAGATAACTGAACACCCATACCTAAGAGTTGTAGATTTAAGAGGTGGAACTGTTGATGAGGATGATTTAAATTATATAACTAAAGACGTGTATGAAAAAATATCAAGATACACAATTGGTTATGAAGATGTTTATATTACAATTGCTGGAACCATTGGAAGAGTAGGAACTATCCCTTACCATCTCAATGGAGCAAATTTAACGGAAAACGCAGCTAAGATTACAAATATAAAGACTACAAATAAAAATTATCTTTCACAGGTGTTGGAGTCAAATGTAATTACTCAACAAATAAGTGCAGCAGTAAGGGCTACCTCTCAACCAAAATTAGCTTTGCACAGAATAAAAGACCTTGCAATACCTTTGCCTCCACTTAATGAACAAAAGCGTATAGCTGAGAAGGTGGAACGTCTTTTAAATAAAGTTGAAGAAGCAAAACAGTTAATTGAAGAAGCGAAAGAAACATTTGAGCATAGACGTTTAGCAATCTTGGATAAAGCATTCCGTGGAGAACTAACTGCTAATTGGCGTAAAAAACATAATCAATATCACATTTCTATTAATTATATTAATGAAACGAAAAAAGAATATTATGAGTCTTTAGAGAAAAAGGCGAATTCTGTGGAAGAAGTCGACCAGAGTAATTATCCTTTCAACATTCCTACCGAATGGAAATGGGTCAAAGCAATAGATGTGTGTGATGTCAGGGACGGTACACACGACTCACCAAAGTATATGAAGAATGGATATCCATTAATAACCTCTAAAAATCTTAAGTTCGGCGAAATAGATTTTAGTAACGTAAAATATATAAGTGAAACAGACCATAACAATATAAATAAACGTTCCAAAGTGAATGAGGGTGATATCTTGTTTGCCATGATAGGAACGATTGGGAATCCTGTATTAATTAGAGAAATTAAGGAAGAATTTAGTATAAAAAATGTCGCATTATTTAAGTCTCTAAAAAGTGTTAATGAAGAATTCTTAGCATATTATCTAGAAAGTATTAACTATTTAGAACCTATAAAAAAGAATGCTAAAGGAAGTACTCAAAAGTTTGTAGGTTTGAATAAGTTGCGTGAAAGCTTAATTCCAATTCCACCTCTAGAGGAACAACTAGTTATAGTAAAAGAATTAAAGAAGTTACTTAATTATGAAAAGCAATCATTTAAAAAGATAAGGGATATTAATATAGGAGAGTTGAGGGAATCAATTCTTTTAAAAGCCTTTAGAGGTGAGCTTGGAACGAACGACCCAACTGAAGAAAATGCGATTGAACTTTTAAAAGAAAGTCTTCAAGAACAAGTAAAATAAGGATTTTATTGTAAAATAAGCAGTCCTTAATTTTTTTGTCTTTCTCACAGTAATTACCTTACATTGGTTATAACCTCAATATAATAGTTGTGTAATGAAAAACAAAACAATTTATTGGGGGATAATTATTATGAGAAGTTACACATTTACAAAATTGGAGAAGCCGTATGTAAAACTGGGTTCAGGAAAAGTAAAAGAGGTCTTTTATAATAAGGATATGAACAATTTAATGGTATTTGACCCACATAGAGGTTCAAATGTTGGTGAAGTGTTAGGTTACACAAAAGAAGAGCCGTATACTTTCCTGATGGAGAAGTTAAACTCAGAAAAAGGTATCATCGTGGAATGGTATAAGTGTGACCACACAACCAGCGATTACAACATATACTATGGATTAGATGTTGAAACTATTGCATCTAAACCTTTTTATGAAGCCTTGAATACTCTTAAAGAATCAAGAGGAAATACTGCTTCCTGTTATAAATTTAATGAAATTAAAGATGGAGTAGTGGTCCCTGCTAGCTTTATTCAAGTTGAAAGTTAATCAATAACTAACAAATAATAATAACGGAGTATTCGTTTATATCGAATACTCCGTTAATTTTTGTTAAATTTCATAGAGTATATCAGACCTTCCCCTCAATTTATCTGAAACAGAAAGATACCACGATTGATGGCGTTTACTCCACTTTTTAAGGATTAAAAAGTTTTCCCATGTTATTTGATATATTGCTTTTAAGGAGAAGTTTTCATCAAACATTACTATAATTACGTATTCAAATAATTTGTCTTGAGGTAGTTTAGAATCTTTCGGATTTAAGTCTTTAAAAACTCCAGTTGTGCTGTTGGATGTTGTTTTGATACTGTAACGTTCATTTTGTGTATTGATGGCATCCACATTTTTTTGCCCAATGGGCTCTGCTTGCAAATCTGGCAATGAAGAAGTTTTTTTATAATGATTTAATGCTCGCGTTTCTCCCATGTCTCCAACGACATTTTTGGTCCTTATTATCTTTCTGTCTCTTAATACTTTTAATAATACGCCATAGCTTTCAATGAGTGTATCGTCATCCATTCTCCTTAATATTTCCCTCAATTTTTGTATCAAATCTTCCATCAAAAGTCCTCCCTTAAAAAACTGGATTACTATACATTACACATATATCAGTGAAATCCTCCTTACTTGGTATTTATTCACAATATAATAACTTCAAATAGACTTTGGAGGGTTTGTATATGGAAGAGAAATATTATGTTTACACTCATGAACTTGATGGGGAAATCATTTACGTTGGGAAAGGTTCAAGATATCGTGCAAAAAACTTCGGTCATAGAAGGGAAAAGTGGAAGGAAATTGTGAGCGATAAAGAACACTTAATTAAAGTGGATATTGTTGGATGGTTCCAGGATGAAATGCAAGCATACGCTACTGAAGAAGAATTAATACGCTACTATAAGAAACAAGGTCTTTGCAAAGCGAACGTAAGCATTGGTAGGAAACACGCTGAAGAGATTAAATCATTGATAAGTGAAAAAGTTAAAGGGCTAAATAATTCAATGTATGGCAAGACTTTTACCAATGAACATAAACGGAATCTGAGCGAGTCTCGAAAAGGCCCCAAAAATCATTTGTATGGTAAAACTGGTAGGGAGCATACAAGTTCAAAACGAGCAGTTGCCATATTCCCGAACGGCAAGAAAGTGCAAGCACATTCGAAAAAGGAATTGGTGGCAATTATAACTGAGGAATACGGGATAAGTGGTAGTATGATTAACCGATTATTTGCTTCTGGAGAACCTTTTCAAGCAAGGTATAAGAAACATGAAAGAGCAAAAGGAATGGTAGTTATGTATAATTCAGCTTAAATACTTCTGTATGTTGTTTACAGAAAATTGTTTATTTTTATGTGAGGTATTGATATAATCGAATTGTGACATACAGGGTTTGGAATGCGGTGAAAACAGTACTTCCGAACTTGGTCATACAACCACATATAAATAGGGTATTTATGCTTTGGAAACCTTGATATTACAGGATTTATGCTTTTTCTTACTTTGCACTACGGACCGCGTAGCGAAATACAACCAGCTTCTTCGTATCGAAGATCAGCTGCTTGGTACGGCCGTTTACGCTGGTGAGAAAGCTTTCTACAACCTGAATAAGTAATTCTGCTCAAAAGCCTCTCTGATGGATTCAGAGAGGCTTTTTTATGTGATAAACTAGATACATACGTTAATGGAGTAGGAGAACGATCACGAATGAAGAAGTTCATTGTAATTGGAATGATCATCACTCTGTTGTACAGCGCATACACGGCTTATTCGGTATGGACCTTCGGGGAAGGCAGCCAGCCGCCTGAGGCGGATGCCGCCATCGTGCTGGGAGCTGCTCAGTGGAATGGCAAGCCGAGCCCGGTTTTTGAGGGGCGCTTGAAGCAGGGAATTGAGCTGTATGAAAAAGGGCATGTGGACTACCTGATCTTTACAGGCGGGAAGAGTGAGCAGGCCGCTTCCTCTGAAGCAGAAGTAGGACGGGAGTATGCTTTGGAAAAGGGGGTCCCTGAGGAAGATATCCTTTATGAAGACAGCTCGTTGATGACAGAAGACAATATCATCAACGCAAAGGAAGTAACAGAGGAAAAAAATTTAGAAACGTTTTTAATTGTCAGTGACCAGTTTCATTTAAAGCGGGCCGTCGCTATGGCAGAGAGTTATGGGATGTCTGCCAAAGGTGTACCGACCCAGTATTCAGCTTATCAATCGCTGGATACGAAGCTGCCCTTCTTCCTCCGGGAGTGGGGGTTCTGGATGGGGCACCAGCTGACCAATCTGCTGATTGTTTGAGGTGAAGAAGATGGAATTAGGCGAAGCGGTGAAAAAACGCCGTTCGATTCACGAATATGAACCGAAACTTGTGGAGGAAGATGTGCTGAAAAATATCTTCCGTACAGCGGCATGGGCGCCGACCCATCGGATGAAAGAGCCATGGAATGTTCATCTTTACCAGGAAAAGGGGAAAGAGCGTTATGCAGAGGCTGTGCTCGACAGCTATGAGCGTCAAGGATTCTTTCAAGGCTATGATGAAGAAAAATCCCGGCGGCTGAAAAAAGGGATTGGTGATTTTCTTCTGCAGATTCCACACCACGCTCTCATTTACATGCCAAAGGACGAAGATGAGCGCAAGTTTGAAGAAGACTATGCAGCCGTATGTGCGTATGTTCAAAATGTCCAGCTCCTCGCCTGGGAAGCTGGTGTAGGCGTACTCTGGACGACCAGTCCTTACCTTCACGATCCAGAATTTGCAAAGGGAGTAGGTTTAGACCCATCTTTCTATAAACTGGTTTCTGTGCTTCAGATCGGCTATCCAAAGCGGATCCCAAAAGCGAAACAACGCACGGATATTGGAGATAAAATGAAGGTTATTCGAACATAAAAAAGCTGACACCCTAGCGGGTGTCAGCTTTTTTTGCTGGTTGTACAGCGTCTTTATCCTCAGGCAGAGGGTCGACGGTATGGTTATATTCATAACCTTTATGAACAGCCATTCCGAATAATGCAGCAATGCCCAGGACAATACCAATACTGACAATCATAATGACTGCGAAAGTCAATAGCTTCACCACTTTCGTCCTTGTAATGGCAGGGGTCATTCACAACAGGCCGGATTCATTGTCCCTCGCCCTTTGAGGAAAATTATTTCATCTGCGTTTTTTCTTTGATGAAGGCAACGACTTCTTCGGCTGTCCCCATAGAAAGAATTTCATCTTTATAAGCAGCGAGTTCCTTCTTGGACAGATCCTTGATCTGTGTACGGGCAGGAAGGATGGACGTGGCACTCATGCTGAACTCATCCAGGCCTAGTCCAAGCAGGATCGGGATGGCAATCTCATCGCCGGCCATCTCTCCGCACATGCCGGCCCATTTGCCTTCTGCGTGTGCAGCTTCAATGACATTGTTGATCAGATTCAAAATCGCCGGGTTGTATGGCTGATACAAGTAGGATACGCGCTCGTTCATACGGTCGGCAGCCATTGTATATTGAATCAGATCATTGGTTCCGATACTGAAGAAATCCACTTCTTTAGCGAATTGGCGGGCAATGACAGCAGTCGCTGGAATTTCCACCATCATACCGATTTCAATGCCATCAGCAATGTCGTACCCTTCGCTTTTCAGGTTGGCACGCTCTTCTTCGAGGATCGCTTTAGCCTGACGGAACTCATCAAGAGTAGCGATCATTGGGAACATGATCTTCAAGTTTCCGTGGACGCTTGCACGCAGCAGTGCACGCAGCTGAACGCGGAAGATATCATCACGCTCCAGGCACAGGCGGATCGCACGGTACCCGAGGAACGGGTTCATTTCTTCAGGAAGATCAAGGTAGGAAAGCTCCTTGTCTCCACCGATATCAAGCGTACGGACGACAACAGGCTGTTCACCCATTTGTTTCAGTACTGAGGAGTAGGCTTCAAACTGCTCTTCTTCGGTTGGGAGCTGGCTCTTGCCCATGTATAGGAATTCTGTACGGTAAAGGCCGACACCTTCGCCGCCATTGTTCAGAACACCTTCAACATCTTCCGGAGTACCAATGTTCGCTACAAGCTCCACATGTTCTCCTTCAGAGGTAAGGGTAGGCTCGTCTTTCAGCTTCGCCCACTCCTGTTTCTGCTTCTCGAAGTCTTCCTGCTTCTGCTGGTATGTGGAAATCTGTTCTTCAGATGGATCAACGATTACGTCCCCGTTAATGCCGTCTACAATAATCATGATATCCTTTCCAGCTTTGGAAGTGATCTCTTTTGTACCGACAACGGCCGGGATTTCAAGAGAGCGGGCCATAATGGCTGAGTGGGAAGTACGTCCGCCAATATCTGTTGTGAATCCCTTAACGAACTGCTTGTTCAACTGAGCAGTATCGGAAGGTGTCAGATCATCCGCTACAATGACAACTTCTTCATTGATGAGTGCAGGGTCCGGGAAAGTAACGCCGAGCAGGTGAGCCATTACGCGTTTTGTGACATCATTGATGTCTGCAGCGCGTTCGCGCATATACTCATTGTCCATGTTCTTGAACATATCGATGAACATATTCGCTGTTTCGGAAAGAGCTGCCTCTGCGTTAACGTTATCATTTTTGATTTTGTCTTCGATCGGCTGGATCAATTCTGGATCACTAAGAACGAGCAGGTGGGCAGAGAAAATTTCTGCATGCTCATCACCAAGTGATTTTTTTGTATGGGCCTTGATTTTTTCAAGTTCTGTTTTTGAGATCTCAAGTGCTTCTTGAAGACGGGAGATCTCTTGTTCCGGATTTTCTACTTTCTTTTTATCGAAAGAAAGGTCCGGAGCTTCCAGACGGTAGACTTTTGCGATGGCAATACCGCTGGAAGCTGCAATACCTTGAAGCTGTGTCATGCTGTTATTCCCCCAAGCTTTCATTCTTCATTGTTGTTTCCAAGTGATCGATCGCTTCCTGTTCGTCACTGCCTTCTGCCGTGATTTTCACTTCGGCATTAGCTGGAATCCCAAGGCTCATGATGCCCATGATGGACTTCAGGTTAACGGATTTTTCTTTGTAGTGAAGATTAATATCAGACTCGTACTTCCCGGCGTTCTGGACTAGAACGGTCGCAGGACGAGCGTGTACACCATCAGCAGATGTAATTGTAAAAGTTTTTTCTACCATAGTAGATATCCTCCTTATAAAAATTGGTTGTTATTGAATTACCCTAACTTTCTTATTTTAAGCCTTTCGGAGGTCTTTTTTCAAGAATCCTACGACAATTGCAGAAAGAATTGACCCGGCAATAATAGCCAGTAGATAAAGAAGGATCTGTCCGACTCCACCTTCAACAAGTGGAGCTACGATAATACCGCCGTGCGGGGCGCGGAGACCGATACCGAACAACATTGTCAGCATACCTGCAAGCGCACTTCCGGCTACCATGGATGGAATGACACGAGCTGGATCGGCGGCTGCGAATGGAATCGCACCTTCCGTAATGAAGAAAGCACCGAGTGGGTAAGCAGCCTTACCTGTTTCGCGTTCTTCTTTCGTGAATTTATTTTTGAAGAATGTTGTGGCAAGTCCCATAGCAAGTGGTGGAACCATTCCACCAGCCATGGCAGCTGCAATAAACGTATAGTTCCCAGCATCCAGCGCTGCAATGCCGAATGTGTAGGCCGCTTTGTTGACAGGGCCTCCCATATCGACCGCCATCATGCCGCCCACAATCAATCCGAGCAGAGCGAGGTTGGAACCGCTCATGGAATCCAGAAGATCAAACAACCACGTGTAAACGCTTGTTAAAGCCGGGTTGATCAAAAGCATAATCATACCTGTACCGAAGATGGCGAACACAGGATAAAGCAGGACTGTTTTCAAGCCGTCCATAACAGCAGGCAGGCCTTCGAGCATTTTCTTCACGCCAAGTGTTAAATAACCAGCAAGGAAACCAGCAATAAGTCCACCTAAGAAACCGGAGCCATTCCCTGCACCTTCGACGGTCTGTGTAATGGCAATCAAACCACCGACCATACCAGGAGCAAAACCAGGTCTGTCCGCAATACTGGATGCGATAAAGCCGGCCAGTACAGGGACGAGCAGGAAGAACGCATTGGCGCCGCCGATAATGCTGAGCATTTCAGCGAAGCGGTTGTATTCAGCACTGTTCGGATCGGCTGAGTTGATTCCCCAGAAGAAGGAAATCGCAATCAGGATTCCGCCTCCGACAACGAATGGAAGCATGTTGGATACACCATTCATTAAATGCTTGTAAAAGCCTGTCCGCTGACCTTTTTCACTGGAAGATTCCTTGGAGCCGCCTCCACTTCCTTGAAAGACAGGAGCATCCTGATTCAAGGCTTTGTTGATCAGTTCCTTCGGCTCGTGAATCGCTTTGGCTACAGGCACTTCAATGACATGTTTCCCTTGGAAATCTTCCATATCCACCTTTGTGTCAGCAGCTACGATAATAGCTGCTGCGTCAGCGATGTCTTCTTTCGTCAAACGGTTCTTTACACCGCTGGATCCGTTCGTCTGTACTTTAATCGGTACGCCCATTTCCTTCGCTGTGGCTTTCAGCTTATCAGCAGCCATGTAGGTGTGGGCAATTCCGGTCGGACAGGCGGTGACAGCCAGGATTTTTCCAGAAGGTTGATCATTGGCCTCCTCTTCAGGCTCTTCGTCCTCGGCTTCTTTCGCATTAATTGCTGCAATGATTTCCTCTTTCGTTTGAGCGGCTTCCAGCTGCTCACGGAATTTATTATCCATCAAGAAAGAGGATAGACGGGAGAGTGTTTCCAAGTGCGTGTTGTTTGCCCCCTCGGAAGCAGCAATCATAAAGAATAAATGTGTCGGCTGGCCATCAAGGGACTCATAATCAAGGCCTTCCTGTGAGCGTCCGAATGCAATGGCGGGATTCTGCACGGCGTTTGTTTTTGCGTGCGGGATGGCAATGCCGTCTCCAATCCCTGTCGTGCTCTGGCCTTCTCTATCTTCGATCGCTTTCTTAAAGCCACCGCGGTCGTTTAAACGGCCGGCCTCATCCAGCTTATCGACTAATTCATCGATCGCTTCCGGCTTTGAAGAAGCGGACATGTTCAGGACAATCGTCTCTTCTGTTAACAAGTCTGTAATTCTCATTTCGAATCACTCCTTTATTGAATTGGTGATACGTTGATTTGCTCAAGCAGCTGAAGGACATCCTCCTGCTGACAAAGGTCATCCTGAAACGCTGTAGCGCTCCCTGATGCGACACCGAATCGGAAGGCCTCTGTTATGGACCTCCCTTTTGAATAGGCAGCGAGGAATCCCGCAACGACGGAATCACCGGCACCTACTGAGTTTTTGACGGTCCCTTCAGGAACATTGGCATACCATTGTTCTTCCCGCCCCACATATACGGCTCCCTGGCCGCCCATGGAAACGATCACGTTTTCGACTCCTTGTTCTACCAGTTTCTTCCCATATAAAGCTGCATCCTCAGGGGTATTGATTTCTGCATTAAATAAATCCCCCAGTTCATGATGGTTCGGCTTCATGAGGAACAAGGTCTGTCCCAGAATCTGTTTCAACGCTTCTCCTGATGTATCGAGAACCACCTTTGTATGATTTCTTTCGCAGATCGTAGTAATCTTTTCATAATAATCTCCCGGAAGAGAAGAAGGAACGCTGCCCGCGAGGACTAAGATGTCCTCACTGGTCAATTGCTGAACCTGATCCAGCAGTGCCTGCTGCATGTCTTCAGCCAAGGCAGGTCCCGGACCGTTGATTTCTGTTTCGTCTCCAGATTTCAGTTTTACGTTCACCCTTGTTTTTTGACCGGTGTTCATAAACTGGTGCTGGACACCTTCTTCGTCAAGGAAATCGCTGATAAAGTCACCGCTGAAACCACCGATGAAACCGAGAGCCCTGGATTGGACACCCAGCCGATTGACGACCCTGGAGACATTGATGCCTTTTCCTCCAGGATAGAAAAATGTCTGCCCGGCGCGGTTTAATCCACCAGCCTCAAATGAATCCACATGCATGATGTAATCGATGGATGGATTCAGCGTGCAGGTATAAATCATGTTGTCACAACCTTTATATTCGTTTTTTCGGCATAGTCCATGTATGTCGTGCCGTTATCATTTGTAATAATATCTGCCTCATGTATGTCTGCGAACTGGGTGAACGACGTTTCGCCGAACTTGGTATGATCGGCTAATATGAAACGTTCGCGCGAGAGCTGCAGTGTACGCTGTTTAATCGCTGCTTCCTCTGGATCCGGAGTCGTAAAGCCGTCCTCCAGCGTTATTCCGTTGACCCCCATAAAGCAGTTGTCAAATCGGTACTGCTTGAGGTTTTGTAAAGCTCCTGCTCCTACAACAGCCCCGGTGCGGGATTTCACAAGCCCACCGAGTACATACGTTCGAATGCCATGGTCCGTAAGAGCCAGCAGGTGATCCAGGCCGTTGGTTACCACGATAATATCCTTCTGTTTTAGAAAAGGAATCATTTCGTAAGTTGTCGAACCAGCGTCAACAAAAATCGAATCACCATCTTTAACGAAAGAAGCGGCATAGGAAGCGATGGCCCGCTTTTCCTCTTGGAGTTTCGTCTGCTTGTCCTTCATGGCTGGTTCATCGGCAGCAGACTGCTTGATCGATGCTCCGCCGTGGACGCGCCGCAGGTGACCTTGTCTTTCCAATTCATCAAGGTCGCGGCGGATGGTTGACTCTGACGCCTGAGTAACATCGACGAGCTGTTTAATGGATGCGGTCTGATTGTTTTTGACTATTTCTAATATCCGCTCGTGTCTTTCAGGTGTAAGCATTGGAGTCATCTCCTTGGTCTTTATACTTGTATTATAAAGAAAGCCCTTTCAAAAAACAAGCATATTCTTTCAAAAACAATCAAAAAACATCAACACCAATCATAGGCTTTCTATTAAAGGAAACGGGATGTTCTTGCCGGCTTTCGGCTTTTATGCTACATTTAAAATAGTTATTTGTACGTCTTTAGGAGGTGTTCGAACATCATGGAAACACTTGTTATCACTTTGCTGACCATAGATACAATCGCACTTATCGTTTTAGTACTACTGCAATCCGGAAAGAGTGCAGGGTTGTCCGGAGCTATTTCCGGTGGAGCTGAGCAGTTGTTCGGAAAGCAGAAAGCCCGCGGAATCGATGCTGTTCTGCATAGATCGACCGTCGTAACCGGAGTCCTGTTCTTCGTTTTGGCTTTTCTTACAGGCTATATCGTTTAATGGATGACAGCTGAACGTTAAAAACCACGCGTTTATACAATGCGTGGTTTTTCTTTTTTTATCAGGGAAGATATATGGATGCAGCTGATTTTTTCTACATAATTCCCTGGAAGGTCTGCGTGGGTTCTCTGCTGATCGTTGGTTCAATCCCGTTCCGAAATGCAGAGGTTTGTTGTGGGAACCAGATGGGAAGTCTGATCATAGGTTTAATCCTTCCGGGAGACGGATACGCAGAATGTGCCAGGGCGGTGTAATTTTGGTAAAATAGAATACATTGCTGAAAAGAATGAAATTTATCAATATAGGACATAGATGAAGTAAGGAGAGAATGAACATGAAGATCAAACAACCTCAGCCATTTACGTTTGAGGGAGGAGACCGTGCGGTATTATTATTACATGGATTCACCGGCCACTCTGCCGATGTGCGCATGCTGGGCCGGTTTTTACAGAAGCACGGGTACACCACCCACGCCCCTATTTATGCCGGTCATGGCAGAGAGTTTGAAGCTCTGCTTGATGCAAGACCTGAGGACTGGTGGAACGATGTACAGGAAGCGTTGAACCACTTGAGGGAACTCGGATATAAGGAAATCGCTGTGGCAGGATTGTCTCTTGGCGGGGTCCTGGGACTGAAAACCGCCTATTCTGCTCCAGTCAAAGGTCTGGTCACGATGTGTTCCCCTGTTTTCTTCGATAACGAAAAACAGCTGACGAAAACGTTCGAATTCAAAGCACGTCAGTATAAGCAGCTGGAAGGAAAAGATGAAGAGACCATTGAAAAGGAAATCCAGGAACTGCTTGATGAATCGAAGGAAATGTTCACAGAACTTGGCGGATTAATTAATGAAGTACACGATAACATTGATCAAATTTATACGCCGACCTTCGTGGTACAGGGAACACAGGATGATATGATCAATACAAGCAGTGCCGATTATATATACGAGCAGGTAGAAACAGACGATAAACAAATCAAATGGTACGAAAATTCCGGACATGTCATTACGATGGACAAGGAAAAAGAAGAGCTGCATGAAGATATTCTGCAGTTCCTGAATTCCCTTGACTGGTCCTGACGCGTCTGGTCCTTCACTCAAAAGGAGGTAAGGCAATTGACGACTGAATTAAAACAACAGATTTTGAACTTATTCAAAGAAACCGCTTCGAAGCCCCTATCCGTCCAAGAGCTTCAAGAAACAATGGAACTGGACAGCTCCGATGAATTTAAAGTATTGATGAAATCCTTAAATGAATTGGAAGAAGAAGGGGAGCTTGTCCGAACGAGGAAAAACCGTTTTGGACTTCCGGAAAAAATGAACCTGATCCGCGGCCGCATTCAAATGCATGCGAAGGGGTTCGCTTTTCTAATTCCTGATGAAGAAGGGAGCGACGACGTTTATATTCATCATTCCGACCTTCATTCAGCGATGAACAATGATAAGGTCCTCGTCCGTATTGAAAAACGGAAGGAAGACGGATCCCGCCCTGAGGGTGCTGTCATCCGTATATTGGAAAGGGCTACGACAAGAGTCGTGGGCACGTATGAGTCCAGCCGCAACTTTGGCTTTGTCATCGCAGATGATAAACGGATTCCCAACGATATCTTCATTCCTAAATCCCAGAACAACGGAGCTGTAGACGGTCACAAGGTTATTGTGAATATTACCAAGTTTCCTGAAGACCGCATGAGTGCCGAAGGGGAAATCGTTGAAATCCTCGGACACAAAAATGATCCGGGTATCGACATTCTTTCAATCATTCATAAGCATGGCATAAAAATTGATTTTCCTAACGAGGTTCTGGAGCAGGCGGCAGAAACGCCTGACCAGATCAGCGAGGACGAAATCAAGAACCGCAGAGATTTGCGGGACGAGACGATTGTAACGATTGACGGGGCCGATGCGAAGGACCTCGATGACGCCGTTGCGGTGAAGCAGCTGGATAACGGGAATTATCATCTTGGTGTCCACATTGCCGATGTAACCTATTACGTCGGTGAAGGCTCTGCGATTGATCAGGAAGCCAGACAGCGTGCTACAAGTGTGTACCTCGTTGACCGGGTTATTCCGATGATTCCTCACAGACTGTCCAACGGCATCTGCTCGTTGAATCCGCAGGTGGACCGCCTCACTCTTTCCTGTGAAATGGAAATCAATCCAAAAGGGGAAGTTGTTTCCCACGAGATTTTCCAAAGCGTAATCAAAACAAACGAGCGCATGACCTATAAGGATGTCAACGAAATCTTGACGAACGAAGATCCTGCCTTAATGGAAAGGTATAAAGATCTTGTTCCGACGTTCCAGAACATGGAAAAACTCGCCTCGATTCTTCGTGGTAAACGGATGGACCGCGGTGCGATTGATTTTGACTTCAAAGAAGCGGGTGTCGTCGTAGATGAGGAAGGAAAAGCCGTAGATGTGCGCCTGCGTGAGCGTTCTGTAGCGGAACGTCTCATTGAGGAATTCATGCTTGCAGCGAACGAAACGGTTGCTGAACACTTCCACTGGATGGAAGTCCCATTCATCCATCGTATCCACCAGGAGCCGGCTGAGGATAAACTGCAGACGTTCTTCGACTTTGTTGCCAACATGGGCTATGTCGTAAAAGGAACGGCGGACAGTGTCCACCCTCAAGCGCTGCAGAAGGTGCTGGAAGAAGTGAAAGGGACGCAGGAGGATATGATTATATCCAAACTGATGCTCCGCTCCATGCAGCAGGCGAAATATGATCCGCAGGGACTTGGGCACTTCGGACTTGCTACAGATTATTATACGCACTTCACTTCCCCGATCCGCCGTTACCCTGACTTGATCGTCCACCGGTTAATCCGGACGTATCTGGTAGAGAAAAAGGTGGATTACAAAACGCGGAAGCATTGGAAAGACCAGATGCCTGAAATCGCCCGCCACTCTTCGGAAATGGAGCGTGCGGCCGTTGATGCCGAGCGTGAAACCGATGACCTGAAAAAAGCCGAATACATGCAGGATAAAGTCGGTGAGGAGTATGAAGGTGTCATCAGTTCTGTCACCAGCTTCGGCATGTTCGTCGAGCTGCCGAACACGGTGGAAGGTCTTGTCCACGTCAGTACATTGACTGATGACTATTACCACTTCCATGAGAAGCAGTATGCGATGATCGGGGAACGGACTGGAAATGTGTTCCGGATCGGTGATGAAGTCACCATCCGTGTTACCAACGTCAATATTGAGGAAAGAGTCGTTGACTTTGAAATTGACGGGATGAAGCCGCGTAAAGAGCGGAAGCGTCCGGAACGTCCGAAGAAGATTGAATCCAAAGGTCCCGACCGGAAAAAAGAGAAAAAGAAAAACAAACAGAAAGGGAACAAACCTTTCTATAGAAACAAAGGCGTTCCTAAAAAAGGACGTAAGAAAAAGAAATAGATAACAAAAGACGCGCCGGAGGGCGCGTCTTTTCAGAATGTAAAAAAGTGCGTGTTATTCAGTTGGAATCGGCCGGATGTTGTGGTGAGGGGCACGTTCCGCTTATCGGTGGATGCTGCTCCCGCAGGCGTCACCACAGAACGCTCTTCGCGCCGACGTAGGCATTTATAGAGTGAAATAGACGTTGTCATATGCAAAAGTAATTGTTGAGCGCAGATTGAAAAGAACGGGATGAGCTGAGCTATTGTTGCTTGCGTGGAAAAGAATAAGGGAAGGAACAGGCGCTGATGACGGCTTCCTGCCAAAATATGAAAAAGATTGTCCTCCTTCCAGCAAGGGTGAGCTGGGTGAAGGAGAGTCTTTTTCGATTTAGAAGAACGCCAAAGGGGCTTTCGCTCCTGGCGGTAAGAAAGAAAAAGCTTGTAAAGAAACAGAGGTTTCTCTACAAGCTGTAAAGACGCGCCGGAGGGCGTGTCTTTTGTTTAGGCACTTAATGTGTGCTGAACAATGGCAACATCTTTTTCATTTAAGTGGCGGGCAGACTCTTCAAGGTCCAGATCCACATAGGTGGACCATAGAGAGAGTTCCTCCTGCGGAACAATGTGGTTGTTCAAAATGTGGCCTTCATTTTCAGAACGGATGTGATAGGAAATGAACAATTTCCCTTCCATCAATTCGCGGTCGTGGGAGACAGAAACAATCATCCAGTTATCTTTTACGGATGATTCCCAATCAGATGCCAGTGCATCTTCAGCAGTAAGCTGATACACAGATGGTTCGTTATGATCAAAAAAGACAATGACGCCTTCTTTATCCTTCGTAATATATCCAGGGTTCTTCCAGGAATGACGTTTCAAAGCATGACCTTCATCTAACATTTGCGCGGCTTTCATAAAGTCCATTGCAATAAGTCCTTTCTCGTGGAAATTTTCACCTTATGGATTTTATAGACTGCAAACGCTTCCTGTCAACCGTTAGAATGAAGTTTTCACCCATTGTCCATATAAGATCCAAGGATCCTGCACATCATAGGGAGTCAGGTCAGGGATGTTTTTAAATCCCAGGGGTGAAAAGTCGATCCAGCATCCAGCATTGCCGGGGTTCTGCCTCCAATGCTCAAGGACCGTTTCGAAAAAGCCGGGTTGTTCATAATGATCATCCCAGAAATATTTAACGTGGGAGTAGTCGTATTTCTTTGTGTCATTTTTGATGATGATGAACCGCTGGTGGTCGGGACTGATATAGAAAGAAGAGTCGCCGAGGTATTGATCAGTGAAAAAGGCTTCATCATACGGGAAGGGATAATAACATTCATAAGGGAAGGTGCCGAGAGCATTACTTTTTACCGCCTGAAGGAGCTTCCGCTTCTCTTCCAGAGTGTGAACAGGCCTCCAGACTCTCCCTTTGGTGTGTCCAGTCAAAAAATCCGGCCTCTTTAAGGTAAGGTAATGGCTTACAGGACCTTGATCAAGCCCGAGCTTTCCAAGGACCCTCCTTGC
Source organism: Halobacillus kuroshimensis DSM 18393 (assembly GCF_000425705.1). Lineage (GTDB taxonomy): Bacteria > Bacillota > Bacilli > Bacillales > Halobacillaceae > Halobacillus > Halobacillus kuroshimensis. The sequence continues at coordinate 95,872 of NZ_AUDY01000014.1, forward strand.
CGGAAGGTTTCCGATGTGTGTATTCGCACCCAGCCAGCGAATGCCGGAGGAAGTGTTTAATTCGTTAATGATGGCGGAGAGAAGGTAGGTGGCGTGGCCTTTAGCCAGGTACCGCTGATCACTGCGGAGCCTCCCCAGCATGGCAAACTGCTTTCTTCCAAATAAGCTGTAACCGGCCACAGACAGCATCTGTTTGTCATGGAATAAGCCGAACAGTCTATGGTCTTCAGAGGTGACAAGGCGCTCAAAAATCCGGACGACGTAATCGTCCTCAATGCCTGTTTCCATCGCCTGAAGGCTGTATATATCATCCACGGTCAGCGTTTTGACCTGGAGTACCTGATTCATCGGTTCTGCTCCTTTCTTCTTCTATTTCCAACTTTATATTCTCACAATTTCAATGAGGAAGTCTATGGAGAGGCATCCGCTTTCACCAATAGGTTATCCGTTGGAATCAAAGAAGTCGGCGTGGTACAATAAAGGGACGTAACAGAGGAGGAAGTCACTATGCCTAGAGGAAATGGAAAGACATTGGCTCAGAATAAAAAAGCCCGCCATGACTACACGATAGAAGAAACATTTGAAGCAGGTGTGGTTCTGCAGGGCACAGAAATCAAATCGATCCGTAACGGACGGTTGAACTTAAAGGACAGCTTCGCCCGTATTCATAAAGGAGAAGTATATCTGCATAACATGCACATTTCACCATATGAACAGGGCAATATTTTCAACCATGATCCTACACGGGCGCGTAAGCTTCTGCTGCACCGCAAGGAAATCAACCAGTTGATTGGACAGACCCAGCAGAAAGGCTATTCCCTTGTCCCTTTGAAGGTCTATATTAAAAACGGCGTCGCTAAAGTTTTAATCGGCCTTGGTAAAGGGAAGAAGAAATATGATAAGCGTGAAGATTTGAAGCAGAAACAACAGAAGCGGGAAATCGACCGCGCAATCAAGGAAAGCTTGAAGTAAGCACCCCCCTTGAAAAAATATTTTAATATGCTATAATAATTATTGTCGTTAATTCGACAAGCAAGACGACAGCTTGACTGTTCTCTTTAATCCTAACGGGGACGTTACGGATTCGACGGGGATAGGTCGAGCCCGGGTCGCGAGTCGAGTGACGCCTCGTAAACCGTCATTTGCCTAAATATAACTGGCGAATCTAACGAAAACCTAGCTGTAGCTGCGTAAGTAGTCTATAGCTGATCCTTCCCGGCATCGCCCATGTGCTGGATGAAGGGTCTCAAACTGAAGTGGGCTACGCGTTTTTCCACCGCCTGAGGAAAAACGAAGAGACTAAACAGGCTAGCTGCTTGGAAGCCTGTTGATAGGCTGAAGAGACAGTGAACTATAAATATATCAACTACGCTCGTAGAAGCCCGGGTGCCGATATCTCCGGACGTGGGTTCGACTCCCACCGTCTCCACCAATACATATATTGGTGGTTTTTTATGAGAAAAAAAGAAAGCGTCTTCAGTGAGATTCATGACTTTTAACAAATATGCTTGTGAGTCATTCGCTATTACGGCTCTCTAAACGTTTGGGTGGCCGGTGTGTTGCGTGTCTCTGCAGGAGAAATCATGTTTGTAATAGGAGCCTTTAGGGAAAAGAGTCTCCATTTCAAGTTCTGAAGGGTGCTTATGCCTGTGTTGAAGGTGCGGATGTATAATTATGCGCAGTTTATAAATGACACGATGACCGATCAGTCAAAATGTCATTCAACTGAAACTGGAGGGCTATCCGTTGACTACCCGGTCACTTGTGTGTATGATAGAGTCATAATCATATAACGTCCTTCTAAGGGGAGTAGCTTTTACGGTAACGTCGTCATTACAGAGACTTGTCTCTCGGCTTTATCGGCAGCAGATGCTGTTAGCAAGACCTTACCACTATGGTACAGGTCCCCTTTTGTCTGAAACGATCTGTACCTTGTACAGGTCGTTTTTTATTTCTTTAAAAGGAGAGGAACAGAGTGAACTTACAATCCATGAAAGTTTCCATGCCGACGTATATGTCTAAGGAATTTGAGAAAATGGAAAAAATAACAGAACCAAAAACGAAGAAAATGCGGAGGTATTCGCTTGTTTCTCTATTTATGCTCCCGATGGCTGTGTTTAATATCATCAGCCTTGTCTTCTTCACTGAAACGATGGCGGTCGTCCCGGTTTTTCTGTTTAGTGCCGCGGGGGCTGTGGCTTTAGCTCTTCAAAAAGAAGTGAAGGTTCTATTGAAAGAAGTGCAGGAAATGATGGTCAGTTATATGAAAGAGCGGATGGATAAGGCAGCAGGGATGAATCCGATCAGACTCAACCGATTCAAAACAGAACTGGAAGAAAATCCGAACCAATCCGTTAAAGTGTTTGCAGAATTTCTCGAAGCAGAAAGAGAGTGGTCGGGCGAATGAATAAAGAAGAGGTCGTAGAAATGACAAAGCTGCACATAGGAGAGTGGAAGGACCTTTTGATCTTGTATAAATTTGGTCTGGATGAAATCAACACAAAGTTGAAAATTCTTAACGAAGAGTTTAAATACATGTATAACCATAACCCTATTGAGCATTTAAAATCGAGAGTGAAGGACCCTGCCGGCATTACAGAAAAGTTGAAAAGAAAAGGCTGTGATCCTACTAAGGAAAATGCCCGGGAATATGTTCAGGATATCGCGGGGATCCGGATCATCTGCTCCTTTGTTTCTGATATCTATAAGATCTATGACATGCTTGATCAGCAGGATGATATCCATGTGATTGAGGTGAAAGACTACATCGAAAACCCAAAACCGAACGGCTATAAAAGCCTCCATCTTATCTTGGAAGTCCCTGTGTTTTTATCCAATCGAACGGAGATGGTCAAAGTTGAAGTTCAAATCAGAACGGTAGCGATGGATTTCTGGGCAGGTATCGAGCATAAGCTGTACTACAAATATGAAAAAAGCGTCCCCGATCATCTCGCTGGAGAGCTGTTGAAGGCTGCGGAAACCGTCCATGCTCTGGATGAGAAGATGAGCGGATTGAAAAAAGAAGTGGATCTGCTGGAAGCGTCACACGTTTAACCAATGAAAAAGGTGGGGTGGGCAAAGATGGAGAAGCGCACGGTCAATAAGAAGCGGGACGCGTTTATCAGCCGTCTTAGAAGTCAGGGCGTGAACATACAAGTGACGTCAAAAAAGAAAAAAGAGGTGAAGCCGCTGCTGGACCTGGATGTACCGAAATGGAAAAATGCCTTTCATTGATAAGAAAAAGCCGCCTTGAACGGCGGCTTGCTTCTCTACATATAATGGGCGCGGATTTGTGTGGAAAGATCTATATATTCATCATATCTTTCCAGGTTAAAGACCATTCCTTTTATAACGGCTGGTCTCGGTGCATCGGATTTCAACTCCTGAAGAAGAATGTCTGCTGTATCTTTCAAATCCACATCATCCCTCTGGTCATAAATTTCTTGAAGCTGGAAGACGATGTCTTCGAACTGGTTGAACTGGTAATTTTCAGGGATGACCCGTTTAATGACTTCATCTGTTATGACAGGGCAGTCATGGCCGCTTTCAAAACCTTCCATAATGGCGTCCATTTTGTTGGCTATTGACTCCGCAACCTTCAAAAGACTGAACTCCATTTTATCCATGATCATAAGGTCCATGTAAGTTTTGAATAGGCTTTGGACGGTCAGGCTCGCTTCCCAGGCGTAGGGTTCCGCCCCGGGCCCGTAAATGGCAAGGATATGATTGCGGTAGAACAACACGGAATGATAGCGCATCCGTCTGATTAAATTCTCAATCATATCGTTGAACGGGATCACCTGCTCGCGCACCTGCATGATGATGAATTCACGGTGGTCCGCCACTTCCTCCATGGACACCTTCAATTGATGGATGAATTTTTCCTTTGGCGGCATAGGGGTGGAAGATACTTCATTGATTCTCTTCTGCATCCGCCTCCAGTAATGTTCGAACAATTCGTAAAGAAGGTCATCCTTTGTATCAAAGTGAAGATAAAACGCTCCCTTGGAAATATTGGCTGCCTTTGCGATTTCCTGAACGGATGTAGAGCTGAATCCTTTTTTAGCGAATAATTTTATAGAAGTCTCGATGATGTTAAGTTTTTTCTGATCCATATAGATAGCACCTTTCAAATAGTGTAACACTTGACTGGTGACTGACCGGTCATGTATATTGTAGAACGTGATGACCGATTAGTCAATTAGAGGGGGAGAATATAAAGTGAAGAAGATCATTGATTTTTCAATGAACAATAAGTTTGCTGTCTGGTTAATGACTATTATTATAACAGCAGCAGGGCTCTATTCGGGCTTGAATATGAAATTGGAAACCATCCCTGATATTGAACCGCCGATCATAACCGTAACAACGGTATACCCTGGTGCTACTCCAGCCGAAGTAGCCGGAGAGGTTTCGGAACCGTTGGAACAGCAGGTTCAAAATTTAAGTGGAGTAAAAACGGTAAGTTCGAGTTCTTTCCAAAACGCTTCAAATATCCAGCTGGAGTATGGATACAGCAAGGATTTAGATGAAGCTGAGGATGAACTGCAGGAAGCTGTGGATTCGGTTACGCTTCCGGATGATGTGCAGGAACCGGATGTGTCCCGGATTAACTTCAATGCTTTTCCAGTCTTAAGTATGAGTGTGATCAGCGAAGGACAGAGCCTTGAAGAACTGACCGCTGAGGTTGAAGATTCGATTAAACCACAGCTGGAAGGTCTGGAAGGTGTTGCAGACGTACAAATATCCGGGCAGCAGGTCCAGGAAGTGCAGATGTCCTTTAATGAGGAAGCGCTGGCTGAAAGAGGCATGGATCAGCAGACTGTAAAGAATATCATACAAGGATCAAACGTGACGTTCCCGCTCGGGCTTTACACCTTTGATGATACACAGAAGTCTGTCATGATTGACGGCAATGTGTCTTCCCTTGAAGATTTGAAACAGCTTGAAATTCCTGCGATTCCATCCCAGAGTAATTCGTCCTCTGCTCAAAGTCAGCAGGCGGCAGGAGCAGCGCAGGGGCAGCAGGGTGATGCCGCTGCAGCTCAGCAAGGGGCAGCCGATGCTCAGGCTCAGCAGGCCGAGGGGGTCCCAACTGTTCAGCTTCAGGACATTGCAGACCTCGAGATTGTTGGACAGACGGAATCGATTTCAAGAACCAATGGGGAGGAATCCATCTCCATTCAAATTGTAAAATCACAGGAAGCAAACACTGTGGACGTGGTGAATCTTGTGAAGGAAACGACCGAAGATCTTGAAAGTGATTTAGATGGTCTTGAGTTTATCTACTCCTTTGACCAGGGAGAACCGATTGAAGAATCTGTAAGTACAATGCTGAACAAAGCGTTGTTCGGTGGATTGTTTGCCATTCTTGTCATTCTGTTGTTCCTCCGTAACTTTAGAACAACACTGATTTCTGTGGTGTCCATTCCATTATCACTGTTGATTGCGATTCTTATATTGAATCAGATGGACATTACCTTGAACATTATGACACTTGGTGCCATGACTGTGGCTATCGGCCGGGTTGTGGATGATTCCATTGTTGTCGTAGAGAACATATACAGGCGGATGGCGCTTAAAGACGAAGAACTTGAAGGGAAGGCCTTAGTTCGAGCGGCTACGAAAGAAATGTTTATGCCGATTCTTTCTTCAACCATTGTAACGATTGCGGTGTTCCTACCTCTTGGATTGGTTGAAGGTGTCGTCGGTCAGGTATTCCTGCCATTCGCCTTGACGGTCGTATTTGCACTCCTTGCTTCTCTAGTGGTTGCTGTTACGATCGTGCCGATGATGTCTCATTCCCTTCTTACGAAAGAAAGAGCTCAAAAGGGACACCAGGAAGGCCCTGGTAAAATTGCGAAATGGTACCGCTCTGTATTAAACCGTGTGTTAAACCATAAGATTATTACTTCTCTAGTAGCTGTAGCTATTCTCGTTGGAAGTATTGCTCTTATCCCTCTTGTGGGGGTCAGCTTCCTTCCTTCAGAAGAACAGAAGATGGTCATGCCGACGTACAGCCCGGCACCGGGTCAGACGATTGAAGATGTTGAAGAGATTGCTTCCGAAGCCCATGAGTACTTTGACGGCCGGGACAATGTGCAGACGATTCAATATTCTGTCGGTGGAGAAAATCCGATGAATCCAGGGGCCTCCAATCAGGCAGCCTTCTTCGTTGAATATGACAGCGAAACAGAAAACTTTGAATCAGAAAAAGAACAGGTGCTCGAAGACTTGAAAGCGATGACGGATGAAGGGGAATGGGCAAGTCAGGACTTCTCCTCCACAGGATCCAGCAATGAAATTGAAGTTCAAGTCTTTGGTGACAATACGGATGAAATCAAGCCATATGTAGAAGAAGTACAAACACTGCTTGAAGATCAGGATGAATTGAAAGACGCTTCCTCCTCTCTTTCTGAATCGTATGAGGAATATACACTGGTTGCCGACCAGGAAAAAATGAGCCAGCTCGGTTTGACAGCGGGTCAATTGGGAATGGAGCTCAGTTCCAATGGTGAACGTACAGAAATCACCACCATTCAGGAAGATGGAGAAGAACTTCAGGTGTACCTGGAAGTAGAGCAGGACAATTACAACAATATTGATGATTTAACCGATAAGGAAATCCAGTCACCACTAGGTACATCTGTACCGATCAGTGAAGTCGTAGAAGTAGAAGAAGGCACGACTGAAGATACGATCAGCCGCCGGAACGGCCAGGTGTATGCAAGTGTCAGTGCCAAGACGACGACGGATGATATCGGATCTGTATCTGCAAGCGTTCAGGAAGAACTGGATCAGATTGATCACCCGGCTTCCATTGACCTATCCATCGGTGGTGTAACGGAGGATATTAACGAGTCCTTCAGTCAGCTTGGATTAGCGATGCTGGCAGCCATAGCCATTGTGTATGTTGTGCTGGTCATCTTCTTTGAAGGTGCGCTTGCGCCATTTGCGATTCTGTTCTCTCTTCCATTTACGATTATCGGAGCAGTAGTCGGCTTACTGATTGGCGGAGAAACGTTAAGTATCTCGGCTATGATCGGGGCTCTTATGCTCATTGGTATCGTCGTAACGAACGGAATTGTATTGATTGACCGAGTCATTCAAAGAGAAAAAGATGGCTTCTCTACACGTGAAGCGCTGCTTGATGCAGGAATGACACGTATTCGCCCAATATTGATGACAGCTCTGGCAACAATCGGAGCACTGCTTCCATTAGCCCTCGGCTTTGAAGGCGGCTCGATCATCAGTAAAGGACTCGGAATTACCGTGATCGGCGGTCTTGCAAGCTCCACATTGTTAACACTGCTGATTGTACCGGTTGTGTACGAAATGCTCAGTAAGATTGGTAAAAAGAAAAAAGCATCATAATCAGGTAAGACTCCACGGTTTCCGTGGAGTCTTTTTTTAGGTGGAGCCGTTACCTGCGTTCTACCGGGAGGGTCATGCAGCGGATGCCGCCTCCGCCATTTTCCAGCTCATCCACATCGACGCGGATAATGTTTTTCTTCCTTAATTTCTCATGGTGAAGGACTTTTTTATGGGCTTTCGTGCTCACCAGGAGTGTTTCAGGGTTTACATTCAGGAAGTTAATATCGGCAACGGTGTGATGGATCTCATCTGTCCAGAAAATATCGTATCCATGACGGGTAATGAAATCATCCATCATCACATACGTGCTCTCTTTGGCTGTGAAAACTTGAACTGGAAAATACTTCATATAGCTTTTCGCAATAAGCAGATCAGGTGCTGCCACATTGCAGTTCATATCCATATGCATCGTATCCCCACGTCTTGGAAGATCAATCACACCGACTTCAGAAAACCCTTCTTGCCATAGAAGCGGCAGCAGCTTCAGGACACTTTCAAAGCTCGTCCGAAGTCCTGTGTTGATAAAAACCGCCTCTTTACTTAGAACGAGAACATCACCAAACTCAAGGGCATTGGTCTCATTATTATCTTGAAGTGAGAAACGGTCTTCAGGGAACCAGTTTTCAAAAAGTTTGTGGGCATACAGGTATTCCGGTCTTCTCATGGATATGACGGCTTCACCGGGAACGACGAGCGTACCGAAAGCACAGGCGAGATCCCTCACAAAAACCCGATTGATCAACCGGGCATGAAAGGCTTGATCAGGCTCAGGGAGATGGCCGGAATAATCAATGACCTCCACGCCTTCCCTGGTCATGGCTTCTGTCATCTCTTGAAATGCCGCGGCCGTTTTATCAGGGTTCACCGGCTTTTCCCATTGCACATCATCGGCTGCTGCCTGGGTGGGAATCCTGGTCGTAGAGGGTGAACACATAATCACTTTTTTTAATTCGTCATATTCATTACAACAAAAAGGGTGTATGAGCATCCGGGTCACGTTCCTTCCTCGTTCATTCCTTCTTACGTTTTCCGAAATGACGAAAGACATTCCAGGAACGATTTACATAAAACCTCCGCTTCACATCAAACTAGATAAAAAGGAGGGAAGCGGCTGTGAAGAAGGAAAATACCCAGGGAACACTAACATGGTGGCAGATGTCGTTTATAGGAATTGGATGCATTATTGGAACAGGTTTTTTTCTAGGTTCCAGCATAGCCATATCAAAAGCAGGCCCACCTGTTATTTTCGTCTACCTTGCTGCTGGGACCGGGACGTATATCGTTTTCCGCTGCCTTGCTGCCCTGACGGCTGCACACCCTGAAAAAGGATCGTTTCGTACGTACGCCAAACAGGCCTTTGGATCATGGGCAGGATTCAGCAACGGGTGGGTGTACTGGTCGTGTGAAATGTTGATTATGGGCAGTCAGCTCACAGCTCTGGCCATCTTTGCCCAATTTTGGTTTCCGAAACTTCCACTGTGGGTGTTTGCTCTTGTGTTCGCCCTTTTAGGTCTCCTTGTCATCTGGCTTGGTGTGCGTAAAGTGGAGCAGATGGAAAACATGTTCGGGATCATTAAAATATCCGCTATTCTCATGTTTATTATCATTGCCGCTTTAGCTTTGACAGGGGTGATTGACCGTTCGGGTGGTACGGCCGATGCGGCCGGTGTATTTCATAACTTTTTTGAAAAAGGCTGGACCGGTTTGTGGGTGGCCCTGCTTTATGCGTTTTACGCTTTTGGGGGGATTGAAGTGATGGGATTGATGGCAGGGGAGTTGAAAGATCCAAAGGATGCCCCTAAATCAGGCACGTTGATGCTCATCGTATTAACTGTGGTGTATATGGCGGCTTTTTACTTCGTGGTTACATTGACGTCGATTGAAAAAATAACGACTGATGAAAGTCCGTTTCTAACCGCTCTTACCGGCTATTCGCTCCCCTTGGTGCCGCATATTTTCAACGCTGTCTTAATCATTGCCGGCTTTTCCACGATGGCGGCTTCTTTATATGCAGTCACTACAATGATCATGGCTTTAAGTGAAGAAGGGGATGCACCTGCCCTCTTTATCCAGAAGGAAGAAGGAAAGGTATCGAAACCAGCTTTTATCTTAACCATTTTAGTCGTCGTCCTGTCCATTATTCTGGCTGTTCTTTTACCGGACAGACTGTTCGAATATGTGACGACGGCAGCGGGTTTGATGCTTTTATACAACTGGGCGTTTATCCTGCTTTCCTACCGTAAACTCATGGGAAAAGGGTTCAGGGATGGCTTGTTCGTGTGGACGGGACTGTTGTTTTTAGGTCTGGCCGTCAGTGGAACACTAATGGATTCTATGACAAGGATCGGTTTTTTTGTAAGTCTTGCTTTTTTAGCCGTCATTGCCCTTGCGACATGGATCAAATTGAAGAAAGCCCCTGAATCAGGGGCGTAGGCTCCTCGTTTTGGCCAGGAATGGACATTGGGGTAAAGAAGTATCATCATCACGTAGAAAATACTGCTCCCATTCATGATTATCTTCCTGACCGTACCATTTTAAGGCTGGATGGGCGGGGAGATCATCATAGTCAAGCAGGCGTTTCCGGATGACATTTTTAAGGCGCCGTCCGTAGGTCGTCGAATCATTGATATTTTCAAACACCCATCTTGGCTGAAAGGCAAGCAGCAAGGAAGGAAAACACCGGCTGTTTCTTTTTGTATGGGCGGGGGTGGCGCAAAAGGCGAAATAAGGCTCTCCATGAAAACAGAATTCCCAGGAAGGATCTTCGGGATCCTGCGAGATATCCTCAGGCCATTCTTTCTCGTCAAGAGCGTGGGTTTGATTGAGCAGGGACCAGAACACCTTCTCGTAGTCCTTGATTTCAAGCTGATCTTTCAACAGCGCCCTTGTATCACAGAAGACGACAAGGGATGTGTAGCTGCCTGTCTGCCGGGAAACTTCACCGTAGCTTTTCAGGAGTTCCCCCAGTTGCTCAGAAGCGGAGGAACTCCGTGGGTCTTCAAGAAAACCAAAACGCAGCATCCCGTTCGTGTACCCCTGGATGCCCGGGACACAGGGGTAGGCATGGTCCCTGCTTGTCAACATGTCACCAAACGCTGTAAAGGAACGCTCCTGCCAGGTTTCCAGTGCAGTCTTCGGGTTTTCTATCTCTTCTTTTGTGTAAAGCATCAAAATCTCCCTCCTGTAGTTACATCCATATCCTATGGAGGAGGGAGAGAATGGGTGACTGTCTATCCCATCAACATCTGTACAGCCTGAACACCGAAGTAAAGACCGAATCCTATTAAAATGATCCCTGAAAGGATTGAGATGGAAGAAAGAAGGCGGGTGGTCAGCCATTTCCGTGCTCCCGAAGCGGCTGCGGCCATCGTGATATCCCAGATCATGATACCGATAAAGATACCTCCACTATAAATAAGGAGCTGGGTCTCCTCGTACGTGGAGGATATTTCTGCAAGGATGGAGCCGTAAATGCCAACCCAGAATAAAATGTTCAAGGGATTGGATAAAGCCATGAAAAAGCCTGTCCGGAATGATCTCCCCCGGGAGCCTTTTGAAGGGGCAGACCGTTGGGCAGCCGTATTCTTCGCACCTGCGATACTTTCTACACCTGTATAAATAAGAACAAAAGCACCGAACGACCACAAAAAGGTTTTGATGAGCGGAATCTGTACGTAATCAGCGAGACCAAAATAAATGAGCAGCATAAACAATCCGTCTGCAGCCATGGCTCCGACGCCGACGAGCCAGGCATGAAAGAAGCCATAACGGATGCCTTTATCCAATTGAGCTGCATTGATAGGACCGACGGGGGCGGATAACGACAGGCCCAGCAGAATGTAACTAAAAAACATAAATGCCTCCTTGTATGTAGAACTTGTCTCTATACTACATAAATATGAACATTGTGGAAGGACCTTGACTGAAAATCGAGGATGGACAAAAAAACAGGCCGCCGGAATCGGCTGCCTGTTTTTTTGTTAATGGGGCATGTTTCCGTTAGGCGCGGTGGTGTAGCTTTGCAGCATCAGGTTCATATCCTGCTGCTGAAGCTGAGGTACCTGGTAATAGCCGTGTTTGTTTTGATAAAGGAAAATTTCATAGCTCATCTCAATAAAATTCGGTACGCTGTCTGCGATGACGCGCCGGAGAACCGGGTTGGTCATTTCCAGGGCGGTCATGGCCAGAAGCGTTGCAAGTCCCTTCGTCTGTCCAAGCATATAGGCAGACAGACCTTTGTCAGCCAGTTCGCTGACAGACTGGTTCGGTTTTTTCGGCTGACCAGGCTTCACTCCGTAAACCACTTCATTGCTCTGCTGCATTTTATACTGCTGCGTCGCCTGTGCAGGGTCCTGGCCACTACTGAAACTCTGGACAATTGTATTATACATCTGGGTGACAAAAGCGTGCTGGCGCTGTTGAATAGATTGGAGTTCCGGGTCTTGAATATGCTGACTGTACATTTGGTATTGATCCAGCAGGTTGATTAAGCCTGCAATGACCTCATGGGCATCAAAAAGTTCATGACCGCCGTGATTCGGGTTCATGTGAGTTGGTGGCATCTGCGCCCCCTGCTGCTGATTCATATTTTGTTGTTTCATCCTTATTCCTCCTCGTAACTTCGTACATCTTAAGGTTGCCCGTATCTTCCCTCCTCATGTATTTCAAAAGATGGAATGAAACAAGGATGTTTCACCTGACTGCCTTCATTACTATTTTATTACGGGGAGTGTGAGGTCGTGGATTTTGAAGGAAATCGTGATACAATAAAGACAGCATATAAACAAGGGAGACCGACAGAATGAAGCCACTCATGAGAAGGATATTTGTCGTACTTATTTCTGTATTAACACTCGGTCTGTACGTTCCGCCGGCCCATGTGGATACAGAAGCCGCTGAAAAGAAGGAGATCACGGACGCCGGTCACCTGAATGAACCTTCCGTGGCGGAGGATGACCAGCAGATTCTGCCGGATGTTCTTACAGAAGACGCAGAAGATCCTTTCCGTTCAATAACGGAGGAGGCCTTTGCCCGGACAGAGGCCAAAATGGGACCGAGGATTATGGGTAAAGTGGACGATGAGTTGTCGGAAGTGATTTTTCCTGAAATGGAAAACGTCATGGTCGACCTCTTATCCAACACGGACGAAGCGCACGTTCCCTATATGAAAATCACTGAAGATCCTGCACCTGGATATGGGGAGAGAATGTTCAATTTATATAATGGACACACGGGTGAAGAAATTGCCCGTTTCCACGTTCGGAGAGATAAACGCCCCGGAGAAGGGTACTGGTTTAATTTTCATTACCACTTAAAAGAAGATGGGTATGTGAAACACCATGAAATCGGTGAAATCTATTGGGAGAAGAATACTCCTCCGAAGTGGATGTCCTGAACAGAAGACAGTCGTATACGACTGTCTTTTTCTGTTGTCCGGTTTTACATAGTTACTAAGTGGTAAGTATGTTACTAAAAAGTACCTTCTTGTCACAGGAGGTTTCTCTTATTAATATGGACAATAAAGACTTGGATAAAAAAGGAGAGGGAAATCATGAAAGCATTGCTTTTACATGAAAAGCGTGATTGGCAGGAAATGCAGGTAGAGGAAATCGAAAAACCAACTGCCGGAAACGGGGAAATTGTCGTTGAAGTTCATGCGGCGGGACTGAACCCCGTGGATTACAAAACGGCAGGGAATGGGAATCCCAGCTGGGAGTATCCCCATATCCTCGGTCTTGATACAGCAGGGATTGTAACAGACAAGGGTTCGGACGTTTCCTCATTTGAAATCGGCGATCGTGTCGTGTATCACGGGGACTTAACCAAAAAGGGCGGATTTGCAGAGTATGCGGTCATTCAGGCTCATACTGCATCAAAAATCCCTGACGAAGTAAGCTTTACCGAAGCGGCTGCTCTTCCTACGGCGGGATATACAGCTTATCAAGCCATTCACCGTAAGCTTCCGCTGGATCAGATACAGACCATCCTTATTCATGCCGGTGCCGGCGGGGTAGGCGGATTTGGTATCCAGCTGGCTAAAGCAGCCGGGAAAACGGTCTTAACGACAGCTTCCTCTTCCAACCACGATTATGTATTATCCCTGGGAGCGGATTATGCCATCGACTATAGGAATGAAGATGTGTATGAGCGAGTCATGGAGGTTACCGATGGCCGGGGGGTTGATGCTGTTGTCGATGCGGTGAGCAGCGAAAATGCAACAGCATCTCTCGATTATACCGCGTTTATGGGACATCTGGTGTACATTGCAGGAGCTCCTGATTTTAAGAAGGTTAAACCATTCACAACGGTCGTCTCTTATCATGAAATTGCTCTGGCAGCCGCCCATAAGGCAGACTTCCAGTCCCAGAAAGATCTTGCCGTTATCGGAGATGACTTGCTGAAACTGGTGAAGGAGGGGAAAGTCTCTCCACTTGTGGAGGAAACCATTTCGCTTGAAGAAGTGCCGGAGGCCCTTGTCCGGCTTTCAGAACGGCATGTGAAAGGCAAGATTGTAGCTGTATTGAAATAAAAGAAAGCCTGCGCGGATACCGCGCAGGCTTTTATATTGAAAAAGTGTGAACTCGTAACGATGACGTACCGCCTATTATGATCAGAAGAAGTTACCCTTCCTTTAGTTTTTTTAATTTATATGTATACCCTAAATAAGGCATACCCGAAAAGATCAGAATGATTATGGCGGCAAACCCTGTATAAATGAACATTTCAGTTAATAAAAACGGCATGGAGTTTATTTGACTTAAGAAGGAAAGGAACATGGTAGCAATGAGTGCCGGGAGTGCGATCCTCCCGCATTTCTTTTTTTCTCCCGCGTATTTATTGAAAGTGGATTCGTAATCTGAGTAAATGGGTTCCGTTCCCGCAGGTGCTGAAAATATATGGATATGGCTGCCTGCGCTGCAGACAGGTGTCCAACCTGCAGCTTCAAAGTAAGCGAAATATTCTTCATCCGGATTGTGGCAGTAGTCGACAGCAAAAATAAGGTGCTGCTTCCTGCCTTTTTTCAACCAGAAACCAAAAGGGGCAAACCCATCCAACATCCAGCCCTGTGCTGCGTAGGATTTCAGCTTTTCCATATCTTTTTCCTCTCCTAAAGCAAGCCCTTGTGACATGATATATTTTTTCTTCATCCTGTTTGATCCCCTTTCGTATTCAGTACCTGCCTGGCGTGTTCAATCATCTGCTGTCTTCGTTTGATATCTTTTTTCAGGAGCTTTAATCCTTGCTCAGTGGCGATGTATGTCTTCTTCTTTCCGGTGCCGCTTCCATACAGTTCAATACAACCAGCCTCTACCAGTTTCTTAATCGTTGTATACATAGAAGCGGGGCCTATCGTAAACGCACCGTCTGTTAATTTTTCTATATTCTGCATGATTAAATACCCGTGCCTGGCTTCTACGAGTGACAATAAAATGTAGAATGATGTATCCGTTAATTCTCCTGTTTCCAGTGCATCATTTCTTCCCATTTCCACCCTCCTTGTATCATTTAATGATATATCATTAAATATACTATATCGTTTATTGATATATACGTCAATGAGTCCTCCTTAATATTTTGGAGGATGAACAAAGTGAAACCCATAAAAAAGCAAGCAGCCTCCTATGAGGCTGCTTGCCAGGGGACGAGCTGTACCATCTCAAGGTCTGGAGGCTCGTAATGTGAACTTATATTCGTCACTTTTAAAGTGGTTTTCACTGTATTCAAAAACCGTACCATCCATAAAAACACTATAGGATTGTATTTTTAGGATCGGCATCGATTCTTCCACTGTCAACGCTTCGGCGACATCAGGGGTGGGAAGCACAGGGATCACTTCCTGAAAGCTGTCTTTTATTTTCATTCCAACTTCTTTTTCGATGTAATCGTATTTTGATCCAATCATGATGCCGTAAGAAAGGTTGGGAAAAAGAGATACAGGTAAGTATGTATCCTCCAAAACATAAGGAATGCCATCTACCAGTCTCTGCCTCCTTACATAAAATACTTTTTCCGCTTCCTCTAAATTCAGATACCGGCGTACATGAGGTTCTGGTTCAATTAACTGAAAGTGAATGACTTTATTAACAGGCTCTTTCCCAAGACTCCGCATTTCTTCCGTGAAACTAATCAATTCGAAGATGTTATGTTCAATTTTCTGTTCCTTGACATACGTTCCACTCCCCTGAACTTTTTCAAGGAGTCCTTCTTCTACCAGCCTTTTTACTGCCTGGCGGACCGTTACTCTAGAAGCGTCATAACGCTCGGATAAGTGAAGTTCTGTTGGAATGGCCTCTCCGGCTTCCCATTGACCACTTTCTATTTCTTCTTTAATCTGCTGGGCAATCCTTCGATACAAAGGTGCGGCCATACGTATTCCTCCTGTTCCTTCAATGGTTCTATTATAACGAAAATGAAATGAATTTACGATACAATTGTTGACGCTTTCAATAATATGTATTATATTCATATTAAGTTAACTTTAATACAAATATAATACCTTTAATGGAGGTCGAGCCATATGAAAAAACAGAACCTTGTTGTCGTAGGTGGAGGAAGCACGTATACAATCGGAATGATCATGAGTCTTATTGCTGAAAAAGAACAATTTCCATTGAAAACGATTACTTTTTACGACACGAATGCAGAGCGGCAGGAAAAGATCGCTAAAGCCTCTGAAATTATCCTGCGCGATAAATATCCAGAGCTGGAGAGCTTTCACTATACAACGGACAAAACAGAAGCCCTGAAAAATGCTGATTTTGTTTTTGTCCAGATCCGCACTGGCGGATTGGCTATGCGTGAGAAAGATGAACAGATTCCTCTTCAGTATGGAGCTGTTGGTCAGGAAACATGTGGGCCGGGGGGGATGGCTTATGGACTGCGTTCCATCAGAGACATGATTGAACTCGTGCAGGACATCCGCCACTATTCTCCTGATGCGTGGATTTTAAACTATACCAACCCTGCTGCTATTGTAGCGGAAGCGCTGCGCCGGGAATTCCCGGATGACAAAAAACTCCTGAACATCTGCGACATGCCTGCAGCGATCATGGTTAGTTACGCTGGGATTCTTGGGAAAGATGTCTTTGACTTAGTGCCGGAATACTTCGGACTTAACCATTTCGGCTGGTTTACAAGAATTTCTGATAAAGACGGAAATGATCATACAGACACCATTAAGCGTGCCATCACTGAAGATGGTTTCATCCCTGAGGATGCGGAGATTGCAAACGACCCGTCCTGGATTAAAACGTTTAAACAGGTGGAGCAGATGGTCACTGATTTTCCAGAGTTTCTCCCCAACACGTACTTGCAGTATTACCTTTACCCAACCCAGATGGTCGAGAAGGAAGACCCGGCAAACACCCGTGCCCGCCAAGTAATCAATGGTCGTGAAAAACGAGTGCATACACTGGCTGATCAAATCATCGCTGATGGTACAACGGACAATGTGGAATTAGAAGTCGACATTCACGGACGTTATATGATTCGAGTGGCTGCATCCATGGCTTACAATAATGGAGACATCTTTATTGTCATGGTCGAAAACAACGGAACGATCGCCAATCTTCCAGATGATGCGATGGTAGAAGTCCCGGCTATGATTACGAATCGTGGACCGAAGCCATTTGCTGTGGGACATATTTCTACTTTCTACAAAGGGCTCATTGAAGGACAGCTCGGTTATGAGAAGCTCGTCGTAGACGCTTACTATGAGAACAGTTATGAAAAAGCGTTACAAGCTCTGACTTTAAACCGCACCGTAGTCGATGCCCCTCGTGCCCGCCAAATTCTCGATGATATGATCGAATCCAATCAGAGTTACTGGCCGGAGCTTCATCGAAGCAAGCAGCTTGTTACATCCAAATAATAGAGGCGTCCCCGGCCCATTCCGGGGCTGCTTCATCCATTATAGGAAAGCGTTTCCTTAAAAGGAGGATATGAAGTGAAGAAATACTTTGGCAGCCTGCAGAAGTTTGGAAAGTCCTTGATGGTCCCTGTAGCTCTTCTACCCGCCGCTGGTATATTACTCGGTTTAGGAGCTGCGCTTACCGGACCGCTTGCCGATACGCTTACATTTTTACAAAATGATGTGGTACAGCTGATCGGAAGTGGCATGTCGGATATTGGAATAAGTATTTTTAATAACCTTGCTGTTATATTCGCTATTGGAGTAGCCATTGGTTTAACCGGTGGGTCAGGTATTGCAGCTTTGGCAGCTTTATTGGGATACATCATTATGAACAAGACAATTTCCTTTGCACTTAACATCACACCGGAGCTGGTAACGGAGAGCGGTGAATATGGGATGGCCCTTGGAATCCCAACATTGGAAACCGGGGTTCTCGGAGGGATCATCGTAGGTTTACTGGCCGTTTGGATTTATAATAAATTTCATGAATTTGACCCGCCTGAAGTGCTTGGTTTTTTTGCTGGGGACCGTTCAGTAGGGATAGCCATGGTCTTTTCATCCATCTTTCTGGCATTAGCGATGATGATTATATGGCCTCCTATACAAGGGGGAATCAATGCAGTGGCAAACGTCATTGCCAACGGATCCACTAATCCGCTTTATATCGGACTTTACGGTTTCTTAGAGCGTGCCCTCATTCCAACTGGTCTACACCATATTTGGTATGCGCCTTTCCTTTGGACATCCTTAGGTGGGACAGCAGAAGTAGCAGGAACGGCAGTCTCTGGTGATCAATACATCTTTCTTGCTCAAATTGCAGAAGGAGTGGAAGTAACTGCGGGACGCTTTATGGCAGGGAAGTTTCCGGTTATCATGTTTGGACTTTTAGGTGCCGCGCTCGCTATGTACCGCCGGGCAGACAGGAAAAATCAGCCGGTCGTTAAAGGGATGCTGATTGCCGCGGCAGGCACAGCCTTCTTAACCGGAATCACAGAGCCTATTGAATTCACTTTCTTATTTGTAGCGCCCGTCTTATTTGTTTTCCACGCACTGTTAGCAGGGGTTTCTTTTGCGGCAATGTATATGCTTGATGTCCATCTGGGCTGGGCTGGAGGATCAGGCTTCATTGATTTCATTCTGGTAAATGCCATTCCGGGAACGGGGAATTGGTGGATGAACCTGGCAGCTGGAGCTATATTCTTTGTCATCTATTACTTTACTTTTTCATTCGCCATCAAAAAATGGGATCTGGCCACACCTGGTCGGGGTGGTCAGGAGAATAAGCTTTACACTCGTAAAGACTTCAATGAGCAGAAGCAGGACAAGAAAAAAGGTGGGAAATCCACACAGACGAGAGAAACGGCAGCAGCTATTATGGAAGCCTTAGGCGGTGAAGATAATTTAAAGCATGTAGATGCCTGTTTTACTCGATTAAGAGTGGAAGTGTCAAAAGTTGATCAGATTGATGAAGGTCGATTGAAGGAGCTTGGAGCCGCAGGAGTAGTGAAGGTTGATCAGAATATTCAAGCTATTTTCGGTGGACGTTCAGACTTGTACAAAAATGAAATCAACCGGATCATTAAGGAATCCAATGCTTCTTAACGTATGAAGACACACAGTTTCCCGAGAAGAAAACTGTAAAAGAAAAACGAAAAAGGCTGCGCCGTTGAAGGCGCAGCCTTTTTGTTATTCTTTATCTTCACCGATGATGCGGACCTCACGCTCAAGGTCTACACCGAATTTCTCTTTAACAGTTTTCTGCACATGCTCGATCAGCGAGATGTAGTCAGTAGTCGAGGCATTATCCTTATTCACGATAAATCCGGCGTGTTTCGTGGAAACTTCCGCTCCGCCGATGTTCGTTCCCTGAAGGTTGCTGTCTTGAATCAGTTTCCCTGCGAAATAACCAGGCGGTCGTTTGAATACACTGCCGCAGGATGGATATTCAAGCGGCTGTTTGGATTCTCTTTTAAACGTCAGGTCATCCATAATTTCTTTAATCTCTTCACGGGTGCCAGGGGTCAGGCGGAAACACGCCTCCACAACAATGTCTCCCCGATCAGGGATATTACTGGTACGGTAATCAAGGTCGAGCTCGGAAGCCATGCGTTTTACGAGTCTGCCTTCCTTGTCGACCACATAAGCATGATCAAGAACATCTTTGATTTCTCCGCCATAGGCACCAGCGTTCATATACAACGCGCCCCCGACCGTCCCGGGGATGCCACAGGCGAATTCCAGTCCGGCTAACTGCTTTTCAAGTGCAAAACGGGAAGCATCAATGATTCGCGCTCCACTTTGAGCTGTCACCATTTCCTCGTCTGCATCAATGGAGTTCAAGTGTTTTAAATTGATGACAATCCCGCGGATCCCTCCATCCTTAATGATAAGGTTGGATCCATTGCCCAATAATGTGAAGGGGATTTCATCCTCGTTGGACAGCTTAACGACATTTTGAATTTCCTCGTAAGACGTCGGCGTGATAAAAAAGTCCGCTCTGCCGCCCAGTTTCGTGTAGAGGTGGTCCTTCAATGGTTCATCGACTTTGACGTTTTCCTCTTTGACAAGGTTTAACAGTTTATTATAAATCATTTGTTTTTTTTCCATAAACATCCGTCCTATTTTTTTGGTTTCCTCTAAGCAGTTACGTACATTCCAAGTAGGTTCAGACCGGCTTGTTTGTAACAGTTTATGACACGGACGCCGGTAGAGTGCGTTTTCCATTTTCACAGTCACGTTTATTATTTTATCACAAATTCAGGGGAACATTGAGTAGGAATTTCCTCATGGAGACCTTGGATACAGGATAAAGGCCCGGCATTTGTAAAACCTAAGTCTATAGGAGGTGTAGGAAATGGCACTTGATGTCCGTTGTGAGGTTAAAAACTGTGTATATAACAAAAATGGCTCGGCCTGTGGTGCTGATGAGATTTTCGTTGTCAGCCATAAGGGAACCAAAGCCACCAACAGTGAAGAAACCGATTGTAAAACGTTTAAACCGGCAAATGTGTAACTTCCTATAGAAGAAGGCCTGTGTAGCTGCAGGCCTTTTTTTCTTATTTTTCCCTCCTGGAAAGCGCTTCAATTATGCGGAAGGTTCACTATATTCAGAAAAGTCATTGCCAAGAGGGGCTCTTGTTAGTATCATCATGATAAGTTGTTTCCTAACGATAGAATAGATAAAAAGCAATGAGGGGTGTAAGGGATGGACAAGACTAAAAAAGATTTGAGAATCAGAAGTAAAGTCATCAGTGAGGGTGTCAACCGGGTTCCGAACCGTTCGATGTTGAGAGCAGTCGGGTTTAAGGATGAGGATTTTAAAAAGCCGATGATCGGCATCGCCAGCACATGGAGTGAAGTAACCCCATGTAACGTACATATTGATAAACTGGCTGAACAGGCCAAGGGTGGAGCTTCAGACAATGGCGGAGCCCCTATGATTTTTAATACCATTACAGTTGCTGACGGAATTGCAATGGGGCATGAAGGAATGTTTTATTCCCTTCCAAGCCGTGAAGTCATTGCGGATTCCATCGAAACCGTTACAAATGCGGAGCGTCTGGATGGAATTGTAGCGATCGGAGGCTGTGATAAAACAACACCTGGATGCCTGATTTCACTCGGCCGGCTGAACGTTCCATCGGTCTATGTCTATGGAGGTACCATCCAGCCGGGTAAGCTTGACGGGGAAGATATTGATATTGTCTCCTCTTTTGAAGCGGTTGGTCAGTATCATGAAGGCAGTATCGATGAAGAACAGCTGCACAGAGTGGAATGCCATGCCTGTCCAGGCGCCGGTGCGTGCGGAGGAATGTACACAGCCAATACGATGGCTTCCGCGGTAGAGGCTCTTGGAATGAGCATCCCTGGATCTTCCTCCACGCCTGCCGTTCATGACTATAAGGAAAACGAATGCCGTCAGGCAGGAGAGCTTGTTGTTGAGCTGCTTGAGAAAGAAATCTATCCTCGTGATATCATGACAAAAGAAGCGTTCGAAAATGCGATTACGGTTGTCATGGCCCTTGGAGGTTCGACCAACGCGTTTCTCCACCTTCTGGCTATGGCTCATTCGGCAGGTGTCGATCTTGATCTGGATGACTTTGAGCGCATCCGTCAGGAAGTTCCTCACATTGCCGATATGAAGCCTAGCGGGAAATATGTGATGCAGGACCTGTATGAAAGCGGCGGTGTGCCCGCGGTTATGAAGCTCCTATTGGAAGAAGGACTGCTTCATGGAGACTGCTTGACGGTAACCGGGAAAACAGTAGCGGAAAACCTGGCAGAAGTTCCATCACTGAAAGAAGGCCAGAAAGTTATTGTTCCGTTTGATAAGCCGATCAAGCCGAAAGGTCCTTTAGTCGTTTTGAAAGGGAATCTGGCCCCGGAGGGCGCTGTAGCCAAAATGTCAGGTCAGAAGATCAGCCGGTTTGAAGGTCCTGCTAAAGTGTATAACAGTGAAGAAGAAGCAACCAATGCCATCGTCGGGGATGACGTTCAGGAAGGCGATGTCGTTGTCATCCGTAATGTAGGTCCAAAAGGAGGACCTGGAATGCCGGAGATGCTTTCCATAACGGCTATGATTGTAGGGAAAGGCCTGGGAGGAAAAGTGGCCTTGATTACCGACGGCCGTTTCTCAGGGGGGTCCCACGGGTTCGTCATCGGCCACGTTGCCCCGGAAGCCTTTGTCGGGGGACCGATCGGCCTTCTGGAAACCGGAGATACCATCACTATAGACAGTGATACCCAGCAGATTAATTTTGAAGTCAGTGATGAAGAATACGAACGACGTAAGCAGGCATGGGTAAAACCTGAACCGAAGCATAAAACAGGGGTCCTGGCTAAATACGCCCGCCTTGTATCTTCTTCTGCCAAAGGGGCCGTTACTGACCTCGATTTAGACGGATAACATCTCATCCCACTCTCTCAGAGAGTGGGATTCTTTGATCCATCAGGATGAGGGACTCGGCAGGTATATGGATCAGGGCATCGAAATACATAGAGGTAAGGGGAGTGGAAGATGAAAATAGCATGGATAAGACACGGAAGTACGTCATGGAATAAAGAAAAACGGGCTCAGGGCGGCTCAGATATCCCGTTGGATGACGAAGGGAATCAACAGGCAGCCCTGCTTTCCACACGGCTTGGGAAAGAGAGCTGGGATGTGTTGTACAGCAGTCCATTGAAGAGAGCTGTGCAGACAGCCCAGGCCGCTGCAGACGAGCTGAATGTCACGATTCATCTGGATGAACGTCTGCAGGAAGTCGGCGGCGGACAAATCGAAGGGACGACAGAATCGGAAAGGATTGAGAAATGGGGGGAGGGGTGGCGTGATCTTGATCTGGGAAGAGAACCGGAAGAAGACGTGCTCAAGCGCTGCCGATCTTTCATAGATGATCTGAGGGCAGAGCATCAGGGGAAGCAGATATTGGTTGTGAGTCATGGCGGCATCATCAGCCAAATGCTGCACGTACTGGATCCGTCCCGTGTAAATGAAGAAACAATGAAAAACACGTCCATATCAGAAGTGGTGCTTCGTGACAACCAATGGTCGTGTGAACGTTTCAACTGTACAAGGCACTTGGATATGTAACAAAAAGGGTATTTGTAGACACTCATGGTAAAAAGGGATTGAAACGGCTGACGAGAACGGTCTCGTCAGCCGTTTTTTTATTCTTTCGTATAGTTCAAATCCCAAGTAATTCCATAGGAGTCTTTCACTTTAGCGAACGTGGCGCCCCAGAACGTATCCTGCAGTTCCATGATGACCGTCCCTTTGTCTTTCAGTCGGTTGTAAATCGTTTCAATTTCTTCCGGACTGTCCATTTCCAAAGCCATCGATATGTTGCTTCCAACTTCAACCTGCTGATCGAGAAAAGAATCAGAGACCATGAAAAAGAGCGGGCCTTTTTTAAAACGGGCATGCATGAGACGATCATCCATTTCAGGCGGCGTATCAAAATCTGCCTCTCCAAACGTCTGCCGGTCTGTAACCTCACCTTCGAATATTTCTTTGTAATGATTCAATGCTTCTTCTGCCTGACCATTAAAAGTAAAATACGGGGTAGCTTGATGTTTCATTGTGAACACTCCTTTTCTATTTGAGTCTAAAAACAGTATAGCGGTTCTTTCTTAACAAAACAAGAACATTCGTTCTTGTTTTTCTGTAATAGTACAGCTCGTTCGATTAGAAATGGACACCGCTTACAAAGGAAGTATAGCATGACTGCGGATCCCCAAGCAGAAAGTAAAAAAATACTTCACAACGCTTTACATTCCTGTATCAAGGTATTTTACATAGGCTTACATACAAATATAAAAAATTTTCAAAAAACGGTTGCAATTTCCTGTTGGTCAAAGTAAACTGTACCATAACAGATAAACAAAACAATTTCTGTTATAACAAAGGAGGAAAAATAATGAATCATCCGAAAACTGTTTCTGTCCCATGTCCGCAATGTGGTTCTGAAGTTGAAAATCATCATTACACGTATATGTTGGAATGCGATCACTGTCTGTCTAAAAGGGAAGAATAATTTTTGCCATTTCTGTTATATATCAGATTTATAATTTGGTTTTTATTATGTAACAGAAAGATATTTGAAAGGGGATGGAGAAATGAACGAACGTGTTGAAAAACTGAAAAAAAGCTGG
The DNA here is from genome assembly GCF_000425705.1 of Halobacillus kuroshimensis DSM 18393. Classification (GTDB taxonomy): domain Bacteria; phylum Bacillota; class Bacilli; order Bacillales; family Halobacillaceae; genus Halobacillus; species Halobacillus kuroshimensis. Next base: position 119,810 of record NZ_AUDY01000014.1, read on the forward strand.
AAAGAGGATGAGCGGTGGAATGGCATTGAAAGACCTTACGAAGCTGAAGAGGTCATTCGATTAAGAGGTTCGATTGACATCACACATACGCTGGCAGAGAATGGTGCCCGTAAACTTTGGAGTCTTCTTCATCAGGAAGAGTATGTGCATGCGCTGGGAGCTTTAACAGGGAATCAGGCGATGCAGCAGGTGAAAGCCGGATTAAAGGCTATATACTTAAGTGGATGGCAGGTCGCTGCCGATGCAAATCTTTCGGGGCAGATGTATCCGGATCAGAGCCTGTATCCTGCCAACAGCGTGCCCCAGGTCGTTAAGCGGATCAACCAGGCCCTCCAGAGAGCAGATCAGATTCACTATATGGAAGGCCGCGAGGAGATCGATTGGTTTGCACCAATCGTTGCGGATGCGGAAGCTGGTTTTGGGGGACAACTGAATGTATTTGAATTAATGAAAGGAATGATTGAGGCCGGAGCGGCCGGGGTGCATTTTGAGGATCAGCTTTCCTCAGAGAAAAAATGCGGTCATCTTGGTGGAAAGGTGCTGCTCCCGACGCAGACGGCTGTCCGTAATTTGATTTCCGCCAGGTTTGCAGCTGACGTGATGGGAGTGCCTGCCTTGATCATAGCCAGAACGGATGCCAACGCTGCTGATCTCATTACCAGTGATATTGATGATCATGATGCCCCTTTCTTAACAGGGGAGAGGACATCTGAAGGCTTTTATAAAACAACCGCCGGGCTGGATCAGGCCATTGCCAGAGGGCTTGCGTATGCTCCTTATGCAGATCTGGTCTGGTGTGAAACTTCCGAGCCGGATCTGGAAGAAGCGCGGCGTTTTGCTGAAGCCATTCATGAAAAATTCCCTGGCAAACTGCTCGCCTACAATTGTTCTCCTTCGTTTAACTGGAAGAAGAAGCTGAACGATGAAACCATCGCCTCATTCCAGAGGGAGCTCGCGTCTATGGGGTATAAATTCCAATTTGTCACTCTAGCCGGCTTCCATGCCTTGAACCACAGTATGTTTGAGCTGGCCCGCCAATACAAAACTCATGGAATGGCCGCCTATTCACAATTGCAGCAGGCAGAGTTTGCAAGCGAAACACATGGATACTCAGCTACGCGCCATCAGAGGGAAGTCGGGACAGGGTATTTTGATGAAGTGGCTCAAGTCATTACTGGAGGGACATCCTCCACAACCGCTTTGAAGGGATCGACCGAGACAGAACAGTTTTCCCAGACGATCCGTTCGTAGTTAAACGCCCGCCAATTTAATTGGCGGGTTTTTGTGTGGGACGACGTACAAAATCCGCCTAATGTAATAGGGTATGTTATCAAGCCTTTTCAGCGCTCTAAGAAACGGGAGTGATGACATGCCGGTAATTACAGGAAAAGAATACATCAAACGAATAAATGCCCTGCAGTCCGAAGTGTGGCTGCGCGGAAAACGGGTGGAAGGAAACATTTCAGAGCATGAAGCCTTTGAAGGGGTCATTAAAAGCCAGGCCGCTCTTTATGATTTACAGGGCTCCTCATCCTTGGAAGAACAGATGGTGTATGCGTCAGAAACGACAGGAAACAAAATCGGTCTTTCCTACCTCATTCCAAAAACACGGGCGGATTTAGAGAAACGAAGAACGATGATCCAGCATTGGGCCCGTTTCTCCGGAGGTGTGATGGGGAGAAGTCCTGATTACATGAATACGGTGCTCGCTTCCTTCGCCGCGTCCGTAGACGTGCTGGATAATGAGCCCGGATGTTTTCCTGACCGGCTGTTGTCTTTTTATGAATATGCGCGTGAGAATGATCTGTCCTTTACCCACACCTTTGTCAATCCCCAGACCAACCGCTCCAGTCTCGCCTTTCTGGAAAAAGATGTGACAAACGCAGCTATTGTCGATCATACAGATGAAGGAATCATCATTGACGGGGCAAAGCTTCTGGCTACACAAGGAGGTATCACAGATGAGCTCCTCGTTTTTTCAGCACCCGGTGCACAGGACAGCTCACAGGCCTATGGTTTTTCCATTCCTAGTAATACGGCTGGTGTGTCTTTTGTCTGTCGGGAATCCTTTGCACAAAATGGTTCGCGTTTTGACTATCCGCTGGCCTCTCAATTTGAAGAAATGGACACCATTGTCTTGTTTGACCATGTTGTTGTACCGTGGGAACGTGTCTTCCTCCATGAAAATCTCCGCGCTGCGACCAACCTTTATGTCCATGGCAAGTTTGTTCCTTTTACCCTTCATCAAATTACTTCCAGGCAGATTGTGAAGACAGAGTTCATTCTCGGTCTTGCTCAATCCATCGTAGAGATGATCAATATCAGTGATTATCAGCATGTGCAGAGTAAAGTGGTAGAGATTATGAAAGGTCTGGAGACGATGAAGGCCCTGATGCTGAAGGCCGAGTTGGAAGGTGAAGTAGATGAAACGGGGGTTTTTGTTCCAAATAAAGTCCCTCTTTATATAGCGGTCAATCAATTTCAAGAGCTCTATCCGCGTTTTACAGAAATCATTCAGCTTCTGGGCGCAAGTGGGATGATGACAATCCCTGCTGAAGCAGATTTTCAAGGAGAACGGGGGGCGGATCTAGATCATTATCTCCGGGGAGCCGAAAAAGCAGGGAAGGAACGTGTCGCCTTGTTCCGACTGGCCTGGGATATGACAATGAGCAGCTTTGGGGCTCGGCAGACATTGTATGAACGGTTCTTTTTCGGAGATCCTGTCCGCCTTTCCCAGACCATTTACCGGCTGTACGATGATACGGAAATGGTAAGCTGGATCGAGCAGTGTATAAAAAAAGCTGACTAACAGTCAGCTTTTTTGACTGTAGAAAAAGCCTGAGTTAACCAGTTAGAGTTGTCCATTTGTCGTATGAAGGGTCACTTTCCGCTTATCGGTGGAAGAATGCCGCGGGCACGCCCTCAGCTGACTTGGTCAGGAAGGCCGCCTGCCCAAGTGGATCTTCGGCCCGTGCTGTTCCCGCAGGCATCACCACCGAGCGCTCCTCGTGTACGCAGGTTCGAAGATTCAAAAGAACGACATGGGGTGCGCTATGGCCGCTTGCGTGGAAAAGAAAAAGGGAAAGAACAGGCGGTGATGATGGCTGCCTGCCGGAATATGAAAAAGGTTGTCCTCCATCCAGCAAGGATGAGCTGGGTGAAGGAGAGTCTTTGTCGATGTTAAAGAAATCCCAAGGGGCTTTCGCTCCTGGCGGTAAGAAAGAAAAAAGCTTGTAAAGAAACAGGGGTTTCTTTACAAGCTGAGCTGACTAACAGTCAGCTTTTATCTTTTGGCATTGCTTTTTTTGGCTTTCTGTTCGAGCTGGGAATCCGGCTGCTGATCAGCGGCATCCTCGGTTAACCCCTGCGGATTGACAGAAGTTTTTCCTCTTCCTTTAAATGCATGACCTTTTTTACTCATACTCTCCACCTCCTCCTCTGTAGGTTGTGACAGGTGGAGGGATTTCATCCTGAAAGGTTCTGGATGGGATGTTCCGTTATCGATACGAGCATTCTAAAGGAGAAGGAGGGATGACGAATGAAAGGAAAACGCAAACAAACACCTTCTTATGCAGAGGAGTTTTCTGCTGACGGATTAGCGGTAACGAGAGAGCAGGTGTCGGATACACTTACAGAGGGTACGTACGATGCGAAAATTGCTCAGCAGAACGATGAAGGCCATATGATCACAGACGATGGCATTGAAATCAGGAAGCCGGGAAAAAAGAAAAAGTAGAGACTTGATAAAACAGCAGAAAAAGGGAAGCGTTCCATACGCTTCCCTTTTTTATGCTTTCATAAATCCTGGGTGCAGCTGTTTGAATCGGTCCAGAGCAACTTTGCTCTCATGGAAGGAAAATTCATCTTTACTGACCAGGCTTTGATCTATTTTAAATTCGTAATAATTGATGGCCAGGTCCAGGTCCATTTCGGTAAAGAGCAGACCTTGGTCGTAACACTCATCCATATAAGGGATAGGCAGGGAAAAAGGAGCGTCTTCATTTTTTTGAACTTCAACGAACCATCCCATCTGATCGACGTAAACAGGGAGGCCGGTGACGTGCAGGGTGTCTCCATGTGCAAAGCTCTTCACGTCAGCTGTGCCATCTTCTGAGGTTCCAGGACGATATTCAAAAGGTTCGACAACATATAAAAATTGTTCCATGATCATGCTCCTTTCAAATGAGTAAACTCAGTATAGTTGATAATGATTATCACAGTCAAATAATAAGAGTTATTTTTACTTTAATTTTAAAAAAATTTGATATAATTATAAAAACAAAGGTTTTCGCAAAGGAGAATCTTTCTATGAATGTCCAAACCCTTGTGAAGGAAGTTGTGTTCCATGACTCCCAGATTATCAACATCCCTCCATCCTTCGAGTTGATCGGAAAGGGAAGGAGTGCTTCTGTTTTCCGCATAAGAGAAACAGGAATCGCTGTGAAAGTGTTTTATCCCGGTTATGAGAAGCTCGCCGAAGTGGAGTCCGGAGTGTATGAGAAGCTGGATAATCATGAATTTTTCCCAGCCTTTTATGGAAAAGGCGACGATTTCATCGTTATGGAATATGTGGAAGGGATCACATTTTATGATTGTCTTGTGAAAGGTATTCCGATTACGGAAGACATGATCAACCGGGTGGATGCAGCTCTTGCTTTCGCCTGTCAAATCGGATTGAATCCTTCAGATACTCATTTGAAGAATATTATGCTGACACCTGATGGGCAGGTCAAAGTTATAGATGTCGTAAGGTTCACACAGGATTTTGAATGTCCACAGTGGCAGGATTTGAAAAAAGCCTACCGTACGCTGTACCGGCGGAAGTTTGCTCCGAAAAAGTATCCGGTTTTCTTCATTGAATTCATTATCCGGCTGTACCGGAGGAAACTGCTGCCGATTTAAATGGAGGAAAGGGTTTTGTCCACCCAGGTTCTGGGAAACGCTCTATAAATACCAGGAAAGGTGGAATGAATCGTGACAGAATATTGATTAAGTGATGTGGAAGTAGGAAAAAACTACAAGGCGAAAGAACTGGACAGTTTTGTTTCAACAACAGACGTCGTCGTTCTATCGAATAACGAATCCCAGCTTTTCACAGAACCTGAGCGGGAATACAAAGTGGTCGATGCCTTTGAAGGCTTCTTTGAGCATTCATCCAATGATGGGGAGAAGTATTTCCGTAATAAGAAAACATACATTGTAGAAAAAGTATAAACGAAAAGACTGTCGATTGACCGACAGTCTTTTTTTGCGGACGAATGGCAGAAGCCATCCAATGTGAGCTGCACGTGGCAGAATTTCTTTAATAGCGGAGTTTCATCAATATGGAAGTGATGTCATCATCTTTTTTTAATGTTTCATGGTGTTTTTTAGTAATTTCTAAAAGGGCGACATCGTGATAGAAGAATTCAGTGAAAAATTTCACGAGAGGTTTGGAGAACGTATGCACCCCCTGGAATTGATCCCTTTCCATTCCAGCAAACAAAACTTCCCTTCCATCGATGATCAGGAGTTTATGCCGTTCTAGTCCTTGGTGTCTCTCGTCCGGGACGAGGGTGTGGGGATCCAGTTCTCCGACAGGAATTTCCCCGACAGATAACAATTCCACATGAATGCCTTCTGCCTGCTTTCTTTCAAGGAGGTCCACAAACGGAGTCAGTTCATCGTTCCAGCCTGTCAGCAGTATTTCATTGGCAGCCTTCTCAATCAAATTTTCCATAAGAACGTGAATGCTGTGATTATTTTTCAAGGTCCAGACGCGTTCATCAGCGTCAGGAATCTCTGATTTGTGATTTCGCAGCTGTTCAATGTGATCTTCAAATTCAGCCGTCAGTTTTTTGATCGTCATTTCAATAGGAAGGGCTGTGTACAGCTTCTTTTTTTCATGAAAAGATGTTAGAATCAATCCTTTTTCTTCCAGGCGCTGCAGGACTTCATACACTTTGGATTTAGGAACATGGGAATATTTAACGACCGTTGCGGCATCCAGCGCTTGATCACTGGAGGACAGGACTTCATAGACTTGACTTTCATACTGGGTAAAACCGAAATTCTGTAACATGGGCTTCCTCTTTTCTTCTTGTTGTCCTCAGGATACACGATGTTCCCTTCACGCGTAAATATTCCCTCTTGTTTTTCTATGTCTATATAGTTACCATTGTAGTGGTAACCAAAAGAAGAGAGGGTTCATGTGATGAATAAAAAAGTATACCTGCTGGCGCTCGTCGCTTTTGTCGTCGGAACTGTTGAGTTGATTATTGGTGGGATTCTGGACCTGGTCGCGGAAGATCTCAATGTGTCCCTTGGAAAAGCGGGACTTCTCATTTCTGTTTTTTCCTTAGTCTTTGCCGTGGCGTCCCCCGTCCTCTTAACGGTGACGGCCCGTGTAGAACGTAAAAAATTGATGATGACCACCTTGGTCATATTCTTTATCGGTAACCTGCTTGCCTACTGGAGTCCTACTTATTCCATCATCATGGCAGCAAGAGTCCTGACTGCAGCAACAGGGTCACTTCTAGTAGTGCTGGCTGTAACAATGGCGTCTTCAGTTGTTGACAAGAAGTACAGAGGTCGAGCGATCGGTACTATTTTCATGGGCATCTCCGGGTCGCTCGTGCTCGGTGTTCCCATCGGTCTGACGATAGGAAACGCGTTCGGATGGCGCGCTCCATTTCTACTCATCAGCATCCTGACACTCTTATCTATGGCAGCAGTCATGCTTTTACTTGAGAAAGTGGCCCCTAAACCTGTCTTATCCGTGAGAAGACAGCTTCAGACGTTAAAAAATAAGAAAATATGGAGTGCTCAGATGACTTCCTTTTTATTTTTAACCGGTCATTTGACCCTCTATGCTTATTTAACGCCTTATTTGAAAACGGTCATGGGAATGAATGGCACATGGGTCAGTGTGATTTATTTCGTATTTGGAACGGCAGCGGTGATCGGAGGCGGAATCGGAGGTGTGCTCTCTGATAAATTCGGCTCGGAAAAGAGTATCATCGGAATTATCCTTGTGTTTGCAGCGGCTATTTTTACGATTCCCTTCACGACATCTGTGCTACCGGTTTTCCTTGTCGTTCTTGTCGTTTGGAGTGCGCTCAGCTGGGCCGTAACCCCTGCGCAGCAGAATTACTTGATTTCATCAGCACCAGAATCGGCAGACATACAGCAGAGTTTAAATAATTCAGCCCTTCATTTCGGAATCGCTTTTGGATCATTGATTGGCGGTTTCGTCATTGAACAGGGGGCGGTTTCTCTTAACCCGACAGTAGGTGGATTCTTTATTCTTGCAGCACTGGTGACGGCTGGCTTCTCTATCACACGTAAAACCGAATCGAAGAAAGAAAAAGCTGCCTGACAAAAAACAGGACATCTGAATTTAGATGTCCTGTTTTTCTATTCGTCGCTTGTTATTGCTGTCCTTTTTTCATGGTTTGAGCGATTTGAACCGTCCGGGCGGCCTGATGCTTGGCGGCAGCTTCTACATCCTCGACCATGTTCCCTTCCTGATCGACAGAAACACTCGTTCCATATGGGTTCCCGCCGGCACCGAAAATCACCGGATCCGTGTAGCCGGGAGCCGCAATGATTGCTCCCCAGTGCATCATGGATGTGTAGAGGGAAAGAAGAGTCGCTTCCTGACCGCCATGAGGGTTCTGGGCAGAAGTCATGCCGCTGACCACTTTATTAATCGTTCTGCCGTTTGCCCACAGCCCTCCCTGCATATCGATGAACTGCTTCATTTGAGAAGGAAGGTTTCCGAAGCGCGTCGGCATACTGAAGATGATGACATCGGCCCATTCAATATCTTCAGATGTGGCGGCAGGGATATCCTTGATTTTTTCTACGGTCGCTTTCCATCCTTCATTCGCTTCAATCACGGATTGAGGAGCGAGTTCATCCACCTTCAGCAATTTAACCTCAGCCCCGGCTTCTTCTGCTCCTTTCGCCGCCCATTGAGCCATTGTATAGTTTGTTCCACCCATTGTATAAAAAATTACAGCTGCTTTTACGTTCGACATATGCTCCATCTCCTTTGGTTGATTATTGAATAACTTTTTCATAAATCCCATTTTGTTCACCTTCCTGCTGAATCACTTGTCTTTTTATCTATATTCTCGAATTCGAGATATTTAGGTAAAAAAATGTGCAGTCATTTATCTTGAATTCGAGATTAATTATATATCCAGTCTTCCGGGTTGTCAACACAAAACAAATGATTTTGGAAAAAGGGAAAAATTTTGGCTGGCATCCTTAAGAATAGGTGCCTTGGAGCGGCACATAATAAGATTGTTCCACATGTGAGGAGGCGATTGAGATGGGCAGAGATGAACATCACAAAGGAAAAGGGAAGCAGAAACGAAAACTTCCGCAGACTCCTAAAAGTCAAAAACATGCGAACATCGATGTTGAGTTTTCTGAAGAACTGGCTGACAGGGAAGATAAGATTGCTCAAGAACGAGCGAAAGCGGCCGACCGCAGAGCTCACAAACGTATGTAAAAAAACAACAGCCTTCAGGTTTCATCCTGAAGGCTGTTTTTGTATATATTATTTATACAGAATAAATTGTTTGAACTTAATTATGTTTATGGTATAATTCAAAATTGTGAGTGAAATTCATAAGGAATGAATGAATGTTTTAAAGGAGGCGTTCGTATGAAACAGTGGAAAAAGTGGCTGCCCGTTTTTCTAATGGCCGGTTTGATCGTATTGACGGCCTGTGGAGAATCCACAGAGGAAAGCGTCACAGAAGCAGGCAGTGATGATGATAAAGGTACAATACATATTGGAATGAATAACTGGGCTGAGAATGTGGCTGTATCAAACATGTGGAAGCTTATTCTTGAAGATAAAGGATATACGGTGGAACTGGAACAGGTTGAAAAAGGCTTTTTATATGAAGCACTAGCAAGTGGTGACCTCGACATTGGAACAGAAATCTGGCTTCCGAATACAGACCAGCCTTTTTATGAAAAATATGAAGATGAGATCGATTGGCGCGAGACATGGTATGAGGGAACGGAACTTGGTTTGGCTGTCCCGGCTTATATGGAAGATATCAATACTATAGAGGATCTGAAAAGCACAGATCAGTTTTCCGACAATCAGATTGTAGGGATTTCTGCCGGAGCAAGCATTATGAATTTGACGGAGGAAGCCATTAAAGAATACGACTTGGACTATTCCCTGCTTTCTTCTGGAGAGCCGACAATGATTACAGAACTGAAAAATGCCATGGCTGATGAAGAGCCGATTGTAGCGACACTTTGGAAGCCGCACTGGGTCTTTGCAGAAATGGATGTGAAGATTCTGGAAGATACGAAAAATGTTTATGGGGACTCTGAAAATATTTCCTATGCTGCAAGACTTGGGTTGAAAGAGGACCATCCAGAAGTGGTGAAATGGTGGGACAGCTTCAAGCTTGATGACAATCAGCTTGGAAGTCTCATGGCTTCCATAAATGAAGCGGATTCTGAGGAAGAAGGTGCCCGTCAATGGTTGGATGAGCATCAGGATCTCGTAAATGAATGGACAGAAGAATAAATAGGAATAGAACTGCCCCTCGGGCGGATCTCCCGGCTGCCGATTATCCTATCGGCAGCTTTTTTTTAGGGGACTTTTCCGCTGCCGGAAGCTCAGCTGGATCGTTTCTTGTTTAAAATAGATATGGGTTACCCGTCGGAACCACGCTCCTGCGGATTCGTAGGTATGGCTGGGGAATCCAAGCCTTCCTGCTTCCTTACGGAGGGATAGACCTCACCGAACAGGAGACAAAACAGTTCGCAGACCAGCTGGATGGATTGAAGAAGCAGCTTGCATGCAGAAAAGAAGTTTAAGCGCTCATCTTTCAGGAAACATAGACAATATAGCTAGTTGAACTATTGAAAGGAGTCGCTGAATTATGGATTTAAACAAAGAATTAGAGAAATTAGAGCATATTCACTTAGAAAAGCCACAAAAAGTATTTACGATGTACTTGAATACAGATCCATCCGACCCTGATCAACAAGGCGGCGAATGGAAAATTCATTTGAAGAATGGACTGAACAACTTTGAATCCTATCTGCAGGAAGATGGGGACTCAGATGAAAAAAGAAACTACTGGGCAGTCAAAGAAAAGGTTGAAACCTTCATAGAAGAAAACGAGCAGCATTTTGCAAAAAGTGTCGTATTGTTTGCTACAGGTGATGATACGGTCTGGTTTGCTGAAAGGTTCCAGATGCCGGTTAAGACTGAATTCTACTGGGAGGAAGCTCCAGTGTTGGATCAGCTGAAGGAAATGCAGCAGAAATTCCCGAAAACGGGTGTCGTCCTGACTCAGAAAAACCAGATTAAACTGCTGGATGCTGAACTGGGAACGTTGAAGGATACACAATTGTTTGAGCTTGACCTGAATACAGAGGATTGGCGCATGCATCAAGGGCCTGACAGAGCCCAGGCGTCCATGGGTTCAGGAGGAGCGAAGAATTCGAAGCAGGATCAGTTTGAAGAGCGCTTCGAAGCCAATCGTTACCGTTGGTATAAGAGCGTAGCTCCAAAAATTGACCGCGCCGCTAAACAATACGGCTGGGAGCGCTTCTACCTCGTTGGTGACAAGGAAGAATTGAAAGACCTTCAGGACCATATGAACAAGGAAGCTGAAGACATGATTAACAAAAACCTTCTGGACCATGAAGAAATGCATGTGCTCGATGAGGTTGTCCAATAATTTCTTACAAAAGCACCGGGGAGACCGGTGCTTTTTCATGTGTCATTTTATACATACCATCCAAACTGAATATGGGCCGGCACAGGCACGTTTAATCTTACCATTATACAGATTTTCAAAGGCTATGGTAAAATAGTATACAGCGAAAATAAATGAGATTGGGGAAATGAACATGTTTGTTGTAGACTCCACTGTAGTGGTGCCGGAACACAAAGCTGATGATCTCATTCAGATTTATCGGAATCGCTCTCGCCTCGTAGATGAAGCAGAGGGATTTTTATCTTTTCAGCTTCTCCAAAACGATCGGAAGCCGGGAGAGTTGACGGTTCACTTGGAGTGGGAATCTAAACAAGCTTATTTGAATTGGGCAAGAAGTGAGCAGTTCAAGAAAATTCATGAGCTTGAAAAACAGTACCCTGACGAAGATTTGAAGGGAATTGTTCCAATAGTGAAGAAGTATGAGGTGGTGGCAACATGAATCACACGGAGCAGGCCCACCTTGTCCGGACCGTAACAGAAGAAATCTATGAAGCCTATCCTTACCTTTGGGAAAAATTCGGCCAAAACGGGAGAGACCGGACCGAAGAAGACAATCATCATCATTTGGACCATCTGGCTGCGGCTTACGAGATGAGAAGTGTAGACTTTTTTATGGACTATACGGACTGGCTCAACAATGTATTGACATCCAGAAACGTGCCGACCGGACTGATTATTGATAATTTTCAGCGGCTCGTCCGACTGCTCGATGGACAGTCTCTTGTGGATGAGGACGAGAAGCGGATGTTCATCGTCTATTTAGAACAGGCTCTCAAACGACTTCATACTCTGAACGAGAGGTGACTATTTTGGATCTGCATCATGAACAACTCGCTCAAGTTTTTTTGAGTGGAGATGAAGAGAAGGCATTGAACTACACGTATCGTCTCCTGGAGAATCATCCAAGAGCCTACGTGTTTGAAAACCTGATCACTCCGGCAATGTACCACGTGGGGAAGCTGTGGGAGAATAATGAAATATCGGTTGCGGATGAGCATCTGGCTACAGCCATATGTGATTTTGTTCTTTCAAAAATCGAGTCTGATCACGAGGTTCCTAAACGCCGGCAGCAGCAAAGTTATAAGGTCCTTCTCTTCGGAGTGGAAGAGGAGCAGCATTATATCGGGCTGAAAATGGTCGCCGACACTTTTAAAGAACATGGCTGGCGGGTCCGTTATTTAGGGCCGGATCTTCCAATGGAACATTCCATGTTACAAATTAGAAAATTCCAGCCCGATGTAATAGGAATATCAGCGGCTTTGTCCTACCGTATTCCTGCCATAAAGAAATCCATCGAGGCCTTCACCCAGCTGGAGTGGAAGCCGACCATCATGATCGGGGGCCGTCTTGCTTATAAATTTGACTTGTCGGAGTTTGAATCCGACCAGGTTATGGTGATTAAAAATATCGGACATCTGACGCATTGGTTTAAAGAAGGAAGGGAAGAATCCATCAATGAAACGAGTTGACCATTCTTTTCCTCTGCCCGTTTTTACAATCAACAAAAATTTCATGCTGCAATCTTATTCCAAGGAAGCAGAAGACAGCTTTGTCATCCCGCAGAACTTCCTGGACTTATTTGATGAAGGCAGTCTTTCCAAACTGAAAAAATGGATCCATCCGGAAGTGAAAAAGGTAACACTGGAAGCCCAGCTGAAGCCTTTTGGAAAAGCAAGTAACCCCGTAACGTGTGATCTGCACGTCAAATGGAGTAATGACCTTTATGCAGAAGTTCTGCTCATATTGAAGGATGACCAGATGGAGCGTGTCACAACGATGATGAATCAACTGCGCGCCCGCCTGAATGATACGAACTTTCAACTCCTTGAGGAAAAAGAAAAACTGGAGGAAGCGTTGGAGCTGAACAACCGTCTTTCGGCTCCTTTTATTACTCTTACAGAGGAAACGGCGTTGATCCCTTTGTTCGGTGATTTATCCCTGGATAAAATGGATGTCGTCGAAGAACCGCTGCTTCAAAGGATCAATCAAGGTGGTATTGAACGGGTGCTGCTGGATTTTACTGCCGTTGGAGATATTCCGAAAGACGGAGCCCAGGCTTTGAAAAGTTTGACCGCTTCCTTATTTTATATGGGAGCCTCCGTTGTCATTACAGGAGTACGGCCTGAACAGGTTCCAAAACTCCAGAATATCCGTTTTCCTATTGAAGTTTCTTATCTTCATTCCCTTCAACAGGCCATTTACAAATACTGTGTGCAGTAAAACGCTGCTTTCTGCTGATTTCCGGTTTATTCCCCTTTTCCAATGTGGAATAGATAAAGTAAACGAGAAAATAGAAAGGGTGTTTTGTAATGGAAATGACGCTTGAAGTGAACGGTATGACATGTGGGCACTGCCAGAAAACGGTTAAAGATACAGTTGAAAATCTTGAAGGTGTGCACGGAGCAGAGGTTCATCTCGACAGTGGTAAGGTCAATGTGGTGTACGACGAAGCCTATGTCGGTAAAAATCTAATTAAAGAATCCATCCATGCCCAAGGGTATGAGGTAGTTGGATAACGATAAAGGTCCTGGCTTTCCAGGCCTATTCAAGCTGTCGAGAAGGTTCTCGACAGCTTTTTTTATGGATTCAGAGCAGGATAGGGAGACGGGATGATGGACGTAAGCCACCTTACTCACGGACTCAACAGTAAGAAAAGCCCGGGGTCCCGGGCTTTTCTTACTGCACTGTATAGGGAAGCTGTGTTTGATAACCGGAAAATTTCTGGTAGGCCTGGTCAAGCTTTTGGTTCTCTTCCTGCTCCAGAGCATACCATCCATGTTTGAACATGAGGTTATACAGGTTTCTCTGACAGTCCTGTGTTTCCTTGAAGATGGTTGCCAGATCCTGATAAATTGCTTGGTTACTCGCCTCATTCAATGCTGTGCTGTACGACGATGTCATGTACTTCTCCGTAGCCAGAAGATCGTTAACGAAATCCCGCTCATTCATCTGCGGTGTCTGTGGTACAGTCGTTTCAGGGTTTTGAATTTTTTGTGGTTGGTTCGGATTCATAACGGACCTCCTCAATTCGGTTTATTGGCTTGTGTATTCAAGTGCTCCAGGATTTTATTGTAGTGACGCTGGTGCATTTGGCCGGCTTCGTCCAGCGCCGCCTGGATTTCGGGGGTTTGACAATTTTGAGCGAAAAAATGAGCTTTTTTACAAGCATTTAAATTCCAGGAAAGCATGTCTGCAAGGTATAGTTGATCTTTTATGGTCACAACATCAGGGGCCTGAGCCATCGGCTGTGCGCCCTGCATGGACCCGGTTGCTGGGTTCTGCTGCATGGAACTCCCTCCTTTATGTTTTCCCTGTTAGTATGGCTGTTTGAGGATGAAGTATAAACGAAAGATGGGGTTTATTTGTCGAATATGAGATGAAAATATTCACCCTTTTTTAAGAAAAATGATAAAATAGAATCACAAACGTTTACATTTCTAAAAATTATAAATGTTCTACTCACCATCAGTCAGGGGGCTTAATGATGGAAAAGGTGATGCGCAATTTCTTTCTTTTTTTATCGAAAAACCGTTTCTTTACAAAGCTTGCGAAAAAATATGGACTCCGTTTTGGTGCCGGTAAGTTTGTCGCTGGTGTTTCTGTACCTGATGCTGTGAGAACCATCCGGATTTTGAATGACCAGGGTATGGCAGTCACGATTGACCACCTTGGCGAGTTCATTGACAGTGAGGCAGAAGCCAGAGAAGCAGCGGAGGGGTGTATCGCTGCGATTGAAGCCATAGCAGAATATCATTTGGATTCACAACTTTCCCTTAAACTGACGTCCATGGGGCTGGATATTTCCGAATCGCTTGTGATGGAGAACATGAGGAAGATCCTTGGTGCGGCAGAAAAAAATGATGTGTTTGTGACCATTGATATGGAAGATTACGAACGCTGCGGCAGAACTCTGAAGATTTTCAAGCAGTTGAGGGAGGAGTATGACCATATTGGAACCGTCCTCCAGTCGTATTTATACCGGACGGTCGAAGATATAGAATCACTGGATGAGTATTCCCCGAATCTGAGACTTGTGAAAGGAGCCTATAAGGAATCCGCCAAAGTGGCTTTCCCCGATAAGAAAGACGTGGATGACAACTTAAAGAAAATTATCCGGATCCACTTGATGAATGGCCATTATACAGCAGTAGCTACCCATGATGATGAAATGATCGAGTATACAAAGAAATTGGTGGAGGATGGAGGCATATCAAAGGATCAGTTCGAATTTCAAATGCTGTACGGAATTCGAGTGGAACGTCAGAAAGAACTGGTGGAGGAAGGTTATAAAATGCGTGTGTATGTACCTTATGGGAATGATTGGTATGGATACTTCATGCGCCGTCTCGCAGAACGGCCGGCAAACGTCGCTTTCGTGCTAAAAGGAGTATTTGGCAGATGAGGAAGGGCTGTCCCCCACCGTCTTTCCTTTTTTTAATCAAAACCGGCCGAACGCTCATACACTAACATAACGAAATGGACTTGGAAGAATTTTTAAGATTTATGGAGAAAAGGATTGCGAAATGTCTGAATATATTTTATATTAGACATAGATACCGGATCAGCACTATATTTTTTTGACCGTAAAATGAATGAGTATTCATTCAAAGAGATAGGGGGAGAAATGATGAATCAAAAAATTAAACGGGCTGCAGTTTTAGGCTCAGGGGTGATGGGGGCCGGCATTGCTGCCCACCTGGCCAACACAGGAATCCCTGTGCTGATGATGGACATCGCACCCCGGGAATTATCCGAACAGGAAAAGAGTAAAGGGTTGACGATCGAACATCCAGCGGTACGAAATCGTATAGCCGCTGAGAATAAGAGAGCGCTTCTAAAGCAGAAGCCGTCCCCGCTGACAAGTAAAAAAAATCTCGATTTGATCGAAACGGGCAACTTTACCGATGATATGAGCCGTCTGGGCGAGGTCGACTGGATCATCGAAGTCGTTGTCGAAAACCTGGATATCAAAAAGAAAGTGCTCGCAGAAGTAGATCAATACCGTAAGCCCGGTTCGATTGTAAGCTCCAATACATCAGGCATTTCCATTGAGGCCATGTCTGCAGACTGCAGCGATGATTTTAAGAAGCATTTTCTCGGGACGCATTTCTTCAACCCGCCGCGTTACTTGAAGCTGCTGGAGGTTATTCCGACAGCTTCGACGGACCCGGGCGTCCTTTCGTTTATGAAGACGTTTGGTGAGGATGTGCTTGGTAAAGGTGTGGTGGAAGCCAAGGATACACCGAACTTTATTGCCAATCGTATCGGTACGTACGGCCTCCTCATCACCGTTCAGAAAATGCTTGAAAAAGGGTACTCGGTCGGAGAAGTGGATTCGGTTACTGGTCCATTGATCGGCCGGCCGAAAAGCGCAACCTTCCGTACGCTTGATGTTGTAGGTCTGGATACCTTTATCCATGTCGCCAACAATGTTTATGAACAGGTGGAAGGTAAAGAGAAGAAAGCCTTTGAAGTTCCTGGATTCATGACAGCGATGCTTGAAAAAGGATGGCTCGGATCAAAAAGCGGTCAAGGATTCTTCCTGAAGAATAAAACAGCAGAAGGCAGCGAGATTCTTCAGTTGAATCCTGAAACGCTTGATTATGAGCCGCGTGGAAAATTAAAAACAAAAGCAACAGAAGCAGCCAAACAAGAGAAAGGCCTGCACCGCAAGCTCAAAACCCTTGTTCAGGCAGAAGGAGATCGTGCCGGTGACTTGATCTGGTCCATCATCAAACCGGTGCTTCTGTATTCAGGAGAATTGGCAGGAGAAATAGCTGATGATATTTCTGCTATTGACGATGCCATGAAGTGGGGTTTCGGCTGGGAAGCAGGTCCATTCGAAATATGGGACGCTGTTGGTGTTGAATCCTCCGTTGAACGGATGAAGGCCGAAGGGGAAACGGTTCCTTCATGGGTGGAGCAACTGGTCGATCATAAGAATCCTTCCTTTTATAAACATGAAAATGGAAACGTTTACTACTACCACAATGGGGAGTACAAAGAGAAGGTCTTTAATAAAAAACAAATCAATTTGAAGCGTCTGAAAGAGAAAACAGATGTGATTAAGAAAAATGCGGGTGCGAGCCTCATTGACTTAGGTGATGGAGTCGCTGCTCTCGAATTCCATTCCCGAAGCAATGCGATAGGGCTGGATATTGTACAGATGATGAACTTCGCTGTGGATTACGTAGATGAGAATGACTGGCACGGCCTCGTCGTCGGCAACCAGGCGAAGAACTTCTGTGTTGGTGCCAACCTCGGCATGATGCTGATGGAGGCTCAGGATTACAATTTCTTTGAGATTGAAATGGTCGTAAAGAACTTCCAGGACAGCATGATGAAACTGAAGTATTCTGATAAGCCGGTCGTTGCAGCACCATTTGGAATGACGCTTGGCGGAGGAGCGGAAGTCTGCCTTCCGTCTGCTGCGATTCAAGCCTCTCCAGAGACGTACATGGGTCTTGTGGAAACAGGAGTCGGGCTGATCCCCGGCGGTGGTGGTAACAAGGAGCTGTATATCAAACACCTGCGGAATATCCCTGAGGGTGTGGAGGTTGACCTTCAAAAGGCGGCCGTCAGTGTCTTTGAAAAAATTGCGATGGCTAAAGTATCTACTTCTGGAGAAGAAGCTCTTGAAAACGGATTTTTAGATCAAAGAGATGCAGTAAGTACGAACGGAGATCATTTGCTGCATGATGCTAAGCAGAAGGTTCTTGGTCTGGCCGGTTCTGGATACAAAGCACCAAAGCGGACGAAGGTCCCCGTCACAGGAGAACAAGGGCTGGCTACAATGATTCTTGGGGCGAAGTCTCTCGTTTTAAGCGGATACGCAAGTGAGCATGACATGAAAATTGCTGAAAAGCTGGCCTTTGTACTGGCTGGCGGACGATTGAAACAGGGGACACTCGTTGATGAGCAGTATTTGCTTGACTTGGAGAGAGAGGCGTTCCTCAGCCTGATTGGTGAGCCGAAGTCACAGGCTCGTATGCAGCACATGCTTATGAAAGGAAAACCGCTCCGTAACTAAAAGGAGAGGACATAGAGGAGGGGACATACATTGAAAGAAGCAGTGATTGTAGCGGGAGCAAGAACACCGGTGGGCCGCGCTAAAAAAGGCGCACTCGCTCATACGAGACCGGATGATCTGGCCGCTTTAACGATAAAAGAAACTTTAAAAAGAGCCGGAGGATATGAAGGGAATATTGATGATGTCATTATCGGATGCGCCATGCCTGAAGCTGAGCAGGGGATGAACATGGCCCGCAATATTTCAGGTCTGGCAGGACTGCATCATAAAGTTCCTGCGATTACGATAAACCGATACTGTTCTTCAGGTCTTCAGAGTATCGCCTACGCCGCTGAAAAAATTATGCTCGGACAAAGTGACACCGCACTTGCGGGAGGAGCCGAATCGATGAGTCTGATTCCTATGGGTGGGCACGTGATCAAGCCGAATATTGAATTGGTGGAGCAGGCTCCTGAATATTACATGTCCATGGGTCATACCGCTGAAGAGGTAGCCGGCCGCTTCGGAATCTCAAGAGAAGACCAGGATGCTTTTGCTGTTCAGAGTCATGAACGTGCGGCACGGGCGATTCAGGAAGGGAAATTCGAGGACGAAATCGTACCGGTGGAAGTGACAAACCGAGAACTTGGTGCTGATCACAAAGTGAAGGAAACGAAAACGATGTTTGCAGTCGACGAAGGAGTCCGTCCCGGCACGAGACAGGAAATACTCGCAAAGCTGAAGCCGGCATTTTCTACCAGAGGTTCCGTGACAGCAGGAAACTCTTCACAGATGAGCGACGGCGCTGCATCCGTTCTGGTAATGGATCATGAGAAGGCGAAGTCGGAGGGCCTCCAGCCACTCGTGAAATTCCGATCTTTTGCTGTCGCAGGTGTAGAACCGGAAATTATGGGGGTCGGCCCTATTGAAGCGGTGCCTAAAGCATTGAGAATGGCAGGGTTGTCCATCCAGGATATTGGTTTATTTGAACTGAATGAAGCGTTTGCTTCACAGTCGCTGCGCGTCATCCGTGAGCTGGGTCTGGATCCTGAAAAAGTCAATGTCAATGGAGGAGCGATTGCCCTTGGTCATCCGCTGGGCTGTACGGGGACGAAATTGACGCTGAGTCTTATTCATGAAATGAAGAGAAGAAACGAGCAATTTGGTGTCGTAACGATGTGTATCGGCGGCGGTATGGGTGCTGCCGGGGTATTTGAATTAATCTAATGGGGAGGCACAACCAATGAGTGAATTAAAAGAGATGATTAAAGGTGGCGGATTTATTGTCGAGGATGTAACGGCCGATCAGGTCATTACCCCGGAGGATTTTACGGATGAACATTTGATGATTGCCAAGACGGCTGAAGATTTTGTTCTTGGTGAAGTTGTTCCAAAGATTGAGAACCTGGAAAACCATGAGTTTGAACATTCTGTCGCTCTTTTGAAGAAAGCGGGCGATCTCGGACTGCTCGGCGCCGATGTGCCTGAAGAATATGGCGGCCTCCAGCTGGATAAAATCAGTTCATCCTTAATTACAGAGAAGTTCTCCCGTGCCGGTGGGTTTTCTGTCACTCATGGTGCGCACGTTGGAATCGGGTCTCTTCCTATTGTATTCTTCGGGAACCATGATCAGAAAAATAAATACCTTCCTGTACTCGCTACAGGTGAAAAGATTGCCGCTTATGCCCTGACAGAGCCGGGATCAGGGTCTGATGCTCTTGGAGCTAAAACAACGGCTAAGCTTAATGAAGCGGGCACCCATTATATTTTGAACGGGGAAAAACAGTGGATTACCAACTCTGCCTTTGCTGATGTATTTGTTGTGTATGCCAAGATTGATGGAGACAAATTCACAGCATTTATTGTAGAAAGAGAGTATCCAGGTGTATCTACAGGTCCGGAAGAAAAGAAAATGGGAATTAAGAGTTCTTCCACCCGTACATTGATTCTTGAAGATGCTGAAGTTCCAGTGGAAAACGTCCTTGGGGATATTGGAAAAGGCCATGTCATTGCCTTTAACATTCTGAATGTTGGTCGTTACAAGCTGGCCATCGGTGGTGTTGGCGGAGCGAAACGGGCGATTGAACTGTCTGTAAAATACGCCAAAGAAAGAAAACAGTTTAAAACTCCGATTGCACAGTTCCCATTGATCCAGGAGAAAATTGGTTCGGTTGCCGCAAATACGTATGCCAATGAAAGTTCCGTTTACCGGACCGTCGGGCTGTTTGAACAGAGCATGGGCAAACTAACTGATGAAGAGCTGAAAGACGGGGCTGCTGTTGCGAAGGTTATCGCTGAATATGCGATTGAATGCTCCTTGAATAAAGTGTTCGGTACCGAACTGCTCGACTTTGCTTCCGATGAAGCCGTACAAATCCACGGGGGTTACGGTTTCATGGCGGAATACGAAGTGGAAAGAATGTATCGCGATTCCCGGATCAACCGTATTTTTGAAGGAACGAATGAAATCAACCGGATGATTGTCCCGGGTACACTGCTTAAAAAAGCGATGAAAGGGGAACTTCCTCTCCTTCAAAAAGCCCAGACGCTCCAGGAGGAAATCATGATGATGATGCCGGAAGAACCTGGTTTGGAGCCATTGGAGCAGGAGAAGTATCTAGTTAAAAATGCTAAGAAAATCGGACTTCTTGCCGCCGGCCTTGCCGCACAGAAGTACGGAGAAAAGCTGGATAAAGAACAGGAAGTGCTCGTCAATATCGCTGATATGGTCGGTGAAATCTATAACATGGAATCAGCCCTCCTTCGAACGGAGAAAGCCATCAATCGTTCTGGTGAAGAGAAGAATAAGCAGAAGCTCCTCTACACGCAGGTGTATGTACAGGAAGCCTTTAACAGAATCGAGGCCCATGCGAAAGAAACGTTGATTGCGTCTGAAACCGGCGACTCTCTGCGTATGATGCTTGGTGCCCTTCGCAAACTGACACGTCATACACCGACGAATGTCATTCCGAAGAAGCGGGAAATTGCCCAGGGGTTAATTGAGTCAGAAAAGTATTACGTATAAATCATTGATCAGCCCGCACTTTCAAGTGCGGGCTTTTGGCATGTAGAGAGGAAGGAATCCGGCAGTTTTTTTCCCACGGGGACATCCAAGTTTCCAGGTGAAAGGGTGCTCTTGGAGGCTTTTGAATAAAAAGAAGAAAGGCTGTAAAAGAATGAAAAAGGAATTGGAGGGAAAAGTAATTTTCAATGAAAAGATTGTCTCCATTGTGATAAAATAAGACATAACAAGTTGGAAGGAGGAGGAGCATATGCCTGTTACCTTCTACTGGTACCCAAACTGTGGTACTTGTAAAAAAGCAAAAAAATGGTTGGATGATGAAGGGGTTCCTTACGAATCTGTACATATTGTTGAACATCCCCCTTCACAGGAAGAGTTGAAGGACCTCACGGCCAGGAGTGAACGACCGCTTAAGAAATTTTTCAACACCAGTGGGAAGAAGTATAGGGAGTTAAACCTGAAGGAAAAGCTGAAAGATGCAGATGAAGAGGAAATGCTGCGCCTGCTCGCTTCGGACGGGATGCTCATCAAACGGCCCATCGTCACGGATGGAACGAAGGTCACTGTTGGTTTCAAAGCCGATGAATTTGAAAACGTCTGGGGCCGGTGAGCAGAACATTGGAAATAAAAGCAGAAGGCTTTTATGTTTATAACTGTCATTAAACTAAAACAAGAACTGTGGAGGTAATCGAATATGAGCTTACCAAAAGATCTACGTTATTCTCAGGAACACGAATGGGTGAAAGAAGAAGGAGAAAAAGTCAGAGTCGGAATCACGGACTTTGCTCAATCTGAACTTGGGGACATCGTGTTTGTAGAGCTTCCTGAAGTGGGAGAAGAACTAAAAACAGACGAGCCTTTCGGAAGTGTGGAATCTGTAAAAACTGTTTCCGAATTGTATGCACCAATCAGCGGTAAAGTTGTGGAAGTGAATGAAGATTTGGAAGACAGCCCTGAATTTGTGAATGAGTCTCCTTATGACAAAGCCTGGATGGTTGTCGTTGAACCAAGCGATTCTTCAGAAGTTGAGCAGCTGATGTCTTCTGAAGAATATGAAGCGATGATTGATGAAGATTAATCAAAACAAGTAAGCCCGTTGTACAGGCAGGACCGATGATTCCTTGTCTGACATGATCGTGCTTGATCTTAATCATGTTCAGACCATGCCCTATGGCATGGTCTGTTTCTATATAGTAGGTGATGAAGATGGATGGAGAACGGATTTTGATTGTTGAAGGGATTACAGATAAGAAGAAATTGAACAAAGTGCTGGATGAGAAAATCGAAATCATCTGTACTCATGGAACGCTCGGTATTGAGCGGATGGAAGAAATGATCTTTGAACATAACCTGGATGAACGATCGGTCTATATCCTTGTGGATGAAGATGATTCCGGTTTTAAACTACGGAAGATGCTGACAGAGGAACTTCCGCACGCTGAACATATTTATATTGATAAAGCCTTTCGGGAAGTAGCGGCAACGCCTGAGCCTGAACTTGCACGTGCATTGTTGAGCCGTCATTTCAGCGTGAAGTCTATGTATTTAATTTAGGAGGAAGTTTTGCAGAATTTAGAACAAAAAGAGGCAGCACAAGCGCTGTCCTCAGATGAAAAAACAATGACATTTATTCACAGTCCTTTTTGTGGGACGTGCCACCTTGCCCGCAAAATGCTGGTAACGTTGGAAGAGATGTATAAAAAACCACTATTCTCAGAAATGAATGCCTCTCTGCATCCTGCATTGATGGAACAATATCGAGTGGAAAGTGTTCCATGCCTCTTGATCACCCATAAAGGAGAAGTTCTTGAAAAGGTCTATGCTTTTCAATCCGTCCCACACATGTATGAAAAGATTATTCCCTATCTATAACCCGCCTTTATTCCCCGGGAAATGACAAGATGAAAAAATGATATAAAACCCGTTCTGCAATAAAAGAACGGGTTTTATTCATCGGCTGTATGACCAGTTATAAGTGGGTGGGAGGCCTTCCGTTGTTTTGATGATTAAACAATTTCCCCCAGGGACTTGACAATATCCAGAAAGGAAGCTTTATCACCGAACGATTGGTGGACCCTGCCTTCCTGATCTATGATAATTGTGGAAGGGACGCCCTGGCAGCCAAACGTATCGTATAAGCTTCGGCCATCATCAATCAATGTAGGCTGGTTAAGAAATTTCTCAGCATATTCCTTTCCGGCATCGGGGCTGCGTTCACGGCCCGGGACGTTTATCGTAACCAGCTCCACTTTTTCTTTGTCCATCGTTTCAAAGAGCTGCTCTTTTTTAGGTAAGTCTCTCCCGCAGTCAGGACACCAGGATGCCCAGAAAGTCAGGACGATCACTTTTCCGAGATGGTCGCTCAGACGATAGGTGGAGGGCTGATTTATATAAGAAAGCTCAAATTGAGGAGCACGTTCCTTCATGACTTCATCTCCTTGCTGTAAAAATATACCGGCGCAATAATCTTTGACGTCCGTATAGACTCCATGCTAACATAACATATAATTTCACAGCGACATCATAACTTATCCAGAGTGGTGGAGGGACTGGCCCTTTGAAACCCGGCAACCGGCGTAAAAGCACGGTGCTAAATCCTGCAGAGCACAAAGCTTTGATAGATGAGATTCCATGCAGTCTCTTCTATTTTAGAAGAGATTTTTTTGCATATACAGATGTTTTTCTTTTCTGAAAAGTGGCTCATTTATGTTGACACGCTGGTGGCAGAGTGCTAAAATCCACTTTGTGGTTATGAATTGAATTAAAGCACTAATAATTTAATAGATTAAAATCTCTTATCCAGAGTGGCGGAGGGACTGGCCCGACGATGCCCGGCAACCAGCAGGAGTAACCAACCTGTCAAGGTGCCAAATCCTGCAGAGTGTAACAGCTCTGACAGATGAGAGAACAGAAGATACAATGCTATTGAAACGCCATTCTGTTCTCGAACAGAATGGCGTTTTTTGAATGGGAGGGAACACATCATGATTACAATCAAGGATCTTTCTAAAGTTTTTCAAACGAAGGATCGGGAAGTAAAGGCTGTTGATGGTTTAAGCCTTACGATAAATAAAGGGGAAATCTACGGTGTTATTGGTTACAGTGGAGCAGGTAAAAGTACGTTTATCCGGCTGTTGAACCGACTGGAAGATCCAACAGAGGGGAGCATCCACGTAGGCGATCAGGATTTGACGGGCCTCAGTAAGAATAAACTGCGCATCGCCCGGCAGGATATCGGAATGATTTTTCAGCACTTCAATCTGCTTTGGTCCAGAACGGTTTACGATAACATCGCTTTTCCTCTGGAAATTGCCGGTGTACCAAAGGAAGAGCGGAGCAGAAGGGTGAACGAATTGATCGACTTGGTCGGTTTATCAGGCAGAGGAAACTCTTATCCATCCCAACTGAGTGGTGGTCAGAAACAGCGTGTAGGAATTGCCAGGGCGCTGGCCAACAACCCGAAAGTCCTCCTTTGTGACGAAGCCACATCTGCTCTGGATCCGGAAACGACGGACTCCATCTTGGATCTTCTAGTAGACATCAATGAAAAACTCGGACTGACCATCGTTTTGATTACGCACGAAATGCATGTCATCCGTAAGATCTGTCATCAGGTGGCAGTCATGGAGCAGGGGAGAATTGTTGAAAAGGGAGATGTTCTGGACGTATTCCTTCATCCTGAACAGCCAGTGACGAAGAAATTCGTTGATCAGGTGATGGGTGACCAGGAAAAAGAGCACTCTCTGAAATTGATCAAAGATAAGTATCAGTCCGGCAAAATCGTCCGGCTGCATTTTGTAGGAGAAAGTACCAACCAGGCGCTGATCAGTGAGGTCTCCAGGAAATTCGTCCTGGATGTCAATATTCTTCACGGCAAGATCACGCAGACGCAAAAAGGAGCTTACGGAACGATGTTTGTTCAGTTTGAAGGAGACAATGAGGAAGTGGCCCGGGCGATCGAATATATACGCTCTACTTCTGTTGAAGTGGAGGTGAACCCGGATGCTTAATGATTTTTTTCCAAACGTACGCATGGAGGATATGATTACGGCGACGAATGAAACGTTATACATGACGCTCATTTCCGTGGCCGGGACGTTTATTCTGGGAATCCTTCTGGGGCTGCTGCTTTATCTGTCAGGGCCCGGGGGTCTGTGGCAGAACAAAGTGGTCAATACGATTACGGCTTCTGTCGTAAACATATTCCGTGCCATTCCTTTCATTATTTTGATTCTACTGTTATTCCCATTCACTGATTTCCTGGTCGGGACGATACGTGGACCTAACGCGGCGCTTCCTGCGTTGATTATCGGAGGGGCTCCGTTTTACGCCAGACTCGTTGAGATTGCATTGAAGGAAGTGGAAAAAGGTGTGGTAGAAGCGGCTAAGGCAATGGGGGCTAAATCATCCACTATTATCTTTAAAGTTCTTCTGCCGGAATCGATGCCTGCGCTTATCTCAGGCATTACGGTTACCGCCATTGCGTTGATCGGGTACACCGCTGTAGCAGGTGCGATTGGTTCCGGCGGTCTTGGAGACTTTGCGTATTTCTACGGTTTTCAGCGTAGTAATTTTGATGTGGTCTTCATCTGTACCGTGCTTATCATTATCATTGTGTTTATTTTCCAATTCATCGGTGATTATGCTTCCCGTAAATTGGACAAAAGATAAAAATAAAAAGGGAGAGATTTTTCATGAAAAAAATCTGGACATCAGCGATTGCGCTTTTATTCGTTCTCGTTCTTGCCGCCTGCGGTTCTTCTGAAGAAGATTCCTCCAGCGGAGAAGGAAGCAGTGAAGAAGGAAGTAAAGAAATTACAGTAGGAGCGACAAGTGTTCCTCACGCCGAAGTTCTTGAGGAAGCGAAGCCGCTTCTTGAAGAGGAAGGCATCACGTTGAACATCGAGGAGTACCAGGATTACATCCTTCCAAACCAGGATCTTGCTGAAGGACGTATCGATGCAAACTATTTCCAGACGATTCCTTACATGGAACTTCAGGAAAAGGATAATGATGATTATGACTTTGCCAATCTTGGCGGCATTCACATTGAGCCGATCGGTGTGTACTCCCAAAAGTATGAAAACCTTGAGGATATCGAAGATGGTACAGAGTTTGTTATGAGTCGTTCTGTATCCACTCACGGCCGTGTACTGACACTTCTTGAGAAAGAAGGGTTGATCAAACTGGACGAGAGTGTGGAAAAAGTGGATGCCACCGTCAATGATATCGTTGAAAACCCTAAAAATCTTCAGTTTGATACCGGTGTGGATGCTGCCAACCTTCCTGAAGTGTATAAAAAAGAGGAAGAAGTCCTTGTAGCGATCAATACCAACTACGCGATTGAAGCTGATCTTGTACCAAAAGAAGATGCAATCATCCTTGAAGGCACAAACTCTCCTTATGTGAACGTCATCGCTGCTCAAAGCAAAGATGAGGGCAGTGAGGCACTGAACACGCTTGTGGAGGTTCTTCGTTCTGAAGACATCCAAACCTTCATTGAAGAGGAATATGATGGAGCGGTTATCCCGGTCTCCGGAGATTCTGAATAACGGATAAAATAAGTGACTGCGGTTTATACTAACCGCAGTCACTTATTTTTTATGGGAGGTTTTAACATGCAGGATCAGAATATGACGTGGACGCAGACCTATCTACATGATTATAAAGAAGGAATGGGTGTCTTTGCGGAACACATGCCTGAAGTCGCCCGCCAGTTCAGTCAGTTTTCCCAGGAGTGTTTCAAGGCCGGGGAACTTTCTCAAAAAGACAAACAGCTGATGGCTCTCGGAATCAGTATTGTTGCCCAGGATGAATACTGTATGATCTACCACACAAAAGGCTGTGTCGATCAAGGGGCTTCTGAAAAGGAGATCTTGGAAGCCTGTGGAGTAGCAGCAGCTTTCGGAGGAGGGGCAGCTCTCAGTCAGGCTGTCACTCTCGTCCAGGACGCCTACAGTGATTTAACGAACAACATCAACTGATTGAATTATTAGAAAATTAAAGAAAAACAAATGTATTAAATGAAAATGCAATTATTAAACGCTTACATCGGCCCGCGGGTCCACACATGAATGAAAATGCGGTTTCAGAAGATTTTATACAGGGTAGAGGTTTGTGGTAACCTAAATTGTGTAAATAATCTGAAAGGGTTGATTCGTTATTAATGACCATCTGCAGTTGAATTACACCGCTGAAATGGAAAAGGCTATGCATCAGGCTCACAATACGAGTTATGCGGAGTACAGCCGGAGACTGGACACCCGGTTGGAAGTAGAACAAAAGCGTCAGCGTGAATTCGAACAAACTCAGAAAATGCATGCCCAGGTGGACCGTCAATTGCATAGATAATGTTTAGGAACGAATCGATCAGGTGGCTTTAGTCACCTGATTTTTTCATGTTATACTATTGGAGGAAAGTGAGATTGAACATGTATCAATGTCCAGTTTTCCCTCTCC
The DNA here is from genome assembly GCF_000425705.1 of Halobacillus kuroshimensis DSM 18393. Classification (GTDB taxonomy): domain Bacteria; phylum Bacillota; class Bacilli; order Bacillales; family Halobacillaceae; genus Halobacillus; species Halobacillus kuroshimensis. The sequence continues at coordinate 147,048 of NZ_AUDY01000014.1, forward strand.
TTTTACCAGTGGGAAAAAGTTGATTACAAATAAAAAATGATTTAAGATTATAATGAGAATAAATTGAGAATGAATGTTTGTTTTCAGTCTGACTGGACATTCGATAATAATAGATACTGGAGGTATACATTATGGCAGGATCAACATTAGAAATTAAAGATCTTCACGTAGAGATTGAAGGTCAGGAAATCCTTAAAGGTGTAAACTTAACAATCAACGGCGGTGAATTCCACGCAGTTATGGGACCAAACGGAACAGGTAAGTCCACATTGTCCTCTGCAATTATGGGGCATCCGAAGTATGAAGTAACCAAAGGTGAAATCATCCTTGATGGTGAAAACGTACTGGAGATGGAAGTAGACGAGCGTGCGAAAGCCGGCTTGTTCCTGGCCATGCAGTACCCGAGTGAAATCAGCGGTGTAACCAACTCCGACTTCCTGCGTTCTTCCATTAACGCTCACCGTGAAGAAGGTGATGAAATATCTCTTATGAAATTCATCAAAGAGATGGACAACACAATGGATACGCTTGAAATGGACAAGAACATGGCTCAGCGTTACTTGAACGAAGGTTTCTCCGGTGGTGAGAAAAAACGTAACGAAATTCTGCAGCTTATGATGATTCAGCCGGCGATTGCCATCCTGGATGAGATTGATTCCGGTCTGGATATCGATGCTCTTAAAGTCGTTTCCAAAGGGATCAACGAAATGCGCAACGACTCCTTCGGCTGCCTGATCATCACTCACTACCAGCGTCTATTGAACTACATCACTCCTGATAAAGTACACGTGATGATGCAGGGTCGTATTGTGAAGTCCGGTGGTCCGGAACTTTCCCAGCGCCTTGAAGAAGAAGGATACGACTGGATCAAGCAGGAGCTTGGCATCGAAGACGAAACGGTCAACGCGTAATAAGATAGGAGGGTAACCATGACAGTAGAAGTCACACTACCATACGACAAAGAGTATGTTACAAACTTTTCCCAGGGTCTTCAGGAACCTGAATGGATGAAGAATCTTCGTCTAAGTGCTCTGGAGAAATCAGAATCTCTTCCACTACCAAAACCAGATAAAACCAATATTTCTAAATGGAACTTCACAGAATTCGATCATCATGTCACGAGTGATAAGATTGAAAATCTGGATGAGCTTCCAGTTGAAATCAAAGACTTTTTAGATCAAGAAAAAGAACAGCAGAACCTTGTGATCCAGCGTAACCATACCGTTGCCTATGCAGCGATTGAACAGCAGCTTAAGGACAAGGGTGTCATCTTCACTGACATGCTGACAGCCATCCGTGAGCACAGTGATCTTGTTGAGAAGTATTTCATGAATGATGCGGTTCACGTGGACGAGCACCGTCTGACAGCACTGCATGCGGCCCTTGTGAACGGCGGAGTTTTCCTTTATGTTCCGAAAAACGTTCAGATCGAAGAACCGATTCAGGCCATTTTCTGGCAGGAGGATCCTAAAGCCTCTCTCATTAACCACATTCTTGTTGTGGCAGAGGAAAACAGTTCAGTCACGTATGTGGAGAACTATATTTCCCACAATAAAGAAGAGAAGACCTCTTCCAACATTGTTGCAGAGGTGATCGCTAAAGACGGAGCGAAAGTTTCCTTCGGTGCTGTGGATAACTTTGAAGCCGGAACGACTGTTTATGCAAACCGACGTGGCGTAGCCTACCGTGATGCTGTCATTGAATGGGCTCTTGGACAGATGAATGAAGGGGATACTGTCTCTGAAAACATCACCCACCTGATCGGTGACAACTCCCACTCCAATGCGAAAACTGTAGCCATCGGCCGCGGAACGCAGAAGCAGAACTTTACAGCGAATATCACCCATTTCGGAAAAGGATCGGATGGTTATATCCTTCAGCACGGAGTTATGAAGGACAAAGCCTCTGCAATCTTTAACGGAATTGGAAAAATCGAACACGGCGCCAGTAAATCCAATGCAGAGCAGGAGTCCCGTGTACTGATGCTCAGCAAAGATGCACGTGGTGATGCGAACCCGATTCTTCTTATTGATGAAGATGACGTTACCGCCGGTCACGCTGCTTCTGTCGGTCGTGTCGATCCGATCCAGCTTTATTATCTAATGAGCCGTGGAATCTCTCGCTTTGAAGCGGAGCGTTTGATTATTCACGGATTCCTGGCACCTGTTGTAAATCAATTGCCTGTAGAGGCGGTAAAACGCCAGCTTAGACAGGTAATTGAAAGGAAAGTCTATTAATGGATGTAAAAGCTGTACGCGAACAGTTCCCAATCCTTCAACAGGAAGTGAATGGGCATCCGCTCGTGTACCTGGATTCCTCCGCGACTTCCCAAAAACCTCTTCAGGTGATTGAGAAGCTTGATGAATACTACCGCGGATACAATTCCAACGTTCACAGAGGTGTTCATACACTGGGAACGAAAGCAACAGACGAATATGAAGGTGCCCGCGAAAAAGTACGCCGCTTCATAAATGCTTCCAGTACACAGGAAGTCATTTTCACACGTGGTACAACGACAGCGATCAATACGGTAGCATCAAGCTACGGACGCGCGAACCTTTCTGAAGGTGACGAAGTCGTCATTACTCAGATGGAGCACCACAGCAACATCATCCCATGGCAGCAGGTTGTCAAAGAGACAGGCGCTGTCCTAAAGTACATTCCGATGCAGCCGGATGGTACGGTTCGTCTGGAAGATGCAGAAGCAACGATTACCGACAAAACGAAAATTGTAGCGATGATGCATGTATCCAACGTACTTGGTACGATCAACCCGGTGAAGGAAGTGGCTGAAATCGCCCACCGTAAAGGTGCAGTCATGCTCGTGGACGGAGCTCAGAGTGTCCCTCATATGAGCATCGACGTCCAGGACCTGGATGCTGACTTTTACGCCTTCAGTGGACACAAAATGTGCGGTCCGACCGGCATTGGTGTTCTCTACGGTAAGAAAGCCTTGTTGAATGATATGGAGCCGGTTGAATTCGGTGGTGAGATGATCGATTTTGTAAACCTGTATGATTCCACGTGGAAAGAGCTTCCGTGGAAATTTGAAGGGGGTACACCGATCATTGCAGGCGCTGTTGGTCTTGGCGCTGCCATCGACTTCCTGACAGACATCGGTCTGGATAACATACGCAGACATGAAGAAAAGCTGGCTGCCTATGCGGTTCAGGAAATGAACAAGATGGACGATATGAAGATTTTCGGTCCTGAACATCGTGCCGGTCTTGTAACGTTCAATCTCGGCGATGTCCACCCTCACGATCTCGCAACCGTGCTTGACGCTGAAGGGGTGGCTGTACGTGCGGGACATCACTGTGCCCAGCCGCTGATGCGCTGGCTGAACGTCTCGGCTACGGCCAGAGCAAGCTTTTATCTCTACAACACAGAAGAAGATATAGACCGACTTGTCGCTGGATTACAAACAACAAAGGAGTATTTTGGCGATGTCTTTTAATAACCTAGATACCCTTTATCGTCAAGTCATTATGGATCATTATAAAAACCCGCGTAACCGTGGCTCCATTGAAGGAAATCCAATGGTTGTAGATATGAACAATCCGACCTGCGGGGACCGGATACAGGTTTATCTGCAAGTGGAGGACGGATTGGTCCAGCAAGCGAAGTTTGACGGAGAAGGCTGTTCCATCAGCCTTTCCTCCGCATCCATGATGACGCAGGCGATTAAAGGCAGACCCGTTGATGAAGCATTAAAAATGTCCGAGCTGTTTTCTGACCTTATGCAGGGGAAAGACATTGATGAAGACGGCCTTGACCTTGGTGACATTGAAGCCCTTCAGGGAGTAGCCAAGTTTCCGGCACGCATCAAATGTGCGACACTGGCATGGAAAGCCATGGAAAAAGGTGTCGGAGAAGAGAAGCAGGACTAAAGCTTTTGCCAATACCAAAAGGAGGTATGTACCATGGCCAAAAAAGCGCCAGAAGTGGGAGAGTACCAATATGGTTTCCACGAAAAAGACGTATCCATTTTCCGTACACAGAAAGGTTTGACGAAGGAAGTCGTTGAACAAATTTCTAATTATAAAGAAGAGCCGAAGTGGATGCTTGATTTCCGCCTGAAGTCTCTTGAGCAGTTCTATAAAATGCCGATGCCACAGTGGGGCGGCGACCTCCAGGAACTGAACTTTGATGATATTACGTATTACGTAAAACCATCTGAGCGTTCCGAGCGTTCGTGGGATGAAGTTCCGGAAGAAATCAAGAATACGTTCGACCGTCTTGGAATTCCGGAAGCGGAGCAGAAATACCTTGCCGGTGTATCTGCCCAGTATGAATCCGAAGTGGTTTATCACAACATGGAGAAAGACCTGGAAGATATGGGTGTAATCTTTAAGGATACCGATTCAGCTCTTAAAGAAAACGAGGACCTTTTCAAAGAATATTTCGGAAAAGTCATTCCTCCATCCGACAACAAATTCTCAGCGTTGAACTCTGCGGTTTGGTCCGGTGGATCCTTCATCTATGTTCCGAAAAATACGAAGGTGGAAACGCCGCTTCAGGCCTACTTCCGTATCAACTCTGAAAATATGGGACAGTTCGAGCGTACGCTGATCATTGCTGACGAAGGTTCTTCCGTCCACTATGTAGAAGGTTGTACAGCTCCTACGTATTCGTCCAGCTCGCTGCACAGTGCGGTCGTTGAAATTTTCGTTAAGGATAATGCGTACTGCCGTTATACAACGATCCAGAACTGGGCCAACAACGTCTACAACCTTGTTACGAAGCGTGCGGTTGCTGAGTCCAATGCAACGATGGAATGGGTCGACGGTAACCTCGGTTCCAAGTTGACGATGAAATATCCAGCTGTCCTTCTTAAAGGAGAAGGGGCTCGCGGTATGACGTTGTCCATCGCCCTTGCTGGTAAAGGCCAGCACCAGGATGCCGGTGCGAAAATGCACCACCTGGCGCCGAACACGTCTTCTACTATCGTATCCAAATCCATCTCCAAGCATGGTGGTAAAGTAACCTACCGCGGAATCGTCCAGTTCGGCCGGAAAGCTGAAGGCGCACGTTCCAACGTTGAGTGCGATACGCTCATTATGGATAACGAATCTACGTCAGATACGATTCCATACAACGAAATCATGAACGAGAACATCTCTCTCGAGCACGAAGCGAAAGTTTCCAAAGTGTCTGAAGAGCAGTTGTTCTACTTGATGAGCCGTGGTATTTCTGAAGAGGAAGCAACAGAAATGATCGTGATGGGCTTCATCGAGCCATTCACGAAAGAACTTCCAATGGAATATGCCGTTGAAATGAACCGCCTGATCAAATTTGAAATGGAAGGTTCCATCGGTTAATTGAATACAGAAACCGCACAGATTCCGATCTGTGCGGTTTTTTTGTGGGCAGACACAGAAAGGAGAGGCAGAAGCGGCCAGGATGTTTTATGAATAGAAAACATGATACTATAATATTATCTATAATGAGTTGAGGAAGGTCCCTTATGTTTCTTTTAATGTTTTTGATTGGTGTTGTGACGGCTTTAGTGGGGAGCATCGCCGGCCTCGGCGGCGGTGTTATTTTAGTTCCTGTGCTCCTCTTTTTAGCCGATCATCTTCCATCCTTTGACTGGGTGAGTCCCCAGTCCATCGTTGGAGTTTCACTGGTCGTTATGATTTTCACCGGTATGTCGTCGACGATCTCGTATATCCGGCATAACCGTGTGGATAAAAAAATCGGCTTTATCTTTTTATATGGAAGTATTCCTGGAGGCATCTTCGGTTCCTGGCTGAATCAATTTTTTAAGACAGACGGGTTCTCTTTGTTTTTTGGAATTGTGATGATACTTGTTTCTCTATTGTTTTTTATTCCGAGGAGACCACCGGGCACACCGTTGTTCACAAGCGGGATAAAAAGAGAGAGAACCATAAATGGACAAACGTATACCTATCAAATGCCTCTATGGCTGGGGCTTTCCTTGTCATTTGCTGTTGGCATGCTCTCCGGTCTGCTCGGCATCGGCGGCGGTTCTTTGATGGTGCCTGCGATGATTCTGCTGCTGAATATTCCTCCGCATATCGCGACGGCTACATCGATGTTTATGATTTTCTTTGCCAGCATCACGAGTTCAGCCACCCATATTGCAATGGGGCATGTGGACTGGGCCGTCACGCTCTGGTTTATTCCGGGAGCCTATGCAGGAGGGATGCTTGGAGCTAAAATCAACCGTCACCTGAACGGGAAAGCAGTGGAATGGTTCTTAAGGATTCTGCTGATTATGATAGGGATACGCTTAATCTGGCAAGGGTTAGGGTGAGGAGACTGATGATGAAGGAAAAACTGCACGTATACTATACAAGTGATCTTCATAGTCACTTTGAGAATTGGCCCCAGATTGTCGGCTATTTTCGAGAGAAGAAAAAAATCCATGATCAAAAAGGGGAAGACTACTGGCTGTTGGATAACGGCGATCACGTCGACCGTTTTCATCCTATAACCGAAGGATTGATGGGCAAGGGAAACGTTGACCTATTGAATCAGGCTGGTTATTCCGTAGCGACCCTAGGAAATAACGAAGGGATTACACTTGCCAAAGAGGACCTTCATAAACTCTATGACGAAGCGGACTTTCAAGTGGTCTGTGCCAATCTGGAGTGCTTGGAATCTCCTGCACCGGAATGGCTCAAACCGTATCATATCCTCCACTCCAGCAAAGGCACGAGGGTAGCCGTCATTGGTTTGACTGCTCCTTTCCAAGCCTTTTATCAGAAACTTGGATGGGATGTCCATTCACCATATGACTGGCTGGATAAGCTGCTGCCGGAAGTGAAGGAGAAAGCAGACATCGTCGTTCTATTATCCCACCTTGGGATTAATGAAGATGAAGAAATCGCACGAAGGTACAATGGAATTGATCTCATTATCGGAGGCCACACGCATCACCTTTTTCAAAACGGCGAGCTTGTAGAAGGTACGCTGCTGACAGCCGCTGGGAAGCACGGTACCCATCTTGGGGAGGTGCTGTTGGAATGGGACCACAAGGCCGGTGAAATCACGAGGAAGGAAGCTTATGCGGTTCCTACAGAGCAGATGAGAAAAGACGATCAGGTGACCGAATACTTAAGGCAGATCCGTGGGGAGGCTGTCCGCCGTCTGGAAACCCCTGTAGCCTATTTGGAAGAGGCGATGCATATTGCCTGGTTCCAGGACAGTCCGCTTATGTCCAGACTTACAGAGCAGCTCCGCACATGGACTTCATCTGATATAGCCATGTTGAATGCAGGCGTTCTTCTGGACCATCTGCCGGCAGGGGATATTACGTATGAGGACGTTCACCGGATCTGTCCGCATCCGATGAATCCATGCAAGGTGGAGTTAAGAGGAGATGAACTTCTTGAAGTCATCCGCGCTGCTCATACGAAGAAGTTGACAGAAATCCGCCTGAAAGGATTCGGATTCAGAGGAGAAGTCATAGGCAGAATGGTTTTTGCCGGCATTGATATTGAACGACGGCAGGATGAGGACGGAGAAGAGCGTGTGGTTCAAGTGCTGTACAACGGCAGGCCTGTGGAATACGATCAGACGTACACCTTTGCTACAGCGGATACATTTACGTTCGGTCGTTTCTTCCCTGAAATTGCTTATGCAGAAACGAAGCAATATTTTATGCCGGAACTCTTACGTGATTTACTGAAAAAAGAACTGACACAATAAAGCGTTCACCCCCTTGCCATGAATAAAAGCTGCAAGGGGGTGAATTGATATCAGTTACCTATGCAGCAGGCATATAAAGAAACTCTCTATTTTCTGAAGCAGGGACTATCTTTTGTGATTAGAGAAAGGGCGCTCCTCATATATATAGAAGGGGAGGGTGCCTGTATGCCTAAAAACCGAGTGACCAAACGATCGACCATCGGCAGGCGGATTGTCATCAGCCTGTTGTTTTTCGCCCTTTTCACGGTGCTGAGTCTCTGGTATATCAACAGAGGGGTTACGCCAGCGCTGGTCGAGATTGCTGAAACGAAAGCCCAGCAGCTGGCAAGAGATGCCATTAATGAAGCGGTAAGCAAACAGATTGCAGAGGATCTGCAATTTAATGATTTGGTGAAAATGGAAAAGGATGATCAGGGAAATGTTGTTTATATGGGTTGGAATTCTGTGCTTGTCAACAGAGCTCTGCGGGATACCACCATCAGGGTTCAAAATTTCCTGAAGCGGATGGAACTAGGGGAACTACCGATGGAGGATACGACACTGGAACCGGATCTCGATCCAGACCGTACTCCGGAAGAGCAGGGGGAGCAGCCGGCAACACTCATTGAACTTCCGATTGGGATGGCTACCAACAACAGTCTGCTTGCCAACCTTGGACCCAAGGTACCTGTACAGCTGCGTGTCATCGGAGATGTTCAGTCTGAAGTAGATATTGAAATGACGGAATACGGGATCAATGCCGCCTTGTTTGAATTGACCATCCACTTTGAGGTGAATGTCAGAATCGTCATCCCCTTTTCCACAGAAACGACGGTCGTCACCAACAATATTCCAATTGACCAGGCTACCATTCTCGGGGAAGTGCCGGAATATTTCGGAGGCATGTCCGGAGGCGACGGTGGGAATCCTTCGTTCTCCCTTCCGATGGAACCCTTGCAATAATGGCCGGTCACTGGTACAATACCAAAGAACTGAATATGCGTGACCTTATCAGATCGGTGAGGTAGAGGCGCAGGCATCATGAGTAGCTGATGGGAGTTTGACAAGCCGGGATCATTAGTGAAAGGGAGGGCCTGCCGAAGTGTGGCTTAACACGTCAAGTTTTGACACGCTGGTGTATACCTGAAGAAGGCATACACTGTCATGCATGCTTTTGGGTGCATGGGGCGCTACTGATCGAAATGGAGGATAATCAAGTTGTCTGCAGACAGTGATGGATTATTTTCTGTCATTGTTTTTTTATTTTATTCCTCATTTTATACCCACCAGTAGCCTTCCATTCCCGTAACATCAAGATATACGGAGGGGAAACACATGGAAGGAACCATCTTTTCTTTAGTTCCAGCAATACTTATGCTTATCCTTGTCTTAGTCACAAGGCGCGTCATCTTGTCCCTTGGGATAGGGATTATCGTCGGAGCATTCATGCTCACACAAATGGATATTGGAGCAGGTCTGGGCTTGATCTGGTCTATATTTGCCGGTATTTTCGTCAGCGAAGGGGCATTAAACACAGGGAATCTATATCTCTTGTCCTTTTTATTTCTGCTCGGAGTCGCCACAGCCTTTATGACGGCCTCCGGAGGCAGCCGTGCTTTCGGTAAGTGGGCCGTTGAAAGGATCCGGACGAGAAAAGGGGCCAAGCTTGTTCCGTCCATTCTAGGTATCATCATTTTTATTGATGACTACTTTAATGCTCTTGCAGTCGGACAGGTCGCACGTCCTGTAACAGATCGCTATAAAGTATCCAGAGCAAAACTGGCCTACTATATTGACTCCACTTCAGCGCCGATTACGGTCATATCACCGATATCCAGCTGGGGGGCTTATATTATCGGGACGATTGGCAGTATTCTTGCGGCCAATGAGATTTCGAACTATCAGGCTTTTGAAGCTTTCGTTCTTATGATCCCGGCAAACTTCTATGTATTTGCTGCACTGCTTCTCGTATTTTTGACGATTTATCTTCGTCTGGATATTGGTCCGATGAAAGCGCATGAAAACAGAGCCAAGGATACAGGCGAGCTTCACAACCCGGATAGGGGGGATGTGCCCGGCGACTTGAATAATGAATTCAAGGAGCATGATAACGGGAAGATTTCTCACTTAATCTGGCCGATTGTAACTTTGATCATCGGTACAGTCGGAATGATGGTATATACAGGAATTCAAAGTTCAGAAGGAACCGCGGATATCCTTTCCATCTTTGCTAATACGAACGTAAACATTTCCTTGTTTGCCGGAGGAATCATTAGTGTGGTCACAGCCCTGGTTTTATATGTCGGGCAGCCGTCACCGAAATCCGGTTTGCTGCACGTATTTCTTCAAGGGTTAAAAGCAATGCTGCCGGCGATCTACATTCTGATTGCTGCCTGGATGATCGGCGACATTATCAGCCGCCTGCAGACAGGTGAATATCTCGCCCAGCAGTTCAGCCAGGCGGATATTAACATTTCCTATCTGCCTTTAATAATCTTCCTGTTATCTGGTTTTATGGCCTTGTCTACAGGAACGTCGTGGGGAACCTTTGGAATTATGCTTCCGATTGCAGGTGAGATCGCTGCCGTAACGGACCCATCCTTCCTTTTGCCTGCACTATCCGCCGTGCTTGCGGGTTCTGTATTCGGAGATCACTGCTCACCGATTTCTGATACGACAATTCTTTCGTCCACAGGGGCGGGAGCCAATCACATTGATCACGTATTGACGCAGCTTCCATATGCCATCATTGCAGCGGTGGCTGCTTCAGTCGGCTATGTTGTACTGGGCCTTACAGGGCAGGTTTGGGTGCCGCTGCTGCTGTCCCTTATCATTGTTCTCATAACAGCACTGATCATTCATAAACTGAATCCTGAAAAAGGATAGAAAAAATGATGAGTTGAAAAGAGGAGGAACTTCTATTTATTAGAAGTTCCTCCTCTTTATTCTCCAACACTTTACAAGTTGAAAGGCAGAGGAAGCATCCCTCTGCCTTTTTCATTCCTAAGTCCTAAGACTTCCTAATCTGGTATTTTCTGAAAATTGAAAAATTCTTTTGACAAGCCACTGCGCTGTCGTTATAATTTAAACAGAATTATCAGAAAAATAAAAATTGAGGGACATTAACCGACGTTCCTCTCAGGGAGGTCTTTCACATGGAAAATCGCGCACAATGGGGTACACGTGCCGGATTTATCCTGGCAGCCGTAGGTTCTGCCATTGGTTTGGGGAACATTTGGCGTTTTCCGGCTGTAGCTTATGAAAACGGAGGCGGAGCATTTTTTATTCCTTATTTGTTTGCTCTTCTAACCGCAGGTATTCCACTATTGATCATGGAGTTCACCATCGGTCATAAGTACCGTGGATCTGCACCGTTGTCCTTTTTCCGGATGAGCAGAAAAACAGAGTGGATCGGCTGGTGGGGTGTGCTGGTTGCGTTTGTTATATCCACTTATTATGCGGTCATTATCGGATGGGCAATTTCCTACAGTGTATTTTCTTTCAATCTATCATGGGGTGATGATACCGAAGGCTTTTTATTCAGTGACTATCTGCAATTATCTGTTAATCCCGGCGAGACCGGAAGCCTTGTCCCAGGTGTCCTGATTCCTCTGCTCATTGTATGGGTGATTACACTTGGGGTCCTGTTCAAGGGAGTCAAAAAGGGAATTGAGACAGCGAACAAAATCTTCATTCCTACGCTTGTCGTCCTTTTCATGATTATCGTGATACGTGCCCTTACACTTCCTGGAGCTGCGCAGGGTCTTCAGGCCTTTTTCGAACCGAATTTCTCAGCGATCATGGATAGTTCGGTATGGGTGGCTGCCTATGGGCAGATTTTCTTCAGTCTTTCCATTGCCTTTGCTATTATGATTACTTATTCCAGTTATCTTCCGAAAAAATCGGATATTACTAATAACGCGTTTATTGCTGGTTTCAGTAATTCAGGCTTTGAATTACTTGCTGGTATTGGAGTATTCGCCGCCCTTGGCTTCATGGCCTCCCAGAGTGGAGTTCCTGTAAACGAAGTCGTAAGCGGCGGAGTGGGACTGGCCTTTGTCGTTTTCCCGCAGATCATTAATGAATTTCCTGCTTTGAATGGGTTGTTCGGATTTTTATTCTTCCTCTCCCTTGTACTTGCAGGGCTGTCTTCACTGATTTCCATCTCTGAAACGTATGTCGCAGGGATCAGCGAGAAGTTTGGTATTTCCAGAACGAAAGCTGTAGCCTTTGGAGGCGGAACAGCAGCCGTTATCTCACTGTTGTTTGCTACGCAGGGTGGGTTGTTCTTCCTGGATGCTGCCGACTACTTCATCAACCAGTTTGGTGTCGCCTTCGTCGGGCTTGTCGAAGTCGTAGTCATTGCCTGGTTCCTTCGTAAGCTCAATGATTTTCAGTCGCACGCCAATGAAATATCCGATATCCGTCTCGGAACATGGTGGAAAGTGTCCCTTGGACTTATTACACCACTCGTACTTGGATATATGATGTTCGACCTGTTTAAAACGAACCTGGCGAAAGAGTTCGACACAGATACAGGAAACTACGAAGGATATGCAGATGGGTTCATTCTTTTCGGTGGCTGGTTTGTGGCAGCGTTCGCCCTCATCGTCGGAGTGTTGATGATGTTTAAACGCTGGAACGCCAAAGCTTTCGAAGAGGAAAAAAAGGAGGTAAGCTGACATGACAGCAGGTGCAGTAATTACCATGGTTATCGGAATGGTTGTCATCTGGGGAGGTCTGGCAGCGAGCATTACGAACGCTGTGAAAAAAGCTAAATAATCAAAGGCGCCGCATCAGCGGCGCCTTTTAGTTTGTGTCATGATCGAGCGTTTCACTTGCCCTTTCAAGAAGTGTGATCAATTTCTTTCCGCAGATGAAGGTATCCAAGGAAAAATCATATTAAACCGCCACACGCGTGCGAAGTCTGTCTCCCTATTAACTAATGTTTGTACTTTTCTGATTTTTCTTTTAAAATTATATCGAATTTGATTATATATTTTGTAGGGGGTTCAGTTTGAATAAGATTGAGCGAATAATGAAGCCCATTCATATAGGGTTCACAACATTATGTTTGATTTATTTACTTTTAATATTTATCACTGATATAGTTTTATCTCCACCAATTCTTTTTGCCTTTTTCATTGTCATTCCGTTGGGTAGGGCAAGTTTCCGACAAAGTGAAGGCCATAAAATTGATGCTATTGCCTCTCTTGGTTTGAGTTTGTTTTCCTTGGCAGCACTCGTTATTTCTTTAATTTAAAAAGGACGCCTTTCCATTGAATGAAGGGCGTCCTTCTTTTCATCTCATCATTTGAACAGATCAAGTGGAGTGTTCGGTGGTGACGCCTGCGGGAAAAGCGCGAGACGAAGATCCACTTGGACAGATGGTCTTCCTGTCCAAGTTAGCTGAGGCCGTGCCCGCGGCAAGCATCCACCGATAAACGGAACATGGTCATCCACAAGAGGTGCTTTTTTTATTCTGCCATCCGTTCCCATCGTCTTAAAAATGGATAGGGATCGAAGGACCATTCATTCTTCCCATTATCCTGGTACATCCCGTAGTGCAGGTGCGGTGGAAACTTACCGGACGTTCCCGGCGGCCCGTAACCCGAGGCACCAACGGCTCCGATAACATCGCCAGGTTGAACGACATCGCCCACTTTAATCTCTTTGGAAAAGTTCTGCAGATGGGCGTAATAGTGATAGATGTTGTAAATATCGCGGATGCCGATACGCCAGCCTCCATACGTATTCCATCCCTTCATTTCGACGACGCCGTACGTCGTGGATTTGACAGGAACTCCGTAGCCGGCAAAGATATCGGTCCCTTCATGAATCCTCCGTCCTCCAAATCCCCGCGCATCTCCCCATGTGCTCCGGTAACTGTAGTTGTACTGTTTAGGAAGAGGGAAATCCCGGTTCGTTAAATGCACCGTTTTGAACTTACGGAAAACTTCAGCGGAATGCATAATCGTCTGAACCGTCAAATCCCGCTTATAGTATTGAAATAATGCAATTTTGATATCATCTTCTGTGGTTCCGAACGATTTTATATACCGGCCGAGCGACCATAGTACGTCCTCATCGTTATGGATGTCTGCTTTATCATCACCATTGCCGTCTGACCCCCATCCATTGGGAGAGACTGCAGAAGGGAAAGCGTCAGAGGAGCCTGACCAGAACACCGGATCAAATTCGATAGCTGTAACCCGGCCTTCATCAGGATCATCGTGTACCTGACGCTCATACTGGTCGACAGCCGCAAGATATTCCCATGGGATATCGGTAACGGCTGAAGTTTTTTTATAGAGCGCCATCCGCTCTTGGCTTTCCTTTTCATCCGGGGCTGCATGGATGGTGCCTGTGGAAAAGGAGAGCGCGGCAATTAAGATTCCTGTAACGAGTGCTGTACCTTTCATATTCTCACCTACAACAAATTGATACTCTTAGGATGAACAAAGGATCATCAGGTATGAATGGTAAATTCATGAGGCTAATTTTCCATCCCGGTTTCTGCTTCTGTATTCGTATTCGGCCCTACATTCGGCTGATTTGGATTGGTTTCATCCACTTTTCCTTGAGGGGACTGCTTCATTTTTTTAATGATGCTGCTGATGGTACTGTTGTATCCTTCATCATAGACGGTGGAGTTGCTCAGGCTTTGGATATCTCCAAAGGAAGCGGGATTATCGGACACATAGACATGGTAAAAACTCGGGACAAGAGAATAGGCGGTCTTTTGAACCATGTCTGCGGCTGTTTGGCGGTCAGTGTCATCCGCGCGCTTATAGGCAACAAGCACTTCGTTGTCCGTTACAGCTGTTGCTACGTCATCAAACTGATCGTATCGTAAAATCATGCGGGAAATCATGTCCGCCATCTGCTCTCTGTTCACTTTAATCTGACGGTTTCTTTCCTCGTCCTGGTCCAGTTGGTTTTTCTCGAAGCGCACATAGCCGACCTGGCCGTCTTTCGGTTCGGTATTGTATCCGTCCATAGCATTTCCGCTGAGTGTATCACCGTCCATTAATTGTTGAGCTTCTTCTTCCTTCGTCTCCTGGCATCCGGCTAGAAGACCGCAGAGGAGAAGAGTGGTAGCAATTTGTTTGAGCTTCATGATAGATCCTCCTTGGCATATGGGTGTATTTTTATGGTGGGCACTTTTATTGGAAACATACCTGTTCATTTTTTCAGGACGTTTCCTTCCTGTTGGAAAAATGTGATACACTAATGGGTAGATAGAGGTGATGGATGTGATTGAAATTTCAGGTAAAACGTTTGATATTCTGGAGAATCACCAGGAGGGCTTTCAACAGGAAGAAGTGGAAGGCCGCTTCAGCGACATATTGAATAAATACGATTTTATCGTAGGGGACTGGGGATATGGTCAGCTCCGTCTGAAGGGATTTTACGATGATCAGAATTCCAAGGCGACCTTCGATACAAAAATCAGCACTTTGGAAGATTACTTATATGAATACTGCAATTTTGGCTGTGCTTATTTTGTTCTTAAGCGGATCCGACAGTAAAACCGGCGTGTTTCCAAAACACACGCCGTTTTTTTTAATGATCTTCCTGAGAGGGTTTTATATCAGCGTTTGATTCGTCGTGCAGGGGATGGGCTCCATCCTCCTGACGGGGCAGATCCTCATGGAGGGACTTGTATTCGTAATTAAACGCACTGTAATACCTCTGTTTATTTGTCCAGGGGGAACTTTTCTCATTGGAAACAGGCTCATGCTTATTCCGTGGGGATCCATAGGCTCCTTCCGGAAGCTGTTCCGGGACCAGATAGTTCCGCTGGGCTTCTACGTTGGCAAAATCGGAATAGTCTTTCTTTTTCTTGTCGCTCATCATATTTGACCTCCTTATGCTTAGAGTGAGCGTAAGGAACGGATTTATGCTACAGGAGATATGGAAGATAGTTTCTGAGCTCTTCAGCTTCCATCGCACTCAGCTGGAATAAATGCTCCAGGTATCCGTCCCTGTTGATGTTTTCTTCATCCAGAAGCCCCTGTCTGTTTTTAGGCAGGTTGATGACGAGAGATTGGTTTTGGAAATACTCTGCTTTCATAATAGCAAGTTCGAACCGATGACTGCCTGCGGTAAACGAAACGAACCGTGTGCTTGTATCCTGGGTAACATCTTCTAATAGTGGACGTTGGGACATCCTTTACACTCCTTTTGTTCGTGCTCTTCTGCATAGTTATCAGGTAGTATATCCAATACGCTGGAATTTATCGACCGAAAATAGTTGTGGTATGATAACGGTAGCATGGACTTTATCAGTCAGGAGGGTTTTACATGTATTTTGTGGATCGGGAAAAAATTGAAAAGATCTTATCTTATATGGAAACGATACAAGCAGAAGTGAGAAAGCAGGGGTTTTCCACATTCCGGGAGAAGCTTGTACTGGAGCGTTTGACACACCTTATTGTCGAGGCTGTATTAGATGTCGGCAATATGATGATTGATGGTTTTATTATGCGCGATCCGGGCAGTTATGATGATATTATCGATATCTTACTTGATGAAAAGGTTCTTCCTGCTGAACATGAGGAAGCATTTAAACAGTTCATTCAATTAAGGAAGATGATCGTCCACGAATATACGGAGGTGGATCATGAGTCTGTCGAACGTGCATGGACGACGTATCAACAGGCACTGGAAGCTTTCCCTGAGCGGATCCGCATGTACCTCGATCACGAACTGGGTCCTGTATCCGCTTTTTCAAAAACCACTACGAAAGGGGAAGACTGATGAAACATTATCAGGGGTACCTGGTGGATTTGGATGGGACGATGTATAAAGGGGAAGCGGCCGTGGACGGGGCTTCTCACTTTATTGACCATCTCATCGGTCTTCAGGTCCCTTTTTTATTTTTGACTAATAATTCCTCCCGTACGCAGGATCAGATTGCAGCGAAATTGAACAAGCTTGGTGTGAAAGCCCGGCCTGATCAAGTGTATACAAGCAGTTTAGCAACGGCTGACTTCATTAAGGAGAAGAAGGAGCAGGCACGAGTGTATGTAATTGGGGAGGAAGGTCTTCATAAGGCTCTTACAGACCGGGGGCATACCCTTGTGGAGGAGGGTGCAGATTTTGTAGTCATCGGCATCGACCGGGAAATTTCCTATACCAAGCTTGCCCGCGCCTGCCTCGAAGTGAGGAAGGGAGCCGGTTTTGTGAGTACGAACAGCGACACAGCCATTCCGACAGATAAGGGGATGCTTCCTGGAAACGGAGCCCTGACAAGTGTTATTGCTGTCAGTACGGGGGTGGATCCCACCTTTGTCGGTAAGCCGGAGCCGATCATTATGGAGCGGGCTTTGAAGGAGCTGCAGCTTCAGGCGGACCACGTATTGATGGTGGGCGACAACTATCACACCGATATCCTCGCCGGCATGAAAGCAGGGGTGGACACATTGATGGTGGAAACCGGATTGAGCTCATTTCATGAGATAGAAGCTCATACCCATCAGCCTACCTATAAAAAGCTGAACCTACACGAGTGGTTAAACGGCCATAAAGGGTAAATAAAAATCACCACCTGCTTCATGAAGCAGGTGGTGATTTTTTTATAAAACGTAAGGGCCGAAGAAGATGGTGATCAAAGCGACGTGAACGCTGATGAAGTAGGTGATCTGAACAGGGATTGACCAATCTCTTCGTTTTGCACCGGTTTTCAGAATTCCAAAGGAGATCAGGGCAAAACCAAGGATGAAAATGATCGGACTTCCGGGGAAGCTTAAATAATCAGGTGCCCTGGCGAGGAGCTTTTCTGAGAATAAGGGACTGCGCACAAGAATGGCGGCTGCCAGATAAATGGCGATACCCGTGAGCAGAATCCATGTACGGTCCTGGTCCAGCGCGTCTCTTTTAACAAACATTAGAATCACAAGGAACAAAAGCGGCCATATATACCAGAACGTCATAATGAGGAGTCCGAAAAAGCTGTAGGAAAGCATCCCCATTGTTTTTCCCAGTGCTCCTAAAAGGACACGGGAGTTCCATGTGTCAGCCTTCTCAATGATTTCAGGGTTCTGGGATGATAAGAGGAGTTTGTGACTGTCCCCGCCTTTATCAACCCAGATTACACTGTTATCTTGAATTTGAACCGGGTGGGTGGACAGATCTGGTGTGTTGCTTATCCGTGTGATTTCTCCAACCCCGGAAGCACCGAGCGGGGCTTTATAAATGTTAAACTGGCTGTTTTCACCGAATCTTGTATTGGTGGCCCCCACCGCTTTAAACAGCAGGGAGGTACCCTCTTTCTGAGGATGCAGACTCATATCCGATATTTCTCTGAGAGGCTGCGAAGAAACGGGATCAATAAAGGAAAGGCTGGTGGTCTGTAAAGGTTCTTGAAAGGAAGTGGTTCCGAAATAATAATGGTTTTCCATCTGACCAGAAGCAGATTGTTTCTGAACTGTTGATATAAGCACAGCGGCTTCCTTGTTCTGCACTGTAAACTGGATGTCCTTAATACTTTCAGAACCGGACGGTACAAAAGCGGCTTCTCCGATCTTTTTCACTTCATTGTCCACGTGTTCAAAGAAGTGCAAGTGACGGCCTTTCTCATCTGTGTACTCTTCCATAAGGTAAGTTCCTTCATCCGTCTCTGCCGTTCCCACCTTGGAATCATTGGAGGTGAGTGTCATCAGCTTGCTGCTTTCATAATTGGTTGGATCTATGGCGTAAAGGGCGGGCCCTTTTTGAAAAAACGCAGCTGAGGATGTGGGAATAAAGCCGTCAATATCCGTCAGTTTTTCTTCTGTATCTCCGCGGTATAAGCTGTAGTAATCAGAATAGAGGAGTTTGTCATCTTCTATGTAAAAGCTTGTAAACTTATCCACGGGAATCGAGTAGTGCTGCTCATCCGTTTCTGTGTAGTTGTCATCATAGGTATGTTGGGTAATCCCACTGTCGGTAAGATAGGAAATCCGCACGCCATCTTTTGATTTCTGAATACGAGGCTGTTTAACCGCGGCGGTTTCCCCAACCTCCCAATCTCTGCTCCAATCCTGATCGGCAGGTTCCGTAACTTCCTGGTAATTTTCAAAAAATAAAAGCATAATACCTGCTGCAATGATGATCAGCGGCAGGATCCATACAAGTTTTAAATGCAGCGTCTTCACGTTATCCGCCCCCTTTTCTATGTATACGTAGTGGAGAGCGGTGAAGTTTCATTGGATTACAAAAAACACCAGGCAGCTGCCTGGTGTGGGTACGTTCTATTCGTCATCTTCGTCGTCGCCTACAATGCTGTGGGCCAGCCGGCTGGAAGCAGCTGCTGCAATGGCTCCTACAATATCATCGAGGAATGTATGGCATTCGCCGGAAGATTTATCATTCAGTTTCTGGAGAATTCCAGGTTTCTGCTTATCAATATAGCCGTAGTTGGTAAATCCGATCGATCCGTACACATTGACGATGGAAAAAGCAATGATTTCATCGATTCCATACAGGCTTTCGTCCACTTCGATGGTGGACTGAAGCGGCTCTGTAAGCATTTTCTTTTCGGCCAGGCGGTCCATCTCGATTCCTGTGATCACAGCGTTCTGGACTTCCCGTTTGGTGAGGACCTTGTTTACATTGAACCGGCACTCATCCATCGATAGGTCATCATGGTATTTCGACTGCAGATAATAAACAAGATCGGCGATATCGTCGATGGTGACGCCTCTTTCTGTCAGCCATTCCCGTGCGGTTTTTTCAAGACTGGATACTTTCTTCTCATTTGCCATAGCGAACTACCTCCCTGCTCTCTCTTTGGTCGCGATGTTACTATACCCGCGTTTATTGTTTCACAAACGACTGGTGTTATGTTCATTATATCAAAAGTCCGGGTTCTCCGTGAAAAAACGTGCCCTTTTTCTTATGTGTTACACTGGAAGAAAAAGGAGTGGAGATGCTGTTATGGGGAAACCGTCAATTTTTATTACCCGCCGTCTGCCGGCAGAAGTTGTTGAACCTTATCAGGAGCAGTTGGATATCGAGATGTGGCCGGAAGAGGATGAAGCCGTCGACAGGGAGACGCTTTTAGCTGAGGCAGGTCGCGTGGACGGGCTGGTAACGATGCTGACCGACCAG
Organism: Halobacillus kuroshimensis DSM 18393; assembly: GCF_000425705.1. GTDB lineage: Bacteria > Bacillota > Bacilli > Bacillales > Halobacillaceae > Halobacillus > Halobacillus kuroshimensis. The sequence continues at coordinate 166,800 of NZ_AUDY01000014.1, forward strand.
GTGGACGAGGAGCTTCTGGCCGCTGGGAACTCTCTTGGGATTGTTGCCAATATGGCGGTTGGCTACGATAATGTGGATGTGAAAGCTGCAGAGAACATGGGGACGGCCATCACGAACACCCCGGATGTTTTGACGGAAACGACGGCCGACCTTACGTTCAGTCTGCTCATGGCCGCTGCCCGCCGGATTGTGGAGGCAGGAAACTATATTAAGGAAGACGCCTGGAACCACTGGTCTCCTTTACTGCTTGCCGGAACAGATGTGCATCATAAAACGATCGGAATCGTAGGTATGGGGCGGATAGGAGAAGCCGTGGCGCGGAGAGCCAAAGGTTTTCAAATGGACATTCTTTATCACAACCGCTCCAGAAAAGAGGATGTGGAAGATGAAATCGGCGCGAGGTATACCTCATTTGATGAGCTCTTGGAGAACGCGGATTATGTGGTCAGCCTGGCTCCATTGACGGATGAAACCCGGCATATGTTCAATGCTGAGGCTTTTCGAAAGATGAAGGACACCGCAATATTTATCAATGCATCCCGGGGGGCTTTGATGGATGAAAAAGCACTCGAAAAAGCGCTCAGAGACGAGCAGATCGCCGGTGCCGGTCTTGATGTGTTTGAGGAAGAACCGATCAGAGCGGGCCATCCGCTCGTTTCCATGCCCGGCGTTGTCTGTCTTCCCCATATCGGATCGGCAACGAAAGAGACCCGGTATAAGATGATGCGTCTCTGTCTGGATAATGTTGTCCGTTACTTCGAGGAGAAGCCGCTGCTCAGTCCGGTTTCCAGGTAAAAGAAGCCCGTACACGACAACGTGTACGGGCTTCTGATTATCTGATTTAGAAAACCTGCTCCACTTCATAAATGCCAGGGATCTCCTGAGAAAGCGCACGCTCAATACCTGCTTTCAAAGTGATGGTTGAACTTGGGCAGTTCCCGCAGGCACCCATAAGACGCAGACGTACAATACCATCCTCTACATCTACCAGCTCAACGTCTCCACCGTCACGAAGTAAAAATGGGCGAAGTTTGTTTAGTACTTCTTGAACCTGTTCATGCATGTTCAATCTTCCCCTTTCTTATAGTATCATTATAAAACGAAGTGACGAAAAAATCTATGGTCTCTGCTGATGTTCCTTTGGATTGAGAACTATTATCATTTTATCTTTTTCCGCTTCTTTTGTAAAATGGAAGTACGTATAAAAAAGGGGAGAGGGCCTCATGAATCAACCGGTTATTCGTGTATATGTATACGGGGCGGAAGTGAAGTGTGCAAGCTGTGTGAACGCTCCCGGCTCAAAAGAGACCTATGAGTGGCTGGAGGCCGCTTTAACAAGGAAGTACGGGGAGAAGAGCCTGCAGTTTCACTATTTTGATATCCATACAGAAAACCAGGAAGGCGTGGATATGGAAATCGTCCAGCAGCTGTTGAATGATGACCTGTTTTACCCGCTCGTCCTGGTGGAAGACCGAATCGTGGCGGAAGGAAATCCAAGGTTGAAGACGATATACAAATCTCTGGAAGAACATGGTCTTCAACAGGTAAGTAATTCCTAACGCAGAACCACCAGCGTATGATAAAATCATAAGGCGCAGGGTTCTTCCGAAAAAGAGGTGACGTGGATGAATCCATTGATTGAATTTTGTATCAATAATTTAGCTGAAGGTTCCCAAAAAGCTAAGGATGAACTGGAAAAGGATCCGGATCTTGATGTGATGGATTACGGCTGCTTGAGAAACTGCGGTCTTTGTTCGCAAAGCAATTATGCCCTTGTTGAAGGAGAACGTGTCATTGCCGATTCACCTGAAGAATTAGTCGATAAAATTTATCAACACTTGGACGAAACCCTGTAACAAGTGGAAAGGCATGACTTTTTCAATACAATGAGAGGCACCCGGTAAAGGGTGTCTTTTTACTTGGCTGAGCAGGTGCTGCTGTTTGATAAAAAGCAGGCCGGTTTAGTATACTGAAAAGAAGAAGAGAAAGGAGAGGCTTGGTATGATCCTGAACATTACAGAAGCTGCGGGTCATCAGATCAAAGAGATGATGAAGGAAGAAGAAGGAGATGTCCGTCTCCGCTTTGGCGTGAAAGGCGGCGGCTGCAGTGGATTGTCATATGCGATGGGCTTCGAGGATGAGATTAATGAAGAACTTGATCTTCTTGAAGATTCCAGCGGTATTCCTGTTGTCATCAACCGTCAGGATGCGGCGATTGTAGAAGGTACGACCATTGATTTTAAACAAAATATGATGGGCGGAGGCTTCACGATCGATAATCCGAATGCCATCGTTTCCTGTGGCTGCGGGTCTTCCTTTAAAACGGCGACGAACGCTGGAACACCAGACCCCAACTGCTGATAGATTCCAACCTTCCGGCTCACGGAAGGTTTTTTTTATGGGAACCACCACTCTCCTATCACAACCGGATAGGGGGAAGGAAGCAGAGCTTTATTAAGCTCCGGCTGCATGAAAAAAAGCCTGCAGAAAAACACAGGTTTCTCTGCAGGCTTTGTTCTTTAGGAGAACATACTCGTCGAGTGTTTCGGCTGTACACGCGCTCCTGGATCGATATAGGCTTTCGCATTGTTGACCGCTGTCGGACCTTCACCAAAACCCGATGCAATCAGTTTGACTTTACCCGGATAGGTACAGATATCGCCGGCGGCGTAAATGCCTTTGATATTCGTTTCCATTTTGGAGTTGACGACAATGCTGTTTTTGTCGATTTCAAGCTCCCAGTCCTTGATTGGACCAAGGGAGGAAATGAACCCGTAGTTGACGATGACATCATCAACGTCAATCGTCTCTGTACGATCGCCTTTAACTTCCTGAAGCTCGACTTTTTCAATGCGCTCCTCCCCGATAAACTGCTCAGGAGTGAAGGGTGTCATGACGTTGACGTTGGATTCGTTCAACTGGGACACACTGTGTTCGTGAGCTCTGAATTTATCTCTTCTATGGACAAGAGTGACCTGTTTGGCAATCGGCTCCAGCATTAATGCCCAGTCGACAGCAGAATCACCGCCGCCGGCAATCATCACGTTCTTATCACGGAAGTTGTCCATGTTACTGACGTGATAATGCAGGTTGGTATCTTCAAACCGTTCGGAGTCGGCCACTTTGAGTTTCCGTGGCTGGAATGCTCCGTTACCAGCTGTGACAATCACGGTTTTCGTGTAGTGGACATCTTTGTTCGTGGTCAGTTTTAAAGACTCATCTTCCATCCGCTCTACATGGATGACTTCCTCCTCAAGCGCAATGGTCGGGTTGAAAGCCATCGCCTGCTCCTCCAGGTTGTCAATCAGCTCCTGTGCACGGACTTTAGGAAAGCCGGCCACGTCAAAAATGTATTTTTCCGGATAAAGGGCAGTCAGCTGCCCTCCAAGGTGCGGGAGGCTTTCGATGATTTTGACACTCGCTTCACGCATTCCACCGTAAAAAGCTGTGAACAGACCGACGGGGCCGCCGCCGATGACTGTAATATCGTATATTTTATCGCTCATAATAAACCTCCTGAAAAAAATTTCACTAAAATTTATTCTATCATAAAAAAATTTACAATGGGAACACTGAACATATGTAAACCTTTCCAAAGGCACTAATTGTTCAATAATTTTGATAACTTGATTTTGGGTTGAAAATCAAGGGGAAAAGGTCTAAGATGATGATAGACCATATAGTTATGATTTGTGACATTTTTCACCTGATTTCAACAGGTTTTTTTAATGTCTTTTTGTGTGAAACAGGTCACAATGATATAGGTGACGGATGGAAAAAAATACGAGATGGAAGTGATTATTCATGAAGAATCCGAACATTGTCATTATCGGTGCCGGTTACGGGGGCATCATGACAGCTGTCAAACTTCAGAAGAGTCTTGGGGCGAACGATGCCAACATAACACTTGTGAACAAGCACAGCTACCACTATCAAACAACTTGGCTGCATGAGAACGCAGCAGGTACGCTTCACCATGACCGCACACGTATCGCAATCAAAGATGTTGTGGATACAAGCAAAGTCAACTTCATTCAGGATACAGTGACTGATATTAAAGCCGCCGATAAAAAGGTAATCCTTGAAGACGGCGAACTTTCTTATGACTACCTTGTCATTGGTCTTGGATTCGAAGCGGCTACGTTCGGTATCCCTGGACTTAAAGAGCATGCGTACACAATCAACAGCATTAACAGCTCTCGTTTGATCCGCCAGCATATTGAATACAACTTTGCGAAGTACAACAACGAGCCTGAAAAACAGCAGAAGCGTTTGAACATTGTTGTCGGCGGTGCCGGGTTTACAGGGATTGAATTTGTTGGTGAACTTGCGAACCGTATCCCTGAACTATGCAAGGAATACGATGTTCCACGTGACAAAGTGCGTATTATCAACGTCGAAGCTGCCCCGACAGCTCTTCCAGGATTTGATCCTGAACTTGTTGAATATGCGATGAACTCTTTGGAAGCGCGCGGTGTCGAGTTCAAAATCGGTGCGATGATCAAAGAAGTAACCGAAAACAGATTGGTTTTCGAAAAAGACGAACAGCGTGAAGAAATCGATACGAACACCGTCGTATGGGCGGCGGGTGTACGCGGGAACTCACTGGTTGAAGAAGCCGGTTTCGAAGCGAACCGCGGACGTATCCCGGTTCGTGATGATCTTCGTCCAGAAGGATACGATGATGTATTCATCGTAGGGGACTGTGCTCTCATTATGAATGAGAAAACAGAGCGCCCTTATCCTCCGACAGCGCAGATTGCCATCCAGGAAGCGGAGCATACAGCGAAAAACCTTACCCGTCTCGTGAAAGGTGACGATCACCTTGAGCCATTCAAGCCTAATATTCAAGGTACGGTTGCTTCCCTTGGGCACAATGATGCCATCGGTGTTGTCTTTGATGATAAGAAACTCTTCGGCTGGTCAGCGACTGCCATGAAGAAAGTTATCGACAACCGTTATCTTCTAAAGTTAGGCGGTCTTCCGCTCGTTCTAAAGAAAGGGAAGTTGAACTTCTTTAACTTCTAAAAGATATAGGAAACGCGAAAGCAGTTCATGCTTTCGCGTTTTTCGTACGTCCGGATATGCTTGCGCTTTCATAGGAAGCGGTTTAGAATGAATAATGGATTTGTACGTCCCTTTTAAGGGGAGTAGGGGGAAGCGACGTTGAATATTGTCCAATTTGCTGTATCCATTCTTTTGTTTTTTGTACTGTTTTTCGGGATATCCTTTCTATTAAATATGATTCTGCGCTCATCCTGGATCATGTCCATCGTGTATCCTGTCATCGTGTTGTTTATCGTGGATAACTTTCCGTGGACGGAATATTTCTCGCAGCCGGGCACAGCCTTCCCGGCTGTGTTTAAACAGCTCGGCCGTCTAGGTGTCGTGGACGTTGTGATCCTGACCAGCGGTTTTGTCGGCACTATTGCAGCTGGCATTGTTATTAAGAAATTAAGGAAGAGCGGATATCAAATGTTCTGAGAAGAGAAGAAGGGGCATCGATCTAAGGATCGATGCCCCTTCTTCTGGTTCAATTATTTGAATAAAATGATCGGTCTTGGACATGCTTACATCTAGAGGTGATGACATGTTTGCAGGACGTACGAAAAGGCTGTTTCTTCCTTTCTTATTCGCAGGGGCTGTGGTGAGCACGGCTTCCTATGTAACAAATCTATCTCTATCTGATCTGGGAGAATGGGTGATCGGTGAAATAAAAGACAGGAACAACACGACGGCTGATCCAGACCCACAAGTGAAAAGCGCAGTTGTTGAGGCGGTTCAGACGCTGGAACAGTCGATTGATTTGTCCCAGTATCAAAGCCGTCAGGTTACCGCTACGGGCTATACAGCCGGGTTTGAATCAACGGGAAAAACGCCTGAGCACCAGGCCTACGGCATTACGTTCTCCGGAGTGAATGTAACGAGGGACCTGTATTCCACAATCGCTGCTGATTTGAACGTGTTTCCTTTAGGGACCATCCTTTTTATTCCCGGATATGGGTATGGAGTGGTGGCTGATATTGGAGGGGCTATTGAAGGGGAGGAGCTGGATCTTTATTTCTCCAGCGTGGAGGATGTGTATGACCAATGGGGAAAGAAAACGTTGGACGTGTATGTGATCAAAGAAGGAGAAGGTCAGCTGACGGAAGAAGAACTGGACACTCTGAATGAAAATGAAGCCCAGCAGGTATTCCGTTCTGCAATCAAACCATAAAAAAACACTTCCGTTAAGAATGGCGGAAGTGTTTTTGTCCTTTAATAGATCAGAGAATGAAGCAGGAATGTAAGCAGGATGCCGGTCAGGCCCCCGAAAAACACTTCAATGGGCTGGTGTCCGAGCAGCTCTTTCAATTCCTCTTTTTTTTGATACCCTTCTTTCTGCTGCCAGCTTTTCGCTTCACTGACGAAGCGGTTAAAATCATTCAATAAGATGTTTAACATGATGGCCTGCTCCCCTGTCTGCCGTCGGACACCTGTACTGTCGAACATGACGATGATAGAGAAAACGCAGGCGACAGCGAAAATGGATGAACCGAAGCCCTGCTCAATCCCTACGCCTGTAGCCAGGGCTGTTACAGCGGCAGAGTGGCTGCTCGGCATGCCTCCTGTACTGAAGGCAAGGGTGGCATTAAACTGTCTGGAAGCAATGAATTGTATGGGGACTTTTACCGCCTGGGCAAAAACGATTGCAGCGATGGAGGCCCAGAGGGGGAAGTTTTGCAGTAAATCTAACAGCATTGTAACATCCTTTCTCATCCGGCAGGGTATCGAGATGGTTGATCTTTATGTAAGTCGTTTGTTGCTTATAAACAAAGACATTATATCATACATTCCGATAAAACGTCCCTTCATAAGGAAGGAGGGATGCGTATCTTGTATACTGGAGAAGGAGGTGGCGTTATGTTGACAATAACACAGAAGTGGAAACCCGAAGATCCCCTTGTCGTCGGGGTGTCTGCGGATGAGAATCAAAGCATTCTGATAGAGAAGATAAAAGATGCAGCAGGATTACATACAGCGGATTATTTAAAGAGTGGTCTCATTCAGCCCCCGCCGGGCCGAGTGGAAAATGTGATTGTTCCGTATGAGAATCAAATGGTCCGGGTCTTATGTATCGGTCTTGGGTCCAGGCAGATGATGACAAAAACTGATAGGAGAAACCTGTGGGGACAGGCTTTTCAGCAGATTGAGGCTCAAGGTGTGGAGCGGTGTTCCCTTTTGCTGGAGACTCTAATTCCTGATGGTCAGCAATATAAAGAGTGGACGGCGTTGTTAGCGGAAACGATCGGTTTATCAACCTATAAGCAGGAAAATTATAAAACCGGATCGGATGAAGTCAAACGGCTGAAGAGCCTGTCCATTTTTTCTGCTCAGTTCGATCAAGCTGCGATGGAAACAGCCGTTGCGGAAGGGATGGCTTATGCAGAAGGGGCCAATACAGCAAGGAAACTGGTTCACCTTCCCTCCAACATTCTTACTGCATCCGAACTCGCCGCACAATCCCTGAAAATGGCGGAGCGGTTTGGGTTCGATGCCCAAATCCTTGAGAAAGAAGATATGGAAAACCTGGGCATGGGAGCGCTCCTCGCTGTAAATCAGGGTTCTGTAGAGCCGCCGAAGCTGATTGTTCTGAAGTATCAAGGACTGGAGGAGTGGGAGGATGTCACTGCTCTTGTAGGGAAAGGCATAACGTATGATACGGGGGGCTATTCCATTAAACCGAAAACAGGCATGCCTGGTATGAAAGGGGATATGGGAGGCGCTGCTGCCGTTCTCGGAGCTATGGAAACCATAGGGCGCATCAAGCCTGAGAAGAACGTCATGGCTGTGATTCCGTCTACGGATAATATGATATCCGGTGGAGCATTTAAACCTGATGATGTGATTACTTCCATGAGTGGTCAAACCATTGAAGTACTGAATACAGATGCCGAGGGGCGTCTGGCACTGGGCGATGCAGTAACGTATGCCCGCTCAGAAGGGGCTGACAGGGTTATTGATGTGGCTACACTTACCGGAGGAGTAGTCACGGCCCTGGGATCGTGGATGACAGGGGCGATGACGAATGACGAGTCCTTTTATAAACAAATCGAAAAGGCAGGTCAGGAGACTGGAGAAGGGATCTGGCTTCTTCCGTATAACGATGATTATAAAGCTCAGGTAAGGAAAAGCAGCATTGCTGACTTGAATAATTCTCCAACACGCAAAGCTCATGCGATCATGGGTGGAGCGTTTGTCGGGGCTTTTGCGGAGGGGGTTCCGTGGGTGCATCTCGATATTGCCGGAACGTCTGTAGCAGAATCCGGGCACGCCCTTGGCCCTGAAGGACCTACAGGAGTCATGGCGAGGACACTTGCCTATTATGTGAACCATTAAAAAAACATAAGTTCCTGTCCAAGTGAGCTGACGCCGTGCCGCGGCAGGCATCCACCAATATGCGCGGCGGGATTGTATAAACGAAATGCGGGGCAGCCATTCTATATCGATTATTTACGTCTGGGCTTCAGCCCAGGCTTTTTTTGTGTGGATGGATATTGTATAGGAAGCGGTTTTTCAAGGAGGGCTTCCTATCTCTATTGCTGTTTCAATAAGAAACAAGACCCGGCAGCTGATGCAGATCGTCCGAACGCCTCTGCTGCTATCCAAAGTGGATAAGCATATAGGTACGATGCTGCTGCTTTATACAGCCTCCCAAGTATACTTCGGGAAGGTGGACATGGTGCAGGGGCGGGAAATCTATATGACCATCGGTGACCGTGTCCTGATCATCGACGGCAGAACCCTTGTTCATGTTTGCCCCGTGTGAAGGGTTTCTCGTCAACATCTCAACTGTGGATATAAAAAAGCACATACGCTTGTAAGCGTATGTGCTTTTGATTGTTAATCCTGGATGGCTGCTTCAAGAGCCACTTCAATCATTTCGTTAAAGGTGGTCTGACGTTCTTCGGCCGTCGTTTCTTCTCCGGTAAGGATATGATCACTTACAGTAAGAACGGACAGCGCCTGGCGGTTGTATTTCGCTGCAAGCGTATAAAGAGCGGTTGTTTCCATCTCTACAGCCAGCACGTTGTACTCAGCAAGCAGGTTGAATAGATCCATTGCATTGTCACGGTAGAAACTGTCACTTGTAAAGACGTTTCCGACTTTCAAGTCCAACCCTTTTGCTGTTCCTGCATCGTAGGCGTTCTTCAACAAATTGAAGTCCGCTGTCGGTGCATAGTCGATGCCGCCGAATACCATGCGGTTCATCTGGGAATCCGTTGTCGATGTGGAAGCAAGAATCACGTCACGTACGTTTACATCGTTCTGCAGTGCTCCGCATGAGCCGACGCGGATCAACTTTTGCACGCCGTAGCTGTCCATCAGTTCATTGACGTAGATGGAGATGGAAGGTACCCCCATCCCTGTTCCCTGAACAGAAATGCGCTCTCCTTTATATGTACCTGTGTATCCGTACATGCCACGTACTTCGTTATAGCAGACGGCATCCTCCAGGAAGTTTTCAGCAATATATTTGGCGCGGAGCGGGTCTCCTGGAAGCAGGATCTTATCCGCGATATCTCCTTGTTGTGCTCCAATATGTGTTGTCATGGGTTTTTCCTCCTTCATTTCTTTCAACATTTTAAAATTACCACACCACGAAAGCGAATACAAATGTCGTTGGTTTCAACCGAAATATTGTTTTTCCAGATCATTCAGCTGCTCTGCCGCATGGCTGTTGAAATCGGTGTCCCGGCGGTTTAATTTTTCTTTCAGTTTTTCAACAGACAGCTTGAGAGATTCCTGGTATTCGGGGATTTCTGTCCCTTCATAAGGATGAACGGCTTCTTTTTGGACGTTGGCTTTTTCAAGATAACTCAGCGCTTTCCGTTGATGAAAAAAAACATTCTCTGTTTTACCTGGGTTGTGAAGGTCGCCCTGCATCGGATGTTTATCAACGGCGAGCACCTGAACGAGGTAAAACTTCCCGCGGTCCTCTTTCACTTCTCCCATATATATCCCTGTTTTATAGTGTGCTTTTACTTTAGAACCGACCTGGATCTCAGACATTTTATTCCCTCCTAAATTCATCTCTTGTTTCATTGTAACAAAAAATATGTAGATCTTATGAAAACGGATGCGGAATTCCAGATGTTTGATATACTTGGGGAAGAAGGGTGGGGTTCACCATGATGGAATTTCTGTACTTCCCAGAAGATAAGTCTGAGTATATTCCTGCTGTCCTGATGCTTCTGCTGTTCATTGTGGCTGCAGCGGTGACCATGATCTGGATTATTAAAGCCTCTCAAAAAGAAGAGCATACATTTGATCAGAATTACTCCATAAATGAACAGGAAGATCGCGAACCGAAAAAGCCGCATTAGGTGCCTGCCTAATGCGGCTTTATTATATTTTCAGCAGCATGGGGGACACTAGAAAAAGCAGATTTCATCAAATGGAGGTTTTGAACCCATGAAGCGTGCCTTTATGTGTGCCGGTACGATCGCTGTTGTTTTGACGGCGTGCTCCGGAGAGGAAAGATCGCCGTTGGAAACATCTATCTATAACAAAGATAATGACAAAATCGGAACAGCCGTATTGACCGAACAGCCTGAAGGCGTTCAGGTGAAATTGAAAGTAGAAGGGCTTGAACCGGGGATGCACGGGATAGCTGTTCATGAATTTCCAAAATGTGATGCGCCTGAGTTCAAGAGTGCCGGGAACCATTTCAATCCTATGTCCAAAGAGCATGGTCTCATGAATCCCAAAGGGGCGCATGTGGGGGATATGCCGAACGTGGAGGCTGATCAGAGCGGTATGATTGATGTTGAGGTCATGCTTTCGGAGGCGAAGCTGAAAGAAGACCAGAAGTCGCTTCTGAGGGATGAAGGGACTTCCTTGATCATCCAGAGCGGACCAGATGATGGAATGACCCAGCCGGCAGGAGATGCAGGGGAACGTGCAGCCTGTGGAGTAATTACCATGGACGCAGACAAGGATGAAACGAGTGATCCCACGGAACCGGATAAACAGCAGGAATAACACGCCCTTTGCCAACTAGACGGACGGCCATCCTGGCGTTTACGGATACCTCTATGCAGACAGAAGGAATAATAAAAAAATAAGGCTGCCGTTTTTTCCCGGCAGCCTTATTTTTTATTCTATATTAAGATTGTTCAAAGGTCTGGACAGCTTTAATGATGCGTGTGACACCTTCCTCAAGTGTAGACATCGGAGCAGCCAGGTTGAGGCGCATAAAGCCGCGGCCTTCTTCTCCGAAGGACGCACCGTCGTTTAAGCCGACACGGGCCTCTTTCTGCATGAACTTCTTCAATTCCGTCTGGGAAAGTCCCATTTGTGAACAGTCCAGCCATAACAGATACGTCCCTTCGATCGGAAGCGCACGCACAGATCCTGTTTCATTCTCCAGCCGCTGAATCACATAGTCGCGATGCTCCTTCAGCACTTCTGTCAATGCGTCAACCCAGTCGGATCCATGCGTATACGCGGCTTCCATCGCCGTAATACCGAGGGTGTTCAGCATCATCATGCCTTGATTTTTAAAGTGTTTATCCAGCTTTTTCTTATCTTCCTTGTTTGCAGTAATGACATAAGATGCCTGCAGACCGGCAAGATTGAATGTTTTCGTAGGGGAAAGGCATGTGACCGTCTGCTGGTTCGTTTCTTCAGAAAGAGAAGCGATGGGTATATGCTTGTTCGGTGGGAGAATCAAGTCGGCATGAATTTCATCCGCTGCGATTTTCACACCGTGCTTCCGGCAGATCCGACTCATTTCCTCCAGTTCCTGCTTCGTCCATACCCTCCCGACAGGATTGTGAGGGTTACATAGGATAAACATGGTTACCTGATTATCTTTGATTTTGTTCTCGAAATCTTCAAAGTCTATTTCATACCTGTCCTCTTTATGAAGGAGTGGGTTTTTAACGATATGTCGGCCATGGTCTTTGACAACACTGTAGAACGGAGGATAGACCGGCGTCTGAATGAGAACGTTGTCGCCGATTTCCGTCAACGATTGAATAATCATGTGCAGAGATGGAATGACACCCGGGCTGAAAGTAATCCAGTCCGTTTCTGTTTCCCATCCGTGACGATTGCGAAGCCATCCCGTAATGGAATCCTTCACATCCTGGTCGGGAATGGTATATCCGAAAATGCCGTGTTCGACTCTAGATGTCAGTGCGTCTGTAACCGCTTGCGGCGTCTTGAAATCCATATCGGCCACCCACATCGGTAAAACATCTTTATCCTGATAAAAGTCTTCAATGAGATCCCATTTGACCGAGCGGGTCCCGGTTCTTGGGGTATATTGTTGAAATTCTTCCAAAGTTCTCGCCTCCATCAGCCATTTTTCCTTATCATAACCGAAACCGGGTCCTTCATGAAACTAACTTGTTCGGGAAGGGATTTTGGCCAAAAAAAAAGCAAAGCGAACGCTCGCTTTGCTTACACAGGGGGAATACGAGAAAGTCTTACGTTATTTAATATAACCCTGTTTCATAGTTTATAAACCTCTTTTTTAATTTTTCTGCTGATTCAGGTCATAAAGCAGATTCATAGCCCGAAGTACGTCCTGTTCTGAAAAGTCACGGGCTTTCCTTAAGATCAGTTTAGAGCTTTTGACGCCGATGTCCTGGACCAGCTGTGTAAGTTCTTCGTCAAAAGGAGATTCATCTTCATCGTGGAATTCCATCAGTTCGGAGGCGGGAATATCCAGAACCGTCGAGATCTTTAAGACGGTATCAAGTTCTGGTGTGCGCTCATTAGATTCATAACTTTCCAATGTGTGGACGCCCATCCGGGCTTTGAGAGCCAGTTCCTCTTTCGTGAATTTCTTCATTTCCCGGTACTTTCGGATATTGTTTCCTACGGACATACGCTGAATCCTCCTTTATTCTTTTTTCTAGTATATCACGATGCGAACAAATGATGTCTGAACGATTCGTGAACATAGACGGGATATTGCTTATTTCGCGCCTTTGTGGTAAAATCATTTATTGCGTGAAAAGAAGCGAATATTTAATGAATCAGGAGTTGTATAGCATGTCAGAGAAGTTCCAAGAAGGTCAAGTATTAGAAGGTAAAGTCACAGGCATTCAGCCTTACGGCGCGTTTGTAGCATTGGATGAGCAGGTTCAAGGTCTTGTACACATTTCCGAGGTTACTCACGGTTATGTAAAAGATATTAATGAACACCTTTCTGAAGGAGATGAAGTTCAGGTTAAAATTCTGAACATCGATGAGAAGAGCAACAAGTATTCTCTATCCATCCGTGCGACTCAGGAAGCACCTAAACAGCAGGAGCGTCGTCCACGTAAACAGGCGGCTCCAAAACAGCAGGAAGAAGCTGCAGGCTTCAACACGCTGAAAGACAAGCTTGAAGACTGGATCAAACAGTCTGATGACCGCGAAAAATTCCGCAAATAAGGAATGAAGAAGAGACCAGGGCCTGCCCTGGTCTCTTTTTTTATTCGTGTTCAACAGCTGTGTCGGCCGGTACATCACTGTTTTGTGCTGCGGGGATGAAATAAAGGGAAATCGCAATAAGTCCGCTGATCCCTACAGCCGTATAGATGATACGCGCAAGGAATGCACGCTGCTCACCACCGCCAAACAGCCCGGCAACAAGATCATACTGGAAAAGTCCGATAAGTCCCCAGTTGATGGCGCCGATGATGATCAGCAGGAGAGCCGTCCGTTGTATCCAGCTCATATTCAGACCTCCTTTTCTTCTCTTGTATTTAGTATGGATCTCGAAGCCGATGTTCATTCCAGACAGCATTTCTTTTGAGATTCTTGAAATTATCGGGGATAATAGGAAAGCACGTTAAGAAAAGAAAGGAGCTTCCAATCCATGGATACATTTACATTTCATAACCCAACCAAACTGATCTTTGGTAAAGATCAAATTGAACAACTGCCCGGCCAGCTGCCGGAAGGGGCGAAAAAAGTCCTTGTTGTATACGGCGGAGGCAGTATTAAGAAAAACGGCGTTTATGACCAGGTCATGGACCAGCTGAAAAAAGCTGAGGTTGAAGTTCTTGAGCTTTCCGGAGTTGAACCAAACCCTAAATTGACAACGGTCGAAAAAGGGGTGGAGATTTCCAAACAGGAAAATGTTGATTTTCTTCTTGCTGTCGGTGGCGGTAGTGTCATTGATGCTACGAAAACCATCGCTGCAGGTGCTAAATATGAGGGTGCCCCTTGGGATCTCGTAACCCGTCAGGCGACACCTGAAGATGCTCTTCCATTCGGTACAGTGCTGACGCTTGCAGCGACAGGCTCTGAAATGAATGCGGGCGCTGTTATTACCAATTGGGAAACGAATGAGAAATACGGATGGGGTGCGGCTCCATTGACCAACCCGGCCTTCTCTATTCTTGATCCGGCCTACACAGCAACAGTTCCTGAAGATCAGACGGTATATGGCATTGTCGATATGATGACACACCTATTCGAACAGTATTTCCACAATCCGACACAGTCTCCTGTGCAGGATGAGATGATTGAAGGTGTCCTCCGCTCTGTCATTGAAACAGCTCCGAAGCTGCTTCAAGACCTTGAATCCCTGGAGCATCGTGAAACGATCCTTTATGCAGGTACGCTTGCATTGAACGGGATGATGCAGATGGGTTACCGCGGAGACTGGGCAAGCCATAACATCGAGCACGCGGTTTCAGCGGTTTATGACATTCCGCATGCCGGTGGACTGGCGATTCTATTCCCGAACTGGATGAAGCATAACCTTGAGGTTAATGTTTCACGCTTTGCCCGTCTTGGTGAAAAAGTGTTTGGTGTAGAAACTGAAGGGAAATCAGAGCGTGAAGTGGCTGAAGAAGGTATCCAGGAACTTCGTAAATTCTGGACATCCCTTGGTGCACCCCAAACGCTTGCTGACTATGACATCGGCGATGATAAGTTTGACGTAATCGTTGACCGTGCGATGAAACGCGGACCATTCGGTAACTTTAACAAGCTGCACGAAGAAGACGTTCAAGAAATCCTGGAAATGTCTAAATAAGGTTTATCGAAAAAGGCGCGGGGATCCGTGCCTTTTTCTTTTACAAAACATTTTGCCGATGTATCCGTTTACAAGTGGAGCTTTGCTTGATTTGCTATGGAGGTTTCGATAAAGTGAAATTGGTCAGGTATAAAATTGACGATTTGGAGGGTATGACATGACACATATTCGTTTTGATTATGAAAAAGCGCTGCCATTCTTTGGCGAACATGAATTGGAATATATGCAGGGTGCTGTATCAACAGCCCACAAAGCGCTCCATGAAAAGACAGGAGCAGGTAACGACTTTCTAGGGTGGGTCGATCTTCCCGAGGACTATGATAAGGAAGAATTCGCCCGCATTAAAAAATCCGCAGAAAAAATTAAATCCGACTCGGACGTCCTTCTTGTCATCGGTATCGGCGGTTCATACTTAGGGGCAAGAGCAGCCTTGGAAATGCTCAACCACAGTTTCTACAACACGCTGGCGAAGGAAGACCGTGACACACCACAGGTCTTCTTCGTAGGAAACAGCATCAGCGCTCCATACATGAATGAGCTGTTTGATGTCCTTAAAAATAAAGATGTTTCCATTAACGTCATTTCTAAAAGCGGAACGACGACAGAGCCGGCGATTGCATTCCGTGTCTTCCGTAAGTTCCTGGAGGACAAATATGGGCAGGAAGAAGCGCAGAAACGCATTTATGCTACAACAGATGCCAACAAAGGTGCATTGAAGACACTTGCTGATGAGCAGGGATACGAATCCTTTGTGGTCCCTGATGATGTGGGCGGTCGTTATTCTGTCCTTA
The DNA here is from genome assembly GCF_000425705.1 of Halobacillus kuroshimensis DSM 18393. GTDB lineage: Bacteria > Bacillota > Bacilli > Bacillales > Halobacillaceae > Halobacillus > Halobacillus kuroshimensis. The sequence goes on from NZ_AUDY01000014.1 coordinate 182,616, forward strand.
CTGCTGTTGGACTGCTTCCAATTGCAGCGAGCGGCATTGATATTGATGCCATGATGGAAGGGGCGCAGAAGGCCCGCCAGGAGCTGAGTGCCGAAAAGCTTTCTGAAAACCCGGCCTATCAATATGCAGCGGTTCGTAACGTCCTTTACAACAAAGGCAAAACGATTGAAATGCTGATCAACTATGAACCATCCCTTCAGTACTTCTCTGAATGGTGGAAGCAGTTGTTTGGCGAAAGTGAAGGAAAAGACCAGAAGGGGATCTTCCCGGCTTCTGCCAACTTCTCTACAGATCTTCACTCTCTTGGACAATATGTTCAGGAAGGGCGCAGAGACTTGTTTGAGACGGTTCTTCACGTGGAAACGCCAAGCTCTGACATGACCATTGAAGAAGATGATCAGAACCTTGACGGGTTGAACTACCTGGCTGGAAGCACTGTGGACAAGGTCAACGAAAAAGCATACCTTGGTACAATGCTGGCGCATACAGATGGGGATGTTCCGAACTTGATTGTTCACCTTCCGAAGCGTGACGCCTACACGTTTGGTTATCTTGTATACTTCTTCGAGAAAGCCTGTGCCATCAGTGGCTATCTTCTCGGGGTCAACCCGTTTGATCAGCCTGGAGTGGAAGCGTATAAGAAGAATATGTTCGCCCTTCTTGGCAAGCCTGGATTTGAAGAAGAAAAAGAAAAACTCGAAAAACGCCTGTAAAGCGCAAAAGCGTGGCTCATCCATGAATTGGATGAGCCGCGCTTTTTTTATTGGGGCATAGTAAAACATAAAGGAGGAATGACAATGATACCTTTAACCTCTTCATTGACGGGACAGGTCTTTTCTTTTCAGGATGCAGAAGCAGCTTTGAAAACGATCGGATTTAAACTGGCGGACAACTGGGATTATGAACACGGCTATTTTGATTATAAAATTGATGACCGCGTTGGCTATCAATTTATCCGCCTGCCTTTTGTAGTGACGTCCGGATCCCTTGATGCACCATCAGATTACGCCATGATTGAAATGACGGAGCCGTTTCTGCTTTCTCATAAATACAATCCCGGCCTTGATGACAATGTCAAAGAAGGGAACATCCGGGCCATTTTTGACCAGTTCCAGGAGCCTGTGGACAAAGATGCCTCTTTTCCGGAAGAACACATCCAATCAGGTCAAGAGCTCCTTCAGGCGGCAGAAGAAGTGCTACTTCCTCAGAGGTGAGAACAATATGAGCTCATCTCCCTTTTCCAATTCGATGTTTTCGTCAAGGTGAAAGGACAGCTCTCCATTTTTTCGGATGCCGATAATCTGGCATCCTTTTTTCAAGAAAAATTCATAAGCCGTTAAGATCGGGTGACCTGCGAGTGTTTCGGTAACTTTCTCTTCGTGAAACTGACGCTCGGTCAACAGGGAAAGGAGGAGCTCGAATGGTTTGACAGGATCATTGCGGTAAAGCTCCTGGTAAAACAGGCTGCTCATAAAGTCATTGGAACGGATGATTGTACTGGCGCCGGCACGCTGCGCATTAATTTTCTGGCGGTCTGTCAGCACCTCCGCGATAATGAACAATTCCGGGTGGTGCCCTTTCAAGGCAACAATCTGATGGATCACAGCCTGGTCCGACTGCTGTTCCTCCATGGATGGATCCGCCGTGATGATTGCCATCCGGGCTTCTTTAATATTGGCATGCTCCAGCGTGTCTTCATTTGTCGCACTGCCGCTGATAAAGTGGACGCTTGGCAAGCGCTGATAAAACTGGTTCATGGTCTGATCAATCATAACAATCCGTTCGTGAAGGTTCTGATCCTGCAGCATATCAATTAAGTGGCGGGTCCGCTCGTTCCAGCCGATCAGGACAATGTGATCGGCTCCCTTATACGGAACACGACCTTCGGACAAACTGGTTTCATGCTTCACCGTAGAAGCTGATAACGTGGCCATATAAAAGGTGACGAGCCCTCCTCCCGAGAGAATTAATAGAATAGCCACAGCTTTCCCCGCAGGACTTAAAGGCACATAGTCCCCGTATCCTACAGTGGCACCTGTTACGAAAGCCCACCATAAGCCGTCAAAAAAGGTAGGGAAATTCTCAGGTTCGATGATATGGATAATGATGCCGAATAAGGTCATCGTGAAGAATACCGTACTTAGAAGGCGGACAAATAAAGGCAGTTGAAAGTAAAGGCGGATGAGGTGCTGCATAACCCGGCCCCCTTTTTTACCTACAGTATGGCTTGAATCCAGGCAAAACAAACGTAAAAAGAACCTGCTTCATGGAGAAAGCAGGTTTTGGTGTGTCAGGATTGAAGGGTCTGTTTCATATCTTCATAGACGTACTTCCATAGATCCTGGTTATCACGGAAGGCTTTTGTAACGAAAAGCAGGACTTCCCTGCGCTTTTCTTCGTAATCCGGTGCTTCTTTATCTGGGAGGTTTGTAAGAGAGTCGGTTACGTACTGTTCCAGTTCCGGTGCCCGAGGCCCCCAGACAGCTGCTTCTTTCCCTTCTGGATCGATCAGAATGATTTTTGGAATGGAACGGGAGGTGCCATTTGTTAAATAGCGGTCCATCAGCTCCGGGTTATCATTCCGGAGGAAAAAGCGCGTATCGATTTGTCCGGCTTCTGAAATCCTGAGGAAAATAGGCAGGTTCAGCATTGCATCGCCGCACCAGTCTTCGGTCAGCACCAAAGCTCTCCACTGTTTGTTCTGTACGTTTTCAAAAAGAGGTACATCCTCCACTTGTGTAGAGAAATGTTCATATATGTACAAAAAATCATTTTGATGGGACTGCATCTGATCCACATATTCCTGAGGCTGCATTCCTTCGTAAAACTGCTGGTTCAAGTCCATAAGAAATTCTCCTTTCTAATTCCTACCTATTCCTTTTCCCTAAAAAGAACAGAAGTATGCATCCATATGAAGTCCGTCTGTTTTTTTGTTAAGATAATTACGAAGGAGGGTGTTTACCTGTGGAAAAAGAACGTCTGGACTTTCTAATGGAATTGTTAAATACCCCGTCTCCGTCGAGTATGGAGATGGAAATACAAAAACGCTGGATCGAAGAAATGCGTCCTTACGCAGATGTGATTCAGACCGATCATGCCGGCAATGCGATTGCTGTGCTCAACCCGGAAGCGGATTTCAAAATCATGCTGGCGGGTCATTGTGATGAAATTGCTCTTGTCGTCAATCGGATCGATGAGAACGGGTATGTGTATGTCGATAAGATGGGGGGCATTAACCCTAAAGCGGCCGTAGGGATGAAAGTGAGCATTCAAGGTCACGGCGGGACACTAACCGGCGTCATTGGTGTCAATGCCCAGCACCACGGTGGACTGAAGGGAGACTTCGGACTTGAAGAACTGTTTATCGACTGCGGAGCCAAATCCAAGGAGGAAGTCGAAAAGTTCGTACAGATTGGCGATCTGGCCGTTTATAAAAGGGAGCCGGAAGTGCTGATGGACCGATACATAGCCGGCCGTGGTCTTGATAACCGGACCGGTCAGTTCGTTGTCGGGGAAGTGCTGCGCCGCTTATCTGAGAAAAAATTGAATGTCGGTGTGTATGCAGCGAGCACGGTGAATGAAGAAACGAATATGGGCGGTGCCTATTTTGCAGCAGCAGGCATAGAACCTACGATGGCCATTGCCTGTGACGTGACGTTCGCTACGGATTATCCGGGTGTAGACAAACGGAAACACGGGGACGTCCGTCTTGAGAAGGGTCCGGTACTTGCCAAAGGGGCTCCGATCAACCGCAAAATTAATCAACTGCTGGAAAAGACAGCCTCCTCTCTCGATATGGATGTTCAATATGAACTGACTCCCAGAGCGACAGGTACGGATGCTGATAAGATGCGGTTGACAGGGAAAGGTGTGCCGGTCAGTCTTGTCTCGCTGCCGCTTCGGTATATGCATTCCCCTGTAGAAACAGCGAGCATTCAGGATATGGAAGAGGAAATCACCCTTCTTGTCGAATTGATCGCCGGCATGACTGGAAAAGAAAGTCTAAATCCACTGGATGATTAAAATGACTGAGAATATGCTGTTCCTTCAATAAGTCAGAGGTTTCCCGAACCGCGTATCGGTGGATGCTTATCGTGGGCACGGCCTCAGCTGTTCCTGGAGGCGTCACCACCGAGCACTCCTCGTGAAATCACCTGAGGTGAAAGGGAATAGAGTGGGATGATAGACGCTTGATAATCTTCTTTTTGTTCAAACCATCATGTCCAGGGCTCGTATATTCCTTCAGCTGTTGAGATTCATTTTCAACAGCTGAACTTATGATTACATGAAAAACACATGCTCTCGCAAAGTCCGGTATCATCAACCATCTGTGTGTAATCATTTTATACCAGCCACTCCCTCAACGTTCTATAGTATTTTGTTTATTTTCATGCATATTTGGGGACACTAGCCGATATAATCTTCTATAGTGTTAAGGAGTGATCGGCATGGACCGTGAAGCACTGCATCAGCAGATTGTAATGTTGAAAGGAAGAATCAATGCCGGCCAGGTTCACGTTCAGGGGTATGATGACTACATTATGCTTCAGTTAGGAAAAGTGAAAGACAGTGAAGACGGCCTCGTAGACGTCTCAACGGTTTCTGCAACACTGAGGCTTCTGCTGGACGCGACGGATAAAGTGGATGGTCCTGCTCATTAGGAGCGGGATTTTTTTATGTATTTTTTTACATAATTACGGCTCATTTTCAAGACTGTTCAGGAACCGCCTCTGTTATACTGAAATCAAGACGATTGGATTTAAAACTTTGCAATTTCTGGAGGCGGAGAAATTTGGATTGGGATGTCGTAGAAAAAGAAACGACCCATGTCGAATTGTTTAAAGCGGTTGAGGATCATCTGGCCCTCATATTTTTTGGGAAGGACCGCAGGGTATCCTATGCGAACGATATCTTTGCACAGACGATGAACTATCGGAAGAGCCAGGATTTGATTGGCAGGCATCACAAGGAATTCTGCTTCAGCGATTTCACGCAAAGCAACGCATATGAACAATTCTGGCGTGCGTTGTGGAATGGGAAAAGCTTTCAGGATAAGATCAAGCGCAAAGATGCTTCAGGTCATGAGGTGTGGCTGGAAGCTACTTACATGCCTGTATATAAGAACGGCAGCATTATCGGGATAATGAAGGTGGCTTCTGACATCACACCGAGGCAGAATGAATTGACCGGAACGGTGGAAGAGCTTCAGAATGTATCCTTGAACTTGAACAACCGAGCTGAGGAAGGGATGAAGGAGCATAAGGCTTTGAACAGTCAGATCGCTCTCATTAATGAGACTTCCAAAGAGAACACGAAAACACTGGCAGGTTTGAAAATACAGGCGCAGAATATCCAGGGGGTTGTGAAAACCATCAAGGAAATCGCCTCCCAGACGAATCTTTTGTCATTAAATGCTGCTATAGAAGCCGCAAGGGCCGGGGAGCACGGTCGAGGATTTGATGTGGTTGCTAAGGAAGTCCGGAAGCTCTCCAACAAAGTGGAGCATTCCATTGGGGAAGTCCGGGAAAATGTGGACAAGATTACGGAAGAAATCACCCGTATCAATCAGGGAACCGAGATGATTCAGAAGGAACTGGTGGAAGCACTGCACAACCTCGAAGGTGCATCCCGTGGCTATCAGCAGGTAGTCGAAGCAGGAGAAGCCGTTAACAAAGAAGCGCAGTCCTTGAAGGAATTGATATAAAACTGGAATGGAAAAAAGAGAGCCTGCCATGTGGCGAGCTCTCTTTTGCATTATAGAAGACCCCCGTCATCAGGAGCTGGGAAAGTGAAAGATGGGGCGTCTGTATCTTGTTTGCAGCGACCAGGATTCAAATCACAGACATTTCCGTGTGCGTCGCGGATGACCGGACGAGTAACCGTGATTGTTGTTTTAAGAATGATTTTCACAATAATTCCTTCTACTAGAGTGAGGCCGGCAGCTCCTACAACAGGAACGCCTTCCTGGGTGAAAATCCCCTCAATTTCCAGCGGTGTTTCCGTCAAGTTATCTTCTGGGCATGCGCCTGGAAAGTCAGTGTGGGCTTGGAATGGGATGGATGTGTTAAGAACTCCAGTAGTCAACGCACCGAGAGCATCAAGGAAAGTGACGGTAATGGTCGCTGGAATCAGACCGATGTTGACAACTTTGTTTCTAATGATACGGGCGTTCATCGTAATGTTTTCCAAATTAGGGACGACTTCTACAGATACAAGGCTGGCAATGGTTACACCTGCAGCTGCAAATACACTGAGCGGCAGGGTAGCTTCAGCAACTTTCTGTACCTGCTTGGTTCCAACCAAAGCATTTTCTACGAAGCAGTCGCTGTTCAATTTGGCTGGCTTAAGTTCAGGCTTTTTGAAGTTACACTTACATCCGGACGGACAATAATTTTTTTTCTCGCATATCTCTTTTTTCTTAGGAAACTTCATCGGCAGTTTCCCGGGCACGGAAATTTTCCTGCAGTGCGCCATATTTTTTCCACCTTTATCAATGAATTTGTGTTGTACATAGGTATACTATTCCTGAAGGGATAGACAGTGTAGGCCAGTGTGATAGATTTATTGGAATAGGCTGAAAGATTCGGTTAGCTGCGGCTGAAAGACCTTTCTGATCACGGATGTGTCTGTATGCAGCACACCGGCTTCCTGATTGGGGAATTAGCATAAGAAGGACCGTTGTTTAATGGAAAAGAAAGAGAGCTTATCACCCGATAAGCTCTCTTTCTTTTCCATTAAAGGATTCCGTCGTCATCTGGCCCTGGGAAGGTGAATGATGGGGCGTCCGTATCCTGTTTGCAGCGGTCAGGGTTCAAATCACAAACATTTCCATGCGCGTCACGAATGACAGGACGCGTAACTGTGATCGTTGTTTTGAGAATGATTTTCACAATAATCCCTTCCACTAAAGCAGTTCCTGCAACGTCGACGACAGGAACACCTTCCTGTGTGAAGATACCTTCGACTTCCAGCGGTGTTTCGGTCAAGTTATCTTCCGGACAGGCGCCTGGAAAATCGGTGTGAGCTTGAAAAGGAATTGCTGTATTCAGTACTCCGACTTGTAAGCCTCCATCTACATCTAAGAAGTTAAGTGTAATGGTAGCTGGAATTAATCCAATATTAACGACTTTGTTCTTGATGATGCGGGCATTCATTGTAATATTCTCCAAGTTAGGAACGACCTCTACAGATACAATGCTGCCAACGCCTAGAGCAGTAAATAGAGTAAGTGGAAGAGTAGCTTCAGCCACCTTCTGAACCTGTTTGGTCCCCACGAGCGCATTTTCCACAAAACAGTCGCTGTTCAGATTAGCGGGCTTGAGTTCAGGTTTTTTGAAATGACACTTACATCCAGTCGGACAGTAATGCTTCTTCTCATGTTTTTCTTTTTTCTTCGGAAACTTCATCGGCAGTTTCCCCGGAACGGAAACTTTCCTGCAATTCGCCATATTTTTTCCACCTTTATCAAAGAAATTTTGTAGTACATAGGTATAGTATTCCTGCAAAGGTAGACGGTGTAGGCCGGTGTGATAGGTTAGGTGGAATAGGCTGTTGATAAAAAATGTCAGGGGAATCAGCTTGCAGAACTTCCTGCTTGCACCGGGCAAAGGTTTTGTATAAAATAAAGATACAAAATTATATTGATTCCATCTTCGGGGCAGGGTGAAATTCCCGACCGACGGTAAGAAGGCATAGTGACCTTTAAGTCCGTGACCCGTGCAGTTCTTCTGCATGGCTGACCTGGTGAGAGTCCGGGACCGACAGTTACAGTCTGGATGGGAGAAGATGTCGAGCGGAACAGGCAGCGCATGCTAGATATGCTGCCTCTATTTAGCCGTGGACCAAGACCATCCCTAAGCCCAATGCTTCAGGGGTTTTTTTATTGGTCAGGCTCAGCCGCTCACCTTCATCTGGGATGTGAATCAATGTGTAAAGATGAAGGGGGAGATCGATGATGAACCGTTATCCGGCTCAGTCATCAAGAAAATTATTTACACTGATTACGATTGCTTTGTTTGGGACCATTTCCATGGTCCTGATGCTGCTGAACTTTCCGTTGCCGCTGCTTCCGCAGTACTTGAAAGTGGATTTCAGTGATGTACCTGCATTGCTTGCAGGCATCATGTTTACACCCGCAGCAGGCATCCTTGTTGAAGCGTTAAAAAATGGTCTTTATTTTATATATACCGGTGCAGGAGACCCTGTAGGCGTAGTTGCAAATTTTGCAGCAGGTCTCTTATTTATCCTTCCGGTAACGATGATCTATCACAAATTCAAGAGTGTTAAATCGCTTGTATCAGGACTTGTGACGAGTTCTTTGATTATGGCGTTCGGTATGGGCGTGCTCAATTACTTCGTTATTCTACCAGCCTACAGCTGGTTCATGGGATGGGAAACGATGAGTGCCCAGGTGAAGTGGATTACGGTAGTGGCGGGGATTCTTCCTTTCAACGCTCTTAAAGGAATTATAGTAAGTGCGTTGTTCACGCTGCTCTTTGTACGTATGAAGCCTTGGATTGAACAGAAAAGTCCGCGTTCCTCATCTGCGGCGTAATGGGAAAGCCGGCGAGTTAATAACTCGCCGGTTCTTTTTATATTGAAAAGGAAAATGACATAGAGGAAAGAATGTCCTTCACTTATAGAAAAACATAGGATTTTTTTCAGGATGCTGGCTGGGATGTCAGGGTCGTTATCTATGAGCTGGAAAACCAGTGCGTTCTCCCATGTGTAAAACCATCGTAAAAGGAGAAAGTAAACATGCTCTTACTATTTGGAAAGAGGTGTTCATGGATGAAAAAAATCATGGGAGCTGCTTTGCTGGTGATGGTTACCTTAAGTGGCTGTGGAATGAACGGGAACGAGGATGGACCGGAGGATATCAATTATGAGCCTGCCCGTTATGAACGTACAGATAGGAATGAAATGCCGGAGGAACAGCGTTTCCGCAACAATCGGGAGCACCAGGACATCGATGAAATGAGACGGGATTATGAAAGGGATGTACGACAGAGCGGGGAACGGGATACGCCGTTCAATATGGACGAAGAAGAGCCGGATTTAGATGAAGAACCTTCCGAACAGCGTCGGGAGATGGATTGACAAAAAAAGGATGCCGTTTTAATGACGGCATCCTTTTTATCAGGCATCCTTTTCTATTTCCCGTTCTTCTTCAACGGTGTAGCGGGCGGTTGGAAGAGCTTCAAGTCTTTCGACAGGGATTGGATCCCCAGATTTCTCACTGACGCCGTAACGGCCTTCCTCGATTCGTTTCAGGGCGTCTTCCGCTTCCATGTGCTTCTCTCTTGCCTGTTCATAAAATGTGTGGCGTTTTTCCCGTTCGTGCTGATCTGTCCCAAGGTTTCCCGGGTGGTCCGCGACGCTGGAAATTTCCCCTGTCCGGTCATTCGGATAAAGCTCCTTGGCATCGTCCTCTTTGTACTTTTCCATTTCCTGTTCAGCTTCTTCTTTCATTTCTATGATCTGTTGTTTGAATTGTTGAATCTGCTTGTCTGATAACATGCTTCATGTCTCCTTCCTTTTTGTAAGGATGGCTTACTTTTTTAAAGGAACGACCCCGAGGGTGCATCTGGAAATGCAGAGCAGGGTGCCGGATTCATGTACGATGCGGATTTCCCAAACCATCGTTGTTTTACCAATATGGGAAGGGACTGCCGTCGCTGTCACGTATCCTTCTCTCGCGCTCTTCATATGATTGGCGTTGATTTCAATACCGAAGACCTGCTGCTCTTTGGCATCGATGTTTAAAAATCCGCCGATACTTGCTGCGCTTTCGGCAAGGGCGACGTTCGCACCACCGTGGAGGAATCCCATCGGCTGATGAGTGCGGGCATCCACTGGCATGCGCATTTCCACACGATCCGGTTCTGCTTTCATGACTTCCATCCCCAAGGCTTCCATCAACGTATTCTTCATCATCATTTCATTCATAGTCATCCCATCCTTTATGTAATATTCCCATTGATCCAATGGTCAAACCTATAGAAAAGAAGGATGGCTCTCCATCCTTCTTTCAGACAATTGTGTAATGTGTTTACGTCGTTTCCCTTTTATATCAAAGAGGGAAGTACAGTTGTATAAGCAGCGACAATCCGAGGAGGAATCCATACAGGGTATTCGTCTGCGCTGTTGCTTTCATAGCCGGCATCATTTCCAGGGGTTCTTTTTTTCCTATAAATCCCTGAATGGCCTTTCTGGCTTTTCCTAAACTAATGAGAGTCACCAGGGACCACCATGGCAGCAGGCCGATGATCATAAGGACAGCCGTCCAAAGATAAGCGATGGCAAAGAGAGTTGTCAAAAAGCGGATGGATCCTTTATGGCCGAAGAGGATCGCTAAAGTTTTCCTGCCGTTTTCGGCGTCGTTTTCCCTGTCGCGGATATTGTTGGCTAACAGGATGCAGCCGACGAAGATAGCGACGGGAACAGAAACGATCAGCACATCAGCGGTAAGCGTCATCGTTTGGATGTAGTAGCTGATCGCTATTATGATGGTGCCCATAAAGAAGCCTGCTGTCAGTTCACCGAGCGGTGTATAGGCGATGGGAAACGGTCCACCGGTGTAAAGGTAGCCGAACAACATGGATACAAGTCCGACAGCAGCCACCCACCAGCTGGAGGAGGCGCATATATAGACACCGAGCAGTCCGGCAGCAGCGAAAAAGCTGAGAGCCAGCAGCAATACCATCTGCGGCCGGATCCCGTCACGGACAATGGTCCCTCCGATGCCGACGGAGTTCTCATTATCCAGACCCCTGACATAATCGTAGTATTCGTTAAACATGTTCGTAGCCGCTTGAATGAGAATGGAAGCCAGCAGCATGGCTGCAAACAACCAGAAATCAAAGGACTGTTCGATGGCGGCCAGCATCGTCCCTACGAAAACGGGGACAAAAGCAGCCGTCAAAGTGTGGGGGCGGAGCAGTCTCCACCACACCTGAAAACCTTCACGTTCATTCAAGGAAGCTTTTATATTTTGGTTTTGTATGGAACTCATCGATGTTCTCTCCCTTGTCATTCTACAATTTTTATGATAACAATTTAAGTTTAGGGAAAGAGTCCCGGGGTGTCAATCATTCGGTGAAAATGCTCCTGGAAGGTAAGATTTCTTGAGTCAATAGAAAAAAGAGAATAAAATAGAGAGTGGTGCATGCAGTTACGCCTAACTGTGTAGTAAATATGGATTACTCAACGTCCCTTAAGGAATGGGAGGAATGAATATGCTTCATACGAAGGCCCCTCATATAGAAGAAATAGCAGGGGAAGCCCTTCAAAGAGCGCATCTTCTAGGGGAACCTCAATGTATAAGTATCGTTGAACATATAGATGATATGGATGCTTTTCAGTTTTTTCATACCGGTGAGGCGGTTGATCTTCACCGGACGTTCTGGCAGAGTGCGGATAATGACTTGACGATGGTCGGCATCGGACGGGCCAGCCAGCTTTACGCCGAACGTACTGATCGTTTTCAGGAAGTGCAGAGATTGTGGCAGAAGCTTATGGATAATGCTGTTGTCTATGACGATTATCAGAAGAAGGGAACGGGGTTGGCCGCTTTGGGGGGGTTCAGCTTTGATCCTGGAGAAGCGGATGAACGCCTGTGGGAAAGCTTCCCCGACAGTCAGATGACGATTCCGGCTTTTCTGCTTACGAAAGTGGACGGGGCTTCTTATTTAACGATGAATGTTCTCATTTTCCCCGAAGACCATTTGAAGCAGATGGTCCATCAGCTCTTGGAGCAGCGCGAAACGCTGCTTAAATCCGACACTTTTGAACCGTTATTTCCCGTAGTGACAAGCAGGAAGGAAATAGCGCCTGCCCAATGGAAGGAAACGGTGAAAAAAGCAACAGAAGATATCAGACACGGAAAAATCAGCAAAGTTGTCCTGGCCAGGGAACTTCGTCTAAAGTTTCAGGATGCTGTTCAGGCTGCTTCTGTGATCAAGGAGCTCGCTGATTCACAGCCGAACAGCTATATTTTCGCCTTTGAGAGCCAGGGGGATTATTTTGTCGGGGCTACTCCTGAGCGGCTTGCCAAGCTTGAAAACCGCCGGCTTGTATCTACCTGTCTGGCAGGAACAATACCGCGGGGAGCTACGTCTGAAGAGGACGAAGCACTCGGGCTGGAACTGCTGAACGATTCAAAAAACCGCCAGGAACATCAATTTGTCGTAGATATGATTAAAGAGGCGGTGGAAGCCTGTTCCAGCGCTGTCTCGATCCCGGATGCTCCTGTGCTGTATCCGTTGAAGAATCTTCAGCACTTGTATACACCTGTAACGGCCGTACTGGATGAAGGGTATACGCTTCTGGACGTTGTTGAAAAACTTCACCCGACACCAGCTTTAGGCGGGATGCCACAGCAGGAAGCCGTTTCCTATATCCGTCAGTATGAACGGTTGAACAGAGGGTGGTATGCTGGTCCTGTGGGCTGGTTTGATGCGAAGAATAACGGTGAGTTTGCGGTGGCCATCCGCTCAGCGCTTATTCAACAGGATAAGGCGTCCTTATTTGCGGGCTGTGGAGTGGTGGAAGATTCCGACCCACAGGCGGAATATGAGGAAACCGCTGTTAAACTTAAGCCGATGCTGACAGTTTTAGGAGGCTTGTAATGGGACACGTGGAAGCTTTAACGAAGTATGTTACACATTTTGTCGACCAGCTCGCATTTTCAGGAGTGAGGCAGGTCGTTATTTCCCCAGGGTCCCGGTCTACGCCGCTGGCCCTGACATTTGCTGAGCATTCAGAGGTGAAACACTGGGTTCACCTTGATGAACGGTCAGCTGCTTTTTTTGCCCTGGGGATAGCCAGGCAGACCAAGGAGCCGGTAGCTCTTGTCTGTACGTCCGGCACAGCCGCCGCCAACTATTATCCGGCTGTTGTTGAAGCGTACTATAGTCGTGTTCCGCTAGTTGTTCTGACTGCGGACAGGCCGCATGAGCTCCGTGAAACCGGTGCTCCGCAGGCGATCAACCAGCTCCAGATGTACGGATATTACGTGAAATTTCATGCGGATTTGGCTCTGCCCGAGGAAAATAATTTCATATATGCAAGAAGGCAGGCGGCCAGAGCGGTAGATCAAGCTGTTTCCGGACAGCCGGGGCCTGTCCACTTGAATCTTCCGTTCAGGGAACCGCTTATTCCTGATTTTTCTCTCAAAGGGGCATGGCGTGGAGACACCCTGCCGGTTCCGGTTCCTGCTGCAGGGAAAAAACAACTGGATTCTCAGGCCGTTAGTGACCTGTTGGAGCAGCTCGGGCGTTCGGATAAAGGGTTGATCGTCGTAGGCCCTCAAATCGATGAGGAGCTCGCGGAAGCTGTCACGGACCTGGCTGCCCGCCTTGGCGTTCCGGTTTTTGCTGATCCTTTATCCCAGCTCAGGGCCGGAGATCACGATAAACGGCATGTCATTGAGAGTTATGGAGCTCTCCTGAAGTCTCCCTGGGTAAAAGAAACCATGAAGCCGGACTACATTCTTCGTTTTGGAGCGATGCCTGTATCTAAAACGTATTTAAAATGGGTCCAGCACCATAAGGATACCGTAGACCATGTCGTTGTCGATGATGAGCCGGGGTACAGGGAGCCGGCCGGTCTTGCTGTCCAGTATATCTGGGCAGAAGCCGTGGAACTCTGCCGGCAGTTAGCCGCTGAACTTCCTGAAGGAAATGTTCAGACAACGTGGCTTGCAGAGTGGCAGCAGATGAACACGATCGCCAAAACCGAAATGATGAAAGATCCGTCCGCAGCCTTGAATGAAGGTCATGCAGTGGCTTATCTCGCCGAGGCTCTTCCTGATCAGTCCACCTTTTTTATTGGAAACAGCATGCCGATCCGGGATGTTGACAGCTTTTTCATGTCGACACCGAAGCGGGTGACCATGATGGCCAATCGGGGAGCCAACGGAATTGACGGTGTCATTAGTACAGCGCTCGGTACAGCCGCGGCCGGTCAGAAAACGACTCTGCTGCTTGGGGATATTTCCTTCTTCCACGATATGAACGGTCTATGGATGGCGAAAAGTCAGGGCCTTCCTTTGACCATCGTTGTCATTAACAATGATGGGGGAGGCATTTTCTCTTACCTGCCCCAGTCCAAGGATCCGAAGCATTTTGAAGAGCTCTTTGGTACGCCGCTTGGACTTGATTTGAAGCCGGCGGTTGAAATGTATGGCGGCCGTCACATGTGTGTGCAGACATGGGAAGAGTATCGGCATGCGGTTGCTGAAAGCGCATCGTCTCAGCAGTTGACGGTGATTGAAGCAATGGTCAGCCGTGATGACCATGTCGACTTTCATAATACCCGGTGGAATGATGTTCATGACGCAGTGATCCGTTGGAGGGAAAACGATGAACAGTAATATAAACGGCCGCCAATACGGCGTGGAGCGGACAGGAAGAGGGGAGCCTCTCCTTCTCCTCCACGGATTTACCGGTACGTCAGGGACCTTTGACGAGGTATTGTCGTACGTAACAGGATCTTATGATATCGTTAAAGTCGACCTGCCCGGCCATGGGAACACCGGGCCGCTGGGTACGATTTCCATGGAGCGTTTCTGCAGGGATCTTCATGTACTACTGGATCGCTTGGAAATCGAACAGGTTCATCTGCTTGGCTATTCACTTGGAGGCCGGGCTGCGCTTTCCTTTGCTATGCTTTATCCGCATAAAGTGAAAAGTGTCCTGCTGGAAAGTGCTTCACCTGGTCTTGCTTCGACGGAAGAACAGCTGGCCAGACAGGCCAAAGATAAAGCGCTGGCTGATATGCTTCTTCGGGAAGGTCTGCATACTTTCGTTGATTACTGGGAGCAGATTCCGCTCTTCCATACCCAGGAAAGCCTCCCGGAAGAGAGGAAGCAGCAGATCCGGAGTGAGCGCCTCAGCCAGCAGAAGCAGGGTCTTGCGGAATCACTTTCGGGGATGGGGACAGGCCATCAACCGTCGTGGTGGGAACAGTTAACTACTTTAACCGTTCCAGTCTGGCTTATTACAGGGGTGGAGGATGAGAAGTTCCAAAACATCAACAAACAGATGTCTGAACTGCTTCCGCAAGTCCATTGGGAAGAGGTGGAAGGGGCCGGACATGCCGTACACCTTGAGAAACCGCGAATTTTTGCTAAAATTGTAGATAGCTTCATGTTAAAATAGTCAATGAAAGCGTTTTTCATGAGGGTATATAGATGAAACATAATGAAGGAGGAAATGATATGTCTTTTGATTGGATTCAAGATCGAGAGTACGAAGATATTATGTACGAGCGTTTCGAAGGAATTGCTAAAATAACGATAAATCGTCCGGAGGTCCGCAACGCGTTCCGCCCGCAGACGGTTTCCGAACTGATCGACGCATTTGCCTATGCTCGTGACGATTCCAGAATCGGTGTGATTGTTCTTGCAGGAGCCGGTGATGATGCGTTCTGTGCCGGAGGTGACCAGAAAGTACGTGGGCACGGTGGATATGTCGGCAACGACCAGATTCCACGCTTGAACGTCCTGGACCTACAACGTTTGATCCGTGTTATTCCTAAACCGGTCGTAGCTATGGTTTCCGGTTATGCTATTGGTGGGGGTCACGTCCTACATATTGTCTGTGACCTGACGATTGCTGCTGATAATGCGATCTTCGGCCAGACAGGACCGAAAGTCGGAAGCTTTGACGCCGGTTATGGCTCTGGTCTTCTTGCGCGTATCGTCGGCCATAAGAAAGCGCGGGAAATCTGGTACCTGTGCCGTCAATACAGTGCCAAAGAAGCGGAGGACATGGGCCTTGTCAACACGGTTGTTCCTTTGGAGGAGCTTGAAGCAGAAACGGTTCAATGGTGCCGTGAAATGCTGGATAAGTCCCCGACAGCCCTGCGTTTCTTGAAGGCTTCCTTCAACGCAGATACAGATGGTCTTGCTGGTCTGCAGCAAATGGGTGGAGACGCAACACTTCTTTACTACACAACAGATGAAGCAAAAGAAGGCCGCGACGCCTTTAAGGAAAAGAGAAAACCTGATTTCGATCAGTTCCCTCGTTTCCCTTAATAACTGGACATCATAAGTGAAGGGGCATTCCAAAGAAGGGAATGCCCCTTTTCCAATGAAGGAAAGGAGAGAACAATATGGGGGAAAAGATTCCTCACTGGCTGGATAAACAAGCCTTTTTAAATCCGGAAAAAACAGCACTGGAAACACCAGAAGGACACGTTTGGACATTTTCTGAGCTTCAGGAAAGAAGCCGGCAGATGGCTTATGATTTAAAACGTATGGGAGTGGAGGAAGGTGATCATATTGCTTTTCTTTCAGGAAACGATATTCATTTTCCTGTGTTCATCCATGCGGTCAGCTATATAGGAGCTGTTGTCGTTTTGCTGAATACAAGGCTGACAGCGCCCGAAATCTCCTATCAGCTTGAGGATGCCGATGTCTCCCGATTGTTTTTCGCAGTCTCCTTAACAGAGAAAGCATACCAAGCTGTGGAAGGTACAGGGGTGAAGGCTGTGGAATGTATAAATGAACCTTCCGTGACCAGAGAGGAAGGGGGATTGAAGAAAGAGATTGATTTTGATGCTCCCTATACGATGATGTACACATCCGGAACGACAGGAAATCCAAAGGCCGTGATTCACACCTACGGCAACCATTGGTATAGTGCAGCTGCTTCCGCTCTCAACCTTGGTTTGACGCCTGATGATAAGTGGCTCATCTGCCTGCCGCTTTTTCACGTCGGCGGTTTCTCTGTATTGATCAAGAGTGTGGTTTACGGAATGTCCGTGTACCTTATGGATAAATTCGATCAAGAGCAGGTCCATGAAGCTGTGATGGATAAGCATGTGACCCATGCGTCTGTCGTTACGGTGATGCTCCAGCATCTTGTCAAACGGGCGGGTTCATCCGGTTATCCGGATACGTTCCGCTGCATGCTGCTCGGGGGCGGTCCCGTTCCGAACGTGCTGTTAAAGAACTGCTCTCAAAAGGGAATCCCTGTTTTCCAGACCTATGGGATGACGGAAACCTCCTCACAAATTGCAACATTGAGCCCTGCTTCCGCTTTTGATAAGGCGGGATCGGCAGGAAAAGCATTGAGCCTTGCTCAGCTGTGGATCGACACTCCTGTCCCAGGGGAGATTGGAGAAATCATTGTCCAAGGTCCTATGGTGTCGAAAGGATATTATAACCGTCGGGCACGGCAGGAACCTTATATTCATACCGGAGATCTTGGGTATCAGGATGAGGACGGTTTTTTATACGTCGTCGACCGTGTGAAGGATATGATTATATCCGGTGGGGAAAATGTCTATCCTGCTGAAATAGAAAGCGTGCTTTCAGAAATCCCCGGTGTTAAAGAGGCTGGAGTTACGGGGCGTCCGGACGATCGATGGGGTGAAGTGCCGGCAGCTTTTCTTGTGGCGGAGAAAGAGACGATCAGGAATGAGGACATCTACCGTTATATTGGTGATAGGCTGGCGAAATATAAGCAGCCGGCTGATATTTACTGGGTTCAGGAACTGCCACGAAACGCCTCCAACAAATTACTGAGAAGGAAATTGTTTTCCCTGACAGAGGGCGGTGACCAATGAATATCGAGAGAATCATCCTCAAAAAGATTGAGCTGAAGATGAAACATCCCTTTCGTACAAAAAGGGGGAGTCTAACGTCACGTCCACTTATTATCGTTGAAGCTCACGATCGCTCAGGCTTGACCGGATACGGAGAAGTGACGGCATTTCCAGAGCCTTTTTATACGTATGAAACGACAGACACGGCATGGCATATCCTCAAGGATTTTCTTATCCCTCTATTCGCGGATAACCCGCTTTCCCACCCCGAGCAGTTTCAGGAAATCGCAGCTTCCGTGCATGGACACCCGATGGCTAAAGCAGGATTGGAAGGCGCTGTCTGGGATCTGTATGCCAAACAGAAGGAAACAAGCCTTTCCTCTTTGATCGGAGGAACGAGAAAGATGGTACAGGCGGGAGCTGTCCTCAGCCTGAGTGACCACCTTGAAGAGGATATTACTGATCTGCAGATGGAGGGCTTTGAAAGGTATAAGCTTAAAATCATCAAAGGGAAGGAACAGGAGATGATTGAATCGGTCCGGGCTGCTTCTCCGGATCTGCCCATCATGATCGACGGGAACGGGCAGTACGATGAAACGGATATGGAGAACTTGACCGCTTTGGATCGTTATGGCCTGCTGATGATTGAGCAGCCTTTCCGTTCCGGCGATTTTCACCTGCACCAGCAGCTTCAGAAACGAATGCAGACATCGATCTGCCTGGATGAATCGGTGACCTCTTATCAAGATGCTGTACAGGCGGTTGGATTGGGCAGCTGCCGGATCATCAATGTGAAAATCAGTCGTGTAGGAGGATTGGCAGCCGCCAAAAAAATCCATGATTTCTGTGCTGCATCGGGAGTGCCGGTGTGGTGCGGAGGTATGGTGGAATCGGGAATATCCAAAGCCCATAACCTTGCCCTTGCCTCGCTGCCTAATTTCACCATACCGGGAGACTTGTCCGGGTCGACACGTTATTTTGAAGCTGATATTGTAAAGCCTCCGTTGAAGGTGCAGAAAGGCGCCTTACCTGTGCCTCAAGGTCATGGGATCGGCATAGAAGTCGATGAGGAAAAGCTGGCAGAGGTGACGCAGCAGTCTTCCACCCACACCCTTTCCTAAATGGATTCATAACCTTCCCCTTCATGGTTCACACTAAGGGAAAGGAGGGTGAAGATGGGACGAGATCCGTATTACATTAACATCGGTACGCGGGAGATTTCGATAAATCATGATGCCAACAATGATGATTTTATTATCTACGCCACCCCTGAAGAAGTGACGGCTCTGCGTGAAGTTTTTGATGAGATTGCTCATGCAGACGTCCGGTCCTTTTACAGGGCTCATATTCCATTTATGCCTTACCATCAGGATCAGGATAACGATGATACCGATGCCGATATGCATAAGGCTTTCCAACAGATCTATGATCTGGGTGATGAAATGACGAAGAAGCATATTGAGGAAATGGGCGTATTGAAAAGTTGAGAGAAGGGCCGCTTCCCCTTTTGAAGCGGTTCTTTCCTACATAATAGGGGGATTTTGTGTCGGTACGGACCGGAAATCCTATAAGTGGAGAGGGACTGGTTTGTATTTGCGGCTGCTTATGGTACGATTTAAACAGGAAAGCGAACGTATAACAAGGATTAAAGGCAGTTGAAGAGACATGAAAACTTTTTATGATTTTTATCAAAATCCTGTCCGGTTATCCTTCGAGGATCACCCTTTTTCTGAAGAGCCAAAACATGTGTGGATCATCTGCCGCTTTCGTGATCAGTGGCTGTTAACCCGGCACAAAGACAGAGGGCTCGAATTCCCTGGTGGGAAAGTAGAAGAAGGGGAGACGGCGGAACAGGCAGCAGTAAGAGAAGTGAAAGAAGAAACAGGAGCCGATATTGATGATCTGACTTATCTTGGGCAGTATCATGTCGATGGAAAAGGCGGAACTGTCATCAAGAATGTCTATTTTGCTACAATATCTGAGCTGGCTGATCAAGATCATTATTTTGAAACGCATGGCCCTGTTCTTTTCCGGCACCTGCCGGGAAACTTGAAAAATAACGACCGGTTCAGCTTCATGATGAAGGATGAGGTTCTTCCGGAATGTTTAAAGCGGCTGGAACACCGCTGAACAGAAAAAAACCGCCGTTGGATAACGGCGGATTTTTTGTATTTAGTTTGTGTGGTGGGTCGGGCCGGCCTGCTTGATTTTATCACTGGCGTATGTGAACTTTTTGAAGTTGGCATGAAACTTCTCGGCAAGTTCCTTGGCACTCTCATCATAAGCGGCCGGATTGTTCCATGTTTTTCTCGGAAATAAGACTTCGTCCGGTACTCCCGGGCAGTGGGTCGGGATGTGAAGCCCGAACACAGGGTCTTTATAAGTTTCGGCAGAACTCAGTTCACCTTCCAGAGCTGCATGGATCATGGAACGTGTGTAACTCAGTTTGATACGCTCGCCTTCTCCGTAGGCTCCCCCTGACCAGCCTGTATTGACAAGAAAGACGTCCGTATTGAACTGGTCAATTTTCTCTCCGAGCATCTCTGCATATGCTGAGGGAGCAAGCGGAAGGAAAGGTGAACCGAAGCAGGCGGAGAAAGTAGCTTCCGGCTTGGTAATCCCTCTCTCTGTGCCAGCCAGTTTACTCGTATAGCCGCTTAGAAAATGGTACATCGCCTGTTCTTTTGTTAAACGGCTGATCGGTGGGAGGACTCCCGTGGCATCGGCTGTCAAGAAAATGATGGCATTTGGATGGCCGGCAATACTTGGCTGCACTGTATTATCAATGTGATCCAGTGGGTAGGCAGCCCGTGTATTTTCCGTCAGGCTCGTATCGTCATAATCCGGTGCGTGTGAATCCGGCTGAAGGACGACGTTTTCCAAAACGGATCCGAAATGAATGGCATCATAGATCTGCGGTTCTTTTTCTTTGGACAGGTTGATGCACTTGGCATAGCATCCTCCTTCAATGTTAAAGACACCGTAGGGGGACCAGGCGTGCTCATCGTCACCGATCAGGCGACGCTGAGGATCAGCGGACAGAGTCGTTTTTCCTGTGCCTGACAGACCGAAGAACAGAGCAACGTCGCCTTCTTTGCCGATGTTGGCCGAACAGTGCATCGGAAGGACGTTCTTTTCCGGAAGCAGGTAGTTCATGACGGAGAAGATGGACTTCTTGATTTCCCCTGCGTATTCTGTTCCTCCGATGAGGACAACGCGGTGTTTAAACGAAACCATTATGAACGCTTCGGAATTCGTGCCATCCACGTCAGGATCTGCTTTGAAGGTTGGAGCAGATATGACAGTGAACTCTGTGTCATGCTCCTCCAATTCGGATGCCTCCGGCCGGATGAACATTTGGCGGGCGAATAAATTGTGCCAGGCGAATTCTGTAAGTACCTGCATAGGAAGGCGGTAGCGCTCATCCGCTCCTGCAAATCCCTTAAAGACGAATAACTCCCTGCGGTCTTTCAAATAATCGAGCACTTTATGGTATAATTTCACAAACGTATCATCGTCAATAGGCTGGTTCACAGCACCCCATTCAACTTTATCTTCGGTTACGTCGTCGCGGACAATGAATTTGTCCTTTGGTGAGCGTCCCGTATAGGTACCGGTCGTAGCCTGAACAGCCCCTCTTTCCGTGAGTGTACCTTCATTGCGGTATAAGATCTTTTCCACTAAATGTGGAACAGATAATTGGTGGTGGACATGGTCCTGGGAAAGTAGAAGATTAAGTTCTGACAGTTGGTTTATTGTACTCATATGCATCGTCCCGCCTTTGCAGTTTAATAATGTGAGATTAGTATAACACATTTATTTTAATCGTCCATACTATTCAGTGGATTGTGGGAAAGTTTTCAATTCTGCCCTATTTCATGGCTGTTATTATCCTATGATGGTTTTATCAGAACGTTTATCCAGGATGAATTTGGATGGAAAGGGTTTTTCGAAACCCGATGAATCTAATTGACATTAAACACGCTTTTCGATACGATAGCTGAGAACGGAAACTCTCTTATCCAGAGTTGGTGGAGGGACAGGCCCTTTGAAACCCAGCAACCGTCCTCAGGGACATGGTGCTAACCTGAAGCAAGGAGTCAGCTCCTTGGACGATAAGAGCGAAAGGAAGCAGCCCCTTTCCTCGGTAATAGGAAGGGTTTTTTCTTTTTATATGAAGGAAATGTCCATGACCAGGCCTTGCCGCCTGTTTATTATTTCTGACTGAGAACGTGCACGAAAACGTTTTCGGATCCAGGGTGACACTCATGAAATGAACTTATGTTTTTCTACACATACTGGTAAAGAGTTCCGTCTAATACTTTGTACTTACAGAAGGAGGAGTTTTTAGAATGCCAGCGAACCGCCGGTTATTCACATCAGAATCCGTGACAGAAGGTCATCCGGACAAAATCTGTGACGCTATTTCTGATGCTATTTTAGATGAAATTTTAAAAAACGACCCGAATGCAAGGGTGGCATGTGAGACAACAGTAACTACGGGACTTGTCCTGGTTTCCGGTGAAATCAGTACGAATACCTATGTTGATATTCCATCAATCGTGCGCCAGACGATTAAAGATATTGGATATACACGAGCAAAATACGGCTTTGATGCAGATACATGTGCCGTTTTGACGGCTATTGATGAGCAGTCCCCGGATATTGCGGGTGGGGTGGATGTTGCGCTTGAATCCCGTGAAGGGAAAATGAGCGATGATGAAATAGAAGCCATCGGTGCTGGTGACCAGGGATTGATGTTCGGGTTTGCCAACAATGAAACACCTGAACTGATGCCGCTGCCTATTTCTCTTGCCCACAAACTCTCCAAGCGTCTTTCTGATGTCCGCAAAGACGGAACACTCGATTATCTTCGTCCTGATGGCAAGACGCAGGTAACGATTGAATATGATGAAAATGATCATCCGGTCCGCGTGGATACGATTGTTATTTCGACTCAGCACGCTGAAGAGGTCACGCTCGAACAGATCCAGAAGGATTTGAAAGAGCAGGTGATCGGGCCGGTTGTACCGGAAGGCTATATTGATGATGAAACCAAATACTTTATCAATCCGACCGGGCGTTTTGTAATCGGCGGTCCTCAAGGGGATGCCGGTTTAACAGGACGTAAGATCATCGTAGATACGTACGGTGGATATGCGCGTCACGGTGGTGGTGCCTTCAGTGGGAAGGATGCGACCAAAGTGGACCGTTCCGCTGCATACGCAGCTCGTTATGTTGCGAAAAACATCGTAGCCGCAGGTCTTGCGGATACGGTGGAAGTCCAGCTCGCCTATGCGATCGGGGTGGCCCAGCCGGTTTCCATTTCCATCAATACCAGCGGGTCCGGCAAAGTGTCGGAAGAAAAGCTGGTGGGCGCTGTGCGTGACTTGTTTGATCTCCGTCCTGCTGGAATCATTAAAATGCTCGATCTTCGTAAGCCTATTTACCGTGATACGTCTGCCTACGGCCACTTTGGCCGGACAGATGTTGAGTTTCCATGGGAACGAACGGATAAAGCGGAAGAGCTCAGCGGACGTTTTCAATAAAAAAAAGCTGTTTCCTTGTTGGAGGAAGCAGCTTTTTTTATTTTCATGACTGTACAAACGGAAGAGTACGTATTGGTCTTTCAATCTACGATACGGCCATCCCTTGTTCTTCCTGAGAGATTGTATCCATTTCCCTCCGCCTGTCTTCTATTCATGCAGGCATCCAGCTGAAAAGCGTTTCAGCCCCGAAGGTTCTTATAGTACTGCCCTTTTGCGACATACGATTTCCGGATCCGGTCCATTTCTTTGTAATCCTCTTCTGTTAAGGAACGGATCACCTTGGCCGGACGCCCGAAGGCCAGTGTATCCGGAGGGATTTCTTTTCCGGGCGGAACAAGGCTTCCTGCTCCGATAAAGGCCCGCTCCCCTATGACAGCGCCATCAAGAATCATGGATCCCATACCGATCAGAGCGTCGTGTTTAACGTGTGCAGAATGCAGGGTAACCTGATGCCCGACCGTAACGCCGTCTTCCAGTATGAGAGGCTGGTCAGGGCTTTGGTGCAGCATACTCAGATCCTGGACATTTGTGTTTTTACCGATATGTACCGATGAGACATCGCCGCGGATGACCGTCTTAAACCAGATGCTTGCGTTCTCTTCTATGACAACATCCCCGGTAATGACGGCATCTTCTGCTGTAAAAGCTGATGGGTGGATGAGAGGTTGTTTCCCTTTATATTCGCAAATCATACGAAGCCCCCTTATAATATGAATAACATCAGTATATCAAATGAAAAGAGGGATCGGCTGTGGAAAAACTGGAATCGACCCGTGATCGCGCAACGATCATTCTCGTCCATGGCGCTTTTGAGCATAAGGGAAGGTATAAGGAACTTGCCGATCGTTTCCGTCAGGACGGTTTTTCAGTGATTTATGGAGACCTGCCGGGACAGGGGTTGTCCGATGGGAAGAAAGGTCATATTCGTTCGTTTGGTGATTACGTTGAAACCATTCAAAGCTGGTATGAGCAGGCGGATCCGGATAAAAAGATATTCCTTCTCGGCCACAGCATGGGTGGACTGGCTGTGATTCGTTTTATGGAGGAAAAGCAGCCCCAGCTGGATGGTGTGATTTTGTCTTCTCCAGCTGTACAGATCCGGAATAAAACGACCCGGCCGCTGGAAGCTTTATCATATCTAATGAATGTTTTTACACCTTCGCTGCGTATGAAAGCGGGACAGAATCCCGAAAATGTAACTAGAAACCAAATCAAGGTTGAAGAATTCCGTCAGGATCCTCTTGTCATTGATAAAGTATCGGTGCGGTGGTACCGTGAGTTTCAAAAGGCGGGAAGCCGGGCGTTTCAACAAGTCAATCGTTTTCCTGATGTTCCTCTCTTAGTGATGCAGGCAGAGGAAGACCTTTTAGTGGATCCGGCACGCACGAAAGAATGGTTCAATCATGTTGATACCAGTGAAAAAAGTTATAAGCTGTGGCCGGGCCTTTATCATGAAATTTTCAATGAGCCGGAAAATGACCAGGTCTATCACTATACACAGTCTTTTTTGAGCAACATAATAAATGAACGTTAGGAGTGTCCACCCTTGAAGGAGTCCGTTCCAAGCAATGCTGTCCATCTGCTTTATGAAGTGTATCGGAATGTGTTTCCGCGAGTACATAAAGAGCTAGCCTATTGGAAAGAAGCTGCCTCCCGTATCCCTAATGAAGAATTAAGAGCACAGGCCGAGGCCAGTATTAAGGATAAAACCTTTCATTGCGAAGGTGGGGCGATTTATTCCGTGCTTTCCGGTGACCGCCCGGATCTTGCTGTCCGCTTTATTGTCGCTTATCAGACGATCAGTGATTATCTCGATAATTTATGTGACCGGAGCACCTCCATGGATCCTGATGATTTTGAAAGGCTCCACTTGTCGATGGCTGATGCATTAACCCCGGGAAATCCGTGCCGAGACTATTATAAATACAGGGAAGAAAAGGATGACGGCGGGTATCTTCATGAGCTTGTGAAAACCTGTCAGGATGTGCTGGGTCAGGCTGATAATTATCAGATTGTCCATGGGCGGGCACTGAAGCTTGGGCGTTTGTACTGCGACCTTCAGGTACATAAGCACGTGATCGAAGAGGAAAGGATTCCGAGACTACAGCAGTGGTTCGAACATCACCAGACCGACTGGCCGGAATTGAAATGGTATGAATTTTCCGCCTGCACCGGCTCCACCTTGGGCATTTTCTGCCTGGTTTCTTATGCGCTGGGGAACAAAATGGATGAGGATCTGGCCCGTAATGTGGAGGACAGTTATTTTCCGTTTATGCAGGGGCTTCATATTCTGCTTGACTATTATATTGATCAGGAAGAGGATGAACGGGAAGGAGATCTCAATTTCTGTTCCTATTATGACCATCAGGAACAGATGAAAGGGAGATTTGAATACTTTGTGCGCAGGACGGATGAAGAGGTTCAGAAGCTTCCGGACCGGGCCTTTCATCAAATGATCCATAAAGGCCTTGTTGGGATGTATCTGGCTGACAGGAAAGTCGGGCGGTTGTCCAATGCAAAGAGCTTTGTAAAGGATATGCTGAAAATCAGCGGCCGGAAGACGGCTTTCTTTTATTTCAATACGAAAATGTACCATAAATTAAAGCCCGGCAGGGGTTAAAACTGCCAGGCTTGTTTTATACGTTTTTCTCGATGGCGATAATAAAGGGAGGGGTCCGATCCTTGTTGATGAAGCTGTAGTTGAGAACTTCATAGTTCTTATGGTCCAGTGAGGAGACATAACGGAGGACGGCTTCCTTTTCCTCTTTTCCTCCCGGGTGTCCGTGATAGACGACGAGGACGACAAGGCCTCCTTTTTTTAAGGATTTCAAGACGTTTTGGATGGACGTAATGGTGTCATTCGGCTTTGTGATGATGCTTTTATCACTGCCCGGCAGATATCCAAGATTGTAGATAGCCGCCTGGATCATGCCTTTATGCTCCTCCTGCAGGTGCTTCTCAATGTGCGTATGAGAGTCATGAATGACCGTGGCCCTTTCCAGTACTTCGTGCTCTTTCAAACGTGCCCTGGTATTTTCAACGGCCTGTTCCTGGATATCAAAAGCATAGACGTGACCATCGTTTCCGACGAGGTTGGATAAGAATAAGGTGTCATGGCCGTTGCCGCACGTCCCGTCAATGACAGCGCCGCCTTCATGAACAGCCTTTTTCATAAGAGCGTGAGCCTGCTCCAGTATTTTATTTAAAATCATGCTGTGCCTCCAAACAATAGATTTCACCTTATTGTAGCATGAATGGCTGGGTGATAAGAGGAGCGCTTGACAAAGGCCTGCCCTTTCATTAAGATACGAATATATATGATGACGTTGAAAAGGAGTAGTAAGGTTCTGATTAAGTACCAGAGAGGCAGCGGCTGGTGGAAGCTGTCCTTAATTGTCCTGAACTCGCCTTGGATGTCGCAGAAGTGAACGAAGAGTAGTTTCTGCCGGTTTCATCGCCGTTACAGATGTCGAGTTGAACACATAAGTTGTGTTAATTTGGGTGGTACCGCGGGAATCAAGCCTCTCGTCCCATTTGGGATGAGGGGCTTTTTTATATTTTATTCGAGAGAGATAAAGGAGGAAATGAAGTGGCTTTTGATCATAAAACGATAGAGAAAAAGTGGCAGAATCATTGGTTGAACGAAAAAACGTTCAAAACAGACAGTCATTCAGACAAACAGAAATTTTACGCATTGGATATGTTCCCGTATCCGTCCGGAGCAGGTCTGCACGTCGGGCACCCGGAAGGTTACACGGCAACAGACATCCTTTCCCGTATGAAGCGGATGCAGGGATATGAAGTTCTACATCCGATCGGCTGGGATGCCTTTGGTCTTCCGGCGGAACAGTATGCACTGGATACAGGAAATGATCCGGAAGAATTCACAAAGCAGAATATTGATAACTTCCGTCGTCAAATCCAGGAGCTGGGTTTTTCCTATGACTGGGATCGTGAAGTCAATACAACAGACCCCGATTACTACAAGTGGACACAGTGGATCTTCCTGAAGCTTTATGAAAAAGGGCTCGCCTATATCGATGAAGTCGCTGTAAACTGGTGCCCTGCCCTGGGTACGGTTCTGGCCAATGAAGAAGTCATTGATGGAAAGAGTGAGCGTGGAGGTCACCCTGTTGAGCGCCGTCCGATGAAACAATGGATGCTTAAAATCACGGCTTATGCGGATCGTCTTCTGGATGATCTGGAAGAGCTGGACTGGCCGGAAAGCATTAAAGATATGCAGCGCAACTGGATCGGTAAATCCGAAGGGGCGGAAGTCACCTTTGCGCTGGACGGTACAGAGCTTACCTTTGATGTATTTACAACGCGTCCGGATACATTGTTCGGGGCCACTTACGCGGTTCTTGCACCTGAGCACCCATTAGTCGATGAAATCGTAACAAGTGAACAAAAAGAAGCAGTAGGCACTTATATTGAAAAAGCGAAAAACAAAAGCGACCTTGAGCGGACAGATTTAGCGAAGGATAAAACCGGAGTATTTACCGGAGCCTATGCCGTCAACCCGATCAACGGTGAAAAACTTCCGGTATGGGTGGCGGACTACGTGCTTATGAGCTATGGAAGTGGAGCAATCATGGCGGTCCCGGCTCATGATGAGCGGGATTATGAATTCGCCCAGGCTTTCGGTCTGCCTATCATCCCCGTTGTTGAAGGCGGGAATGTAGAGGAAGCGGCTTATACAGAAGACGGACTCCACATCAATTCCGACTTCCTTGACGGCCTCCAAAAAGA
The DNA here is from genome assembly GCF_000425705.1 of Halobacillus kuroshimensis DSM 18393. Lineage (GTDB taxonomy): Bacteria > Bacillota > Bacilli > Bacillales > Halobacillaceae > Halobacillus > Halobacillus kuroshimensis. The sequence continues at coordinate 210,470 of NZ_AUDY01000014.1, forward strand.
AGAAGCCATCCAAAAAGCCATACAATGGCTGGAGGATAACAGCCGGGGACAGAAACAAACGACATACCGTCTGCGTGACTGGTTGTTCAGCCGCCAGCGTTACTGGGGAGAGCCGATTCCTGTCATCCACTGGGAAGACGGATCCATCACACCGGTAAAAGAAGCGGATCTTCCTATTGAACTGCCGAAAACAACAGAAATCAAACCATCAGGGACCGGGGAGTCACCGCTGGCTAATATTGATGACTGGGTAAACGTTGTGGACCCTGAAACAGGGATGAAGGGCCGCAGAGAAACAAACACCATGCCGCAGTGGGCCGGAAGCTGCTGGTATTATCTTCGTTATATTGATCCGGCTAATTCAGAAACATTTGCAGATTATGAAGCCTTGAAGAAGTGGCTTCCTGTCGACGTATATATCGGTGGGGCTGAACATGCCGTTCTTCACCTTCTTTATGCCCGTTTCTGGCACAAGGTTCTATATGATGCAGGTGTCGTTCCAACAAAAGAACCATTCCAAAAACTGTTCAACCAGGGGATGATTCTCGGAGAGAATAACGAGAAAATGAGTAAATCCAAAGGGAACGTCGTGAACCCTGATGATATCGTCTATTCACACGGGGCCGATACCCTGCGCCTTTATGAAATGTTCATGGGCCCATTGGAAGCATCTATTGCCTGGTCGACAAACGGTCTTGACGGCGCCCGTCGTTTCCTTGATCGTGTATGGAGGTTGTTCATGCCGGATGGTGAGCTGTCAAGCTCAATTCAACCGGAACAATCCGGCCATCCCTTGGAGAAGGTCTACCATGAGACGGTGAAAAAAGTGACGGAAAACTTTGAGGAACTGCGTTTCAATACAGGCATTTCACAGATGATGGTCTTCATTAATGAAGCCTATAAGGCCGATACGATTCCAAAAGCCTATGCGGAAGGATTTGTACAGCTGCTTTCCCCTGTTGCTCCTCACGTTGCAGAAGAACTATGGGAAAAGCTTGGACATGAGGAAACCATCACTTATCAACCTTGGCCTTCTTTCGATGAATCCAAACTTGTCGAAGATGAGGTAGAGATTGTCGTTCAGGTCATGGGTAAAGTAAGAGCGAAAATGATGGTGCCTGTGGAGGCCTCCAAAGAGGATCTTGAAAAGCAGGCGCTGGAAAATGAGGACGTTCAGGAATGGCTGAACGGAAAAACGGTTCGAAAAGTCATTGCAGTCCCTGGAAAACTTGTGAATATTGTAGCCAACTGATCGTTTTAGAAAGAGTGCCGCTGGGTAAATTGCCTGTGGCACTCTTTTTATGCAGGAAACCACCTCTTGAACAGATGTCTTGACTTTGAAATATGATGAATTAAAATGAACATGGATCAATACAATTGGAGGGGTTATCGTGAACGAAATTAAAGAAATAACACCACAGGAAGTCGAAAACAAACTGGACAATAATGAAGATATTAAAGTCATAGATGTGAGGGAAGATGATGAAGTGGCTCAAGGTATGATTCCTGGTGCCAGACACATTAAACTAAGCGACATCCCGCAGTCTGTAGATCAGCTTCCAAAAGATGAATCCTATGTGATGGTCTGCCGCTCCGGCCGCAGAAGCATGAACGCATCAGAATTTATGAAGGAAAAGGGCTTCTCCAATGTATCGAATATGGAAGGCGGCATGTTGAAATGGGACGGAGAACTCGTCTTTTAATCCTGAAAGGGTTGTGAGATCAATGGAATTCGTATATGGATCGGCCATAATAATATTCCTGACCACCTTGTTCTACTATAATCGGAGATCATCTCTGAAGTCTTATTTCGAACAGTCTTATTCAGGGGATAACGTCTGTGTGATTGATATCAGGGATTACATCATCGCCCACCGCTCCCCCTATCCTGGAGCCGAGAACATTCCATTGAATTATTTGCCCCGGGCTTTAAAGGAACGGTTTGACTGCACAAAAGATATCTTAGTCATTTCCGACAATAAACGGGCCGCTCGGATGGCCGCACGTATCATCAGAAAGAAAAAAAGAAAGGCCGTCTATTACTTGCAGCCTGAATGAGCCTCTTCGACTATAGAAGAGGCTCATTTTTTTAATTGTCCGGATCATATCCATATAAGAAAACCATGATAGTAGCAGAATATAAAAAGTTGATAAAGATATCTATCATTCTATTGACGTAACGGTGTGAAACATGTAATATAGTAAACGTTGCTTCAGAGAAAGTAACAGCAACATAAAACTTTCAACAAAATCTAGTAAATGCTATTGACGAAATAAGAGTAGTTGTGCTAGAATTTGATTACTGTCGCACAAGGCAGTATTTGATCTTTGAAAACTGAACGAACCAACCAGTACGTCAAAACATTTCTTCTTTAATGAAGAAATTTGAAACAAAGCACATTCGGTGTGCAAATGAGCAAGTCAAACTACTTTTATGGAGAGTTTGATCCTGGCTCAGGACGAACGCTGGCGGCGTGCCTAATACATGCAAGTCGAGCGCGGGAAGCGAGTGGATCCCTTCGGGGTGAAGCTCGTGGAACGAGCGGCGGACGGGTGAGTAACACGTGGGCAACCTGCCTGTAAGATCGGAATAACCCCGGGAAACCGGGGCTAATGCCGGGTAATACTTTTCTTCGCATGAAGATAAGTTGAAAGATGGCTTCTCGCTATCACTTACAGATGGGCCCGCGGCGCATTAGCTAGTTGGTGAGGTAACGGCTCACCAAGGCAACGATGCGTAGCCGACCTGAGAGGGTGATCGGCCACACTGGGACTGAGACACGGCCCAGACTCCTACGGGAGGCAGCAGTAGGGAATCTTCCGCAATGGACGAAAGTCTGACGGAGCAA
>NZ_AUDY01000015.1 GCF_000425705.1 Halobacillus kuroshimensis DSM 18393
AATCCGTGTTCCTCGAAAATTTGAGTGGGGAACTTTCCATTTTGATATTCACGAATGGCGACTTTCTTAAAATGAGGGTGATAGGTAATGGAACGATCTGAAACCCTTATCACATTTGGGTTAACCTCCAGCTGTTTCATTTCCAAATTTGAATATAGTTGTTTACTCATAATTCCATCCACTCCGTTCATAAACTTATTTTCATTATAAACGGGTTAAATTTCTAGAGATAGAAATAACCCGAATAACGGGGCACTTTTTTATAAGTGTCCATTATTCGGGTTATAGTTCAAACGGCAGGGCTGTTTTTTTATTCGGTCGTCTGTACCTGTTCAAGAGGAATATAGTTCAGATGAATCGGACGCCCGTCGTCTGAACTTTCCTCAAATAAAATCAGAGTAACCATGCCGTAGTCCGGCATATCCTCTTTCGGAATGGAGATATTGATTTCAAAAGGAGACCAGGAAGGGGCTCCCTCTTTAACTTTTACTGGTGTTGGGGATACCTGTACGTTATGACCGTCTTCCACACTGTAAAGGAAAGATCCTTCAAAAACGCGGGCTTCCCCCTTTACGACATACGACCCGTTTTCTCCTGACACCGTCACTTTACGGAAAGCTTCCCCTTTCCCGTACTCGGCCTCTTTCAATCCGGTTTCATCCGTTTTTGCTTCCTCTTCGGTTACAGCGTCCTTCCCTTCAAGGGTGAATGACTGTGTCACTTCAAAAGGATTCGCATCCAGCGGCTGATCGTTGATCGTATCCACAAGGAACGTCATCGTTGCCTCGTAGTCTCCCGGCTCAATATCAGCCGGCCACGTTTCAGAAGCCTCCAGAAGGCCTCCTGCTTCGACTTCCTCGGTCGTTAAACCCTGCGCAAACATCTGATCCGCGGAGTAGGTATACACCACTTCTCCTTCTTTGTCTTTCACCTGGATTTCATACTTCTGGCTTGAGGTGAAGCCTAGAATGACCGGGTCCTCCCCCGTATTCTTCAAGGAAAACTCAAACGAAACTTCTCCGGAATCCACAACCACTTCCGCATCCATAACCATTTGTTCGATCAGGCCCTCCATATCAATTTCCGTCTGCTGATCCTCGGTAATCTCCTCGGATGCCGCTTCTTCGCTCTCCTCACCTTCCGCCTGTTTGACTTCCGATTGGTTCGAGCATCCTGCGGCAAATAAGAGCGCTATTCCGAAGATACCGGCTAGCACGTTTTTCATGACCCCCACTCCTCTTTATGCTATTTAATGTATTCGTCGTTTCAGAGGTGGAAAAGTTACATCATTGATCGTCTTTTCGGAAAAAGCCGAAGATACCTGTCGTCTGAACGATGTTCGTAAAGGCTTTAGGATCCACATCCTGAATGATATGCTGCAGGTCATAAAGTTCATAACGCGTAATGACCATGATGAGCATGTTTTTATCCTGCTGGGTAAACGCCCCACGGGCAGGCAGTGTCGTAATCCCACGGACCATGTGCCCGTGGATGGCTTTTTCAAGATCGGCTGCCCTGGATGTAATGATCATCGCTGTCAGCTTCTCATGACGTGTGTGGATCGCATCAATCACCCTTGTTGTAACATAAAGCGTAAGGAGGGTATAAAGGGCGTTTTCCGGTTTGTAAAGCACACCGGCAATCACGATGATGGCACTGTTAATCATCAAGAAGTAAATGCCGATCGGGCGGTCTTTCATTCTCGACAGAATCATCGCAATAATATCGAGACCTCCCGTGGAAGCCCCCCATTTCAAGGTAATTCCTACACCCGTACCACCGATGACGCCGCCGAATACCGCGTTCAGGATGATATCTTCCGACAAATGCATCACAGGGATGACTTCAAGAAAGAACGTCGTAAAAGCAACAGAAATGGCACTATAAACGGTAAATCCCTTCCCTACTTTCATCCAACCTAAAATGGCCACCGGAATATTAAGTATGAATAAGAGCAGCCCGGTACTGACCGGAATGCCGGCGAAATCATTTAAGATACTCGTCGACAGCTGGGCGACACCTGTAAAACCGCTCGCATAAACGTTGGCTTCAATTAAGAATAAGTTCAGTGAAATCGCGTTCAGGACCGCACCGAACAAAACAATCAGAATCCTTTTTATTTCTACTGTAAACACCTAAAAACCTCCTAACCTCTATCATCTATTCATTTTTATCACCCGATGTAGGTAAAATCAAGTTAAACTTGAGGAAAACACCCTGATTTTGTCGAACGATGGTTTACTTTTTATTTTGACTATCTACAGGATTGTGCCTACACTAAACATACAAACTCTATGACAGTAGGTGACGCTAATGAACGTGCAGATTATTTGTGACTCGGCCAGTGACTTGAGCCGGGACACTGTTGAAAAGTATGGGATTACCTCTCTCCCTTTAAAAGTGATTATGAAAGACGAGGAATATGTGGATGGGGAGACGATTACCCCGAAGGATGTATACGACCGGATGCGTCAGGGAGAAGCACCGAAAACCGCTCAAGTCTCTGCGCAGACGTTCAGAGAAACGTTTACAAATCTCGCCGAAAAAAACCAGCCTTTCATTTATTTCTCCTTCTCCTCCGAACTTTCCGGGACGTACCAGACAGCTAAAATGGTCGAGCAGGAAATCAAGGAGGACTATCCGGAAGCCGCGTTTGAAGTGGTGGACACCAAGGCTGCCTCCCTCGGATGCGGTCTCATCGTTTTGAGAGCCGCAGAAATCGCCCGTGAGGGAGCAGACCTTGAAACCGTTCTGGAAACAGGAACCTATCATGCAGAGCATATGGAACACATCTTTACGGTCGATGACCTTGAATACCTTCAGCGCGGGGGCCGGGTGAGCCGGACAGCAGCTTTCGTCGGAGGACTGCTGAAAATCAAACCGCTTCTGCATATGGAGGGTGGAAAGCTGATCCCCCTTGAAAAGATCCGTGGATCCAAGAAAGTCTTGAAGCGGATGCTTGAAGTCATGGAAGAGCGGGGAGATGATTTAAAAAACCAGCGTGTGGCCATCAGCCACGGGGATGATTTCGAAAGAGCCGAACAGCTGGCAGAAATGATCAAGGACCAGTTTGGAACAGCCGATATTCACATCGATTATGTCGGTGCAACCATCGGCGCCCACTCCGGCCCGGGCACGATCGCTTTATTCTTTTTAAACGACACATATCAATAACTATTCCCTGAACGATGTAATCCTACTCCCTCTTTGCGCGTCTCATTTATAAAGACGGCCGGGGAGGAGATGGGCTCTACAGATCCCCCTGTCCAAAGCGATTGGGGGTTTTTCTTTATGAAAAAAGCAGCATCCACGTTTTTTCTTTTTTTGTTACTTCTCTTCCTTTTTACGGCCTGTCAATCAGACAGGGAAGGTTCAGAGTCCCGCGAAAACGAAGATACAGCGTTGGAACAAGAACAGGCGACACAGCCTTCCGAGTCCGAACTTCAAGCCGATATGGAAAACGGCAAAGCTGAGGAAGGGACCAGCATCGGAGCGTTGATGGTGTATGAAGCTGTCCTCACTCTTGAAACCGATGATTTTGACCGTTACCAAACGAACATGAACAAAAGCATGAAGCAGTATGACGCGTACATGGTGGAAACATCCATTCAAAAAACAGACAGCGGCGGTCGTGAAGGACACATCACCCTGCGTGTACCGCAGCCGTCGTTCACTCCTTTTCTTGACGACCTTGAGGCCGCGGCAGGCGACGTGAAGGCGAGAAATATCAGCAGCCGTGATGTCACCAGACAGTATGTCGATCTGGAGGCCAGATTAATAGCGAAGGAAGAAATTGAAGCCCGTCTCCTTGGATTTTTAGAAGAAGCCGGAGCCACTGAGGATTTGGTGCGTATCTCACAGGATCTTGAGCGTGTTCAGGGAGACATCGAGTCCTTGAAGGGAGAAATGAACTTCCTGGAAAACCAAAGCGAGTATTCAACAATCACTTTGATGATCAAGGAAACAAACCTCTCTGTACCTGAACGTACGTCCCTCCATACAGGAGACCGCATCAAACAGGCGTTTTTCAGTTCCTTGAACGGACTTGCTTCCATATCTTCCTGGGCAGCGGTAGGACTCATCGGATACTCTCCCTTTGTCGTTCCGCTTCTGGTCGTCGGCGTATGGTTGATTCTCAGATATCGCAGACATTCCGGAAAAAGCAAATAAAAAAAGCGTTCCAGCAGGCTGGAGCGCTTTTCATTCTCAGGCTGTCGAAAAGTTGTCGACAGCCCTTGTTGTGAACTCGTTTTCACATATGGTTTGAGGCCGTACCCGAGGCAGCCCCCCGTCGATAAGAGACACGTGCCTGATCCCTAAATTAGAGGTGGGTCCACCTGAAGATCTATGCTTTTTCAGACGAACGGCTTTTTCTGCTCAAGATGATAACCGCCACGGTAAACAGAAGCAGAACGCCCCCGACAAAGCCAATGAACAGCCAGTTATAGCCGCTGTCCTCTTCCATGATGAACACATCCGCCGTTTCCCTGTCCATCGCCAGGCGGTATGTGCCATCCGACTGCTCGCGTACCACTCCGTCCTGCAGGAGGCCGCGCAGCTGGAGGCCGCTGTCCAAGTGATCCAGCTCTGCGGTTTTCGTTTCTGATGCATTGTTGATGGCAACAATCAGCGATTCTTCTTCGTCGCTGCGCTCGAAAACGATCAGCCCGTTGTCGTTATATAACTCTTCATAATCCCCCCGGGTTATCGCCGGGTATTGCTCCCGCATCGATGTTAATTTTTCAACCCGCTGCTTTAACTCTTCATTTCCAGCTTTCACATTAATCATGGGCGCTGCTTCAGGATTTCCTCCATCATCCAACGGCGTTTCGGAACCGTAATAAACGACAGGGAGCCCTGGTGTCGTAAAGATATAGGTAAGACCGAGACGCCAGCGGGTAATAGGGTTCTGCCCGTTTTCGACAGCTTCATGCGTAAAACGTCCGGTAAAGGGTCCATCGAGATGCTGGACAACGGTCTCACCGCTGTTATCCACCGCCTTTCCTTTGACAGCCCCTGGTGCTGCGAAGACATCCCTGAGCGGCTGTGAAAATTCCTTACTGTCTGCCACGCTGGTTGTATACAAAATATCATCCAGATCCTCTGTCATTTCCAAACCGGTTTGTGACACAAGGTGAAACCCGTCCACCTCTGCTTCTTCCATCCAGAAGTTCATCGTCTCTTTTATGTAGGCTGCGGTTTCCTTATTGTCCATGTTCAGCTGTGGAAGATCGTCAAGCCATGACACTGGTGCTTCTGTCACGCCTTCCTTCAACCAGCTGCTTTTCGTTTCGTCTTTGAGCCACGGATGTTCAGCAGCTGTGAACAATGGAAGATCAAGCACCACTCTCAGGTCACGGTCATGGGCTTCCTGGACGAAAGCTCTCATCTCCTCCATCGTCCCGTACTGCTCCTCGACCGACCGGAAGTCTGTGACCCAGAAGCCATGAAATCCTCCAGGCGCATTGGCCATCACCGGGGACAGCTGGATCGTCGTAAAACCAAGTTCCTCTATGTAATCCAATTGGCTTGTCAGCCCTGCAAAATCGCCGCCTTGATAAGCCTGCGGGTCTTCAACGTCCACTTGTTCATCGTTGCTGCGGTCGCTGTTGAAAAAGCGGTCCACCGCGATATAATACACACTTTCATCCTGCCACCTGCGCTCTTCCCCTTCGCCAGCTGTGGAAACCATGCTGTTTAAAAGGAAAAAAGGAAGAAGCAGAAGGATTCCTGCTGCCTTTTTCATATTCCGTCCTCCCTCGACCTGAAAAAACACTCCTCTCTAAGGGTACCGCTTTCATATCTACACCGTCAATCCTGTGTTTACGGAGCGAAGAATTGGAATCTCCCTGCAGACAAAAACCTGTGCGGTGTTTTTCAACATCGCACAGGTTTGGCTGCTCATTCCTAGAGCTGGACGCGGTAGGTTCTGAACCAATGATCGATCTGACAAAGGTGGGCGATCAACTGTGGACCGGTCATCAACTGGCCGAACCAAGGGGTATCAATCGACTTCCCTTCGCTGTCCTTCAATTTTCTCACTTGATCACGGTCAAACAACTGAAACAGCGGAGCCCCGTCATCACTCAGAATATTATCCATCCAGCGGCAGACGGCCCTCGTATAATCGGGATGAAAGGTCTTCGGATACGGATTCTTCTTCCGGAACAGCACCCGGTCAGGAAGGATGCCGCGCAGCGCCTGACGGAGGAGTCCTTTTTCCTGATCATTATGAAACTTCATGCTCCACGGCACATTCCACACATACTCCACCAGTCTGTGATCGCTGAAAGGAACGCGGACCTCAAGACTGGCTCCCATGCTCATCCGGTCTTTCCGCTCCAACAGGGTCTGCATAAACCAGTTCATATTTAAATACGACATCTCTCTGTGCTTCCGTGCATCCTCATTCTCACCGGTCAGGAGTGGTGTCTCTGCGATGGTTTCGTCATAACGCTTCAGCATATACCATTCAACATCGATGTCGCCTTTTAAATCATCCCTGATCAGGCGGTTTCGTTCATTCAAGGACCGGATCCAAGGGAAACCCTTCCGCTCTTTATCTTCTTTCCTGTAAAACCAAGGATAACCACCAAAGATTTCATCGGCACACTCCCCTGAAAGTGCAACCGTGACATGCTTTTTAATTTCCTCACAAAACCAGAGAAGAGACGAGTCCACATCCGCCATTCCGGGAAGATCACGCAGTTCAACGGCCTTTTTCAACCGGTCCATCAAATCATCCGTAGCGGCTTCCATGATCGTATGGTCTGTCTGATGCTGCTGACTGACAAGCTGAATGAAAGCTTCATCCCTGTCCGGCTGGAAGGCATTTTTCTTAAAAAACCGGGCCTGGTCCTTATAATCAATGGAAAATGTCTGCAGCGTCCCTCTTTGATTCTGCTTATACATGTCGGCGGCGACTGCTGTAATGGCACTGGAATCCACACCGCCCGACAAAAAGGTTCCAAGCTTCACATCTGAAACGAGCTGGCGTGTGGACGCATCCATAAATAGTTCCCGGACACGTTCCACCGTCTCATCAAATGTGTGTTCATGGGGGGCACTCTTCACATTCCAGTACCGTTTCACGGAAAGTTTCCCCTTTTCAAAAAGAGCGCAGTGCCCCGGGCGGATTTCCTGAATATCCTTGAACACGCCCTGCCCAGGGGTACGGGAAGGGCCGAGAGACAGCAGCTCATGTACGCCGCTGCGGTCTACCACCGGCTCAACGTCAGGATGGGCAAGAATGGCTTTCATCTCTGAAGCATAGAGCAGTTTACCGCCTTGATGACTGTAAAAGAGCGGCTTCACTCCAAGACGGTCTCTGGCAAGGAACAACCGCTTTCGTTTCGTTTCCCATACGCTGAAAGCAAAAATGCCATTCAAATGATCGACACAATCCGGTCCCCATTCTATATAACTGATGAGCAGCACCTCTGTGTCTGAATGGGAAGCGAAGCTCCATCCTTTCGATTTCAAGACCGCGCGAATATCTTCTGTATTATAAAGTTCTCCGTTATAGCATAGAACAAACTGTTCATCCCCGGCGGTCCGGACCATCGGCTGCCTGCCTCCATCAGGATCGACGACAATTAAGCGTTGATGACCGAAGGCGGCGGATTCGTGTATCCATGTTTGATAATCATCCGGACCGCGGTGTCTGAGTGTATCCGCCATACGGTCCAGTATAGAAGCTTTCCCCTCTGTCCGGGAATCACTGTCCACCCAACCGACAATTCCACACATCCTGCTTCACCATCCTTTTTCTAAACAGAAGTCTTTCGATAAAACATCCATGATGACTCACTATATGAATCAACAGGGGCTTCTATGAAAAAAGGAACAAACCTGTTGACACCGGGAATGATAATCATTATCATTATATATGTAAACAACATCCGTTATCCCCCAAGTAGCGGACATAAGAAACAGAATTCAAGCCCCCTTTTACCTATAAAAAACGCTGCATGCGATTCGCGCATGCAGCGTCATTTTTATGCAGGTAAAATGCCCGCGCCAAGAAATCCGAAGCCGAGTACAAGAGCAATGACCGCAGCAACAAGCAGCTGGCCCCACCAGATCGCAGCCGGTTTCTTTTTCTTATATTTCACACAGACCATTTCCATTGCAGCGATTGCCCAGAGTCCTACGAGTACTTTTATGATGATCATAGCTCCGTACACGGAGTAGCTGGCAAACAATGAACCGCCGGAGTACAAGATCAACAGATAGAAAACCCGCAGAATCATATGCGAAATCTTCGCTGCTTTTTCTCTTCCTCCCCGTGCAAAAGTCGTCACAAGGGCGACTAGCACAAAAGCGATTACCCAGGAAGTAATATGTAAGTGCGCCATAATGGTTTCTCCTCCTTTTCCAACAATCTACCGCTATGATACCACGACTGCCTTCCACTTTCCTATTCATAACTAGGACGGATAATTTTTTCAATAGTAAGAAAAACACCGCATAACCTGTTATAATGATTGGAGATTGAATAGAAATGGGAGGGATCACATGTCTGTTATAAGCAGTCAAAACATTATCGATCAGACACAGGAATACGGGGCCAAAAACTATCATCCGCTGCCGATTGTTATTTCCAAAGCGGAAGGTGTATGGGTGGAAGATCCGGAAGGGAACCGCTACATGGATATGTTAAGCGCTTACTCTGCCGTCAATCAGGGCCACCGTCATCCAAAGATCATCCAGGCTTTAACCGATCAAGCGAGCCGCGTGACCTTGACTTCACGCGCTTTCCATAATGACCAGCTCGGTCCTTGGTATGAGAAGATCTGCAAATTGACGCATAAAGATATGGCACTTCCGATGAATACAGGAGCTGAAGCTGTTGAAACCGCTATTAAAGCAGCAAGACGCTGGGCTTATGATGTCAAAAAGGTGGATGAAAACCAGGCGGAAATCATCGCCTGCACCGGCAACTTCCACGGCCGGACGATGTCTGCCGTGTCTCTGTCCTCAGAAGCAGAATATAAACGCGGCTTCGGTCCAATGCTTCCTGGCATCAAGCTTGTGCCCTACGGCGATATCGACGCGCTGAAAGAAGCCATCACAGAAAACACGGCCGCCTTTCTGCTTGAGCCGATCCAGGGGGAAGCAGGCATTGTGATGCCTCCGGAAGGATTTCTTAAAGAAGCCTACGACGTATGCAGTCAGGAAAATGTCTTGTTTGTTGCGGATGAAATTCAGGCCGGCCTCGGCCGCAGCGGTAAAATGTTCGCCTGCGACTGGGAAGGCGTGACTCCGGATATGCTCATTCTCGGCAAGGCACTCGGAGGCGGTGTATTCCCGATATCCTGTGTTGTTGCCAATAAGGAGATCCTCGGTGTGTTCAACCCGGGCTCCCACGGTTCCACGTTCGGCGGCAACCCACTTGCCTGTGCCGTATCGACCGCCTCGCTTGAAGTGCTCGAAGAAGAGAAACTGGCGGAGCGTTCCCTGGAACTCGGTACGTACATGATGGAAGAATTGAAGTCGATCGACAATCCAAAAATCAAGGAAGTACGCGGCAAGGGACTGTTTATCGGTGTAGAAATGACCGAACCTGCCCGGAAATACTGTGAACAGTTAAAAGAAAAAGGTCTTCTCTGTAAGGAAACGCATGAAAATGTCATCCGCTTTGCTCCTCCGCTCGTGATCCAAAAAGAAGATTTAGACTGGGCGATACAGCAGATCAAAGCTGTTCTTTCCTAATCCAAAAAACCTCCCCGTACCTACGGGGAGGTTTTTTTTGGTTATAAAGATCCCTCAAGGTCATCCAATGCCTTCAAGAGCTTCATTCATTTCCTTTTCCACGGAAGAGCATCCTCTTCTCAACGGAAACCACCCCGGACGACATTCTTCATCGTAAAATATGTTTCTTACTATCCGGTGCCTCAGCGGTCCTTAAAGAGAAAAACGTTCCTGCAGGATAAACAGAAAAGCGCTCATTGATGAGACCGTACCTGCGGCAGGCAACCACGATAAGGGACACGTGATCATCCAGACCATTCAAGCCCTTCCGCATTATTCAGAGTTCAATCCAGGGAGACAATTTTTTTCTGGTTCCACGGAGCGAGCACAATGGTTACAAGTCGTTCTTCATCCTGCTCCCACATCCGCCCCGTATTTTCTTCGATATAATAACGGTTCAGCCCGATATCCACGTGATGTATGGAGGCACGCTCATCTTCCCACAGATAACGTGCTGCCAGCACCACCTGTCCTTCCTCAGAATCAGGTCGTTCCGTTCCGGCCTTTTGAAGACCATAGACGCCGTTCTCACCTGCTTCAAGAAGAAGAAAAACCTTCTCTCCCCCATCCAAGGCCTTTTCTCCCTGCCACTGGTCTTCGGAAATTTCTTCGATATCATAACCGAGCTCCACATAATCTCCGTAAAAAGGGTCGCGCGGATCCACAGGAGCTGTTTTCAGCACCACTTTTTCGCCTACAACGTCCATCGCATAATAACCACCAGCCATCAGAAGGAGAAACAAAGCCTGAACGGATACAAGTCCATAAAACCAACGCTGTTTATTCACTCTTCCTCTCCCTCCTTACGGAACGACCGGCGTTTCTTTTCCAGCCCATAACTGAGGCCGAATAATAAAAGACCTCCGACGAAAAAGAAGACAGAGCGGTCCATAAAGTCCCAGGCCAGCTGGAAATAAGCAGCCAGTGTCGTGAGAAGGAAGGCCGCTGTCCCTTTGTTCACCCAGCGCCGTACTTCCTGCTGGTAACCGGAAACAAGCCATAATACGGCATAGAAGAACAGGACGATCAAGGAAAAAAGATCTCCCGAGGGAAAACGGAAGACGGGGATGAACAACAACAGATCAATCCAGTAGTAATTCGTCGTGCTCAAGGCTGACCGGACAACGGCAAAGACGAACAGAACTGCCCAGATGAGAAAGAAGTAAAGAGAGGATTCCGTTAACGTTTCAGCGTATCCATCTCCAAGAAAGAAAATCTGCAGAAAAAAGACGGCGAACATAAAGACGACTGCTGATGTTTTCCATATTCTCGTCTGACCTTTTTGGATGATAAAGTCATCAGCGATATAAAGGGCCATCGATACGACGATCAGCCAGTAGTACGGATATCCGCCGCTGAAGACAAGGACAAGGGCCTGGATGTAATAGGAAGCGGCAAACACCCCTGCAAACGGAAGAGAGCGTTTCTCATAGACCACCCACCCAAGACCCGCCAGCAGCAGGAAGCCGAGCCACAAATAAAAGTCTTGAAAAACCAAACCGCTGTAAACCTGACCGACGGTGATAATCACAGCAGCAGCGTAATAAAACATGCCTTCTCTCATAATGAAGTACAACCCTGCTGCTGCCATCGACCACAGCAGAAACGGAGACGCACTAAAAGCTGTATAATGATACATCTGGCCGATCAGGAAAATGGCTGCGCCGAAAATCAGCAGCGCCGTCAAAATGAGGCTCGAACCCACTCGGGGGGATTTCTTTTTGTACACCCTCTCCCCCGCCACATAAAAAGCGGACATGGACAAGAGAAGAACAGCCATCCGTCCCCAATCAGCCAGGTAAGACCAGTTGGATGCTGTAAAGGTAAGAAAACCAAGACCAATGAATAAAGCGGCAAAAGTGAGCAGCACCGGCTTATACTGTTTTTCAGGGTAGTGCTCCAACAGCCTTTCCCGCTGGGCTTCAGTAATGATCGCTTCCTCCACCCACCACTCACTTTCTTTCAGCAGTTGATTACGCTTCAAATTCTCCGCCCCCTGTTAAGAAACCGCCTTTTTCCGGCGTTTATTCGGTTGTTTCTGTCCGTAGGTGAGGGTCCGCCACAGCCATTCCAGCGGGCCATACCGGTAGTTTTTCAGCCACAAACGGCTGAGGAATACTTGAACAATGTAAAACAGGACAACAATCATCACACTTCCTGCAGGCGGCACCTTCCCGTACAGCCCGAAGCCGGCGGAATAGAAAAGCCAAAAGCAGAAGATCGACTGCAGGATATAGTTGGACAACGACATCCGTCCCACCCATACAAGCGGGGAAGCCAGTCTGGCACCTATTTCCGTGCGGAACAATAGAGTAATAGATAAGACGTAAAAGATGGCAGAAGCAGAGCCTCCGGCACCGTCCTGCATAAGGCCGAACCATTCCGGATTCCCATACAGGTGGGGACCGGCTTTCAATGTCACAAACAGAATGCCTGTAACCACCCACACCTTGATGATCGTACTTCTATGGACGTCCGGCTCATGAAGCCACCGCTTTCTGCACACATACATGCCTAATAGAAACATCGGTACAAGACTCAACGCTAAAAATGGAAGATTGCCGGCGGCATTGGCATACTGCCAGTCTGTGAAATTCTGCTGCCAGATATCAAGCAGAGAGCCATTCCCATAATGGCTCAACGCACTTTCGATTGCGGACCTGTTCACACCCCCCTGTATTTGGTCACGGACCACGTAAAGAGCGAGTGTAAAGGGCAGGGTGAGAAGGCCGAGCAGTCCAAAAGCCCAACCAAGCAGAAAGCCGGGTGAGACTTTAAAGAAGGCCGGCAGGATAAGCCCGAGCACCCCGTAGCTGAGCAGGATATCTCCGTGCCAGATTAAAAACGCGTGCACCATACCGAAACCGGTTAAAACGAAAAGCCGTCTGTAAATGACCGGCATATGCGGAATCCCTTTTTCCTCGAGCCGGTCCTTCATCATCTGAATCCCAAACCCGAACATAAAGGAAAACAGGGTGTAGAAACTGGCTTGAAAGAAAATATCCACGATACTCTGAACCGTCTGGTCCACCGAAGAGGGCCAGAATTCCTCTTGCCCGCCGTATAGGAAGTACGGGGCGTTAAAGGCCGGGACGTTCACCATGAAAATTCCGAGGATCGCCAGGCCCCGGGCGGCATCAATCCAGTTCAGCCTTCCTGAATCCCCTAGGGGAGACGCTTGTGTATTCATATGTATTCCTCCTCTGACCTTTATTTTACTTTTCTTACGTTATTTAAACAACGAGGTTTCATAAGATATAGAAAGGAGTTTTTCTATGCCTGCCAAAGTGGGAGTTGTCAAAGTCATCTCTCTTTCGTCTTCAAGCATCTTCAATATCGGTGATGTATACTATATGGCTCCTCAAGCTGCCGCCAAGACCTTTGCCGGCGGCGGTTCCTTCAACACTGGCGACGGCATCCGCATCAACATCAACCGGTCGGAGACGTTCGTCAATGACTCTGAAAATATCGATCAGCCTATTGTAGGGAATGCGTAGGAGGAATGTTATGAACATAACGGTTCATCAATCGATTTACATTCACGTGTTGAGAATCGGCAGTGTGGCCAACTCTTCCGTCGTTCAAATTGGAAGCTCCGGGGTGATTCAGTCAAAATCAGAACTGTACAATTCCGGCGGATACACGGCGCCTGGAAAGAAAGCGCAGCCGGAAGACGGAGAGGTATCCATCCCTGAAGTCGGCCCTGGAACACTCGTCCCTCTTTCCATAACATAGCTGTCCCCTTTTTTTCATAGGATGGTACAGGGAGGTGAGTGGAGTTGAATCCGTATTATTCGTGGCAGGCATGGGTCGACCAGATGATGAAGCAGATGGAGCAGCAGCAGCAGATGATTGACCAGCTGCAAAAGAGAATCGATCAACTCCAGTCCACAGAACCCCCTGCAAAAACCGTCATTGAAAAAATTGAATACCACTTTGATCAGCTTAAAATTGAAACACTCGAAGGAACGCTTCAGATTGGTCTGACCCCGGGGGGCGGTGACCTTTCCGACATCGGGGATCTATACAACGGCCAGGGACAGCACCCCCAGCTGCCTCAAACGGATGAGCAGGCGCTTCACTTTCTGCACGAGTATATGGTTTCCGATATTCCCGGCTGGATGAACCAGTACTGCCGGGATCATGAAAGGGAGATTTCCAACGATCACAAGGAGCGGATGATTGCCGACATAAGGAAACAACTCCCTCAGCGCCTTGAATATTACCGGACTGAAAACCCGGAATCACCGCCGGAGAAGATTTTCCATCAAGTAAAGGCGGAGATTCAGCATTCCATTGCCCAGTATCTGGATAACCTCGAAGGAGATGGTCAAGGATGAATCACATCGTCCACAACTACGGGCTGCATGTAGGAAACATCCGAGTCACAGGGGTCGCAGCCTCCTCAGTCTTCTTGATCGGTGATAACAAAACCATACGTCTGCAGTCTTTTTTTGATACGCCACCGGAATCTTTGATTATCGGACCGTTCGAAGAGGTGGATGCTGAAGCCGATGCCGGCATAGAAACAGAACGAGAGGATGAGCATCCGGCCGATGATTAAACGGATGGTCTATACGAACGATATTGAAATTCAATCTCTTGCGATCGGCTCCATCGCCGATATCGGCGATGTGTATAAAGCTTCGCCAAACTCCCGCGTGCTGGCAGTGCAGAAAGAAGGACCTGCGTTTGAAGAAGACGTATTTCAGTTTGATGATTTTTCCATTTTCTCTTTAAAAAGCCCTCCCCCTCCTCTTCCTCTGAATGTAGAGACGTTCACGTATCAAAACAATCCGATCATCATCCATAACGTAAGAGTCGTCGGTGTATCAACGGCGGGGATTTTTCAAACCGGTGGGATCGATCATATCGATGCGCTCAGTTATACGAAACACTTCCGAATCCTAAAGGATGAACCATAACCTGCACGACTGCATAGGTTGTTGGTATATGGCTTGAACCGTACATGAAAAGGAGGCACTGCTATGCCTGCGATTGTCGGTCCGATCAGCATTAACAGCGTAGGAGGTGGGGTCGTCAACTTCGGAGACTCCTTTTATTTATCTCCTAAAGCGACGTCCAAAACAAATGCCGGCTCTGGAGCATTGAATACTGGTAACTGGATTATTACCAACAATGGACTCAGCTCAACGAACCCCTTTGATCCGGACATTGCCGATCAGAATATTACAGCCAACGCCTGAAGCGGCACCTGTGGAAACAGGGGCGGCTTCTTTTTTAGACAGAAAAAAACCGGGGGCATCCCCGGTTTTTCAACGTTTCCTTCGATTGGATTTTCTCGTCGTTATTTTCTTTTTTGGATCCTGCTTTTTCACCCATCGCAAATACTTCTGCATGGCAGGGTGATCCTTCAGGCGTTCAGGTGTGTGATAAAAACCAGCCAGCTCCGCATTCGTAAACAATGCATGAATCTGGCGGTGACAGGCACCGCACAGCCAAATCGTCGGTCCTTCCACACCACCGTACTGCCTTGGAACCAGGTGATGCTCCGTCGTTTTCACGGGCGAGCGTCCACACAGCTCACACGTTCCCTCCATCGGTCTCCACCTCCACCTCGAGTGGTCCATCAAAGAAGTACAGGCACGTATTCCGTACCGGCTGCTTCCAGATTTTTTCGAGAGCCGTTTTATATAACCCGAGCTGGGTCCGGTAACGATCGGCCAATTTCTGTGCGGCCTTCTCCCCCTGCTCAGGAATCTGGTCAGATTTGTAATCAAGAATCATCCATCCATCCTCATAAGGAATCACCACATCAATCACCCCTTGGATGAATACCTGCTCCTCTGTTTCTGTTTCCCACTTGGCATACACTTCGTGGGCCGGCAGCGTCAAACTGAAGGGGATCTCCCGTTCAATCGTCTCCGCATTCAGCACCATGGCTCCGACAGATGTATGGAAGAATTGCGCGACGGCTTCGGGGTCCACCGCATCGGCTTCCTCCCTGCGCATAATTTCCTTGAGCACCAGGTGTTCCACATACTCTTCTACTTCGGCTGCTGTCCATACTTTTGTAAAAGGAAGATGCTGCATGACGGTGTGCATGGCTGTTCCCCGCTCCGCTGCTGTCAGCTTTTTCTCTTCCTGCATGAAACGCGGGCGCCTGACAATCGGGGCACGGTAAGGAGTTAACAGCTGGTCACCGGCGTATTCATCAAGCGTCTCCCGCTGGCGTTTCATTTCCGTTACTGTCTGCTTCGCTCTCGTATAAGCGGCCTGCTCGTGAGGATAGACAAAGTTCAGCCGCTCCACATAAGAAGGATCCACATCCGCTTCCACGTCCACCTGCGTCCACTCCTCGACCGCCGTCTGCAGTTCTTCATCCCGCTTCTCCGTCACTTCGTCAAGCACATTGAATTCACTCCCGTGGGCGATATGAACCTTCCACTGCGAGTGGTCATACTGGATGGCTTCAGCGGTCTGCACTTCCATTTCTCCCCGGAGCTCATCTGCCTGGTGGTGGCGGATCAAGGCAGGACCGATCCAGTCAAGGTAGGATTTTGCCTCGAGCCGGTCATGTGGAGGAAGGACCCAGTCCTTGACGTCGGCCGCCAGCTGCCACTTTTTCTGCTTTTTATCAAAAGAAGCAACATTCCCCACCATAACAAGCTTTTCCTTCGCTCTCGTCAAGGCCACGTACATGACCCGCATTTCCTCAGCCAGAAGCTCCCTGCGCTTCGCTTCCTTCAACGCGTGATAGGCAAGCGTCGGATACATGAGCCGCTTCTGCGGGTTAATATATCTTGTACCGAACCCGTAATCTTTATGAAGCAGGTACCGGTTTTTCAAATCCATCATATTGAACTGCTTGTCGACAGCTCCAAGAATGACAAACGGAAATTCCAGCCCTTTACTTTTGTGAATGGTCATGATCCGGACAACGTCCTCCTGCTCACCGAGCGCACGGGCCGCCCCGAGATCATCGCCCCGCTCTTCAATCCGCTCGATAAACCGTAGAAAACGGAACAATCCCCGGAAGGACGTTGCTTCATAAGAACGGGCCCGGTCATACAAGGCACGGAGGTTGGCCTGGCGCTGACGTCCACCCGGCATACCACCGACAAAATCGTAATAGCCTGTTTCTCTGTAAATCTCCCAGATCAACTCCGACAAGGCCCCCTGGCGCGCCCGTTCCCGGAAGCTTTTCAACAATTTGAGAAAATCATCCACTTTACGATCCAGCTCATTATTTCCCACATAAGCCTGCATCGCTTCATAGTAGGTGGAGCGTTTTTTCGCCAGACGGATCTGCGCAAGCTCATCCTCATTCAGTCCGACAATCGGCGATTTTAATACCGAAGCTAGTGGGATATCCTGCATCGGGTTATCAATCACCTTCAGCATACTCAGCATCACCTTGATTTCGATCGCTTCAAAATATCCGGTTGAAAGTTCCGCATAAACCGGAATCCCCTGCTGTTTCAGTTCATCAACGATTGTCGGAGCCCAGGTCATGGAACGCATCAAAATGACGATGTCCCTGTATTGGATCGACCGTTTCGTTCCGGTCTCCTTGTCGACCACCTGAACAGGATCCCCACCTTCATACCCGAGCCAGCGCCGGATCATTTTTCCGTAGGCCCGTGCTTCCAGCTGCGCCTTTTCCAAATCTTTGTAGGCTTCGTCATCTTCCGAGTCCCCTTCCTGGGACTCTCGGTCAATAACAAAAAGCTCAGCCTCGGTATCATCCGAAGTCAATTCATCATAAATCGTGTTGCTGTAAATGAGTTCGGCTTCTTTCTCATATTCCATCTCCCCGACTTCCTCGTCGAGCACCTGACGAAAAATGTAGTTTGCCGCATCCAGCACCTGCTTCCGACTTCTGAAGTTACGGGCGAGATCGATACGCTCCCCCACACTTCCTTCCGCAGCGTAAGCCTTGTATTTATTTAAAAACAACGAAGGTTCGGCGTGGCGGAAACGGTAAATGCTCTGCTTCACATCCCCCACCATGAAGAGATGACCGGCGTCTTTCCCCTCGGTCAACAGGCGGAGCAGCGTCTCCTGCACAAGGTTGGTATCCTGATATTCATCAATCAGCACTTCAGAAAACTGGCGCTGAAAGCCCTCCGCCACCGGTGAAGCCGCCAGTACCTCAGAGGAGGCGGATTCATCAAGAAGGATATTGAGGCAGTAGTGTTCCAAATCGGAAAAGTCGACGATCGCCTTTTCTTTTTTCAACTGCTCGTAGCGCTGCTTAAAGTCCTTAACGATGATGACCAGCTGTTCCATGACCGGATACAGGTCCTTCATATCCTTCAGATAGCTTTCCAGGGTACGGGAAAACCACTCGTCCCTCAACTCATTCCACCGCTTCTTATACCGGTCGCGGATTTTCTTCGCTTCATCCTTTTTCTCTTCATCTGCGTCCATTTTCTTTCTGGAAAGAGCTTTGAATTTCTGTCCTTCCATGAACGCCTGAAGCTCAGACCACGAATGGGCAAGCGCCCCCTTCGCCTGCTGGATGAGTTCAAGATCACCTTCTGCGGTTTCTCCGTATGCATACGGGCCGTCCGGCTCCCTGGTAAGATCGAGCATCTGCCGGGCCTCGGTTTCCATCGCCTTCAGCTGGCTGGATACTTCCTGCTTCAACAGGTCGAGCCACACCAGCTGTTCTTCTTCCTCATCTTCACGCACATCATACATGGCTGCCATTTGATCAAGCCATTGGTCCGGCCACGGGTTCTGTGTAGCAAACGTATAAAGATCAAGCACGAGTTTTTCCACATCCAGGTCGCTGCGGTCGCTGGAAAAGCGTTCCACAACGTCAAAGAACCGTTCCTGCTCTTCTCCATCTCTGCCGTACCAGTCCTCAAACAGATCCTCCAGGACTTCCTGCTGGATAAGATCAGCCTCCACTGTGTCCGCAATACGGAAGCCGGGATCAAGGTCCAGCATATAGGCATACCGCCGCACCACGTCCATACAGAAAGCGTGCAGCGTTGAAATCGACGCATTCTGCAGCAGAGCCAGCTGCTTTTTTAAGTGATGGGAGCCCGGATTGTCCTCAAGGGCTTTGGCAAGCGCCTGTCCGACCCTGTTCCGCATCTCCTGAGCGGCCGCATTTGTGAAGGTCACAACAAGCAGGGAGTCGATATCCACGGGATTCTCCTTATGCAGCAGCTTTTGAATGATCCGTTCAACGAGGACGGCCGTTTTCCCAGAACCAGCCGCCGCTGCTACGAGGATGTCGGAGCCGTGCGAGTAAATGGCCCGTTCCTGTTCTTTTGTCCAGCTGACCATTATGAATTCTCCTTCCTTCCAGCCAGTCGTGCCAACACATCGTCATCGTTCAAGTCCTGCAGTTTGCGGTAGTCGTTCCCCTCAAGGGTCGGATCAAACTGACAGACGGAACGGAACGAGCAGTGTTCACACGCGACCTGCTGTTTCTTCTGATAGGGATCCAGTTCAATTGTTCCATTTGTAATTTTCGTCCCTGCCTGACCCATCAATTCGCGGATATAGGCTTTCAGCTGTTCAAAACGTTCGGCATCGGCCGTTTTTGAACTCTTGTAAAAGCCGCCGTTCGCTTTCAGAGCCGCCGGGACAATCTGGCTGTATCCCTTGTCAAGACCCGTGTCCATCATCTGGACAACGCGTTCATTTTCCAGCAGGAGCCCCTGCATTTTGAATTTCTTAAAGATTTCTTCTTCTATCTGCTGATCCTGCAGCAGCTGTTTCCCGGTAATCATCGGGTTGTGTACGTGGAAGTACAGGACCCCCGCCGGTGAAGCATTCATGCCGAGCCACTGCTCCGCATTCGTCAGGACGACGTCCAGATACGCGAGCATCTGCAGAGAAAGGCCGTAAAAAACATCGACCAGGTTCAAGCCTTTGCTGCTTGATTTATAGTCAATGATTCTAAGAAACAAATCTTCCTGAGACAAAGCTTTGTCGACCCTGTCAATCCGTCCGCGCAGCATCAGTTCATAGCCGTTCGGCAGATCAAGAGATAACGGGGGCAGCTCGGCACCTTCCGTCCCGAAACCAAGCTCAAGGCCGACGGGAGAGAAGCTGCTCTTCCGGGCCTGTTCACTGAGAACGAAAGCAGCTCTCGCAATGACCTGCTGAAGCTTCTTCTGAATATATTGATAGCGGTTGGAGCTTTTCAATATTTGGTTCTGCAGGATTGGAGCAAGGTAGGTTGTCGCCCGTTCCGCATACTGGTCCGTCTCCGGACGCTGCAGCTGGGAAAAATCGCGCCCTTCCTCCTTGATCCATTCGGTAATCTGCTTCAGCGCTTCGTGGAATAACTGCCCGATATCCGGGGCGTCCAGTTTATACGTACGCCGCTCTTCCAGGTTGAGGCTGTGCTGAGCAAAGTACTGGTAGGAACAGCGGTGATACGTCTCAAGTCTGGAGACACTCGTTTTCAGCCTTTTATCAAACAGCTGGTTTGTCGTTTCCTCTTTCAAATCGACCGGCTGATTTCGATAAAAGAGGCTTTGCAGCACGCGGTTCGTCAGCCCGTGGGCCGGCTCATGATCGATGTACCAGTTGAGCAGTTCCCACCAGACCGGCTGCATCATGTACCCTTTCAAATATCTGGAAAACTGTGCCGTCAACGCCGATCGTGTTTTTGCCGGATTGGTAATAAACCGGCGTGCATCGTGGAGATCATCCGGCTCCTGCCACAATTCATGCTCCGTACAGCGCGGGAACAGTTCTTCGATCCGCTGAATGAGTGTCGCCGGTACTTTCGATTTTCCTTCTTCGTTGCTCAACGGATAACTCACCCATAGCTGCTCAGAAGCCATCGTCAAAGCAAGGTACACGTAAAAACGGTCGTCCAGCAGCTGCCGGCTGCTTCCGTCAGCAAGTTTCAATCCGTGCTCAGCGAGAAGGGAGCGCTCCTGTTCGGAGATCATTCCGTCACCGGGCGGCTTCATCGGCCACATCCCATCCGTCACACCGAGCAGGAATCCGGCTTTGATACCCGTCATCCTGGAACGGTCGACACTCCCGATAATGACATGGTCCATGCTCGGAGGAACGTGGGCAAACGTGAGAGCCTCCAGTCCGCTGTCCAGCGTTTTCCGGAAGACCTGCAGCGACATTTTTTCCTCTCCGGCCATTTCCACCATTTCATCCAGCAGCTGCAGACATGCGTCCCACACCTGCTCCTGTTCACGCCCCCGCTCAATTTCTCCACGTTCATCATAATCGTTCCGCCACGTTTCCAGCTGTTCCGGAACACGAAGATTTTCAAGCCATTTATACAGCACCCCTGCTCTGCCTTCAATCGACTCTGCCGCACGCAGCTGTTCATCGAAGGACTGCAGAGCCTCACGTACCTGCTCCCGGTAAGCGTTGATCCGGTCCTGTTTTTCCTTCTCCTCATCCGTCTTGGACGCCTGTTCAAACCCGCGGAACCGCTGATATACCCAAGGTTCTTCCGAAAACCATTGACTTCGGGAGCGTATGCCGTATTCAAGCACATAGTTCTCCAGTTCATCAATGGCATCCTCTGTGAGCGGCCAGCGCGGATGGGATGCTGGAATAAATCCGGTCTTTAACAGACGGAACACCGCATCATAACGGAAGTTCCCTTCCACCACATCTAGTCCCGAACGAATCAGTTCAATCATTGGATGATTGAGCATCGTCCGTTTTTCATCAATAAACACAGGAATACCATAATCATCAAACAAGGTTTCAATCAAACTGTGATACACATCCGGCTCCCGCATCAACACGGCCATATCCTTAAACCGATACCCCTGGTCGCGGACAAGCTCAAGAATTTTCTGCGCGACACCTTCAACTTCCGCCCGCGGATGGACGGCTTCCGCAATCGTTACAGGGACCTGACCAGGATAAGACTCAGCCGGGCGCACATCATAATACTTTTCCAAGTGAAGGAAGGCAGGATTATCTTTCATCCGACCCGCGGTATGATCAAGCACCTCCACGTCATCGACTGGCGTGCCCGCCTCCTCGGCCGTCCTTTTCAGGTCAAGGTAGGTCTGTTTCGTCTCATAAAACAAATCCAGCTCTGAGTTCCCTGTCTCTTCAGGATTTTCGGTCGTCAGAGTGACGTGGACGTTCTTCACCTTTTTCAATAACGCTTCGATGACCCCGTATTCCTGGGGTGTGAAGCTGTGGAAACCGTCAATATAGACTTCCGCATCTTCTAAATAACCGGCTTCCCCAATTTTTTCAGATAGAAGCTGAAGCTGATCCTCTCCGTCTATGTACTGCTCTCTTAGAGCATCTACTAGTTTGTCGTAAATATAGAAAAGGTCGTCCAGCTTTTCCTTCAGTCCTTCTTCCTGACTGGTGGAGTGAACGAACTGCTCCAGCGCATCCATCTGGGAACGAAGATCATCAGGCGTAATCCGGTACCGTTTGAATTCGGTAATGATTCCTTCCAGCTGAGCAATGAACCCCTGCTTCTCAACAGCCTTCTGAAAGACGCGCCAGTCGGATGTGCGCTCTTCTACAATTTTCCTCAGCATCATCTGAACACCTGTTGAACTGATAAACTTCCTCGTTCCCCCGCCCGTTTCCTGAAGCACACGCCAGGCCAGGCGTGAAAAGCTGAAGACCTGGGCTCTGATCGATCCCTCCATACCTTCGCGTTTCAGCAGCCCGTATTCCTGCTGGAACGTCATTTGGTCAGGCACAATATAGACAATGGCCGGACCGCGCGGGGCTTCCTGCAGACGCTGTTCGATTTCATCGAGGCAGCGCGTACTTTTCCCCGCTCCCGATCGGCCGATTAAAAAACGCAGACCCATCTTTTCCGCTCCCTTCTTTTTTTCCATACTGCTTCTATTTTATCACTTTTCCTCACCAAATGAAGAATCCCGTGACTCCGCAAAAGGAAGGTGTCCCCTCACCTCTCGTAGAGAAAGCCTTTGTTGTTGCTTCTGTCCCTTCAGGAGCACAGATCCTTCCCTTTCCGCAGACGAACGTCCAAGTCTCCTCGAGGAAGACCACCCTGACGGGGCTTTTTCCGCAGGAGTAGAAGGGGTGGCTCCTTTCGGGATCGAAACAGGCTCTTCTCCACCTGATTCGGATCACGGCAATATTTTTTATGGGATGGAAAATGGACGTCACCAGTACCCGGACACGGACGCTTTTAACCCTGTTGAAAAATAAAAAGGGAATCATCTGTTTAACAGATGATCCCCTTTTGTCAGCATCTCATTGGGTAAAGGCCTATGGAAGGTTTTGCAGGGTCGTCTGCAGGAACAGATCATCTCCCTGCCCAAGGTCCGCTGAAGCCGTTTCCCGGCTATTTAAACTGTAATCCAAGCTGACTGAACGGCCAGTAGCGGACATCCACTTTCCCGACAACCGTCTCTTCCGATACAAAACCGAAGTAGCGGCTGTCCAGACTGTCTCTGCGGTTATCCCCCATGACGAACAACTGCCCTTCCGGTACCGTTGTGGACCCTGTCACTTCCTCCAGCGTGAAGTCCTCCGTAAAAGGAAGGCCGTCACTGGGACGAAGATCATCAAGGTAGCTTTCATCCATAAGGACACCGTTCACGTAGAGCTGGTCATTCTTAAACTCTATTTCATCACCGGGAATGCCGATGACCCGTTTGACATAGTCTTCATCTTCATTAGCATGGAACACAATGACCTGCTGCCTGTCTATCTCGCTCCAGTCATACACGGCTTTGTTCACCATCAAAAGGTTGCCGTCATACAGAGTGGGCTCCATAGACTCCCCATCGACGACATAACTCGCAAATAAGTAGGACCGGAAAACAAACGCCAGCAGAAGGGCAAGCAGGACAGTCCGTATCCATTTCAGGTATGTTTTCATGGTCTGCTCCTCCATGTGTTGGTCTATCCACATTTTACCCGCAATGGAACGAACTTAATCGTCACGGTGCACTTTCCGCTCTGCCTTCCTCTGAATCCGCCCCTCCAGATATTTTCCGAGAATCCAGAATAGAAGAATACAGATACCGACGACAATCGATTTCACCGGATTCTGGGCGAATGAGGCAATGCTTGAGCCCACATAGGAGATGGTGAAGATCATCACCGATTTTCCTAATAGAACAGCAAGAATAAACTGCTGGCGGCTGACTTTGGACAAACCGGAAACGACATTGATGACCGCGGAAGGCGAAAAAGGAAAGCACATGAGCAGAAACAAAGGCCCGAAGCCGTGTTCCTCCACCCAGACGACGACCCGTTTCACCTGCTTCTGTTCTGTAATGGCGCGGAACGGCTTTTTATCTCCGAGCCTGCGGATGATGAGAAAAACACTGACCGCACCGATCACCGAGCCGATCCAGGAATATAAAAATCCGCGGAACAGCCCGTACACCACTGAATTGGCCAGCACAAAGGCCACTAAGGGTAGAACAGGAAGAAAGGCTTCCAGCAGTGGAAGAAGAATGCCGGGAAGCGGACCGAGGCGATCCAGCTCCTCCAGCTGGCGGATGATATAATCAAACAGCTGATCGTTCTCAGCTAAATGCCGCCATTGATTGATTTTTTCAAATACAGCATCCATGATGAAGCTCCTTATGTACACCTATGAAGAGGGGTTTTCTTTTTATTTTATAGGATAGGTATCCCCTCTGCCCAGTCTGTTTAATCAAGATTCCCGAGACTTTCCCCCGCTGCCACTTTTAACCTCTTCGAAAAAACAGGTTGCATAAAAAGGATGTCTGCGTGGTATAATACAAAACAAGAACGTTTGTTCGTATTCGGAGGGGAATGACATGAGGTACTTAAAACAGAAAGAATTGGATCTCGCTTCCCGCTACTTGTTTTTATCTATGGCGGTTACAGTCATCAGGCAGGATCGGAAACACGTGGAACAGGGGAAATTTAAAATAAAGGAGCCGTACATGGAGCTGCTCGGTAAAATGGAGCTGGAAGCGCGCCAGGAACGAAAAGAGCTGAGAAAACAGATGGATGCCATGAAGATCCAGGTTGTGGAGTCCGGACGCAATGATTCCTTCACGTCTTTTCTATTCCTTGCCCACGGCTATGAGGAAAAGCGGAACTACTTCAACCCGGCCATCCGCAAAAAGGTGGAAAACATTCTTTTTGAGCTTATGAAAAGGTCTCAGCAATCCGGTCCGCCCGTCGCTCAGAGGCAGCCGGCCCACCACGAAAACGGTCTTCGAGAATAACGCGCAGATGAGCTGTGCGCTGCACCTGATTGGCAAACATCCCGTCAGAAACAGGAAAATTGACGGATGTTCCTTGTCCGAAATGGACCGTCGTCGTTTTATCACGCTCACCGTTAAAGGTCCGGATATATTTGTGGGCGACCCAGGAGCATTCTTTTCGTTTCGGGGAAATAATAGGGAAGAAATAAATACCCATAGCTTCGGAGATGACAATCGGAGGTTTATGCGTGTAGCTTGTCAGTTGTTTCGTCCCGGCCATGCGCCCGTCCAGACTGCTGGCGAAATAGCGGCAGGAATCATCCACGATCGTACTGGGAGCCGCGTGCACATAGAAGCGCTCTTCCCGCTCTACAACTTCGGTAAAGACTTGTCCATTATCCTGCTGGACAGCAACCAGCGCCATCGTCTTCGGGTTGATTTCATATTCTTTTTTCTGCACATGCGTCATGCACAAACACCCTTTCTCATTTAGACAGCGG
This sequence comes from Halobacillus kuroshimensis DSM 18393, assembly GCF_000425705.1. GTDB lineage: Bacteria > Bacillota > Bacilli > Bacillales > Halobacillaceae > Halobacillus > Halobacillus kuroshimensis. Next base: position 25,364 of record NZ_AUDY01000015.1, read on the forward strand.
TAACTCTCCCTGCAGGTCGATCTTACCGCTTTTCTTCTTCAATTTACCAAAAACCACGAAAAAAGTCTAAACATTCTCAAAAAAATATCCATATCTGCTATACTACAGTTAACAGCCGCTGCCTTCCGGGGAAGCGTCTTTCTTTTCTTCCCCCTTCTGTCCGAAATCCGGATTGAGCAGTGTAAAAACCTCAAGTTCAGGCTGACCTTTCATAACAGGCACCTCATTCCCTCCATTCCAAAGAAAGGAGACTATTCATGTGGAAACGTAAAAAGAAACATTCACAAGACGGCAGAAAACAAACATTGGAAGTCCGTGACTTATCGATCCACGATGTCCGTAAAGCTGTTCACACCTTCGCTGATCACAAACCAGTAGATGTTCCATTGAGTGTCCTCATCAATCAGGACCTGACACTGGACTATGATCTACTGGCTCCATATCTTGCGGGGCTTCCGGAAAAGAACTACTATATGTCCAGAGAAACCTATGAACTGTTTGAAGAAGACGACCTGGACTTAGCACAGGATCTGGACCTCGTTCAACATGCGGTGGATCAATACATGAAACAGACTCAGGAACTTCCTGTCATTGATCATGACCCTTTTAAACGGATAAATTATTATAAGCTGGAAAAACGTGATTTGTTACAGCGCCGCCCCAATCGTGACTTTTATCTCACAGACGAGGAGTTTATGATTACCTATAAGAAGCCGGAATAGTAGAAAGAGAAAAAAAGACAAAAAAAGTGCCAATGCTTCATAGGAAGCATTGGCCAAAAGAGACGACTGGTTAACTTTTGAGTGAGGGAATAAATTGTTTGAAAAGTTCTTCTGAGAGGGAAGATTCTTTTCATTACACTCATCAGTAACAAGTTACTGACCCATTTACGACAACCAATCGCAAATGGTTTGAGATCAATAAGCATCACCGCTTATCTGTTTTTATTGTAATATATCTTCCGCTCATAATCACCGAAAAAAAGTTGCGGTTTCCCGCAACTCCTTGCGTATTTACTAAGAAATGACATTTGACCTTCCCTTACGAGGATTTGATCAACTCGTCCTGCTCTTCCTTCCACACCATCCCTTTCTTCTCATAATCCCGCTGCAGAGACTCCAGATCAACAAGAGATCCGTGCGTCTGCTTTCGAATCCTGCGTACCTCTTCATGGGATTGCTGGATCTTATTCTGTACAAATAAGTCCACAATCAAACCATCCAGAAAGTAATCAGCTATTGTCCAGCCCTCAGAGATTCGGAGGTCCACATCGGCGAATTCGCCGATGTCCGCCATTTCATTTGCAAACTTCCGCAAATGCTGTTGGGCCATATGAACAGCTTCTTCTGCCTCATCCATTCTGGAATGCTTCACAGCTGTGGTGAAAAGACCGCCGCCAAGCATATCAGCCATGCCCCAGTTTTCCGCTTTCGTCAAAAACTCCGAGGCCGTCTCCAAAGCCTTGTGCGCTTCCCTGCCTGCCTGCAGGGCCTCTTCAATTTCTTTCAGCTCTGCAAGAAGCTGCGAGCGCTTCTCACTGATTTCCAGCAGCCGCTCTCCTTTATCACCTCCGCCGGAAACAAGCGCGTCTTTTCTTTCCTCGTAGAGAGTACGGTAGCGTGCCCGCACACCGCTCAGGCTCTGCATTCGTTCTTCGATATGGCGTATTTCCCCTTCTATGTCCTTTCGTGACTTTTCAGCCTCCCGCCATTTCATACCAGCCTCGACCACTTCCTGCTTTTCTTTTTCCATCCGGTCCTGCTTTTGGCCGGTAAGGACAACGAATAGATGACTCAAACGGACACCCTCCAGCTTTTCCACATCCTCTTTTTCCTCCTCCAGTCTACGAGCGAAACGGGCTTCTTTTCCGCGTGCCTCCTGAAGCTCTTTTTCCAGCTGGTTATGTTCACGTTCCAAACGTTTCAGCCTATGTACGTCCTTTTTGGCTTCCATCAATCGGGATAATTGTTTCTCCACGATTCATTCCCCCTTTCCTTTTTTACGTCCCCACCCACATGAACGTTTCACATCCATGAAAAAAAGACGGCCGCAAAAGGCAGTCTCAGCTTGTAGAGAAACCTTTTTTCTAGTGAATCCAAAGGAGCGATCACCAATACTTGGTCATGGATAGGATTTTCCGCACGCAGTCGGCAGTAACGCAGCCTGTACTGTTCTTTTGAAACGGCGAAGGAGCTATGCTCAGCGTTCTCTTTTATCATAGGATAAAGCTGTCTTCCCACAGGCATCGGCACGAAGAGCGTTCGGTGGTGACGCATGCGGGAACAGTGCGAGCCGAAGATCCACTTGGTCCATTGGTTTTCTTGACCAAGTCAGCTTAGGCCGTTCCCGCGGCAGGCATCCACCGATAAGCGGAACGTGCCCTCTCACCATGACATACGGACAATTCTAGCTGGATAGGACGAACTTTTTCTACAGACTGAGACTGCCGTAAAAGGCAGTCTACTCATCCAACAGGCTGTTTCCAGAGATATGATCTGACACGATATCCACAAGAAGATCACCTTCACGGAGGAGTTCCCCACGTCCGAACGCTTCAAAACCATCTCCGCCATAAGCCAGATACTGGGTGACAGCGACCGTATAGATCTGCTCGGGATCCACCGGTTCACCGTCTTGATCCCGCAGGTTATAGACGGAAATCACATCGTCTTTCTTTTCCCACTGATACGTTATTCCTGATGGCTGAACCCTGTTCGTCCGTCCTTCGCTCCACTGTTCAAGCAGCGCGTCTTCAATCTGTTCGCCGGTCATTGCCAGACGGACCCCATAATGCTTGAATGGAAGCGATGAGTGCAGGTCCACAGCTTGAATGGGACCTTGAGGGATACTTTGACGTATCCCACCGTGATGCACAAATGCCATATCCGCCTGCATGTTCTCCTTCAGTGAATCGGCTACAAGCTCACCGAGTGCAGAACGGCCTTTTTCATCCTTCTTCCTCGACAAACCATGTTCCGCCTCTCCCAGCACCTGGTGATACTCCTCTTCGATCTGAGCCTGATACGGCTCCAGCAGTGCCGTTGTCTCCGGATCCGGGTCCATCCCTTCGTGGTAGGTCACAACAATCTCCGCTTCTTTATTAACAATATCTTGAGTTGCCGGGTCAATCGTCAAATCCACTTTGGAAAATGCCCGGCCGTACGAATAGGCCTGAACGATCAGTTTTCCATCTACTTCAATATCCGCATACGTATGGTTATGCCCGGCAAACAGGACATCGACTTCATCATCAATGGCTCCAGCCATCTCCACAAAGGACTCGGATCCTTTTGTACCGGTCTTGTCAGATGCAGCCGATACATGACCAAGGACAATAATGGAGGAAACCCCTTTATCCTTCAATTCCTGAACCGCTTCGTTGACCGCCGTCACTTCATCCGTAATCCTGATGCCTTCCAAATTCTCTTCCAGGACATAATCCCTCGTGTCTGTCGTCACCACTCCAATAAAACCGACGGGTACACCTTTGATTTCTTTAATGATGTGGGAAGGTAGCAGCGGCTCTCCTGTCGATTCATCCACGACATTTGCAGCAGTATAAGGTGTTGTCGAACCAGAAAACGTCCCTGTCTGCTTATGCCATCCCCCGTCAAGCAGGCGCGTCATTTCCTCTACTCCTTCATCAAGTTCATGGTTCCCAAGTGTTCCAACATCAAAGCCCACCCTGTTCATCCATTCGACCGTTGGTTCATCCTGAAACAATGAAGAAATGGGCGGGCTTCCACCAATCATGTCCCCTGCGTGAACGATAAGAGAGTGAGGGTTCTCCTTTTCACAGGCTTTTAAGTAAGCGGCCAGGTATTCAGCACCTCCCGCTTTCTTTCCATCAAAGGTCAGTTCTGCCTCCAGCTGACCATGCAGATCGTTGACACCGAGAAGCTGAATGTCCACACGCTCCTCGGAATACAGCGTTTCAGCAGCCAGCAGAAAACCTGTAACAAGCAGCAGTCCTAACAGCAGCGGCATTCGACGTTTGAACGTTCTCATACACCCTCCCCTTCCTTATTCCTCTTTAAAATATCAAGAGAAAATAAACGGGGTCTTAAGTTCTTATAAATCATTGTTAAATTAAAGAAGCCGCACCGGCTGAATAAAACCGGAACGGCTTAAAGATTAAGAACTGGTGAGCTGTTCACGTAAATTCTTTCTTAATATTTTCCCTGTTGTGTTCTTCGGCAGTTCATGTAGAAACTCAATCCGGGACGGCCATTTATACTTGGCGAGCCGCTCACGGCAGAAAGCGAGCAGTTCGGCTTCCCCCAGAGACGGATTCCTGGAAACAACAAAACTGATGACTGTTTCCCCAAGCTCCGGGTGCGGCGCACCGACGACCGCCACTTCTGTAATATCCTCATGGCTGTATAAAACCTCTTCCACTTCTCTTGGATAGACATTATAGCCCCCGACAAGAATCATATCCTTCTTCCGGTCCACAATGTAGAAATACCCTTCTTCGTCCACACGGGCCATATCACCGGTATAAAGCCAGCCATCTCTGATTGTTACAGCTGTTTCCTCCGGCATTTTGTAATACCCCTTCATCACGTTCGGACCTTTGACAATCAACTCTCCGACTTCTCCGACAGGAACATCCTCCCCTAGTTCATCCACGACGCGGTTTTCTACATTTTTTATATTTCTCCCTATTGATCCAGCTTTTCTCGGGCGGTCCAGCGGGTTGAAGGCCGTGACCGGCGAAGCCTCCGACAATCCATACCCTTCTGAGATCCGTACGTGAAACTGCTGTTCAAAAGATTCCAGCAGGGATACAGGCAGCGATGAACCGCCGGAGATGGACAGACGCATATGGCGGAAGGTCTGTACCTGATCTCTTCCTGTCTGCTGCAAATAATTGTACATCGTCGGCACTCCGGCAAACACGGTAGCTTTATATTCATCTGCCACAGCAAATACTTCCTGAGGGGAAAACTTCGGAATGACGAGGACGGTCCCCCCGTTCATAAGCGGTGCATTCAAACAGACGGTCAGGCAGAAAACATGGAACATCGGCAGTGTGGCAATGACCCGGTCCTCGGAAGAAAACTCCAGGTAGTCCGCCACATCTGTGGCGTTGGAATATAAATTCCGGTGGGTCAGCATCGCACCTTTCGGCTTCCCGGTCGTTCCTGAGGTATAAAGGATGACCCCCGTGTCTTCATCCTCAAGCGGCGGGCCCTCAAAGGCCGGACTGCCTTCCTCCACCGCATTTGTAAACGATTTCATTTTTGGAGACAGTGAAGATGCGGATAAATCAATACCGCTGTTTGTATCGGCAGCAAAATATTGCTCCACATCACTGTGATGATCCAACTGTTCAAAAATTTCCAAAAGGACATCCATAGTGATGACAGCTTTGACATCTCCATTCTTTAAAATGTATCCAATTTCTGATGCTGTGTAGGTCGGATTGATTGGAATAACGGTCGTTCCCGCACGGAGGGCTCCGTACAAGCCGATCATAAACAGAGGACTGTTCCCACTTACCAAAGCCACATGGTCTCCTTTTCCATAGCCAAGCCTGGACAACGTTGAAGCGAATTTCGTTACGGACGCATCGAACTCTTTGTAGCTGACCGAATGACCTTGAAAAACATAGGCATCCTTGTCAGGGTTTTCTCGAGCCGTCAGCATCAGCTGTCCGCTTAAATTCATGCATGCTCCCCCTTATCATGAATGAATAATCATTCACTATTTGTTTTTTCTAATTAATTATAAAATACTGAAAACTTTTTATCAACTTATGTCTAAACCTGAAATATGAAAAACCCGGCCCCTCCAAAAGAGACCGGGAATCTTTCAATAAAGGATATTCAAAAAGTCTTCTTTTGAGATTTTCCCTAGGTAATAGGAAATATCCACCTCATCCAAGGCTTCAGAGATAGCCTGGCGTTCATACCTGCATCCGATTAATGTATCCTCGATCACATGGATATCACCGACACCGAAGAAATCTCCGAACACTTTTGCATTCTGGATGGTACCTTTAGACACATCAAGACGGACATCATAACTTCCTGCTCCTTCGATCCGCTTGGTGTGCTGGATGTTGAACTTCGGAGAACGGCCGTAGTTCCAGTCCCAGTTTTTATAGCGCTCATCGGCGAGTTTATGGATGTTGTCCCAGTCTTCCGCAGTCAGCTTATACTGTGGTACATCCTTCACATCCTCCACATCAAAAATATAGCGGAGAATCAGATGTTTGAACTCCTCCATGGAAATCGGCTCTTCGAGAAATTCAGAGATGTTCGCAACGCGGCTTCGGATCGATTTGATTCCTTTGGATTTGATCTTTTCTGTTTTCACATTCAGCGCAGATACAACGTTTTCGATTTCAGAATCCAGCATCAACGTTCCATGACTGAACATCCGCCCTCGTGTAGAAAACTGGGCATTTCCTGAAATTTTCCGTCCATCCTCTGCGGTGATGTCATTTCTTCCGGACAACTCCGCATTTACACCGAGTTTTTTCAAGGCTTCTGTCACCGGCTTCGTAAATTTAGCGAAATCATGGAAGCTGTCTCCGTCATCCTTCGTGATGAAGCTGAAATTCAAGTTTCCGAGATCATGATAAACGGCTCCCCCACCGGACAGGCGGCGTACAACGTGAATGCCGTTATCTTCTACATAATTGGTGTTGATTTCCTCCACCGTGTTTTGGTTCTTCCCAATAATGATGGACGGTTCATTGATATAGAACAGTAAGTAGGTTTCATTAATATCGAGATTTTTTAAGGCATACTCCTCGATCGCCAGATTAATCCTGGGATCATTAATTCCTTCGTGGTCTATAAAAAGCATGGCTTTCATCCTTTCCAGTCCTTATTCCATGTACCATTGTAATCGTTTAGAAAAGGAGAAACAATCTATTTACTCCAGGATAAACCTTCCTCTGCGAGCTGAATAGTTCCTTGAAAAACGTTCTGGGCTTCCTGGCGCAGGCGGGTATGATCCCCGAAATGTGGGAGATGACTGAGCCAGAGCGTATCCACCCCGGCATCCCGGGCGATCGAGGCAGCTTCTGTACTGGTCATATGCCCCGGACCGGTCCCATCCATTCCATGATAGAAGTTCGTATCTGTAATCAAAAGATCCGCCCCTTCTGCAAAGTCCGCCCACGCTTCGAAATAACTCGTGTCCGCTGTATAAACAATCGTGTTGTCCCCATCACTGATCCGCATACCATAACAAGGAACAGGGTGGGAGGTTTTTTGAAAGTCAATCGTAAATGGTCCAAGTTTAAGCGTTTCTCCAGGGTCATAACCGACGCCTTCTGTATACTGATGGCTCAGTCGCTCAAACTGCTGTTTGTCTTCTTTATGACCGTAGATATAAAGTTTCTGATTCGTTTCATGCAGAGTGCTCTGTACGAGCATCGCATACTGAAGCGGTCCGATATCCGCTATATGGTCATGATGGTAATGAGTCAGAAGGACGGCATCAAGATCCATCACTCTTTTGTACTGCTGCAGGCGTGACAACACACCACTTCCGCAATCGACAAGCATCGTAAATCCATCCTTCTCCAACAAGTATCCGGAGGTCGCACTTCCTGCCGCCGGGTAGGCTCCCCAGTATCCGATAATCGTCACTTTCACATGATCCACTCCTTTTTCAAAAAATTCTGCCTAAATGTGCTTTGTTTTATAACAGATGGTTGATTTCTGAATATTGTTATAATACAATGGTTTTACATTAAAAATACTTGGAGGCGATTTACCATGATGAATGTTCTTGAGTTTTTCCGTAACCTGCCGAAAAAGCACTGTGCTCAATGTGGAAATGTCATTCAGGAAAAAGCCGACTGTTATGGTAATGTTTGCGACGACTGCGACCACCCTGCCCGTTAATTCCAGTATTCCACAAAAATCCATAGAGTGAACCTATCATTTGAAGCAGCTGGCATCAGCTGCTTTTTTTATGGATGCCATAAAAAAAAGCCATTCGTAGAAAACTACTGAATGGCTGCCTCTCTGCGTTTCGTTGAATTTCTTAATAGAAGCTGATGGGGATAGACATACCGCTTCGGTGCAATGGCTCCCGGATGAAGCAGCTGCTGTATGAGTACTTCCACCGTTTTATCCGCCATTTGTATGACCGGCTGCTGGATGGTTGTGACAGACGGTACCATCAGGAGCGACACCATCTGATTATCAAACCCTACCACGGCGAGGTCCTCCGGCACCTTCCAGTCTGAGGAAGAAGCTTCATAGATTAAACCGGCCGCTACTTCATCCGATCCAGTAAATACCCCGTCAATATAAGGGAAGTCGCTGCGAATCAAATGAAAGACCTTCTGTCCGTCACTGACATCAATCGCCCAGTCGATATTAAGCTCGTCGAGGAAAGGTCGTCCATATTCCTCCAACGCCTCAAGGAATCCCTGCTTCCGCATAGCCCCCAGATGACTTTCCGGCCCTCCGCTGGCGTACGCAATATGTTTACACCCCTGCTCCAGCAAATGAACAGCGGCTTCATAAGCGGCTGTTTTATGATCCATATGAATCATCGGAATCGACGCATCCTCCATGTATTCATTACAGAATACGATGGGACCGGACTCCAGATAAGGTTCGACATCCTTCCAATCATTGACGAGGGAAGCCATAATGACACCGTCCACCTGCTTTGTTTTCAGCAGCTGAAGATAGTCTATTTCTTTTTTTCTGGAATGGTGGGTCTGGCAGACGATCACCTGGTATCCCCATTCGGATGCTTTCTGCTCCATCGCTTCAATTAAGTTTCCGAAGAATGGATTGGTAACCCGGGGCAGCAGGACTGCTATGGTTTCTGTTTTCTGGCTGCGCAGGCGGCGCGCAGATGAATTGGGGACATACCCGAGGTCCTTCATGGCCTGGACTATTCGCTGCCGCTTTTCTTCAGTCACGTATGGCTGGTCATTAATGACGCGGGACACCGTCGTCCTTGATAATCCAGCCAATTTCGCTACATCTTCAATCGTAGCCATATTCATTTCCCCCTTGATGCTATTTGAAAACGTTTCCAATTATTATCATACTAAGCCTTGTCGTTTCATGCAAGCCCTTTCATAAGGTTGCAGGCTTCTATCAGGAAGGCTGCATAAAAAAAAAGCTCCCCGTTGATACGGGGAGCTCTTCTCGTGCCATTATACAAAAAGATGTGTGAGAACCTTCTCTACGGCCGCTTCTCCCTGGTCAATACAGTCAGGAAGACCGATGCCGCGGTAGGAGCCGCCAGCCAGGTAAATGCCGGGCAGCTCTTTTTCCATAGCTGCTGTAATATGCTGCAGCTTTTCCTTATGCCCCACCTTATACTGAGGCATCGCATCATGCCAGCGTGTCACAACAGAAAAATCCGGTTTTTCAGTAATGTTCATCGTTTTATTCAAATCCTTCAAAACGATGTCCTGGATTTCTTCATCCGTCTTATCGACGATTTCCTGATCCGAAGGCTTACCGACATAACACCGGAGAAGCACTTTACCCTCTGGTGTCGAGTGCGGCCATTTTTTATGTGTCCACGTACAGGCGGTGATCCGAAAATCGCTGTTTCTCGATACGACAAAGCCTGTGCCGTCAATATCCTTCTTAATGGCTGATGCATCGAAAGCCATAGCGACGTTGGCCACCGATGTGGCATTGATGTTTTTAAACGGCTCAAGAAAGTCCAAGTGGGACAGCATGCGCTGAACAGCGAAGTGGGGGACGGCCATGATTACAGCATCCGCTTCCTTCACTGTTCCATTACTGAGCATAAGCTGATAGCCGTCATCCTGTTTCTCGATATGATTCACTTGGACTCCCGTCTGTACTGTTCCCGGATGCAGCTGCTCTTCAACCGCATCCACCAGGGAGCTGAGCCCGTTTTTCAGGGTCCGGAACATGCTCGGTTTCTTTTCGCCTTTTTTACGCTTCGGTATAGAAGTGGTGCGGCGCAGTCCCTTGATCAGGCTGCCGTGCTCCTGCTCCATCTCATAAAACTGCGGGAAGGTCGCCTTCAGGCTGAGCTGGTCGATGTCCCCGGCATAAATGCCGGATAAAAGCGGCTCAATCAGGTTTTCGACCACTTGATTCCCTAGTCGCCGCCGGAAGAAAAGTCCGAGTGACTGATCCCCCTCCACCGTCTTTCTGGGCTTCACAAGATCCATCGACGCCCTGATTTTCCCTGCCGGCGTAAACAACCCGGAAAAAAGGAACGGACGGATCCGGGTAGGAATTCCCATGTAGGATCCTGCCGGCATCTTGTGAAGCCGTCCATTGACTAAAATGTAGGACTGACCGGTCCCATTGGGAACAAGCTCTTCCCCCAGCCCCACTTCACGGGCCAGGCGTCCGGCGCTTTCCTTCCGTTCAAGAAAGGAGTCGGGACCGCGTTCAATCGTGAACCCGTCCCTTTTCACAGTCTCTATTTTACCGCCCAGACGACTGCCGGCTTCTATGAGTGACACATCGAGAGGGATGTCTTTTTCGGTTGCTTTTTTTTGAAGATAATAGGCGGATGTTAATCCTGTGATCCCCCCGCCTATGACCACGACTTGTTTTCGTTCCCCCATAGCCTTACTGCTCTTTCGCTTTATCCAGCACGACATCAGCAAGAGTGTCGATGAACTGTGGATGCGTATTCGGCATTTCAGGACGGTAATAGCCTGCTCCGATTTCATCACAGACAACCTTACACTCATAATCGTTATCGTATAGAACTTCCAGGTGATCGGAAACGAAGCCGACCGGCGCATACACGAAAGTGGTGTACCCTTTGTCATGATAGAGATCCCGTGTCAGGTCCTGTACGTCCGGACCAATCCATGGATCCGGTGTATTCCCTTCACTCTGCCAGCCGATTTCATAATTGGTGATGCCAGCAGCTTCTGCAATCAGATCCGCTGTTTTCTTCAACTGATCCGGATATGGATCGCCGCCTTCCAAAATCTTCATTGGCAGACTGTGAGCCGATACGATCAGGCAGCTGTTTTCTTTTTCTGCTTCATCCATTTTGCCGTATTCCGCTTCCAGGGCCTGCTTCCAGTAGTCAATAAAGCCCGGTGCATCGTACCAGCTTTCCACAGAACGGATCGTTATGCCATGCTTGTCAGCTTCTTCTTTCGCACGTCCATTATAGGATTTCACGCTGTACGTGGAATAGTGGGGAGCAAGCACAATGGAAACCGCTTCGTCGATGCCGTCTTCGGCCATCTGTGCCACCGCATCTTCCACAAACGGTTCAATGTGCTTTAAGCCAAGGTACATGTGAAATTCAATATCGTCCTGTTTTTCATTCAATGCGTTCTTCACTGCTTCCGCCTGATCATCCGTGATCCGGGCCAGTGGAGAAATGCCCCCGATGGCATCATAACGATCCCGCAGATCCTGAAGAAGCTCATCCGATGGTTTTCTGCCCCGGCGGATGTGTGTGTAATAACGCTCCAAATCTTCTTCCTTATAAGGAGTTCCATAAGCCATTACTAAAAGTCCCATTTTCTTCTGTGCCATGCGGCTTCACCTCTTAGTTCTTTTTTGAGTATGTGTGGATTAAATCGGTCAAACGCTTCAATGTTTCCGGTTTGATATCCGGAGTCACACCATGTCCAAGATTAAAGATGTGGGACGGATGCTTCCTTCCCTCATCAATGATTCGTTTGGCGCGCTCTTCAATGACGTCCCAGTCGGATAATAGAATCGTCGGATCCAGGTTTCCCTGCAGCGGTTTCGTCACCCCTGCGTTTCTTGCTTCCGTAATCGACATTCTCCAATCCAGACCGATGACATCGACAGGAAGATCATCCCATTCGTGAATCAAATGACCAGCCCCGACGCCGAAGGTAATCAACGGAACATTTTCCTCCTTCAGTTCAGAAAAGATCCGCTGCATCACCGGTTTGATAAATGTCCGGTAATCTTCAACGTTCAGGGAGCCCACCCACGAATCGAAAATCTGGATGGCTTCGGCTCCGGCTGCCACCTGAGCTTTTACATATTCGATCACCATATCAGCAAGCTTATCCATGAGAGCAAACCATGTCATCGGCTCACTGTACATCAATGATTTAGTTTTGCTGTAGTTCTTGGAAGGTCCACCTTCAATCATATAACTCGCCAATGTGAAAGGCGCTCCACTGAAGCCGATCAACGGAACCGTCAACTGTTCTTTCGTAAGCAGACGAATGGTATCCAGAACATAAGGAACATCCGCTTCCGGATCAATGGTTCCAAGCTTTAGAATGTCGTCCTTCGAGCGGACTGGATTATGGATGACGGGACCGACCCCTTTTTTGATCTCGACATCCACACCAATCGCCGGAAGGGGGGACATAATATCCTTATACAGAATGGCGGCATCCACCCCGTACTGCTCGACAGGCAGACGTGTGACGTAGGCGCACAATTCCGGTTCATGAGTGATCTCAAACAATGAGTATTTCTCTTTTAATTTGCGGTACTCAGGCTGTGACCGTCCGGCCTGACGCATAAACCATACGGGTGTATGATCGGTTTCTTCACCGCGGAAAGCTCTCAATATTGTGTCATTCTCAATTTTCTTCATGAATAAGACTCCTTTTTAACGTTCATCAACGACCCGTTTTCAACTATAACATTTATCGGAAAACCATGTCGCTGTATAAGTGGTTTGTCACGATTTTGTACGATTTTAAAAGTCCCAGTTCAGGCGTACAGAGTTGGACGGCTGTCCTTCTTTACCTGTGAGCGGGTCGGCGGGGACGATGTAGTAGCGGGTCTCATCAAAAACGCTGAACGCACTGATGCGGAACTCCCCTTTGCCGGTCACTTCCCCGACTTTAACATCCTCTCCCTCTTCTTCCCTGAAAATACGGTAAATAATCCGCTCATCCTCCGGTATGCTCCACGTAATCGTCCCACGCAGCGTAGCCAGTCCGCCCAGGTTTAGATTAGCCTCTGCATCTGTAATCACCGGCAGGGACACAGGATCAGGAAGACTTTCCACTCCATCCGGCTGTTCAAACGCTGTCCCAAGCTCCTGCTGCTGGTCCACTTTCGTTAAGATGCGTTTCATCATGCGGGCCGGATAGGCACTGCTGCCTTCCAGACGGCTGCCTTCTTCATTGGAGTCATACCCCATCCAGACGGCTCCGGCATATTCCGGGGTATAGCCGGCAAACCAGACATCTGTATCCTGCTGTGTGCCGGTTTTCCCAGCCAGGGCTTTCGGGTAGTCACCGGAACTTGCGGTGCCATCCTCAACGACCGTCTGCAGAATTTCCGTCAAATACCAGGAGGTCTGAGCGTCAAACACCTGCACCTCTTCCGGTGTATGCTCATGGATAACCTTTCCCTCCCGGTCTGCCATCTGCTTGATGGTATAACTGTCTTTTTTCACTCCTGACTGCGCAAGCGCCCCGTAAGCCTCTGCCATCTGAATAGGTGTAAAGCCTTCAGAAAGCCCGCCTAAGGCAATCGCAAGCCCTTCGTCCTTTGTAGAAAGGCCAAGCTTGTCTAAATACGTTTTCGCGTAAGGGATGCCGATCTGGTCAAGCAGCCACACTGCCGACACGTTCTTCGATTCCACAAGGGCTTCGTAGAGAGACACCTGTCCTTCATACTCATCGTTGTAGTTTCTTGGATTAAACTCACCAAAGGCCTGCCGTTCATCCGACAGCAGAGAATACGGGTCATATTCATCCATCATGAGGGCCGGGCCGTAGACCGCGAACGGTTTGATCGTTGAAGCCGGCGGCTGTTTTGAAAGAACCCGGTTATAGTCCCCGTGCACATAATCCCGTCCGCCGACAGCGGCAGCGACGGCTCCTGTCCGGTGATCTGTAATCGTCAGTGCCCCTTCCACAGGACCTGCTGTACCGGGGATATATTCGCCGTTTTTCATTTCTTCGGCAGCAATTTTCTGAATGACCGGATCCATCTCCACGATGATCTGATAACCGCCCCGCTTCAGTTCATCCCGGGAGATATGATACTTTTCAGCCGCCTCCTGAATAACGAGGTCGACGTAACTATTGGACCACGTCTCCTCCGTATCTTCATCTCTTTCCACAGCTAACGTCGTGCCCTGCATCTGTTTCAGTACAGCGGCGTCAATGCTTCCTACATCATACATCCGTGCCAGCACAACGTTCCTTCGTTCTTCAGCTGCTTCAGGGTTTTCAAAAGGCGAGTAGGTATTCGGCGCTTTCGGCAGCCCTGCCAATAGTGCTCCTTGAGCGATACTGAGGTCTGAGACCGAGGTTTGGAAGTAGTGGCGGGAAGCGGCTTCAATGCCGTACGTTCCTTCCCCGAAATAAATCCGATTCAAATAAAGCTCCAAAATTTCATCTTTCGTGAAGTTCCGCTCCAAATAAAGCGCAGCCATCACTTCTTTCGTCTTACGCATCCACGTCTTTTCATTGGTCAAAAATACATTTTTCGCCAGCTGCTGCGTGATGGTACTGGCTCCCTCCACCTTTTTCATGGCAATGATATCCTTATACACAGCTCGTAGAATACCTTTGAAGTCTACGCCGGAGTGCTCGCGGAAACGGCTGTCTTCCACGGCTGTAAAGGCTTCCTGCACATGATCAGGAACCTGGTCGATGCTGACGACCTGCCGATTCTTCGTATAGATACGCTCAATCACTTCACCATCGGCTGTTTCCACTGTCGTCATTTCATCAAGGATTAAATCCTTCTCATTGACGACGAAGCGCCCGCCGAAGTAGATCGTCATAAAGCCTGCAACTAAGAAAAAGACAAGCACGCCAAGGCCGAGGAGCGGCCACTTCCATTTCTTCACCCAGGAAGGAAGCTTGTCCCATTGTTTTTTTAATTTCACTGCATTTCGATCCTTTCTGTCTGTCACCTTCCAGCTTGCCACCCTTCAACCCCTATTGATACACTGAAGATACCGAAGGAAAGGAGACATCGCCTATGAAAGTTTCAATGACAAGTGGTACACTGGATTACTTAGCTAAACTGCGGGAGCAGCACCCTGACGCCTCCATTTTCTACATGCAGGATCAGGATAAAACCCTCGCTTATTATGAAGGAGACGGCCCTTCGATTTTCTCTGAGGGCCGGGATTATGAAACGGTCGACCATGTCGGGGACGTCCAGTCGGAAGGGTATGTGGTCATGAACAACATCCCCGTCAGTGAAGAAGGACGCCCCGTATTTGAAGATCGTTTCAAGCAGAGGGCAGGAAGCGTAGAAAATCAGGAAGGCTTCCAGGCCATCCGTATCCTCCGCCCGCTGAAAGGAAATACGTATGTTGTCTTCACCCAGTGGCGGAACCAGCAGGATTTCGAAGACTGGAAGAATTCCAAATCCTTTGATGATGCCCATAAAAAGTCCGGACCGAAACACGCGAAGAAACCTTCCTTTATAGACGGAGACGCCTATATTACACAATACCGTATGATCCAGCTTGAAGACTAGCATAGCAAAAGTGAGCGGCACACGCCGCTCACTTTTTATTCTTCCTCGGAACCATTGAGCACTTCATCCTGGAAAAATTCCTCAAATACCGTTTCCGGCTGTTCTCCGACAAGCCTCGCCTGCTCTTCGCCATTTTCATAATGAACGAGCGTCGGCGTTGATTGAATTTGATACTCTTCTCCCACACTGAATTCCAGCAAGTTCATTTTTTTCATATCGATATCCAGATCCTCTACGATCGGCACAAGCACAGGGGTTGTCCGCTGGCAAAAAGAACAGGTCGGGCTGTAGAAATATACGGTAACCGGATCTCCCGATTCGATTTCCTCTTCCAGCTCATCCGGCAGAATCTGATTCTGATAATTCGGATCGTCCAGCTGGTTGATTGTAGCCTGGTCCAGTTCTTCCTTTCCATAAGGATTATCAGCTGTCTTTTGATTGTTCTGGTAATTAACAACAAAGATAAGGACAACAACGAGAACAGCCAGCACACCGGCAAAAATAATCATGCCTTTTTTCATGAACGACGACTTCCTTCCTTTTTCACTACACGCATGTGAATGATAAAAATGATAATAAAAGCGGTTCCCGCTAAAAACGGAATGGTGATAAAACCAAACACGTTGATATACTGGCCGCTGCAAGGCACAAGGCCGCACGAATCTCCGGCAGACAAAGCCGGGATTTTCTGCAGGCTGTAATGCCACGCAGACACGAACATCCCGATACCGCTCATAAACAGCCCCGGCAGCGCAATCGCCGCATCCTTTTTCACCAGGGCCGTCCCGTATATGAGAACGAGCGGGTACATGAGGATACGCTGATACCAGCACAACTCACACGGCGGAAAGCCGAGCACTTCTGAAAAAAACAAGCTTCCGGCCATGGCAATCAGAGAAACAGCCCAGATGACAAACAGCCGGATTTCATGATCCTTCTTCATACAAGTCTCCCTTTCTCTCTCCTACCTGTCATTATACTCGTGTATCTATTGAAAACAAAGGGTTTATCCATATATAAACCGCTCCCATTACGCCTGTACCAGCCCATTACGATGGGCATAAACAGCCGCCTGTGTCCGATCCTGCACCTCAAGCTTACTCAGCACATGACTGACGTGGGTTTTCACTGTTTTTATGCCGATGTAAAGAACATCACTGATTTCCTGATTGGTCATCCCTTCTCCGATACATTTGAGAACTTCAAGCTCCCGCTTCGTCAAATCCTCATGCAGGGATTTTTCTTTCCGAAACCGGGTCATCATTTTCGTGGCGACTTTCGGTTCGATGACATTTTCTCCCGCGAAAGCCTTCCGGATCGCGTCTGCGATTTCATCAGCCGAGGAGGTTTTCAGCATGTAGCTGAAGGCCCCGGCTTCAAGGGCGGGGAAGACCTTTTCATCGTCGTAATAGCTCGTCAGAATGATAATCCGGCACTTTTCGGTTTTCATAATTTCTTCTGTGGCTTCTATACCGGTTCCGTCATCCATAATCAAGTCCATGAGGACAACATCCGGCTTCTGCTCCTGCACTACGGCCGCTCCTGCTATGCCGCTGGATGCCTCCCCTACAATATCCAGGTCCTCTTCCGTACTTAAATAAGCAATGACGCCTTTGCGTACAACATCATGATCATCAACGACTACTACACGGATCATCCTGTTTCCCCCTCCATTGTAAAACGGACAGGAACACGCAGATCGATATGCGTCCCCTCTCCTTTCCTCGACCGCAGCGAAAAAATGCCGCCGATTTCCTCACAGCGCTCCTGCATCGTTTTCAAACCGTAGGAAGCTTTGTTTCCCTTTTTTTCTTCTACATGAAAGCCTGCTCCATTGTCGGAGATATGTAAGAAAACTTCTTCCCCATCGCTCGTGCAGGTGACTTTCACTTCATCCGCCCCTGCGTGCCGCAGAACGTTGGATAAGGCTTCCTGAACAATACGGAAGAGCTGATCCTCCATCGTTTTCGTTAAACCTTCTACATCCTCCATATCCACGTGAAATTCAATCCGGCACTTCTGTTTCAATTCTTCGATTAAAGCCGCCACCCCTTCGGTCAAAGATTCCCCGGATAAATGCACCGGTCGGAGATGAAGCAGCAGCGCTCTCATTTCTGTCTGAGCCTGGAGCGCCATCTGAGTCATATCCCCCACCTGCTCTTTCGCACGGACAGGGTCACGCTCAAAGATCTTTTCAGCCGCCTGTGCCATCATGGTCAAGGCAAACAACTGCTGACTGACGGCATCATGAAGATCCCGGGCCAGACGCTGCCTCTCTTCAATCGCTGCTGCTTTATGGGCGGATCGGGCGAGCTCCCCTTTTTCGTCAGCCAGCTTCAAAAGGGCATCCTTCTGCTGCTGCAGCTTTTCACCGAGGGTATTCAATTCATCTCCGAGCCCGGCAATTTCATCATCCTCCTGAAAGTAAATCCTGGACGACAGCTTCCCTCTCGCCAGCTGTGTGATCATTGTTGAAATATAGTCGAGACGCTGTTTCATATCCCCGCTCGAACGAAATCCGGCATACAGTGCCGTCAAAAAACCGATGAAGACATACACTACAATAAACAGCAGAACCGCTCCCGCTTCCAGCCACGCTGGATCAAACCAAACGTCAACGGACAGCAGGACAGCCAGCAGGATCAATGTATTTAGAAAAAGGCCGTAAAGATGAGAGCGGATGAACATGTAGCGTACACTGTTTAGTTTTTTCAGCACCGCTTCCCCTCCCTTACACCTGAACCACTTTAATGGAACCGGCCGTTAATTCAATCTGGATGGTCAGTTTCCGGCGGGCTTCTTGATAATCCCGTGTTTCATATTGAACGAAGCGGTTGATTCCGTCCGCCTTCTGTCCGGCCACCTTAATATCTCCGGCTTTCACTTTTGCGTCCACACGAAAAGGCACCTGTTTTGGTACAAACATGCGCACATCACCGGCCCAGCCGGCCACGCGGATCGGAATATCCTCATCTGGAATAAAGGCTTTTGTAAAATCGAACTTGTAATCACTAACCGCGCTCCAGACGTTCATCGGCTCTACCTTCCAGTTTTCCTCTGTAAAGGATAGATCCCCGACCGCCATCGTCCTGGATACAGGCAGCGGTTTATCAAAATAGCGGGAATCGCTGCCTCTGCTTCTTCCCTTCATGATCCCTACCCCGATATACACGAACAGCAGCGGCCAGAGCTGCCAAATATCCCAGAAGCGGAAAGTCATCACTCCGAACCGGTCCAGAATCAACAGTGCCGCAAAAACGGTCAAAAATGATCCGGTCACCCAGCTCCCCGCTTTTTTGAAAAGAGCACCGCTCCACATTCTCAACCCAAACAGCAGAATGACAAACGGATAAACCCTACCCCAGGATAGATTCATTTCCAGGGAAATGATGTTCATATTCGTTAACAAAAGAATGACTCCGGCTCCGATCAAAAGGAAGGCCGCAATCCCTCTCCCAATAGCTGCACTCATAATATCACCCTTTTCTCTTACGTAAATGATTCGACAAAAACGGTATAAAAACCTTTCCTGGGCCTGTATTCATTATATCTGTTCCATAGAAAGGGGGAACCCCGCTGCAGAGGGGCATCTCTTCCGACTTGAGACGGAATTTAACGTTTAAATGGAAAAGGGGAGGGAAAAGTAATGGATGAGACTAATTAAGAAAGGATGTTGTTGCATGGATAAAAAAATGAAAGCCCTCATTGATGGACTGAATGAAGACCTTGCGCATGAGTATGCCGCTTCCATTATGTACACCTATAATGCGGCGGTCGTAACAGGACTTTACCGTTCCGTTTTAAAGCCGTTCTTCGAAGAGGAAGTCGCCGATGAACAAGGGCACGCCTTATATTTGGCTGAAAAAATCAGTACACTTGGAGGCACACCGACAACAACACCGGCAGAAGTGAAACAGCTGAAAGAAGTTCGTCCAATGCTCGAGGAAGCACGTGAAGCGGAGAGACAGACGATCCAGCGCTATGAAGAAAGAAAACAGCAGGCAGAGGAACTGAGCCTGACAGAGCTTTCCGTCAAGCTTGATGATATGATTTCAGATGAAACCCACCACATGGAAGAAATCAGCCGCCTTCTCCAGGATTCCCGGCTGCAGGATTAATCTTCTATCAACGGCACCAACCCGTACGATGAGCAAACATCGTACGGGTTTTTTATGACCGCCGAACAACAGTCCCTCTTCACTGCAGTCTTTCTCTTTTAAGAAGGCACTGTTATTGCTTGGTGTTGTTATTTAACATGTGAGCTTCTATCATCACCCCTTTCTGTCATGGGATTTGTATGAGGCGGCCTTGGGAATGACTCCCTTTCCGTGGTGTACCGTGAGCCTCCTCAGGCTGCGCCTTCCGGGGTCTCACGATGTACCTTCATCCCACAGGAGTCCCGCCATTCCCAAGGCCGCCCCTTCAAAGAAGGGGAGTTAGAAAGGATATAACTGAAGTCCGTTACACCACTACGAAAGGGATGGCAGGGAAAACAGGTAGACTCCTGCGGGAAAAGGAACAAGGTGAGACCACGGAGAACGAAGTTCGAGGAGGCTCATCGTTCCCCGCGGAAAGCGGACGGTTTTCCCTGCCATCCCATGCTCTGAGTAAACAACGGACCGGACCCTTAATTCCAGACGGAAACGATTTAGTAATCGTTTAAAATATCAACCACAGACTTTAACAGAGCTTTTAAGAAAAGCATGCGTCCGGGATAAATTTGAGAATATTCAGAAGCTGTATTACAATTTGTACAACCACAACATAAAGGAGAATGCGACATGAGGGAGAATGTTTTTCAAGCCATCGACCGTCAATACGACAAAATGGTGGAAACACGCCGGTATCTTCACCAATATCCGGAGGTTTCTTTTCACGAGGAGAAAACGGCGCAATTTATTGCAGATACATATGAAAGACTGGGCATTCCTTATGAAAGCCACGTCGGCGGCAACGGTGTCGTCGCCACGCTCAAAGGCGGAAAACCAGGCCGGACGATTGCCCTGCGTGCCGATTTTGATGCCCTGCCGATCCAGGAGGAGAATGATGTTTCCTACCGCTCCAAGCATGATGGGGCGATGCATGCCTGTGGGCATGACGGTCATACGGCAGCTTTGTTAGGACTGGCCGAAGCTCTTGCCCCCTATCAGAGCGAACTTCCGGGAACCGTGCTGTTCCTTCATCAGCACGCGGAGGAATATGCCCCCGGAGGTGCCAAGCCGATGGTCGAGGCTGGAGCCATCGAAGAAGCGGATGCCGTCTTCGGAACGCACTTATGGGTAAATGCACCGACCGGAGTCATCCAGACGTCTAAAGGTCCGTTTATGGCTGGAGCGGACCGTTTTGAGATTACGGTCAAAGGAAAAGGTGGACACGGTGCTCAGCCGCACCAGACGAAAGATGCCATCGTCATCGCTTCCCAGCTCGTGACTACGCTGCAGCAGGTGGTCAGCCGCCGGATTGACCCCCTGAAAACAGCGGTCGTTACGGTCGGAACTTTGGAAGCGGGCGGCGCCTTTAACGTGATAGCTGACTCAGCCAAGCTGACGGGGACAGTCCGGACGTTTGATGCTGATGTACAGGATCTGATCATCAGCGAAATGGAAAAAATCACAAAAGGTACGTGCCAGGGGTACGACGCCGACTATGATTTTCTTTATGAAAAGGGGTACCCACCGGTCATCAATCATACCGATGAAGCTGAAATCATCCTGGAAAACGCTCCTAAGGCAGACGCTTCCCTCGTTACCGAAGAGGTGGATCCCGTTATGGCCGGAGAGGACTTCGCCTATTACTTATTGGAGAAACCGGGTGCGTACTACTTTACGGGAGCTCAAATCCCTGATCATTACTACCCGCATCACCATCCAAAATTTGACTTTGATGAGTCTGCCCTGCCTCACGCTGCAAAGACGCTGTTTCAGGCTTACATGAGCTATCAGGAAAAACACCCGTCCTAAAGAAAACGGAGACGAAAGGACTGTAATGCTGTTTCACCAAGCTGCTCCAATAAACGTCCATTGGCCACAAAGCCGACGACGGCGCCGATGCCGGGGACAATTTGGAGCAGCTTTACTATATCAAGCGTATCTCTGTACTCCATCTGGAGCGTTTTCCAATCCACATTCTTCTCCTCAAGCGGAACGTCCTTCCAATTCATCACTTTTTCCTTCGCCTGTTTCCTCACGTCATCACTGGAATAAGCCAGCATAAAGACGTGCAGTAAATAGACTCTGTCCTCATACGAATGGATGTTCATCCCGCACACCTGGGCCGCATCGAATAAAAACTTCATCTTGATACTTAACAGCAGCGGAAAGTCGGCAAGGCCCAGCCATATGCCGCCGAACCCCGTCCCGGCTCCTTCCAGTGAAGCGGTTCTTTTGTACTGCTTCAGCAGTTCCTTAATCTTCTCCTCCCGCTCTTCCCACGTCCAGTGGTCTTCGACATTCACAGGCCTGACGTATTCAGAGGTGGTTAAGGCGGCTTCCATCATCGAACGGACACTCTCTGTTATCAGCTGATGGATGCGGTCGGGAATCGTATTGTTGATCCGCTGCTGAAACGGCTTCGAGGTCCGCTGCAGAAGAGCGGACCGTTTATCGAGCGACCGGCTCCACCGTACGGCTTCTTTTTTCACCTTTTGTTCGTAGTTCAATGAACATCCTCCTTTTAAAAAGAAGGCTGCTCTCCGCAGCCTTCTCCGCTAGTTTAATCGTTGTTTGACATACGTTTGTACGAACGCATAACTGAACAAAGCACCGAACACCCAGACACCAATCATCCCCGCCCATTGGAATTGAAGAGCAAGCAGCATCCCGAAGACGGCCGTCTGGAAAAGCATGATCGTTTTCAGCCATTGCAGGACCGCCTTCTGCTTCCACTGTTGATGAACGGGATAAAGATCGAGCCAGATAATGGTTCTGTGGTGATTCCAAAGGGTCATCATCTGAAACCCGCTCAAGTATAGAAACAGCAGAGCGAATGCTCCTTTCACCCAGACGTTCGGGACAAACCAAATGGCCAGCCCGCCAATAAGAATCAGCCGGAGGTACATGCCTAAATAATCGCTGCTTCGGACGAATGTAATCCGGAACAAATAGGTGAAGGAGTGGTCCTGACGGAAGGGAATCCTCTGCACGAGCAGCTTGACAAGCCCGTGCCTTTTCTTCACGGTGTTTTTCAAGTGCGGCACATCCGTGAACATGTTGGCGATCCGGTAAAAGGCACGCATCCGCTGCTGGTCCTTTTCAACGAGCAGGTCCCAGACGAGTCCGGCTTTTTGACTCGCCAATGTATACGTGTACAGGACGAGGGCGGCAAGAAGGACAGTTACGATTCCGGCAAACACCCAATCTCCCCGGGCAAGAAAGAAAAAGATGAAGCCGTTCAGGAACGCCTTGGCCACCTGATCCACCAGGCGGATCCGGCCATTTCTTTCCTTGAGCATCCACCAGTTGGAAAGCATGTTCCAAACCTTCACAACAAGGACGACCCCGATCATCATGAAATAATAACGGCCGCCCAGTGATGGATAAGACGCCAAATATAACGGGCCTAGTGCAGCCGCCACAAGAAAGATTAAATAAAGCTGGACGATGTAACTATAGTAGAGACACCGCTTGAAGTAATCATTCAGCTGATACTCAGCCGGAAGGAGAAAGACAAGGTCCGGCTCTTTCAGCAGCGTCCGCACCGGACTGTAGCCGGCGAGAAAACCAAAAGCGACAGCGATGACGAAAGCGGTGGGGAAGTTCTCTGGAAGATTCTGAAGCCACTGCTGGTAATAATAGGCCGAAGCTGAAATGAAAAACAGCATGGCCACAGCTATATGCCCGTTGAACATGTATTTCAAGTAGCGGCTCGTTTCCTTAATGTGTCCGGAAAAACGCGCAGACCAGAATTCCTTCGCCTTAATCATGCTGCTCTTCCTTTGTAAGCTCGACATATATATCATCCAGGGAAGCGTGCGGCCGGCCGAAGGATTGTCTGAGCTCCGCCAGTGTCCCCTGCGCACGGATTTCTCCGTCGTGGAGAATGACAAAACGATCACAGTATTTCTCAGCCGTCGCCAGAATATGGGTCGACATAAGAATGCCCGCCCCCTTCTCCTTCATATCCACCATCATCTGCAGGTAGGATTGGATTCCAAGCGGATCAAGGCCGACGAAAGGTTCGTCCACAATATAAAGCTCCGGCTCTATGAGGAAGGCGCACATGATCATTACCTTCTGGCGCATTCCTTTTGAGAAATGGACAGGGAACCACTTCAGTTTTTTCTCCAGACGGAACTCCTTCAATAGTGGATCAAGGCGCTTCTTAAAAACATCTTCAGGGATGTTATAAGCCATAGCCGTCAGATGAAGATGCTCATAAAGGGTAAGCTCATCATAGAGAATCGGCATTTCGGGAATATACCCCAGCTGCTGCCGGTACTTCTCGGGATCCTCATCAAAGCGGGTTCCGTTAATAGAAACCGTTCCCTTCTTCGCCTGCATCAATCCGATAATATGCTTGATTGTCGTACTTTTCCCCGCTCCATTCAATCCGATCAACCCGACGATTTCTTTCGGTTTCACATCAAGACTGATGCCGTGCAGGACGTTTTTATGCGTATAACCTCCGTGGAGGTTTTCAATATGTAACAAAGACTGCATGTTATCCCTCTTTTCATTGGTCCATCTGAGTGAATTTTATCATATTTTCCATTTGGACACACGCCGCCGGGGCTTTCCACTAATGGGCGTCTGCCGCTTCTTATGGTACAATACATTCAATAATGAAAGGAGTGTCAAACATGGCAGACTCGTGTATCTTTTGTAAGATTATTGACGGAGAAATCCCTTCCGCTAAAGTGTATGAAGATGAAAAAGTGTATGCTTTTCTTGATATCAGTCAGGTAACGAAAGGGCACACGCTCGTCATCCCCAAGGCGCACTGCAAGGATATTTACAACACCCATCCTGACACAGCGGCTGCTCTTTTCTCCAGAATTCCTAAAATCGCCAATGCCATTAAGGAAACGTATGAACCGGTTGGCTTGAATGTGCTGAATAACAACGAAGAACCAGCAGGGCAGTCTGTTTTCCATCTACATATTCATCTGATTCCAAGATATGGGGAAAACGATGGTTTCGGAGCAAAATGGGAAGTCCATTCCGATGATTACTCCCCGGAGCAGCTGCAGGCAGTTGCCGGTGAGATCAGCAGCCGGATTCCTCATTAACACCAAGTATCGCTTTTGATTTTCGGCGGTGATTTTTGTATAATACAGGTATGCGTTCGCAGGCGGTCAGAAGGACACGTCTGGAATGTCATTTAGAAGAGATTAGAATAGTTGAGGAGAGATGTTAAATGAATATTCGTGTATTAGTTATGTTGTCCCTGCTTGTTGGTATTGGCGCTGTGCTTCACGCGGTGGCTCCACCGTTTTTCTTCGGGATGCGTCCGGACATGATGCTGGCCATGATGTTCCTGGGCATACTGATGTTCCCGAAAGCCCCTTATGTACTGCTTCTGTCATTAGCTACCGGTTTTATCGCTGCTTTGACAACGACAGTGCCCGGCGGCCAGCTTGCCAACTTGATTGACAAACCATTGACAGCTTTCGCTTTCTTTGGACTTGTACTGCTGACGAAAAAAATCTCTAACCATAAACTGACGCAGCCGATTCTTGCCGGCATTGGAACAATGATCAGCGGATCCATTTTCCTTGGCGTTGTCCTATATATCATCGGCCTGATGGAAGCGAGTTTCGGTGTCATGTTCGCCACAGTCGTTCTCCCGGCTGCGGCCTTCAACATCTTGTTCGTCGCCGTTACGTACCCTGTAGCCATGAAGATCCTCAAGCGTTCTTCTATGGGAGGGCCGGTCCGGCAGGCATCGTAACCTTGTCAGTCAACAAAGGCACTACTTTTTTGTAGTGCCTTTGTTATACTTAAAACGACAGATGCTTTTTTATCATTTTAAGGTTTCATTCTTACATATTAAGAGAAAATAGAACCATGGAGAAGGATCTGAAAGGAGATGGACGGATATGCCAAATGGAAAATCGTTAGCTCTGGGCATTTTAGTAGGAGGTGCCGTAGGGGCCGCGTGCACACTTTTTAATGCCCCTTCATCAGGAAGGGATTTCCGTGAAAATGCCAGACTGAAAAGCGAAAACCTGAAGAATACCGTGCTGAGCCTGAAAGAGGATGGCATGCAGCTCAGAGACCAGATTACTCAGACGTCCAAGGAAGGTGCTGAATTAATCAAAGAGCTTTCCGAGGATGTGAAATCCTCCATTGAAAGCTGGAAACGCACCGTCGAACCCCACCAGAAAAACATCCAGAAATATTTGGAGCAGATTGAAGAGAGTCTGAAGGAGCTGGAGGAAAAAGCGAAGGCCGATCAAAACACCGACCCTTCCCAGCCAAGCCATGAGATCATCAACCATCAATAACCTAAAAGCCCCCGCCAATCCAAACGGGGGCTTTTTCATGCTTCAAAGTCAATGAGCAGGGTGTACCATAATAAAAACCCGTGCAGGGATCAAGATGTCTTGATTCCTGCACGGGTTTTCGATCATGATTTACAAATTGTTTCAGCTGTTATTCCGCCGCTTTCAGATCCTCAATAGAGTCAACATCCATATAGGATGGAACGACAAGGCCGATTTTAGCCCCTTCCAAGTTGGCACCAAGGTCCACAATGCTGTCCTCGTGTTTTTCATACTGACTTCCGTGAGTGACCGGCAGCCACGCTGCCACCATTCCGGAAGCTTCTCCAGAGGCTACAGACTCCCACATCGGTCCGTTATCCAGAGACGTCAACGTTACGTCAAAACCTTGCTGCTTCAGCACTTCTCCAATGACATGCGTAGAAGCAATTTCAGAATCCCACATGACATAAACCAGCTTCACTTCAGTTCCATCGACTTCTTCTGTCCCTTTTGTCCACTCCGCTACAAGATCTTCATTTTCCTTGATCCATTTTTGTGCGGCTTCTTCTTCACTGCTGCCTTCATTGATATCCAGCATCACCGATTCCATGTCTTCGGTTGTCCAGTTGAACTGGTCCAAGATTTGATAAGCGTTCGGCTTGTCCTCTTCCAAGCCTTCGCGAACCATCGTCTTAATCTGCTCTTCTTCACCGAAGACACCCTTAGGATCTTCCAAATATTTCAGGTCATATTTGGAAAACTTCCAGTGCGGTGTCCAGCCAGTGACAACAATCGGCTCTTCATCCTCATAAGCTTCTCCAAGTGCTGCTGCCATGGCCCCTGAGGAGGATGTAGATACTTCCCATCCTTCCAGGTTGCCATACTCTTCCACAGCTGTCTGTGCTTTACTGACGACACCGGCACCCGCTTCGACTCCGGTAATCTCATAATCCATTTCTTCCCCATAGCTGACCTCTTCGGATGAAGAATCACTCCCGGACGCTTCTTCTTCTGATGACCCACATCCTGCAGCAATCAATGTCAGTGACACCCCTGCTGCCATACCTAAACGTTTCCAGTTCCACATGTAAATCTCTCCCCTTTGAAAAAATGTGTGTATTAGAAAAAGACGATGGTCTTTTTTCTCCTTACTGCTCGCCACGCTGTGTATTCAGGTTTTGAGTAAAACGGTCAATAATAATGGCCAGGATAACAATTCCAAGACCCGCGACAAATCCTGTCCCTACTTCGGCCCGCTGCAATCCGGTAATCACCGTCTGGCCCAGCCCTTTAGCCCCGATCATTGAAGCGATAACAACCATGGAGAGGGCAAGCATTACCGTCTGGTTGATTCCAGCCATAATCGTTTTCTTTGCCATCGGCAGCTGTACTTTGAACAGCTTCTGAACACCTGTCGTACCAAAGGAGTCAGAGGCTTCAATCAGTTCATGGGACACCTGTCTGATTCCAAGGTTTGTGAAACGCACGGTCGGCGGTGTCGCAAATATAACGGAGGCAAAAACTCCGGGTACCATACCGATACTGAAGAACGCTACGGCCGGTATTAAATAAACGAAAGCCGGCATCGTCTGCATAAAGTCAAGGACAGGAGTGAAAATTTTCTCCACTGTCCGGTTTTTCGACATCCAGATTCCCAGCGGAATGCCGGCAATAACACAAATCAAACTGGCAAACACCACAAGAGTGAAGGTATTCATTAACTCTTCCCACAGCTCCTGGTTATGGATAAACCAAAGACCAATGACAGAAAAAGCCGTCAAACCGAATTTCTTCCCGGAAACAAAGAAGGCCAGCACTCCGACGATGGCAATAAACAGCCAGACGGGAATGCCCATCAGCCAGTCTTCGGCTACAATCTCGATAAAGTCACCGAAATCATTTTTAATAAAATCAAATAAAAATCCGAATGTTTCTGTTGTTAACTCTGTTGCATCTGAAACCCACTGGGCTACTGGAATTTTAGGAATCGATTCCATGTAGATTCACCTCATTTCCTGCAAGTGCTGCGATAACAGCACCGCGTACGATAATTCCCTTCAGCTTCCCTTCGTCTATGACGGCAACTGGAACAGGAGCATCATGGATGATGTCAAAAATCTCCTGCATCGGCGTGGAACCCTGAATCTGCGGCACATCTGTGCGCAGAATCCCTTTCAAGTCCTTCACGTCCTGCCTGGCTGCCTCGGATACATCATCCGCTGTGACATAGCCATGGAGGTTCCGCCGGCTGTCGGTGACGTAAATCGTAGAAAGGCCTTCTTTACGCATTCTTTCCAGAGCGCTTCTCGGTCCGTGCTTCTCCACATCCACAGTCTCCGGTCGTTTCATAATATTTTCAGCGGTCAGCACTTTCGAACGATCAACATCCTCTACGAATTTCTCGACATATTCGTTGGCAGGATTAACGAGGATTTCTTCCGGTGTTCCGATTTGAACGATCCGTCCGTCCTTCATCAAAGCGATGCGGTCGCCGATCCTTAAAGCTTCATCAAGATCGTGCGTAATGAATAAGATCGTCTTCTTCATCGTTTCCTGCAGATCGAGAAGCTCATCCTGCATTTCCTTACGAATCAATGGATCCAAAGCAGAAAAAGCTTCATCCATTAAAAGAACTTCAGGATCATTGGCAAGAGCGCGGGCAAGTCCGACTCTCTGCTGCATCCCTCCGGAAAGCTGGCCCGGGAACTGGTGTATGTATCCGCCAAGACCGACCAATTCAAGAGACTCCTCGGCTTTTTTCTTTCTTTCCGATTTATCAATACCTTGCACTTCAAGGCCGAACTCTGTATTTTCAAGAACGGTCCGATGTGGGAATAACCCGAATTTCTGGAAGACCATGCTTAGCTTCTGACGTCTGACCTCTCGAAGGGAGCGGCTGTCCATCTTCGCTAAATCCTCTCCATCAATGAGCACACTGCCTTCCGTCGGCTCGATGAGACGGTTGATCAAACGTACGAGTGTGGATTTCCCACTACCCGACAATCCCATAATGACAAAAATTTCTCCCTCTTCGACGTCAAAGGAGGCTCTGTTGACACCTACCGTATTTCCGGTTTTTTCTAGAATTTCTTCTTTCGTTTGTCCTTCATCTAAGTATTTCGTCGCCTTTTTGGCGTTTTTACCAAAAATCTTTGATAAATTCTCTACTTGTATGACCGGCACGTTTTCACCTCATTTTCTAAAAATCTTCAAACTGTGACTTTGAACTCATTACCTTATACACTGTAACCTATTTGCAAATAAAAGTTCAAACGCACTTTACTTTAAAATAAGTACAAAAATTACGTACAGTTCAAACTGTACGTAATTTAAAGGGTGAAATGCTTCATATTTCGTTTAATTTCGACAAAATGCTTGTCGATCCGTAATTTTTCTTGGATTACCATTTATAGTAATGTAGTCGTAGAACGTAAAAAGGAGGAGCATATGGGAGGAAACGATCACCACAACCTGGAAGACATCCAGATGAAAGTCATACACGAATTTTCTAAAACCCTGGAGATGTTCGGTTTATCCATGGCTGACTCCCGCTTGTTTGTCACCCTTTACCTTCATCCGTCACCAATGACGCTTGATGAGATGAGCAGCGCGCTGGGAAAAAGCAAGACGGCCATGAGTACTGGAATCCGGAATTTATCCGATCAAGGACTGGTTGAACGTGTGTGGAAAAAAGGGGTTCGGAAGGATTTATATACACCCACCACCAACCTCTACAAAACCTTTATGACTTCCTACATACAAAAATGGCAGACAGCTGTGAATGAACAGGAGAATGAATTAGCGGCTGTAGAAGAGCAGGTGCAGGCAAACATGCAGCGTTGTGTGAAACAAAAAGAAATGGATGAAACCGCGTTTCTTCAGGAACGCATGAGGGAAATGGTCCATTTTCATACCTGCCTTTCCAAGGCGCTCCAGAGCCTTCATCCGGACCCATTTTGAGCTTCTCACCAGTAAACATAGGTTTACTGGTATTTTTTTATCATTTTTCTGTTATTTACACCTTGTCAAATACAGAAAGTTTTATATTATTATAAAGAGGGAATAGAATATTGGAATAGCACATTCTAACTTTCCTATTGCCGCCATATCTGGCACAATAGAATTAAGAATATACTCAAAGAAGGTGAAATTGGTGAAGGAAAAGATCACAAAGCGAGAAGCCATTTATTATAGTCATAAAATGGCACAACTGTCCAAAGCGCTTTGGAAAGCCATCGAGAAGGACTGGCAGAACTGGATCAAACCTTTTCAGTTGAACATCAATGAACATCATATTCTATGGATTGCCTACCACCTCAAGGGGGCCAGCATTTCTGAAATATCCAAATATGGTGTGATGCACGTTTCGACTGCCTTCAATTTTTCAAAGAAAATGGAAGAACGCGGACTCCTCCAATTCTCTAAACGTGAGAATGACAAAAGAAATACCTATGTGGAACTGACTCCTGAAGGAAACGACCTTTTGGAATCCACGCTCAATGAGTACGACCCTGACGACAATTCGGTACTCAAAGGCGTGATGCCGATGACCGAAATGTTCGGGAAGCTTCCTGAGTTTCTTGATCTATCCGCCTTGATTAAAGAGATTTACGGCGATGAATATATGGAGATTCTGGAGCGTTCACTTGAAAATATTGAAGAAGAGGCTTTAGTCAACGAGCCGACGGATTTGGAAAAGTACAAACAAAAGTCGCAGAAGTCACGTTCTTCTTAACGCCCTGGTGCTTATCCCTTATAAACCCGGACTTATATGCTGAAAACCCCTTTCCGATGTTTCATTGGAAAGGGGTTTTTTATGTATAGGACAGGAGCAGTTCGGTCAGGTCTTTATAATACCCTTCTTTATGAAGGGCTTCGAGAGAATCTGTAATGGGAAGCTTCCAGCAGACCATCCCCGCGTAATGAAAGAGTAACGAAGAGTGATCCAGCAGCCCCTCCTCCTTCTCTTCCTTATAAAGATCAGAGAGCGTCTGCAGCAAATGCATCGTCTCGTCATATTCCATTTCTGTTAAATCTTTTTCAATCACTAATTTTGTAAAAGGATAGTGGTCAATTTCTTTGATGCTGCTCAATAATTTCAGTTGAAAAGAAAGAGTGTCACAAAGATTCACATTCTTCATACTTTTCCCTCCCCTCTCGCTGTCACCCTTGTCACAGCAGGGTTTCAGACCACCTCGAAATCAAGTGAAATCTTCAGTGGTATTTTTTACGAAA
Organism: Halobacillus kuroshimensis DSM 18393; assembly: GCF_000425705.1. Taxonomy (GTDB): domain Bacteria; phylum Bacillota; class Bacilli; order Bacillales; family Halobacillaceae; genus Halobacillus; species Halobacillus kuroshimensis. Next base: position 56,423 of record NZ_AUDY01000015.1, read on the forward strand.
AACCTATTGCTTTTTGTCTCTAAACATACTATTATTCGTCTTGTGCTAATAAAACGATAGAGAAAACGTACTCCTATCATATCGATAATCATAATAAAATCACAGCATTTTTTGTAGTAAGGGGGGATTCTTATGATGAACTGCTGGAAATCAGTGAACATCAATAAAGAATTCGGATTAAACCGTGTTTATATCATGTCTATTCTCACCGGACTATTGTCCTTTTTAATTCTTTACCTGCCGTTTTCCATGATCCATGCGACGCATGATATGAACGATCACGGTTTTATACCGCTGCTGGTCATTCTATTCTTTCTGCCGTCCATCCACAGGCTCATGCATATGCTGCCTTTGATGCTCAGCTATAAACGACTGCGGGTTCACTTTAAATTCAGGAAACGCTGCGTACCGACATTCTCGTATCAATGCAAGACGAGGCTGTCCAAACCGATGTCCATGACGATGGCACTGGCACCGACTTTTTTGATTACTGTTCCAACACTAGTCATGAGCTACGTCTTCCCGAATTACTTCGCCTATCTGGTGCTGTTTGCCTCTGTGAATATCGGCCTGTCCTTTTCAGATTTTCTTTATGTCAGCCATTTCGCGAAAGCACCGAAAAAATGCATCATTGAAAATGCCAAAGACGGCTACGATATTCTCATTCATCAGCCGAAAGCATAAAATCAAAAACAGCGTTCATTGGAGCGCTGTTTTTTTGTGACCTGGAACGGGGTTTTCCTGTTCAATCCAGGTAAACTTTGATAGAGTAGTTTCATAGGGAATAAAGGAGGTTCATCAACATGGCATTTGGTTTCAGCTTGTACGCGCTCGTCATTTTATTCGTGTTTAATTCACTCACACATTCCTTATGCTTAAAAACGAAAATGTCGAACGAGAAGCAGACTCGTGTATTCCGAACAATTAATGTGCTGATCACTATTTTACTCATTTCATCCTATGTGGAAGTCTTAAATACACTATAATGACCCAGGCCGCTGATCCCTTCAGCGGCCTGTTTTATATTCGATCGGATAAGGAAAGACTGGGGGTGGAAGCTGCCCCATCCTTTTTCGCTGAACATTATAGTATAGGACAGGGAAAATGTGTTATATTTACTCATAGGCTGTTTATTTAATCTCTACGTCATGAAAAAATTACAAAATGTTTTAGGAGTGTCATGTCCATGAAAAAAGTAGCCATTACTGCTGCCTTGGCGGCAGGCGTCTTCACCCTTACTGCTTGTTCATCAAACGCGGATGACTCGGAAGTCGTCGTTCAAACGAAAGATGGAGAAGTAACGAAGGAAGAATTCTATCAGGAACTGAAAAGCCAGCATGGTGATCAGGTACTTCAAAGCCTTGTTATGAAAGAAGTTCTTTCCAACAACTATGAAGTGTCCGATGAAGCGGTTGAAGAAGAACTGCAGACATTGAAGGACCAGTACGGGGAACAGTTTGAAACCGTTCTTGAACAGAATGGCTTCGCTGATGAAGAAGCCTTCAAGGAAACCATCCGTATGAGCCTGCTTCAGGAACAAGCAGCAGCTGAAGATGTCGAAATTACTGAAGAAGAAATGAAACAGTACTATGAACGCATGAAAACAGAAGTAAAAGCAAGCCATATCCTAGTAGAAGATAAAGAAACCGCTCAAGAAGTGCAGAAAAAGCTTGATGACGGTGGTGACTTCGGAGAGCTTGCCAAAGAATACTCCACAGACGGCTCCTCTGAAAAAGGCGGAGATCTCGGCTGGTTTGGCCCAGGACAGATGGTCGCTGAATTTGAAGAGAAAGCCTATGAATTGGAAAAAGACAGTGTCAGCGAACCTGTCGAAACACAGTTCGGCTACCATATCATTAAAGTAACCGACAAACGCGAAAAAGAAGATATCGAGTCTTATGAAGATACGAAAGATGAAATCCGACGCACACTTGTGAGCCAGAAGGTCGATCAGACACAGCTTCAAGAGAAAATGGATCAGCTTGAAAAAGACGCCGAGATTGATGTGAAGGATGATCAATTCGAAGGTCTTTTTGACGATTCATCTGAGGAAGACGGAGCAGCAGAAGAGGAATCAAGCACGGAAGAAGAAAATACAGAAGAATAATAAAAAGCCGGGTGATCCTTCACCCGGCTTTTAGTTTGAGGTCATTCTCCGTTTTCCCCGCCGCTCTTTTTCCTGCTCAATCCTCTTCAAATACACCTGTCCCTCTTGTTCAATAAACTCCTGCTCCAATGTATGTTCCGCCCTCATAGCCCGGAAAGCCATATAACCACTGAAAAATATAAAAGCCACACATAGAAATACCCAGACCGGCAAACCGAATAGCATACGCTGTTCCTCCCTGCCCTGTTTACCATTAGCTTATGTATCAGCATGACTGAATATGAACAAGCTCCCCTCCAGCAAAAAAACTGCCCCGTGCTTTTCCATTCAATGCTCGGAAAAGCCGGGACAGTCCTTTTATGTTATTCACTCTTCTGATCGATTTTCGGAACGTATTTAAAAATTTCCCCGGATTCAACGACATGGATGAACTTCATCAGCCAGCGGTAGTAGTTCTGGGCATATTTTAAACGGTCGATATCCACCTGGATCTTCTCTTTCAACTCTTCATCGGAAGTGCGGTTCTGAAGAGATTCCAGTTCCTGAATCGCCTCGTCCGCCTCTTCAATGTTCGTTTCTGTATGATGTCTCCATCTGCTCCCGAAAAGGGAAGTGAATGACTTATACCAGTCTTCCTCCGACTTGTACAAGTCTTTCCGAACCCCTTTTTTAAAGGAAGGTTCCACCATTTTCATATCAGACAAAGCCCGGACACCTGTGGACATACTCGTCTTACTCATCTCAAGAGCTTCGCGCATGTCATCCAGCGTCATCGGCTCCTCGGAGAAGTACAACACTCCATACAGTCGTCCTATTGAAGGAGTCACCCCGTAGAGGCTCATATTTTTAGCAATCACCTGAATGAATTGTTCAATTGTTTCTTCGTATTTCGTCCAGTCTTTATTATTTGTTTCTGGCAATGGAAACCCTCCATTTGCATAATGCTCATGTAATCTTAGAACATTTTATCATTAAAGTCCTGAGATTGCGACCTAAACCTCAATTTATTTTAACTGCTGAATATTTGCGTCTGTAAATACTTGCTGAAGGTCACTTCTCCAGGAGAAAAACAGCACCTGGTGACGGGTGGATACGCCCTGTAGAATCGTAGTCATTTTCTGCAGCCGGCGTTCATCAAAATGCACAAACGCATCATCCATAAAAAAGGGAAGCGGCCTTTGGCCGGCCATCGTTTCACCCAGGGCCAGACGCAGCGATATGTACAACTGATCGCGCGTCCCCTTCGATAATTCTCCGGGGGCAAAAAGCATCCCTTCTGAATCGAGCACGGTGATTCCCCGTCCAGGATCATCAGCAGCTATGCTTTCATAGCGGCGGTCCGTCAATGTCCGGAAATAGTCCTCAGCCGCTGCCAGTACAGCAGGAAGATAGGTCGATTGGTAGGACTGTTTGGTTTCCTTTAAAGCCTGCAGGGCAGCCTGATAACCGGCCCACTCCTTTGCCATCTCCTTCAGTTTCTCTTTCTCGGCCTGATAGTGGTGGGTCAGAGCTGAACGCTCATCAGAATTCTCCATCTGATCCAGCCGGCTGTGGATATCCGCAAGATGCTGCCGGGCTTTGGACTGTTGCGTTTCCAGATGCTCGATATCCCGTTTAATCTCTCGGATATCTGTGAGCAGCCGGCTTTCCTCCGGTACTTGATTCCATACATCCGCATGCGCCTGATCCTCTTCGGACAACAATCCATCGATTTGAAACTGATACCCAGCGACGTCCTCTTGGAGTTTCCTTACGGTTTCTGCCTCTTCCGCTCTCTTATAAAAGTCTTGCTCGCTCTCGACCCCGCACTCGCCAAAAAGCTGATGGCATTCTTCAAGATAACCTTGCAGCTGATACGTGATTTTCTTAAGACGGCGTTCCAACGCTTCCAGGGCTTCTTTTTGTTGATGGACATCCCTTTCCAAATGCTCCTGCTGTTTGATCCATCCGCTCAATTCGTTCCAGCCTGTACGGACAGTATGATCTAATATTTCCCAATCTAAACGTCTATGAAACGTTTTCAAATCCTCAGTCATTCCGTCCTGTTTCCTTTCCAGTTCCTCTATCCGCTTCACTGCCTGAAGATATTCCACTCGCTTTTCACGAAGCTGAACGACTTTATGAAATAACTTCTCCCAGTGTTTCACATCAAGTCCGGTTAGAAACGGATAAAGGCTTCGCTGCTCTGTCACTTGAGCTTCCAGGCGGCGCCGGCGTTGCGCTGCGAGACTCTCTTTTTCCTGAAGGCGGATGTCTTCATGATTCAGCTGCTTCCACTGATCATGAACATGCTTCCATTCCGTTCTCTGTGTTTCATATTCCCTCAGCTTCTCCCGCGCTCTTTCCACATCTTTTTCTCTGCTATCTGAGATTTGAGGCTGGACATTTTGTGGAAGGCGGGAAGCATAGAAACTGAGACCGATGGATAACATCACTCCAAGCAGCAGCCATACAACACTTCCGCCTCCTATAAAGACCGCTGCCCCGCCTAATAGGACAGCGACGGCTCCAACAAAAAGAGCAGCCCTGTTTGGACGGACCCTGCCGGCTTTTCCACTGTTCCTTGTGGCTCGGTTGGCCGCAGCCGTTTCTGAAGCTTCCTGAATCTTGTATTGAAGAGCAGCCGCTTCGTCTTCACCAATCATCTCTTCTTCCAATTCAGCTTTCTTCGTCTCTACATACTGAAACTCCCGCTCCAGATCCATACTTTGATCATGAATATAGGCCCTTTCCTGAACCAATGTCTGTTCTTCGTTTTTCAACTCCCTCCACGTTTCTTCTATATAAAAGGGAAATGTGTAATCATCAAGATCGTCAACGGTCAACGGAATATCCAGCGACTGGACTTCCTTGGAGAGCTCTTCCTGCCTGTGCTCTGTTTCCTTATGCAGTCGTTCTTTCTCATAACCGAGCTTTTCTGATTCCGGGCGTCGCTTCAAAAGCAATGCCGCTTCCTCGAGTCGTTGAGGCTGGTAAGCGGCCGCCAAGGCCTTCAGCTTTTCCTTTCCGGCTTCGACATCCGAAGTGAGGAGCTTCTTTTCTGATTGCAGGGGAAGAATTTTTTCCTTGAGCTGCCTGTATCTTTCCATTCCCCCGTCAGGAAAAACAATGAACTCCCGGCGTTGGAGTTCTTCCAGTCCTTGATGATAGTTCACAAGTGCCGGCCTGGCCTTCAATAATTGTTCCGTCCGGTAGAGGGCATTCGTTTTCTCCCTCCAGGCCATTCCAGAGGCTTCGATTTCCTCGATCGCCTGCTGCTTTTCCTCAAGCAGGTGAAGATAGGCCTGCTCCTCTTTTTCAAGCGATCGTGTCTTCTTATAAAGGTCTTCCACTTTATGAAGCTGCTCATTGATCACGGGTTTTCTGCCCTGGGGTTTGAACCGCTCCTCTACTTTCTTTTCCAGCCATCTTTCTGTGCGGCTGATCCGATCCGATCCGGTGAGACCGATATCCAGCAAGGTTTCTCCAAGACTTTCCGCAGACAGTGTTTCCAAATGGCGGAGGTCGTCGGCATTGAAACTGAAAATCGCTTCAAAGCTCTCCCGGTCCAGACCATTCAACTGGTCCCTCAGCCATTCTTCCCCATGCTCTACTCCAAGAGAGGTGCGGCAGATCGCCTGTCCTTTATATCGGTCATGAAATCGTTCGACTGTCACGACTTCAGCTTCTGCCGTCTCTACAGTGATGGTACCTCCAAGTCCTCCGCCTTGTTTAGGCATATAAGCTTCCCTCTGTTTAGGCGGCAGACCGAAAAACATGTATAAAAAGAAATGATAAAGGGTGGATTTCCCCGCTTCATTTTTTCCTGTAATGATGTTAGGCCGGTCCTCAGCAAAGGATAGGGAGAACCCGCTCCATTTTCCAAAGCCATGAATATATAGATTATGTATGATCAAAGCCGTCATCCCCGCTTCCCAATAATTGGTTTACCGCCATTGCTTTCGCTTTCTCCAACACTTCCGCCTGCTCCTTTTCATTAAGGGAAGGAACGAACCGCGACATCTTTCTGTGATCGTACAATGGAGCGAGCCACGAATCCAAGGCTTCATCGTCTGCTTCATTCACTTTCTTCAGAAACTCTCCCGTGAAATGAGGACCGTGAAGATCTTCTTCAGTCCAGCTTATCCTCTCATCCAGGCGTACATCCTCAATCCACACCCAGCCGCCTTCGGTAACGTCTTCATTTTCGTTAACGATATCCTTCCATTCATCCATTACCCCTGAGGACCACCAGCGCTTCCACTGATGGCCGCTGCCTTCGATGGTCACAGAGAGCATCACAGAACCGCCGCTTTCCGCAACGTGATGTTTCACATTCTCTAATACGCGCTCCAATTCGTTCGGATTTTCCAAGGGTGGAACAGGAACGGTAACACTTTCATACACAAAGCTGTGCAGAGGCTGAAACCTGTGCACCCATTCCCCCTCCTGTTCTTCGATGACGTAACACCCTTTCGGCCCCTGTTCGTTCTGAGACCTTCCCTGCGTATTTCCTGGATAGATAATCAGCGGGTCTGCAGATAGAATTTCCCGTTTATGGATATGACCGAGCGCCCAGTAATCCATCCCCGTCCGCTTTAATTCCTCCAATGTGAAGGGAGCATAAACATCGTGATCCGTATTCGATTCCAGGCTTCCATGAAGCATAGCAATGTGATACGGGGGGTGTCCCGTCTTTTGAAACTCCTGCGCTTTATGCTCCTTCACCACCCTTGTCTCGTAAGAAAAACCATAAATATGCGCCAGAAGCTCCCCCTGCTTATAAAAAGGAACCTCCTGAACACGCTCGCTCTCGAATAGGAAAACATTTTCGGGAAAGGAAACCGCGTGCTCCGTTCCTGACGTAAAGTCGTGGTTTCCAAAGCTGACGAACACATCGATTCCGTGCTTCTGCAGCTTCTCAAAACCCCGGCGCACATGGACCTGGGCCTTCAGGCTGCGCAGTTCCTCATGATAGACATCCCCGGCAATCAACAGGAAATCCGCCTCTTCTTTTATACATACTTGAATAAGGCGGTCAAAGGCTTCAAAGGTTCCCGCCCGCAGCCGTTCAAGCAGTTCCTCAGGGAGATGGCCTTTCGTCTTAAACAGACTGTCCATATGCAGATCTGCACTATGGACAAATGTAATTCCATTCCGCATAGCTTCCGCTCCTTCGCTCCATCTTTTTCTTTATTTTAACAAAGCACACCCACGAATGCACGTTCGCTTTCAGGGGTCCAGCGCAAAAAAAAGACCGCCCCGTGAAGGGCGGAAACGTTCAGGATGACTTTTCTTTTTTCGATAGTTGGAGGGCTGCTTTAAGATCCTTCAAAGATGATGATTTTCCGTAAAGGAGCACGCCTCCTCTGTAAATTCTTGCCCCTATCCATCCGAGCAGCGCAATCGAACCGATCAGCACGGCTAAGGAAAGGGAAACCTCCCATACAGGGACGTCGAGCATCCCGACTCTCAGAAACATAATCAACGGCGTGAAAAACGGGAAATACGAGCTGATGGTAATGAAAGTCGAATCCGGCGAGGCCAGACCGAACATCGCAATCATAAAGGCAGCCACGATGAGCATGATCATAGGAGCAGTCATCTGCTGGGCATCCTCCAGACGGCTGACGAGAGACCCGAGCGTTGCTGCAAGGGTGGCAAACAATAGGTATCCCAGCAGGAAGAATACGACCGCATAAATGATAGTGGAAGGCTGAATCGTGGTCAGCCCCAGTCCATCAATAAATGAGGCGCTCCCCGACTCTATCGTCTGCTGGATACTGAAATATCCTGCGGTCAGGAAGATGGCAAACTGGGTTAAGCCCACGAGAGCGATACCGATGATTTTAGCAAACATCTGGGAAACCGGTGACACACTGGAAATCAAAATTTCCATCACCCGGCTGGACTTCTCCGTAGCTACTTCCGTAGAAATCATCTGGCCGTACATAATGACGGCAAAGTACATAAAGAACAGCATGATATATACGATTCCGCGCGTCTGATTGAGTTCCTCCGCTGATTTCGCCCGTTCCTCCAGGGCTTCCAGTTCAAACGATACCGGAGTGGATATCTGCTGCAGGGTTTCCGGCGCCACGTCTGCTTCTTCGGTCACCTGTTCGATTTTCACCTGCTGCAGGGCCTGGCGGACAGGCTCACTTGCTTCTATATTCGCAATCTGATTGGCAAAGTACGTCGCTTCGGGGAGTTGATCTGCCCCAGTCCGGATGTGTACGACAGCCTCATAACTTCCTTCTTCTACTTCCTGCTTCGCCTCCTCCAGCGTCCCTTCATAAGTTTCAGCTGCTGCTGCCTCACTGGAAACGAGACTTCTTTCAAAAGCCGCCGCCCAAGCTTCACTTTCGGAAAGAACGGCAATACGGTTTTCATCTTCGTCTCCGCTGAACTGTTCAATGATGGATTGAAGGTTGGATACAGCGAAAATAAACACGAGCATGATCAGGGTCGTAATTACAAAAGATTTGGATTTCACTCTATTTTTATATGTATGGCCCATCATAATGAAGAACTTATTCATAGGAAGCCCCTGCCTTTTCAATGAAAATATCATTCAGTGTCGGTTCTTCCAAGTCAAAGGTGCGGACAAAGCCTCTCCCATGAAGGGATTCAAAAATACCCGCAGCTGCTTCTTCCGCAGTGATTTGAAGCTCGCACCCTTCTGCAAGGGGCTTGTATTTGGTCACACCCTTGAACGACTGTAAATAAGAGGTATCAAAATCTGCATGAATGCGGATGTTTTTCTTTCCGAATGACCGTTTGATCTCCTTCAACCTGCCGTGAACGACGGGTGATCCATGATGAAGGATACAAAGACTTTCACACAATTCCTCCACGTGCTCCATACGGTGGGATGAAAACACGATGGATGTTCCAGCTTCCTTCAATTCTACAACGGCCTCTTTCAACATTTCTACATTGACCGGATCCAGTCCGGAAAAAGGCTCATCCAGAATAAGCAGCTTCGGCTTATGAAGCACGGCTGATATGAATTGAATTTTCTGTTGATTACCTTTGGACAACTCCTCCACTTTTTTCTGCTTATATTCCGGCACTTTAAATCGTTCCAGCCAGTGGTCGATTTCCTCCACTGCATCCTTTTTGGACATCCCTCGCAGTTTAGCCAGGTACACAAGCTGGTCTTTCACTTTCAATTTCGGATACAACCCTCGTTCTTCAGGAAGATAACCAATCAAATGGCTCTCCCCATAGCCGATTCGCCCCCGATTCCACGATATCTCTCCTTCTGTCTGATCCAGCAGCCCAAGGATCATACGGAATGTCGTCGTTTTGCCCGCTCCGTTGGCTCCAAGAAAACCAAAAATCTGCTGTTCAGGTATTTCGATGGATAAGTGGTCCACTGCTGTGAACGAGCCGAACTTCTTTGTAACATTCTCCAACCTCAAAGTCATTCCTATACCCTCCCCTTTCTGTTTATCTTACGTGCCTGTCCGCCCGGGAGTTTCAATTTCTCCACAAATAAAAATGAAGAAACTTGAAGCTTTTTGCAGGAATTTCGCTTTCCCATGACAAATGTAAATAAATGAACAACTATTCATTCGAGGGGGACATCCATGAAACGCTACTACTTAACCGTATTCGAAAAAGACGGGACAAATGTACTTGATGAGAACTTTGAAGCTGAACATGACGAGGAAGCGAAAAAAATAGGGACGGCCAAACTGACGGAACATGGATACAGTGAGTTTACCCACCGCTGCGTGTCTCCTGATGGACGGCTGGTTCTTTTCCACCGCTGAAAAGAGCCGCGCTTAAAGGCGCGGCTCTTCATTATTTTCCATGAAATTCTGGATTCCTTTTTTCCATAAAAGCCTGAACACCTTCCATGTGATCCTCTGTATGCCTCAGCATCCATTGAGTTTCCCTTTCCTCTGTCAAATAGGTCTGGAGCTTTTCCAAGCCATATTTATGATAGATCTCCTTCGTCGCAATCATCGATCGGAGCGGACGGCGGCTCCAATATTCCGCAAGGTCTCCAGCTTCCTGCTGGACCGATCCTTCAACAACCTGGTCGATCAGCTTGTATTCATAAGCTTCAGCAGCCGACATCCGCTCCCCCTTCCAAGTAAAATGCTTGGCCTGATGGGTGCCCAGACGTTCCTGAAGCCAGAAGTGGCCGCCCCCATCCGGAGCAAGTCCGATGCCGATGAAGTTCATGGACAACTGCGCCCCTGCTTCCGCCATTACATAATCAGCCGATAACGCAATACTGAGTCCGAGCCCGACGACAGGCCCGTGAACAGCGGCGATCACAACCTTAGGCATCGTATAAAAAGACTTGACGATATATTCAATGTCATCCATCACCTGATCGTAAACGTCACGGTCAGCCGCTTCCTTCATCATAGTAAGATCCCCGCCGGCGCAAAAGCCGTCTCCACTTCCCGACAAAACAACAACCTGAGCCTCTGAATGCTGCACCTGGTCGAGAACGTAGGCAAATTCAGCTAACTGCTCCGTCCCGAGCGCATTATACTTTTCTCCCCGGTCCAACGTAATGTGTACAACATTATCCTTTTCTTCAACCCTAAAGTGGCCCATTTTTCTCCCCCTGGATTCAAAAATGTCTTCTATTCGTTACATTTCGCCGGCGCGTATCTTTTCTCCTGCAAAGGTCGACAACATTCCTTCCATCACGCAGAAAAAACATAAAGACAATCTCCTGCTGAAAAAAATACCCGGTGCTTTTCAGGCATAAAAAAAGAGTCTGCAGAAAACACATGGTTTTCTGCAGACTCAGACCACCGTAGAAACGGTGGTTCGTCTGTATTACTGCTGCGGCTCTTCCGGATTACCATAAAGCTCTTCCAGCGGTTTTGTAATAATACGGCTGATATCGTTGATGACAGTGTTCAGGCGCTGTTCTTCTTCCATCAGCTTGGAAATCTGTGGATGCTGCTGTACAAGTTCTACAACTTTACGTGCCTGTTCCACTTCTTCTTCAGAGATTTCCTCTCCCTGCATCTGTTTTTGTTGAAGCGTGATTTGTGTCTGACGGAAATCATCAAACATTGTTTTCGCTGCTTCGTCATTCATAACCGCTTCATATGCTTCTTTCAAGCTCGTGAATTCTTCACTGTTGCGGATTGCTTTTTCCAAATCATAAGCGTAATCGTATAGGTTTGCCATAAAATAAGCCCTCCTGTAATTTCGTACTTCTAACATTCCTTCCCCACTATAACAGACTCACTGAAGTCTGTATAGGAATAGGGTTTCATCCGATGACCATGACGAGAGCGGCCTGCAGCAGACCGATCAGTCCACCAAGAAGAGCCCCGAGATATGTGATCATCTTGAATTCCCTTCTCGAAATGCCAAGGACCATCTCCTCGAGACGATCCACTTGGAAAGCCTCTACCTCTTCCTTGACGACTTCCTCCAGTCTAACGGATTGGATCATTCCTTCCACTTTACCGGAGATAACATCGACGGATTTTCTAATGAGGACCGGAATCCATTGTTTGGTTACCTTCTCCTGAATAGGAGCGGTCCAGTCAGCAATCGAACGCTCCATCCATTGCTCAACGGGAAGAGCCTGTGCCGCCGTCTGCCCGATCAGACGCCCGATTTCATCAGAACCGATTCGTTCTTCCACGGATTCAAGGGGCATATCGAGCCATTTCTCTTTTTCTGCATGAAGCATCGTTTTCAACCATTCATTCATTTCGCTGTCAGACACATACTTCAGGAGAATCGGATATAGACGTTCAGTCAGCCCATCCGGTCCTAAAAAAGAGGAAATCATATTTCCAAGAAAACCTTGGTTGTCCAGGTAATTATCAATCAGGGCGGAGACTTTCTCTTTTCCCTCCGTACTCCGGAAATAATTCTCGATACTTTTTTGGATGTGTTCGGCGGCCTGGTCAACGCCATGATCCACCTTCGATGTCCATTCCGGAGTCAGCAGCTCTCTGATTTCCTGCTGCCTGTATCCATCCATCAGCTTATGGTACCGTTCTTCGATCCAAGAAGCCGTATTCGATCTAATTTCCTCTGAAGCCACATCGATTTGGAAATCCTTCAGCAGGGATTGGACGGATTTATCCTGCTGCAGCCATTTCAACGCTTCTTTTTCAGCCAAGGAGGTCATCTGGCTCACCAGAGCAGGTTCAGTCAATTTACGGCGGATGCCCTCGGGTGTAAGAAGATGATTCACGACCATCTTCCCGAGCTGCTGTGCTAATTCATTCTGTCGTTTAGGAATAAGTCCCGGCGTGAATGGCACGCGGAACTTCCCGATATATATCGCACGGTAAGGGCGGAAAAGCATCTTAATCGCGAGGGAGTTCGTCACTCCACCAATCAAGGCCCCGATCCCCATCATTAAAAGAATCAGAAGTATTGGATGCATCGTACAACCTCTTTCTATCGTAGTGTACCAAGTATAATGGAAAAATGCGGCGTGTGCCAAACGAGAGAAATGAAAAATATCCCCTCTCATGATTCCTCTTTAAACGGGCCACCCTATAGGTAAGGAGGTGAACAGAATGAAGGAGGAAAAAAAGCAGGCCGCCGAAGGAAAAGACCAGTTTGAACTGGATGTTGACCGTATGATTAATGAAGGAATGGCCGGCGGCACCGTAGCCCCGGTCTACGGGCGCGAGCAGCTTGGGGAAGCCCATGAAATCCCGGTTCAGGAGAATCGAAGAAATGATCCTGCAGAAAAATAATAAAGCTGTCTCTGATGGACCCTCATCCATCAGAGACAGCTTTATTTCAGCGGCTTTTCACAATCATCTGCACAGCTTCATTGATTAAATCCTCGGCAGATTCTCCCTCTTCGTGAGCAACGCGTATACATTCCTCAAGGTTTTTCGCTACAATATAACCAATCGCGCGGTCCATGGCTGAACGAGCCGCAGACAGCTGGGTGATGACATCTTTACAGTCTTTTTCCTCATCCATCATTTTAAGGACACCGCGCACCTGTCCTTCGATGCGTTTTAACCGGTTTTTCGTTTCTTGTCCGTAGAAACTCTGTTCTTTGACGTGTTCCATTCCGATTCCCCCTTTCCGTCCGACTTATCATGTATAGGGATCAATTGACTTTGCGGATTTCTACATTGTATTACTATAATAGTAAATATCCTAGTAAAAAGGAAGAGATTCATGTCTGTCATTCATCAACTCCAGCAGATCTACCCCTCTATGAGGGTGATTAACGAAGCAGAAGCCGGCGACTCAGACCAGTGGGACTATTTTCTGACGCCGGAAAAAGAACTCATAGCCATCCCTAAAATTGAAAGGAATAACCAGGAAGCAGAGCTGTTATCCATTTTCCTCACTCCTTTTGAGAAAGATTCCATGACCGAGACAGAAAGGGAAACAGCATGGAAGGAACTTACCTCCACCGGCAGCCAGTATGCAGGCATTTCCTGGCCGCAGTCCTACCGCTTCATCCTGTTTACGTTTGATGACACCGGCACTGAAAAAAGCACGATAAAAGAAGCGCTTCAATCTTTATTTCCGGAACGTGTGCCTCTGATCTGGCAGTCGGACCGGTCGGGGTATATAGTGGAGGAAATCTTCTCGAGCGGACAGGAGGTCCTTTCGTTCGAAGGGATTCCGGATGTTCTCATGAGTGACTTCTACACAAATATACGTTTTTTTACAAGCCATTTCAGTTCTGACTTAAAAGAAGCCCCCTCTATTTTGAAATGGTCGCTCAGCGGAGCCGATCTGGCTGATCGATACCACCTGCCCGCTGTCGCTTCCTACAAGGATATTATTCCCTATTTCTACATTGACTACCTACCTGAAGCCTATTGGCACCAGGTAGAGCAGTCGATCTTCCAAGAGGTGCTGGAAGATAAGGAACTGCTTCAGACGATCAAGGTTTTCCTTGAAACCGGATCCAACACATCCCTCGCTGCTAAAAAGCTGTATATGCACCGGAACAGCATGCAGTACCGTGTCGATAAGTTCATCGAGAAAACAGATTTGGATATTAAGGATTTCAAAGGGGCGGTCATCACCTATCTTGCTCTTTTACATCTACAATTGTAATTCGACAAAGTGCACAAAACTCACAGTGGTGAGTTTGTGCACTTTGTCCATTTACCGTTTTCAGAAACTTCGGTACACTGAAACCAGTTAAGAAAGCGATTTCAAAAACAGGGGGAGTTTCCAATGGCAGAACTTAAACTGAACAATATTGATAAAGTGTATGATAAAAATGTGAAAGCCGTCGACGATTTCAACCTTCATATCAATGACAAGGAATTCATTGTTTTTGTAGGTCCATCCGGTTGTGGTAAATCGACAACACTCCGTATGATTGCAGGACTTGAAGAGATCACCGGCGGAGACTTCATGATTGATGACAAGCGCATGAACGATGTAGCACCAAAAGACCGTGACATTGCCATGGTATTCCAGAACTATGCCTTATATCCGCACATGAACGTGTATGACAACATGGCCTTCGGTTTGAAACTCCGCAAGATGGATAAGTCGGAAATTGAACGCCGCGTCAAGAACGCCGCACAAATTCTTGGATTGGAAGCTTTACTGGACCGTAAACCGAAAGCGCTGTCAGGTGGACAGAGACAGCGTGTTGCCCTCGGCCGTGCCATCGTCCGTGATGCAAAAGTCTTCCTTATGGATGAGCCTTTATCCAACCTGGATGCCAAGCTTCGTGTACAAATGCGCGCTGAAATCCAGAAACTGCACCAGCGTCTGCAGACAACGACCGTCTATGTTACCCACGACCAGACCGAAGCGATGACGATGGCTACCCGCCTTGTCGTTATGAAAGACGGCATCATCCAGCAGGTTGGTGAGCCGAAGGAAGTCTATGATAAGCCTGAGAACGTGTTTGTCGGAGGCTTCATCGGGTCCCCGGCTATGAACTTCCTGCACGGAACGCTCGCTGATGGTCACATTGAACTCGGAGAAATCAAAATTGCCGTACCGGAAGGAAAAATGAAGCCTCTGAGAGAACAGAGCTACATCGGAAAGGAAATTATCCTCGGTGTGCGCCCGGAAGATATGCACGATGAGCCGCTCTTTATCGATGCCAACCAGGATAAGAAAATCACGGCCGACATTGAAGTAGCTGAGCTGATGGGCTCCGAATCCTACCTGTATTCCAAATTGAATGACCAGGAATTCATCGCCCGTGTCGATTCCCGTTCCGATATCAACGGTGGAGACCAAATTACCTTGGCAATTGATATGAACAAAGTCCACTTCTTTGATAAGGATACAGAAAGCCGTATCCGCTGATCATAACAAAGCAGCCCTATTCAGGGCTGCTTTGTTTTTTATGGAGACTGTATGTTACTGAATGACTCCAAAAACGGTAAAACCCGGACAATGTCTATACAAAAACACCGCCCGGACTATACCGTACCTGCAACAGCCTATGTTGTCTGAATGTCCTGCAGACCACAGGCTTCACACACAAAAAGGTGAACACATTCATCCTGAAGGGAGGAATCGATATCACCATCAACAAGATCTGTATAGGTAAGATCCAGATAAGGGCTGTATTCATCTAGAAAATCAGTCACCCTTCCCTGATCCTTCATCCTTCCCTCACACTTAGGGCAGGAGCGCTGCGTTTCTCCCCACCCGTTACAAAGCCCGCATTCGTACATAATTTGTCCACTTCTTTCACAAAAATAAAGAGGAAGGGCGCACCCTTCCTCCTTCGTCACACGTATTTATTTTTGGTATCCACCGAACTGCTGTTCAGCCATTTGTACAAGACGCTTAGTGATTTCTCCACCTACAGAACCGTTAGCACGTGCTGTAGAATCTGGACCAAGCTGTACGCCGAACTCTTGAGCGATTTCATATTTCATTTGGTCTAGAGCTTGTTGTACACCAGGTACAACCAACTCGTTTGAACTGTTGTTGTTAGCCATGTGTCTCACCTCCTGTCCTGTGTAATCGTAGTATGGGTCGGAGGTTTTGTTTTTATGTCAAAAAAGATAGTGGTAATTAATGGAGAAAAACAACAGACACATGGCTGGATTCCTTTTACTTGGCGTTTGGTTTTGTCATGGCTTTTGGATCTACATAATCCTCGAACTGCTCTTCGGTCAAAATACCGAGCTCCACAGCTGTTTCTTTCAACGTCTGGTCTTTTTCAAACGCTGTTTTTGCTATTTTCGCGGCATTCTCATAACCGATATGAGGATTCAAAGCCGTGACCAGCATCAGGGAATCACGCAGATATTTTTCAATCTGTTCATGGTTCGGCTCAAGGCCGCTGACACAACGCTCATCAAAGGAAACCATGCTGTCAGCGAGAAGCTGGGCGGACTGAAGGAAATTATGAGCAATCACCGGCTTGAATACATTCAATTCAAAGTTCCCCTGACTGGCAGCAAAACCGATAGTAGCGTCATTTCCCATGACCTGAGCCGCAACCATCGTGACGGCTTCACTTTGTGTCGGGTTCACTTTGCCAGGCATGATGGAACTTCCAGGTTCATTCGCCGGAATCGTTATTTCTCCAATGCCGCAGCGCGGACCGCTCGCAAGCCAGCGGACATCATTGGCGATTTTCATCATATCCGCAGCCAGAGCTTTCAAAGCTCCGTGCGTATGTACAAGTTCATCATGGGATGTGAGGGCATGAAATTTATTCGGTGCTGAAACAAACCCTTTGCCGGTCAATGCATTGATTTCAGCAACAACCTGTTCTGAAAAATCTTCATGCGCATTCAGACCTGTCCCGACAGCCGTGCCGCCGATAGCAAGTTCTTTCACATATTCACTGCTCTCGATCAGCATCTTCTCCGTCTTTTCAAGCATACGGTGCCAGCCGCTGATTTCCTGCCCAAGCGTAAGAGGTGTCGCATCCTGAAGATGGGTTCGGCCGATTTTCACAATATGATTAAACGCTTCCATTTTTTCTTGCAGCGTGTGCTTCAACTGAGTGAGTGCAGGTAGGACAACATCCTCCACTTTACGAACGGAAGCGATATGCATCGCTGTAGGATACGTATCATTTGAGCTTTGTGATTTGTTGACATCGTCATTCGGGTGAAGACGGGTCTCACTCCCTTTCGCTTCCAGCCACTGATTCCCCACATAGGCGATGACTTCGTTCACGTTCATATTCGACTGCGTGCCGCTGCCGGTCTGCCAGACCACTAACGGAAAATGTTCATCCAGCTCACCTGCAATGATTTGGTCCGCAGCATAGCCTACAGCCTCCGCCTTTTCCTCCTCTAAAAGTCCAAGAGCGGCATTGGCTTTCGCTGCGCTCTTCTTCAAGATGGCAAAGCCTTCGATGACTTCCTTCGGCATTTTTTCATCACCGATCGGGAAATTCTCTTTACTTCGCTGCGTTTGTGCGCCCCAATATTTTTCACTTGGCACATGAATTTCACCAATTGTATCTTTCTCCACGCGGTAATCCATGAAAAATCCTCCCTTTTCAGTTCTTTCTATGCTCTTTCATTGTATCAAGAATCTTTTGAACAATCACCTGAATGACGGGTGTTTTTGACAAATTTCCACGTTTCCATTTCTGATTATTTACATTTTTCAGATAATAGTCTATACTTAGGCTATCAAGCACAGGTTAAGCAAACCTCGCTTGACTTCTCAAGTGGGTATAAAGTGGTGAAAAGAGCCTTGGAACGGCTCTTTTTTTTGCTTTGAAACAGGAGGTAACGACCAGGCCGAACATTTGGTCTCACACTCTATTTAATGATGAACTTTGTGAGAGGGTTGCCTCCCATCCCCTGCTCCGTGCAGCACCGAACAGGAACAGTCTGCATATGGGCGCCAAGGGTCCGGCCCCTTTCTTTAAAACGAAAAACATAAAAAAACGTTTCTTGGAAGCTGTATAATTACTGACGGCACCGGGAAAGGGTGCGGGCAGCGCAACGATTAAAACAGCGGCTGACTGGGAATAGCCCCAATAACTCGCTGCAACCAGCGATTGTACTCCTTTCGCTGCCACGTCATAATAGAACACAGGCAGCACAGCAGCCACAATGGTGGTGGCAGACGCTGAGTTCCCAAAATTATATAAAACCCAGCTGCGCACAGATTTTTTCGTGTCAGCCATCCTCCCCGCACTCTTTTTAATCCTGTGAAAAGCAGAAGAAAAGAGCGGAAAGGTTTCTTGATAGAAAAATTTACAAACATTTGAGGTGATCCATATGAAAATAGCCGTAATCGGTGGAACAGGCCGTGTAAGTACCCATTTCATCCGCCATGCCCTAAGCAGGGGCCATGAAATAAAAGCATTGGTCAGGAACATTCATAAAGCAGAAGAAATGCTGGAAGGGGCAGAACTTGTCCAAGGAGATGCAAGGAATCAGGAAGATATCAGAAAGACGCTGACAGACTGTGAAGTCGTGTTCTGCGGATTAAGTACGGATAAGTCCGATACCCTCACAACAGCCGTCCCGCTTCTGACGGATGAAATGGAGCGTCAAAGCTTGAAAAGGCTGGTGACAATCGGGACCGCCGGGATCCTCGACAGCCGCTTTGAGGATGGAAAGTACAGGTTCGAAAGTTCGGAATCCAAACGGAGTAAAACGTTCGCGGCAGAAGAACATGCCGGGGTTTACCAGCATTTACAAAAAACCACACTCGAATGGACGATTGTCTGTCCGACCTACCTGCCTGAAGGAGACGTTCAAGGCGGCGTCCGCTTTGAACTGGATAGGCTTCCGGAGGATGGTAAAAAAGTGACCACCGGAGATACGGCCGTCTTCGCCTACCATACGCTTATAAACGACCAATTTTTGCAAAAACGTGTCGGCATCTGCTATTAAAAAAGAAGCCGTTTCCCATCGGGAAACGGCTTTCTGTTATTCTGTCTCATTGACCGGCTCGTAACCGAAGAATTCCTCTAAGGTCACCTGCTGTTCATGTACCTCTGCCGCTGCTTCTTTACCA
Organism: Halobacillus kuroshimensis DSM 18393; assembly: GCF_000425705.1. Classification (GTDB taxonomy): domain Bacteria; phylum Bacillota; class Bacilli; order Bacillales; family Halobacillaceae; genus Halobacillus; species Halobacillus kuroshimensis. The sequence continues at coordinate 75,423 of NZ_AUDY01000015.1, forward strand.
ACATAGCGAAGATGCCACGGTTCATATTTATAACCGGTAATATCGTTGTTTCCCTCCTGATAACGGACGACAAACCCATATTCATAAGCATGGTCCGCCACCCATTCGCCTTCCGGGGTATCACCGAAAGCCTGGGTCAGTTTAAACGCCATTTCTGCCGAAGTCACATCCATCGCCAGACCTGTCTGGTGTTCACTTGTTCCCGGACTCGCAGAAAACGTATCGGTTTCTTCTTTCCCATACACTTCTACGTTCCGTTCATAAATTTCTTTCTGACGTTCATACGAACGATAGCCTGATGCGGCTACAAGTCCAAGCCCTGCTTGGTCCGCTCCTTCAAAAAGCTCCTCCAGCGCATCAGCCGCCTCCTGCCTTAACTGCTTTTTCGGATGGTCTTCTTCAAAGGAAAACGGCACATCCGGTACGGTTAAATCCGGAGGAGCATAGCCGTCTGGAAGTTTCCGCTGTTTGTTGACGACGACTTCGACACTTTCAGGATCACCGACTTCAATCATTCCGTTGGATAAGACGGTATCCTCATTTTGAGGCGCCTCTCCTGATGCTGGTGTACCTTCTTTTTCATCCTGCTGTGCGGTGGATGAGGCAGGTGCTTCCTCTGCCTTATGGTCATCCGAACTAAGAGGATTGTTGGAACACCCGGTTAATGCGGCCCCTATCAAGGCCATGGTAAGTATTTTTTTCACTCTAATTCCCTTCCTACTTTCAAAGATGCTGTAACAACTATAACATTGTCAGGAAGAAGTTGTATATCCACATCTCTACCTAATAACAGGTCTGTGACATGCCATATAAAAAAGCCGCTGTCACTCCAGCGGCTGTGCTTTATTCCCATGTGAACGGCTGATACTGCAGGCTGAGCCGGTCGAACGCTTCCCGGTCGCCGCTGTCGATAGCCTGGTTGATTTCTCTATCTAAACGATCCTTATTGAATTGATAGCTGAGGTGATCCAAAAGCAGACGCGAGGCTAGTTGGATTCCAAAAGACAGTTCTCTCTTTGCCGTAATCTCTTTCCCTTTGTAACCGGGGTTCCGACGAATAACGTAATTGATCTTTTGCTTTCTCATGAGATTACCCCCTTCATGCTTTTTTTCATTATGCAGGATTTACTAGAAGAACGCAACAAGTTTTCTGAATATTTAGTTATATCATTCCCCGATTTCTACTTTCATAAACCTGCTGAACCGCTTGTTTACTAGGGAGACCGCACACACAACCGTCTGATATTTTTTTGAACTTTCTATTTCCTGTGTCCGTATATATAAAAAAAGGACGCAGCTTAACGTCTGCGTCCTCCCTCTTTTCCTTATTCTGTGAATTTACCCGCAATTTCAAGAGTACGGTTGACCTGGTGGCGGACAGCTGCTTCCACATCTTCTTTCATATTGCCTTCCCCGTCTACACTGACACTCGTTCCGTATGGATTTCCTCCAGCTCCAAATACCGCATCATTGGTGTATCCTGGAGTGGCAATAATGGAACCCCAGTGGAACATCGTTGTGTAAAAGTTGAGAAGGGTGGATTCCTGACCGCCATGAGGATTCTGTGCAGATGTCATTGCACTGATGACTTTGTTTACAAGCTTCCCTTGGAACCATAATCCGCCGGCCTGGTCCATAAATTGTTTAATCTGCGCCGGCACATTTCCAAAGCGGGTCGGCATGCTGAAGATAACAGCATCTGCCCAGTCCAGATCATCAACAGTAGCTTCAGGTACAACATCTTTGGTAGCTAAGTAGTGGTCCTTCCAAGCGGGATTCTGCTCTATAGCTTCCATCGGAGCAAGTTCAGGGACACGGATGAGCTTCACTTCTGCATCGGTTTTCTGTGCTTCCTCTTCCGCCCACTTGGCCATTTTGTAGTTCGTTCCTGTAGAACTGTAATAAATAATCGCAAGTTTCACCTCAGCCATTTCTTATCTCTCCTTTAATGAATTTCGAATTTTATGATTTTCATTGTTGCTATTCCCCCACTTCATTTATTTAAAACTAAAGAATCTCCAAATCGAGATTATCCTTAATTTGACCTCAGGCAATGTACATGCATGAGGGAAGCTTTTTTTCTCTGGACTCACCAATGACCGTTTTGGTAAGCTAAAACATGCTGTAAAACAGAGGATGGAGGTGACAGGCGGATGAGTGAATACGAAAATTTAAAGAGAGGCGAACGGGGAGCCTGGGTCAGTATCATTGCCTACCTTGTTCTGGCTTCTGTCAAGCTGCTGGTCGCCTATACCGGAGAGTCTGAAGCTTTACGGGCGGACGGCTTGAATAATACGACGGATGTAGTCGCCTCCATCGCTGTACTCGTCGGACTGAAAATATCTCGCAAGCCCCCTGATGAGGACCATCATTACGGACATTTCCGCGCAGAGACGATTGCCTCTTTGATTGCCGCCTTCATTATGATGACTGTCGGAATCGAGGTCATTATAGGAACCGTGCAGGACCTCATTCATCAAGAAACAAGCCAGCCGTCGCTTTTGACTGCCTGGACCGCTCTGGGAGCTGCCGGAGTCATGTTCGGCGTCTACCGCTATAACTTAAATCTCTCACAAAAAGTGAACAGCCCCTCCCTCTATGCGGCCGCACAGGACAACCGATCCGACGCGCTTGTCAGTATCGGAGCCTGTATAGGTATTTTCGGGGCCCAACTCGGCCTCTTCTGGCTCGATCCTCTGGCTGGCTTTATCGTCGGTTTGATCATCTGCAAGACAGCCTGGGACATCTTCAAGGAAGCCACCCACAGTTTGACCGATGGTTATGAGGAAGGACAGATTGAACATATTCGTACAACGATTTCCGGCCATCCAGACGTCTGGGCCGTTAAAGATGTGAAGGCAAGGTTACAGGGCAGTCAGACGCTTGTTGAAGCAACCATTCACGTAGACCCTCACATTACGATCCAGCAGGGTCACGAAATTACGGATGAAGTGGAGGCCCTCTTAAAGAAAGAGAATGACATCCGGTATGCCCATATCCACATTGAACCTTACGAAGAATAAAAGCTCCCGCCTGTCATCTCCAGGCGGGAGCTTTTCCTATACCGTCAGCGCTTCTTCCAGTGTATGGAGATCTTTCCACCCATACGCCGTTTCTTCATAGGTACCTTGACCAATCGTCACTTTTTCTGCTTCTACGGGGTCCGCTCCATACTTTATGTAAAACTGACTGGACGGATTCCGGGTCAACACCCAGACAAGAAGCGATTGATAACCAGCCTCCCCCATTCCACGTACAAAAGTCTGCAGCAGTATTTTTCCATACCCTCTCCCCTGATACTCATCAAGGAGATAGATGGCGTAGATTTCTCCGTCATACCCATAGTTCTTCGTCCGCTCTTTCCCCCCGGAAACGAAACCAACCACCTGTCCTTCATCATTTTCGATGACGAAGGCAATCTGACCATTCAAAGGTTTTCGTAGAATGGTTTCCCATAATGTGATCCTATGCTCAAGCGTTGTATTACTGATATCCCTTTCATCAATCAGATCCTTATATGTGGATTTCCAGCTCTTCACATGAATGTCCGCTATAGTCGCGGCATCTTCAAAACGCGCTTCTCTGACACGAGGCATTCCGTTCACCTTCTTCTTATTTATTTTCTTTATTGTAACAAAAAGATGATGCTCCGTACGGCATCATCTCTTTGTTCACAATTATCGACACGAAAAACTGGAGATCCTGCGTGTATCGAACCCCGAATAAACCCACTGCTGCTGACCGGGACGCCAGCGATAACCCGCTACAGATGTTCTTCCAATGTAGGTTGGATAAAACCAGAACGACCTTCCATTGACAAGACGGATCCATGTATAACGGTATAAACAGCCATACAGGGAGCCGGGGTCAACGGCATACAACTCTGCTCCCTGTCCTCCGGATGGAGGTGCTGGAGGTGGAGGCGGGAGCATTCCGCCGGGCCCCCCAGGTCCGCCCGGTCCACCTGGCCCACCGCCGGGTCCTCCAGGTGGAGGCCCTTGGGGCGGCTGACCACCAGGTCCTCCTCCAGGAAATCCGAAGATCTGCCCAAAAGGAAAGCCAAATTGTCGATGCATAACGATCAATTCCTTTCTCGGAAGTATCCCTATACGATATGCATCCACTGGGCGGGTGTGCTTATACCGTTAATAGAAAAACAGTCCCGATGGCTCCCAGAACTACAAAGATGATATGTATATTCAGCCAGGCCAGCAGCACAGCAGCAAGACCCGCGGCGACCCCTACCTGCGGAGCATCCGGTTTCACTGTCAGGATGCCGGGAAAAATGAGCGCTCCTAAAGCTGCGTACGGGATGGCGTTTAACCATCGATCCACCCAGCGTGGAAAAGTAGCAAAATCCACAATGAACGCAGGCAGAAATCTGGGAACAGCTGTAACGACGGCCATCCCAATAATCATCCAGATGATCATGATTCCTCCTCCTCTCCTAGAATCCAAATCCCGCTCAGACCACCGGCAAGCGTGCCGGCAACAATGGCCCACCCTTGATTCATCCCCATCCTTTGACAGAGATAATTAATGAGAAGAGCGGTTACAGCGATCATGGCAATCCGCCCATTTCTTTTTACGGAAGGGATTAAGAGCCCGATGAACATCGCATAAAGAGCTACACCCATGCTGTCACTCAGCCTTGCAGGAATCACATCACCAAGCACCCCTCCTAAAAAGGATCCTCCCACCCAGGATGCGTAGGCAGTCAACATAAGGGATGCGTAAAAATAAGCGCCATAAGGTTCAGCAGCTTCCTTTTTGTAGAGGGTGGAAACCGTAAACGTTTCATCTGTCAGCCCAAGGGTTAACGGTAGCTTGGCGCGAAGAGCCATCGTTTTCAACCGGTTCACGAAGGAAAGCCCCATCACGAAATGGCGGAAATTCAAAACAAACACTGCCGTAACAATTTCAACAAACCCTGTCCCGGCAGCAACCATTCCAACAGCGAGAAACTGGGCAGCTCCAGCAAACACGAGCACGCTCATCAATGTCAATTCCAAATTCGTCATGCCGGATTGTCCAGCGAGCACCCCATACGTCAAAGCTACTGGCAGGTAACCGAGCATAATAGGGAAGCCGGCCGTGATTCCTCTCTGTACCATATGCATCCGTGAAGAGGCATGGGAGTTTTTTAAAGCATGGGTTTCCATAGGGCACCTCCTTTCTAAAATTTCCACTATTATACCCAATTGGAGCGGATGATGGAAAGATTTTTCAATGAAAAAATGTTGACATCGCGTTAGTGCTCTTATATTATAAATGCAACTTACTTCATTACTGAAAAGCGTTTAAGCAAAGAAGATTTTTTGTATCAAGTACTCCGCAGTAAAAGGCAGTCAGACAGCCAGCAGAGACCGGATGGATGGTGAAAATCCGGGCCGGCTTCCTTTGAATTACAGGGTACGGTTCAAATGATACAACCACAAGAGCGGGTAAAGAAACGTTTCTTTACCAATAAGGGTGGTACCGCGGAGCGATGCTTCGTCCCTTTCTTTGGGACGGAGCTTTTTTGTATGGATTAGAGGAGGAAGAAACATGTTTCATTTACAGCCAAAACAACTGCCATCATTGGTAGAATCCATAGTTATGCTCGTTCTGACTATTGGAGTAATCAGTTATTTCATCATCTCCCTGCAGACCGTTCCACATATCCCGATTCTTTTAGGCATTCTCTTTATGCTTACGTATGGTTTATTAAAGAAAAAATCCTTTAAAGACCTGCAGTACGGAATGACTCAGGGCGCGCAGACAGGAATGGGAGCGGTACTCCTGTTCTTCGTCATCGGTATCCTTATATCCAGCTGGATGGCCGCGGGTACCATTCCTGTCCTTATGGAAGCCGGATTTACGATTGCGGACGGCCCTTGGTTCCTGGCCATTATTTTTGCCGTTACGGCTGTCATCGGTGTGGCTCTCGGAAGCTCTTTCACGACAGCTGCTACCGTCGGTGTGGCCTTTATCGGCGTGGCCGAATCCATGGACGCCTCCCTTGCAATGACTGCAGGAGCCGTCGTCTCGGGCGCATTTTTCGGAGACAAGATGTCACCGCTCTCTGATACAACCAACCTTGCTTCCACTGTTGTAAAAGTGGACTTGTTCGATCACATTAAAAATATGGCTTGGACAACAATCCCCGCCTTCATCATCACGTTCATTCTGTTCATCTTCCTATCTCCGGACAGAAACCCGGATGTTGAACAGCTCGATAACTTCCAAAACGGCCTGGCTGCCTCAGGACTGATGCACTGGACATCCTGGATTCCAGTCATTGTCCTCGTTGCCATGACCATGACCAAGCGTCCAGCCTTTATTTCTCTGGCTGTCAGCAGTCTGACAGCTACGGTTCTGGCCGGGTTTAGAGAAGTCCTGCCGTGGACGGCTTTATGGCAGACATGGTTCAGTGGATTCGAAGGAAGCACAGAGATGGAAGTCGTCAATGAACTACTCACAAGGGGCGGGATGAACAGTATGCTCTTTACGGTTTCCCTTGTGATTTTAGCACTGGCGCTCGGCGGTTTGTTCTTCGTCACCGGAGTCATTCCCGCCATCCTGACTCGTGTACAGGATTCACTGAAATCCGCAAGATCAGCGACACTTTCCACCGCATTTACAGCGATCGGCATCAACATCGCGATTGGTGAACAATACCTTTCCATCCTGTTGACAGGGGAAGCCTATCAGGATGTATACGAAAAAGCGGGACTCGCACGTAAAAACCTGTCCAGGACTCTGGAGGATGCAGGAACAGTCATTAACCCTCTTGTCCCATGGAGTGTATGTGGTGTATTCCTTTCCGGTGTGCTGGGAGTACCGGTTCTTGATTACCTTCCATTTGCATTCTTCTGTCTGTTATCCCCAATCCTTACCATCTTGTACGGATTGACAGGAAAAACGATAGCTCCGGCAGCCACTCAGTCTTATCATAAAGCGAACTAATCGGAAGCGCCTCATTCCTATGAGGCGCTTCCACTTTTAAAGCTGGAATAGGAAAAAATGAATCATCTACGGACAGCGGAAGGAAACACAGCTATATGAAAACAGAGACGTATCCATTAGAGGATACGTCCTTTTTCTATTGCATAATCCGCAGGATAATTCCTCACACTAACCAGTAGAGAATCCGAAAGGGGTGACAGGTGTGGACCAGGAGCAGCATGGAGAACAGCAGGATCATCATTTAGATATGGAGCAGGCAGAAGCTGAACAAGTTCTTGACGATGTCGCCTTTTACCGTACGTTGATTGTCAATGTCATCTTTATAGGAAAAGAACAGACCGATGACTGGGTCCTTGTCGACTGTGGAATCAGCCATTACAGCAGAAGGATCATAGCGGCTGCGGAAAAACGCTATGGATCCAGGCCTCCAAAAGCGATCGTCTTGACCCACGGCCATTTCGATCATGTAGGTTCAGCAAAAAAACTGGCAGACCATTGGAATGTCCCCATTTTTATTCACCCAATGGAAATGGATTATGTGACCAATCAACGGGATTACCCTGTCGGTGATGCCACAGTTGGTGGAGGATTTTTTGCTTTGATTTCCCCATTCTTCCCTACACATCAGCCGGATTTGAGCCGCTATATCCATGCCATACCGAACGACGGGAAACTTCCCTCCCTCCCTGACTGGCAGGTCATTCACACTCCCGGTCACACACCGGGGCATGTCGCATTATACCGTCCGCACGACGGCACCCTTCTCGCTGGAGATGCCTTTATTACTGTAAAACAGGAATCCAGTATGGCCGTTTTCATCCAGCATCAGCATGTTCATGGACCCCCGGCCTACTTTACGCACAATTGGGAGGAAGCTGAAAAATCCGTACAGAAGTTAGCTGCCTTGAACCCGGTCACCGCGATCACCGGACACGGACTTCCTATGGGAGGGGAAGACCTCAGCCATCAGCTCAAGGAGCTCGCGTCCAATTTCCGCGAGCTGGCTGTTCCTAAGCATAAACGAAAGCTTCACTAGACGACGAGCTTATCCGAGCTCGTCATTTTCCTTTTGCAGGACATTCGTCAACTTTTCCAGCCCCTCCAGCAGTCTGGGGCTTGGACGGCAGAATAATGATTCCTCCAGGACATAGATCCTGTCGTTTTTTACAGCCTTCATGTCCAGCCACCCCGGACGTTTCCTAAGAAGATCCGGGTTCATTTTCTCTTCCTTCACCCCCACCCATACCATGCAGATATGGTCAGGATTACGATTCTTGACTTCATCCCAGTCCGTTTGAAAACTGGCCGTATCCTGATCTGCAAAGACATTTTCAGCTCCGGCCAGACGGCTGATTTCGGTCAACCAGTTCTTTCCACCCGGAGTGAAAACCGGCTTGGGCCACCATTCCCAGTACAACACAGGCTTGATCTCAGCAAGAGAAGCCTTTTCCTTCAAACGATCCAATTCATCCCTGTACGCATCCGCTCTATGATCAGCTTCCTCTCCCATCCCGAGCTCCCGGCCGACACGGCGGACGTCCTCCCCAATCTCTGACAGGCTGTTGGAATCGATGATGATATAAGGAAGTCCGGCTTTTTCAAGCCCTTCAATATTTTTTTCCATGCCCGGTACAGACAGCGAAGCCAGAACCAAGTCCGGCTTCAGCTCTGCTGTTTTTTGTATATCTATGGATAAATCAGGGCCGAGCTTCGGAAGCTTCCTGATTTCCTCCGGATAATCAGAATAATTATCGACACCAACCAACAGGTGGGTCTGATTCAGATAGGCGACAATTTCAGTATTGCTTGGACATATCGACACGATTCTCACTTTTCCACCCCTATTAACAGAATTGTCTGATGTTTCATTTTCTTTTATTATAGCTTATATTTAATGTATGGAAAAAGAAAGAAAGGGATGAGCCCATGACCACGACACTCCTTGATTCAACAAACGGAATAGTGGAATTTACATATATCGGAGAAGGTCCTCCTGTGCTGCTGCTCAAAGGCGGCCACTGCAGTAGAGATACAGATTTATCCCACAGCAGTCTCGTATATGAAGGATTTTCACTGCTGACGATTTCACGGCCTGGTTACGACTACACAGAACCCTCGACAGGACGAACTCCGGACGAATTCGCAGATACAATCGTTGAGGTGCTTGATTATTTACGTTTGGAACGCGTCCATGTCATTGCTGTATCGGCAGCAGGGCCAAGCGGAATCGCTCTAGCTTCCCGCTACCCGCAGAGGGTGGACCGGCTTGTCCTCGAAGCAGCGCTGACGGGGGCATGGGATCGAAAGACCCGGAGAAAGGCATTGATGATGTTCGGCCCCGCAGAAAAAATGGTCACAGGCAGCCTCAAGTTTATGCTTAAGCTTTTCCCTGACCTTGTCATGAAACAGCTTCTTGCTGATATGACCACCGAAGATGTGGAGGATTACCTCAAGCATTTATCGGCCAATGACCGGCGCTTCATCTATGATATGCTCGCCACCTCCCAGCCCGGCAGAGGCTTTATCCTTGACCTTGACCATGATGTAACAAACCTGGATGAGCTGAATGTACCTGTTCTCGGCATGTACTCTCAAAAAGACCGGAGCGTCCCTTATACAAACGCTCTGCTGTTGAAATCGACGGTACCCGATTGTGAAATCTACGAGGTCAATGCTGACAGTCATTTAATCTGGATTGGAAAAGATGCTCATGATGTTTGGAATAAACGGCTGGAATTTCTAAATCAATCCTAAAACATTCGGAGGGATCACCATGGATGATGTAAGGTGCTCACAAATGCTGGATCGTTTCTTAACGTTTTATGACCAGGCTTATCGAGAACCCCCTCATAAGCGTCATGAATTATGGATGGAATATTATGATTTCCCTCATACACCACCGGGGTATCAACAAGGCCAGCTCGCAAAGGAAATGGTGGAGTATGCCTGGAACAAGTACTATTACGTCTATGATAAAATTCAATATTTCGATATCAGTCCGCTGGAATTGAATGGGCACGTGGATCATATTAAACAAATTCTGCACAGCACCACCTACGTTGATGTAAACGTTCTCTTTTTTGTCGGAACATTTGAAACGGATCCTTTCATCATCCAGGAAAATCATCAATACATTCTCTGCTTCCCTGTCGAACTCCCCGGTGGTCAGACGCGCTTGATTCAGGAGCTTGCCAGGGTCGTTCACTGCCGCCAGTCCGGACTCGCCCCCAGCCATACACGTACCCTCGGACAGTTGATCTTTCAGGAGGGGCTGGCCATCCACACGACATTGGAGGTGCTGGAGGAAAGCGGGATATCAGATCCTTACTTCAGCTGGGATGAAGAAAACTGCAGCCGCGAACCGAACCGGGTCATGATGAACATACAGCCCCATCTGCACCGCACAGATTACGAGGCCCTCTACTCCTTTACCAAAGGTACCGGTGCGTCAGGATTTGAAAAAGAAGCCAATTACACAGGGTGGCTTGTCATCCAGCACCTTCTCGAGCAGGGAAAGCCGTTGTATGAACTGGCCCGCATAGCCCCTGAGGAAGTCGATACTCTTGTGGAGCGTTCCCTGCTTTCATTAATGAACCAGGCCTATATGACCCAGCCCCAGGAGTAAAAAGGAACTTTTTCGTAATAGGGCTTTCATTCCTTTTGCCCATCTGTTATACTATGGTTAATTATTCGTTGTTCGATGAGTGTCATGCAAGAGAAGATGTATCGCAAGATGTCGTCTTGATGGACTTGAATGAGCAAGAATAGTAATACAATGTGGAGTTTCTCCACGCAGGAGGTTTTTGTACATGGTCGAAGGTACAGTAAAATGGTTTAACGCAGAAAAAGGTTTCGGTTTCATTGAAGTAGAAGGTCAAGACGACGTCTTCGTACACTTCTCCGCTATTCAAGAAGAAGGTTTCAAAACTCTTGAAGAAGGTCAAGTCGTAACTTTCGAAATTGAAGAAGGTCAGCGTGGACCACAAGCAGCTAACGTTCAAAAATAAGAACGTATAAAAAACTCCCCTTTCGAGGGGAGTTTTTTTATGTCTTGTTTTTAAAATAAGGCTTTGTTATTGCTTGGTGTTGTTATTTAACATGTGAGCTCAGATCACCCCTTTCTGTCATGGGATTTGTATGAGGCGGCCTTGGGAATGACTCCCTTTCCGTGGGGTACCGTGAGCCTCCTCAGGCAGCGCCTTCCGGGGTCTCACGATGCACCTTCATCCCACAGGAGTCCCGCCATTCCCAAGGCCGCCTCTTCAAAGAAGGGTAGTTAGAAAGGACATAACCGAAGTCCGTTACACCACTACGAAAGGGATGGCAGGGAAAACAGGTAGACTCCTGCGGGAAAAAGGAACAAGGTGAGACCCCGGAGAACGAAGTTCGAGGAGGCTCATCGTTCCCCGCGGAAAGCGGACGGTTTTCCCTGCCATCCCATGCTCTGAGTAAATAGCGGACCGGACCCCTAATTCCAGACGGAAACGATTTAGTAATCCGTTTAAAATATCAACCACAGACTTTAACAGAGGTTAAAATAAAAAAGGAACAGCTCACAGCTGTTCCCTTTTTATTTATTCATCTCCCTGCTCAGTCAAGATGACAGGGCCTTCTTTTGTAATGGCTACTGTATGTTCATACTGTGCGGATAACGTCCCATCAACCGTTCGTGCCGTCCAATTGTTCTCATCCATCTGACTTGCCCAGTCTCCAATGTTAATCATCGGCTCGATGGTAATGACCATTCCCTCTTTCAGACGTGCTCCTTTGCCGGCAGCACCGAAGTGAGGAATATAAGGATCTTCGTGGATCGATTCACCGATTCCGTGTCCTGTGAAGTCGCGGACAACCGAATACCCTTCTCCTTCCGCATAGGCCTGGATCGCATGGCCGATATCACCGATTCGTTTACCCGGTACAGCCTGCTCGATTCCTTTATAAAGAGATGTTTTCGTTACATCCATCAGTTTTTGAGCTTCTTCGCTGATTTCTCCCACCGCATGTGTCCAGGCGGAGTCAGCCAGGTAGCCATTTAAGTTGACGACCATATCGATGGTTACGATATCGCCTTCCTTCAACTTCTCATCGCGTGGGAATCCGTGGCAGATTTCGTCATTGATGGATGCGCATGTTGTAAATTCGTACCCTTGATATCCTTTCTGCTCTCCGGTAGCCCCGCGTTCAGCTAGATATTTTTCCACGAAGTTTTCGACTTCCATCGTTGTGACACCCGGCTTTATGAAGGTGCGCAATTGTTTATGGACATCAGCCAGCAGCTTCCCTGCCTCGTGCATGTTTTCAATTTCTCTTTGACTCTTACGTTTAATCATAGTGATACAATCCTCTCTTTTTTCTTATTACGTATGCAAGTATCCCTCTGTATGATAACGAAAAAATACCGCCAAAACTACCCCGGAGCCTTATTCGACTGTCCTGATGACCTTTGCAGGGCTGCCGGCGGCGAAGACATTATCCGGGAGATCCTTAGTGACAACCGCCCCTGAACCAATCACGACATTGCTTCCAATGGTAACCCCCGGGTTGATAATCGCTCCTCCTCCGATCCACACATCATCACCGATGGTAATCGGCCGGCCTGACTCCAGCCCTTTTGCTCTCGTTTCCCGATCCATAGGGTGAAGAGCTGTGTACAGCTGTACGTTTGGTCCAATCAAGACACGGTTTCCCACCGTAATTGGACATATATCTAAAAAGATACAATTGAAATTAGCAAAGAACCCATCACCTACATGAATATTGTAACCATAATCACAGTAAAAAGGCGGTTCGAGGGACATCTCCCCGGCAATTGTTCCAAACAGGTCTTCGATCAGCTGACGGCGGTAATGCTCCTCTGTATTCTTCGTCTGATTCAACGCATGGGTGATTTGTCTGGCGCGCGACCTTTCCATCACCAGCTCATCGTCCCACGGTTGATACAACTCGCCCATTAACATTTTTTCCTTCTCCGACATGCCATCCCTCCTGTAGTCCTGATGTCTTTACTTTACCATAGTTTTCGGCTAGGCTAGGAACAACAAAAGGAGGCAAAGCCCATGGAGACGCGCGAATTGAACCGTTCAGATGCAGAAGCCTACTTTGAGTTAAGACTCGAAGCTCTGCTTACAAACCCGGACGCTTTTATTACGACCTACGAACAGGAAAAGCAGAAACCGAACCCGATCGAAACGACCGCGGAACGGCTGGAGAGTAAAGACACCAGGACCTTCGGACTTTTTTCAGGAGAAAAACTGGCAGGGGTAGTTACACTGGTACGGGAAACACACCCGAAGTTCAGACATAAAGCATCCATCGTTGCGATGTACATCACACCGGAGGTAAGGCGGACTGGAGGAGCCATGCTTCTGCTGGAAGAACTGATCCAGCATGCCCGGGCAGTGGAAGTCGAAGTCCTTCACCTCAGCGTTGTTACAGAAAACACCCCGGCAAGAGAGCTGTATCGAAAGCTCGGTTTTCAATGCTGGGGCGTGGAGAAGCAAGCGATCAAACTCCCCACAGGTTATTTAGATGAGGAGCATTATGAACTTTTTCTGTAAAATTGAAACGGATAAAAGCTACCGTTCGTATACCATTCATAAGCTCCTGAAAAAGGAAGGGATGGAATGATTGAAATCAAGCAGGCAACCAAAAACTTCGCCGGCAAAGCAGCCGTCAAGGACTTGAATTTGACGGTGCCGGACGGGAAAATTTTCGGCTTTCTCGGTCCCAACGGTGCAGGAAAGTCGACAACGATCAAAATGATGACGGGGATCCTGCCCTTGGATGCAGGCTCCATATCCATGAACGGCGTGGATATCAGCACAGACCCTATGAAAGCCAAGCATCAGTTCGGCTATGTTCCGGACCGCTCAGACATTTTTCTCCGGTTAAAGGGAATGGAATACTTGAATTTTATCGGAGATGTTTTTGATGTACCGCCAAACGTCCGAAAAGAGAAAATTGAATACTTAACGAAAAGCTTCGACATCTATGAAGCACTGAATGACCAGATTCATACATATTCGCACGGGATGCGTCAGAAAATCGTTGTCAGTGGTGTACTTCTGCATGATCCTGATGTTTGGATTCTTGACGAGCCGTTAACCGGCCTTGATCCTAAGTCTTCCTATACTTTGAAAGAAATGATGCGGGAACACGCAGCCAAAGGAAAGACCGTCTTTTTCTCCACCCATGTGCTGGAAGTCGTCGAACAGTTATGTGACGAGGTGGCTATTATCAACAAAGGACATGTTCAATTCAGAGGAAGTATGAAAGAAATGAAGCAGCAGTTTCAAGAGGACAACAACCTTGAGAAGCTGTTTTTGGAGCTGACACAAAATGAGTAACACGTGGAAGCTGATGAAGTTGATGGTGAAGATGCAGTTATCCTTCGCTCACCGCAGTACAGCAGAAAAAACAGGCTACCTCATCTTAGCAGTCATCATGATCCCCTTCGGGCTGTTGATTCTTACACTGTTGAACGAACTGATCGCAGCCATGTATGCCGCCTTCAGCCCGACAGGGGATGAAGCGGTCATCCTTGGGGTTTTATTTGTCTTAATGACCGTTTTTTACTGTTTTATCAGCATAGGTACGGTTTTATCATCTTTTTATTTTGCAGAGGATGTGGAATCGTTTGTACCACTCCCCTTTCACCCTTATCAAATAGCAGCCGGAAAAGCAGCCGTTCCATTTCTGTCCCTTTACGGGGTGAATGCGGTCATTCTGCTCCCCGGGCTTGCGTTTTACGGTCTCCACAGCGGTGCGGGACTGCTTTATTACAGCTCCGCCTTACTTGTGTGGCTTCTGCTTCCGGTGCTTCCCTTTGTTTTGACTGCCATTGCCATCATGTTCATGATGCGTTTTGTCAATATCTCGAAAAACAAGGACCGAAGCAAAGTCATTGCTGGACTTCTTGGTTTTGGATTTGTTATCGGAATCAATGTTGTGATCCGTCTGGAGGGCGGCAGTCAGAATATGTATCAATTGGCGGCCGGACAGGGGGACCTGCTCGGATTAGTGACGAAGTTTTTCCCTACTGCTTATATAAGCAGTTCAGCCCTCGCCGCCCCTGCGTCCATTCAGGGCATCCTTTTTCTCGTATTGATGACCGCACTATCCGCAGGAGGGATTGCTCTCTTCTTCACTATCGGCCAGAAGCTTTATTTCAAAGGCGTACTCGGTTTATCCGGTGGAAAAAGGAACACGTTCACTGAGGATACAGTCGAAGTTTATGTGAAGAAAAAGCCTTTGATCTACAGTCTCTTCAGAAAAGAAGTCCTGTTGATTTTACGCACCCCCACCTTTTTCACCCAAGTCTTTGTGCAAAGTTTGATTCTGCCTGTATTGGCCATTGTTCTGATCATCATGGAAATGGATGGACCGCTAGGGGGAGCAGGCCCACAGCTGGCAGAAATGAATGGAAAATTCGTCATTCTGGCCTCTGTCGGTCTTTCAGTAGTTGTTTTCGGATCGAACCCCGCTTCCATCTCTTCGATTTCAAGGGATGGGAAAAGCTGGTTCAATCATCTGTATCTGCCTATTCCACCTTCAAAGGTAATCATGAGTAAAATGCTGACGGCCTATCTGCTGAATGCCATCTCCTTGGTTATTTTGAGCGCAGCCGCTTTATGGGTCATAAAAATCCCTCTGTCAATCTGGACAGCGTGGTTCATCCTGTCCCTCCTCATAAGCTGGATTGCCTCTGCCGCCGGCGTGATGGTGGATCTATACAGCCCCAAGCTGGACTGGACAGATGAGCGTGAAGTATTCAAGGGGCGTTTCATCGGAATTGTTCCCCTCGCCATTGAAGCCCTTGTCTTCGGAGTGATTTTAGTGATTGTGTGGAATATCAACAGTCTGCAGGGTCTTTGGCCGGTAACAGGCGCATTATTGATCATCTTTCTGCTGCTGGTGTTTCTTATGCAGACGGCCATGAGGAAGTTAACAGAACGACGCTACCACAACCTGCTGTAAGCAAAAAAACAGGCAGAAGAGACCGCCTCTTCTGCCTGTTTTTATTTCACTATCATAACTGGGCATTTGGCCCGTTTAGCCACCTTGTGACTGACACTGCCAAGAACCATTTCCTGAAGAGCATTCAATCCCCGGCTGCCGATGATGACGATATCAAAGGCATGATCATTGGCGTAATGAACGATGGTTGGCCCGGGTTCTCCATGACGGATGACAATTTCGTAAGAGATATCTTTCCCCTGGAGGACGTCTTCGATCGGCTCCAGTCTTTCTTTCCTCTTCTGATCGATCACTGTTTTATCTCCTTGTGTCAGGACATCGGTTTTAGACTGGTCGACATCGACCACATAAATGATGGTGATCTTTGCTCCCATCTGCAGTCCGGCAAGCTCTGCCGCTCGTTCTGCTGTACGTATGGAATGCTCAGACCCATCGGCCGCAATCAATATGTTTTTATACATGACCGCTTCCCCCTTTTTTCATCATTTTACCATGGAATGTGAAGCCCATGTAAATAATTGAAGATACGCACCCTCCCCCATATATTGGAACCCCCGCTTCAGAAAAAATTACGGCTACAGACAAATAAGAGTTTCATAGAGATATTTGAAGAATAAAAGAGAAAAAAGTTTATTTATGCGCTTACATGGGGTTATGTTAATCCTTCGATAGGTGATATAATCTGAACGTTCTTGCCGGAATTACGTATTGCCAAGGGTAATACAGACAAAATTTAAGAGAGAGGTGCGCAATTGAACACACAAACATTAAAACAACAATGGTTTGGAAACGTAAAAAACGATGTGCTTTCAGGTATGGTCGTCGCCATGGCCCTTGTTCCTGAAGCGATCGCTTTCTCTATCATCGCTGGAGTCGACCCCATGGTAGGATTGTACGCTTCCTTCTGTATCGCTGTTGTCATTGCTTTTGTAGGGGGACGGCCTGGAATGGTTTCGGCCGCAACAGGAGCGATGGCTGTGCTTATGGTGACGCTTGTGAAGGATCACGGACTTGAATACCTGCTGGCCGCCACTATTCTGACAGGTATCCTGCAGTTTATTCTTGGTGCCTTAAGAATCGGACAGTTCATGAAATTCATCCCGAGATCGGTGATGATCGGTTTCGTAAACGCCCTGGCCATCTTGATTTTCTCGTCCCAGCTGATTCACTTTGATGGCGCAGGACTTGCTATGTACGCCATGGTTGCCGGGTCTCTTGCTATCATTTATCTTCTGCCAAGGTTTACAAAAGCTGTCCCATCTCCGCTTGTTGCCATCGTCGTCATGACGATTATTGCCGTAACAACAGGAGCCGGGTTTAAGACCGTTGGAGATATGGGAGAACTATCAAGCACGCTTCCAATCTTCCTTGTACCTGATATTCCAGTAAACTTTGAGACGCTGCAGATCATTTTCCCGATATCGCTGGCTCTCGCCTTTGTAGGACTTCTTGAGTCACTGCTTACAGCTCAGATTGTCGATGATATGACAGATACTGTAAGTGATAAGAACAAAGAAGCCCGCGGACAGGGCATGGCCAACGTCGTTTCCGGTCTGTTCGGCGGAATGGCCGGATGTGCGATGATTGGACAATCGGTCATCAACGTATCCTCAGGAGGACGCGGCCGTTTATCCACACTGGTGGCCGGTGTCTTCATGATGACATTGATTATTGCCTTTAATGATCTTCTTGTACAGATTCCAATGGCTGTGCTTGTCGGTATTATGATCATGGTGTCCGTGGGAACCTTCGACTGGAGTGCCTTGACGAGACTTCATAAAACACCGGTCACAGACACGGTCGTAATGGTAGTGACCGTTGGAACCGTTGTTTACACCCATGACCTTTCCAAAGGCGTACTGGCTGGTGTCATCTTGAGCGCTATCTTCTTTGTGTCCAAGATTTCCAAAGTCCACGTCGAAGAACATGTTGAAGAAACAACAAGCAGGATTGTTTATCACGTATCCGGACAAGTCTTTTTCGCTTCAACGGACAGCCTGCTGAAGCATTTCGACTTTAATGTAAAAGCCGATACGGTCCGGATTGATTTCACTGATGCCCATGTATGGGATGACTCAGCCGTAGCTGCGATTGATAAACTTGTCCTGAAGTTCAGAGAACAGGACAAAGAAGTAGAAATCGCCGGGCTCAACAAAGACAGCTCCCAGCTTGTCAAAAAGCTGGCGGTCCATCATAAAGCGGATGCTTCCCTATCCAATCATTAAACAGAAGAATCCGCTGCAAAGTGAAAAGCAGGCATTGATGTACATCAATGCCTGCTTTTTCTTTTTTTCCACTCACTCCGGAGAACCGCGTAGACGGACGAATCCCTCCAAGCGCCTTTCACAAAAATATCCTCCCTCAGCGTCCCCTCTTTAACCATTCCGATTTTCTCGAGCACCCGCTGGGACGCTTTATTTTCCGGACTGCTCAGTGCTGTAACGCGATGTAGACCGCACACGTCAAAACTGTACGCCAGCATCAGACGACAGGCTTCTGTCGCGTATCCCTGTCCCCAGTAATGATGGTGAATGATAAATCCAATTTCACCGACACCATCCCAGTCCTTGATATTCAACTCAATATTTCCAATCACCTGATCTGCGGCCTTTTCCACAACCGCAAATACATAACGCGAGCGGTGTTTCTGCCTGGCGTCAATCAGGACCTGACGGACAAAAAATTTGCTGTCTGTTTCTGTGTGCGGCCCCCAGGGCTGGTATTTAACGGTATCCGGATCTGAAGCGTAGGGATGGAATTCCTCCCAGTCTTCCGGGAGAACCTCACGGAGATAGAGGCGCCTCCCTTCTGCCGTTACCTGAATCCCACGATCATCCGACGGAGTCAGATCAAACGGTATTCTGGTGTTCGTCATACGTTTGTCCTGAACGCATCCATCCATGCCCGGGGATGTTCTTTCACTAAAAATGTCCGCACGCCTTTCATGGTATGAAGGTAAAGAAATCCCGAGCCCTGGGAAAATTCCTTGTAGGACACATCATGGACGTCCTTAAGCTGGAACGTTTCATCCGGGCATACGACTGAATCCTCATATAATTCCAGGCTTTCCTCCCTTTCTTCATAAAGCTGTTGATTATTACGGATGGTCCGTGTTTTAACAATGACGGGATGAGCACAAATCACACCAATCGTCCCTTCTCTATTTTGTCTGTCTCCATTATACACGACTCCTCTTCGGTTTTAGGATTGAAGCAATTCTGCTTTTCATCCCTCTTGATTTGTATTAGGATGGTAAAGGTGTTTTTGAACAACCTAAGAACAACTGGAGGAACATCAACCATGACAAATCGTAACAAAGGAATTGTATTACTGCTCATATCAGCGTTCGGTTTCTCCATGATGGCTGCCTTAGTCAAGCTGTCCGGAGACGTTCCAACCGTGCAGAAGACACTGTTCCGGAACCTCGTTTCCGCTGTCATCGCTTTTGGATTTGTACGCTATAATAAAGAGCGTCTGTTCGGAAAGAAGGAAAATCAAAAGCTTCTGCTTTCCAGGTCCGCTCTCGGTACCATCGGGATGGTTCTATACTTTTACGCCATTGATAACCTTGTGTTGTCCGATGCGGATATGCTGAATAAACTGAGCCCGTTTTTATTAATTATCTTCTCTGCCATCTTCTTAAAAGAACGGACGAGACCGTACCAGCTTATCGCCATTGCCGTAGCTTTTGCAGGAACGCTCCTTATTATCAAGCCGGCATTTTCACTTGAATTCATCCCATATGCGGCCGGCCTGTTTTCTGCGGTATTCGCTGCAGGAGCCTACACGCTGCTCCGCGTCCTTGGGGATAAAGAGAAATTCTACACCATCGTGTTCTACTTCTCTTTTTTCACAACGGTAACCTTGCTGCCGTTCACGATCGCTTTCTACGAACCGATGACAGCCAGGCAGTGGGCCTATCTGCTGGGTGCCGGTGCATTCGCGACGCTCGGACAATTCGGTCTGACGATTGCCTATAAATTCGCTCCAGCCCGTGAAATTTCCATCTTCTTTTACTCCACGGTTGTTTATTCGGCCCTGATCAGCATTCTGCTGTTCGGCCAGATTCCAGACCTTCTGAGTGTTGCTGGTTATTTCACTATATTTGGTGCTTCCCTTTACATGTTTTTGAAAAACAATAAAGAAGCAAAAAAGCAGGCGAAAGCCTCATAAACAAGAAAAGGACGGAGCCGCTGTGCTCCGTCCTTTCTGTTCTATGGATCAGTCCCCGCTGTCTCCTGCATCTCCGCTGTCCGCTCCCATGATTCCAGGTGCGTAGAACGAGGCATCCCGTTTTTTCTGATGCAGGCTTGGCTTTTGCTGCTTCCTTAATGGATTTCGTATAAGGTAGACAAAAACCATGGTGAAAAAGATAAGGACGCCTCCAAGCCCGAGTATGGTTTCCCACATGTTCTCTCCCCCCTTTTTTCTTCTTTACGAATCAGCTCCCCTTTAAGATTCAAAATATTAACAAATTATAGACACCTTCCGCTTCCTTTGGTATATTTAAATGATTCATAAAAGGAGGGGCTATTGATGATACCTGAAAAACTAAACCAGGGGGATGAAATACGGGTCATCTCTCCAGCCAAAAGCTTGTCCATCATCGCTCCCGAACAGCAGGAGCTTGCTCGCCAGCGCTTCAAAGACATGGGGTTTACAACCAGCTTCAGTACGTACGCAGCAGAAGCACCGACGCTTTTTTCCAATCCTGTGGAACACAGAATCTCGGATATTCATGAAGCTTTTAAGGACCCAGCTGTTAAAGCTGTGCTTACAACATTGGGAGGATACGACAGCAACCAGCTGCTGAACCGATTGGATTATGATTTAATTAAAGCCCATCCCAAAATTTTCTGTGGATATTCGGATATTACAGCATTGTCCAACAGCATCTACCATAAAACAGGTCTGGTCACTTACAGCGGCCCACACTTTTCTACTTTTGGAATGGAAAAAGGTCTGGACTATACGCTGGAGCATTTCCGGACCATGTTAACAACAAACGATCCTGTGGACATCGAACCAGCCGCTCATTGGAGTGATGATGCGTGGTACCTTGATCAAGATGACCGTACGTTTTACCCTAATCAAGGCCCCGTCGTCATTCAGGAGGGAAAAGCATCCGGCACGTTGATCGGAGGAAACCTGTGTACGTTCAATCTGCTGCAGGGAACCTCCTTTATGCCGGAGCTTGCCGGTACGGTTCTTTTCTTGGAAGATGATGAGCTTTCCAATCCAGAAACCTTTGATCGCGACCTGCAGTCGCTGATTCAACAGCCTGGATTTGATCAAGTGCAGGGAATTGTGATCGGCCGGTTCCAAACGGCTTCAAATATGGATTTTGATACACTGACCGCTGTCATTGAAAGCAAACCGGAGCTTGCTCACCTCCCTGTCATTGTTCAAGCTGATTTCGGCCACACCAGCCCGATTTTCACCTTTCCCATCGGAGGATATGTAGAAATACAGGCCGGAAAAACCCAAGTCAACATCCGTCTCCACGGATAACAAACCGTTTTTTAAAGCTGCGGGGTGTTTTCCACAGCCACCAGGAGAGCACCAATCCCTTTCCGCCCCGGGATCTATTGGGCTCACGTGGAGCGCACGGTGGTGACGCCTCCGGGAACGTCGTGAGCCGATGTGGATATTCACATATCAGGGACAGGGCCACGAAAAGACAAATCCTTTTATATAAGCAGAAACCCCTGTTTCTTTACAAGCTTTTTTCTTTCTTACCGCCAGGAGCGAAAGGGGAACCGCTCCTTGGGAGTTATTTAACATCGAAAAAGACTCTCCTTCACCCAGCTCACCCTTGCTGGATGGAGGATAATCTTTTCATACTCCGGCAGGCAGCCGTTATCAGCGCTGTTCCTTCACTTTTTCTTTTCCACGCAAGCGGCCATAGCGCATCCCATGCCGTTCTTTTGAATCTGCACACCTGCATAGGGCACAACCTCTCTTCTCTATATTCTAACGTCGGTACGAGGAGCGTTCGGTGGTGATGCCTGCGGGAACAGCACGGGCCGAAGATCCACTTGGGCAGGCGACGTCAGCTGTGGGCGTGCCCACGGCATTCATTCACCAACAAGCGGAATGTGACCCTTCACACGACAAATGGACAACTCTAACTGGTTACCCACAGACTTTTTCTACAGTCAAAAACCACCCGTACAAGGGTGGTTTTTAGTTAGTTAACGAGGTCGTATAAGCGGTACACTTGTCCGTTCGTAATTTCCTGATCCAGTAGATTCATGAGCACCTCAGCCACTTCCTCCGGAGAACGCAGGACATTTTCTTCCTTCATCTTTTTGAATTTATCCACATCGGCAAACGCGGATTCACTGGAAGAACGGATTTCCTGCTGCATATCCGTATCCATGACCCCGGGACTAAAGGCTAGAATTGTATGGCCGCTGCCCTCCTGCTCAAGAGCAAGCGTCTCTGTAAAACGATTCAATGCAGCCTTGGAGCTGCTGTACACACTCCAGCCGTGGATACTCTTTTCAGCAGCTCCGGACGTAACCATCACAATGCCAAGCTTGACGCTGGCTTCGGACGCTGCTGGAAGCAGTTCATTAATAAGCAGGATCGGAGCTGTCACATTAATCTGCATGTGCTTCTGCACCGCTTCAGCATCAAGATTCCCTGCTGTTTCAATCGGTTCCACCACACCGGCATTGTTGACAACGTACACGTATTCCGACTGTTCATGAAAAACTTTCTCCTTTACGACAGCTGCAACATTCTTCAAATCGGCAGGATCATTCAAGTCTGCCTCGATGTGCTCAAAACTTCCAGCTTTCTCCCCATTCAGAGCATCCAGTTTTGCATTTCCTGAACGGGAAATCCCTAAGACGTGGACGCCCTGCTTCATGAATTTTTCTGCCACCGCTTCCCCAAGTCCACGGGATGTGCCGGTAATGACTGCATATTTCATGTCATATCCTCCTTCTTCTTTCCATAGATAGAGGGAACCGATCCTGTCCCTCTTCCAAAGCCGGCTCTGCTTTACATCGAACTTTTCAAGCGATATGATGAACAAAGCAAATGTGTTCGTGCAAAGGAGCCGATCATGAAGTATTTCTTTCTCTTCATTATTTACGTTGCGGGCCTGGTCGTGTCGAGTCTCGGCCTTGCCCTGATTATAAAATCCGGCCTCGGTGTAGGGCCGGGGGACAGCATTGCCGTTGGTTTGTCCATGCATTTACCAGTCACTGTCGGAAGCGTGATGATTGCCGCCTTCATCATCCTTCTTCTCGTTAACGCGCGGCTTGAGCGGAAACGGCCGCAGTATGAATCGTTAATTCCGATCATCCTGCGCGGCCGCACCCTTGATCTGTTTTTGTACGGATCGTTGGAAAACCTGGATGTACAGGTATGGTGGGGCCAGTGGGGCATCTTCAGCCTCGGCCTCCTCGCCACAGCTGTAGGGATATCGGTATACCTCCGCACCCCGTTCCCGCGTATCCCTCTCGATCATTTCATGATGATCATGAACGAGAAAACCAATCAGTCCAAAAGCTCCATCCGGATCTTTTCCGAATCGGGAATGGCATTGATCGGCTTTTTACTGGGAGCTCCTGTCGGCTTTGGAACGTTGATAGTGGCGATTCTGCTCGGCCCGCTTATTCAATGGACCTTCCAGTGGGCCCGTCCCATTGCCAGGCTCTGGTCAGATTCCGAGAAACAGGCCGCTCAAAAAGCGTGATGCTCTCATCACGCTTTTTTTGGGAGGTTATTTTTCAAAAGTTAAGTGAGTAACCCCTGTTTCTTCAAGTTTCCGTCCGATTTCTTCCTCGATTTCCATCCGCTTCTCCATCTGCTCTTCTGTGAGTTTATCGCCAAGCGGACCATAGATGTTCGTCAGTTCTTTCTCTGAGAGCTTTTCCACCAGCTTGTCCCAGAAGCTGAATTCGTCATATTCCTCGACATGGGTATCCATCAGCCTGGATTCATAGTCCACATCAAGATCATGGACACCCAGCTGCTCATGGTGCGTAATCTTGTCTTCCAGACCGCCCTCTTTATATTTTGACAGAACGGCTTCCCGGACGTCCTCAAACTGCTCATCCAGCTCCATTTTTGTCGAGTTGACCATCCATGTTCCAAGAAACACCGCTTCTACAAGCTTTTCATATTGGTCCTGCGTTAAATCCAGCTTTACATTCGGCACGATTTCCGCCCCTTTCCTTGATTTCATCTGCATTATAGCATACGTAAAACCACAGCACACAAAGAAAGCCGGCAGCGCTTCCGGCTGCCGGCTGTTTTTCATTTATTCCGCTGCTGCTGTAGAGAAGAGGCATGCCTCTTCCGGAAGTCCTGCATCCTGCTCATAGCACTTTTGAAGCGTCCGTGTAACCGGACCCGGCTTTCCATCGGCGATGATCAGCTCATCCACTTTTAAAATAGGCATGACTTCAGAGGTACTGCTGGATAAGAAGACTTCATCCGCGTCCTGCAGATCTTCTAATGAAAATGTTTCTTCAATGAATTCGATGTTCTCCTGCTGACAAAAAGCTTCTACACGCATCCTTACACAGCCGTGAAGAATGTTCTTTTTAGCTGGATGGGTATAGACCTTTCCGTCCTTGACCAGATAGGCATTGGATGAACTGCACTCGGTCACTTCCCCATCTTTATGAAGAATAGCTTCATAACTGTCCTTCTCTTTAGCTGCCTGTTTAGCCAGAACATTTCCAAGCAGGTTCAAACTCTTGATGTAGCACCAGTCCCAGCGTACATCATCATGTGTAATGGTGGTTACCCCATTTTTCAACTTCTCCTCAGGTCTTGGGAGATCTTTCACATAAGCGTAAAGGTTCGCCTCAATCTCATCAGGAAAGGCATGATCCCTTGGAGCGGATCCTCTTGTGATCTGCAGGTAAACCTTGGCATCACCAGTGACCTGGTTTTTCTCAAGCAGCTCGTCAAGCTTGGCATACAGGTCCTCTTTCTTATAAGGAACCTGGATTTTTATAGCTGCTGCGGAACGATATAACCGCTCCACATGCTCATGAATTAAGTAATACCGGCCGCCGTAAATACGGATGACTTCATAAATACCATCCCCGAACTGCAGCCCGCGTTCTTCAAACGGATAGCTCAGCTCATCCTGTCCGACAAAATCATCCTGCGTCAAAATATGGTTATAAATCGTCATTCTTTACCTCCTCAGCATTCCATTACAGATTAAGAACTAGTTTAACAGAAAACGCGGACCATTTGTTCTTTCTTCTGTAAATCTTTCTGTATCACGAAAAATACACGGCGCACACCCTTGAAACAGAAGGATTGAAGACCTTCCTAACAACAGGGTATGCGCCGTCTTTACTGGATGTTTGGTTCTATTTCAATATCCGCTTCCACCAGGGGAAGGTGATGCGGTGTCCGTTCTCCTTCTTCCTTTTTCATAGGGTAGAAGGCTACATGAAGGTTTTTCAACGTGTCATCATAATGAAAGTCATCAAACTGCACATAGCGGAATGTGGAGAAGGTGCCTTCCACAATGCCCTCGGTTTCTGCATTATAGGTCGTTCCATTAGAGTCCACCGCTTTGACGAGAAATTCAATTTCTCCGTCTTCCAACAGCCAGTCCACGTCTTCCAGCTCGATCAGCGCGTCTTGGTTTCTATACCACATCCCGAAATACAACCCTGTCGAATCATTACGGCTGTAAAGCTTCGTAACAAGGATGCCGTTTCCCAGTTCACTGACTTTGCTCGTTAACGCCTGAGGATGCTGCCTGGGCTCGTCCATCATCGGATACAGGCGGTCTTTCGTAAGACCATTCAATTCCCGGTTGTCAAAGAAAAACACGACCGCAAGCGTAAGGACAGCCAGAAAACCCAGAATTGCAAGACGGACGTTACGCATCATGCCACCCCTTCTGCAAACGTTTTATTATTTACTTATTATAGCAGATGCAGCGCCCTTTTCATGAAGAAAACTGCCCTTTTTCAAGAGCAGTTTTACACTTACACATATTTTTTCTGAACTTTTTTACCACTGTAGCTGAAGATGACATCGCGCCCTTCCACTTTCGTCTCCATATGCACCGGGCGTCCCCACAATTGATACACGTAAGGAAGCGTCTTCTCCAGGTAACTGACGTCCAGCTCCACGTCTTCATAATGGTGCTTCAAGTAGAGCTCTCCGCTTTTCACGTAGTCTCCGTCCTGCACGGTTAAATAGGGAAAGCCACCGTTGACTCTCATTGTGACAAGCTGATCACGGACCGCTTCATGATCTTTATCCGTAATCTTATATTTCTGCCCCTGTTTCTGGAACAGGTACAAATCTTCACGGCGGACAAGCTCTTTCGTTAAATAGTTGCGGATAAAGCTTTGATCGGATTCGATCTCTCTGACTTCGTACATCTTCTCGCGGCCCGTCCCTGGAACGACGCCGTGCTTTTTCATCTCTTCTGAAGGATTGTCATAGCGCTCCTCGATATCTTCAAAGATCTTCAAACCTAAGTAATAGGGGTTGAGCTGGGTTTTGGAAGGCTGGACAACACTTGCGTTCAATTTCGCAAACTCGATCGACTCGTCGCTGGTCAGATCCATTTCACGCAAGATTCTCGCATGCCAGTACGAGGCCCATCCTTCATTCATGATCTTCGTTTCGAGCTGAGGCCAGAAATACAGCATTTCCTCCCGCATCATCGTCAGGATATCCCGCTGCCAGTCTTCAAGCTCCCGGCTGTACTGTTCAAT
This sequence comes from Halobacillus kuroshimensis DSM 18393, assembly GCF_000425705.1. Classification (GTDB taxonomy): domain Bacteria; phylum Bacillota; class Bacilli; order Bacillales; family Halobacillaceae; genus Halobacillus; species Halobacillus kuroshimensis. The sequence goes on from NZ_AUDY01000015.1 coordinate 102,068, forward strand.
AAATAAGAGCAAGTCCTTCTCCGGACGAGGCGGAAACTTCTTTTTCTTTTTGAAACGGGGCTGATCTTCCGATGACGATTCATCAATGTTCCATAAGTCATCATATTCCGTAAGCAGCGCTTTTTCTCCGCTGCTTTCCTCATCATCCACCGACCATGCCAGCTTCGGTCTTACGAGAGAGGGATCGATATGTTCCTGGATCGCCAGGACCGCATCCAGGAAGGACTCCACTTCTTCCTTACCGTAGAGCTTATCATAGGCAGCAATCCGTTCTGCTGTGGCAGCCATACTTTCAACCATGTCCCTTTTCGTATTTTGAAAACGGGCATTGTTTTTAAAGAAATCGCAGTGGGCAAGAACGTGAGCGACAATCAGCTTATTTTGAATCAGGCTGTTGGAATTCAGTAAAAACGCATAGCAGGGGTTGGAGTTGATGACGAGTTCATAAATTTTGCTGAGCCCGAGGTCATACTGCAGTTTCATTTTGTAATACTGCTTTCCGAAGCTCCAATGGGAAAACCGCGTCGGCATACCATAGGCACCAAATGTATAAATAATATCATCAGGACAGACTTCATAACGCATCGGGTAAAAGTCGAGCCCGAATCCCTTGGCGATTTCCGTAATTTCCCGGATCGCGTATTCGAGCTTTTTCTGGTCATCTGGTTTCAAAGATGCCCCCTCCTTCAGTTTCGCTTACCTTACTATATGAACAGGAAAGAGCGAACATGAAGGTTACGGGCATGTTATATCCACCCGCTATAGAATTTTAGCCATCATGTATTCATCCACAAGCTGCCCGTCCACCATCAGCGTCCCCTGCTTTCTTCCTTCTTTTATGTATCCATGCTTTTCATAAAACCGGACAGCCCTTGTGTTCCGAACCATCACAGTAAGCTCAAGACGCAAGATCCCATGGCCCCGCGCCTATGAGTCTACATCATCGAACAGCTCATCGGCCACTCCCGTCCCCTGCACCCTTTTCTTCACCCCTGTAATGATCCCTGCCGCATGCCGGTTTCTCGGAGCAGACCCTCCTAATACCGTGACATGCCCGTTCAGTCCCCCCTCGTCTTCAGAAAGAAGGAGCAGTGATCCTTGCTGTTCTCTGCAATGCTGAATCATTCCTTCCACACGATCGAGCGTCCACGTGCGTTCATCCCTTCCATAAAGCAGGAAGTCTGTCTCTCCCTCAAGTTCTGCCATCAGCCTTTTGTAACGTCCGGCATCATTTCTTTCCGCTGTTCGAATCACAGGCTTCCCTCCAGAATAGGTTTTTCTACAGCTTAACAGAAAACACCGGCAGGCATCCTTTATACATAAAAAAACCAGCTTCCCGGAAAGGAAGCTGGTGTATCCATTAGGAACGTTCATCTGGGAATATGCGGTCGACCATTTCTCCGAATTCACGGAAAAATCCCTGCACAGGTTCGCCATTTTCAACATCATCCACATAGTTGTTCGTCAAGTCGACGAAATCAGGGTTTGTAGAAATATATACGTTGTTGATATCCTGGTCGGAATTTTTTACCGCTTCTTTGATCTGCTTTTCCATTTTATCGGAGACTTCGTTTTTATCTCCTGCTGGATTATCAAGTTCAGCGGCAACGTAGGCGTTATCACGGGTTTTCAACACGTAGGCGCGATCCACCCCGTCCACATTTTTGATAATACGGTTGGCAGCATCTTTAGCTACATGGTAGTTCGTATTGTGGACCATGCCGCGGTCATTGTCGTATTGATTCGCTTTCCGGCCTTCCTGATACATGTTGTCGGCCTCGCGCTCAAAAGTTGTATTTTCAACCCCATTGTAGTTACCGTCATTGCCGGCTTCCTGTTCCGCCTGACAGGCGACAAGAGAACCCGCTGCTAATAACCCAAGGGCAAGTGTCTTAATTTTCATTGGTATTCCTCCTTTCCGATTGCTTTTAGTATGTGTGTCCAAAACGCAAATATGCGGTTGTAAAATCAACCATAAGAAAACCCAGATCCTTGTAGGACCTGGGTTTTCTTTCAAACGAAAGGAAGACTCCACCATATATGTATAAAGATAAGGTATACGAAAAGAATAGCATTAACAAACATTAAAGATGCTGGGACAAGTTTGAAGATTTCCTCCGTTTTCTTATAGCTTATCCTTAAGATGATAAAACCGCCCACAAGCAGGAGATACAGACTGATGAACCACACCCAGACATAGGAGGTATCACCATCCAATCCCGCTTCATATCCGATCCCATAAACAAGCCAGGGCACAAGAAAAGCAAGAATGGCCAGGATCATAAAACGCTGACTGCTTTTTATGTAATACAGCGAAATGACGGCTCCTGCCAGGGATGCACATCCAATCACTTCACTGATCGTAATCATGACTCTCTGGACACTGTCGGCTTCAGCTGTTACAAAGCTCAGGAATAAGAATAAGCTGAAGGCGGCAAGAAGTCCCGTGTGCGCATAAAGCTGCTGTTTCTCCGACATCCGAACGTCTCCCTCCGTAGATATAGCAAAAACTTTCCATTCCATCATAACAAAATTTCCATGGATCTGCGGAAGAAAAACGCATTTTTATGTCGAGTCTGGAAGAACTGTGACGATCTTTCAGTGTGGGGATGACCGCTGATGGAGATACTAAAAACACTTCTTTCATAAAGGAAGTGTCAGCGATGAATACGTACGATTATGATAAGGCTCTCCATTATATGATATGGGGACAGTGGGATGATCTGCTTGTCCTTATGGTCCGGACCAATGATGAACTTTTGTCCAAAAAGATTGAAACCTTTCTGCATGCCTGTTATTACCCGAGCCGGCACAAAGACCGCCTCCATTCACACGAGGCCCTGCTCAGCTATATCGATCATGCTCAAACCACAACAATGGAAAGCCTTTCCTTATAAAAAAACCGCAGAATTCGCTTCTGCGGTTTTCTCATTTCACGTGTTTATCTTCGCTCCTGATTCGCTGGACAGCCATAGGTGATGGATCATCCAAAACCGTTGTGAACGCACGCGCCCATTCTTTTGTCCATTCAACATCATCCAATGACTGCGTGTCGATAGAAACATGCACCATACTCGTTTGAACCTGGTAGGGACCAGCTTCTTCCATGACAGCGTGGACAAATGCTTCGACCGCCGCCAACCCTGAGGAGTTAAGGACAGACTTCTGCTGGACAGGGTGTTGAAAAGCCGTAATGATTTTTCCTGACCTCTGCTGCTTCATAGCTGGAAACACCGCCTTGACGGGAAGGAAAATGCCCTGTACGTTCCGCTCATAAGTACGCTGCCACTCTTCCACCGTGACGCTTTCCAAAGAACCGGAGTCCTCAAAATAGGCATGGGTGACAAGGACATCCACCCTTCCAAAGGCATTCCGGGCAGCCTGGACAACATGTTCCATATCGTTTTCTTCTGTGACGTCCGCCTGAAAAGCAAGAACACGTCCAGCTCCCTTCTGCTCCAACACTTCCTTAAATAGAAAAATATCCTCCGAATAACCGGTTACAGCAAGGGAGGCACCTTCGGCCGCCAGCTGGAGCGCCGCCTCTCTTCCCATGCCTTCTGCCGCTTCAGTTACGACGACTGCGGTATTTCTTCTCACAGCCATTCCCCCTTTTTAAAAACCTTCGTGATTCCCATTACTTGTTTTTTCCATATGTTCATCATATCAAACCATACCCAGTGGCCGCTTCTTATTTACAGAAGATTCACATAGAATTTCTGATTTGAAATATATGAATTGAAACAGTTCATAATTCGATGTATGATGTACGGGAAGAGGTGTGGCCGATGAATGGATTTGAAAAGCGGAAGGAAAGAAAAAAGCGCAGCATCCTCGATGCTTCCCTCTCCTTATTCGCTGAATATGGAGTACAGAAGGTCAGCATTCAGGAAATCGCAGCAAAAGCCCAGGTCTCCCAGGTGACCATTTACAATTACTTCGGTGGTAAAGATGAACTCGTTTTTGAAACGATAAAGAAGTTCTTCTACGAGCGGTTCGAACAGTTTCGGCATATTGTACGGGACCCTGACCGGAGCTTCAAGGATAAAATCAACCATGTCATATTAGAAAAGAAAGAAAATATTCTGCATCTGGACCCAGGCTTTCTACAAACCGTTCTCACAGATCACCCTGGAATTCAGGAGTTTGTTCAATCGTTTACCCAGAATGAAACCATCCCGCTCTTAATGGAATTGATTGAACAGGGAAAAAAAGAAGGAGACGTACATCCCGATATTTCTTTCCGATCGATTTTGTTTTTTATCAACGCTTTTTATCAAGCTCTGCAGTCAACGGATCACATGTTTGATGAATCGATTGCAGCCTTTACAGAGGAAATTACCCATATGTTCTTTTATGGGCTGGCTGGTGACCAGAGTCAGCACTTGAATCAATAGAACCATAAAAAAAGCTGTCGAATAATTTTCTACAGCTTTTTTTATCGTCACCCTCATGAATACATGAAGGAAATGTCACGAGGATCTTGGAGGCGATAAGGCCCCGCTGTATGATAGACCGACATGCAGGCAGCCCTCGGTTTTCCGAGAGCCCGGATGTCATATCAGCTTTTTTTAACGCCATTTTTTCACATACCATTGAATCAAATCATTGACCCGGCTGCCGAACAACTTCTCTCTCCAATAAAGGTCTGATGTCTGGGATACGACATTATTGCGCGCGGGATACGGGTGAATGATGTTGGAAATCGATTGGAACTTTTTATTCAGCGCTTGGACGGTTCCTACTTCCTGCATCCATTCGCCTGCCCCTTCGCCGACCGCATGGGCCCCCACAATGCGTCCTCTGCTGGTCGTCAGGATTTTCACTAAGCCTGTGGTATTCCGTTCCGCCATAAACCGGTCATTATTTTCCAGTTTCGTTTTGAACGTCAACAGTTTATCGCCGTATTTTTCTTTTGCTTCCTTTTCTGTTAAGCCGAGATGATAAATTTCCGGTGCCGTGTACACCACCCATGGAATCTTCTCATAGGAAGCTTTCCGGGAAAGACCCAGCACAGCGTTGGACACGGCGATTTTCCCTTCCATGCCGGCGACATGTGTGAACGGCATGGACCCGTTACAATCCCCGACGGCATAGATGTGATTCTGTGACGTTCTTAAAGAAGCGTTGACGGTAACCGCTCCTTTTTCTGTCTCCACGCCTGCATGTTCGAGCCCGAGACTACCGGTATTCGCTTTTCTTCCTGTCGCAACAAGAAGCTGTTCAGCCTCAAGCGTGTTTTCCACGCCGTCTTTTGTATAAACGACCTTGACTCCGGTCTGCGTCTTCTCAATGCGGTCTGCCTTTGCATTCGTCAAGATGTTCATTTCACGGGAAGCTGTCTGTTGGGCGATCCCCGCAATTTCCTCGTCTTCATTAGCGAGGATCGTATCATTCCCTTCCAATACCGTCACGTCTACACCAAGACGGCTCATGGCCTGGGAAAGTTCAATGCCGATAATCCCGCCGCCGATAACCACCATGGATGCCGGCCGCTGACGCAGAGAAAAAATGGTTTCGTTCGTTAAGTAATCGACCTCATCCACTCCTTGGATCGGCGGGATGAAAGGGGAGGACCCTGTCGCGATGACAATCCGCTTGGCCGTGATCGTCTTTTCGCCTACGCGGAGTGTATGCGGGTCTTGAAAGACAGCTTCTGCTTCATACAGATCGATGCCCATATCGATAAAACGATCTTTGGAATCATGGTTCTGCACATCCTCTACCGCTTCAGCCACACGCTCCATTGCTCCACTGAACAGGTGATCGTAGTCCTCATTAGAGAAGGATTGATAGTGAGAACTGGTGTGAACCTCTTTCGCAGCTTGTATGAGGGCTTTGGACGGCATGCACCCGTAGTGAAGACAGTCGCCTCCAAGGTTCGGCTTTCTTTCAATAAGAGCCGTTTCTGCACCGAAGCTTGCAGCTCCTGCGGCGACGGTAAGGCCTCCTGATCCGCCCCCGATCACCGCAATTTGATAATCATAATCCATCGTCTATTTCCTCCTCATGCTTTCGTAATGTTCTGAGATGCCATTCATCCGCTTCCGGTTGACCCCCATATCCGAATACCCTGTACGGGAGGCGGAACGGAAGTGGATCACCTGTTCATCCTGATCAAAATAAAATTCCACATCATCCTTGAATTTCATCCATTTAGACTTGACGATGCCGTGGATATAATTTTCTGTTTCCGTTTCAATCGTCGTTCTCTCCATCTGATGGAGCACTTCCTTCATGACCTGCTTAGAGGTTTCCAGATCATTGGTAAATGGAAGAGCATTCATCTTTTTATCCTGCTGGTCGGTCTGTGTGGACACACAATTGGGGGAGGACGGACATTCTGCCAGACGGCCGTCTTTTACACCCAGATACGGTTTACTCATCACTATTCCTCCTTTTACTCACACTACCTCTATATTCACTCAAAATACAATAAAAAAACACTCCCCAATAAATCAGGAGTGTTTTCAGTCACATGGAATACTTTCTTAAACACAGGACATGCCTTTTACGGTAAGGTCTCCGGGACAGGATCATTCCCATTATTACTGGTGGCGGGACTGCGGGAAGACCGGTCTTCATGATGAAGGTCGAATTCTGCTTTCCCGGGAAGAAGCTCCGGTTCTTTTTCCTGATCGCCCCCAGGAGACTGTCGCTCAATGGAGTTCTGCGGTTCTACTTTTGGATGGGCAGGGACTGCATCAGAAAAATCGTCAGAAGATTCACTGGTATCCTTTTCACCTTGAGATGCCGGTTTTTGATAAAAGGATTGTATGATTTCTTTGTCCGTATCATCAATGGTTTCCGGGATATTCTCTGTGTCTTCGTTCAGATTCTCCTCATCCGTGAGCCGTTCGGCCATCCATTTATTCACAGAAAGATCGTCGTCCTTGGCCTTTCTGCGCCATTCGTCCGGAATAAGGTAGGCCGCTACAGTCATCTGTTTGGACTCCTCGTTCAGCGTACCTTCCATTTCTTCTAAGTATTGGTGATCAAAGTCTGATTCCAGATAGCTGATGCCGATGAGCACCTGGTTCCCCTCATTTACAAAACCGTTATCACGGCTCGCTTGAATCAGGTCCATTGTTACATCCGAAGCATCTTCCTTCTTCCAGTCTGAAAGAAGAGCGACAATTTCCTCCGCTTCAGCGTTGTTCGGCTCGATGTCGAGCACCTGCATTCGATCATTCAACTTAAGTTCAACACTAGGGTTGATGTCTATATTTATATAAGCAAAGGCCTGGTTGCTGCCATGCCAGGAGTATGCGGGAATTAAAACCATTAGAAAAAGCACAGCCGCCACGACGGCTTTTGTATAACGGTACTGCAGCATCTGTGACCACTGCCGGGCCGCTTTACTTGAGGGGATGGATTGAAACTGTACTTCTGTCCCCACTTCTGCATGAGCAATCGTAACAGCTCGATAAAAGCGGCCTTCATTCGTCATGACAATCATATACTCTTTCTTACGCTCCATGACAATGCCTGTTTTCACATGCCCACTCCTTTCAAATAGTCCTTAAGATATATATAATCCCCCTTAAAAATGAGTACGAGAGCAATGATGAATTTCCGATTTCTCTCCAGTGTCTTTTTACTGACATCCACACGGTCGACTAAATCTTTAATGGGAAGGCGGCCTTTTTCAAGTACCTGTGCGCGCAGATCGTGATCATCATAAACGAGTCGGGCCACTTGTACCGCTGATTCCCTTGCGTCCCGATGCTTGGGAGATACTTCAATCAATTCTTCAAAGGAAAGCCTGTACCGCTCCAGCTCCTGCTGGAATTCAAGGATCTCCTCCCTGCGGTGCCAAGCTTCCGTCTCCAATTGATGCCGCTCTCTGGCTGCGGAGATTTCCAATGGATTCTCCATCTGTTCCTCCTCATGGAAGTCCTCATCCAAAGAGGTAACGGGTGGACGCTTCTGCTCATTACGGATATAGTCGATCACTTTCCGTTTGATTACAAGACGGGCGAAGGATAGAAAGGAACTTCCTTTGTTCGAAGAGTAGGATTGAATCGCTTCATTGAAAGCGAGCAGTCCAATACTGAATTCATCATCTCTGGCAGGGTCTATATATCTTTTACACACTTCAGAAACACTTTTGGCGATAAAAGGTTGATACTGCTTGAGCATTTCGTTTCTTGCTTCGTCATCTCCCTCTTTTGCGGACGCTACTTGTTCGTCCAGGGAGGCGTCGTTTTTGTGAAAAAGACGTTTGATCAACCTTTACCACCTCCAGCCTACTAATGTTTTCGTATAAATCCGTCTATTTCTGGGTGTTTATCTATAAATTGTTTCATTTATGTTACAGATTTGTATCAACCAATATGCCTGAAGTATGTGTTTGAATGGGTTTTGGGCATAGATATTGCATGTAAGCATGACCATTTTACTCAAAGAAAGGGGGACTGGTCTACCACATGAGGTTTACATTTTATTAAATAATCATTTCAAAATTCAGGCCATTCGTCCCCTTTTCCATCCACCTTTCGCCAATGGGACCGTATTCTACACCAAATGACAAAACTATCATCCAGTTTCCCACACCGGAACAGGACTTTAGAACTAAAAAAGAAGCTCCAATCATGGAGCCTCTCCTGACTGTTCATAATAATAATCAATCGGTACAGCCAGTCCGACACGTCCTTCGTCTTCATCATTCATTGTAGCATAAACGACGGCGATGACATCCCCTTCCCCGTTGATGACTGGACTACCGGAATTCCCACGGTAGATGGGGGCATCCAGCATGAGAACCTCCTGCTCCATACCGGAAACGTCCGTATAACCGAGCACATTTCCTTGATTAGCGATCCCGGAGAAACGAAGGGGGTTTCCAATGAAATAGACATGCTCATCCCTCTGAAACCGGGTGGAGGCGGCGAGGTCCAAGTGGGGAAAGCCTCCCTCCCCATCCGCCTGCAGGACGGCGAGGTCCACCTCAGGGTAAACGGCTTGAACCTCAGCACTAAACAATCCCTGCTCAGGAAAAGCTACAGCAATCCGCTTTTCCCCTTCGATGACATGATGATTCGTCAAAATCGTCCCGTCTTCAGATACTGCAAAGCCGGTGCCCTTACTCTGCCCTGCTTCTACAACGACGACGGCCTCTTTGTATGTTTGAATCGTTTCGTCATTGGATAACTGAGCCGAGGTCATCAGGAAATCCACCGCCGGAATGGAAAAGGTATTGGGCAGAGCTGCCGTTACGTTGACAACCATAACCCCGGCAATCAGCCAGAAAATCCATCTGGGAAAAGGACGCTTTTCTCTGCGCTGTTCCCTTTCTTCACGATCCCGTTCCAGTGCTTTCCGCTTTTCTTCCTGCACGAGATCATACAACTCTTCTTCATCTATTTCTTCATACAAATCCTCATCAATGATGTCTCTTTTTTTCTCATCTTGATCACTCATCGGATTTGCCTCCAACTCTTTTGAATTAGAGAAGCCCATGATCTTGCTCATGCGTTCTCCGCTTCATCATTGTATCACGGTTATGGATGAAAAGCCGACCAGCAAAAACGCGGTGGACATTTCCCGGGAAATACGACATTATTTTTGATAGATCAGTTTCCATGCTGTGAACCATAAAAAAACATACGCTCCGGACGTATGTTTTTCCTCGGTAACCTGCCGGAGGCTCACTCAAAACCCGCTCGGCAATTATATAATTTTCTGACCTTCCAGAATGACTATGGCCAGGACAAGGATGATGATGCTGACAAAAACAATGGAAAGCGGCCGGGAAACATTGGCTCTCTGGACCTCCTGCCATCGGACGGGACGAATGCCGCTGATGGAAAAGATCATAACGGCCGCAAGAATGATTGACATGATGTTGACTGTGACAAGCAGGAAGGCGCCGTAAGCTGACACAAACTCCCCGTCACCGATGGACATGCCAAGGGCGACAGAAGGCGGCAGTAATGCAACCGCTACCATAACACCGACAAGGTTCCCGGACAACCGGTTAAGAAAAGCAAGAGCTCCTGCTGCCCCGGAAGCTACGCCGAGCGGGATGTCGATCAAAGTCACCTTTGTCCGGTCCAGGTACTGACTGTTTTCCATTCCAGCATCCGTCACATAACCAAAAAGAATTGATATGGCTAATACGATGAGTACACTGTATAAGGAAGACAGAGCAGACTTACCGAGCAGCTTATAGTCTCCAAGGATGGCAGAGAAGGCAATGGAGATGACGGGGCCGATCATCGGCGCGATTACCATGGCACCGATAACGACCGCTTCACTGTCTTTGATGATCCCGACTGTTGCCACGATCGCTGAAAGCACGATTAATAGAGAATAGTTCCAGGAAATCCTGCTGTTTTTTTCTGCTGCATTCATAAGCTCATGACGGCTCGCTCTCAGCAGTTTCGCTTTTTCTGCCTCCTGCTCCTCTCCTTCTTCCTCCACCGATTCATTGATGGTTTCCTTGGATAAGTACGTCTGGACAGGGATCAGCATCGTTTCAAATCCTTCAACGACGTTTGAGACTCCCTCCAAATAGTTGAGGATTTCCTCGACATCACTGGTATCGGCGAGCATCCGGACGAGCATGCGCTCTTCAGACTCGCTGGAAATCCAATAGGACCGATGATCGTATTGTTGAAGCTTTTCATTGATTGATTCAAAGTGCTTATCCGGGATATAAACTTCTATCAGCTGCACATTCAACAGACCATCCTCCCTGCCGGCACATTTTTTATTAATGTCCCACAAAGAGAGAAGCGCATACGCCTCTGGTCCATTAAAAGCTGAAATCACCAGCCACGGAGGCTGGTGATTTCTTTATGCATCATAATCAAATTCATCCGGATGCTTACCGATACGGTCCCCACTGTGCAGTTCGTCGATACGCAGCATTTCATCGCTCTTCAAGTCAAAGTCGAAAACATCAAAGTTTTCTTTCTGACGATCCGGATTGGACGACTTCGGAATAACGACGACATCATGCTGCAGGTGCCATCTTAAAATAACCTGAGCCGGGGTTTTTTGATAGTTTTCAGCGAGCTGTTTTAAAATCGCGGCATCAAAATAGCGGCCTCGGGCTAGCGGAGCCCATGCTTCCAGCTGGATTCCTTTTTGATAACAGTAATCAGCAAGCGCTTCCTGGTAGAGGGCCGGGTGGAATTCCACCTGGTTGACCATAGGGGTCACTTCTGCATCCATCATCAGTTCATCGAGGTGATGCTCCATAAAATTGCACACCCCAATGGCTCTGACACGTCCCTCATGGTAGAGTTTCTCCAACGCTTTCCACGTGTCTTTGAATTTCCCGAGAACCGGCCAGTGAATGAGGTACAAGTCCAGGGTCTCTACTCCCAGTTTATCAAGACTTCTATTAAAAGCTTCCAGCGTTTCTTCATATCCCTGTTCGTCATTCCACACCTTCGTAGTAATGAACAATTCATCCCTGGGCACCCCACAGGCTTTTATTCCTTCCCCAACCCCTGCTTCGTTCCCATAGAATGAAGCAGTGTCAATGTGGCGGTAACCAAGGTCGACAGCGGATTGAACCGCTTGCTTAACTTCTTCTCCATCTTCCATTTTATAAACGCCAAGACCTACACGCGGAATTTTCACACCATTACTTAGAACGGCTTCCGAACGGATTCCCATCAAAAAAACTCCTTTCTTTATTAAAAAGCGGCCTGAAAGATGCAGTCCTCTGCCTACACCATCAGCTTTATGACAGGATGTACCCTTTATGGACGGGAATCTAAACTTCTACGAAGAGGTCCGGTTGGATGAGATGAAGCAGAAAGTCCTCTTTTTCTTCTCCAATCATCAGCAGCCTGTGAAGGGGACGGGTCATAGCTACGTACAGCATTTTCAAATCAAGCTCCGACTCCTTGAAAGGATCACGGTCGTTATATAAAAGAACAGCATCGAATTCAAGACCTTTGGCCATATAGGCAGGCAAAACCATCCGTTCAGACAAGCTTTCCTCCCCTTCTCTCAAAAGCTTAAAAGCCATGCCATAAACCTCCAGTTTTTTCTGGACATCCTCAGCTTCCGCCATCGTTTTTGTAATGATGGCAAAGCTGGACAGCCCTTCTTCCACGAGACCGAGGCAGTAGGCATTGACTCTTTCCTCCCATTCATTTCTGAGAGGAAGAAACTGTGGAAGAGATCCGTGACGGACGACAGGCTCCGCCCGCGGCAGAGAGACCGGAAGATAAGTAAGCAGGCCGTTCGCGAGATCCATAATTTCAATGGTTGTCCGATACGTTTTCTGTAAAGTTAAATAAGAGGCTGAAGGAAAGATGTCCTCGACCAATGTTTCCCAATTGTCAAGCCCCCTGTATTGATAAATGCCCTGGGCCAGATCTCCGACAATGGTAAACAAGTCCGTTTGACAGGCCCTGCGCAGAGCATAGATTTCAAAATAGCTGTAATCCTGTGCCTCATCGATCACCACTTTTTTAGCGCGGTCATCCGGGTGGATGCCTTTTAGAAATGTATAGAGATAAAGCAGAGCCGCAAGATCCTCGGAGTAGACATATCCCTCTGCAAATGCCGCTCGGGAACAGCGGCGGACCGCTCTCCATTCTTCGGTATCCTCAGGGTGGACGCCCAGAAATACGTCCTCCTCAAACAACCTTTCATACGTCCTCTCTATAGGAAAAGACGGGTACTGCTTCATAAAGGAAGCGACTGCCGTCCGTGCGGCCTTTTTGATTTCAGCGAGCCGTTCCTCTTTTCTTGTAATCAAGTAGCTGACTCGGATTTTCCGTTTATCCGGATCCTTCATTCCGTAAAAAGCCTTATCCAGTGCTTCATCGTATTTGGCAGCCACCTTTTCAAGAATCTGCTTTTTCTTACGCCGCAGTTCACTTTGGAGAACCGCTTTAATTTTTTTCACCCGTACCTCATAAGGAAAATAGCTGTATTCCTCAAAAAACAGACGGTTGATGGCTCGAGCTTTCTTTATCCGGAACTCCGAAAGCATAAAATCCTGATTGATGTTGTACTGCTTTTTTAATGATTGGATATAGGTGTCCATGATGGTTTGGAATTCCTTCGATCCTTTCAAACGGGCGGCTGTAACCCCATCCCGACCGATAGTACCTTCAACAGCCTGTGTGAGCACATCATGCTGAGTAATGACCGGCCTCTTGATCCCGGCCGTATGAACGGCGTAATCCTGGAAAGTGGACTGTCTGGCGCGCTGCACCCCCAGTTCAGGAAGTACTTCTGAGATATACTGGATGAATAGACGGTTGGGAGCGAGAATCAGCATTTCGTCCGGCTTGAATATCTCCTTCATCGTATAAAGAAAGTAGGATATGCGGTGCAGAGCAATCGTCGTCTTTCCACTTCCCGCTGCCCCCTGGACAATGATCGGCTTTCGAAGATCCGCCCGGATGACACGGTTCTGCTCTTCCTGAATCGTCGAAACAATTTCGGATAAGCGCCCACCGGCGTTTTGGGAAAGGGAGTCCTGCAGGAGATCGTCATTAGCCGTTACGTCTATGTCCCGGTAGTCAATCAACTCTCCTTCTTCAATCTGGTACTGCCGCTTTAAAGAAACTTCTCCCTCATACCGCTCGCCCAACGCCTCATAGCTGACCTCCCCAAGCCGTCCTTCGTAATAGACGTTAGCCAGCGGGCTCCGCCAATCCAGGATAATGGGAAGCTGCGTTTCCCTGTCGAACAAGGAGACCTTCCCTATGTAGAACTGTTCTTTTTCGGGATTTTCTTTCCGGTGAAAATCGATCCTGGCAAAGTAAGGCTTTCGTCGCAGACTTTTCAAATTATCCAGCTGGTCGCTGGACATCTTCATAAAGTTGGCGTGGGAGAGCATTTCCTGATACCGCAAACTGCTGTCCTGGAAATCGAGGTTTTCCAGCGTATCCCCCTGGCGCTCCTTTAAAGAGGCACGACCGCTTTCCTGGGCAGCAATCATCCGCTCCATATAAGCCTTCGTAAAATCCAGACGATCCTTCTCATACTGAAATTCATTCAAGCTGAATCTCCTCCCTTCCATGAATAGCTGCGATCAACAAATCTAAAAACAGAGAAAACCAACATATCACACCCTTCATGGAAGCGCAATCAAATCTATTGTAAACCTTTTGGGAGCATGAAAAAAAGCTTGTAGAGGAAATTCTCTACAAGCTCGGTATGAAGGAATCCTGTCGGTTACCTCTGCTTTTCCGGTGCGAGTTTAGGAAGCGGCCGCTCAAAAATCATATAAGACAACAGCCGGAGGAAAAGGGGATACAATGCGATCACCCCAATGATATCTCCGATGCTGCCCAGAAGATCAGTACCAAGGAGCCCCACAGCCAGAATCAGCATGACAAGGAGATTGACGGAGCCCGTCAAACCGTTTACCGGTTTCCAGACGCCCGCAACCGTCCGGGTGTCCTGTACAAGTTTTTCAAAACATTGATAATGATAGGGACGCAGGCGGAACCAGCTGGATGCCGTCACCAGCTCATCCCTGTCCTTGATTTCTTTATAACAGTAGCGGCACATATTGGATTTCACAGTATCTACTCCTGAAGATAATTTTTCATCAGCAAACATTCGTTGCCTTTTTCATTATACCTCAGACAGTCCATAACCCGAAGGATGAGCATAATGCCCCGGCCGTTTTCATCCAGATCCTCCATTTTCGGAAACCAATGCCTCACATCGCTCGATAGTTGATAAGGCCGCCAGTCAAAACCTCCGCCCTGATCGTAGACCCGTACGACGAGACGGTGCTTTAGAAAGTTCACCTTCAGCAGGATTGGGTAATCTCTGTTCTGCCCGTGTCCGTGCTCCCAGGCATTCCATACCGCCTCAGATATACTGGCGTCGACGAGCAGCTGATCACTCCCAAAGTACTTGGCTAAATAGGGGTGGTATTTTTTCCGGATCGTCCTTATTTCTCGTGGATGTCTGATCTGTGCTTCAAGAGACGTCTTCATGATTCAACCTCTCCTCTGCTGAATGAGTAAAGAATGACTAATGTGGTGATTTGTCTACATTTACCTATTCCCTTTTATGTCGCCCTATAAAAGGTTCGATCGTTTTTTTCATAAAAATGGAAGAAAAAACTTCCTTACTCTTTCTTTCAGCACTCACTTTTCAAACTCCTGAATGAGTCGTATAACCCTTTCTTTCGTCTGTTCACTCTTATAATCCTGCATACTTTCCAATATTTGTTGTTTATTCTGCATCAACGTCTGAAGATCCGTCGCAAAACGGTCCCTGGTCAGCTCTTCCTCTTCCAGCTTCATCGCATAGCCCTGCTTGACAAAGGAATCGGCATTCAGGATTTGATCACCCCGGCTGGCCTTTCGCGACAATGGAATAAGAAGCATCGGTTTTTTCAATGCTAGAAATTCAAAGATGGCGTTGGACCCGGCCCTGGAAACGATAAAGTCCGTGGCTGCAAATAAATCCTTCAACTCGTCCTGGACATATTCAAACTGGGCATAACCCGGCCGCTTCAGTGAGTCATCCTTGTTTCCACGTCCACAAATATGAATGATCTGCACGTTCTGCAGCAGTTGATCCAGATTGGAGCGGACCGCATCATTGATGACCTTGGAGCCCATGCTTCCTCCCATGACCATCACGACAGGTTTCTGCTTATGGAAGCTGCACATAGAAAGACCCTTGGAGCGACTGCCCTGGAACAGCTCTTCCCTGACAACGGCTCCAATAAATTCACCTTTGTCTTCCGGAAGGTGCTTCATCGTTTCCGGGAATGTAGCCAGAATCTTTTTCGCAAACGGGAAAGAAAGCTTGTTCGCAAGACCCGGTGTGTAGTCGGATTCATGGATGAGCGTGGGGACGCCCTTTAATCTGGCAGCCATCACGACCGGAACCGAAACAAACCCGCCTTTTGAAAAGACAACGCCTGGTTTTCTCTTCCGGATGATAGACAGAGCCTGCATCAGGCCCTTGGCTACTTTAAAGGGATCCTTGAAGTTCTCCTTCGACATATATCTCCGGAGCTTTCCTGTGGAAATTCCGTGGTAGGTCACTCCTTCCAGCGGTTCAATCAACTGCTTTTCAATTCCTTCATAGGAACCAATATAATCAACGGTATATCCCTGTTTTTGAAATTCCGGGATAAGAGCGAGGTTCACAATGACGTGACCTGCCGTTCCTCCGCCTGTAAATAAAATACGCTTATCGTTCATGATTGAATTAACGTCCTTTCTACGATCTTTCTTCTATGGATAAATGTGCTATAATCCTCATATTCCTCTAAATTGCATTGTAACAGAAAAGGGAGATCATCATGTATGAAACTCACACAATAAAAGAGAAAATCAAACTATTTCTAATCATTTTGTTTCCTATTTTAATTACCCAGCTCGGCATGTACGCTATGAACTTCTTTGACACCGTCATGTCCGGCAGAGCGGGGCCAGATCAGCTCGCTGGTGTTGCAATCGGGTCAAGCATCTGGGTACCCGTTTTCACAGGTCTGAACGGTATTTTGATGGCGATTTCCCCGATCGTTGCTCAATTAAAAGGCGCCGGGAGGGAAAAAGAGATTCCTTTTTCCGTCAAACAAGGGGTCTATCTGGCTGTCCTGCTGGCCGTAGTTGTAGCAGGGACCGGTTGGTTTCTACTGGACCCCATCTTGTCCCTCATGAATATTGAACCTGAAGTTGCCCGCGTGGCCCGTTATTATCTAGTCGCCCTTGGAACAGGTATCGTGCCTTTATTCGTCTTTAATATCCTTCGTTCCTTTGTCGATGCTCTCGGACTGACGAGACTTTCCATGATGGTCATTCTACTGACACTCCCACTCAATCTCTTATTCAACTATGTGTTGATATTTGGTAAATGGGGCGCTCCTGCTCTTGGAGGTGTAGGGGCGGGGGCCGCTTCGTCTCTGACTTACTGGGTGTCTTTACTTATCCTCGTCCTGATCATCCACCGGGTAAGACCATTGAGACGCTATGAGATTTTCAAGTCATGGAAACGGCCATCGCTCCATGAATGGAAAGATCAGCTGAAAATCGGTGTTCCCATCGGGTTCGCGATTTTCTTTGAAACGAGCATTTTTGCTGCGGTGACCTTCTTCATGACGGTGTATGACACCAATACGATCGCTGCGCACCAGGCAGCGATCAACTTCGCTTCGTTTCTGTACATGGTACCGCTCAGCATTGCTTTCACTTTGACGATCGTTGTCGGATTTGAATCAGGGGCGGGACGCTACAAGGAAGCCCGCACCTATTCCTACCTGGGCATCGGACTCGCTGTATGTATGAGCGTCATTGCCGGCCTCATCCTATACGTATTCGATGACAGTGTGGCAAGGTTGTACAGCTCTGATAAAGCTGTCGTGGAATTGACAAAGACTTTTATTATTTACGCGGTATTTTTCCAGCTTTCTGATGGATTCGGAGCCCCGCTTCAAGGCATCCTCCGTGGATATAAGGATGTGAACATTACATTGGTGATGGCCTTCGTTTCCTACTGGGGAATCGGGCTTCCGAGCGGATGGCTGCTTGCCAACTACACAGCTTTCGGACCCTACGGCTACTGGCTGAGTCTGACTATCGGCTTAACAGCCGGAGCAGCAGCCCTGTTTATCCGGATGGTCCTGCTGCAGAGAAAACAGCTTCGTGAATAAATAAAGCCTCCTGTAAATGAACAGGAGGCTCAACATATTGAAGAAATACTATAATCGTGTGAACCATCACATCCAGCTTTTCGGTGGATGCTTGCCGCGGGCACGTCCTCAGCTACCTTGATCAAGTGGATCTTGAGCTTGCGCTTGCGCTGTTCCCGCAAGTGTCACCACCGAACGCTTCCCGTGACTTCACTAAATGATGAGCAACGAAGAAGTTTTTTCTTTTTCAACAAAATTGATGTGAAAATTGTATCTTGACACAGCCATTCAAACTTAACGAAAAACGTTTACTGCAAACGATCCTTGTTTGACAAAAGTCGTGTAGAATCGTTTTTAATGTTCAGGCGTCTTATTATGATTTTAAGTTCATAACCACGAGACGTTCTTCTGTCATATCCTCCATCGCATACTTCGGACCTTCCTTGCCGGAGCCGCTGTCCTTCACACCACCATAAGGCATCAAATCCACGCGGTATTGAGAAGAATCATTAATCATGAATCCTCCAACTTCCACGTTTCTGGCCGCATAGAAAGCCGTGTCTACATTCTGGGTGAAGATCCCTCCCTGCAGACCATAGCTTGACGTGTTGACGTCTTCGATACAGGCTTTTATGTCAGAGAACGTTTGAATGGTGACGACTGGGGCGAAGATTTCTTCACAAACCACCTTCATGTCGCCGGTCACGTTAGTAAGGATGGTCGGTTTCAGAAGAGCACCTTCGCGTTCCCCACCATAAACGACTTCCGCTCCTGCTTCCTTCGCTTCCTCGATCCACTGCCCGGCACGCTCGGCTTCATCCTCACTGATCATCGGCCCTACGTCCGTTTCCGGATCATTCGGGTCGCCGACCTTCAGAGATTCTATCGCCTGGATGAACTTGTCCTGAAAAGCATCTTTCACATCATCGTGAACATAAATCCGCTGCACCGAGATGCACACCTGTCCGGCGAAGGCAAAGCTTTTAGCCGCAATATTTTCCGCCGCTGCCTCTACATCCGCTTCTTTATCGACGATTACGGGCGAATTGTTCCCCAGTTCGAGCACCAGTTTGTTCAATCCTGTGTTCTGCTTCAGCTTCAATCCTACTTCTGCGCTTCCTGTAAACGTATAGAGATTAATGCGGGAGTCCTGCATCATCTGATTACCGACCGTCGATCCGGAACCTACAACGACGTTGAGCAGCCCTTTCGGGAGTCCTGCCTCTTCAAACAAACCGGCCAGTTTCAGAGCGGAAATCGGCGTTTTACTTGCCGGTTTCAGTACCACTGCATTCCCTGCGGCAATAGCTGGGGCAATTTTGTGAGCGACGAGGTTGATCGGGAAGTTGAACGGACTGATGGCTCCAACGACACCGACCGGAACCTTGATTGTAAAGGCCATGCGGTTTTCCGATCCAGGTGCTGCTTCAACCGGGACCCCTTCCCCATGAATGCGTTTCGCCTCTTCAGCGGAAAGTTCAAACGTCTGGGTCGCACGATCGATTTCTGAACGTGCCTGCTTCAACGGCTTTCCAGCTTCGTGGGTAATCGTTGCCGCTAAGTCTTCCTTATTTTCCTGCAGAAGTTCACTGACCCGCTTCAGCACTTGATAACGTTCATAAGGAGAAAGCTGGTTATTCCGGTACGCATCGGATGCAGCCGCAACGGCTTGATCGACCTCTTTTTCAGAGGCTTTAGCCACATGTGCATAGGTTTCCTGTGTATATTTATTAAGGACCTCCTGTGTTTCACCGGTTTTGATCCATTCTCCATTTATGAACAGTTGATAGGTTTCCACGGTCATCTCTCCCTTATCTAAAATGTCTATACCTGTTTATTTCCTCAATAAAATATCCGTAAACGTCTCCTTGAAGAAACTGGATCTTCTATGATGGGGGACAGACTACAGGTTCCGTTAATCAATCGGGTCTTTCGCCTTTCCATAACGGAGAACATCGTAAACGGCCATGCCATCACTCGGTTTACCATTATCATTGCGGTAAGGGAACAAAGAGAAAAATATGAAGTAGATGGAGAAATAAGCATACTGGTAAAAGAACAACGTGGAAGGCAGGACATCAATGGTGATTAAATAATTGATAAGCAGAATAACCATCAAATTGAAACCACTACCGGCCAGATAGATGGCAACATGCGCCCACGTTTTGTTGTAGGTCAGAGAGTCATACTGGCACCAGCCTTCCATGAAGTATTTCTTTTTCACTTCCAGAGGTCCGATGTGAAAGAGCGTCTCTCCTGTGCCGAGACAGAATTTGATTTTTCCACCGAATAATCGTGCTGTCCATACGTGCCCGGCTTCATGAATAAGGGTGACCAGCGGGAGAATGAGAAAAAAGTTAACGAAAAACATCGGAAGATCACTGAGCGTAAACATGGATGCGTCCTTCCTTTCTATAGGGTTGAGTCATGTCTGATTAAAGAGACATAGCCCAACATAACACACGAACAAAAAATATCCTAATATAACTAAAAAGCACTTCGCATCTCTTTTCCACTTAAAAAACAATGTTTCTCTATAATATCTGGGCCCGGAATCTATTGGTTCATGCATCGATCGACGGCGGGTTTGATGACAAAAAAAAGTCTGAATGGACGCATCCATTCAGACTTTTTATACGATTACAAGAAAAGACCGGCAATTGTTGCAGAAAGCATAGATCCAAGCGTCGCACCGATCAAAAGCTTCAAACCGAAGCCTGATACGCGGCCGCCTTTTTCTGGATCGATCCCCTGAACGGTACCAGCAATGATTCCGATGGAGGAGAAGTTGGCGAAACTTGTAAGGAAGACCGTCACGATACCCGCGGTTTTCGCAGATACACCGTCAAGCATAGACTGGAATTCAAGCATGGCTACGAATTCGTTGGTCACGATTTTCGTTCCCATAATCGCTCCGGCATCCAGAACCTCAGCTGCCGGAATACCCATCAACAGGCCGATAGGAGCAATGATATATCCAAGCAGCTGCTGCAATGTAAATCCGCTGAACAACGCACCGAACATTGCGTTAACCAATTCAAGGGAAGCAATGAAGGCAATCAGCATAGCCGCTACGATCAAGGCGATTTTACCACCATCAAGGGCTCCGTTACCCATGGCTTCAAAGAAACTCTTCGCATTGGAAACATCCTGGATGTCAACTTTATCTTCTTCCTTGGACACTCGGACCGGTGCAATCAAGGAAGCGACGATCAACGCACTAAACATGTTTAACGGCAGTGCAACAAGGATATATTGATCCGGGAGCATATTCAGGTAAGCCCCTACAATCGAAGCCGACACAGAACCCATCGCTGACGCACTCACAATATAAAGACGGTTGTCATTCAAATTGTGGAACTGCGATTTAATCGCAATCAACGCTTCAGACTGACCGAAGAAAATACTGTTGACCGCGTTAAATGATTCGACTTTCGGAAGACCTGTGATTTTGGAAAGTCCCCAGCCGAGATACTTGATAATAAACGGAAGTATCTTCAAATACGTAAGAACAGACAAAATGGTAGCGAAGAAAATAATAAGAAGCAGTACGTTAAAGAAGAACACGCCGCCTTCTCCAACCTCTACACCACCAAGCACGAAGTTCACACCTTCTGTACCAAAGGCGATAAGCTTGTTAAAGCCCCAGGAAATACCGGTGATGATCGCCTCACCGATTTTGGTATTGAACATGAACCACGTAATCAGCAGCTGGACAGCGAGCATAATTCCAATGCCCTTAAAATTGATATTTTTGCGGTCATTGGACATTAGAAAAGCGATTCCAATAATGACGGCAACTGCAAGAATTCCTAATAGAATATCCATGAAAAGTCCTCCCCCTCTATTTTTGACAAAAAAGCTAAAATGAAAATGCTTACATCTAGTAATTCCACTATGGATTTTATCAGGTTGTCAGACGTCATGCAAGGTTTATTTGTATGAAATATAATACATTTCTGCTATTATTGTCGTTCTGTTGTGTAATATGTCGCATATTCTTAAAATTTATCCATACAATCAAGAAAAGTAAATAAACCATTTTTTAGGATTTTTGTATTTTTCTTAACAAAAATAGAAAATAAGGGGCTCCTATCACAGCTGTAAATATTCCGGCCGGGACCTCTGTAGGAGGAAACAAGCCCCTCCCCAGACTGTCCGCCGTCACAAGAAGAAGGGCTCCCGTTAAGGCGGAAGCCGGAAGCAGATACACATGCCTGTTCCCCACCATCTGCCTGGCAATATGAGGAGCAATCAACCCGACAAATCCAAGGGTTCCGACTACAGCCACAGAAGCCCCTGCCAGAACAACAGCCAGAGCAAGAAGAGACAGCCTCGCTTTTTGAACCGGTTCTCCCAAGCCCTCAGCTACATCATCACCTAAGTTCAGGACATCCAGCTTCCTGGACAACAGCCATGCAGCAGGCGCCCCGATCAGAATAAACGGAACGAGCATAAGGACATCCGTCCAATCTTTCCCCCATACGCTGCCGGTCAGCCAGACGAGAGCTGCGTTCGTTTCCAATGGAAATTTGATGGTAAGAAATTGAATGCCTGCCTGACACACCGCACCCAGAGCAATCCCTATTAAAGCGAGGGTTGCCGGCTGGACACCCCGCCTGAAAGCAAATACATACAGGCCAAGCATGACGAGAGCGGCTCCTGAAAATGCCGCGGCCGGAAGCGCCAGTACCGGCAGGCCCGGGTACAACAGAATTACAGCGGCAGCAGCCAGGCCGGCGCCTTTCGTAATTCCGATTACATCAGGCGAGGCAAGCGGATTTCTGATGACACCCTGAAGAATGGCCCCGGATAACCCGAGCCCTGTTCCAGCTAACAATCCGACCACAATACGTGGGAGACGGAAGTTTTCAATAATGTACGCCTGTCCTGACGCCTCTTTGCCAATGATATATTCAAAGATCCCTGCAGGACCGATCCATACCGCACCTATTCCTATCGATAAATAGGTCATGACCAACAGCAGCATCAGCAGCATCCCGAGCCATCTTTTTGGTGTTCGAATCAACGGGTTCATCCGTTACGACCTCCTCTGCCGGCCAGATATAAAAAGAATGGAGCACCTATGAGTGCGGTAACGATCCCCACCGGGGCTTCCCCTGGATAGGAAATAAACCGGGAGAGCACGTCTGCAGACGTCAGCAGTACGGCTCCATAAAGCGCAGATACAGGCAGCAGGATCCGGTAATCAGGACCAAGAAGTTTACGGATTATATTCGGAATGATCAATCCAATAAATCCGATCGGTCCGGCTACAGCTACGGATATACCCGCAAGGACAACGACCAGGAGAGCCGCCCCTCCCCGGATCCACCCGATTTTCTGCCCTAGTCCTTGAGCGACATCATCACCAAGACCGAGTGTCGTCAGCGGTTTGCCTAGTATACCTGCACCCGCTAACCCGACAGCGGCCCAGGGAAGAAGCAGGTTCACATCTGTCCATGTCCGTCCGTCAATCCCTCCGGCAAGCCAGAACAAAACATCTTCCGTCGATGTTTCATGAAACAATACAATGCCCTCAATCATAGATGAAAGCAGAAGGTGGATGGTAATGCCGGATAAAGCGAGCTTTACAGGAGTCATCCCTCCTCCTGTTGAAGCCATATAATACACAGCAGCGCCACCGACTGCCGCCCCTAAAAAAGCCCCATAAACAAGCGTCCCAGCTCCTAACCCCGGAAAAAGGACGACACCAATCACAACCATCAGGGACGCCCCGGCATTTACTCCGAAGACCTGCGGAGAGGCGAGCGGATTATTGGTAATCGCCTGCATGATGGCTCCTGCGGCAGCAAGACACATCCCGATCACAATGCCCGTCACCGCCCGCGGAAGACGGATAGTGTCTATGATGGAAGAGGCTTTACTTCCATCAGGGGAAAACAGAAGGCTCAATACCTCTGAAAAAGAGATCGCGTAAGCTCCAATACTTAAACTGGCCGTAAAACTGGCCAGCAGCAAAAGGATGCCTACTACGATGACCGTTCCTGTTTTAAAACGGTGTAAGGTTTGATTCACACGACATCCTCCTCTTTCCTGCATCCTTACATAAAAAAAGCGGAGGTATCCCTCCGCTTTTTACTTACTGACCCTCATAAAGATACTGAACGGCATCTTCTAAAATTTTCTCTGAAGAAATCAAGCCGCGGAAACGTGACCACATGTTGCGATCCACTTCATGGACTTCTCCATTTTTTACAGCGGATATGTCCCGGTACAATTCGCTGCCTTCCCATTCCGTAACAACCGTTTGATCACCTGAGGACATATGGAACATGACGTCAGGGTCAAACTCTACGAGCTGTTCCAGGTTGATTTTGTTGTAGCGGTCATCGCCGCTTTGGATCGCATTCTTCAACCCAATGGACTCAAGGAGTGAACCGGTGTAGGACTCCATATTATGAGCAAAGTAGCCGCTGTCAGCGACAACAGCAGGCAGAACAGTCCGGTCCTCATCCTCAGGCACCTGACTGCGCAGTTCTTCCATCGTTTCTTTATGTTCAGTCAGTACTTCTTCTCCATGTTCTTCCATACCCACAGCTTTCGAAACCGTCTGGAAGCTGTCGATGATGCCATCGTAATCGGCGGCCAGTGAAGGAAGAATGATCGTTGGAGCAATCTCAGACAACTGATCATAAATGTCTTTATGACGCTGCATGTCCGCAATGATCAAGTCCGGCTGAAGTGAACTGATCACTTCAAGAGAAGGCTGCTTCCGTGTACCGACAGACGTATAGTCATCAATTTTCTCACGGATCGGTTCTATGATCCGCGCCTCATCATTATCGTCGGCAATTCCGACAGGTGATACACCGAGAGAAGCCAGGTTATCCACGAAAGAAAACTCGAGGGCTACGACTTTTTCAGGCTGGCCGCTGATTTCCGTCTCTCCCATCTCATGTTCAATCACCCGTGTTTCCTGCTCACTGGAGCCTTCCCCATTTGAGCTTTCCTTCTGTTCCCCTTCATTCTCACTGCCACACGCGGCAAGCAGAAGTACAAGGAAGAGGAGCCCTATGTAACTCCAATACTTTTTCATAAACATCCCCCTATAATTGATAACCATTATCACAAACTCATTCTATCATAATAAGAATTCTCCGCCGTGTAAAGGACCGAAAAAAGAGAAGGCGCACCTGCACCTCCTCCAATGTCCACTCCTATTTAGTGATAAACATCTGTGTCCAGTAATAGCCGTAACTTCCACCCTCTGCATAACCGACACCGATCTGGGTCAACCCCGAGTCCAGAATATTCTTCCTATGGCCGGCGCTGTTCATCCAGCCATCTACCACTTCCTGTGGTGTGCGCTGGCCGGCAGCAATATTTTCCGCTGCTTTCTGGTAGGAAACATTAAAATCATTCAACATTTGAAACGGAGATCCATAGGTCGGGGATTGATGAGAAAAATACCCCTTCCCTGCCATATCACGAGACTTATACCTGGCGACCCTGGAGACCTGCCAATTCGCCTTCAAAGCTGGAAGGCCATTGGCTGCCCGTTCTTCATTTGTTAAATCAATGACCTGGCTTTCCACAGACTTGATGTTCGGCTTTAACGGGATCGTCACCCTGTCACCGGGATAAATTAAGTCCGGATTATTGAACTGGGGGTTGGCATTGATAATTTCCGAAAGACCGATTTTGTATTTCCGTGAGATTTTCCAAAGGGTATCTCCACGCTTAACCGTATACGTATCCGTCTGCGCGTGAATGATTTCAGGACTCATGGAGAACAGCAGTACGATCAGCAGTACAGCCTTACCGATCCATTTTTTCATACGATCATTCCCTCCTATTCATAGCTATAGTTTGGTTCAAGAGAGGGAAATTATGTATAAAAAGGAAACAAAAAAACACCTGCCGTTGGTCAGGCGGCAGGTGCACATGTATTATACCATAGGGGAGGTATAAACCATTTTATTAATGAAACGAGTGAGCCACTTCAACCAGGTGCTGAGGTGTCACACTACGTTCATTCATGTCATCAGGAACAGCAGGCTCTTGGGGACACAAGCCTTTTGAAGATGCCGTTCTTCGTCCATCCTAGCTTTTCGGCAGCACGGTTGATCACGCATCCTCTGTGCTGAAAAGAACATGGTTTCGTTTCCTTCAATATACAGGCAGACGTGAAAGGGGTAAAGCGTGGAAGCACAAGCCGCAGATTCAGACTTGAACGTGCCTGCTTTTCTTATCCGCAGGAACCCTTTTATCGGAATGCAGGAACTGAGAACGATTCCGGCGTACAAACCCAGTCGTTTGGACTGCTGAAAGAACGTCCTCCAAAATCGTTCTACTCTACAGACGAGACTCGACTTGAAAAGGTTTCAGCAGGAAGGAAAAAATCCATATCTTTTTCTTCCTAATTCATTATGCCATGTTCAATGATCTTGATATCGAAGTGAGGCACAATCGCAATTTCAGGATATTCCTCACTCCATTCCACCTCATTCCAATAGTCAGGATGATACGCTTTCACTCGTCTTCCAATCCCGAACACATCACTGTTCGCTTCCTGAAGCGTAGTGAGTATTTTTTCTGATTCCTTCGTGAATACATCAGTAAGCTGCTCTTCCAACATTTTAATTTTCCCTTTCACATAGAGATGATCGGACGGGTACTCGACCACTTTCAACTCCAGGTTTACATGTATATCAGCCGTCACCCCATCATCAACCGTCAATTTCATTTTCCTTTTCATTTTATTCACTTCAACGGTCGCATAGCTCGTAATCTCATCATTCTCACCAGAAACCTTCTCCGTCAGACGGGCGATTTTCCCTTTCTTCCCCTGAAGCAGCATGTATAAAGTGGACTTCTCCGCTGAAATCTTCTCTCCTGTGTACGTTTTTTCATGAAATAAACCCATTCCGCTGAAATTGATAGCTCCATTCTGTTTGTCAAGCTCTATGAGCGGAACCGAAAAATCGATCCCTGGCTCAATCAGCTCCGCACATAACAGCTGCAGATTTTCCCCTGTGGTATGGGTCGAAGAAGCCGCTGTTTCCAGCATTCCTCCGAGATATTCGCTGATTCTGGTCTCTCCGGTCGCTCTCAGACGGGTGATTTCCTCTGCTGTACCTTTTTCCACAACTGCCATATAGGCATTCAAGTTACTTTTCGGATCTCTGTACATATCGTCCAGCACAGGAAAAATCCCTTCTTTTGCCAGCTCTTCTCCAAATACGACCACCCTGACCTTGGACGGATCAAAATTATCTGAAATCATCATGTCAATTTTATCTCTCGCTTCTCTCGGTGTATGAGCTTCCGTGGAGAGTACATTGATGAATTCCTGACCAGGACCCTCTGAGCTTCGGGTAACCGTGGGGATGGATACTGTCTGCCGGATAGCCTGTTCTTCTCCGGTATCGAATCCCATCGAAAGAACGAGGCTGATATTTTTAAACTGCCGCTCATCCCAACAGCCTGTCAAAAGAATAAGTGCAGTCAGGATCAATACCCCTTTCCTCATCTTATTCACCTTCCTTGTACCGGTTTTTCCTCACATAGGACAACGGCAGCATGATTAAGGGAATACCCAGCGAAAAAGCGTACCCCATACGAAGGACCAGTTGATTCAACTGCTCTGTTTTCTGAATGTCATACCCGACATAAAGAGTCAAAGCAAGGACGATGATACCGACTATGATTCCGGCTGTCGTTTTTGTACAAATCGGGCACAGGTGGCTTAAACCAAGACCCGCCATGTATAAATAGGTTCCAAAAGTGGTAGCCACATTTACGACCCATATGGATATAAAAAACAAGTCAAGTCTCGCTATAATCGGCAGTTCAAAAGCTTTCAGCATGTATAAAATCGGTTCCGGGACAAGTGTGATTTCCTCTGTGCTGAAATACGTAAAGCTGACAAACACAATGATGAAATAAAACAAAAACACAAAACTGTGGGCATACAAGATCACTTTCAGCTTTTCTTTATGCGTGCCTATCACCTTGGAATAGATTACAAGCGATACGATATAACCGAAGAACGAAAAAAACGCTTGATTCACTGCGCCGAACACCCTGCCCCATCCACTCTCGAGTATCGGAAACAGATAAACGATATTCATTTCTTTTGCAGAATATAAGATCACCCCAAATAAAATGAGGATTAAAACAGAGAGCATGGTATACAATCTGCCCATGACAAGCAGGCCGCCGGAGATCATATAAAAACAGACGAGAATCATTAAACTAGCAGTAATCCACAAAGGTGTATGAGGAAGCACCCATAGACTGATCATCCGGCTGTACAGAATGATGATCAAAGTCCCCACACTAATAAAATAGAGGACGAACCCGGCACTCAGCACACGCCCTCCCCATGTGAGAAAGATTTTTTCATTGATCCTGTACAGCGAATCTTCAGGGAAATTTCTCGCCGTCCCCCATATCGCCAGGAGAACGACAGGAAGGGCCGAAGCTCCTATAATCAGGGATATCCATCCATCCTGCCTGGCTGCACTATGAAGTTCAAAAGGAACACTTAACACTCCAACACCAATCTGGGTCTGAATGATAATAAAGAAGAATTGACGTCTGGAAATTTTCTGATCATCTATCGGATTGTTTTTTTGAAGAGGCTTCTGCCCCGTCCGGCTGTTGGTTTGGTTTTGATCCTTGCTGGTCACTGAGCTTCCACTTCCTTACTGGATTCAATGCGTCAGGCTTAATCGCATGCGAGTCTTTCGGTCTCGTTTTCATCATAAACATCGGAAGGCGGACAAACGTATCCTTGAGATCTCCAAAATTGAGCGGTGCTACCGGAGCAAGATAGGGTACACCAAAGGACTGCAGCTTTGTCAGATGGATAATAATGATAAGCATCCCAAACACGATACCGACAAACCCCATTGTTCCGGCCAGAACAATTAACGGAAACGTCAACAGACGAAGCGCTGTGCTCAATTCATTGGAAGGCACTACAAAAGAAGCAATCGCCGTTAAAGCGACAACAATAACCATTAAATTGGAAACAAGCCCCGCACGTACGACCGCATCTCCGATTACGAGCCCCCCTACGATACCGATGGTCTGGCCGATCGGCGCCGGCAGCCGGACCCCGGCCTCACGGATCAATTCGATAATCACGACCATGACCAGCGCTTCGATAATCGGAGGATAGGCTATTTCATTGATGGAAGCCTTCACAGGGATGATCAGTTCATCAGGGATAACCTCAAAATGAAAACCGACGATAGCAATGTAAAATGCCGGAAGGCCGACGGCAATCACAAAACTGAACAGACGGACAAGACGGATGAATGTTCCTGTGAACCAGCGCATGTTGTAATCATCAGACGCCTGATAAAACATGAAGAATGTGGATGGGGCAATAAGCGTTGTCGGAGTGCCCTCAGCCATGATGGCCACACGTCCTTCCATTAAATTGCCGACCACTCTGTCCGGCCTTTCTGTATGAAGCATCTGTGGGAATGGCGTATTCGTTTGATCCTCAATGTATTCTTCAATCAGGCCGGGACTGTGCACCATATCCGTTTCGATAGAGCTGACCCTTCTTTCCACCTCCTGAACCAAGGAAGGATCTGCGATGCCGTCCATATAAATGATAGCGACATTTGTATTGGTGTATGTGCCAAGCTTGATGTACTTCACGGTTAAATTCCGATTTTCAATCCTTTTTCGGATCAGGTTGATGTTAATCATGATATTTTCGATGAATCCGTCGTGCGCCCCGCGGATGACCCGCTCGTTCTGCGGCTCTTCCGGTGTCCGGTTATAGCAGGACGTCACATCAAAAAGGTGAACTTTATTGGAACCATCCTCGATATAAGCCGCCTGACCACCAAGCAGATTCGTGATCACTTCTTCAAGGTTTTGAGTAATCCGTGCACTTCTCAACTTGGAAATTTCGTCAATCTGGCCGTTTTCGACAGGGGCGAAGATTTTTTCAAACACCTTTTCCTGGTCAGACAGTGATTCAAAATACAGTAAAGCCGCATTCCCTTCATTGAGAACACGGATTTTCAAATCATTGGACTTATGAAAATTGCTTAAGAGGTAATCAACATTCTCCGATAATTTCTTGGAACTCAGCTGTTTACGACCATGATTATGATCGTGCGCCAAATCCCTGTCCTGGAGTCTTGTATGATCTCCAAAGAACAACCGCTTAAAAAATCCCATGAGCATCACCTGTCCTTAATCTTCCAATCAGAAAGGAAAATATACCCGTAGGAACATAAAAAAACCTGCCTGCCTTTTTAAGGGCACGCAGGTTCAGGATTAATGACCAGGGAAGAAGGCCATCTGCAGGATGAAGATTAAAGCAAACATGTACAGCATCCAGTGGACTTGCTTTCCTTTGCCGACGACAAGTTTCAAAATCGGGTACGTAATGAACCCAAATGCAATCCCTGTTGCAATACTTGAGGTAAGCGGCATAGTAAGGATAATGATAAAAGCCGGGAAAGCATCATCAAAGGAGCCCCAGTTGACTTTTGCCAGCCCCTCCATCATAAAGCAGCCGACGATGATCAACACCGGGGCGGTAATCGCAGGCAGGCCGGAAACTGCCCCTACAACAGGTGCAAAGAACATGGAAACAAGGAACAGACCGGCAACGACCATCGTTGTCAATCCTGTCCGTCCTCCTGCTGCTACACCAGAAGAAGATTCAATGTACGCCGAAGAAGGACTTGTTCCGAACACGGCACCGACCGTTGTAGCAGAGGCGTCCGCCATTAAAGCTGCGCGGGCTCTCGGAAGACTTCCGTCCTTGCGGATGAATCCAGCCTGCTCGGCTACACCGATCATCGTCCCCGTCGTATCAAAAATAGTCACGAGTAAAAACGCAAAGATCACAGTATAAAGCCCGTTACTGAACACCGCTCCAATATCCATATCCCAGAAAACGGGAGCTGGAGGTGTATCAACAAAACCATTCAGTTCAAGCTGACCGGTGAAAAATCCAACAAGGCCGGTAATGAACATGCCGATAAATAGTCCGCCGGTAACCTTTCTTGCGATCAGGCCGAGTGTGACCATAAGACCAAAGACGGTCAAAAGCACACCGGGAGATGTCATGTCTCCAAGGGTGACAAGCGTTGTATCACTCTCAACAATAATGCCGGACATGCGCAGTCCAAGAAACGCAATAAACAGACCGATTCCGGAGGTTATGCCGTATTTCAAGGATGGCGGAATCGCCATAATCAACGTTTTTCGAAGACTTGTTAAACTTAAAATAACAAATAGAATACCAGCAACAAAGACGGATCCGAAGATGACCGAATAGCTGACATCCTGCTGGACCACTTCTGTAACAAAATAGGCGTTCAATCCCATCCCGGGGGCGATGGCAATCGGATAGTTGGCTGCAAAGGACATAATCAGCGTTCCTGTGACAGCAGCAATGATCGTCGCCATAAACACCTGACCGAACGGAACACCCGCCCCGGACAGGATCGCAGGGTTTACAACGACAATGTAGACCATCGTCAGAAAGGTCGTAATCCCCGCAAGTATTTCAGTTTTTATAGTGGTTTGGTTCTCTTCCAAACGGAATAATTTATTCATCAATGTTAACACCAATCTTTCGCGTAAGAATAGGACGTCTCTTATAGTAATAGTAAAACGAACAAAAATCAACTGTATTTTATTAATGTTCGTGTTTTTATTGTAAACAGAAAAAAACCAGTGGAAAAATTACTTTTCCACTGGTTTTTGATTGGTCACAGCGTCAATATACCAGCCCATGACCGAATCGGTATCTTTTTCCTCCAGGTAGTAGCAGCGCGCCACCGCTCCGCCTCCACCTGAGGTAAGCGTCACCTGAATAGTAGAAAGACCGGAACGCTTCTGCAACAGGGTCTGCTTCTTGGATGCGGCCTGGATGCGGAACCTCTTCATCAAGTAGGTCTGCTTGATAATATTTCTTGAACGCAGACTCAACTGGGTACCATCAATCGTCCACCCTGCATCTTTATAGGCAAGCAGGCCGAAGCCCGCTAGCGCCGCGACAGCTGGAACAGCCAGTAACCCATACGGATAAAAGTATATGCTGACCGGTATGGCCGCCAACACCCCGAGCCACGACTGCCGGATCATGTAACGATATTTCGATCTGGCTGGTGGCTGTTTGAAATCACCCGCAACCTGATAATCTTCGAGAATCATCTGGAGGACTGCTTCGATTTCCTTTTTCCGGATCATTGGAAGCAGTTTCAACTGATGTTCATCGTTCTTCATGATGGAACCACCGGCACTGATGATCGTAACCGATGCATACCCCATTGGCTGGCGGATCAGGTTTTCATCAATCCGCACCCCTTGAATCCGGTTGAGCGGGATGGTCATCTGCTTTTTCTCCAGCCATCCCCGGGTAATAATCAGGTCCTCTTCCTCCAAGTAGACAGAGAAATACGCATAGCGCATGATCGTAAGGAGGATCGATATCCCATAAGCAATCAAGAGAACAAAGAGGACGGTAACAGCCACCATCAGAACACCGATCTGAATCCAGTCCAGCAGTTCTTCATAAATCGCCCCGACAGGAAGAATGTCCATGAACTGGGAAAAGAACACGGCCACACCGGAAATAACCACTCCCGCCCCTCCGGAAGTGACGGCCATAAGGACAAGATCCTTCATCGTCATGCCGAACACCTTCTGTCTTGGCGGTTCTACCGGTTGTTCCCCGGCATTCTCCTCAACGGTTTCTTCTTCCTGGGCCGCCCGCTTCTGCTGAAAGATGAGCGTCTCCAGCTCTTTGGCTTCTTCGCGGGTAATAGCTGTCAGTTCTGCCTCCGCTCCTTGTGTACCGGTCGCCCCTGCCGTTTCCACAGAAACTTTCACTAATTTCAACGGGCGGTGGAAAATTCCTTCCGAAAAATCAAGACTCTGGATTCTCTCCACAGGAATGTAGCGTTTTTTCCTGAAAATCAACCCATATTCAATACGCAGTTCTCCATCTTCCATCCAATAAGAAAAGCGCAGCCAGCGGATGACTCCTGAACCAAGCACAATCACCAGCAGACCGCCCCAGATGGCCAGCGGGACCCAGTTCCAGTCCCCACTGAACGGGCTCCCGTTGATAAAGATCACCACAATCAACGGCAGCGCCGCATCTTTCAATGTCTTCACAAAATTGATCAAAGCAGAAATAGGATGGAGCTTCCGTGGTTCAAACATCATCCTCAGCCACCCTTGCCAAAGAAGAAATCGACTGGCGCAGACGTTCTGCCTCATCTTCATCAAGCGCTGGTATTTTATGTATCGTCGCCGCTGTCGATATGCTGATGGTGGAAAGTCGGAATTTCCGGAGCAGCGGTCCCTGCTCCGTATCTACGTGTTGAACCCTGACCATCGGTACCAATGTGCGGGTAATGATGAAAATGCCGTGCTGCAGATCGATGTTCTGTTCACTGACCTCATAGCGCCAACGTTTCCAGCGAAGGCCTGGAATCAACCAGATGAAAAGAACGGCATCCAGAACGACCAGTCCTCCTGCTCCTGCCGCCAGCCACCACGGCCATTCCCAGAGGAACACCGTAACGGTTAAAGCCGTTGTGATAAGTAATAGAATGAAGCTGTGTATGACGCCGTATATGCGCCATAGCGTTAAAGCCCGCTTAGAAATACGTTGAGCCGGCTGATTATTCATACGTCCACCTCCTGTACTATCTGTACGGATATGCGAGCCCATTCGTTTCAAACAAACAGAAAGCCCGGCATCCGGGGCCCGGCTTTCTGTTACTTTCTTCCTTGGGATAAGGCTTTCGACTTTTCTGTTGTGGCCGTCATCCCTTGAATAATGGCCTTCCTGAACCCAGCTTCCTCCAGCTTGGTTACACCGGAAATCGTAGTGCCTCCAGGCGTGCAGACGGCATCCTTCAATTCTGCTGGATGTCTGCCTGTTTCCTTGACCATTTTCGCAGCCCCCTCGACCGTCTGGGCAACCATTTTATAAGCCTTGTCCCTCGGAAAGCCCTGCTGGACAGCGGCATCCGCCATCGCTTCAATCAGCATGTATACAAAAGCAGGGGAAGAACCACTGACCGCCGGCACAGCATCCATGAGTTTCTCTTCAATGACTTCCGCTTCCCCAAAGCTTTCATACAGCTCGAGCACTTCGGCCAGATCTTCCTGTGTCACAAAAGCATTGGGACAGAGCGCACTCATACCTGCACCAACCAATGATGGGGTGTTCGGCATGGAGCGGATGACTTTCACATTCTTATCAAACGCCTCTTCCATCGATTCAAGTGTAATGCCGGCAGCAACCGTAATGACTACCGTATCATCGGAGACCTCTTCACGGATTTCCTCAATCACATCTCTGTACACATATGGCTTCACGGCCAGAAACAGCAGGTCGCTTTCTGCTGCCAGCTTCTTATTATCATTGGAAATATGTATGCCGTACTCATCGGCAACAAAATCGATCGTTTCATCAGACAAAGCGGTCGCAGCGATATGTCCCGGTTCCACGACCCCTGCATCAATCATGCCCTGAATCATGGCCTGGCCCATCTGACCGCAGCCGATAAAACCTATACGTTTCTTCACCGTACATCCCTCCTTGGTGATTCTTATTGTATAGGAACTTTGTCGAACACACAATTGCTTCCCGCTTTCACTAATATTTTCTAGTAAAATGATCACGTTTTTATTAGAAAAGGTTTACAAATCAGCATTTGTTACCTATAATAAAGACTGTATTCTTCATATCATAAAGAAACGCCCAAAATATCATAGCTGCTACGAGAAAAGCCGAGCTGTTTAAGCTCGGCTTTTCTCGTTGTGTCCGTGATCTTTAACGGCTTCAAGAACTTTCTTGACTTCTTTCTTGTTTTTTCTGGAAACTAGAATGTATAATGTATCCCCCGCTTTTATTTCCGTCTGTCCGTATGGTGTAATCACATCACCTTTACGGATAATGGCATTAATCAATGCCCTGTCCGGCAGCTCCATTTCCTCAAGCTTCTGCCCGACGACGACATTCCTCGGAGTAACCTCAAACTCAATCATCTCTACATTCGCTTTTCCAATTGAAATCAGTTCCAAAGAATGAATCGGATTGCCAAGCTTGTCGGAAACCAGTTTGAACCGGTCTGCCATCCAAGTAATCGAGGACCCCTGGATGAGCGCTGAAGTCAGGACCGTGAAGAAAACGACGTTGAAGATCACCTGGCTGTTTTCGATGCCGGCAAGCATCGGGAAAATTGCCAGGACGATCGGAACTGCTCCCCGGACACCCGCCCACGATAGAAACACCTTTTCCTTCCATGAAAACGAAAACCCGGATAGACTCAAAAAAGCCGCTGCCGGCCTGGCAATAAAAATGAGCACCCCGGCAATCAATAATCCACTCGACATTACAGACCACGTAAACACCTCTGAGGGAGTGACAAACAACCCAAGGATGATGAACATCAGAATCTGTGCCATCCAGCCAAAGCCTTCATGGAATCGAAGGATTGAATAACGGTAGGCAAGTTCCGCATTTCCGATAATCACCGCAGTTACATAGACGGCAAGAAGTCCACTGGCTTGAAGAAGAGAGCTTGCCCCATAGGAAAGAAAGGCGAAACCGAGCGCAAAAAGTGGATAAAGCCCACTGGAATCGAGGTTGATTCGGTTTAAAGCGAAACTCGCCCCCCAGCCGATCGCAGCACCAACAACGACCCCCGCTCCCATCTGCCAGAAGAAGGAACCGACCATGCCGAACATGTTGACTTCATCAACCGTCAGCAGTTGAATGAAGCTGATCGTCAAAAACACAGCCATTGGATCATTCGTCCCTGATTCAGCTTCCAGTGTAGCCTCCAGCTTCCCGTCTACATTTTTCCCTTTCAGTACAGCAAAGACGGCTGCAGCATCTGTAGAACCGACGATCGCTCCAACGAGCATCGCCTCGACCCAGCCGATATGAAGGAAATATTTCGCTGCAACAGCGACGATTCCTGTCGTCAATACGACTCCGACGGTCGCAAGCGTCAACGAAGGGGCGAGGACAGGACGAATATCTTTCCACTTGGTCAGCATTCCACCTTCAAACAGAATGATAATCAAAGCAATGACACCGACAAGCTGGGCGATTTCCGGATTGTCAAAATCAATAAAACCCAGACCCTCGTTTCCGACCATCATCCCGACAAGAATAAACAACACAAGAGACGGGACCCCGAGACGGGAAGAGAATTTCGTAACGATGATGCTGACAATGAGCAGCAGCGCCATCAGCATAATGAATTGATTGGACTGCAGAATTTCTTGAATCATAGAATGAACTCCTTATATGTAGGATTACACTTTTCATTATACCAAGGAGTTTCCATTCCCGTGTACTTGTAAACCTTTCGCACAAAAAAGGGTGCCGAGAACTCTCTCGACCCCCTCTTTATGTCAGCTACGTGAACATTTCCTCGGCCTGCTCGCTGAAGAAATGCTTCATCGAATGAAAAACGTCGGCTTTTCTGCGTAGAATGTAATAACGGAACTTATCATGTTCGATGGATTTATAAGCCTGCATCAAGCTGGAGGAACGGTTATACTGATTCACTTCCCCGTACCCGAACATCTGCGAAACTTCAATCAACTGTTCAATTAAACCGAGACATCGTTTATTATCAGAGGTCAGGTTGTCACCATCAGAAAAGTGGAACGGATAGATGTTGTAGCGTTCCGGCGAATATTTAGTCTCAATGAGCTCCAGCGCTTTCCTGTAAGCAGATGAGCAGATGGTTCCTCCGCTTTCCCCTTTCGAAAAGAAATCCTCCTCGCTGACGACTTTCGCCTGCGTATGGTGGGCTACAAATTCAATATCCACCGTTTCATAGTTTCGGTTCAGGAAGCGGGTCATCCAGAAAAAGAAACTTCTGGCCATGTATTTTTCCCACTGCCCCATCGATCCACTGGTATCCATCATGGCAATGACGACTGCTTTGGACTCCGGTTTGGTCTTCTCATTCCACGTCTTGTATCGGATGTCCTCCGGGTAAATCGGTGCAAAAGAGGGTTCCCCCCGAAGCGCATTCCGCTTGTAGGCTTCAAGCATTGTCCTCTTCTTGTCGATATTGCCGGTCAACCCCGTTTTACGGATATCGCTGAATTCAATATCCGTATGAAGGATATTGTCCTTTTCTTTCTCATCAAGATTAGGAAGGGTCAGCTCTTTGAATAAAGCCTCTTCCAACTCAGCCAGCGATACCTCCGCCTCATAATAATCGTCTCCCGCCTGGTCACCAGCGCCGTCTCCATTGCCGGGCTTCCCTTTAGCGGGCTGCGGGGCCTGGGCCACCACATCGCCAATTTCGCTGTCTCCCTCTCCTTGTCCCGCATGCTTATTCTTTTCATAATTGTAGCGGATTTTATATTCATCTAATGAACGTATAGGAATCTTCACGACACGCTTTCCATTGGACATGACAATGTTCTCTTCGGTTATCAAATCAGGCAGCTGCTTGCTCATGGCATCTTTGACTTTTTCCTGGTGTCGACGCTGATCGTCGTAGCCTTTCCGATGGAGGGACCAGTCGTCTTCGGCGATTACAAAACTCGTCTCTTCATCCATGTTATTCCCTCCTAATCGAGTATTACTCTATCGTATGCAGGTCCACGTGAATGGATGAAACATATTGGGATATGTAAAGATTATTTGTTATTTCCGCCTATCTTTTTCTCTTATTTCTGACCCCTTCTACTAGGTTTTCTCATAAAAAAGCCCCTGCAGCCAGGCTGCAGGGGACTTTCATTTCCTATTATCCTTCTAAAAGAAGGTCGTACGGATCTTCAATCATTTCTTTAATGCGGCGCAGGAACTGGACCGCTTCTTTTCCATCAACGATTCTGTGGTCGTAGGAAAGCGCAATGTACATCATCGGACGTGCTTCAATGCTGTCATCAGGCATGACTTTCGCGCGCTTCTCGATATTGTGCAGCCCAAGGATTCCGACCTGAGGGGAATTCAGGATCGGTGTAGAAAGCATGGACCCGAAAATTCCACCGTTTGTGATGGTAAAGGAACCTCCTTGGAGATCCTCCAGCTGCAGTTCTTTATTCCGGGCCTTCGTTGCTACATCAGCGATTCCCTTCTCAATACCAGCGAAATCAAGGCGGTCGGCATCACGGACGACAGGAACTACAAGGCCTTCATCTGTCGAAACAGCCATTCCGATATCATAGAATTTCTTCTGAATGATTTCGTTGCCTTGAATTTCTGCGTTCAAGTTCGGGAATTCCTTCAAGGCACCGACAGCCGCTTTCGTGAAGAAGGACATAAATCCGAGCTTCACATCGTGTTTTTTCTGGAAGGATTCCTTGCGGTCACTGCGGAGCTTCATAACGTTCGTCATGTCCACTTCGTTGAACGTCGTGAGCATTGCTGCTTCCTGCTGGACCTCTACAAGACGTTTGGCAATCGTTTGACGGCGGCGGGACATTTTAATCCGTTCCACCGGCTTATCAAACTGCGTCTTCTCCTCTTCCTTTTTCTCTTTCTTCGGCTTGTCGTTAGACGCTGATTTCGGCTCTTCCGACTTGCTGCCACCCTTAGCAGCTGCATCGACATCTTCCGGACGGATGCGGCCGAGTGGATCACGGGCAGAAATACTGCTCAAATCAATGCCGAGTTCACGAGCACGCTTTCTGGCAGCCGGAGTGGCCACAATATCTTTATTCCCATTGTTCTGTCCATTGGAGCCCGCTGGCTGTTCTTCCTGCTTGGACTCCTGTTTCTGTTCCTGCTGCTGAGGCTCTTCCTTCTGTTCAGCTGCAGATGCTTCTGCCTGCTGATCACCGGAGGAATCCTCAGAAGATGCGGAAGCTTCTCCGTTCTCATCCACTTTGGCGATGACGTCTCCGACTTCCACGTCATCTCCCTCTTCCTTGAGCAGTTCAGCAATAACTCCGTCTGCATCCGCGTTCACTTCCACATTGACCTTGTCTGTTTCCAGCTCAAGAATCGGATCGCCTTTGGAAACGTGATCGCCCTTTTTTACCAGCCATTCGGCTATCGTGCCTTCAGTTATGGATTCAGCTAATTCAGGTACTTTGATTTCCTTCATTTTGTTTCTCCTCCTTTAGACATCTGCAGCGCTTCAAGAATGATTCGATTCTGCTCTGTTTTATGGATATTCGGTTCTCCAACGGAAGGGGAAGCCCTGTGCGGACGTCCTACAAATCTGTGGATCTGTCCATCCTTCAGGAGTCTGTGGAGGATCCCCTCCACGAAATACCAGCTACCCATGTTCTGCGGTTCTTCCTGGACCCATACTAGTTCTTCTAAATTCGGATAGGTTTCCAGCATTTCTGCCAGTTTTTGATCCGGGAATGGATAAATCTGTTCCACCCGGACAGCATCGATGGTTTCAAAGGTTTCGTCCATGCTTTCCACTTTGTCTTCGATATCCACCATGATTTTTCCGCTTCCTAATAGAAGGGTTTTCACTTTTTCTTTATCTTTATTCTCAGATAATCCCGGCTGCATCATGAGCGACTGGAATTTCCCATCGCTGAAAGCAGCCCCGTCTACGGCGACTCTTTGATTACGCAGCAGGCTTTTCGGTGTCATCAATACGAGCGGACGTGCCTCTTCCTGGTTGCTGATTGCCGCCTGTCTGCGGAGCAGGTGGAAATACTGGGCTGATGACGTGACATTGGCCACGGTCCAGTTGTTTTCTGCAGCCAGCTGAAGGAAGCGCTCAAGGCGGGCACTGGAATGCTCCGGTCCCTGTCCTTCATACCCGTGCGGAAGCAGGAAGACCATATTGGATTTCTCGCCCCACTTCGCACGGCCGGCGGCAATAAACTGATCAAAAATGACCTGCCCGGCATTGGCGAAGTCACCAAACTGGGCTTCCCACAGGACAAGAGAATCGGAAGCATGAACACTGTATCCGTACTCAAATCCGATAACCCCGGCTTCCGATAACGGACTGTTGTGAATATCAAAGGACGCTTCCGCCTGATCCAGTCCGTGGAGCGGACAGTAGGTTTCATCTGTTTCTACATCATGAAGGACAAGGTGACGGTGAGCGAAGGTTCCACGCTCCGTATCCTGACCGGTAATCCGGATCGGGATGCCATCTTCCAGTATAGAAGCGAAGGCCAGAGCTTCCGCTGTCGCCCAGTCCACTTTCTGCCCTTCATCCAGCATTTTCGCACGGCGCTGAAGGATTTTCTCAAGCTTCTTAAATCCATTGAAGCCTTCCGGACGTTTCAGCATGCCTTCGTTAAGTCCACGCAGACGCTCAATATCCACGGATGTCTGAATTTCGTCCAGATCCCTTTCCACGCCACTCGGGCGGTCTTTCACATCAGGAGCGGCCGTTTCATGCTCACCCATATTGTTGTAGATATCCCGAAGCTTTTCTTCAATCTCTTCTTTCATCTTCGTCAGTTCGCCCTCTTCCACAACACTTTCATCCTGAAGCTGCTTCTCAAAAACAGCGGCAGCCGTTGGATGCTCGTCGATTTCCTTGTACAGTTTCGGCTGTGTAGAGCGCGGCTCGTCCATTTCGTTGTGTCCGAAACGACGGTACCCGACGAGATCAATCAGAAAATCCTTATGGAACTTCTGACGGTATTCATACGCAAGCGCCATAGCAGAAAGGCATGCCGCTGGATCGTCGGCATTCACATGCAGCACCGGTATTTCAAAGCCTTTCGCAAGATCACTGGCGTATCTTGTCGAACGTCCGTCTCTGCGGTTGGTCGTGAAACCGACAAGGTTGTTGGCGATGATATGGACCGTTCCCCCTGTACGATAGCCGGGAAGGTCACTCATGTTCAGCGTCTCTGCGACAACCCCTTCACCGATAAAGGCTGCATCCCCGTGGATCAAGAGGCCGAATGCCTCATCTTCATCCATTTTCGCATAGCCCGGCTCCCTGCGGTCATCCTGCGCCGCTCTTGTAAAACCCTGGACGACAGGGTTGACGTATTCCAGGTGGGAAGGGTTATGGCTCAGCGTCACTTTCGTTGCCGACTGCTCGCCGTTTTCGATCTCTCT
Organism: Halobacillus kuroshimensis DSM 18393; assembly: GCF_000425705.1. GTDB lineage: Bacteria > Bacillota > Bacilli > Bacillales > Halobacillaceae > Halobacillus > Halobacillus kuroshimensis. The sequence goes on from NZ_AUDY01000015.1 coordinate 142,657, forward strand.
CCGGGCTCCGAAGTGATACTTCACATCACCTGTCCACCCATAGTTGATTCCCATCGAACCTTCTGAAGGAACGAGCTCCTTATCAGGCGAATGATGGAACTCAGAGAAGATCCGGTCATAAGGCTTCCCGAGGATGTGGGCAAGAACGTTCAGTCTTCCCCGGTGGGCCATGCCCATCATGATATGTTTAATGTGATCGCCGGAAGCCGACTGGATAATATGGTCGAGCATCGGCACCATAATATCAAGGCCTTCGATGGAAAAGCGCTTCTGTGCCACAAATGTTTTGGCAAGGAAGTTCTCAAAGCCTTCCACTTCAGCCAGGCGGTACAACAGCTGTTTCTTTTCTTGGTTTGTCAAAGATACCTGATACGACCCTGTATCGACTTTGTCCTGCAGCCATTTTCTTTCATTCTCATTATTGACATGGCCGAATTCAAAGGAGATTGTCCCCGCATATCTTTCTTTAAGTACATGGACCACTTGGAGGGCATTGTCCAGTTTCATAGGCGCGTCCGGCCAGACCCACTCCGCCGGCATAGCCTCCAGATCCTTCTCCTGAAGTCCGTAGGTTTCTAAATCAAGCAAATTTGTTTTAGGTCGCTCGTCACTTCCTACAGCATAGATATTCGCCTGCAGATGGCCGTGACGACGAATAGCCTCAACAAGTTTCAATGCCGAGGTGATTTTCGCAATGTCCCTTTCCGAAGGAGACGCAGCACCGTTCGTCTCAACAGACGGGCTAGTCTTCATCCAGTCAGGTGCCCCGTGCTCGTCAAAAATATCCTTCAGTGAAGGATCGACAGCACTTGGGTTTTCTTCATATACTTCGAATTGCTCTTCGATATACCCCATGTTGGGGCCGTGGAAATTATCCCAAAATCTTTGAGTGGAGCCTTGTTTAGACACGTAGAATACCTCCAAGTAGTTGTTGGCTAAAGTTTCCTCGAAAACGTTTCCAAGTCCACATACTATTATAGAATTGAAACGCTTACGTATTCAACAAATTTCGCTTATTTTTCTCAAATGGTAACAATTCCATTATAACAAGAAAGGCGCACCCTTTGGTACGCCTTTTTACTTTTTACTGGTAAAGATTATTCCTCATCCTCAAGAACCCGGTAAGCCATATCGAAAAACTTCATCTGGCTGTTGATACGCACCTGGTTTTTCTCAGGCTGTACGTACTCATAACTGCCGTCGTTCTTCTGCTCCCTCGCCTTGACGTTATCATTCAGCATGATGGACAGGATTTTCTTCAGACGGGTTTTCACAGAGGGCTCGTGAATCGGGAAAAGCAGTTCAACGCGTTTCACCATATTTCGAGTCATCATATCCGCAGAGGAAAGGAACAGGCGGTCGTCCCCGTTGTGATGGAAATAATAAATCCGGCTGTGTTCCAGGAATCGTCCGACAATGCTGTACACGCGGATATTTTCACTGACGCCTTCAATGCCGGGCTTCAAGCAGCAGATCCCCCGGACGATCAGGTCGACCCGTACGCCTGCCTGGGAAGCTTCGTACATTTTTATGATCAGATTTTTGTCCGTAAGCGAGTTCATCTTCGCAATGATCCGGCCGTTTCCGTGCTGCTTATGGAAGCGGATTTCATTGTTCATGTAGCGGATAAAGTCATTCCGGATATCAAATGGAGCCATAGACAAGTGATGGAACTCCGGTTTTTCCGTAAATCCGCTCAAGTAATTGAAGAAGTGCGTCGCATCAATCCCGAACTTCCGCTTTGAAGTAATGATGCCCATATCGGTATACAGAGAAGCCGTCTGGTCGTTGTAGTTGCCGGTACCCAGGTGGACGAAGCGCTCGATCTTTTCTGCTTTTTTCCTGACGACAAGGGTGATTTTGCTGTGGGTTTTCAAGTAAGTCATGCCGTATATGACGTGACACCCGGCTTTTTCGAGCTCCTTGGCCCACTGCACGTTGTTCTCTTCATCAAACCGCGCCTTCAGTTCCACAAGCACTGTCACCTGTTTCCCCTTTTCTGCGGCCCGCTTCAAAGCGTCTATAATCGGTGAATCTCCACTTACCCTGTACAGCGTCTGTTTGATGGCCAGCACGTATGGATCGTCTGCCGCTTCCGCCACAAAATCGACGACAGGCTCAAAGGATTCATAAGGGTGGTGCAGGAAGATGTCGCGGTTCTCCGCTGCTTCAAAGATATTCTCCTCCCCCTCCAGATCACGCGGCGGCTGGGATATCAGTGTCTCGTAGTAAAGGTGGTCCTTCACATCGGCAAACGTTTTATGGAACTTGAACAGGAACGTGAGATCAAGCGGACCGTTCGTAATGTACAGGTCATCACGATGAATTTCCAGGACGCTGAGCAGGAACTTGACCACTTTCTCATCGTACTTTCCATCCCTGACTTCGAGGCGGACAGCTGCCCCCCATTTGCGCTTTTTCAATTCTTTCTCGATTTCCTTCAGAAGATCCCGGGCACCTTCCTCATGGATCGTCATATCCGCATTTCTCGTTATCCGGAACTCTGTAACAGATTCCACTTTGTATCCTTTAAACAGTTTACCCATAAAATGGCTGATAATTTCCTCAAGAAGCACATATTGGTATTTATTTTCATGCTCCACCTGGACAAATCGATCGAGTACGGCCGGCACCTGAACAATTGCGGTCTTTGTTGTGTTCTCCGGGTCGATATCATCTTTGATGACGACAGCGAGGTTGATGGACTTGTTAAGAAGCATCGGGAACGGACGGTAGGCATCCACAGCCATCGGTGTCAGCACCGGGAAGATTTCCTCGTCAAAATATTTTTCGAAGCGGTTGATTTCCTCTTTCGTCAAATCCTCTATGGAAAGCAGGGAGATGCCTTCTTTCTCCAGCTCCGGCTTCATCGACTGATAAGAGTCATACTGCTTTTTCACGTTGTTATGGTTGATTTCCGAAATTTTCGCCAGCTGCTGCTTCGGCGTCAGCCCGGCTTTGTTCTCCGGCTTGTTGAAACCGGCTTTTACCTGGTCCTTCAACCCTGCTACACGTACCATGAAAAATTCATCCAGGTTGGAGGAGCCGATCGCCAAAAACTTCAAACGTTCAAGCAAAGGGTTATCCAAATCAAGAGCCTCATCCAGTACACGCTCATTAAAAGCGAGCCAGCTCAGCTCCCGGTTGTTATAAAATGATGGATTGTTCAATTCCTGCGTCTTGTTTTCTGTTGACATGCCGCACACCCTTTACACATTTATTCCACTCTATATGTTAGTACGTCTCTATATCCTCTATATAAAACAGGTGTTAAGGTTTTGTAAAAAAATGATGAATTTTGCTGAATTATGTTTTCTTTTAAGGTAGAATATTCCGAAATTAACAGTTGTTAATAAAAAGAAGCCCGCAGCGGGACTTACTTTTTATTTTCCACAAAAGACAGTTCTATAGTCTTTTTCAGTGACTTTTCCAAATGTTTTTTCTGTTTTTCCGCCTGATATTCTTCCGGCATCCATTCGCCCGAACAGTGACACGTAATATGCAGATCATGACCTTCCTTCGTCAACTCAAGGCTTTGAATCGTCTGTCTGCGGGTGCTGTCCAGGCTGTAGCAAAACTTCAGGAGGGAACCAAGAAGACGGAGCTTCTTCTGTTCATCCTTTAAGAACCACTTCTTATACGGCTGAAGGAACTGCTTGAAAATCGTTTTGTTCTTATAGGAGGCCATAAGCGCCATCCGCAGCCTCTCTATATGCATCAAGCCGTCGATCGTCCGGTTGGCAAGCAGGTAAAAGGTATGCTGGGCACTCGCTTCGCTGTCGATATAATCCCCCAGGTTGAACACATAGCTCGCCCTCTTCACTTCCTGCCAGTCCGAATTCTTCAGGGAACCGAGCCCTTTTTCATGGAGTTGACTGAAAAGCTGATGAGCCAGATGCTGGACATGCTGGATCTGCTTGACATTCAAGTCATAATCATTGATCAGTTCCTGAATGCTCTCCTCCAGCACGTTCGGAAAAACCGACGTCCCCATATCCTTCGTCAGCTGTTCAAAAAAGACACCGTCCCGAAGCCCTTTTCTACTCAGAATGAATCCGGAAGCCTGCATAGTATCGTAAAGGGAATGGAACACTTCCGTCGCCGGCAGAATAATATCCGCCCGGTCTTTGGACAGCCCCTCCACCTTCTGAAGCTTCTTCATCGGCAGGGTGAATAAATAATTTTTAATAAAAGCGAGGTCACTGTCCTTCATTTTATATTGATGAAGGCCGGCCAGCGGGTACTCCTTCAAGTTCTGGTCGATCTGTACAAGGTTCCGCGCTCCACCGCCGATTCCGATCAATGGAATATCCTTCTTCTGCAGCCACGGCAGTGATTTGAACTGGTCAAGCAGGTACCGGCGCAAGGCCGCGAATTCGTTCTCGGTCGGCAGTTCATTTTTGAAGAAGTCCTGCTTCAGCGTCAGCGCTCCGAACGGGAAGCTGTAGGATTCGATCAATTCACGGTCTTTAAAATATGTAACTTCGGTACTTCCCCCGCCTATATCCACGGTGATCCCTTCTGTAACCGGAGTGGAATTCACAACGGCCAGGTATCCGTAATACGCTTCTTCGTGATCCGATAAAATGCGCATGTCAAAACCGGTATGCTTGGAAACCTGGGTGATGATCTCCTCCTGGTTCCCCGCCTGGCGGATCGTAGCCGTAGCGACACATACCATTTCCTCAAGCGTATACGATTCAGCGACTTCCTTGAAGCTCTTCAGTGTCGTCAGCAGCGTCTGCAGCCCTTCGGTGGATAACAGACCATCCTTTGTTAAATGGTTGCGCAGACGTGCGACCGCTTTTACGTTCTCCACTTCACGCAGACGTCCACCTTTATCACGCAGATAAATCACTAGACGCATCGTGTTTGAACCCACATCAATAATTGCATAAAATTTCCTGGCCATGATTTCACCACTCTTCATTTTTTGACATTATAACATAAAAAAGACCACCCTCTTATAGAAAAAGAGGGCGGTCTGACAAGGGATTACCTGTTCAACAGGCTGCCTACATATTTCAGCAGTTCGTTCGCTGAACTGGAGTTGTACCCATGCTCATCGACAAGCGTGGCTACAACCTCGTTGATCTTCTTCAGCTGCTGCTCATCCGGCGTCTTCGTGGATGTCGTAATCTTCACAACATCCTTCAAATCAGCGAACAGCTTCTTCTGAATGGCTTCGCGCAGACGCTCATGGGACTGGTAGTCGAACTTCTTGCCTTTTCGTGCGTAGGCGGAGATACGAATAAGAATCTCTTCACGGAAGGCTTTTTTCGCATTTTCCGAAACACCGATCTGTTCTTCAATGGAGCGCATGAGACGCTCATCCGGGTTCAGCTCTTCTCCTGTAAGCGGATCTCTCAATTTCGCCTTGTTGCAGTACGCTTCGACGTTATCCAGGTAATTGTCCATAAGCGTAACGGCGGATTCTTCATAGGAGTACACAAATGCTTTCTGCACTTCTTTCTTCGCAATTTCATCATATTCTTTTCTCGCCAGGGAAATGAAATCAAGATATCTCTCCTTGTCCTCACTGGAGATGGAGGCATGACTTCCAAGTCCATCCTTCAAGGAACGGAGAACATCCAGCGCATTGATTGATGTCAGTTCTTTCTTAATGATGGTGGATGATATGCGGTTGATCACGTAACGTGGATCGATCCCGCTCATTCCTTCATCACCATGCTCCTTCTTCAATTCCTCAACGTCGACATCGCTGAATCCTTCAAGAATTTCTCCATCATAAAGTCTCATTTTCTTCAAGACATCAATGGACGCTTTTTTCGATTCTTTTAATCTCGTCAAAATCGTGAACATCGCAGCCACTCTCAACGTGTGCGGGGCAATATGCACATCACGGATGTCACTTTCCCGGATCATCTTTTCATAGATCCGTTCTTCCTGACTGACCTTCAAGTTGTACGGCACAGGCATGACAATCATCCGGGAATGGAGCGCCTCGTTTTTCTTATTGGCAATAAAAGAGCGGTATTCCGCTTCGTTCGTATGAGCTACAATCAACTCATCCGCTGAGATAAGGGCAAAGCGTCCAGCCTTGAAGTTCCCTTCCTGTGTCAAACTGAGCAGGTGCCAGAGAAACTTCTCGTCACACTTCAGCATTTCCTGGAACTCCATCATGCCACGGTTGGCCTTGTTCAGTTCACCATCGAAACGATAAGCGCGGGGGTCCGATTCCGAACCAAATTGAGCAATAGTCGAAAAGTCAATCGAACCGGTCAAATCGGCAATATCCTGGGACTTCGGATCTGACGGACTGAAGGTACCAATGCCTGTACGCTTATCCTCTGAGAAAAAGATCCGCTCTACTAGAACATCCTCAATCCTTCCCCCATACTCCGTTTCCACACGCATCGTATTTAACGGAGACAAACTTCCTTCAACACGGATGCCGTACTCATCCTGAAAATCCTTGCGCAGATGGCTCGGGATCAAATGCAGCGGGTCTTCATGCATCGGACAGCCCTTGATGGCAAAGACGGCCCCCTCATCCGTATGCGTGTACTCCTCCAGCCCACGTTTCAGCAGGTTCACAAGTGTGGACTTCCCGCCACTGACAGGTCCCATCAATAATAGAATACGTTTGCGGACATCCAGCCTTCTCGCTGCCGGATGGAAATACTCCTCCACCAACTTTTCCATCGCTTCATCCAGTCCGTAGATATCATCATCAAAGAACTTATAACGCTTATGATCATGCGCTTCTTCCACACCAGCACTTTTAACCATATTGTAAACGCGGGAATGAGCGGATTGTGCTAAATACGGCCGCTCTCTCAACAGCTCCAAGTATTCAGCAAACGTTCCTTCCCACTTCAGTTCTTCCTCGTATTCCCGGTGGTCTTGTATCTTCTTTAAAATGTCCACTTCGCGACCTCCCCCGTCGTAAGAGACGAATTTTAATACATCCTATGCCTGGCTCATGTAAAACATGTGTGATTCAAAGAAATGTGGAAGCGGCTTGGTTAGTCCCGACAAGCATAAGACCAGCACCGCCGTGGAGTGCTTTTCTCCACAGAGGTGATGGACTTATGACCTCGAGGGACTAGCCGCTGCAACTGGACAATGAGACTGAAATGCGGAGGCACCCCGGTAGATGCGACAAGCATAAGACAAGGATCGGAGTGAAGCGTTCTTCCTTCACACAGATCATTGACTTATGTCTCGAGCATCTGGGTGCCAGAGCTGGACAACAAAAAGAAATGTGGAAGCGGCTTGGTCAGTCCCGACAAGCCTATGCAAAGAACCAAAACATCAATCATGAAAGAACTCCAGGAATCTCTCAACTACAACAACGAATCCGTTCGACTTGTCCCCATGCGGTATTGCCTATCCAGTGATTTCACATCATTTTGACCTGCACCCTGCAGGGTAGAAGGACAGCCCCTCTACTTAAACCTATGCCGCAGCCCGCCATTTATGAAAAAAGAGGACGGAATCAATCTCCGTCCTCTTCCACATCTTTCCCTTCCATATAGCTTTTTCTTTTGGCAAGTCCCATGACGAGGAACAAAATAAATAAGAATAAATTCAGCCAGCGGTAATCGTCGTAAAAAATAGCAAGGATGGCCCAGATGGATGCACTGATTAAAAAAAGCACGCTGGACAGCAAGGTTTGATTCATCTTAATCCCTCCTCTTCTCATTATATAGGCATATTCCGAATCTGAGGCTGTATATTCTTCAGCCTAAAGTCCTAATAAATTCCTCAAAGAATGATTTACTATATTTTGACATGCCTCTGTCCGATTGTTAGAATTGTTTTGACTATTTTACTTTGATAAAGTACTCACTCAAAAAGAAAGAAGGACTGCATATGGAAACATGGTACTTTGTCGATTCAGGCCATTGTACACCTGCCATCAACATGGCACTGGACGAGGCCCTTATGAATTGGCACCGGGAAGGGTCCATCCCGCCTGTTCTGCGTTTTTACGGCTGGGAACCTGCCGGGCTGTCTGTTGGTTATTTTCAAAAAGTAAAAGGAAAAATTGACTTGGATGGTGTTCAGAAGCATGGGTATCAGCTCGTCCGCCGCCAAACGGGCGGCCGTGCGGTATTACATGACCATGAACTTACATATAGTGTCATCGTATCGGAAAAACACGAGGACATGCCGGATTCCGTGAAAGAAGCCTATCTCGTCATTTCCAAGGGCCTGCTTGAAGGGTTCAGAAACCTGAACATTGATGCAGATTTTGCTGTTCCTGAAGGCAAGCTGGATGTGAACGGCTCAGCTGTCTGTTTTGAAGAACCGTCCTGGTATGAATTGATTGTGAATGGAAAAAAAGCGGCCGGAAGTGCACAGACTAGAAAACGCGGCATCATCCTGCAGCACGGGTCCATCCCGATTGAAGTGGATGATGGGAAGCTTTTTGACATGTTTGTTTACAAAAATGAACGCATCAAGGAAAGAGCCCGCAAAGCTTTCGGCAGCAAAGCCGTTGCCATCAACGAAATCCTCGAAGAGCCTGTCTCTTTCGAAGAAACAAAACATGCATTTAAACAAGGGTTTGAAAAAGGATTGAATGTCCACCTGGAGCCCTTCCACCTGTCTGAGGAACAATGGGACGAGGTAAGGAAAATCGCCCGGGAACGCTACGAAACAGATGAATGGAACTACGCCCGCTGAGCGGGATAAGGAGTGGTGAACGTGAGTAAAAACCAAGAATACATAAGAAAGCCGGAATGGCTGAAAATCAAGATCAACACCAATAAGTCCTACACAGGCCTGAAAAAACTGATGCGCGAAAAGAAATTGAACACGGTGTGCGAGGAAGCCCGCTGCCCGAACATCCACGAATGCTGGAGTGAACGGAAAACCGCTACCTTCATGATCCTGGGTGATACATGTACACGCGGATGCCGCTTCTGTGCCGTTAAGACCGGGCTGCCGAACGAACTTGACTGGGGCGAGCCGGAGCGTGTTGCGGAATCCGTTGAAATCATGGGACTGAAACACGTCGTTGTTACAGCGGTTGCCCGTGATGACTTGAATGACGGCGGTGCTGCTGTATTCGGTGAAACGGTGAAGGCGATCCGCCGCCGGGTACCGGGATGCACGGTAGAAATTCTTCCTTCTGATATGAAAGGTGATTATGAAAGCCTGCATACCTTGATGGAGGGTGAGCCGGATATTTTCAACCACAATATTGAAACCGTCCGCCGTCTGACGAAGAAAGTCCGTGCACGCGCCATGTATGACCGTTCTCTTGAACTGCTCCGCCGTGTGAAGGAAATCCGTCCGAATACACCGACGAAGTCCAGCCTGATGGTCGGTCTTGGCGAGACGAAAGAGGAAATCATCGAAGCAATGGATGATCTGCTTGCTCATAACGTAGACATCATGACCATCGGCCAGTACCTGCAGCCGACGAAAAAACACTTGAATGTGGAACGCTACTACCATCCAGACGAATTCGAGGAACTGAAGCAGATTGCCCTTGAAAAAGGATTCAAGCACTGTGAGGCAGGCCCGATGGTCCGCTCCTCCTACCATGCGGATGAACAGGTGAACAGCACCTCCGCCCAGCGACGGATCAAGTACATGCAGGGCTATGAGTCCCAAGGGAAAGAACTCGACACGACGAACTTCTAAACAAAATCCCCTTCTCCTGATTAAGGAGAAGGGGATTTATTGATTACCAGAAACCTCCGTACGGGGGACGGCCGTAATAGCCTCCGCCTCCGCCTCCATAATAAGGCGGGCGTCCGTAATAAGGAGGTGGATAGCCATAACCGCCGCCGCCGCCAAATCCTCCATACAAACCAGGAGCCAGGGCACCGCCTAAAAAGCCACCCAGTAACCCACCGGCAAAGGGGCCGAAAAAGAAGAAACGCTCTTCTTCATTCCGATAGTCTTCTTCTATTCCATAAGGATAAGCATATGGGTACTGATTCACTCGTTCTCCTCCTATCCATTCCTGTGGTTATTCACCTACTCTTCACTCTATGTCACCAGCCCGGCCATCGTATAGGCATCTGTCACCTGGGATAGGATAAAATTAACTGTAAGCCCATTCACACCTCGAATAAAATGGGGTATACTTAAACAAGAAACGCTTGTCTGGCTAGAAAAGGAGGACTATTCATGAATGTAACCTTGATTATTCTCGTCTGCCTCGCATTTTTGACAGCTATCTTCTCAGCTGGATATGATACGAAGCCAGGGCCAAGAAAGTAAAAAAACGCACCCCATGGGGTGCGTTTTTTCATGCCTTATTTGATTAATCCAGGAAAACCCTGCTGCAGTAAAGCATTGAACAAAATGATCGATGCAGTATTGGATAAGTTCAACGAGCGGACCTCGCCGGTCATAGGAATCCGGAGGCAGCGGTCTTCAAGGCCTGTTAAGAGCTCCTTCGGTATGCCGTCACTCTCTCGTCCGAAAACAAACAGCTGATCTTTTTCCGCATCACTGAAATCAAAATCAGCATACGATTTCGTTCCGAAGTTTTCAATGTAGTAGAACTCGCCTTCTGGATATTTCTCATACAACTCTTCTATCGAGTCATAGTAATGGACCGTCAGTTTGGGCCAGTAATCCAGACCCGCGCGGCGCACCATTTTATCATCAGTCGAGAAACCGAGCGGCCGGATCAGATGCAGTTCACTATTTGTCGCCACACAGGTCCGCCCGATATTTCCGGTATTGGCCGGAATCTCCGGCTGGAAAAGGACAATATGGTTAGGCATCACTTTCACCTCAGTCTAATCGTAGTCAACCAGACCATTATACCATATCGATCACCCGTTAATTCTGAAAAATTTATACTGAATATCCGGCGTGTAAGCGGTAGAGTCCTCGTAGGCCCAGTAGCGGTGCCGGCTGTTTGATGTATGAGCGTTGACCAGCGGCATCCCCTGGGCATCCTTTTTCACAACAAAAGTATTATGATCATACCGCCCGTTTCCTTGAAAGTCATAACAGATGACATCCCCCGGCGCGAGCTGATCCGCGGAGGATACTTCCACAGCTTTCAAGCCTTTACGCGATCCGCTTAAATACCAGCGCAGTGCATGAGCCACGGTCCAGCTGTAGCTCCACGTTCCATTCCCGTACCACCACCCACGCGTCCGGTCCCCGGCTCCCCTCATCGGGGCACCGCCGGCCCGCAGACATTGGGAAACATAATTGGTACAATCGACTTCAAACTTTTTATAAGCCGGGTTGTAGCTGTCCCACCAACGGTCAGCATACCGCACTGCCTCCCGACGGTTGTAGTCGAAGCGCGGATCATCCACCGGCTCTCTCTCCCCCATCTCGAAGGTCAAAGGCAAAGAAGAATCCCCGGATGCCGGAATCTCCGTTACGACTTCGTGATGAACCCACTTCCCTTTGGTCCACTGTCCACGACCTGTGTAGAACCCTTCTTCTAAAAAAACATGGCGCCCACTTTTTACAAGCATGGTCAAATGCAGGTCATAAGCAACATCCACCACGTGATCATAAGCCTTCCTGTGATAAGGATAAATGCGGAAAGTCATCCGCTGGAGCTTGTGATCACGCGCTTCCATGCCCTCTATTTTCCGCTTTAACCATCCTTCTTCCTCCTGATCGAAAACCCGGTCCAGCACTTTCTGCCAGTAACGCTTGATTTCCTCCGTGCTATTCATCCGCTTCCCCCCTCCTTCAGTATATGAAGGGGGCGTCAGGCCATGAAAAAAAGCCCCCGCAGGGACTTTTAATGTTGTATAGCTGTATGCTGTTTTTCAAAATCCAGCAGTTTTTCTTTTTTGTCCAGTCCGCCGGCATAACCGACGAGCTTTCCGTTGCTTCCAATGACACGGTGGCACGGCACGATGACAGAGAAAGGGTTTTTATTCACGGCCCCTCCAACAGCACGGATTGCCTGCGGAGAATGCAGCGCTAAGGCTACATCCTTGTAGGATCGTGTTTCACCAAACGGGATTTGGTGCAGCAGTGTCTTCCACACTTTCCGCTGGAAATCTGTTCCGTAACAGTTGAGCGGAACATCAAACGCTGTGCGGATCCCCTGGAAGTATTCCTGCAGTTCTTTTTCTGTCTGAACAATCAATGAATGATCGGGGTCATAAACCAGTTCACCTTTTAGAAAATGCTTCCTTTTCCAAGATTGATAGGCTGGGAGTCGATCTTCATGGTGACCAAAATCAATGCGGCAGACTCCTTCATCATTGGCCAGAACAGTCATAGCCCCCAAAGGAGTTTGAAACGTGTCGTAATATAGAAAAGAATGATGGTTCATAGCCAACCCCTTCTTTATTAACAGTTTTTTCTATTATACTAGAGCTCTAGTGGATTGAAAAGGTACAGGAGTTGATTACGTTTGAAATTGCAGCCCTTTTTCCATTTCATACAAGACCTGTTCATCTTCTTCCTTTTCCATCGCTTTCTCAATGGCCTCAAAACAATCGGGACGGCCGATTTTCCCGAGTCCCCACGCGGCGGTTCCGCGTATGACCGGCCTTGGGTCGTGATTCATTAAACGGATCAATTCATCAACGGACGTTTCGTCACGATAATGAGCAAGCGCCAGAATCGCATTCCTCTGAATCGGCTTTTTACCCCGCCACGAGCCGGAAATGAACCCGAATTTCTCTTTGAACTCCCGATTGGAAATGGACAACAGCGGTGTAAGCTTCGGCTTGACAACCTCCGGATCCGGCTCGAATTCTTCATGATTATGAAAATCTTTCTTCCGGTTCTTTGGACAGACGGTCTGGCACGTGTCGCAGCCATAGAGACGGTTGCCAATCACTGTGCGGAACTCATCAGGCAGAAAACCCTTCGTCTGCGTTAAAAAGGCGATACAGCGCTGAGCATTCAACTGGCCGCCCTGGACGAGGGCTCCGGTCGGGCAGGCGTCCACACAAATGTTGCAGTCACCACAGCTGTCATCCACCGGCTCATCGGGAGCAAAAGGAATATTCGTTACAAGTTCTCCTAAATATACATATGAACCAAACTCCGGAGTGATCACGGCACAATTCTTTCCACTGAACCCAATCCCTGCACGCTCCGCTACAGCACGATCAGAGAGCTCCCCTGTATCCACCATGGATTTCAGTTCCACCTCCGGAAACCTCTCTTTTATGAAAGCACCGAGTTTGTGCAGCCGGTCCCGCAGCACATCGTGATAGTCCTGTCCCCAGGAGGCTCGGCAGAAAATTCCCCGCCGTTCTCCCTTCACACTGCGCGGTGCATCTTTCATTTTCGAAGGATACGCAAGAGCAATGGAAATAATCGACTGTGCGCCCGGCAGAAGGCGGCCGGGCTCGGTCCGCTCGTCCACCTCCCCCTTTTCGAAACCGGACTGGTATCCGAGTTCCTGCTGGCGTTTCAAACGGGCTTTCAATTCTCCGAACACATCAGCAGAAGCAAATCCGATTTTATCGATGCCGATTTCTCTGCTGTAGGTGATCACTTCTTCTTTAAACTGATGAAAATCCACCCGGACGTTCTCCTTTCTAACGGATATCTTTCACGGCAGCTGTCCGAATCCGGTTCATAGCTGCTGCGATTTCAAATCTTCTTGGTCTGGCCAGCTCCCCTGGATGCTGGTCTTTAAACGGACCGAAGGAAGCGAGGCCTTTCGTGTCCAGCTGTTTTTCAATATGATCCAGAAGTTCCGGCAGACTCTGCTCAGCCTTCAGCCGGCCTTTTTTATCCAGATGCAGAAGGATATCGGCAATCAGACGTGTCTGTGAGGCATCGACCAGTTGTTCTACACCGGAAAGGTCGATATCTTCATGACCCATCAGCAGCTTGAACAGTCCTTTAGCCTGGACTTTTTCCTTCTTCCCTTTTCTCGTCTGCAGCGTATTCGGAAGAAAGGCACGCTGTGGAACGCTGCCGAAGCGTTCTTCTCCGGCCGTTTGTCTTTCTGACGGATACTTCCCGGCAATCTCTTTCGCTTTCTGCGTGACGTTGACCGGGACATACTGATCCATCATGATAACGTCATCCGCTGCCTGGAAGTAGTCGCCGGAACCTCCCATGACGAGAATCGTAGAAACATCAAGATCGTTTCTCATCTGTCTGATTTTATCAATGAACGGCGTGATCGGTTCTTTTTCCTGTACGACAAGCTCCTGCATCCGCTCATCACGGATCATGAAGTTGGTGGCACTGGTATCTTCATCGATCAGCAGTGTGCGTGCCCCAGCCTCAAGCGCCTCCATAACGTTGGCCGCCTGGGAGGTGCTTCCGCTCGCGTTTTCCGTAGAAAAAGCCGTCGTGTCCGTTCCGTGCGGAAGATTTTTAATAAACGGCGAAATATCCACCTTGGTAACCTGACGTCCATCTTCTGCTCTTACTTTCACACTGTCCGGATCTGTCAGGACATATTCACGTCCATCCCCTTTAATGTGAGGATACACCCCGCGCTCGATGGCATTCAAGAGGGTACTTTTACCATGGTACCCACCACCAACGATGAGGACAATCCCCTTTTTCAAGGCCATCCCTGTCAGCGGCTCCTGACGATGAGGGATAGCAATGGAAACACGGTTCTCCTCAGGGCTTTCAAAGGGAACGGCTTTTTTCATCGGACGCTGGCTCACTCCGCTCTCCCTTGGAAGAACCGCCCCGTCTGCCACGAAGGACATCCAGCCGTTTTCACGCATCGTCACTAAAAGGGCATCGTGCTGATCGGCAAGCTGACAAACTTCCTCCAGCTCGCTGTCTTTGACAGTAAACACAGACTGCTTCAGCATTTCCGGAATCACAGAGAAAAACAGCTTTTCTGCCTGCTTTCCATTAATGCGCCGACCATTTGCGGGCAGGCCGACCGTCAGGCAGATGATGATGTCTTCAGGCATCAGGGTAACCGCTGTCCGCTCTAAAATTTCCTGCCCCGGCTGATCGATGGCGACCATTCCGCTTTTTCCTGATCCCTTCACACTGAACTGGGTTTTCTTAATCGTATCCGCTGCCGCTCTCGCAAAGGTATCTTCTGCGTACGTTTTTCGACTCTTCGTCTCTTTATATTCGGCAGGAACAGGGCGCCTGCTTTGAGGCACCTGTATCCTGATTTTCGATGGAGCCGCAAATGGATCTCCCTGCACATAGTCTATATGAAGCGTATAATCCTCAAAACTGTACGTCCCTTGAATCTGCTTATATCCTTTGTAACTCTTTCCGTCGATCTGCTTCAGCATCGTTTGAAGTTTTTTCATTCCGGCATCCTCCTGTCTTCGTTCTATTATAGGTTGTATCCATTTTTCCGCATTAAAAAACGCAATGCTTCGTTACCCATTTAACGAAACACTGCGTTGGTTCACATAAGTATAAAAAATAAATGCATCACAATAGTGAATGGAGCGGGTGAAGGGAATCGAACCCTCATCATCAGCTTGGAAGGCTGAGGTTTTACCACTAAACTACACCCGCATATAAAGAGCTAAGTTGTCCGTACAACTTCCCTCATCTATATTTGTTATGATAACATCCGAATTCTATCGATGCAACATGATTTTTACGTTTTTTTGTCGAAATCTTAATAGCAGCTTTACAATGTTATGGGGTTATAGTTTAAAAGCCTGATAGGCCTACTATACCCGGATGGGGTCTTTTTTATACATGAAAAAGCAGACTGCCGGGTGAAGCAGTCCGTCTGGAACTAATCCTTCTGCTTATGCTGGAAGACGTAGATGATGGAAAATACGAGAAAAGCGGTGAAATGCAGGGAGTCAATGAAGAGTTTAAACAGCTCAAACAGATCGGTTGTATTCATCTCAATCACCTCCACAATCCTGATGGACGAGGATGTGTGCGGGAGGAAAGCTGCATCTGAAGAAGTATTCTGGCGCATCTACTGCCGGGGTCTTCTTATTGTCCCCGGACGTGCCGCCTTTATGTATGACAAATAAAAAGAAGAGCCATATTAATGGCTCTTCATCCGTCTGACTTATAGAATCAACGTGTTCTTCAAAGCAGCGATCAAGTTTTCAAAATCCTCATTCACTTGGGCAGCGACATCGTTTTTCTTGTACTCCTCATCCTGCTCCATGGAACTGACGGGTTCAATGAGCACTGTCCGGTTTTCCATAAATACGATTTCAATTTTTCTAGGAGGTGTGTTTTCATTGAGGCTGTAATCGTCGAAGTACTCCTTCATAGAAATGATCTTGTCCGCAAACAACGTTTCCTTTTTCAATGACATATCCGGCGATAAGCTTAAGGCTGTCAGCGTGCGGTCATTTCTGTTCACAATAAACAGGTGCTGCTGATCCGAATCCAGAACTTCCAGGCAGCGGTAATTGTCTGACTCGAAGATTTCCTCGGTAAACTCCAAAACAGCGGCCGTTCTCAGTTTACTAAGCTTGTCTGTACTCAACCTATCTTTTACAGCAATGGACATAAATGAAGAACCTCCTTATTTGTTTTACATTCTCCACATCCCCGTTTTATCACCATGAAAAACGGAAAAACGGCAAAATAAACAAAAATTACCATGTCATTGATGATGACTCATTCCAATGATTCACGATTTCGACAAAACGTGAGGAGGCTCGCTCTTACCTGACAGCCAATCTTAAGACAACCGCTCGGAAATCAATTGGAAGGAAAGGACAGCTTCTTTATAAAAGTCGATTTTCTTATCCTCCATCATCCGGTCCAGTTTGGCCTCAGCACTGGAAGCAATCTGCTCAATCTTCTTATCATCCGTAAGCTCAATCAACCGCTTCAACATCTGCTTCTTCTGCTTTGTATCTTCTTCAATTGTTTTCCACTGCTCTTCCGTTTCCGCTTCCAGATCATTCAAATCCTCCGTTACCCCTTTACCAAGGCCGGATACGAGTTCTTTCATTTCGTCATTGTCTTCAATCGTTCGGAGCATCTGATTATCCACGCGTTCATAATCCGGACGGTTCTCCTCTTCTTCGTCTTCCTGTTCAATAAAAACCTTCTCATAGCTTTGATCCTGTTGAATAATCGTCTGGGCACTTTCCGCTTCCCCATGATTCTCCCGATCCATCTCTGTCAGCTGCCACACACCAAAACCAAGGAGTGCAATCCCAAGAATCGATGTTCCCTTTACAAACCTGCTCATATCCTCTCATTCCTTATTGCGCATATTTTCTCTGAATTTATATTTTTCCGACAAACACACGTCATCTAATTGTAACATTCGTTGAAAATACTGTAAATGAGCACAAAAAAAGAGAAGTCTGTCATAGACTTCTCTTTTACAGGTTTTCAATAAATAAACGGATCACATCAGCTCCACCAATGACGGTCCCAAGCGTACTTCCCAGATTTGCAAGCACGACAACAAGCAGAATTCTCGTTACTTTGTTCTGCCAGAAGCCTTTTACCGTCGTGACATCATCGGAAAGGGATTCAAAGTCCCCCACATTCGGCCGTCGGAAATAGGCTTGTACAATCCCGGCAAACCAGCCGGCCGCAAGGAGAGGGTTCAGCGATGTAATCGGCGCAAGTAAAAATGCGGCCACAACGGCGAGCGGGTGTGCCAAAGCTGCCGCTGCTCCTATCGCTGAAAACGACCCGTTCCAAAGGATCCAGCTGATCGTCTGCTGGGTACCCGCGGCTGGATTGGAGAGGAATGTATATAAAATAATCGATAATATTAATATTGGGATCGACCATCCGATGATTTTCGGCGCTTTTGACTTAGGCGGCCGCTTTTTCAACGCTTTCAAATCATGATCGTTATAAATCTCTTTCTTAATCCCGGGCACGTGGGCCGCTCCGAGTACAGCAACCACTTTCTCTCCGGGCGCATCCTTGATTTTCTGTGCGAGGTACTGATCCCGCTCATCAATCAACGGCTTCTTCAAGTCCGGGAAATGATCGGTCAAATCCTGAAGCATCCCATCCAGCATATCCTGGGACTTCATTTTCTCCAGCTCTTCCTCAGAAATTTTGTCATTGCTGAAAATGCCATAGAAGATCGACATTAAGAGCTTCGACTTTCCACTCCAGCCAAGATTGCCCCAAATCCGGGAGAATGTCACCTGAATGTTCCGGTCGGCGAGCACCAGCTCAGCCCCAGCGTCTTCCGCAGATTCAATCCCCTGGATCATTTCCTGACCCGGCTGAATGCCAAACTGCTTCGCCATCCGCTTCTGAAAAGATGAAACAGCGAGGTTCACTAATAACAGCGTCGCTTTTTTACTTTTAATCACTTCAAAGATATCCGTATTCTTCCACCGGTCACCGTCCCTGATAGACTGGTAACGCTGTTCGTCCAGCTCCACACAGACAGCATCCGGCTGTTCCTGTTCAATGACCTGCTTCACCTGCTCCGCACTTTGTCTGGAGACGTGAGCCGTGCCGATCAGGATATATTCTTTTCCTTCTATCGTTAATCTGGTCAAGTTATCTTCCATAGCTGTCAAACCTTCCTTTACCAAGTACTCGCCCTCCTGCCTGTTTCCTACAGAAACAGGACCCTCTCCATTGTATCAAAGATTCTGACCTTTTTAACAAAAAGAAAAAGCCAGAGGCCTCTCTGACTCGATCTTTTCGTCCTATTCAAAATCCTGCATGATGCCGGCCGGCCAGCTCCCTGCTGATTTTCTCCGCAATCCTCGAAATATCCTCTTCAATACGTGCCGCACTGAACCTCAGTACGGTCCACCCGTGATTTTTCAAAAAGGCATCCCTTTCCCATTCCATCTCCCACTCATCAGGAGATACCAAATACTCGTGCTCCACAGCTTCGATCGCAATTTTCAATTCAGGAAAAGCCATATCGATAATGAATTCCCCTTCCTGATAGTACTGCTGTGGGTGCAGCCCATACTTGGACAATTCGCTGTGAAGCTTTTCTGCCAGCGCCTTCTTAGACACTTCCTTTTCAACCAGCTGATTTTCTTCAGCCTGACGGCGACCTAAAAAAATAAGTCCAAACGAGAACAATAGAAATAGAAAGAACAACAGTGTAGGAAAAAGTGTAGAATTCGTCATGTTTATCACCCATTACTATTCTATCCATCTATCCCCCCTTTTTATTCCTAAAGAGGCATGATTGTCCGTCTTCGGCATATAAAAAACCGATGCGGTCTTCATGACAGCATCGGTCTTCTTTTTCCTTACATCAGTTTACGTTCATAAACCACTTCGTTCGTTGACACATCCAAAGCATCCACGTTCAAGCTTTTCACCTGACCGTCCTCCGGATTTCTGGATCCCCACAGACGGATATCATTTTTCAAATTGTGATCATAAAAATCAACACGTACCGTCCGCAGTCCATCCTGCTCTTTATACACCCAGCACTCCTTGAACTCCATCGTCTCTTTCGGCTGGCTCAATATGTAGTCATTCAAGACCTTTTCAAACTCAGGAAAATCAATTTCCCCTTTTTGCAGCCCTTCGGCTTCAAATGAAGCAAACTCTGTATAGTGGTGAATTAAATCTGCGTTTTGACCCACGTCTATTCCTCCTTCACATTCTCTATCCATAGGTTTACCCGTTTCTACCAGGAAGAAAACGAGAGAATAGAACAGGTGCCCGGCTTCACGCCGGACACCTGTTGTTTATACACTCGCTGCGATCTCTTCCAACTGTTTGACAAGAGCTTCACACTTGTCCAGATTACGCGCATCCGGATGCGGTTTACCGAACGATCCGATGTCGTTATCATAATATTTCCCTGAGGCATTTGCAAATTCATCAGACAAGGCCGCCCGGCACAAAATATCTGCACCAATGTTGATATCGCGTCCTTCTGTTCCAAAGGCCTTTTTCACCATTTTGCTGCCCAGAAGGGACATAGGATTCACAGCAACCACAACAGGCTCCACCCGCCGGGCCATTTCATACGTCCACATCGTCAGCGCCAGCTTACTCTGCGCATACGCCTCTCCATCAGCAAGCTTCTTCTTCCCGTAAAGAGCCTGCTCATCCACCGTCGACTGCGCAGCCGACGATAAATTCACGATACGGCTTGAAGCATCCATAAGCGGAAGGAGTGCTTTTGTCAGCTCATAGGGAGCCAATGTATTCACGGCAAAACGAATGTCCAGTCCTTCGGCCGTGACAGGCTCCGAGGCATTGTATACGCCTGCATTGTTGATTAGAACGTCCAGGTAATCATGGTTGGCTGCGACTTCCTTTGCAAACCTTCTTACCTCACTCATTGAAGACAAATCAGCCACATACTGATCGATCTCTTCATTCCCCAGCTCGTTGGCTACGTCAGCCAGTTTCTCTGCGCTGCGGCCGTGCAGAAGCACCTCATGACCTTCCTTGACGAGTCGTTTTACTGTCGCAAGGCCGATGCCATCTGTTGCACCTGTGACTACGATCTTCATTACCATCTTCCTCCTTCAATAACGATCCGTACTCCTCCCATTCCCTAATCCATCGGGAATGGAACCACCTGATTAGATTCAGCATTTCCTCCTGAAATATTCAAACGGAGAGAGAGTCTTTCTTATGATATCCAGTGTATAACGTTCCGGGATGTAAGCAAAAGGAAGTGTACTAGACTGGAAGAGTTCCTTTATGATTAGGAAACCATACAAAAAAGACGATATTTACAATAAGTAGATATCGTCTTTCATTCAAGCTATTTAGTACCGGTGGCCGGGGTCGAACCGGCACTCCGTGAGGAACACGATTTTGAGTCGGCTTCACGAGCCTACTTCGTATTCAAAACCTTTGATGGTTGTCATAACGCTATTCTTTAACGTGATGTAGTGCGTAATATTCGTAACGGTTCGTACAACTCGATTTCTTTCGAGGTATCAACCGATCTTATGAATTATACGCATTAATAGTCTTACGCATCTAACAGTATGTCTTATGTTATAAGAATTCCTTAAATGAGTCAAGATTATTCAGAAGCATTACTTTTATTCAATATAGGTTGTTTTTACTAAGTTCTAGCTATACATCACATTTACTCCCTGACATATAAATTGAGTAAGATTGGATTGAACACATAGTACATCAATAGAATTAAAAGCCTAAATTCTCAGCTGGTTCGATAGATAATTGTTCACATATATTTTTGTAATCTTCTTTTTCACCTTCTTTTCGATCAAAGTACTCTTTAATTGCTTTTTGCATTTTAAATGGATAATACGTTGTGCTGAATGTATTATTTATAACTAAAACAACTTGTGAATCAAGACCTATTTGATCAAGAAAATCACCAATACCCCAATAAGAGTTATTGCCCCAATCAAACTGATTAAGTAAAGGTCCTTCATTAGCAAACACTAAGTCTTTATATTTTTTGAAAAATCCAATTTCTTTAAGTGGACTGATCCACTCCTCAAGCAAACTGGTTTGTTTTATATTAACCACTAAGTATTCAAGTGCCTCTTCTTTCTCTTTTTTTATTAACCCATTTCGGCAAAGGCTTATAAAGATATTTAAAAGTACATAATTCCCCCTATGTATCTTTGATCTCCAAAGGTTTCTAACTTCGGGGGAGTCACATTCATAAAAGACTGCCGTCCTCTCAGGGTATTCACTTAAAAACTCAATTTCGAGAAGAGATTCATGTTTAATAAATTCAATTGCTTTCTGCCCAACAGCTCCTTCTAACCTTATTAGCTCATTCCAAAACTCAAGTGCTCTTTGTGCAACCAATGGATAAATGAAGTGGCTTTCAAATATATTGGTTAGCTCCATATAAAACTTTTCAATATCCTCTTCTAAGATTGTTTTAGGTATTTCTTCAACAAGTATGCTATGACTAGCTGTGTTGCTAGTAAAATTCGAATCAAAATGCTTGTCTATTCTTGTTAATAATGCTTCCATGCTCCCGCCGACTACAAATTTATCAATGTTAGATCTTAAAAAAAGCCAAAATGATTCTACGTGTGAGGCATCAATTTGATTTGGCTTAGAATGGGCACAATCATTCCTCCTATATTTCCAATACTTTGCTTGATTCCTTAAGTCTTCAGATATAATAAATATTCTTTTTTTATCGTCACTTTTCTTAATGCACTCATTTACTTCTTCATCCCATTTATCTTCTTTACGTAAGTTTTTCTTTATAGCTTCCCACGATTGTTCACGTTCAATGTTATCTGGCTTTTCCGCAGTTAAAATTCTCTCTTTAAGCACCAATTGAAAGCCTAAATAAGACATCAACAGGGATGCTCTATAAGCAGAAGCTTTAAAACATATCACGGATTCTTTAAATTGATTTATTGCTTCTCTAGGAAAATTTTTTCCATAAAACCATTTTTCAAAGTCTAACTGCACATAAATACCTCCATTTTTTCAATATATTCCATACAAATAATATCATATTTAAAATGTTTCAATGAAAAAATGTACTCTTTCTATTTAGGACGCAATAACTATATTACTTTTGATTTAATTCTACAATAGGCATAACTTGGGGTAGGTCATCATATGGTTTTTCTTTAAGCGGAGTTAAAAACACCTCGTAAACTATTATTTAACTCTTTCTTATGTAAAGATGAGTTGACTTTTCTATATTGATTTTTTGTTCGCTTCTTCTTCTTTTATAACTATAACTTTTATACTTTCTTCCTATTTTCACCTATCCAAAGTGTTTTGACTATGTTTATAAGCACAATCAAATCAATAAATGGTCCAATTTTATTGAAATAAGAAAAAGACGACCTTTTTGGTCGCCTTATGTATGCTTTACGGAGTTCCTACTCATTAGTTTGCAAGTCATACTTACCAAAATACTCCTGTGGCTGATCGATCATACTCGAAGTCATTACGCTTACTTCACGCAAAGCATTTCTCACGGCCTCTCCTACTAGACCTGCGCTCATAATGGAGTTGGCCGCTTCAATAGTATCGTTAGCCTCTTGACTCCCCTCCGGTTTTGCTTTTTCCGAAAGCTCCTCGTACATTTGCCCGAGCTCTTTACGAGTTGAGATTGCTTCGTTAGAATCCGTAATTGTTCCTAGAATACTCTGCGATAATTGCATGACTTTCGGTTTTAGTTCGTAAGCAAGCGTTGGCTCCTCGGCTGCTTTTGCGAGCTCCCCTAGTGCTACTATTGCGTTATCTGGAGTTGTTGCGAATAATACTCGAGCTTCCAGATTGTCTACTCGTTGCGAGAATATTTTTCGCTTTTGTTCATTTACATCCGGTAGCTGCGAAGTAAGAATCTTCTCCGCCTCCTTTTTCGCATCAGATGCTAGGTCGTTCCGCTCCTGCTTAAGCTGCTTCGCAATTTTCATTGATTTCTTCTCGTATTCCTTAGATAGACGTTGAAGAGCTTTTTCTTTCCCTGATGCAGATAGCTCGGTATTTCGATTTACTTCTGATCTCTTTTCTCTGTATTCATCGATTACTTCCTTGAAAAGAATCGTATTCCCTTGCATAAGTTCTTGAGCTCTTTGTAGTTTCTCTCTCATTATTGATCGCCTCACCTTTGTATATTTGTAGACACTTTTGAATGCCTATATCTGCATTGAGAGTGTTATAGGTCTCCACCTTCATTTGTATAGTACCTGAAGCTTGTTATAGAGCGGATTCCAGCTCCCTATACTGTCTACATATTACTCGCTTTTTCTCTATACTTTCGCATTCTTTCGGCTTTCGCTTTACGATTAGCGTTGCGTTGGCATTCACTACATCGGGTTTGTCGATTACTTTTACGAAAGAACACCTCGGAACAATCCAAACACTTGCGAATGTTCTTCGACTCTTCCAGATCGTCTTGATAGTTAATGCCGTGAGCTTTCTTGTATCTTGCTTCGAGAACGTCATCATTCGGTAACACGCTTTTCTCGAAATAATCGCATGAGATGGCATGGCCGAATCGACTCTCATAGTCGCACTGTGTGTCGTAATGTAAACATCTACTATTCGAGTAGTTTGCGCAGCTTCGTTTGACGAGTCGCTTTACATTTGCGTAAGTAGTTCGATCCAGCATCGTCATTCCTCCTCTTCAGCTTTTTCGATCTTCTTTTGATAATTTTCTAATCGCTCCTTATCTGTTTTACTTTTTCTTTTCGATTTCGCTATCGTCGCTTCACGTTTGTTTGACGCAATAGGGAATGCTCTTTTAAACTCCTCCTCATCTAGCGGATAATAAGGGAGATAGAGATTCCTCTGCCCTTTATCACTCATCTTTCCAACCAGCTTTACTCTGACTAACTTTTTAATAGCTTTCGACACTGTAGCCGAAGTTATGTTTAACTCTCTAAGGAAGTAATTGTAACTTGGAAATGCTACTCCCTCATTCGTGTTGAATAGGTAGACGATCTCGTTATACACGCAAAGTGTAGTCTTTGAGAATCCATCTATGAATAGATACTTGTTTAAATCACGTAATTGCGGAGTAAATGTAGCTCCGCCTAGATCCTGTTTGTTTACTACATTAGAGCGGTCGTTTTTTGCATTGATTGACATACTGTTCCTATACTCCTCTCTACCTTTCGATTACTTTTGAATGATCTTTTAGGTCTTGAATTCTTTGGCTTGTTAAATCGCATTTTGCCAAGATTTTCGCCTCTACATTTTCACTGACACTTCTACTTCCTATCTCAAGCTTTTCGAGGTACGAAATCGATATTCCCAAGCGTTTGGCAAACACCCTTTGCGTTTCTCCGTAATGAGATCGAATGAGCTTGACTGTATACCTATTCAAAACTTAACCCCTCCTTTTTTCTTGTTTGGTCGTTTACCGCACTTACTTTGCAAAAAGAAAAGGAGCCACAAATATTAGTAGCTCCAACACTATGTCAAACGAGGACGACCAAAACCTCGCTTCAATCTAGTAAGCGCATCCGTTTATAAAAACGGTACATACCTCATATTTGATTATTAGGAAAAGACGAGATCGAACTCTCTTTCAAGGAGGAAGATTATTCGTATGAGGTACTCACCTTTTCCCTTCTTATAGATGGCGAAGCCACTCTTTTTTGTATTGCTGAGTGCAGTTAATTATGAACTTTTTCCTTTATTTTTCACTTTACTCTAAGCATTTATATCCTGATGCGTAACACAAGTATTCGAAGAATATATTGTGTAATTAGTATTTAAATCTAAATATGTAAATCTTAATAAGTAAATCTTAGTAACCTTTATTTCTTAAAGAGGGCTACTGTATTATTTAAATAGGAGGCCTTTACAAATTAAAGAGAAGGTCATTTACTTTTTAAAGTAGTATAGTTGTTTCTGCTAAGGTGTTTCGAGTTATATCTTTCAAAGAGGGGCATTTGTATGAATTCTTTCGGAGTTTTATCGTCGTTTTAAATGTGGGTTTTATACATCGATAATATTTTTTTGCTAAAAATTTTTGAGGTCACATTGATTAGAAAGCTCCATTCGGATAATGTGTTGATACCGTCCCTCAAGTGCTAGTTTACATGTCGAGATTATGTGCTGTTGGCTTCAAATTGTTTCACTGGTTATATCAGGTAGAGTAGATGTCAGAAGAAGTTGTCGTTTGGTTTCAAAGACTTAGCTATTGAGTTCAAAAATACAACGTCCAATTTATAAAGACGAGTTGTTGACTTGATGTGGGTCCTGCTTTGGGGGATCACAACTTACTATTTACGTGCTCAAAGCGCAAGGAGAAACATCCAAGGGGGAGGACTTTGATAGTAGTTAATTTCTGATCTTTAAAATGATTTAGACTAGATTAGAAAATCATTTGAGAAGTCCTTTCAGTTTTACCACGTTTACTTTTCCTTTGTTGAAACCAATGAAGGAAAGAATAAGAATGCAAACATAAAAGGCTTGAGAACTTTCTAGCTCACTTCCAGACCATAGAGCTCGGAGCATTAGACCTTTGATATCGCAATACACCGGACTACCTACGAGCCTGCATGCAACTTTCCACCGTTCTAGTATTTGAGGATAGGAATCAGGAGTACCTATGGGTATACTGCGGCATATGAACCTATGAGATAATGTCTTATTACATAAACCAGATGTATAAAAAAGACGACAAGGACCGCAGTCATGTCGCCTATCATAAGTAAGTATTCGCTTATTACCTTATGCCTTCTCGCTCAAGTAGTCTATATAACGTGCCTGTGCCGATGGAAAGCGTCTTACATATATAACGCACTGATTTCCCTTCCTTGTGCCATGCGATAGCCTGAGCAGCTTTGTCGGCCTTTTTACCGTCAAGAGAGACTTCCGTTTTGCGGCCTCGATACTTGCCTTCCTTTTTCGCAATCTCTATCCCTTCACGTTGGCGTTTGAGCGTTAGCCCTCTTTCGAGTTGAGCAAGACTACCAAAAATATTCAAAAGGAATTCATTCATCGGGTTATCATCGGTTGTATCTAACCATGTTTCGTTTAGCGACTTAAGGCTCGCTCCCTTATCTTTGATGCTTTCGACAATCTCAAGTAAGTCCTTTACAGATCGGGAAAGTCTCGATATTTCATGTACTACTACGACATCCCCTTCATTGAGGTCCTCAATCATCTTCAAAAGCTGCCGTCGGTCAGTATTCTTTCCTGATACCTTTTCTTCGTAAAAGACTTCACAGCCTTCTTCTTTGAGCGCTTTCTTTTGTCGAGCTACGTTTTGTCCCTCGGATGACACTCGTATGTATGCGATTGTTCTCATGTTTTGTCTCCTCCGTTACTATTTAGATGATCTTAAGATACACCCAATTTCGGTAACAGTCAAACGGTAACAAGAGATATAGCCGCAAACCCTTGCTATTATCGTCTTTTCTATTTTGTAAAAATCGTTACCGTATAGGTGTAGTCATACAGTTACAAAGTTACAAACTTTTCACATCTTGTATTTTTATGTATAATTAACCTACATCTCAATGTCTCGCCTCCGCAAATATCATGTGGAGGCTTTTTTCAATCTAGTTCTCAACTTATTTATTCCCGGAATTATATAGAAGGATATAATTAATACAGAAATATTTGGAGGTGTATATGAGCAATGTTAATACCTTTTAGTAAAAAAGAAACTCCCTTTAAAGTCCGTGAATATAAATTAGGTGTAAGTGCATCTTATATATTCTATGGAAAATACGATGTGCCATTATATGTTGGAAGTACCATTTGTTTTCGAAAGAGAATGTATAACCATTTCAGCAGCACAACTTTTATGGATGAAGTAGAGAGAATTGAAATTATTGAAACAAAGTATCCCAACTACTTAGAAATGTACCTTATAGGAAAACTTAATCCATTATATAACAAGCGCATAGTCTCACACAAAGAGCCTTACTCTTTAAAAAGAGAGGATTAAACAGAAAGACAAATGCGTAAATAATTTATCAAATATCGTTTTCACTCTGTAGTACTAGGTGGTGTAGTACTCCTATCCCCCGAAGTCCCGCCTCCCATTTCACCTCGCAATTCCTAACCTTGCGAGATTATCTATAGCACCCCCCTGAGTTTTGAATGCTCTTCCAAAATAACCCTTATGTAACTGTTTTTTGCAAACCTACAACAAAATCAAGAAAATGTATCATTTGTATCAGTAAAGTATCTATATACCGTATATGGTAAACAAATGTGAATGATATACACTGGATAATTCCAAATGAAAATACTGCCTTGGTGGGCGTTTGGGATAATTAAACTTTGTTTTTCTAATTAATTATCTTATTAACGCACAAATCACTTATTTGACCTCGTATATTACTTATAAAAAAGTCGAGCACCTTTAAAGATACTCGACCTACTCATGATTATAATAGTTTTTCTACAGGAGAGAATATTCGATGTCCCTCAAAAACATCCCGACTGAATAGATTCACATAATTACGCACCATATCTAGGCTCGTGTGTCCTAAAACTGCTTGTAAATGAAAAACATCGGCTCCATTTTGAACGGACATCTTTGCGAAAGTATGGCGAAATGTATGCGGACTACAACGCACCCCTTCGATTTTAGCTTTTCTTCCGAACAATGCAATTCTGTTTTGAAGCTGCCTTTTCGTAAGTGGCGTATTGTCTATCGTCACAAAAAGAGCATCACTATCTAAATTGCCTCGTACAGTAACGTACTTTCGAAGTTGCTTCTTCATTAAACTCTGAATAGGTACATGCCTTTCCTTATATCCCTTACCGTCTATCTTTATAACGCTATCTTGCCAATTAATATCGTCAATTTTCACTGATACCAGTTCCCGTGCCCTGACACCCGTTTCAAGAAGAAAAAGAAGAATCGTATAATCCCTCATACCTGTAAATGTTGTTTGGTCTGGTTGAGCTAATATCAAACGCATCTGATCTCTACTAAAGGTATCTATAATCGTCTTCTTTTGTTTGATTAAAGAGAGATTTTCAACTGGGTTATGGATAATATAAGTTTCTTGATAGAGAAAATTGAAGAATGCACGTATAGCTCTTAGCTTTGAATTTATAGTTACATCTTTCCTTTTAAGGCTTTCCATCATATAAAGGATTACGTTCTCCTTAATCATTGAAAGTTTAATCTTATCGGGATTAGTACTGATCTTTTGATCTTCTAAGATGTTTCTAAAACCTATTAGTTCATTACGATAATACTTAATCGTGTGATCGCTCAGATTTCGAATCTTACAATCCCGGATAAAAAGGTGCAGCGCAGAATCAAAGTCCTCTGCTCCAGGTACGTGCTTTTGCTTTTTGGGTGTTAAATCTTCCGCCTGTAGTTTATTACTTCTCCGTCCCATTTTCATACCTCCAACGATAATCTTCACCGTTAGATGCGCTAAAGGTAGTGCGAACCACTCGAGAACGGTTCGTAAAACAAGTGCGTACGATTCTTTTAATAGGAAGTCGTCCAAATTCTCGGTAAAAAAGAAATAGCGCCGTTCCCTCTTTCGAAGGAATCAGCGCTATAACAACGTTCATAGGTTTTCATTTAGTACCGGTGGCCGGGGTCGAACCGGCACTCCGTGAGGAACACGATTTTGAGTCGTGCGCGTCTGCCAATTCCGCCACACCGGCATGAACACAGGGTTTAGCCGATGTTAAATCAATGCTAATGTTATTGTTGTCCATACGATTATTGAAACCGTAGAGTCATTAAATCAGACTTTTAACATATATTCAAGCAATACAATTATTGTTAATTACTTTGCGACTTGGTAAGATGTTGTATTTTTTATCGCTTCTGCCCTTGCTATAATGTATCTCCATTTCCTACAAAAACACTCTCTTACATCCCTTTGTTTGTCATCTCTAAGCCTATCGATATATCTTTTGAACTCTTTATCCAAGGCTTTTGTAAAACGTCCAACATCAAATAATATCCAGTCGTTGTTAGTTGTATCATCAACTAAAGACTGACCGTAATAGGTTAACATGACATTCCCTTTTGTTTCTGCTTGATGTAAGATACCACACCTAACTTCAGTATAAAAAATTTCAGCATAGTTAGCATCAAAAGATTGACCAAATTCCTTAAGTGAGATTTTTGATGTACCGTTGAAGTATGGACTTTGAGTTAAAAAAGATATGAATGATTCTTTACTTCTATTTTTTGAATCCTTCCATCCCCTATAAAACTGTTCTAGAGTTTCTATAAGCAAACAGTTTAGAGCCATTATACTAAATCCGTTTTTTACACTTTCATCTTGAGAACATACACTTTCAAGTTTATGGATAATATCTAAATACCTACCTTGTATCCTGTCAATAAATATATCAATTGCCTTCTTCCAATCCTCTTTATCACTGTCAGGCGATAAATTATTAAATAATTGAATACCGTCTTCAATTTTATGGTTGGGTGACAAATAAATATCATCTACAAACATTTTTTAGCGCCCCCTAAGTATTAATTTTGGTACTTAGTTTGATATAGAAAGCTCTTAAATCCTCATTTACTAGCTCTCAATAGAGATAGAGAGTTTTTCGATATCCACTCTTGCTTTATCCATCTCAGTAGGCAGTATATAAACTTATTCAAGTATTTTATTCATAAACTTAAACATAGTCTACTCAAGCTTTTTCTCAAATTACACATCATCACCATGAGCTGCCATGTTACCAATATCTTTAATTGCTTTAATTTTCAAATAAAACTTACATTTCATTTATCCTGTTTGCTTTTCTTTTTCACTATCTAAGTCCAATTCCTCGGATTCCATAATAATTTTTTCGATTTCATTAAGATACACGTTGTATAACTCATCGGTTTTATGAGTGTTTTCACATAATATTGAAGGAAGATTGCTAGACTTCCCCTTGGTTAATTTCGATTGTACTTGTAATATTTTATCGTCGAAACGATAGATGGAATGAGCTGGAAATGAATTAGATATATACACTCTAATACTACTTTGTGTTCTTTTCTTCTTTACTTTTTTCTTTTCATGATAGAGGGTTCTCCATATGGACTGCACTTCGTACATAGTTTTTCTTAATTCATCTTCTTCACGCCCATAAAGCTCAGCTAAACCTTTAACAAAATCCGATTCAGGTGAAAGTAAAATAACCCTTATTTCACAATTCGAATGTAGTAATCGCTCTCTTAATGAATCACTATTATAATTAGTCCAAGTCCTTCCATAAATATGACAGATATCTATCTTTCTGTTTGAATTTTTCAATAAATATCGGTAATCAATATCCCTGACATTTAAGAACACTTCATTAATCCCTGTTTTTTCAATGTTTTCTTTTAATTTGAGTTTGTTTAAAATCAGTCCAACCAGCTTTTCTTTTAGTAGAAATTCGTTTATTAGACCAAATACACCAGTTATTATTAGAGCAGAAGAAATATTGTTTAGTAGTGATATTAATAACTCGTTATCTGTGAGTTGAGTCACTAGGATTAAAATATTGCCTACTAAAATCAGGGATAATACACCAATCCAAAAACTAAGCTTGTAATCTTCTTTTACTTTCTTTTTTATCCCCAACCAATCACCTCTTTCTATTTTTTCACACAACTTATTATACCAATAAGTTCCATAGAAATATAGTTTGTATTATTTGAATCGCATTTATGATTTTACTAGGTTTAAATCCACTCACACAGATAAAAATATCATTCGCTTTGTGTAGTGTTTCATGCAAAAATATCATATTCGAAAACATATTTTTACTTTCGTTTCGCAGATTTTCTCATGAGTTTCTAAAGTGCTGTCAAATAAAAAAACGGTGACTATAAAAGCCACCGCCTATTCTTATGACATTTTCTTAAGCTCCAATTCAATACCCTCCGTAAGACTTTGTTCTTGCATAAATCTATACCACTCACCATTCTCATCAGTCCTACAGTACGTGGTACATTCTTTCATACGATTCTCTAAGTAACCTTTAAATGGGTCTTGCTTACTACCTTTACTAGGTACTTTCTTCAACCTTGGTATCTCTTCAGAGTTTTTGTACTTCCTAATGGTTTTTGGGTCAAAGCCAGTCTCTTTAAAGATAGCTGTGATTGACTAACCCTTTGAAATAGTTCTCTAATCATTATGTATTCCTCAATCTTGATCATCATTTCTACACTCCAAATCTTTATCTAGTATAGAAATGATGATCTGTTATTACTAGAGAATTTGAAACCGTTGTTATTAAGGGGTTTAGAACCATTGCTTACAATAAGTATTAATTTTTTCGGTATAATAACAATGAAAAAGTGTTACACTAACTAAAATTAATACCCCCAATATATCTATCAGAAGAGACCCAGTTAGATTACTGTACAAACATTATTTATTGAAAGAGCCTCTAAAATCTGCGCTTAAATTCATTGCTGCACCCTTTAAAAGTTTAGACCTAGCTTGTAAAAACTTTTCATAATCCTCATCTATTGCAGCTATATAAGCCTCATTATCTATATAGTTACTCTTTAATACCTCTTCCAATCTGTCTCCCAGCAGGTTTTCTAATTCACTGAAATAAATTGAAGGTCGTGAATTTGATATTGTTCTGTTATTGCCCATACTTAATAAGCAAATATTTGCATGAGGGTCAATGTTACTAATACCTGATGATTTCAAGAAGTCCTTAGGGAATATATGATGATATTCATGCCTATTTACCACAGCTAACGCTCTATCTGTGTTTATTTTTGAGCCATCTAATAAACTCAAAGGTTGTTTCTCTGCTAATAACAAGGCAAAAGTTTTACTGCTGGCTTTGTTTAACCTAAAGTTTTCACTAACAAATTTGTCATAATCTATAGGTTTAGTAACTTCTAATTCACTAATTTCATCTAATGCAAACTTTCTAATTTGCTGTAAGTCTATTGTAATCTGAGCTGTATTAAAGGAAGCAAAGTATCTACTTAACGCAACTTTCCAAAACCATTTTTTTAGTTCTTCTCTTTGCATAAGTGTGGGGTTAGGATTTAAATTGAAAAATTCCACCATAAATGTCAATTGAATTGAGTATGGTAAATAAGAGTTAGAACTGATGGGTAGTTCACTTGTCACAAAATCCACGGCGTGTTCATAAGCGGTTTTACATTTATCTGATGCTTCTTTAAGGACAGAGGATTCATAATCTCTTAACCTGTTTATATCATCTTTATTAAAGCCGTGGCCGTTTGCCGAGGATATATTTCTCAAAATTTCTATTTCCCCTACGCCTTCAAAATTTTTATCACTTAAAGACTCCCTTATAGAACTAATGCTATCGCTTAAATCAAATTCTCCGCTCCACGTTGCAGCTCTCATTAGGTCCACCATTGTAAGCCTTCTTCCTGTACTATTAATGCGTTCAAATACAGGGGCGACTTCATTAACTTTCATATCTCCTATTGTGACAGCAGCTATTTTATAATCTTTAATAGACTGCAATAAAGCTTGTGCTTTTTGTTCGTATTTACCTTGTTTTTTATGCCCTTCAAACCTTTTACATTGATTTAAAAAATCAAAAGTGCCAAGTAGCTTATTTAAAGGAAAATACTCCACTCTTTCTTCACCCTCAGGGTATACAAAGACTTCCTTATCTAAATCGAAAGCTATATTCCACATACTTCTTGGATTTTCCCCATCCCAATATAAAGCACCACATAAAGTTGATAACCTTTGCTGACCATCTAGTAAATAATTGGTTGGATATTCTTCAGACCTTTCATTAATTTCTAAATCACCAATCATTCGTTCGCTTGCTAACTTCTCTTTAGTTAGCCACAACAATATACTTCCAATGGGATACCTGTTGTAAATGCTATCTAGTAAAGCTAATATATCACCTTTTTTCCACACAAAAGGTCTCTGGAATTTCGGCAACTTTATATCTCCGCTTTTCACTTTAATTATCAACTCTTCAATTCTAAGAATTTCTGGCTTAGGGTCATGTTTATAGGATTTCATTATCACACACTCCTTTTACATTTTAAGTAAATAATACCACAAAAATCTAATTAACCTATAAAAAAAAGCGGAAGTCCGCTTTTTTGAACTGTACCCCATAATATGGACAGTTTATAAAAAGAGCCTTAGGCAGCTAAGAGATGGCCTCGGTATTGTACCGGGGTCATCTTATTTAACTTCCACTGATATCTCTCGTTATTATATTTACTTATATAGTTGTTCACTTCTTCTTTTAGTTGGTTAAAGCTCTCACATGCTTTATGATCCACCATATCTTTCAAATGACCAAAGAATGATTCCATTGGGGCGTTATCCCAACAGTTTCCTCTGCGAGACATCGACTGGAGAAGGCC
>NZ_AUDY01000016.1 GCF_000425705.1 Halobacillus kuroshimensis DSM 18393
GCCCGAGCTTCCTCGCAAAACCCACGCTCGGCGATCTCGGACCACTCGTTCTTCCGCAGGAGTGGAAGGGGCACCGCTCCTTGGGAGTTCTTTAAAATCGAAAAAGACTCTCCTTCACCCTGCTCACCCTTGCTGGATGGAGGACAATCTTTTTCATATTCCGGCAGGCAGCCGTCATCAGCGCCTGTTCTTTCCCTTTTTGTTTTCCACGCAAGCGGCCATGCCGTTCTTTTGAATCTGCGAATCTGCTTAGGGCACAATCTCTCTCCTATATTCTGACGTCGGCACGAGGAGCCTTCGGTGGTGATGCCTGCGGGAACAGCACGGGCCGAAGATCCACTTGGTCAAATGGGTTTCTTGACCAAGTTAGCTGAGGCCGTGCCCGCGGCAAGCATCCACCGATAAGCGGAAAGTGACCCTTCACACGACAAATGGACAACTCTAACTGGTTAACACAAGCTTTTTCTACAGCCAAAGGAGTCCACGATGGACTCCTTTTTTATATGCGGTACAAATCCCGAAATCGTAAATGCCAGCCAAGGTGATACGACAACACTCGGCACAGGATGATCAGCAGAAAAATGCTGTATGTATGAAACGGATTGTAAAGGTCGACCCATCCAAGACCAATCACCACGCCCGTTACCATCGCCCATACCGCGTAAATTTCCTGATGAAGCACCATTGGGCGGCGCTGGGCCAGCACATCCCTTGTCACACCCCCGCCCACCCCTGTCAGGATAGCAGCGAAAACAATACCTCCCAGCGGGAAATCCTGCTGTACAGCAAAGGAAGCCCCTTGTAGAGCGAATGCCGAGAGGCCTACAGCATCAGGGTAGATATTCCAGCGGTCCCAGGCCATCACCCATGTTTTCGGAAAGAAATACACAATGGCAATGGTGATTAAAGCCACGTAAAATAAATATCCCTGTTCCCACACGTGAATCACCGGTACATCCAAAGCAATGTTCCGGATGATACCCCCGGCGAACGGTGTGGCGATTCCTAAAATAAACGTTCCGAATATATCATACCTCTCGTTCAGTGCGACAATAGCTCCACTAAAAGCAAATGCACTGACGGCGAGGATGTTCAAAATTTCCCAAGTCATGCCTCTCCCCTCCCTCTGCCGCTGACTGATATACGAATGTCATGCCGCATCGATTATATCAAATTCTTCAGTACCTCTATCGAAAAAACTAAAAAAATGTTGAAAATGCGTAAAAAACGCTAGAACTAGTATGTTTTATTCTATACACTACCATATATAGTGATTTTTGTTGCAATATGCCACAAGGAATTTTCTTCAACACGTAGAATTTATTATATAACTAAGCATTGTAGGATGTGATGATTCAGAATGAGAAGCTGGCTGATCAATTTAAGAAAAGAACAGGAACTCACCCAGCAGGAGATTGCAGAAGGGGCTCATATTGATAGAGCCTATTACGCACAAATAGAGAACGGTACCAGAAATCCCAGTATGACGGTTGCTTCTCAAATTGCGTCTTACCTGCACATCAACCCCTCTCTTTTTTACACCGAGCACTTGAGTGAACCTTTTGAAAAAGCGCTCGTAAATTCACCTATAGTCATTGCTCACTGTGATTTGAACCTCCGTTATACATGGATGTTCAACCCGCACCCGGACTTTAGAATGAATGTAGTCATGGGGAAAACAGATGAAGAACTGGACTTCAATGAAGGTACAACTGCCTTGATGAATCTGAAGCAGCGTGTGATCGACGATGGAATGGCCAGAAGAGAGATCCTCGCCTTTCCCCTATCCGAAGGCTTAACCAGATATGACGTATTTGCCCAGCCTCTTTATGATCAGCACGGACGTTTAACAGGTGCGGCAACAGTTTCTGTTGAAATGCTAACGTAATGAAGGAGGAGCTGTTATGGCTTTTGATAAACTATCTCCCTTCCTCCTGAAAGATGCCATTCATAAAGCCGTGGAGTTGAAGCTGGAGGAGGAGTTCATCCAGATGCTGCTGAATGAGATGAGGAAGAGGGAAAGAGAAGCAGGGGAAATAGCTTCTTTCGAATGACCGGAACAGCCGATTGAACACCTCTGGAATGTATGTTTCCACTCCGGGACGGGTAAAGCTAAACAGAGGTGATAATCATGGATAAAAGCCGATGGATAATGCATCAGGATTGGGATGATTTATATTTTATACACTGGCCCGTCCCTGTAGATGAACTGCGGACTCATGTACCTGAGGAGCTCGATATAGATGAATTTGACGGCTCAGCCTGGATTGCTGTAGTCCCCTTCCGTATGAGGAATATCCGGTTCCGCGGCCTGCCAAGACTTCCGTTTGGAACGGATCTTCTGGAGCTGAATGTAAGAACGTACGTCTCCTACAAAGGCGAACCAGGGGTTTATTTCATCACCCTCGACTCCGATCATCCTCTCGGGGTTTTTTTAGCGCGCACTGCTTTCGGACTCCCCTACGTACACGCCTCCATGCGGATGGATAACAGAGATTCAATTACGCAATTTTCCAGCCGGCGTACTCATAAAGGATACCCGCCTGCCCACTTTCATGCGGAGTTCCAGACAATCAGTGAACCTATGCAGGCCCGTCCCGGCTCACTTTTATACTGGCTGACGGAAAGGTACGCCCTCTGGATGGTTCAGGGAAAGCGTGTATATAAAGGCCCCATCATTCATAATAACTGGAAGCTGCAGAAAGCTGAAACGACTGTAACGACGAATCACCTGTTGGACTTT
This sequence comes from Halobacillus kuroshimensis DSM 18393, assembly GCF_000425705.1. Taxonomy (GTDB): domain Bacteria; phylum Bacillota; class Bacilli; order Bacillales; family Halobacillaceae; genus Halobacillus; species Halobacillus kuroshimensis. The sequence goes on from NZ_AUDY01000016.1 coordinate 2,744, forward strand.
CTCCCTGCTGAACATTTCCAGCATAGACCGATCACCTATTTTTCCAGATCCGTCCAGACACGTATTTTTCCGTATGTACGTAAGTCATGAGCGCCCTTGTTGAACCTCATAACTTCCTGCGGTATAATTATCTCGAATTCAAAGTAAAATGAGGAGGATCAATCATGGAGTTAAAAGGCATCCATCATGTTTCAGCCATAACAGCTTCCGCTGCCAAAAACTATGATTTTTACACGAACGTGCTGGGGATGCGGCTCGTTAAAAAGACGGTAAACCAGGATTCCCCTTCTATGTACCACCTCTTCTATGCGGATGAAAAGGGAAATCCCGGGACAGACCTGACCTTTTTCGAAATACACCGGGCCGGCCATACCTATCCAGGGACAAGGAGCATTTCCACGACATCTCTACGGGTTAAAGATGATGAAGCCCTGTTATACTGGCAGAAACGCTTGATTGCTTACGACCTTGATGTAGATCGTGTACAGGAACGTTTGGGTAGAAAAACGCTTGCGTTCAGAGACCCGGAAGGCCAGCGGCTTATGCTTGTATCCGATCAGAACAACTCCGGCGTACGTGCAGGAACCCCCTGGGAAAACTCCCCCGTTCCTCAAGACAGCGGTATTACTGGACTCGGCCCTGTCCATTTGACCGTTCATGAAGCCGTTAAAACAGAAAAAGTCCTGACGGAAGTCCTTGGTTTCCGTAAAGTCGGCGCCTATGATCAATGGACGGTTTATGAGACTGGGGAAGGTGGGTCAGGAGCAGAAGTCCATGTGGAAGAAAAGCCGGACGAACAACCTGAAAAGCCTGGAAGGGGCAGTGTTCACCACGTCGCCTTCCGTGTTGAAAACGAAGAAGAATTAGCAAAATGGAAGACAATCATCGATGCCGCCGGTTATCCGAATTCAGGTCTTGTCGATCGCTTTTACTTCAAATCGCTGTATTTCAGAGAAGCCAATCACATTTTATTCGAACTGGCTACAGACGGACCTGGATTTGCCACTGATGAAGACCCGGCACACCTGGGTGAATCACTGGCTCTTCCACCGTTCCTAGAGCACGAACGCGAAAAAATCGAAAAAACCCTGACTCCACTGGATACTTCAAGAATATAAATTGTGCTCTATTTTGGATAAGCCACGTACGATCCACCAACCGTACGTGGCTTTCTATATTCAACTCATCTTCTCACTTCCACCCACGAAGAGCGAGGTTTGCAGGCTTCCAAAGCATGTAAAAAAGCTTGTAGAGAAATAGATCCTTTCCCTACAAGCTGATTTCGTTAAAATTGAATGTGTATTACGATTCAAGCCGCGATTTAACCCAGTTGATCAAACCACCTTTTTCCATAATGTCAATCTGTCTGTCCGATAAGGCATGCTCCAACTTGATCGTTTGACCCCTGCCTTTAATTTCAGCTTCAACCACAGGCGATTTTTTGATCTGTTCTCTCAATCCAGTGAAAACGAGAACGTCTCCCTGCTCAATCTCTTCTAATTGAGCCGGATCCTTGAATGTAAGCGGCAGCACGCCAAAGTTGGCCAGGTTCTGCCAGTGAATTCTGGCAAAATCTTCGACAACCGCTACTTTCATCCCTAAATACTTAGGAGCCAGAGCGGCATGTTCGCGGCTGGAACCCTGTCCGTAGTTGGCACCTGCCACAACAACATGACCCCCCTTATCTCTCTGCTCCATCGCCCGGTCATAATACGTGTCATCTACGATCTCAAAGGTGAACTTACTAATTTCAGGCAGGTTGCTGCGGTATGGCAGCACTCGCGCTCCTCCTGCAAGAATCTCATCGGTGGAAATGTCATCACCCATTTTCAGGAGCACAGGGAGCTCCATTTCGTCTGGAAGTTCCTCCATCTCTGGAATCGAGGCGACATTTGGACCTTTGACTAATTCGACTTCCTTTGCCTCCTCGTAGGGCAGGGGTTCATCCAAAAGACGTGTGTCCACGGTCGGCTCATCCAAATCCTGCACGTCAGGATAGTCAAACCCGGATTTTCTCGGGTCCGTTATGACTCCTGTCAAAGCAGAAACAGCTGCGGTTTCTGGACTGCATAGAAAAACGCTGTCTTCTTTCGTCCCGGAACGGCCGGGGAAGTTTCTCGGCGTTGTACGCAGGCTGTTCCGTCCTGTGGCAGGTGCCTGTCCCATACCGATACATCCATTACACCCCGCTTGGTGGAGGCGTCCTCCAGATTGAAGAAAATTAGCGATATGCCCTTCCTGTGACAAGTCAATCAGCATTTGTCTGGAGGTCGGATTTATATCAAAAGAAACCCCATCGGCTATATGTTTATTTTCAACAATTTTGGAAGCTATCGCAAAATCACGGAATCCAGGGTTCGCCGAGGAGCCGATATAAGACTGGTAAATTCCTTCTCCCTCCACTTCCTCTACAGGTACCACGTTGCCTGGGCTAGAGGGCTTGGCCACCATTGGTGTAATTTCTGAGAGATTCAATTCATCATGCACATCATACGCGGCGTCTTCATCCGGCGACAGTTCAATCCATTCGTCTTCCCTGCCTTGAAGCTTCATGAATCGTTTCGTTTCCTCATCGGAAGGAAAGACTGTTCCAGTTGCCCCAAGTTCTGCTCCCATATTCGCAATGACATGCCTGTCCATGGCTGTGAGGTTTTTCAAGCCAGGTCCATAATATTCAAACACGTGGTTCACTCCGCCTTTCACCCCGTGCCTGCGCAGCATTTCCAGTATGGCATCCTTCGCACTGACCCAGTCTGGAAGGGAACCGGTCACTTTTACGCCCCATACTTTCGGCATCTTCACATAAAACGGTTCACCGGCAACAGCCATCGCGACATCAATGCCGCCGGCCCCCATGGCAAGCATGCCCATACTGCCGTTGGCACATGTGTGGCTGTCAGATCCGAGCAGTGTTTTCCCCGGCCTCGCCAGCCTCTGCATATGGACAGGATGACTGACCCCATTTCCCGGCCGGCTGAAATAAAGCCCGAACCGTTTGGCGGCACTTTCTAAAAACAAATGGTCATCTGGATTTTTGCTGTCTTCCTGGATCAAGTTATGGTCTACATACTGAGCAGAAACCTCTGTTTGAGCCTGCTCAATCCCCATAGCCTCCAGTTCAAGCATCACCATTGTCCCTGTAGCATCCTGTGTAAGGGTCTGATCAATTTTCAAACCGATTTCCGATCCAGGCGTCATCTCTCCCTCGACTAAGTGGTCCTGGATCAGCTTCTGTGTGACATTGTATCCCACACGAATCACTCCTCCTCACTGATTGGTCGATATTTCAAGAATAGATGAAATTTTCCTATACCTTTTATACCCTTTCTCATGTATCATTACTCCTAAACCCATAATTTCCCTTGAAAAACATCTAATAGACACCCATTTTGTCCCTTCTATGAAAGTCCCCTCTAAAAACCACCTCTTAAGTACCATTTTTTCTGCGACTTGGGAAACTGCCGAAATTTATTGAAAATGATGAAACGAACATGTATTCTAAAAATAGATTTGAAAGAGATCTTTTCTCCCAAATCAACAGTTGATCAACTAGGTGTGTGGAAAATGGAATATGGAAAAGTACTTCGGTTCCATCGGGTGAAACAAGGGTTAACACAAAACCAGCTTGCTGATGGAATTATTTCCCCAGCGTATTTATCCAAGATTGAGAACGATCAGACCGTTCCTGCTATTGAGGTGCTCGAACTTTTGTATGAACGCCTCGGCCTTGATCTTCACGACTCATCCTATAATCATCCTTCCAAAGAAAAGCTGAAGGAATGGTATGAGACAATCGTCTTTAAAAGGAAAGAGGAAGCGGAGATGTTAAAGGAGGAACTTTCTCATCAAAAGGATACGCTGAACAATCATCATCTGTATATATTTTTCGAGCTCTTCCGCATTCGCCATCTTTTATTAGAAAACAAGGTGGAGAAGGCTTATGAGGCATGGAAAGATATTAAACAACATGAAGATACATTCGATGATGAAATGAAGTACTATTTTCATTTAAGTTCCGGCCTGCTTGAATATTATCGAGGAAATTTTGATGAATCTTTTCAACAGTTAATGGAAGCTAAGAACTACAGTAGTCCAGCAGGCATCGAAAAGTGGGAAATCAGCGACTTGTATTACCACTTATCCTTAAGCGCCAGCCAGGCCCATCATGTTTCTGCCTCTGTTTTCTATGCAGATCAGGCCTTGGAAATTTATAAAAGTCAGTATGACCTTGCCAAAAGTGCGGACTGCCACATTATTCTGGGCATCAGTTACAGCCGGTTGAAAAACTATACGAAATCTCTTGAAAATTATAATCTGGCCAAAAAAATCGCATCCCAGACCAAAGATAATCAACAGCTCAAACTGGTTTATATCAACATTGCGGTGTTGGAGTCGAGAATTGAAAATCATGACTCCGCCATACTCAACTACAAGAAAAGTCTAAACTACGTTTTCGAGTCAAAATCCACGTATGATTACCAGGAATATCTGAATATCGTCCACGGGCTGATCATTGAACATTACCGTCTGGATGATAAATCCGGGTGTCTTGAATGGATTGAAAAAGGCTTATCGGAAGTCGAAAAAACTGCTTCTGAAAGCCACTACCTGCACTTTAAGGTGTATTACAATTTACTGAAAGAACTGCCTGAAACACTCCCTTTCATTGAGGAAACTGTCCTTCCTTATTTTCAAAAAAAGAAGGACCATGTTTATGTGATCAGGTATTCTAAGTTCTTAGCCGATCTTTTTGAAAGGCAGAGAATGTATAAACGCTCATCCGAATATTTAAGGTTAGCAATGCAATTGTTAAATAAACATTCTCACTTAGGAGGTATAATGTTATGAAAAAAATCATTGCATTTGTCGCTGTTCTAGGTCTGGCTGTATCTATCGCTGCGCCATTGACTACAGATAGTGCAGTTGAAACCCACCCTAGACCATTAGTTTCTGAGCAAGTTTAATTTACGTGTTAATTTAATTTCTATATAATTAACACCTCCCCTAATCCTATACCTATACAAACTTTCGCCTCTACTTTTCTTGAGTAGGGGTCTTTTTTTGCAAAAAAACACGACCTTGTTTCCAAGATCGTGTTTTTCATCAGGATTTATCCCATTGTTGTTCCCAGGCCGCATATCCACCCTTCAAGTTGATGGTGTCCTTAAAGCCGTTGGCCTGCAGCAGGCTGACGGCGATCGCGGAGCGGACGCCGGATTGGCAGTGGACGATCGGTGTCCGGTCGTTCGGAATTTCATCAAGGCTTTCTTTCAAATGCCCAAGCATGAAATGATGGGCATGATCCATGTGACCTGCTTCCCATTCACCTGGATTACGTACATCGATGACCACATATCGATCATCCTGTTTATAGTGATTCTCCAATTCCTCCGGGGTAATGGACGTATAGGTTTCAAGTCCCCCGATCTGACTGAGATCCGATTGTGCAACATAAGCTGTAACTTCATCCAGACCGATGGCTTCCAGTGATTTTTTCATTTCACCTAAGCGGCTTTCTTCACCGATTAATACGATGGACTGGTCATAGTCGACGAGCCAGCCGGCCCAGTTTGAGAATGATCGATTGTAAGGGATATTGATTGTTCCTGGAAGGTGGCCTGCCGCAAAGGTCCACTTGTCTCTCGTATCAATGATGACCGCATCATTTCCTCGATAATCTTCCAGTTGATCCACCGTCAGTTTCTGCACATCTCTTCCTTTATTCAAAGACGGGCCTTCTTTATTCAGCTTTTTCATCATCCCAAAATATTTCGGTGGTTCCGGCTGACCATCAATCAATTCATCTGTAAATTCATCGATATCCGTGTGCTGAAGCGCCCAGTTATTCGCTTTTTCATAACCGACCGTAGAAGCAGGGACTGCCCCTAATGATTTCCCACACGCACTGCCAGCGCCATGGCCCGGCCAGACTTGAAGATAATCAGGGAGATCCTTGAAGGCTTCAAGGGATTGGAACATCTGGCGCGCTCCCTGCCTGGACGTCCCTTCTGAACCTGCAGCCTTTTCCAGCAGATCCGGACGGCCGACATCTCCTACAAATACGAAGTCTCCTGTGAAAATCCCCATAGGAACCTTGGAGCCCCCTCCTTCATCGGTTAGGACAAATGAAATACTTTCAGGGGTATGTCCGGGGGTGTGAAGAACATCAAATTTAATATTTCCAACGTAAAACTGATCTCCCCCGGTCAGTAACACGTGATTCAATTCATTTAAATACTCGTATTTCCAGTCATTGTCTCCCTCATTGGACAAATACAGAACTGCTCCGGTATGCTGAGCCAATTCTCTGGCACCAGAGAGAAAGTCCGCATGAATGTGTGTTTCCGTTACTTTCGTAATTGTAAATCCTTCTTTTTCAGCTGTTTCAAGATAAGGATTGATATCACGTGCGGGATCAATTACCATAGCTTCACCCGTTCGCTGGCATCCTGTCATATAAGACATCTGGGCTAATTCTTCATCAAAAAATGATTTAAAAAACATCGTTCGCATCCTCCTTAAAAAGCTTATATTGAATTTATAACATACCCCTAACCGTATGTAAAACCAAGAAGCTTATATATACCTGGACCATTTTGAGCAAAGAAAAACAAGGAACTTTCCAGTGAAGAACCGGCTTACTTATAAAAAAAAGCACACGAAAACCGTGTGCGCTTACTCTTCAAAGTATTTGTTTAAAGTGGTGACGGGATCCAGGTGCTTCAGAGGGCTCATAGGGAATACATTATTATCCTTATTCAACGCTACGGCGTCGATTTCCTCATAAGACAGGTCGCGGACGGTATGATCGATTCTTGCTTTTGTTTCATTCATCATACCCATGACACTGCGGTTATCCGTTTTGGTATAAACGATTTCATCAGTGGCATCAAGGATATAGTAGGCTGCCTTCTTATCAACATCCAGCAGTTGAAACAGCTGCTGAAGGGAACCTTTAATCACATTATCCAGATGCTCAAATTGTTCTTTCTGCAACCCGAAGAGCGTCAAATTAATACCCGTTTCATTGTTCATAAGCATCAGGCACTTTCTACCTTTCACGGTAATCATATTTGCATGCCATTTATATAAATCGGGAACATCCTGATATTCATTCAAATCACGAACAGGGGATTTCAATTCATTCTGCAGTTTTTTTGTAGCACCAATGACGAACATCTTTCCACCTCTTTCATTTCTTTAGCTACACCTATTTTACCTTTTTCAATATAAAAAACAAAGGAGAACCATTACGGCCCTCCTTTGTTCAAGCTTTCGTCCGCCTGGCGAAGTCTACAAATTGAAACTTGTCAGGACGGTGTCTGGATTCTGTAAATTGGAAGGCTGTCGTATCAGCAAGATAGACATAACTACGAATAACGACCACCTGCTGATGACCATTCAAGTCAAGCAGTTCCCTGTCTTCATCCGTGATATCTTCGACGACGATTTCCTTTTTGGCAAAACTGATTTCAAGCCCCAGCTCTTCTTCTATATAGTGATAGAGAGACTGTTCAGCTGTTTCCTTCGTAATATCCGGGATTAAATCTTCACGGATATAGTCTTTATCGAGAATGATCCGTTCTCCATCAATTTCTCTTGAGCGGATCAGCCTCCAAAGTTTCGCATCTTCCGGACATCCCAGCTGCCTGCGTATGTGGGAGGCCTGTGTGACGATGGTCAATTCATGCACAGACGTTTTCACTTCCTGTCCCATCTGGTCAGCCAGCTCTTTAAAGCTGGTCAGACCAGAAACAGGGAATTTGAATTTGTTCCGTTCCAGAACGACCGATCCCTTCCCACGCACTTTTTGGATATAACCATTTTGAGCAAGTAAATTCAGCGCCTTTCTGATCGTTTCCCGGGATGTATCAAACTGAGCAGTCAGCTCATGTTCAGATGGAAGTGTCTCACCGGCAGAAAAGACCCCCTGCTGTATCTTTTTCACGAGTTTATTAAAGATGACTACGTATTTGTTCTTCAAGGTTTATCCCCCTCTTCCATTTTACCTGCCTGGGAAATGATAAACCACAGATTCGTAAGGACGAAGAGAGATTTCTTTACTGATCGATGGTGCGTCCTCATAGTTGCTGATCAAGACGTCCATTTCTTCCTGACTGTTCATGGATGATGGCAGCTCGAACGTCGCAGCTTCTCCGTAAAAGTTATTGATGACCAGCAGCTTTTCTCCATTCCACTCCCGAAGATAGGCAAACACCTGTGGATGTTCAGGCGTAAGAAGCTGGTAATCCCCGAACGTAATGATATCGTAGGACTTCCTCAACTGAATCAGCCTGCGGTAATGATGAAAAATCGAGTTTTCCTTATTCATGACGTTTTCAGCATTGATGGTTTTGTAGTTATCTGCAGGCTCGATCCACGGCGTCCCATCTGTAAAACCAGCATTCGAGTTATCATTCCACTGGACAGGTGTTCGTGAATTATCTCTCGATTTCTGCTTGAGAATAGCAAGGATCTGCTCATCATCAAAGCCTTTTTCTTTGAATTCTTCGTACATATTCAAAGACTCCACATCACGATACTGTTCAATATGATTGAACTTAGGGTTGGTCATCCCGAATTCTTCACCTTGATAAATATAAGGCGTTCCCTGCATCATATGAATGACAGTCGCAAGCATCTTGCCGGATTCATCCGGATAGTTCACGTCATCCCCGAACCTTGAAAGAACACGGGGCTGGTCATGGTTGCACCAAAAGAGAGCATTCCATCCGCCGCCTTCATTCATTTCCTTCTGCCATTTCGATAGGATGGCTTTCAGTTCATGAAAATCAAAGTCGGCTACGGTCCATTTCTCTCCACCCGGATAATCCACCTTCAAGTGATGGAAGTTAAAGGTCATGCTGAGTTCCCTGCGTTCAGGAGCTGTATATTGAATACAATGGTCAATCGTGGTTGAGGACATTTCCCCAACCGTCATCAAATCATAAGGCTGGAAAACTTCCCGGTTCATTTCCTGCATGAATTCATGGACTCTTGGACCATCCGTATAGAATTTACGGCCGTCTCCGGGCGCTTTGGAGCCATCATCATCAGGAAATTCCTGGTCCTTGGATATCAGGTTAATGACATCCAGACGAAAACCATCGACACCTTTTTCTCCCCAGAACCGCATCATTTCATAAATATCCCCGCGCACCTGTTCATTTTCCCAATTCAGGTCGGCCTGAGTAATATCAAAAAGATGAAGGTAATATTGACCGGACGTTTCATCATAGGCCCAGGCACTCCCCCCAAACTTGGATTTCCAGTTGGAAGGCGCACCGCCGTTTACAGGATCTTTCCAGATGTAATAATCCCTGTACGGACTTTCCTTGGACTGAAGAGCTTCCTGGAACCACTGATGTTCGGTCGATGTATGGTTCACAACAATATCCATAATCAGCTTCATGTCTCGTTTATGCGTTTCATCAAGCAGTCGTTCAAAATCTTCCATTGTTCCGTACTCATCATGAATATCGTAATAATCACTGATGTCATACCCATTATCATTCTGAGGGGATTTATACATCGGAGTCAGCCAGAGAACATCCACTCCAAGTTCATTCAAATAATCCAGTTTCTCAATGATCCCCTGGATATCTCCGACTCCATTTCCCGTTGTATCGTTAAAGCTTTTCGGATAGATCTGATAGACAACCGCTTTTTTCCACCAGGGCTGTTCATTCATGACCTCACCACCATTTCATAGTTTTATACGTCTTTTTTACGTTTTGCATAGAGATAGGTTCCTACAAGAGGAAGCACGATGACGATAGCCATCCCTATCATGAAGTCAAGCCAATAATCGCTGACGATGGAGAAAATTCCCGGCACACCGCCGACTCCAATCGAATTAGCCAGCACGCCTTGGGCTGAGATATACAATCCGGCAATGGCGGATGAACTAATGGCTATAATGAATGGATATTTGAAACGCAGGTTCACACCGAATAAGGCAGGCTCTGTAATTCCCAGCCATGCGGAAACTCCTGACGATACGCCAAGACCCTTCAGTTTTTCATCCTTCGATGCAAGCCAGATCGCGAACGCCGCTGATCCCTGAGCAATGTTGGACAAAGCGAGCATCGGCCACAGGAATGTTGTGCCTGTGGAACCGACCAGCTGGATATCTACAGCCAGGAACGTATGGTGCATCCCGGTAATGACGAGCACGCCGTACAGGCCGCCGTAAATCAGTCCTCCAAGCCAGGAGAACGTATCAAATACGGCAACAAGGCCATCTGTAATCCAGTTTCCAACCGCAAATGTAATCGGTCCAATGATAATAAAGGTTAAAAAGCCTGTAACAAGTAAAGCAATCGGCCCTACGAAAAGCAGTTGAATGCTGTCAGGAATCCGCTTGCGCAGGAAAAGTTCAATCTTCGTAAGTAGATAAGCGGCAGCCAGGACCGGCAGCACTTGACCCTGATAGCCGATTTTCTCGACCGTCATACCAAATAAATTCCACGTTGGCACGGACCCTTCGGAAACAGCTTCCCCATAAGACCATGCATTCAATAAGTCCGGGTGAACGAGAACCAGTCCAATAACAATCCCCAAAATTGGACTTCCTCCAAATTTCTTAACAGCAGACCACCCGATCAATCCAGGCAGGAACACGAATGCCGTATTGGCGATAATAATAATCATGTTTGCGATATCTGACCACTGAGGATACACATCAATTAAGGCCTGATCATCAAAGAAAATATCGGGTGCTGTAAGCAGGTTGTTGATTCCCAAAAGCAGACCAGCAGTTACGATCGCCGGCAGAATCGGTATGAAAATATCAGCCAATGTTTTGATGGCTCGTTGAAGCGGATTCATTTTTTCACTTGACGCTTGCTTCACTTCTTCTTTTGTAGACTCTCCAATACCGGCCAGCGCTACAAATTCCTTATACACTTTGTCAACCGTTCCCTGGCCTACGACAACCTGGAACTGACCATTCGTCGAAAAGGAACCTTTGACCGCTTCAATCTGATTCAGTTTCTCCTGATCGACAATCCCTTCATCGTGCAGGGCCAGCCGCAGCCGAGTGACACAGTGCGTCGCAGCCGACAGGTTTTCCTTTCCACCAATGGCTTCTAAAATTTCTTCAGCCTGTTTTTTGTGATTCATATCCTTACCTCCAGATGTTATTTTTTTGTTCCCAAACAACGAGGTTCATCTACGGGTTTCCAAGCGATAATCTTAAACGCTTTCAACTACCTTTGAACTAAACTTGTATATACACGATTTAAATTCATTATAATTTGTATATACAAGTTATGCAACCGTTAACATCAACATTTCCGTATGGAATTCCCTTCCATGAAAAGGGAGCAAAAATCCGTTAGAAAGAACCTTATTATATGAGCAGATTGTTTTTTTATCCCTTTCTGTTATGGTATATATTTAGGGTGTCGAAATAAACAGGAAGAAGGGATAAGCATGCAGACCAGCAAAGCAGAAGCCCGGAAAAATGTGTGGGTCATGTGGTTTGCAAATTTCTTTATTGCAGGAAGCATCACGATGGTTCTTCCTTTTTTGTCGTTGTATATTGAAACATTCGGAAACTTTTCAGATGCCTACGTCCAGACATGGTCAGGATGGGTGTTCGGCGTCACATTCGTAACTGCTTTTATATGTTCACCGATATGGGGCAAGATTGGAGACCGATATGGACGAAAGAAAATTCTCGTCATGTCTGCGCTCGGATTAGCCTTATCGGTCTACTTCATGGGGCATGCCACTTCTGTATGGCAGCTCTTTTTCCTGCGTTTATTTATGGGCGTATTTACCGGATTCATCCCCATGTCCCAGGCACTCATCTCTACGCAGACACCTAAGGAGATGGCCGGACGGGTACTGGGAACGCTCCAGACCGGGAGTATTACCGGCAGTCTCCTCGGACCGCTGCTCGGGGGATGGATTGCAGATTCCATTGGTTACGCCGCTACATTCCAATACGTTTCCTTCGCCGTAGCCCTTTCCGCCATCATCGTCTTTCTCGGTGTCCACGAACAACAAGTGCAGAAAGAAAGCGAGGGTGAGAAATCCAGCTACAATACGAAAGAAGTGCTCAGCCATATTGTTCACCATCCACTGCTGCTAATGGTCATGGTGGTGTCCTTGTTTGTCCAGATCGCACACTTTAGTATTCAACCGATTCTTTCCTTGTTTGTCGGGGAACTCCACGGCCCGGAAAACCTGGCCTTGTTTTCGGGAATTGCATTTTCCGCTGCCGGACTGGGTAATTTAATGATGGCTAGAAGATGGGGGGAAATTGCAGACCGGGTCGGTTATATAAAAATTCTCATCTTCCTTCTGATTATGGCAGGTGTCGTATACCTGCCGGCTGCCTTCGTTACGAACATATGGGAGCTTGTTCTATTAAGGTTCCTTCTCGGTGTTTCCATCGGAGGCATTATCCCTGTTCGAACCGCTTACATTAGACAGGAAGCCCCTCTAGCCATGCAGGGAGAAGTCCTTGGTTACAACACGAGTCTCCGCTTCCTTGGAAACATCATCGGCCCTGCCATGGGCGGTATGGTTGCAGGTGCATATGGATTTTCGATGGTCTTTTTCGTTACCAGTGGATTGCTTCTTCTCTCCGGAGGCATGTTGTTTTTGGTCCTTCGCAGACGTAAACCCGTTTTCAATCACGCATCCAGTCACTAACAGATTTTATCTGTTAATATAGGTGTAAAGACATTCCGGGAGGGATTCGATGAATCGTGCACTACTAGTCATTGATTACACGAACGATTTTGTGGCGGATGAAGGGGCATTGACCTGTGGAAAAGCAGCTCAGGCGCTCGACCCATTCCTTACCAAGTTGAGCAGGGATTTTGTTGAGCAGGGGCAGACCCTCGTTTACGGGGTTGATGTTCATGAGCAAGACGATCCTTATCATCCGGAAACGAAGCTGTTTCCTCCTCACAATATAAGAGGATCAGAAGGAAGACATCTATATGGAAAAACAGGGAAAGTCTATTCGGCTAATGCCACCCGCTCCTCGGTTTTATACATGGATAAGACACGTTACAGCGCTTTCGCCGGAACCAACCTTGATCTGAAATTACGCGAACGGGGCGTTACCGACATTCATCTTACAGGGGTATGTACAGACATCTGTGTGCTTCATACAGCAGTGGATGCTTATAATCTCGGATATTCCCTCACGATTTATAAGGAAGGGACCGCAAGCTTCAATGAAACTGGTCATGCATGGGCACTGTCCCATTTTGAAACCGTCCTTGGTGCCAAAGTTATATGAAAGGCGCAGCTTTCGTTTCCCGGTGTGGAAGCGAAAGCTTTTCTTATGGCCCGGCATAACAGAACTAAATGGAAGGAGTGATGAGGTTGTCACCATCACCAGAACCATCTATGAAATATTTCAAAACCGTATTTATATTAAGTGCTGCTGTTCTCATTGTTGTCATGAATACAACAATGTTTAACATAGCACTTCCGAGCATTCTGCGGGAGTTTTCATTAGAACCTTCCGAAGGAGCCTGGATTGTTTCCGGGTATTCCATTGTCCTGGCTGTCTTTACGATTACCTACACGCGTTTAACGGATTATATCCCCATCCGTCATCTGTTGACGATCGGAATCACCATTTTCAGTTTATCTTCCATTCTGGGATTCTTTGCAGATTCCTACCTATGGCTGCTGACTGCCCGTCTTTTACAGGCGTCAGGGGCCGCTGCTATCCCAGGCTTGTCCATGGTATTCGCCGGAAGGTATATTCCGCCGGCACGCCGGGGAAGTGCTTATGCATTAATCGCTTCCTCCTCTTCCCTCGGTTTTGGTCTCGGGCCTGTTGCCGGCGGGTTTATTACGGACTACGTCGATTGGAATTTCTTATTTGTTGTCACCGTTATGGTTCTATTCATCGTTCCTCTCCTTTACAGGGTCATGCCGGCTGAAACAACGAAACGTGGAAGCTTTGATGTGTGGGGCGCTGTATGGTCTGGAGGTACGGCTACCTTTTTCCTTTTATACTTTTCCACCTTTACGCCGTGGTATTTAGCCGGGGGCATTCTGGCCGCCCTGTTATTATGGAGAAGAATCAATCATACAGCTGTACCGTTCATTCAACCTGAGATTTTAAAGAATGCTCAGTACCGGAAAATCTTATATATGAGTTTTCTCGGTTTCACGCTTCACTTTGCTGTTCTATTCCTGATGCCGATTATGCTTGAGCAGGTGTATGAAAAAGGAGCGGCAGCCATCGGCCTGATTATTTTCCCGGGAGCTATGCTTTCAGCTGTCGCTGCTGTGTATATCGGACGGCTGATTGACAGCTACGGAAACATCAGAATCCTATTATTGTCGCAGGTATTACTAATTATTGCCGGCGTTATCTTTTACACGTTCTCCGGGGTAAGCGCCTATTTCATTATGATCGGGTATATGTTTACAAGCTTCGGATTTTCCAGCTTGTCGTCCAGTTCCACGAATGAAGTATCCAATATTCTCCCCAATGAGCAGATTGGAGCCGGAATCGGGCTTAAACAGCAGATCCAGTTTATCGGCAGTGCGTCCGGTTCTGTTTTTGCTGGGATTCTCCTGGATTTCAGGAAGCAGCCGTACACAGTGTCTGACTTCTCCCTTCCCTTCGGAATATTAATTGTGTTTATGGCTCTGTCCATTCTGACACTGGCGCTTTATACAAGAAAGCCGGCTGTTCCAAACGTTCAAAAAACTGACATTTGAATTTTACCGTAGAATCGAATATGATGGAGAATGGAAAAATTTTAATTAACCCAAACTGATATAGATAGAACAATAGGAGGAATCACTTATGAGCTCAAAAGATTATCGAGTTCTGCTGTATTATAAGTATGTTGACCTTCCTGATTACGAAGAGTATTGCCAAAACCACCTGAAATTCTGCAAGGATCTCGGGCTGAAAGGACGAATCATTGTTTCTCATGAAGGAATCAATGGAACCGTCTCAGGTACAGTAGAACAGGTCGAGGAATATATGAACTACGTCCGCTCCGATGAGCGCTTCGCAGACATCCACTTCAAGATGGATGAGCATGAAGGGCACGCATTTAAGAAAATGCACTGCCGTGTGAAGCCGGAGCTTGTCAACTGGAGTATCGATGAAGATGATATCGATCCTAAAACCTTCGGTGGGAAGCACCTGAAGCCAAAGGAATTCAATGAAATGCTGAAAGATGAAGATACGATTGTCATCGACGGCAGGAACGAATATGAATACAGGATCGGCCATTTCCGTAATGCTATTCAGCCGGACGTCAACCACTCCCGCGAATTCCCTGAATGGATTGCTGAAAATGCAGACCAGTGGAAGGGCAAGAAAGTCCTGACTTACTGCACAGGAGGCATCCGCTGTGAAAAGCTGACCGGCATTCTTAAGAAAAACGGTGTTGAGGATGTGTACCAGCTCGAAGGCGGGATCACTACGTACAGTAAGGATCCGGAAGTGAAAGGTGAGTTGTTCGACGGAAAGATGTACGTCTTTGATGAGCGTATCTCTATTCCTGTCAATCATGTAGAAGAAAAAGTCATTGCTGAATGTGAGCACTGTGGAAAAGCAGAAGACCGTATGATCAACTGCAGCAACCCAGTCTGCAACCGTCAGTATGTCTGCTGTGAAGCTTGTGAAGAAGAGCACCACGCAGCCTGCACAGCTGAATGTAAAGAGCACCCGGAAAACCGCTGGGATGCTGTACAGAAAAAGCAGATTGATAAATACGACCGTATTCACGGATAAACAAAAAGGCTTGTTCCCTCCTTGGGAACAAGCCTTTTATTATTCTGCACTCCATCAGGCCTGGACTTATCCTTTAAGCCGGTGGGCGGCATGATAAGTGGAACCGATACCGCGGTCAAAGGATAACGCATGCTGGATGGCTGTCGTAACGAAAGACTTAGCCCGCCTGACAGAGTCCTCCACACTGTTACCTTTGGCCAGTTCAGCGGTGATGGCTGCAGAATACGTACAACCCGCTCCGCTCGTATGAATCGTCTGGACACGTTCTGATTCCAGTTCCATCATCCCACTTCCATCATAGAGCATGTCAACGGCTGGATAATCCTTTAATGCTCCCCCTTTAATCAATACATACTCTGGACCAAGATGATAGAGATCCCGCGCAGCTGCCTTCATATCCTCAGGGGTTTCCGGTACTGGAACACCAAGCATATGGGCCGCCTCCTGTAGATTGGGGGTAATGATTTTCGCTAATGGCAGCAGCTCGTTCATAAGTGTCTCAACAGCCTCATCCTTCAGCAGCTGTGATCCCATTTTCCCGACCATAACAGGGTCCACCACTACATTCTCCACCTGAGACTCCTCAATGATTTCAGCCGTCCGCTTAATGATTTCTTCTGTAAACAGCATTCCTGTTTTTAATGCATCAACGCCTACATGCTCAAGTGATGCGTATATTTGAGCTTCAATAGACACCAGCGGCTGTGTAAAAATGCCCTGCTCTGTTTTTCTATTATTTGCAACAAGAGCTGTTACAGCGCTCATTCCGTAAACATCAAATTCTTGAAATGTCTTCAAGTCCGCCTGAATGCCTGCACTTCCCTGTGAGGCTGAACCAGCGATACTTAAGACTCTTGGTATTTGTCCCATCATGGACCTCCTCTTTCTTCTCTGTTTATAAATTGTAACAAAAACAAAAGGTCCAAAGCTATCCAGTCCCCTTTTCTATCCTGTAGAATAAAGACAAAGGAGACGTGAAGATGAAACCGTTCACCGAAAGAACCATAACCATCATTAAACAGATCCCTGAAGGACACATCATGACCTATGGACAGGTCGCCCGTACAGCCGGTAACCCACGCGCAGCCCGGCAGGTTTCACGTATCCTTCACAGTATGAGCTCCAAATACCAGCTCCCATGGCATCGTGTCGTGAATGCCCAGGGACGGATCGCTTTTCAAGATGAAGAAAAAGCGGCTGTTCAGCAGAACCTTTTAGAGAATGAAGGAGTTTTGGTGCTTCATAATAAGGTGTCGTTGGAGACCTATCAATACGTGAATCATGAGCCTTATGAATCCATATAGCTGAATGTGTGAAAAAAGGATGTTTTTCAATGTTTGAAATCAAACCGTATCCCGAGTTGTCCTGGTCTCTTTCGCGGCATAAGACCATGCTGACCTGTTCCAGGAAATACGCCTATGATTACTACGTTTCCCATAATGGATGGCTGCGTCAGGCTGATTCGCTGGCCCGACAGTCGTATCGTTTAAAGAAAATCACCAATCTGGAAATGCTGTTCGGAAGCATTGTCCACGACTTGATTTATCAAACCCTGCAAAAAGTGCGCAGGGATGAGCCCCTGCCGGGCGAGGATCATCTTTTGGATGATATCCGTCACCATCTGAACCGTGGCTTTGTTGAATCCACAAAAAAAGAACACTTGTGGATGAACAGACCAAAGCACTACACCATGCTTCATGAAATATACTACAGCCAGTCCAATATTCTGCCGGCAGCCAAGGTGGAGAAAATCACAGGAAGGCTGCAGCAGGTGGTCAGACACTTCTTTAACAGCCGGACGTTCAAGGATGTTCAGAATAAAGAAGTGATGGAATTCATCGAATCGGAAACCTTTCGTTTCATGAAAGCGGATGGCGTGAAAATTTTCGTTGTCATGGACCTGGTCTACAAAGACGTCACAAGAAATAAATGGATCATCGTAGACTGGAAAACGGGAAAGTCTTCCGAAGAGGATCGCAGTCAGCTTTCTCTCTACGCCCTTTACCTGCTTCAAAAGTACGATATTCCATCTTTGGACGACATCATCATCCGAAACGAATATCTCCTTGATGGAACACATGTGGAGCATCAATTGGACGAGCAGGATTTGATCAATGTCCAGCACCTCTATCAAATCAGCATGGAGCAGATGAAGAGTTACCTGGCCGATCCAGATAAAAATGAGCCCCTCCCCCTTCAGCAGTTCCCGATGCAGAGCAACCCTTCCATCTGTTCACGGTGCAATTACCAGGAACTCTGCTTCCCTTCAGATTCGAATGTTTGAGAAAGATAAGAAAAGGCTAAACAAATAGCAGAAAACATTCTAGAAGGAGCTGTATACGACATGAAAGTACTTGTAGCAGGAGCAAACGGACATACCGGACGTCTATTAGTAGAATATTTAAAAGCTGACGGCCATGAGCCTTATGGCCTGATTCGTAAAGAAGAACAAAAAGCAGTAGTCGAGAAGCTTGGAGGAACCCCCGTCCTTGCCGATGTAACCAAAAGTGATGTAGGCTATGCGGTTAAAGGAATGGATGCGGTTATTTTCGCAGCAGGTTCAGGATCCAGCACCGGTGCTGACCAGACAGAAGCTGTTGACCGTGATGGTGCGATCAACCTCGTCAAAGCAACCGAAAACCTCGGCATTAAGAAATTCATTATGCTGAGCAGTATGGCCGCAGGTGAACCTGAGCGCGGGCCCGAGGAACTGAAGCATTACATGAAAATGAAGGGCGAAGCGGATGATTATCTTAAATCTACAGAACTTGACTATACCATCGTCCGTCCCGGCGGTCTGACCAATGAGTCCGGCAGCAGTAAAATCCAGGTCGGGGAAAAAGTAGACGCTGGAACGATTTCCAGAGAAGATGTTGCGAAAACAATGATTGCCTGCCTTCAAGAACAGAACTGCTATCACAAGACATTTGAAATGATTTCCGGTGACCAGCAGATTGAAGAGGCATTAAAAACATTATAATCATAAAAAACCAGGCCGCGTGCCTGGTTTTTTTATACATACTCCACAGGTATAGGCATAAAGTCATTTCATAGGACAAAAGTATTGAAAAATATAATTCTCTGCTATAATGTTAACAGCTGATGCGTTAAAGGAGTAGTGAATGATGAAAGGCTCATTAATAAAGCAACATCGGAAATTTAAAAATATGACCTTGGAAGAACTTGCATCAGGAATCTGCTCAGTCTCTTATTTGAGTAAGATTGAGCACGATACAATCAATGCCAGCGAAGAAATTTACCGCCTCCTCGGTGAGCGCTTAAAAATTAAACTGATTGATATTAACGAAGAGTTCGACGAGGCAATATACAACAACCTGCACGCCTGGCACGAGGCTTCCCAGATGAGGGATTTCACCCTTATGGACGAACTCCATGAAGAGTGTACTAACCAATTGAACGATAACCAGAATATTGAGTTGACCAACTTATATAAAATTGTTCACACCCGTCATCAAATGACTAAAATCGGAAAAACCCTGTCGGATGACGTCATGAAGGAACTTTCGAATATTTATGATGGTGCAAATCCAGAATATCGATTTTTCTTCCATAAAACCATTGGCGTTCATTATCTGTTATCAGCGGAATTGAAGAAATCCCTGAAGCATTTTATGGAAGCCGAACAACTCATGAATAAACTTCCCATCCACGAGGGGGAGGTTTATTTCCATTTAGCTTTAGCTTATTCAAAGATCCGATCGTTTGTTGAATCCACCTACTATGCCTACCAGGCTTTAGAGATTTATGAGGATCACCTTTATTATCAACGCATGGTTGACAACTATATTATTATTGCGATTAATTACAACTCCCTCGGCGTGCACCAAATTGCTGAAAGGTTCCTCTTAAAAGTTCTGAAGGTTGCTAAGTATCAGCTGCCTGTTACAGAAAAAAGAAGGATCTATCACAACCTCGGGATCAACTATATTAATCAGGAGAGATACTCAGATGCCTATCACTACCTTCAACAAGCCTACGAAATCGATACGAAGGAAACTATGTTCAGATCCAGCACCATATACCTGCTCGCTTTAACCAGTTACTATAGTGATGATTTATCCCAATGCTGGAAGTATATTGCGGATGGAGAGGCTGAGTCGGAAAAAGAAAATCTCCTGAAATACAAACACAAGTTTTACATCTTAAGGAATATGGTGAGTGAAACAACACTCGAAGATTCCTTCATGGAGAAGCTCGAGAATACAATTATTCCTGACTTCCGACGGTTGAATGAATACAAAGACTATAAAGAATTTGTAGAAATGCTCGGAAACCTCTATTACGAAAAACGCATGTACAAAAAAGCAGCGATGTACTACAAAGAAGCCAACCATTACAGAGAAACCCAAAAAAAAGATTTACTATAAAAAAAGGAGAAAGCATCCGCTTCCTCCTCAGCTTGTAGAGAAACCCCTGTTTCTTTACAAGCTTTTTTTGTTTCTTACCGCCAGGAGCGAAAGCCCCTTCCCTTTCCGCGGACGAGCGCCCGAGCTTCCTCGCAAAACCCACGCTCGGTGATCTCGGCCCACTCGTTCTTCCGCAGGAGTGGAAGGGGCACCGATCCTTGGGTGTTCTATAAAATTGAAAAAGACTCTCCTTCACTTAGCTCAACCTTGCTGGCTGGAGGACAATCTTTTTCATATTCCGGCAGGCAGCCGTCATCAACGCCTGTTCTTTCCCTTACTCTTTTCCACGCAAGAGGCCATAGCGCAGCCCATGCCGTTCTTTTAAATCTGCGAATCTGCATAGGGCACAATCTCTCTCCTCTATATTCTAACGTCGCCACGAGGAGCGTTCGGTGGTGACGCCTGCGGGAACAGCGCGAGCCGAAGATCCACTTGGTCAAATGGGTTTCTTGACCAAGTTAGCTGAGGCCGTGCCCGCGGCAAGCATCCACCGATAAGCGGAACGCTTCCCCTCAACACGACATGCGGAGAACTCGGACTGGATAACAAGGATTTTTCTAGAGCCTGAGGAGAAAGCATCCGCTTCCTCCTTTTCCTTTTACATCCCGGTAATGTTTTTCTTCCAGTTCTTAAATTCCAGCTCATCGAATTTGGCACCCATTTTCTCCTCATCGATATAAAACAGCGCATCATCAAGAGAACAGTCGACAGCTGCTTCACAATGAATCGCAGCAAGCTTCCGTGATAAATGAAGCATATCCAGGTTCTCTTCTATTTTGGAGCGCTGCCCTTTCGTCAATTCCTCGATATTTTCAAGGATGCCTTCAATAGTTCCATACTTCAGGAGAAGTTTCAGGGCTGTTTTTTCGCCAATCCCTTTCACCCCTGGATAGTTATCACTTGTATCCCCCATCAAAGCCTTTAAATCAATCATCTGGGATGGTGTAATGCCTTTTTCCTCATAAAAGCTGTCTTCATGATACTCAGCATAGTTTCCATATCCCTTTTTCAATAGGACGACATTCACATTCGGTTTCAATAGCTGGAGGAGGTCCTGATCTCCTGTCAGCAGGAAAACCTGGGAATCTTCACTATACACGCGGCTGAGCGTCCCCATACAGTCATCTGCTTCATACCCGACCTGCCCAACATTCGGTATATCCAAGGCGGCCACGGTTTCTTTAGCCAGTTCAAACTGGGGAATCAGCTCAACAGGCGGCTCCCCACGGTTTGCTTTATAATCCGGATATAAATCGTTACGGAAGGTTTTACTCCCCATATCCCAGCAGCAGATGACGTGCGTCGGCTGATATGTGTCCAACGCGGTGAATAAATGCTTCATCATCCCATAGACAGCATTCGTCGGCGTCCCTTTGCTGTTGATCATATAATAATTACTCATAGCCGTGGCGTAAAAAGCGCGGAATAATAGCGCCATGCCATCGACAAGAAGTACACGGTTGGTTGTCATACATAAGCTCCTTTTTCACTAGATACTCTTATTATAACAAGAATGTCTACAGCATCGAGCGCTGTTTTACGGTTTTGTTTTCTGTAAATTGACAATTTTCCATCTTAATGGTAGTTTCAAATTGAAGGTTTATGTAAACGCTTGCAAAATAATTTTAAATAGGAGGATGGATCTATGGTTTATGCTTTTCCGAACACAGCAGGGTCGGACGTTCAGTTTAAGGACCGCTATGATAATTTCATTGGTGGGGAATGGACAGCTCCCGTGAAGGGGCAGTACTTTGAAAATGTGACACCTGTTACCGGCCGTACCTTCTGTCAGGTCGCACGATCCACAGAAGAGGATATTGAACTGGCTCTGGATGCAGCTCATAAAGCGAAAGACTCGTGGGGGACAACCTCCGTCACGGAACGATCGCTGATTCTCAACCGGATTGCAGACCGTATGGAGGAAAATGCTGAAAAGCTTGCCATCGCTGAAACATGGGAAAACGGAAAAGCCGTACGCGAAACCCTGAATGCAGACATCCCTCTTGCTGTAGACCACTTCCGATATTTCGCTTCTGTTATTCGATCGGAGGAAGGAAGCATTGGGGAGATCGATCAGGATACGGTCGCCTACCATTTTAAAGAACCACTGGGCGTTGTCGGTCAGATCATCCCTTGGAACTTCCCGCTTTTAATGGGCGTTTGGAAAATCGCACCTGCTCTGGCTGCAGGAAATACGATTGTCCTGAAGCCGGCCGAGCAGACACCTGCGTCCATCCTTTATTTCATGGAGATGGTGCAGGATCTTCTTCCTGCAGGCGTCTTGAATATCGTAAACGGATTCGGTCTGGAAGCTGGTAAGCCTCTGGCGCAGAGCCCCCGCATCAACAAGGTGGCCTTCACCGGAGAAACGACGACAGGCCGTATGATTATGCAGTACGCTTCTCAAAATATCATCCCTGTCACGCTTGAACTTGGTGGTAAATCACCGAACATAATCTTTGAAGATGTGATGCGCGAAGATGACGATTTTCTTGATAAAACGATCGAAGGCATGGTCATGTTCGCCTTGAACCAGGGTGAGGTCTGTACATGTCCATCCCGTGCCCTCATCCAGGAGTCCATTTATGATGAATTCATGGAGCGTGCGATTAAGCGGGTAAAAGAAATCAAAACCGGAAACCCGTTGGACCCTGAAGTGATGATGGGTGCTCAGGCTTCTTCTGAACAGCTGGAAAAAATCCTCTCCTATCTTGAAATCGGTAAGGATGAGGGAGCGGAATGCCTGACGGGTGGAGCACGCAACCAGTTGGACGGTGACTTTAAGGATGGCTATTATGTCCAGCCTACAGTCTTTAAAGGAAATAACAGTATGCGGATTTTCCAGGAAGAAATCTTTGGACCCGTCTTGTCTGTGACCACATTCAAAGATCACGACGAAGCCATGAAAATTGCCAACGATACCCTTTACGGCCTCGGAGCTGGTGTATGGACGCGCGACATGAATACCGCCTATCGTTTCGGACGCGGCATTGAAGCCGGGCGTGTCTGGACAAACTGCTACCACGCCTACCCCGCCCATGCAGCCTTCGGTGGATACAAAATGTCCGGCGTCGGCCGTGAGAATCATAAAATGATGCTCGATCACTATCAGCAGACGAAAAACATGCTGGTCAGCTACAGCCCTAAAAAGCTTGGATTCTTTTGATCCCCTCTCACATTCCTAAAAGAAAGGAGACCTCTTTAAGATGGTGGAACGTGTAAAAGCAACCGATGCTGCCCTGGATCTCATCGACCGTCTGAAGAATAAGCACGGTCCCCTTCTCTTTCACCAATCGGGCGGATGCTGCGATGGCAGCTCACCGATGTGTTATGAAGAAGGCGATCTGATGATTGGCAGTCAGGATGTCCGGCTCGGGGAAATTGGAGAGACCCCCTTCTATATGAATAAGCGGCAGTTTGATTACTGGAAGCACACCCAGCTGATCATAGATGTAGTGGACGGCCGGGGAGGCATGTTCTCTCTTGAAGGAGTGGAAGGGAAAAGATTTCTTACGAGGTCCCGAGCCTTCACAGATGAAGAGTATCAGCAGTTGAAAGAAGCAGAAGTGAAGAAGTAAAAGGACTCTCTACCGGCTGCCGGGTAAATTCCCGGCAGTCTTTTTCGATCCCCGGCGGTCCATTCACTTTCGTTTCTTGTAAGCCGTCGTGACTCTTTCTTGTACACCACCTGCTTTTTCAAACAGCCTCAGCATCGCTTTATTATGGATGCTTGTCGAACCTATATGGGAGGAGGCGCCGAAGTCATGCTTCAGCCTGCGGAGAGCATCAAAAAACAACAGTGTACCCTTTCCTCTTGCACGCTCTTCAGGCACCAGTCCGAAATAAAAAATTCGTCCCTCCTTCTCTGTTCCAGGTTCAATATGAGGCATAACAATCCCAATCGGCCGGCTTTCCTCAAAAACGGTCAGGCAGGAAGATTCATACCCTTTGCCTAATTCCTGTTTGACGCTTTCCATATGATCGTCCATCGTCAGCGTTGATCTTCCGTTTGGAGAATCATTCATCGACTGCTCCCAGACTTTCTTAAATAAAGGTTCCCCTATCTCTGAGACTGTCTTCCATGTGTATGAAGAGGAAACAGAACGCAGAGACTTTAAAGAGTTCCGGTAAAAAACGGTCGTGTTATGCCTGGTAAAGCCGTTGTTCAGCAGGTACACCGCTGCTTCAGGTTGATTTTCCAGCATAAGCGTAATGACCTGCCCCGGGGAAGCGTCCTGTTCAAGGATATCTGCCAATGAGCAGATATCCGGTGCAGACAATCTCCCTGTATCTTCAATGGTGATATACTTTTCACCTTCAATTCGTTTGATGGAACCTTCTTCTGCAGGCATCATACATGTATCCCCTTCCATTGAATGAATGTTCATTACGCAGACCCTATTACTTTTCAGCAGGGTTTAAAAAGCGTTACGATAAAATAGAAACAAAGGAGGATGATCAAATGAGTAATCGAGAAATCCAGCTGGTAGAAAGACCTGTAGGCGCGCCTACCCATGAGCATATCAACATCGCTGAAACAGAAAGACCTGAACCAAAGCAGGGAGAAGTCCTTGTGAAACTTCTTTACGTATCTGTAGATCCTTATATGCGTGGACGTATGAGTGATGCGAAGTCTTACGTGGCCCCTTTCCAACTAAATGAACCGATGGAGGGCGGCGTTGTTGCTGAAGTTGTGGAATCTAAATCAGAAGCGCTTGCATCGGGAGATATCGTAACCGGCATGCTTCCGTGGCAGGAATTCACAACGGCAGATCCAACTACTCTGAGAAAAATCGATCCAAGCCTCGGTCCTGTAACCACCTCGCTCGGTATCCTGGGTATGCCGGGACTGACAGCTTATTTCGGATTGATGGATATCGGTCAGCCGAAACAAGGAGAGACGCTCGTCGTTTCCGGCGCGGCTGGAGCTGTTGGTTCAGCTGTCGTTCAAATCGGGAAAATTGAAGGCTGCCATGTCGTCGGTATCGCCGGATCTGATGAAAAGCTCGCGTATTTAAAAGATGAGCTGGGTGTCGATGAAGTCATCAACTATAAAACGGATGACGTTCCTGCCCGTCTTGATGAAGCCTGCCCGAACGGAATCGATATCTACTTTGATAACGTTGGCGGTGAAATTTCCGATGCGGTTTATCCACGCCTGAATAAATTTGCCCGGATTTCCCAGTGTGGAGCGATTTCCACTTACAATACGCCAAATGCCCAGGGGCCTCGCATGCAGTCCCACCTTATTAAAGCAAGCGCCCTAGTTAAAGGATTTACTGTAGGCGATTATCAGGATCGTTTCAGTGAAGGCTTCCAATACTTGTCTCAGAAACTTCAGGAAGGCCGGCTGACGTATGAAGAAACGATCATCGAAGGTTTTGAAAACGTCCCGGACGCTTTCTTTGGACTGTTTGAAGGGACCAACCTCGGAAAACAGCTCGTCAAAGTAGCTGAACCTTCCCATTCCTAATTTTTAAAAAACCTGTAGAAGGAAGCCTTCTACAGGTTTTTTACGTTTCAAGCGATGTGGAAGGGCGCTGGATGCCCAGATCACTAAGCGCCTGTTCAAGGCCGCCTTTCGTATGGATCCGTTTAAAGTTGACCCCAAGGTCCACCATTGTTTTTGCCATTTCCGGTCTCAGCCCTGTCAATGTCGTTTTCACACCGACAAGCTCCAATGCATGAAAGATTTGATAAATGTAATTGGCTACATACGTATCTATGATCGGGACCCCGGACACATCGATGAACAGCTCATCAAGATCCAGTTCCGTACTCCGGCGCAGAGACGTATCCATCACCATTCTTGCCCTTGGGGGATCGACCTCTCCTATAAGGGGCAGAACCGCCACCCCTTCAACGATGGTAACCACCGGCACAGATAATTCCGCGAGTCTGGTTTCTTTCCGGTCTGCCTCCTGCTGGATGCTCCTTGAATAACATTCGCTGAAATGCCGGGTAACTTCATCAAGGATGGAACTGATCGTTTTACTTACTTTTATAATCACTGAAGAAGAAAAAACGTCCTGTTCCACCTCTTCCTGAAAGTGATCCCAAAGGACCCGTCGGACGAAATGTACAGCTCGCAGCGACTGAGATAACTCCCCACCCTGGTTGATTTTGCTTTCCACTTCTTTCTCCGACCAGTTCTTCACTTTTTCATGAATTTCCAACGTCTCTTCTTCCAGGCTCTGGGCAATATAAATGAACAACTGCTCCCAGTCAGCAGTCATGAGGGCTTGTACCCCATATTCTTTTTTCTTCAACGCCTTGACTTGTTCACCCAGCGTCTCCTTGCTGGATAAAATCTTTTCTTTTATGTAGGACAGCTCATTATTCATCTGCAACCGTCTCCCTGTTTAAAGTATTCTTTTGTCCTAACCATACCATAAACTATTTTTTGAAAGAATAACTATGCCTATTCTTCTTTGTTCGATTTTTGTATGATGAGAAAGAAATAGTTTATCCTTGGAGGATCAATATGAATAAAGCGACTTTGATTGTTTTTCTTGTACTCTGTCTTCTCTTCCTGACCAGGGGGATCTACATTGGTGTTTCCCACGGGGAATGGACCTCTCTGTTCATTGCCCTGCTGATCATTGCATTTGGATCCTACCGCCTTTATAAGAAAAACCAAAAATAAAGCCTTCTGTAAAGAAGGCTTTCAGCTTGTAGAGGAACCTCTGTTTCTTTATAAGCTTTTTTCTTTCTTGCCGCCAGGAGCGAAAGCCCCTTCCCTTTCCGCGGACGAGCGCCCGAGCTTCCTCGCAAAACCCAGGCTCGGCGATCTCGGGGCCACTCGTTCTTCCGCAGGAGTGGAAGGGGCACCGCTCCTTGGGCATTCTTTAACATCGAAAAAGACTCTCCTTCACTTAGCTCACCCTTGCTGGATGGAGGAGAGTCTTTTTCATATTCCGGCAGGCAGCTGTCATCAGTGCCTGTTCTTTCCCTTTTTCTTTTCCACGCAAGCGGGAACAGCACGGGCCGAAGATCCACTTGGGCAGGCGACCTTCCTGACCAAGTCAGCTGAGGGCGTGCCCGCGGTATTCATCCACCAACAAGCGGTGTGACTCTTTACACGACAAATGGACAACTCTAACTGGTTAACACAGGCTTTTATGCATATCTGGGAAGATCGTATCTCCCGAACCACTGGTGCCTGTGGGCGGAAAACCAACGGTATAATGGTGACCCGATCCGGGAGGCGCCAGGGAGGGATAAGAGGACGCCCAGGGCTGCAAAAAAAGGCAGGGCAAGCATCAGCCGCCGAATCGTCTCAAATCCCTGAGTGATTTCTCCCTGCTTTGTCAGCATATGAATCTCGTCGAGGACATTTCGATCCTCTAAGTAAGGGTAGTTCCCATTTTTCTCTGTTTCCTGTACAGCTACCCATTTAATCTGCCCCATCCAGTCAAACTTTCTCAATACTTTTTTTACATAGAAGCAGAAAGGACACTGCGCATCGTAAAACACGATATGCTTCACTGGATCACTCCTTTATGAAAACTCCACCTTCACCCATCCGCGCAGGGCGTTCACCATCCAGATTTCATCGAATTCTCCAAGCTGATCCTTGTAGAGAATTTGTTCCTTTATCCGTGACTCATCCAACAGGTACTGCCGGTATGTCCCTCCGAGAAGACCACTGGTTACTGGTGGGGTGAGATACTCTCCTTGGTATTTAACGACAAGGTTCGCTATTGTGAATTCTGTCAGTTCCCCCCGTTCGTTCCAAAGCAGAACAGCCGCTTTACCGGGGGTCTTGTGTCTCTCATACACTTCCCTGTGGGTGGTTTTATGAAACAAAAAAGGATTCTGGTCGGACACAGGAGTGTCGGCAAGAGCGGTCTGAACCAGAGAAGCAGGCGGATCCATCGGTGTGACCTGAACTTCCTCCCGACCCTTTTCACCCGTGAGCAGCCTTACTTTGTACAGCCCCTCCGGCCGCTGAGCCGCTTCATCCAGTAAACGCGTCTTCAATCGGGATTTATTTAAAGAGAATCGGAAATACCGGGCCGATCGTTCCAGCCTCTCCAGGTGGTAATCCATTAGGTGAAGGTGCCCCTCCTCCAGCTTCATCGTCTCCAGAAGATGAAAATCGGGACGGTTTTCAGTGAGAAGACGCGCTTTGGTGAATACCTCCTGATATTCCCCTTCTGATGTCGAATCCCATGTTACTCCGCCTCCGGTTCCATATACCGCTCTTCCGCTGTCATGATTGATCATGATCGTCCGGATCGGGACGTTAAAAACGGCTTCCCTCCGGGGAGTGATAAAGCCGATCGCTCCGCAGTACACGTCACGGGGAGAATCTTCAAGCTTTTGGATGTATTCCATTGTCCGCACCTTAGGCGCTCCCGTAATCGACCCACACGGAAACAACGCTTCAAATACCTGATACATCGTAAAAGAGGCAGGAAGCTCTCCTGTGACGGTGGAAGTCATTTGATGGACCGTAGGATAGGTTTCTATTTCGAACAGAGCCGGTACACGCACAGACCCGGGTACGGCAAGCCGGCCGAGGTCATTCCTTAAAAGGTCGACAATCATCAGATTTTCTGATTTTTCTTTTTCAGAGACTTGAAGATGTCTGTACTGCTCTTCATCTTCCCGGTGAAACCTTCCACGCGCAGCCGTCCCTTTCATCGGCTTTGCTGTAATCGTGTCGTTGTCCATCCGGAAAAAAAGTTCAGGAGACGCGGATAAAAGACTTTGTCCTCCTATATTTATATAAGCACCATAATCAGGCTTCTGATTTTTAATCAAACGCTTATACAACGAATAGGCATCCCCGGAAAACGCTGCTTCCAGTCTTGTCGTATAATTGACCTGGTACGTGTCCCCCTCTTCTATACCCTTCTTTACTTGCTCGATGCCTTTTTGGTAGTGCTCATAGCTGCCCTTCATTTTCCACTGGGACACATGAAAAGGCAGGTCCGAGGAAGGCTCAGGAGCGTCTATCGCCTGCTCAAAGATACCGAACCAGACGAGCGGCCATTCCGGTGAATCATGAACAGCGAACGCCTCATCAAAAGCCGGTGCTGCCTCATAGGAGACAAATCCTGCCGCATAATACCCTTCATCGAGAACATGCTCCAGCCGATCGAAAATCCCCTTCACTTCCCGGTGATCGTCGGTGGTTAAGATTTCGACCGGTTTTTCAAATCGGCTGTTCTCCTTTTCCCCGTACTCGTTCACAAACTCAAAATGCAGGAAAGGCGTTTCGTTCATACAACCGCCCCTTTCCTGCCGGCTTGGTAGTGCAGAGCCTGCTGATACTTGTTCCACAGCATCGTAAAACCGTATTCAGTGAGAATCGATTCCGGGTGGAACTGGATCCCTTCCACTGGATAGTCTTTGTGCCGGACCCCCATAATGCTTCCATCTTCAGATGTAGCTGTCCGTTTAAGCTGCTCCGGAAGCTGGTGCTTATCGGCCTCAAGGGAATGGTACCGTGTGACCTGAACCTTTTCCGGAAGCCCTTCATACACGTGTGCCCCGTCATGGGTGATCGCTGTTACTTTTCCATGCATCGGCTTCCTCCCTTTACGGACCAAGCCTCCATAAGCTTCTACGATCAGCTGGTGGCCGAGACAAATACCGAGGATAGGGATGTCGGCTTCAAAGGTCCGGAGCACCTCCAGACAGACGCCGGACTCTGATGGTTTACCAGGCCCTGGGGATAACACAATCAGGTTTGGTGCAAGCAGGGAAATTTCCTCTACCGATACGGCATCATTTTTCCTGACGATGACATCTGTGTCCATCTGCCGAAAATACTGTACTAAGTTATACGTAAAAGAATCATAGTTATCAATAACGATGATCATAGCTTCGTTCACCTTTCGTCCGTAATCATAATGCTTTCATTATACTACCCTTTGAGGTCCTCCTCATAGGAAGAACTGCTGGTAAAATCCATCAGCTCAGGAAAAAACAATCGAAAATGCCTGATGGATATATTAGAATGTATAAAAAGATGCGCTCCAGTGAGGATGAATCAAATGTGGAAACAACTGCTTTATTCAAAAAGCATATGGATCAAAATCGCCTGTATCGTAATCGGTATTACGATGCCGTTGTGGCTGAGTATTGAACGGACAGGCATTGATGAATGGATGGGAACCCTCCAAACCGACCCCGATGGAAGCACCCTGATGCTTGCTGCCTTCGGCCTTGTCATGCTGAACACCATCCGGGCGCTGCCCCATTATATCGGTGCCCTCCTTCTTGGTGATGAATTAGGCAGACGCCTGGAACGGCCCTGGCTGAAGATTGCTGTACCGTTTGTCATCATTCCTCTTGTCTATGCCATCATCAACGGGTATAATTCGATCAACTATCATTTTGGCGGACCCGCCATCATTCTATTATTGTCCATAGCTGTTCTTCACCTGTTAGGAAAAGGGCAGCTCCGCCCGATTTACAAAGCCTTTATTCTCGCCCAGCTTTTATTCGGATTCCAGTGGCTGGACACGATCACATACCTGACAGCATTCGGATTCGGGGGCGGAGAACTTTCCATGCTGGTGAAAACTACGGCAGAACTGCTCGGATTTGAACAGGCGATCAGCCTTTACAGCTTCCTTTTCTTCGCCTTCTTTATTAGTAACGCTACCGTCCTTGCTGTCTACCTGACTATGGCAGAACAGAAAACACGAATGAGGCAGGACCTCGATATTGCCCGTCTCGACATGGTGGAATCCAGATCCGGCCGGGAAGCTCTGCACCTCGTTCATGATTTGAAAACACCACTCTCTTTAATGGAAGGGCTCAACTCCCTCATCCAGATGAAGACAGAAGACAGGGAAATCCTGCAGTACACCAATAAAATATCCTCATCCATCCAAGCCACCAGCGATATGGTTTCCGAAATCCTCTATCATGAAAAAAAGAACTGGTGTTCATTAAAGACTTTCATCGAATATGTCAGGGCCAATAAACTGTCAGAATCGGAGACGATGTACACGTTTGACCTGGCTGCGGATGAAGAACTGGAAATCAACATCAACAAAATCCGTATGACAAGAGCGCTTGTCAACTTAATTGATAATGCCGGAGATGCGGTCGAAGGAAAAGCAGATGCTAAAGTTACGATTGCTACGAAAGAGAGCAGGCAGGGCGTATCCGTCGGTGTCCAGGATAACGGCCATGGTATCAGCAAAGAGAACATCAATAAAATATGGAATGCAGGCTACAGTACGAAATCCCATCCGGGCGTCGGCCTGACATTTGTGAAAAACGTCGTGAAAGAGCATGGCGCTGAAATGACGATTGAAAGTAAGAAAGGCATAGGAACTACGTTCTGGATTCACTTACCGAAGGAGAGAGTACGAGATGAAAATATTAATCATGGATAATGACGAATCTCTTAGATATATGCTTACGGAATTCTGCCGCCATGCCCAATGGGAGTCCGATACGGCTGCCAATGGCCGTGAAGGCGTGGACCTGTTCCTGAAAGGAAGCTATGATGTGATTCTTGTAGACTACCATATGCCTGAGATGGACGGTTTACAGACGGTCAAGGAAATCCGCCGGCATAACTCGATCGTGCCTATCCTTGTCCTGACCGTCGACGAAAGGCAGGAGGTCGCCGACCGTTTCCTCGAAGAAGGGGCGACGGATTTCGCATTAAAGCCTGTGAAAGCTCCTGATCTTATTTCGCGGATCAAGCTTCACGCCCAGATTGCGAATATGAAACATGTTCAGGAAGAAGAGGAAGATGTCTTTACCGCCAAAGGAATCAGCAAAGGCACGCTCCATTCCATCGCTCAATACTTACAGGAAAACCGGGAAGCCTTCCCTGTCGACGTGATTTCTAAGGAAATCGGCCTTGCCTACCCAACGGTCTACCGTTACTTAATGCACCTGCTGGAAGAAGGAAAAGTAAAACAGGTGGTGAGCCACCAGCGCATCGGCCGTCCGAAGAAATTATATAAATGGTATGCTCACTAACATACATCCCCCGCCATCAGGGTACAGGGGTATCGAACGATTTATAAAGGAGGCTCTCTATTGAGAACCAGCAACCCGATATTGAAAACAGAAGCGTTCCAGCGATCCCGCGAACAGGGGAAAACGATGACACTGGGCGGAACGATCGCCAAAATAGCCGTTTTGTTCCTGTTCCTGCTTGGAACTGCCGGATATACATGGTACCAGTACGCCCAGGGTACCGACGTGACGATGATGATGTTGATCGGAGCGGTCGGAGGTTTGATTTTCGCTCTGGTTACCGCTTTTATACCTAAAGCCGCTCCCATTACCGCTCCCATCTATGCGGCGTTGGAAGGGTTTTTGATCGGCGGTCTTTCTGCTTATGCGGAAGGTGCTTATTCCGGGATTGTCATTCAAGCGGTCAGTTTAACACTGGCGGTCATGGCTGCACTGCTTTTTCTATATGCCGCCCGAATCATTAAGGTAACGAGGAACTTCCGTTTGATGGTTGTTTCCGCTACCCTCGGAATATTACTCGTCTATCTTGTGCAGTTCATCCTGCAGTTTTTCGGCATGGAAGTGCCCTATCTCCATTCAAGCGGCCCCATCGGCATCGGCATCAGTTTATTTATTACCGCCATCGCTGCGTTGAATCTCGTCCTTGATTTTGACTTTATCGAACAGGGAGTGGAACGCGGTGCACCTAAGCATATGGAATGGTACGGTGCCTTCGGTTTGATTGTCACGCTGGTCTGGCTGTACATTGAGATTCTCAGACTCTTACAGAAGATTCGGCGCTGAAACACTAAAAGCATGGAAGGAACCTCAAGGTTCCCTCCATGCTTTTTTCATAGACAACACTTCCCTTTCTGTACATCCTCTTCCATATCTAATAAAATTTACGCTTGATTGCAAAAAGAGGAGGGGAAGAATGAAAAAAGGAGCATGGTCCATTTCCATCCTATGTTTTTCTCTTTCCATCATTTTATGGATTCCCAACGTTTTTTTAAGCATCTCCAGTGGTGCCTGGATATTCACCTTTATTGCAGGACCTCCAGGAGCTGCTTCCGCCCTGATTGCTAAAAGCAAATGGTTGATCATTGGAAACCTCCTCATGTCCATAAGCTTTTTCTGGTTGATGGCCATTTTCCAAGTGATCGAGGGCATTGGCTATTACTTCTTTTAAAAGCGCTGAAGAAGGGCAGCCCCTGAAGATTCAGAGGCTGCCCTTTTTATAACAAGATCACTAAAAACCGTTGGTCTGTAAAAATGTGATCAGTGGCTCCGTGAGAGTCTCCGGCAGTGGAAGGTCCGGATCAGCATACGTTTCCAGATTTCCTTCGCGGTCTTCAGGGGCTTCCTTCAATACATGATTCATCCCTTCCACGAGAAGAAGCTCCGACTCCGGCGCCGCTTCCTTCAACCGTTCAGCTTCCTCTACTGGAATCTGAATATCATGGGTTCCGTTCACAAGTAAAACCGGCATATCCAGCTCCCTCAACTGGGCAGATGGATTGTAGCTCATCCACGAACGGAGAAACGGCTGCAGGTCAGAAGCAAATAAGCTCTGGAGGGGAGGGCTGACGCTTCCTGTATCCTCTCCGTTCCTCAGTTTCTCCAATACGTCCAGGCTTTCCTCATACAAATCCTCGGTCAAACTCTCCTCAAGCTGGGCTTCAAGTACTCGATCAATCGGCTGTCCAGCGCCGGCAAGGGAGACATAAGCATCCACAGCATGGCCTTCAGCGGCCATCATGCCGACAAGCGATCCCTGACTGTGCCCGATGACAGCTGTTTTCGTAAATCTGTCATCCCTGGAGAGTTTGTCGATCCATTGGCTGGCATCATGAACGAACACTTCAAACCTCATGTTTTGATTATCCATAACAGCCTCACGGTTCTTCCCCGCGCCCCGCTTATCATAGCGAACAGAAGCGATGCCGGATTGCGCAAGTTTCCCAGCAAGCATTTTCAGGCTGTCATTCCTCCCCTGCACACCCTGCGAATTTCCGTTACGATCCGTCGGGCCTGATCCGGGGATGAGCAGGGCGACCGGCGCCTGTTCCAGCCCTTCAGGCATCATCAATTCCCCGTAGAGGGTGGCTGAATCCGTCTCTATACTCAGAAACTCCCCCACTTCTTCAGGGGCCGCTTCTTTTTTCTGCATTTGGAAACGATAGGACTGTCCTTCCTGGGTAAATGTCCCCGCAAGCTCCCCGTTTGTTAATTGTCCATGGAATTGAATGGATTGACCCGGTACCGGCATCGTAAAAGCGACTTCCTCCCCGCCTGCCGCAATATCCGACAAGACGAAATCTTCCACGTTTTGTGCGGGGATGCTGATGGTTCCCTTCCATTCTTCTTGTTTATCCATATGTATAATAATGCCAAGCGGCTGTCCCGGCACTTCAATGGAACCTTCCCATCTTCCTTCCAGCATTTCAACACTCCTTTCGCCTTCTCCACTTTCTCCCGTTTGACACCCAGCTAAGAAAAGAACGACCAGGAAGATGCCCCGTATCCACTTATCCATCGATTCCCCACCCTTTCCTTTCTTAAATTTTACAGGAAATCCAGGTGAATATCACAACTTCAATAAAAAAACTCCGCCTCTTCAAGGAGACGGAGTAAACATCAAGCCTGCTGCTGACGGGATTTGCTGCTGTTCATAAAGAAGGTCATGAGCAGCATAAGGGCGAGGAATACAAGCACGATGCTGAATCCACCAGCCATTCCGAAAATTTCAGAGGCCAGGCCTACGATGTAACCGGCAATACCCCCGCCAATACCGGCGGCAATATAAATCAGCCCTAAGGCAGAGCCGCTTGTTTTAGACATCTGCGTCCCAAACGCTGTCGCTGTCGGGAACAATGCTGAGAAGAATAGACCGGCTCCTGCGAAAAGATACGGGAAGCTTTCCGCTACAAGGAAACTGATACCGACCATAAGCAGCGCCCCTGCCGAAAAGCTGATCAGGATCACCCGCTCGTTCACCCATTTTGTAATATAGGCGGCTGCGAGTCTTCCAACCATAAAGAAGACAGAGAAAATCGATAGAATAGCGGCTACCAGATCTTCTTTTTCTGCTGATGCCATGCCTCCTAAATCAAGCGATTTGAGGTAAACCGGGAAGAAGTTTGTAAAGGAAACCTCCGCCGATACTTGAAAGACGAGAAAGATCATAAGGAAAACGAATTGAGCATCCTTCAACATCGGAATAAAAGCCTTCAAATCGACTTTTTCTGCTTTCCCTGAAGGGAAGGCTACACTTGTGATATAGATAATGACAGCGACCAGTGAAACCGCAATGCCTATATAAAAATATCTCCAGGACGCGAATTGGAAAAGGAAGTTCAATACTTGTGGAAAGATGACCATCCCAAGACCATAAACACCCATCGCGAGGTTGAACATCTGGTTCTGCTTTTCTGGATAAGCTGCGGGAACGATCGCGTTGGAAGCTACCCCGAGCGCTCCAAGACCAAAACCGACAATCATATAAAAACCGAGGAAAAACATAATATTGGGGGCAAGGCCTGTACCCAGGAATCCAAGACCCATAATAATCGAACCGATGATGGTCATCGTACGCAGACCTTTTTTGTCTGTGTAATATCCAATGATGACACTGGCAAGCGTAAAGCCAAGCTGGAAGATTAAAACGACAAGACCAAACTGGCTCATGTCCAGACCCAGATCATTTTCCACCTGGTCAAGGACAATCCCTTTGGTGTTGGTCACCCCGCCTGATATAAATTGAGTAAACATTAAAATGATTAAAGCGTGTAAACTTTTCCCTTTCTTCATGTATGGTACCTCCTGATCGTCTTTTGTATGGGAACATTTTCAGGAAATACCCCGGTTTTTTTTCAGTAAAACTCCATTCTTCTATGTAACCGTTTTTTTATAAGTATTTTTACTATTATTCCAGAAAAATGATCCCCTCTTCCTGCGGATATCCTTTATTTTCCCGGTTACCCACCACTAATAAAATCTTAAAACACGGCATGCAGAGACGGAGATGACCTGATCTATGAAAAAAAATAAGGCTGGCGGGAGAACCCACCAGCCTTCATTATTATATTAATGTTTCATAACGGTGGAACCATGGCTCCGCCTCCTCCAGCTGCGCCGCCAGTTTAAAGAGCGTCTTTTCATCTCCGAACCGACCTGTGAAGTGGGAACCGACAGGCACATGGTTCTCTTTCCAATACAGAGGCACACTCATCGCAGGGAGCCCCGTCACATTGGCTGCCGGGGCAAGGTGGGCATAGGCCGCTGAAACAGCAAGGATTTCATCAATCGTCTTCTCTTCCCCGTTATAACAGCCGAGCGGAAGTGCTGAAGAAGCATTGACCGGGTGAAGGAGAACATCGTACTTCTCAAAGAACGCATGGAATTTCGCACTTTCAGCCGCCAGATAAAGACGTGCTTTTTCATAATCTAAAGCTGAATAGCCTTCTGCTTTTTCAATAAGTGTAGAAAGCATCCGTTCTACGCTGTGACGGTCTGCCGTTTTCCCATTCATCCGTGCCGCTTCTTTCACGGCCAAGGCGCCTCCTACGACCCACACCACGACAAAAGCGTCCATAAACCGGTTCAAATCAATGTCCGGATACGCCTGCTCGACGTGATGACCGAGCGATTCACACAGCCGTGCCGTTTTATTTACGGCTTTCTGAACATCTTGACTGATCGGCATAACGTCGCCGAAATCAGCCATATATCCGATTTTCAACGAGCCCAGATCGCGATGATCCAGGCCGGCATAAGGTTTTCCCTGCGCAGGAGTGGCAAATAGATCCCCTTTTTGCGGGCCTTCTAAAATATCAAGCAGGGCTGCACTGTCCCTGACAGATTTAGTCACCCCATGACTCACCGCAAAACTGTTCAAGTGCATGGAGAATGGCGTCCGACCCCTTGTGGGCTTAAATCCGAACAACCCGGTGTTGGAAGCAGGAATCCGGATAGAGCCTCCACCGTCACTGGCGTGGGCGAAAGGAACCATCCCTGATGCGACGGCCGCTGCAGCTCCACCACTCGATCCGCCGGGTGAGAAATCTCTGTTCCACGGATTTTTTGTAAACCCGAGATGT
This sequence comes from Halobacillus kuroshimensis DSM 18393, assembly GCF_000425705.1. Taxonomy (GTDB): domain Bacteria; phylum Bacillota; class Bacilli; order Bacillales; family Halobacillaceae; genus Halobacillus; species Halobacillus kuroshimensis. The sequence continues at coordinate 39,949 of NZ_AUDY01000016.1, forward strand.
ACAGACTCTGTCGCTGGTGTAAAGCCGAATTCCGGGGTGTTGGATTTTCCAATAATGGTCAAGCCTCCTTTTCTAAAGCGCTTGACGAATTCATCATCCCACCCAGCCTTGAATCCTTCCATCACTTTAGAGCCATATGTTAAAGGATGGCCTTTCACAGCATTCAAATCTTTAATCAAGAAGGGCAGACCCATAAATGGACCATCGGTGTTCACAGGCTCTTCAATTTGATGAACAACCGCATTGAGATCCGGGTTTTTCCGGTTGATTACAGCCCGGTAATGATCGATCACTTCTTCAATTTTCCATTCTTTTTGAAGGAGTTTCATTCGAAGCTCCCACGCATCATAACGGTAAAGTTCACGGTGTTCCATTATGTTTCCTCCTTTATACTTTCCTGAATATGTACAGGTTTGTCCCCTTTATACCAGGGTAAAGTAAAACAAACAAAAGAGGGGGAAAAGGTGTGCACCCTAATATCTTCTGGGCGGCGTATGCGGCCGCTCTCATGACTTTGTCCTTGTTTATCAGTGCCGCCCATCAGGAAGGACTGCTTCAGCTGACCCGGACGTTTCTCTGTTTTGGTGCAGCTCCGTCTTTGATTGGATACAGTACAAGAAGGGGCTGCTGGTTCCGCTGTTCCTGGAAACGACTGCTTCCTACGGTCTCCTGCCTGCCGGTAACTGCAGCGGTTTTTCTGGCAGGCACCACCGCCGCATACGACTTCCCGGCCGGAGAGACGCTGTCACCCGTTTGGATGGGCATCCATCTGACTCTATCGTTTTGGTCGGCGCTGCTTTTCTGGTCTCCTCTTTTGATTCCGGCTCCTTTTTTACGGAGACGAACCTCTATGAAAAAGTTCGCCTATTTGATTGTTACAGGCATGCTTTTCTACTTTTATCACCAAGCCGCCGGTTATGTACAGGGAGAACCTGTATCCATCACGTTTATGACCACAGGCACCACCGCATTGATCATGTACCTTTTCTATTTCATCCATACATGGGCAGCTGCAGAAGAACAAACGGACCGTCCAACGGTTAAAGGACAGTTCCACCGTTTCCAACGCAATGAGCCCTCATGATTCCATACTTACAGGGTAACAAGTACACATCTATTTTCACCACCGTAGACGAAAAAAAGCTGCCGGGAACTTCCCCGGCAGCCTTTCCTGTTCACGTCGATCTCGGCTTCATGAACAACTGGGTCCAATACGTACCGAACCGGCCCTGTCCTTCTACGTAACCCACTCCGATATGAGTGAAATCCTCATGAAGAATGTTGGCCCGGTGACCATCACTGTTCATCCAGCCTTCCACTACTTCCTCCGGTGTCCGCTGTCCGGCTGCAATATTTTCACCAGCAGCAAGATAGGAGAAGTCAAACTGATCCATCATATCAAACGGACTTCCATAAGTGGGCGATTCATGACTGAAATAATTCTTATCCGCCATATCCTGTGACTTCACATCGGCCATGCCGCTCAATCGATCATGCATTTCTAAAGGCGGCAGACCTTCTTCAGCCCGCTCTTTATTGACAAGGACAACGACTTCCCGCTCATATTCACCGGGGGTGTAACTGTCCAGTGCCTGTACCTCCGCTGTCGGCTCGGCTCCGTCCTTTACATCTGGTTGAGAAGAGGAGGAAGACTCAGCTGAAGGTTGTTCCCCTTCCTGTTCCGAGGGGGATTCATCTGGATAGGTCCATTGTATTTGATCTATAGAAGTAAAGAAGTCCTGAAGGTCCGACCGGAATCCTTCCACTTCTTTTTTAAAATTGGTTTCCTGTACCCATCCCTGAATATGCTGGCTCACTTTTTCATAAGAAGCTTTCGGCCCTTCTTTAAAAAGGTCCTGAGCAGAGACAGGAGTAGCTGCAACAATAATGACAAACAAGGCGGCTGAAAAGAGGACAAATTTCTTTATCATGATGATTCTCTCCTTGGTTTGTGAAGGTATGATTCTATCTCCAGTATTCCATGCTCCCCTTCAAAAGGCAACTGTCCCGCTGTCTGCTACCGGGTCTGCAGACGGCCTTTATAGATGATACTTTCCTCTAACGGAATATCAAGGTCTTTAGCCATCTTTTTCAAACGCTTCTCTTCCACAGGGTTGACGATGGAAACGACACGTCCTTCCACTGCCCCGATGCGGCCGGTCCTTCCTGCTCTATGCACATAAGAGCTCGGGTCCTTCGGAATATCCAGATTGACGACGTAATTGATTTCGTGGATATCCAGTCCTCTCGCGGCCACATCTGTCGCCATCAACAATGGATAAGTCCCGTTACGGAACTCCTTGACCGCTTTTGCTCGCTGCTCTTTTTTCGCATCACTGTGAAGGAGACCAAGGTCCAGCTTTTTGTAAACCAGTTTTTCAGCCATCACATTCAGTTTGGCGATATCCTGCATGAAGGCTAGTCCTGTGAACCCTTCGGTGTGGGCCAGCTTCCGGACCATTTCAATTTTTTCCCGATCTTCACTCACGATATAATGGTGGGTCACTTGTGGCTTTTTCATCTCTTCATCAATGCGGATGACTTCAGCATTCTCATCCATGAATGTCTGCGCCAGGTCGATGACTTCATCTGGAAGAGTCGCAGAGAACAACAGCTTCTGCGTATCACGCTGGACGCTTTTTAAAATATGGTTGATCGTTTCTTTGTGTTCAGGGACGAGAAGCTGATCCGCTTCATCAAGAACGACAGCCTTTACTTCATGGGCTTTTAATTTCTTTTTCTGGATGAGCTCATGGACACGCCCCGGCGTCCCTGCCACCATATGCGGTTTCTTTTTCAATTTATCGATTTGACGTTTCACATTTGCCCCGCCAATCAACGTTGTGCTCGTAATCCCGCTTCCCTTCGTCCACTTTTGAATTTCCTGGTGAATCTGCATCACCAGCTCATGGGAAGAAGCAAGGAGAAGGACCTGGGTATGCTTTTGGCTGCTGTCGATTTTCTCAATCAGTGGAAGAAGATAGGCAAGGGTTTTCCCACTTCCTGTCGGTGCTTCTGCCAGCACATCCTCCCCCGCTGAAATAGGAGGAAGAGACGCTTCCTGCACAGCTGTCCACGAATCAAAGCCGGATTCCTCCCATGCCTGTTTCGTAGAGGAAGATAAGCTCTCCAGCCATTCCTGTTGTTTATCTGTCATGATTTATTCGTTCCTTTCTATCTGAAAAACATAGTATATGATCCACGGTATAAAAAATAGGCCTCTTCCCATTTCGTTTGATGGAGAGGCCTTCATGTGTGATCCACAGCTTACTTCCAGTATAGCATGATTGGGTTTAAGATTCGATAAACTTCTTCAAGTGCTGCAGGTGATCCTGGTCTTCTTTTTTTATGATCTGTTTGATTAACGGGCGGGTCAGCGTATTGCGAAGTCCCTGTGTGAACAATTCACCCTTGAAGACCACCTTCGTTCCTCCCGGTGCCGGTTCAAACTGATAATGGTAACGAAGGTCAAGACCACTCTGCACACTCTTCACCGAATACGACCGGTTTTCTTCCAAGGCGGTGACCTCAATGACCGCCGAGACCTTCCTGCCTCTAATCTCTCTCGTCTCTTTGAATTTATACCCTTCCCTTACAGGGCCATCACTCAGCAGTTCCACCGCAACGACCGCTTCCATAATCTGCGGACTGTTGGAAAAATCCACAGCAGCTTGGAATACTTCTTCTACCGGCCGTTCAATCAGGACCGTCTGGGTCATAAAACTCATAGTCTTCCTCCTCTCTCTCCTTTTCCTATTCTCCACAAAAGGCCCTTCCCCCTTTTTCCAGATGATGATTCCATTTCTCCCGATCCTGGAGGTATAACACGTGCGGAAACACACAACCTACGAAAAATAGAGGTATGAAAGGGGGACCGATTATGGACTGGTTATCCGTCCTTCCATTTATCGTTGTCATCTTCGCAGCCATATGGACCAGGCAGGTCGTTCCAAGTCTCCTCTTCGCGGTTGTTGTTGCCGGATATATTATGGATTTCCACTGGCTTGGAGGGATGTTGACGGCTCTCGGTTTTATTATTGACGGCCTGAAGGATGAAAGCAACATTAAAATCATCCTGTTTTTATATGCTTTTTCTGCTTTGATCGGTCTGATTAAAATGTCCGGCGGGATTAAAGGGTTTGTGCAGGAAGCGGCCGAACGGATTGAACATAAGCGGGGAGCTTTTATGCTGACCTGGATTTCCTCTGTCGGAACCTTCAGCGCCCCAAGCTTCCGGATCGTCACGATTGGACCTGTCATGAAAGCGCTAAGAAAATCCATCCCTATGACGAAACAGGAGCTTGGATTTGTCATCGAGACGACCGCCTCCCCCCTCGTCGTCCTGATTCCGATTGCTACAGCCTTCGTCGGCTACATGACCTCCGTCATCGAATTATCACTTAAACAGGCAGGACTGGAGGGAGACTCCTACAGCCTTTACATTCAAAGCATTCCCTACAACTTTTTCGCTTTTGCAATGCTCGGGGTAGGCTTCTATCTAAGTTTTTTCCATAAAAATAAGACGCCTGCCACCGATGCTGAAAATCATGGGGAGCAGACGGAGGATGATCATTGGGAGGACTGCCACCCGGCCGTAACGAAAGATCTTCCTGCCAAACCGTGGCATTTGATTGTCCCTTTGATCAGCGTCATTTTCCTGACTTTTCTACTCATGTACAGTCTCGGCGTTCAAGCCGGACGCCAAGGACTCGATGCTCTGATCAACGCCAATGTGCTTGATGCCATGGTCCTTGCGGTTGTGCTTACGTTAACAGCCTTTGTCATCTACCTGAAGCTGCGGTCGGAATCCTTGAAAAAAATGATGGACAGCTTAATTGCCGGCGGGAATGATATGATGGGCGTCATCCTTCTCCTTGCGATGGTATGGGGGCTGAGCACCGGATCGGAAGCGCTTGGTTTTGCGGAGACGATCTCCTCCTCCTTTTCCTGGGTCCCTGCAGGATTTGTCGCCGTGATTACTTTTATTGCAGGTTGCGGCATCTCCTACTTCATCGGGTCCTCCTGGGGGACTTGGGGCATCCTGATGCCTGTCGGAGTATCCATTGCAGCTGCCGCCGACAGTTCCCTTCCTATGGTAATCGGAGCTGTTTTTGCAAGTGGTACGTTCGGAGCTTTCGCTTCTCCTTTAAGTGACGATACGAATACGACGGCCGGAATTCTGGATTTGAATCCTATGAAGTACGCCCGGTTCAAGCTCCGGCCCGCTCTCATTGCCGCCGGTGCTGCCGCTGTTCTCTATTTCATGCTTTCCTTCTTCCTTACTTGAACATTGAAGCACAAAAAAGGAGCTGATCCGCTTAAACAGATCAGCTCCTTTTTTCAGAGTCTCATTTGGTGACGCCTGCGGCAGAAAGCCGAGCGGTAATCCACATTTTATCCAGCTTGAACACCGGGGAGCCGGAGTGGTTTTCCAGCCTCATTTGATTGGCAGATAGAGACAGTATCTTGTTTCCTGTCCTGTGTAAGGATGATACTCCTCAAAGCCGAATCCTTCCACCTGCTGATATCCATTTTCTACAATCCATTGATGAAGAAACGTATACGGGTCAAAGTCATGAATAGAAGGGTCATAATCGATCATGGCGTACGTGTGAGCAGGGACGGTTTTTGTAATCATATCCTGTGGAATCTTTTCAAAACTCTCGACTTCCACGGCAGCAATCCAATAAAAAGCATCTCTGGATTCATTCCAATTCGGCGGGTCTACAAACATTCCGATCGAACGGGGGGCGTGGACACGGTTCTTCACTTTCGGCAGTTTCATCGTATGAAACTGCTCCATCAGCCTCGGCACCTTGATGGACCGTTCATCCATCATCGTTTGACAAGAGACACCGACCACCTTGAAATGGGGCTTTTGAACGACCTTAGGTTCCACTGCTGTTGTCACTTGCTCACTCATTGCATGGCCACTCCTTTTGATTTTGATCTCTCTTTGACTACTTCCACATGAAACCTTGTAATCCCTTGTAGAAATATCGCGTTCGATGATATTCGCAGCCATTCGACTATCTTTTTATGCACCCTGGCGTAAGATAAAGTATAAAGTTCCATTCCTTTATCTTACGGTGGAGGGAGGAGCATTTATGTCACTTTTATTTCCAGCCGATAACCGCCTGGAGAACAGCCTTCTGCACGTGCATACGATTTTCAGCCTGTTGAAAAACGACCGAATGGGTTCCATCAATGACGTCGGCCGTCACTTCCTCTCCCCGGTGGGCAGGAAGACAGTGGAGGAAGGTGACATCGTCAGCCGCCTGCTCCAACAATGCACCATTGACCTGGTAACCGTTGAAGTCCCGAAGGCGGGCCTCCGCTTCGTCCTCCTGCCCCATACTCGCCCAGACATCTGTATAAATGACATCAGCCTTCCATGAGGCACGCGTGGGGTCGGATTCGATCGTCACTTTCCCGTCATATTTGCCGGCAAGCCCGCGGGCCCGTTCTGTCAGCTCCGTGTCCGGTTCATAGCCTTCCGGTGTACAGATGACCACTTCCATCCCCATCATAGCGGATAGGATCATCAAGGAGTGGGCCACATTGTTGCCATCGCCGATATAGACCACTTTCAATCCAGAAAGACGGCCCTTGATTTCAAGAATCGTAAAGATGTCCGCAAGAGCCTGACACGGATGGTAGCGATCACACAACCCGTTGATGACCGGGACAGAAGCATGAGCAGCCAGTTCCTCGAGTTTCTCATAGGAGGTGGTCCGGTACATAAGCGCATCCACATACCCTGACAGAACCTGTGCCGTATCGGCAATCGTTTCACCACGACCAATTTGAATATCCCTTGAATTCAAGTAAAGGGCGTGCCCTCCCATCTGGACCATTCCGACTTCGAAGGACACCCGGGTTCTTGTGGAAGATTTCTCAAAGATCATGCCGAGCGTCTTCCCTTTCATGGACTGCGAGTAAGGATTCTCCTTCACATACTGGGCGGCCGCCAGAAGCCGGGAGACATCCGACTGGGTATAATCAAGCCACGTCAGCAGGTGACGGCCGTGCAGGGATTCATTGGCTGCGTGCATTTGTTCCATTAAATTCATAGGGATTTCACTCCTTCAAGGGATTGTTGCGGCAGAGGGACAGGGACAGGATCTTTGCATTCCAATCCTTTTACATACGCATCAAAGGTCGCTGCCTCGCTCATGACGGTCAGGCCGTTTTTGACAGCTGTAATTCTGCGTTTTTCTGCTTCCTCACCCGATTGGTCATTGACATAAACAGCAGCATCTTCTTTCGTAATCCATTCCTTAAAGGGCAGGTCAGAAGCTTCCGGGACGTGTCTTCCTTCCAGTTCCACTAAACACGCTTCCTTTACGTCATACAGATCAGGGAGGTGAGCGAATACCTTGGCAAGAGCTTCCTCGACCGTTTCGCCTAGACACATGCCTTCACCCGTCGATTTCATGTTCGGGCCAAGCTTATGATCCAGGTCCGTCATGGCATAGGAGGAGAAAAGCGGATATTTGACAGCTGTCTCCTGAAAAACGGGATCCGGCTGTTGGGATAGACTGAATTCAGCGTCGTCGGTCAGGATCCGGACGGCCCAGTCCACCATCGGGATATCTGCGACCTTACTGACGATCGGAACCGTACGGCTTGCCCGCGGATTGACTTCCAGGACGTACACGTCATCCTGCTGAATGAGAAATTGAATGTTCATTAAGCCGCAATAGGTGAATTCCACCGCAATTTTTTCACTATACGTGCGGATTTTCTGCTTCAATGAATCTGTCAGTGTGGATGGAAATACAGCCATACTGTCGCCTGAATGAACTCCACCAGGTTCGATATGTTCGATGATGTCCGGCAGGTAGATCGAATGGCCGTCCGACACGAGATCCACCTCTACTTCCGCTCCTTGAAGCAGAGAGTCCAAAACGATCGGATAATGACGATCATCCGATTCAGCGAGCGCCTGCTCCAGCTCCTGTTTATCCTGTACAATGACCATTCCCTGACCACCAATGACATACGAGGGGCGGCAGAGAAGCGGGAAGGTATAAGAATCCGCAGCTTCCAGCGCTTCTTGCTTGGAATGACAGGTCGTTCCGGCCACATGCGGGATACCGAGTTTTTTCAGCGCTGCGTAAAATTTATCACGGTCCTCCAGGGCATCAAGCACATCGGCGCGGACCCCAGCTAACGGAAGGCCCGCTTTCTCCAAGTCTTCGGCCAGATTAATCGCCGTCTGTCCTCCAAACTGAGGGAAGACAAGGTCAATGCTTTCGTGTTCCACAATGGAAGCGATGATTTCTTTTTGGATCGGTTCAAAATAAAGGCGGTCGGCGGTTTCATAATCGGTACTGACCGTTTCCGGATTATTATTGATCATGATCGTCGTCCATCCCTGCTTCTGAAGGCTTTCAATCGCCTTAACTGCACTGTAGTCGAATTCAACACCCTGACCAATTCGAATGGGCCCGGAACCAAGAATCAACGCCTTCTTCCCTTTTGAAGGAAGCGGTGCAATTTCATTCATACCGGCAAAAGTACTGTATACGTAGTTTGTTGCGGCTTCAAATTCGGCCGCACATGTATCGACAAGTTTAAAGGAACGCTGGATATCATACTCTCTGCGTGCCTCTTCCACATCGGCTGTTGTGCACCCGGCGAGTGCTGCGATATGGTCGTCCAAAAACCCGTAGACTTTTGCCTGATGAAGCAGCGGCTGTGACAGTCCTTCCGTACCAAGAGCCATTTCTGTATCGACTAAATGACGGATGACTTGAAGGAACAAAGGATCGATTTGTGTCTCCTGATGGATTTTATCCATCGACGTCCCTTTCCGAATCAAGTCATAGATGGCAAAAAAGCGCAGGTCCGTCGGCTGGTACAGATGGTACCAATGATTGTCCACTTCAGGAATTTTCGTATCGAGCGATTGTACAGCCTTCTGGAACGCTCCCTCCATCGTACGGTCGATCGCCATCACTTCGCCGGTCGCCCGCATTTTTGTGCCAAGCGAACGGTCCGCCTGTGGAAACTTATCAAACGGCCATCTTGGGAATTTGACGACAACATAGTCAAGAGCAGGCTCGAAACTTGCGTACGTATATCCTGTTAATGGATTCTCCAGCTCATCCAGTGTGTATCCAAGTGCAATCTTGGCAGCCATTTTAGCAATCGGGTAGCCCGTCGCCTTTGAAGCAAGGGCGGAGGAGCGGCTGACACGCGGATTGACTTCAATGACGTAATACTGCTTGCTTACAGGATCGAGGGCCAGCTGGACATTGCATCCTCCAATGACTTCAAGCGCTGATACGATTTTTATTGAAGCGGAACGAAGCATTTGATAGTCATCATCTGTCAAAGATTGAGAAGGCGCGACGACGATGGAATCCCCCGTATGCACACCGACGGGATCGAAGTTTTCCATATTGCAAACCGAAATACACGTCCCCTTATGGTCCCGCATGATTTCATATTCGATTTCTTTAAAGCCGGCAATGCTTTTTTCGACGATGACCTGATGAATCGGACTCGCCTTTAAACCTGTAGCTATCAATTCATCCAGGTCTGCCTCATCGTGAACGATTCCACCACCGCGTCCCCCAAGGGTGTAGGCCGGGCGGCTGATGATTGGATAACCGACCTCAGCAGCGAACACGCGCGCTTGTTCCGTCGTAGTGATGACCTCACTTTCCGGTACCGGCTGATCAAGGTCGTTCATCAAGGCACGGAACAATTCACGGTCTTCTCCCTGCATAATCGAGGAGATTCCTGTCCCCAGAAGAGTGAGGTCATATTTTTTCAACACTTCTTCCTTTTCCAGTTCGACGGCGAGGTTCAGTGCCGTCTGCCCGCCCAGCCCCGCTAAAAGGGAATCCGGGCGCTCCATCGCAATGATTTTTTCCAGACTCGCTACCGTCAGTGGTTCGCAGTAGACTTTATCCGCAATATCATAATCCGTCATGATGGTCGCCGGGTTATTGTTGACGAGGATGACTTCATGACCTTCTTCTTTCAGCGCCAGACATCCCTGTGTTCCGGAATAATCAAACTCTGCGGCTTGACCGATCATGATCGGACCTGATCCGATAACCAATACTTTAGACATGTTCCTTCACTCCTTTGCTGCCTACAAGACTAATGAAATCATCAAACAACCATTCCGCATCCTGTGGACCAGGGTGGGCTTCAGGGTGGAACTGAGCCGACATCAACTGTCCTGAATCATGCATCAACCCTTCAATCGAACGATCATTCACATTAAAGAAACGCTCTGACAGCGGCGTCTTTGATAAACTGTCTTTTTTCACAACGTAGTTATGATTCTGGGACGTTAGAAAAACCTTCCCTGTTACGGCGTCTTTGACAGGGTGATTGGCACCGCGGTGACCAAATGGAAGCTTCTCCGTATCCGCTCCGTAGGCCAGTGCAATAACCTGATGTCCCATGCAGATTCCGAAGGACGGATACTCGTCGAGAACGGATTTGATTTGTTCAATCTTCGGTAAAGCATCTTTCGGGTCTCCAGGACCGTTGGACAAAATAATGGCATCTGGTTTCACCTTATGAACCGCTTCAACCTGTGTAAAAGGAATAACCGACACTTTCACTTGGCGCTTCAGCAAAGCCTGCAGGATGGATTTTTTCCAGCCAAAATCGATTAAAGCGACATGAAGACTTCCTTCACCATACGTCTCTACCGTCTCCCCCTGTACAGCGAATATCTGCTGATCAGACGGTTCGGAAAAGTCGTGATGATTCTGATGACTCATGACTGCCTGTTGTGTCCCATGAGCCCGTATCGCTTTCGTCACTTCCCTTGTATCTACGCCCGTAAGATAGGGCACCTGCTGCCCATCCAAATACGCCCCGAGCGACTGGGTCGACTGGTAGTGAGAAGGCTGCTGTGTGCATTGGTACATGACCACTCCGCTCACTTGAATTTCGCTGCTTTCTTCATCCGTATCATTAATGCCGTAGTTACCAATGAGTGGATACGTGAAAACGACAATCTGATCTTTGTAGGAGGGATCTGTGAGAACTTCCTGATATCCGGTCATTCCGGTAAAGAAAACAATCTCCCCCTGCATGGGTTCTTGTAACGTCGAAGAAGCCTTTCCTGTAAATGTCCGGCCGTCTTGTAAATGTAGATAACTTTTCATGACCTTCACCTCGCTGAATGAATATTTATTATATATACTGAATTTTTATACATTGAGTGTCTGGAAAAGACGGTGCTTAAAAGTCACCGTCTTATCTTTTAGGCGTTCTGCAGGTTTTTTTCCTGTTCCACAAGGGATGCCTTGATCAAAGCGGCAGCCCGCTGTAGTTCCTCCGTTTCCACCGTTAATGGCGGAAGCAGTCTCAGGACATTCGGTCCGGCTACAACAGCCAGCAGTCCTCTGCCTCTGAGGGAGTGGACGAGCTCAATGGCCGGCGTGTCCACCTCCACTCCGATCATCAATCCTTTTCCACGGATATCCTTGACGCTGTTTAGAGAGCTAAGCTCTTCTTGGAGCGCTTGAACGAACGTGTGCCCCTTTTCCTCTACGTCGGTTAAGAAGGAAGAAACAAAAATCTCTTCCAGCGTCGCCTGCACAGCGGCAGAAGCCAGCGGATTTCCGCCAAATGTAGAGCCGTGGGCCCCGGCTGAAAAGGAAGGGGCCAGTTTTTCTTTTCCAATCATCGCTCCGACTGGAAACCCACTGCCAAGCCCTTTCGCTGTCGTTACGATATCCGGGTTCAGACCATGATGCTGGTAGGCGAACGGTTTTCCTGTCCTGCCGATCCCTGTCTGTACTTCATCAATGATCATGAGTGCTCCGAGTTCGTCGCACTTGGCTTCAACTGCCTGAAGAAATTCTGTCGTACCGGGGATGACGCCCCCTTCTCCTTGAATCACCTCAACCATAATGGCGGCAACAGAACCATCATGAACGCGCTCAATGGCTTCCTTGTCATTGTAAGGAAAGTATTCGAACGTCTGCAGCAGACTTCCAAATCCTTCCTGAATTTTCGCCTGGCCTGTTGCACTCATCGTCGCAAAGGTCCGTCCATGGAAGGACTGTTTGAAGGAAATAATCTTTTCCCTTCCTGTATGCTTTCGAGCCAGTTTAATAGCCGCTTCATTAGCTTCCGCCCCGCTGTTGCAGAAGAATGCATAATCCAGACCGGATCCTTCACATAAAAGCTCCGCCGCTTTCTGTTGAGCAGGAATTTCGTAGAGGTTGGATACGTGCCATACCTGATCGAGCTGCTTCTGAAGGGCTTCCTGGACCTTCGGTGGACGGTGTCCGAGATTACAGACAGCGATCCCTGATACAAAATCGAGGTATTCCTTTCCTTGATCGTCCGTCACTTTTGTACCTTCTCCAGATACAATCGTTAACGGAAAACGGTTATATGTCGGAAATAAACTCATAATACGGTCTCCTTTCGGCCAGAACGGATGGAGGTTCCTTTCAGGTGGCTACCCTGTACAAGACGATCCCCGCCGCTTACAATCCACACTTCCTGAAGCCGGTCGGATAAGGCTTCGACGGCGGACTGCACCTTTGGAATCATCCCCCCATAAATGATACCTTCCTGGATGTACTGATTAATTTCCTCCGGGGTCGTACCCTCAACCAGCTTCCCATCGACTAAAATACCGGGAACATCTGTGACAAAGAGGAGCTTTTCTGCTTGAACAGCTCTTGCTACTGCGGCGGCGGCGGTATCGGCATTGATGTTTACCGTGCGTCCGTCTGTCGTTTTTCCAAATGGAGCGACGACCGGTACGTATCCACCCTCAAGCAGGTGATCGAGCACGGATGGATCGACCTCTTTAACTTTTCCAACGAAACCAAGCTGCGCTTCGTCCACAAAGCCAGCGGTCAACAATTCGGCTTCAGAGCCTTTCACACCGAGAGCTTTTACCCCTCGTCCGGAAAGTCTTCCTGTAATTTGACTGCTCACGGTACCACCAAGGGCCATCTCAACAGCTTCCATCGTATCTGCTGTCGTTTTCCTCAATCCTTCAATAAACTCCCCTTTGATCTGCAGACGATCAAGCAGCCGGCTGATAGCAGGTCCTCCACCGTGCACGATGATGCAGCGGTAATGGGTAAGGAGTTCCTGGAAACTGTCATAAAAATCGTCTGTCAACTTATCGAGCATACTGCCGCCGAGTTTGATGACAATGGTTGGTTTATGTTCGGTAGCTGGCGTTGATTTTGACGTAGTCATACGTTAAGTCACACCCCCAGGCCGTTCCAGCTCCATACCCTTCATCAAGATGGATGGAAATATGCACTTCTTCATTGTCCAGGTCCTCCGTTGCCTGCTCTTCTGAAAACGGACACGGCGTCCCTTTGCTGAAGACGAGCTGATCCTCAATGTAAATGTCACACGCTTCCGCGTTCACTTCAGCTTCACTGTGACCAATCGCACCGACAATCCGACCCCAGTTGGCATCCAGCCCGTAGACGGCCGTCTTCACAAGACTTGAGCCGACTACCTTTTTGGCAATGATCCGTGCCTCTTCATCTGAACGAGCACCGGAAACGTTCACTTCGATGAGCTTGGTAGCCCCTTCCCCGTCTTTAGCGATCTGCTTGGCCAGATCCTCGCACACCAGTTGAAGGGTCGTTTGGAATGCATCCCAGTCTTCGTGATCCTCATCAAGCGGTTCATTATCCGCATGGCCGTTGGCAAGAGTCAAAACCATATCATTCGTGGAGGTTTCCCCGTCCACAGTAATCTGATTGAACGATTTATCTATCGATTGGCCGAGAGCGCGTTGGAGCGCTGCTGGTTCAATAGCCGCATCGGTCGTAATGAAACCAAGCATTGTCGCCATATTTGGGTGAATCATCCCTGAACCCTTGGACGCGCCGCCGATGGTCACGGTTTTCCCATCAATGACTACCTGGTAGCAGGCGGATTTCTGACAGGTATCTGTCGTTAAAATCGCCTGTTGAAAATCGCTGTACCCCTCTTCCGATACTTCAACGGTTTCACACCCGTAGGATATTTTCTCCATAGGAAGCTGCTGTCCAATTACACCGGTTGAAGCGACGGCTACGAAATGTTCAGGCAGACCAAAGCGTCCGGCGATCATTTTTCTCATTTCATAGGCGTTCTGCAAACCTTCTTCTCCTGTACAGGCGTTCGCTACGGCACTGTTAATGACGACCCCCTGGAGTTTTCCTTCTTCATTGACACTCTCTTGAGTCACCTTCAATGGAGGAGCCTGGAAATGACTCTGTGTATAAACGGCTGCAGCAGAAGCTGGTGTTTCACTGAGCAGAAGGGCAAAGTCTTTTTTACGGTAGCGGAGGCCGCTGTGAATCCCGCCTGCACGGTACCCTTTTGGAGACAAAATGGAGCCTCCCGTTACTTTTTCCATCTGCTTTGATTTATCCACTTGTATCAAATCATTTCTCTCCTTCTTTAGTTAGGGATAGACAGGATGTGGCGCAAGTCCTGTTCTTTCGTCAAGCTGGAATAATAGATTCATATTTTGAACGGCCTGACTGGCTGCACCTTTCATTAGGTTATCAATGACACTGACGATGGTCACCCGGTTCGTTCTTGGGTCGACCGTTACACCAATATCACAATAATTGGACCCGTATACGTCTTTCGTAGCTGGAAATTCTCCCGGCCTTCGCACACGGACGAATGGTTTGGATTCATAGTATTTGAGAAAAAGAGAATGCAGTTCTTCGGCTGTCTTTTCTTCTTTTAATGTTACATAGATCGTAGCCATGATTCCTTTCGTCATCGGAACCAGATGGGTGGAAAACGTCACCGGACGCGTGTCTCCACTCCATACGGAAAGCTGCTGCTCAATCTCCGGGATATGCTGATGCTGATTCACTTTATAAATCTGGAAATTTTCCTGGGCATGAGCGAAATGCGTCAATGGATTGGCATTTTTACCTGCTCCGGAAACACCCGATTTCGCATCGATGACAATAGATGATGGGTCTGCAAGGTTTTCGGATATCACTGGACCGAGTCCGAGCAGAGAAGCCGTCGGGTAACAACCCGGATTAGCGATCACTCCGGCTGCACGAATAGCTTCTGAATTCCATTCAGGAAGTCCGTAAACAGCTTCCTGAAGGGTTTCAACAGGAGCCGGCGGCTTTTTGTACCATTGCTGATAAGCTTCAGGATCCCGCAGGCGCAGATCTCCGGATACATCGATAATTTTAGCCTTTCCTCCAAGCAGTTCAGGTGTAAGTTCCGACGACACTCCTGAGGGTGCTGCGAGGAACAGGACATCCTGCTCTTCCTTCATCTTTTCAGGGTCAAGATCCTGTAATTCATGTCGGCTCCCCCCCGCAAACCGGGGAAACATTTCCTCATAAACTTCTCCTGCCCTTGATGAGGAGTACAGCGTTATTTGACTGATCTGCGGGTGGGTGCTGAGGATCCGGAACAGTTCCATGCCTCCGTATCCTGTCGCCCCTACAATTCCTGCTTTCAACGAAAAAACCACCTTTATGTATAAATATGATAAGGTCTGTATATTTACAATATTATTAACCCTTAGCAGTCATCTGTCAATAGGCAGCTGCCACATTCTGACGATTTTACAAAGTCGTAATCTCATAGACTGCGGTTGTTGCAATCCACCCAGCTTTTCAAGCTCATAGTTATCCACATGTGCATAACTGACACCTATCCCTGAAAACTTCTGTTTTTATTCACATATACACACATTTATACACAAAAACCACAATCAAAGTCTTATATGCCCCTCCCTATCTAAGAAAAGGTAAGGATCTTTCCACATAAAAGGTTTGACGGTCACGTTCCGCTTATCGGTGGATGCTTGCCGCGGGCACGACCTCAGCTAACTTGGACAGGAAAACCATCTGTCCAAGTGGATCTTCGGTCCGTGCTGTTCCCGCAGGCGTCACCACCGAACGCTTCTCGAGACCTCACCTTATGACGGAATGAAAAAGAGGAGTTTTTCTGTTGACCAGAAAAACTCCTCTCTTATCCTATAAAGTCATAGGTGCGAAAAAATGTGCTTCCCCTTCACCGGAAAACCATCCGTATGGATCATAACAGCCAAAGCAGAAATCACAGGGTTGTCTATACAATGAAATGGTCCAGTATGTGCCACATCGTTTCGGTTATTAGACGTCAAAGGTTTGGAAAACGTTTGTCTCATTCAGAGGATAAACGTTTCTCTTCGTCAGGTGGTTAATAATCACCTTATTCCGGTGTACCGACAACCCGAGATTCGTGGAACCAACGCCATGGGTGTGGGAAATGCCGCTGTGGACATAAATATGATTGGAGTTCGG
The DNA here is from genome assembly GCF_000425705.1 of Halobacillus kuroshimensis DSM 18393. Lineage (GTDB taxonomy): Bacteria > Bacillota > Bacilli > Bacillales > Halobacillaceae > Halobacillus > Halobacillus kuroshimensis. The sequence continues at coordinate 56,235 of NZ_AUDY01000016.1, forward strand.
TTTCTGCTGCACCAGACGGTAATCCTCTGTCACTTTATAACGACCCTCATCATCCCACACCAATAGATCGGTGAGTTCCGTGACAAAGTCCGGAACATACGGCTGATAACCTGTAGCTGCAATAATCACTTCAGAATCATGGCTGAATGTTTCATCCTTCTGAATATGACGGCCTTCAAGGGTATAACCCCCCGCTTCATTTCTTTCTACTCCATTGATTTCACTGAGCACTTTCAATCCGACGTTCAATGTCTCCCGACCGACCGAATGCTCGTATAACAAATTATAGATATCATTAATGGTATGATTGCTGATTCCTTTGTAATACAATCCCTGTCCGGCAAAAATATCATCTTTCTGCTTTTGGGGAAGCTGATAAAAGTAATCCACATAATCCGGAGAAAAATGCTCCAGACTCAACTTTGATTCTTCCATCGATTCAAATCCGGCAGAGCGGGTGATCCAATCCAGCCGGTAGCCCCCGCTCCTCTGCTCTTTCAGAAGTTCACGAAACGTTTCGGCAGCACTCTGTCCTGAACCGACAACTGTGATCGATTCCGCATTCCTGCAGTCGTCATAGTGTGATAGAAATTCTGACGTATGAAAAACTCCTCCGCCCTCCACTTTTCGGAACGAGGCCGGCATCACAGGGACACTGCCTGTACCGAGCACGAGATTTTCTGCGAAATACGTGCGGATCTCCTGTGTTCCTACATCCCGGACTTCAACCACATACAACGACTTTTCTTCCTCAAGCGTCAATCCCACAACCTCTTTTCCAAACACACAGCTGGTCAACTGTTCAGCCGCCCATTGGCAGTAATCGTTATACTCCCTCCTCGGGATATCCAGGCGCTGCAGAAAATAAAAAGGATACATCCGACCATTTTTATTGATGTAATTCAAAAAGCTGTATGGGTTTGTCGGATCCGCCATCGTTACTAAGTCGGCGAGAAACGGGACCTGCATTTTCGTCCCTTCGATCAACATGCCTGGGTGCCATTCAAAGGCGGGCTGTTTTTCAAAAAACAGGGCCTCTACATCTTCAAGCGGCTCAGAAAGCGCTGCTAAACTGAGATTGAATGGTCCTACCCCTACACCGATTAAGTCATAAACCTTTTCTCGTTGCTCCATCATCCACGACTCCTTATCTGAAAAGTAATAGATTTCAGAATTTGATCTGCTAGTCTTATGTTATCATATGCTCAGCATGTTCGTAGAGAGGAGCAGATATACTTGAACGATGAAGTGATGATCCATAAAAGGGAACCCGCTGCTTACATGGATGTCCTTCTGCTGGCTGATGAAAGCGAAGAGCTGATCCGGTCGTATATGAAGGAGGGCGATTTCTATGCGATTACAGTAGACGGCAGAACAGCAGGGGGATGTGTGTGTACCTCCCCGGATGAATCTACAATCGAAATTAAGAATATTGCTTTAAAGGAAGCTTTTCGCAGGCAGGGGATCGGGAAAGCGGCGATTAAAAAAGATTGAAGCCCTTTACAGGAACAAAGGAAAAACAGATGTGATCGCCGGAACATCCAACTCCAGCATTGAAAACCTCTTGTTTTATCAGAAAGCCGGCTTCCGCTTTCATTCTATAAAAAAAGACTTCTTCCTGTCCTATCCGGAACCGTTCTATGAAAACGGCATCCGCGGGATCGACATGGTCGTCTTTCATAAGAAGCTTTGACAAATCAAAGAACTCCCGGAGACCCGTTCACAAAGAGAGGAGAACAAGCTTCGTCCATCAAAAAACTGCCGGGAACCTTCCCGGCAGTCTTAAGGATCTGTTTATATATATCCGTCTGCTACAGCCACCCGGACTTTCCAATGAGAAGACATGCTTCAAATCCGAATTTCACTCCATAATAAAGGAGAACAAGACCGGCCGTTCTCTGAATCCATTTCAGGAGGGTAAAGGTCATGATGGATCTGCTGAAATGGACAATAAAAGCGAGATTCATGTTCCATAATCCGATTCCAATAAAGACCATGGAGCTGATCAAAAAAGAGTGAAGGACGTCCTCTTTCTGCAGCGCACCGCTTAGCACAGATCCATAAATGCTTACCCAGAAAAGAATATTCATGGGATTGGTGCCGGCGATCAGCACGCCGCGGGCATAGGAAACCAAAGAGGCACCCCTGCTTCTCCTGTTTCCTTCCGCTGCGTCCCATTCCGATACGACAGGTTTACGGAAGCTTGTCCAGCCGGCATGCGTTAAAACCAAACATCCAAGAAGCATTAAAGTAATCTGCACCCAAGACCATGACAGCACAATGCCTGCTCCTAAAAACATCACAAACATCAGCAGTAAGTCGGAAGACATCCCCCCCAGCCCTACACAAAGCGCCGGCCAGAAACCAAAGGTCAGCCCTCTCCGGATAATTTCTATGTTAATGGGTCCGACAGGCGCTGCTATGGACAATCCCAGGACAATGGAACCTGCAAGAAGAGTAACCATCCATTCTCCTCCCTGCAGATTTAATCAACGACAATGTAGGCAATCATAGGTCCGTCGGTATCAATCCCTGCGTGCGTTGTGCAGATCAGCCGGTAGATGCCTTCCTTATCAAATTTCAAATCCACCACCGTTTCCTTGCCCTGCTCCACCATTCCTTTGATGTCTGTACCTTCAATATAGAAAGGATGCTCTTTCCCATTCACTCCATAAATGGATAATTGAACATCCTCTCCCTTTTCAATAAAAATCGTTCCAGGGTCCCATCGGTAGGCTTCAATTTCTGTGCCATCCGCTTTTTCCGCCTTGAATTCCCCTGTTACAAGCTGGACAACCCGTGGTTCTTCACCTGCCGGGGCTGTCGTTGTCGAGACGGCGCCTTTCCAAAAAAATGAACCGATAAAATAAGCGGCCAGTGCAATAACAAGGGCTCCCCCGATCAGACCGATTTTCTTTGCCGACCATATCCACGCTTCCATGTTTATCCCTCCTGTAGATGTTCCTTACATATATATGCAGGTCCACCGGGGGAACTTGTCTCTTTTTTCCCATACAAAAAGAACAGCCGCCCGGCTGTTCTCTCTCATCCGTATTAGAAAAAGAGCTTTGGATCAATCCATTCCGTATAGGACGAAGATTCATCGTCTTCGCTGAGAAGCAGGGACCGGCACCGCTGATCATAATCAAATGGTATAGCCTGCGTATAATCCGCAGGGTACACGTCCGCATTTCTATACTGGGTGAAAGGTCGATCGAGCGGGACACCCCGGACTTGATCCTTCTTCAATTCTTCAACAACGATGCCGCCGATCTGGCGCCCCAGCCGAAGGCCCTGATCGTTGTCGACAGGATAGTGAACACCAGCGAGCAGCCGTGACCGGGCATTTTCCTCCGCGAGCTCCCTGATTTTTTTCCTTTCTGCCGGAAAGAAGTAGCTTAATATGGCTTCTGCGGCTCCGGATATGGTTGCGTGGCCGGACGGATACGAAGGATGGTCCGGTGTGCAGATGACGGTGGCCAGAGATGGATCAAGCTGGTTCGGACGCGGCACAAGCCACTTATACTTCAAAGACCAGCAGACAACGAACGCATCATTCATCCCGCTGAACAAGGCTCCTAACATGCGGGCAGCCCGTGGAGCTTCCACCCCGTAAGTGTCGATCAAACGATCAGCAATCGGAAGCCACTGCTTGGAAGCCGGTCCCTCCCCCCAATATTTTGCTACACGGATGTCATGGTCTGTCAAACCAGCTAGTACGTTCTTCACTTTCTTTAACTCTTCCTGCCAGTGAATCGTTTCCGGGTCCTGGATCATTAAACGGATTGGATGTCCATCGAGCCGTTTGAACCCATGTCGGCGGCTGTGGTGAATAAAATAAGTTTTCCATTCGCCTGCCTCCACTTCAACACCGGAATCGAGCGTCGGAGGATGATCTTCTCCTGCGTAAGGCAGTTCCGTCCAAAGTGGATAGTTGTGATTACGGGACATACGCTTCCCCTCCCTTATGTCATACCATATGACACAGGGACCCGGGTGGTGTATTTTTCACCGAGCTGATGAACGCTGAGTCCCGGACTGAGCATGAATCAATCCCGCATATCTGCCGCCCTGTTTCATTAAGGACGTATGGGTCCCCTGCTCTACAATGGCCCCTTTCTCCATAACAAGAATCACATCCGCCGATCGAATTGTATGCAGACGGTGGGCGATGACAAAACTTGTCCTGTCTCTCATCAATTCCGTCAGTCCCGCATTGATTTTCATTTCCGTCACTGTATCAATACTGCTTGTCGCTTCATCAAGGATCAATAGTGCGGGGTCAGCGATCATGGCCCGAGCGATAGAAAGGAGCTGGCGCTGCCCGTGACTGACCCCTTTCCCATCCGAATCGAGTTTCGTATCATAGCCGTCCGGAAGCCGGACAATAAAATCATGAGCATGCGCAGAAATGGCGGCTTGTTCCACCTCTTCATCCGAAGCACGAAGACGTCCGTACCGGATGTTTTCCCGAATCGTCGTGTTAAACATGACAGCGTCCTGGAGAACGACTCCCATCTGACTGCGCAGACTGTCCCGGCGGATATCGCTCAAAGCTGTACCATCCAGCAGGATGCTTCCTCGATCAGGTTCAAAATAGCGGGATAACAAGGAGATCACAGTGGTCTTTCCTGCCCCCGTCGGTCCTACAAGGGCCACCGTCTGCCCTTGTTTCACCTTAAAGCTGATGTCCTTCAATGTATCCTGACCTTCCTTGTAGGCGAACGAGACATTCTGGAACTCCACTTCCCCTTGCAGGGGAATCGATACAGCCCCGGATTCATCCTCCGTTTCCACCCGTTCGTCCATCACTTGAAAAACCCTTTCCGCTCCTGCAGCAGCCGACAGGATCATATTGAATTGGTTGGCAAGATCATTAAGGGGACGGGTGAACTGACGGGAATAAGTTGTGAAAGTCACAATAATTCCGATGGAGATGAATCCGTTGACCGCCAGAAGACCGCCTGCTCCTACAATAATGGCAAAGCTGACGTTATTCAGCATGTTCATCAGTTTGGGGATAAACCCGGTATACACCTGTGCGTAATAGCCGGACTCTCTCAATGCCTTATTTTTTTCAGCAAAGTCCTCAATGACGTGTTGTTCTCTTGAAAACATTTTTACGATGAACTGACCAGTGAACATTTCCTCCACATACCCATTCACATCACCGAGATTTCGCTGCTGTTTCTTGAAAAAAGGACCTGTCCGATTCGTAATCCATTTCATACCCGCATACATGACCGGAACGATCGTCAATGTCAAAAGAGTCAGCACCGGGCTCAGCCAAAGCATCATTCCGATTGTACCCACAATGGTCAACACGCTCGTAACGAATTGAACAACCGCTGTGTTCAGCGTCCGACTTACATTTTCAATATCGTTGGTCAGACGGCTCATCAACTCCCCCTGCGGCATCGTTTGAAAATAGAGGACAGGCAGCTGCTGGACATGGGCAAATAACTGGTCCCGCATTCCCTGGACGGCCTCCTGGGCAATCCCGATCATCCAGTAATTTTGGAGCCATAAAAAGACAGAGTGCAGCAGATACACACCAAACAGGAGCCCAAGCATGATGAGCAGCTGTCCTCTACCCGGACTCTCAATGACGGTATCTACTGTTCTTCCGAGCAGGTATGGTCCAAGAAGAGAAAGGCCCGCACTTAGTACAATGGCTGTTATAACGAGGAAAAAAGCCCATTTGTGTCCACTCATATAGCTCCAAATCCGTCGTAAAGTCGAACCAAATTGATCCGCCTTCTGTCCTGACATTCCGATCGAGTGATGGCCTCCTCCTGCTTCCCGGCGCTTCATGACATCACCCCTTCCTTTTGTGACTCAAACACCCGCCTGTAGTAGGCATTTGTTTCAAGCAGTTCCTCATGCGTCCCTTTCGCAGCCATCCTCCCCTGATCAAGCAGCAGAATCAGATCCGCCTGCTGGATGGAACTGATCTTCTGCGCTGTAATGAAGACCGTACAGGACTGATCATCCAGACTTTTCAACAGCTGCTTTTCGGTATGGGCATCGAGGGCGCTGGTGCTGTCATCCAGCAGCAGAACAGACGGATTCCGCACTAAGGCCCGGGCAATAGACAACCGTTGTTTCTGCCCGCCGGAAAAAACGACGCCCTTCTGCCCGATTTGTGTATCATAACCACCAGGAAGTGATTCAATGAATTCGGCTATCTGCGCTTGAGCGGCCGCCTCCCTGATTTCTGCTTCGTCCGCCCCCGGTCTGCCCCAGCTGATATTTTCACGAACCGTTCCTGAGAAAAGCTGGACCTCCTGAGGAACAAGACTGACGGACTGCCTTAACACCTTCAGGGAGTAATCCTCCATATCTTTTCCATCCAAAAGAATTTGACCGGATTCTTTTTCGTATAATCGGGGTATTAAATGAAGGAGAGACGTTTTACCTGAGCCTGTTTCTCCTATAATTCCCACGGTGCTTCCGTTCTCAGCTTCAAAGGAAATGTTGTTTAAAATACGATGACCGCCCCGACGGAAAGAAACATCTGAGAAATATATTCCACCTTCGACATGTTCAATAGCAGAAGAACCGGCAGCACGGTCGGTCTCCACAGATGACAAAAGAACCTCTTCCACCCTCGCGGCAGAAGCCTGGCCGCGGGAAACCATCATAATGAGGAAGGTGAACACAGAGAATGTGAAAAGAATTCTAGTCGCATAATTGATAATGGCGACGAGTTCTCCCGGCTGCAGATTTCCGAAGGCCAGGAAACCGGAGCCCGTCCATAACAGAACGAGAATGACCGCGTTCATGCCGAGCATGACCATCGGCATAGCGGTTTCCATCAACCAGAGCGCCTTTTTATTCTCAGCGACGAGCCCCGCATTTGCCGTGCGGAACTGCTCTTCCTCGTAATCTTTGCGATTGAATCCCTTCACAAGGCGGACGGCAGATAAATTCTGTCTGATTACATTATTCAAAGCATCGAGCTTTTCCTGCACTTTTTTAAAGTACCGGACCCCTTTCATTAAAATGAAAAATAAGAATACGAGAAATACGGGAACACCCCCGATTAATATCATTGAAAGCCGGACATCAATGGTCAGCGCCATAATAAGGGCAGAAATAATGAAAAGAGGGGCGCGAAGCCCGATTCTCACAAGCATGAAAAGCAGGGACTGCAGCTGTATGACATCGTTTGTAATTCTTGTGACGAGACTCGGTGTCGAGATCCTTTGAAATTGATCACCTGTAAAATACTGGACCATTTCAAACAAGTCACGACGCAGGTCATGCCCCACCCCTTGACTGAAATCGGCGGCATAAAAGGAATTTGTTATCCCGGCAGCAAAGGCGGTGAACGATAACCCGAGCAGAACAAGTCCCCATATCGTGACCGTCGATAAATCACCCGTGACAATTCCATCATCGATAATCTTCGCCATAAGGATGGGCTGAGTCAGTTCGACGATCAACTCAACCACCATTAGCAGTAAAGCGATAACTACAGATTTCTTATATGGAGTGGCATAAGAAAATATTCGTTTCATATTTCTTCCTTTCCGGCTGTGCCCACTGTACAAGATGTTCCGTATACAGCCCCTATGTTATGTATGGTTCGACGCATGCACTTATACAAAAATCCTGAAATTTATTATATAAGTATAACTTTTGTATAACCTGTACAACCCTTTCCAATAGGCTGTACAAACCAAAAACACGGACTTAGTTGTTGCTTAACCAACTATTTTTAGTTCATAATGGTCTATGTTGAAACTAACCTTTTTGTAACTACTTGTGATGTAAATGAAAAGGAAATAGAATTATAGTAATAGCGTTTTCCGATTTATCAGGAAGGTGATCCATTTGGACAATATAAAGCCTATTTTTCCGGTTACGGAAGAATTGCTCGAACTTGTGGACTTGTTGAATCAAATATCTCCATCAGAGGAAGAAAAAATCATTCCTCAAACAATGACGGTATTAAATAGAGTATATGCCCAGGGCGTCATGGAAGGCTATGAAAAAGCCATGCAGAAGCAGGGGCAGAAAAAATAAATGGAAAAGAGGCGGGACTGATGGGAGGCAGAGTCGGCATTAGTGTCACACTGGAGGTCGTCTGTGGGAAATGGAAGGGGTTGATTCTCTGGAAGCTTCTTAAGGATGAATCAATGCGGTTTAATGCGCTGCGCCGTTCTCTTGATGGTAATATTTCTTCGCGGATTCTGGCACGTGAGCTGAAACAGCTGATGAATGACGGACTTGTGGAAAGAATTGACCATCAGACCGTCCCGCCTCATGTTGAATACCGCTTATCCCCTTACGGCCGCTCAACAGCTTCCTTCCTCCATGCTATGAACCAGTGGGGAATCAAGCATCAGGAGGAATTGGAAGCTGCACAGCCCTATCCTGACCGGGCAGGTGACGAATCCACATCTTAAGAAAAAAGAGGCACGTTCATACACGTGCCTCTTTTTTCTTAATCTCATTCATCAGCGGGATATAGGAGACCGATCTGTCTGCGGGCTTCCTCCATAATCCGGGCAGTGATCAACGTATGCTCGAAGGAGTTTACGGAAGACTGATTCGTGCCCCGTCGAATGACGTCGATAAACTCGGCCACTTCATAATACATAGGAGGAAAATCACTAACGGCGGTCAGTTCTTCCCGTGTTCCGTCCCGGTAAAGGATGTGGATGTTCTCCGGTTCAGAAATGTTCGGAATAATCATGGTCCCTCTTTCCCCCTGAATTTCTGAAGGAGAATGGGAGTCGATAATCTTGGAGTGCATAACGACTCCTTCCATATCACCATAGTCCGCTGTAACCGATCCTTGGCCGTCGACTCCGGATTCCAGAAACAGGCCGCTTGCCTTAATGGAGCGTGGAGCCCCGAATAAAGCCGCCATCGGATAGATGCCGTAAATCCCTAAGTCCATCAATGAGCCATTGGATAATTCAGGCTTGAAGGCGTTCAGGATCTCTCCCTGCTTATACGCGTCATAGCGGGAGCTGTACTTACAAAAGTTCCCTACATACCGGCGGACAGGACCCAGCTTATGCAGATGCTGCTTCACTGCTGAAAATCCAGGCATCAGCGTGGACTTCATCGCTTCCATCAGGACGACCCCCTGATTTTTGGCTGTATTAATCATCCCGGCAATTTCCTGCTGGTTTGACGCCATGGGTTTCTCACAGAGTACATGTTTTCCATGCTTCATAAGAGTGACCGCATGTTCGGCGTGGAGAGCATTTGGACTGGCTATGTAGACGGCCTCGATTTCTTCACTGAGGGCCAGATCTGTCATTTTTGTGAAACGGAGTGGAGCTCCGTACTGATCAGCGAACGCATCGGCCCGCTCCTGGTTTCTTGAATAAACCCCTGTCAATTCAAATTCCGGATGGCTGCGCCCGGCTTCAATCAGCTTTTCGGTAATGGTATTTGTTCCTATGATGGCAAATTTCAAAACGATACACCTCCCCTTCTTTATGGTCATTATACATGAAACCATTGGATACCCCTATATTTACCGCTTGTTTTTCAGTTGATTCCAGCCCAGCTCAGCCAGTTTCTCCTGTCCCTTTTTGTTCGGGTGAACATCCCGTTCAATGATATATTCCGGATGTCCTGCAAAAGCTCCGTACGCATCAATCAGCGTAACAGAGGCAAAATGACGGACCAGTTGGACGAGCGATTGATACTGTTGATTAATGTAGGAGAGGGGTGCACTCAACTGATCAGAGGCTGCCGGATAAGGGTTATATAGATTATAGACAAGGATTTCTCCGTCTGACAGAGCGTCGATTTCCAGGATTGTCGAATACACATTATAAATAAGATCTCTGATGACAGGGGCCGCTTTCTCCAGATCCACCCCTTGAAGGTTATCGTTTTTCTTAAGGAAATTCAGCAGGTCATTCCCTCCAATATAAAGAAGGATATAATCCGAATCAGCGACCGCATCACGGACAACCTTATTTGTTTTCAACTCCTGAAGCAGTTCTCCTGATGTAAGCCCCGGGACACTGAGATTATTGACGACCATGTTCCCTTTTTCCCCAATCAAATATGGAAAAGCATAAGGTGATGGCTGTTTATTAACGGGGGTAAGGTGATACCCGTATGGGATGGAATCACCAAGCGCTGTGATCTGCTTTTCAGAGAAGCTGTAGACATGGACAGATCCCGTCATCCATATGAGCAGAAACAGTAGAAGTCCTGTCTTCTTCATGTGTATCGTCCTTTGCTGGTTTATGTAGAAAGGCGCCGGCAGAGCCGGCCGCTTTCCTTTACTTCGCTATGAACATTTGTACCCAATAGTTCCCATCCTTGGCATAGCCTACACCAATGTGGGTGACACTATTGTTCATGATGTTTTTCCTGTGTCCGGAACTGTTCAGCCATCCATCCACAACGGATTTTGGAGACTGCTGGCCTGCCGCTATGTTTTCAGCCGCTGTAGAATAGTCGACGTCAAAGTCCTTCAGCATATCGAACGGACTGCCGTAGGTTGGAGACGTGTGGGAAAAATAATCATTCTCCGCCATATCCTCTGATTTCACCTGGGCGACCTCTTCCACTTCTGCACTATTCTTCAGTGGCTCCAACCCATTCTTTTTACGGGCTTCATTTGTTAACTCGATGACTTTTTTCTGAAAATCACCGGATGCTGCCTGGCTTTCGCCTGGGCTGGAGTCTTTTTCAGCTTGGTTATTGTTTCGCTCAGCAGACTCCGGCTGTCCTTGGTTATCCCCGGATGGTGCAGCCTGACGTTGGTCATAACGGCCTTCCTGATCGAAAAAGTACGGGCCTTCCATTCTTCCATTTGGACCATTAGGATTGATGCCCTCAAAATAGACGTTGGCATCAAAGCGGCTCTGTTCATTGGAACGGGGATCCACGGCATATCTTTGTTCCTGCTGCATGTTCTCATCTTCCGGATCGAAGGTAACCTGGTTCAAATTGTTGCGCTGACTTTCCCGCGCACGTTCTTCTGTTGTATTACAAGCAGCCAGCAAGCCGAGCAGCATGATGACTGATAAGATCACAAGGGTTTTCTTGCTCATATTCATCCTCCTTAAGGAATAGGTTCATCTATACTATCTGCTCTTTCCGTAACCTTATCCCTGAAAAGAAGTACCAGCATAACCCCTTGCTTTTCCGCATAAAAAAAGGCTGCGGAACCCCGCAGCCTACGTATTTATCAACGATGATTCAATCGGAAACAGACGACCTTCTGCTCGGTCATCGCTTCCATGCTGAAGCGGACACCTTCGCGGCCGATCCCCGATCCCTTGGTTCCACCAAACGGCATCTCATCAATCCGGTAATCGCTGCTGTCGTTGATCATCAGTCCTCCAACATCCATATACTGAATGGCTTCAAACGCTTTTTGGATATTATTTGTAAAAATGCCCGCCTGCAGCCCGTAGTTCACAGAATTTGACAAATCAATCGCTTCATCCAGATTTCTCACCGGGTGTACGAGCACAACAGGTCCGAAAATTTCCTCCTTAGCCACTTTTGCATCGTGCGGAACGCCGGTCAGAATGGTCGGATAGTAGAAGGTTCCGTCTCTTCTTCCACCAAGGACGATTTCCGCCCCTTCGCTGACCGCTTCCTCCACCCAGTTTTCCACCCTGAGCGCCTCTTTTTCCTGAATCATCGGCCCGACATCCGTTCTTTCCTCCATTTTATCACCAACATGGAGAGCAGCTGACGCGGCTGCGAACTCATCAAGAAAAGCTCCATACTGCTGCTCTTCCACATAAATCCGCTGCACACCGATGCAATTCTGCCCGGCCGCTGAAAAAGCCCCTGAAACGCAGGCTTTTACAGCTTCCTCCCGGTCTGCATCGTTCAAGACGATGACAGGGGAATTGGATCCGAGCTCCATACTCAATTTCTTTGTCCCTGCTTTTTTCGTAATGGCATCACCTGCTTCAGGACCACCGGTAAAAGAGATCATCTGAACGGCCGGATGAGTAATTAATGTGTCACCAATATCTTTTCCTGAGCCTGTAATGACGGACAAATACCCTTCTGGAAGCCCTGCGGCTGTAAAAGCCTCAGCAAGCTTCAAAGCACTTAAGGGAGTGACAGAGGCCGGTTTCAGGACAATCGCATTACCCGCAGCGATCGCAGGGCCGATCTTATGCGCCACTAAGTTGAGGGGATCATTAAACGGCGTAATGGCTCCGATGACACCGATCGGGAAGCGCTGATAATAGCCGACTCGGTTTTCTCCGCCTTCATTCTGGTCAAAATTGATGGTTTCCCCTTTCAACCGCCGCGCTTCCTCGGCACTGATTTCAATCGTCTGAACCGCCCGCTTCACTTCCCCCCTGGCTTCGGTAATCGTTTTGCTTCCTTCCAGGGCGATCACTTCAGCAAAGGACTCTTGATTCTCCCGCACGTAAGCGGCGGCTTTTTTCAACACAGTCATTCGTTCATGCGTCGGCCAAGGGCGCCGGGATGTAAAAGCACGATGGGCCCCTTCCACCGCCTCTTCCATATCTGATTTAGAGGCGGAAGGTACTTCGGCAAGTAAACGCCCGTCCTGAGGATTGTAGACCGGGAAGGTGGAATCGGCTTCCACCCACCGCCCCGCGCACAGCATTTTTTCAACAACAGGATTCGTTTTCATGGCTCTGCTCCTTTCCTACACATTTATTTTGGATTGCTGTTTATGGTAATGGATCAAATCAATCAACAAGGCATACCCGGTTTCCTTCAGCCCCGCTCCTGCTCCTGTCATAAAAATGGGGCCGGACATGTCACAGTCATATAAAATGGCGTTCAAGGCTCCTGATACTCCTGCAAGAGGCTCGTGGGCGGAGATGCGTTCCGGCTTGACGATCCCTGTAACGCGGTCACCGTCCAAGGTTAATGTACCGATCAACCGCCATTTCTCTCCCGCCTTTTCCGCTTCCTGTATATCCGATGCGGTCACTCCTGTAATCCCTGTACAAGGAATATCTTCCGGGGACAACGCCACACCAAAGACATGACTGGACAGGATGGCAAGCTTATAGCGGACATCATACCCTTCCACATCACTGGTGGGATCAGCTTCTGCATATCCGAGGCCCTGCGCCTGCTTCAAAGCCTCTCCATACTCCAGTCCTCGTTCCATTTCCGTCAAAATATAATTGGTCGTACCATTAAGGATTCCCTTGATTTTATGGATGGTATTTCCTGCAAGTGTCTGCTCTGGAAGACGCAGCGCCGGTGTTCCGCTCATGACCGTGCCTTCAAAACCGAAAAATGCACCTTTCTCCTCCGCCTTCCGGGTCAACTCATCATAGGCATGGGCGACAGGTCCCTTATTCGTCGTAAGGACACTTTTCCCTTGATCCAGAGCCCGGCGGCAGTGGGTCAATGCCGGTTCACCTGTTTCTACATTCGTATAAGTGACTTCCACGATGACGTCTGCATGAGAGTGATCGATCATCTCCATACTATCCCAGCCTATAACAACACCCGCTTGTTCCGGATAGGCTTCCACAGTCCCATGGTCTTTAAGCCCTTTCAGTAGAACGGGAATATCAAGCCCATCCGGATGATACACCGCCCCTTTCATGACATCACTGACTCCGACAACGACAGCATCCAAGCCATAATCCTCCCTAAGGCGGAATCTTTTCTCTTCAATGATTTCCGCAAGTGCGCGCCCGACTCCTCCAAAACCGATAAACGCGATTTTAACAGGCATTGTCATCCCCCTCGCTCTAATAGTTCATAAGCACTCCCTAAAAGGACTTGAACACCATGGGGCAGTGCTTGTTCGTCCAAATCAAAATCGGATTGATGCAGACTTTTCTCTTTGGTGAGGCCACAGCCTAAGAAAAACATCGCACCGGGAATGGTTTTCGTGTAAAAACTGAAATCCTCACTCCCCATGCCAAAAGGTTCTTCGATAAGCTTCAAAGAACCTGCGGCTGTTTTGATGGCTGTGTTGATATCGCGGTCGTTCACAAGGGCTGGTTCTCCCCTTTGGACAGTAAGATCATAATTTCCGCCAAGGGCTGTCACGATGGTAAGGGTCTGCTTCAATTCTTCCAGCAGCTGTTCTCGGACGGATTCCTTATATGAACGGATGGTACCCTCAAGATAAAGCCGGTCCGGGATAATGTTTCCCGCTTCACCAGCCTGAACCCGGCCGATGCTGAGTGTCCCGACTTCCAATGGGTCCATCCGGCGCCCATTCAGGCTGTATAAAGCTCCCAGCAGCGACGAGGCCATCCAGATTGGATCTTTCACATGCTGGGGATAACCGGCATGGCCGCCGGAGCCATGAATGATAATGGAAAATTCATCGTTGTTTGCCATACTCGGCCCGTCATGCCACTGCACCTCCCCTGGTTTACGCCACGGACACATATGAAGCCCCACCATTTTTTGAATATCATCCAATCTCCCTGTCTGCAGCATTTTCACAGCTCCGGTTTCTCCTTTAGAGTCACAGCATTCTTCGGCCGGTTGAAAGATCAACTTTACTGTGCCATTGAAACGCCCCCGTTCAGCATCTTCATGCAGCAGCTGAGCGGTACCCAGCAGTACAGCCATATGGGCATCATGGCCACAGGCGTGCATCACCCCTGGATTCCTGGATGAAAACGAATGGGTGGTCGTTTCTTGAATCGGGAGGGCATCCATATCCGCCCGCAGCCCGACCACCGGACCTTCTCCATGACGGATGGAAGCAACCACGCCATGGCCGCCTACTTTTTCTTCCACCTTAAAGAGTGGAAGCTTCGTAAGTTCCGCAGCAATCGTTTCACTCGTCCGCTTTTCCTGAAAACTGAGTTCAGGGTGACGGTGGAAATCCCTTCTCCAGCTGACCAGCTGCTCAAACAACTGACGGGATCTCAAGGCCAAGTCCGGGTTTCTGGTTTCCACACCGCTCCCCCCTTAAGGATTCACATAGGTTTTCATCGATTGGAATGCCTGAGCTAAGTCCGCCTTCAAGTCTTCAATGTCTTCGATTCCCGCCGAATAGCGGATCAAGCCTTCAGGAATTCCCATAGCCGCTCGTTCTTCTGGTGTACATTCCACATGACTCGTCGTTCTCGAAGGGCCGACGACGGTTTCTACAGACCCTAAGTTGGCGGCTCTATTGGCGTAATTCAATTTAGGCAGTAATTCACGGACACCTGCCACTCCGCCTTTCACAGAAAAGCTGAGCATGCCACCGAATCCTCTCATCTGCTCTTTCGCTGTCTGGTGATGCGGATGCTCCGGAAGGCCCGGATAGAAGACGGCCTCGACTTCGTCAAAGGACTTCAAGTATTCAGCGATGGCTGCAGCATTTTTGTTTTGTTGATCGACGCGCAGCTTCAACGTCTTCATTCCGCGCAGAAGCAGGTAGGCAGCCATCGGATCAAGGGTGGCTCCGTTGATTTCACGGTAGTGGTATATCGGCTCAATCAATTCTTTTCGGCCACAGACCGCTCCACCAAGAGCATCGGCATGACCACCGAGGAACTTGGTGGCACTGTGGATGACAAGGTCTGCCCCAAGCTCCAGTGGGTTTTGGTTGACCGGTGTCGCAAAAGTATTATCGACGATAACAAGTGCACCGGCAGTCTTTCCGGCCTCAGCCATCCGCTTGATATCCGTAATCTTTACGGTTGGATTGGTCGGACTTTCCAAGTACAAAACCTTGCACCCTTTCGCGATTTCCTCTTCAATCAACTCGTGATCTCCGGTCTCACAAAGGACGACCTCGACCTGCTGCTTGGGAAGGAATTCAGTAAAGATTTTATTCGTTCCGCCGTACGTATCTTTAATGGACACCACCCTGTCGCCCGGGAACAGGTACGTACTGAGCGTATTGCTGATGGCCGCCATGCCGGTGGAAAAGCTTGTGGCCGCCTCCGCTCCTTCTAATATACGGATTTTATCCTCAAAGGCCTGCACCGTCGGATTGGTGTTTCTGCCATAAATATGACCAGGCTTTGCGCCTACCGCAACGTCATACCATTCATCCATGTCGTCATAACCAAAGGATACGCTGTGGACGACAGGTACCTGTGTCGCTCCGAAAGCCAGCTGCTCCTTTTCACCAGCCCAGATGGATTTTGTGCTCATTTTAGCTTCTTTCACGAAGATCATCTCCTTTATTTTTCAAAGCTTTCCAAGCAAACCTTGCTATAGCTGTGTCCTGCACCCCTGTGCCTGTTAAGTCACAGATCGTAATATCCTCATCAGAAGTTCGGGCCTGTTTACGACCGCTGGTGAGTTCTCCGAGTTTAAGAGCTCGTTTTTCCAGATCCGGTACCCCTCTCAGTTCCCCGAGACGTCTGGACTGATGAATAACATCACAGGTGATGCTGTCCGCTTTTTCCAACACCCCGTGATCAAGCTCCTGCTTATGTTCCGCATCCGATCCCATCGCTGTGATGTGAAGGCCGGGTTTTAACCATTCTGCATAAATGAGCGGCTCACGGGATGGTGTGGTCGTTACAACGATGTCGCTTTCATCGACGACCTGCTTCACGCTTGAGCAGATCGTTACCGGCAGTCCCAGTTCGTTTTCCACCTCTTTTTTATACATGGCTGCCTGATCCTTTCTCCTTCCGTACACATA
This sequence comes from Halobacillus kuroshimensis DSM 18393, assembly GCF_000425705.1. Lineage (GTDB taxonomy): Bacteria > Bacillota > Bacilli > Bacillales > Halobacillaceae > Halobacillus > Halobacillus kuroshimensis. The sequence goes on from NZ_AUDY01000016.1 coordinate 72,799, forward strand.
CACGTGATCGATAGGACGGACAAGCGTCAGAGCCTTCAATTGAAGCCTTGCCTGGGCACCTGTCCCGATGATACCGGCCTTACCAGCCACTTTCCTGCTGCAGAATGCTGCTGCTACGGCCCCGGCGGCAGCGGTGCGCAGATCTGTTAAAAGACCATCATCAGCCAGCACGGCAAGCGGCTGTCCGGTACGGCTGTCAAGCAGAATCATCATCCCCCCGGATGTCGGAAGTCCTACGGAAGGGTTGTTAAAGAAGCCGGAGGATAATTTAACAGCAAAACTGTCTTCGCCCTCAATATAGGCCGACTTGATGTCAACTTCTCCGTTATGCTCCGGCACATCCATACGCATGATCGGCGGCATCGTCACCTTTTTTGTGACTAATGCCGTAAAGGCTTGTTCGATGACTTTGATTAATGGAGGATCGAGACGTATGAGGCGCTCGATCTCCTCCCTGGTATACAATTGAATCACGGCCACTTCCTTTCAGCTGATTTGTCCGCTCAAATCCAAATGGTCACGAATGACTAATTCCTGAGGATAAGTGGTGAAACGTTCACTGCCTGAGTCCGTCACCCGGAACGTTTCCGATATTTCAATCCCATCTGTATCAAACCAGAGTGCCGGGATGAGGTGAAAGGTCATATTAGGCTGCAGGACAGTCGGGTCCCCTTTTCTAATACTGGCTGTATGCTCGCCCCAGTCCGGAGGGTAATTCATGCCGACAGAATACCCGAGACGGGCTTCTTTTTCGTATCCGTATTTTTTGATCGTGTGTCGCCATACTTCCTCAAGCTCTCCACAGGTGACTCCGGGCTTCGCAAAATCAAGTACCGCCTGAATACCTTCGAGAACCACAGGAGCGACCTGTTTCATCTTCTCATTCGGCTGTCCGATGGCTACGGTTCTTGCAAGTGGAACGTGGTACCGCTTATAACACCCCGCCAGTTCTATAATGACGGCGCTTCCTTCCACAAACGGCCGGTCTGTCCACGTTAAATGAGGGATCGATGTATGATCTCCGGTCGGCAGCAGCGGCACGATGGATGGATAATCCCCTCCGTATTCCGGCGTCCCTTTTACGAGATGGTAATAAATCTCCGCTGCCGTATCACATTCCCTGACACCAGGCCGGACACTTTCCACCCCTTGAGTCATGGCGAGATCCGCAATCCGGGCTGCCCGCCTCATGTATTCAATTTCCTGGTCTGACTTGACCATTCTCACTTGGTTGACCAAAAGTGAACCATCCGCAAAAGAAGCGTCCGGAAGTCCCTGCTTCAGCCGCTCCAGGGCCATACCCGTGAAATAGTAATGATCCATCTCCACACCGATGCGCCGTTTCCCCTGACCGATCTGCCTGATAATTTCCGCTGCAAAATCCATCGGATGGTACACGGATGAGTGGACATAGTAATCCGGATAGGCGATGACATTTTCATCGTAAATCCATGTCGTCACTTTGGCACCCCCGGCATCCTGGTACCGCCCAATCCAGAGCGGCTGAGGTTCATCAATCAAGATCACGAGCATTTGATGGACATAAAAGGACCACGCATCATAACCGGAGAGATAATTCATATTGGCAGGATCCGTTATCAGAAGCACATCAATCCCTCTGTCCGCCATATTTTCTTTGACGGCCTGCAGACGCTTCTGGTACTCCAAAATGTCAAACGGAAGAACCATTCCATCCCCTCCATCCAAGTAGTCGGAATTTTAAATCTTTATTACGTCCATTGTATTCAACAGAAATTTTTTATGTAATGTAAAAATTGTATGAATTTTCAAGGCTGTCCTTGCTACACAATGGACACAGATGTCCCCTTTGATGTTATGCTCTTTATAAATGCTTGTAGGAGGATGATCCATGACGTACAGTTACATCTCTCACCTTTACTGCCCGAAATGCTCGAAAACCTACAACACCTCAGAACCTCACCACTTATGTACATGCGGCTCACCACTGCTTGTAAACTATGATTTGGAAGCGCTGTCTTCATTCTGGTCAAAAGACAGCCTCAGGGACCGTAATCCCGATCTCTGGCGCTATCATGAACTTCTTCCACTACAGAACCCATCTTACCGGGTCTCCCTGGGAGAAGGGATGACACCGCTTCTTTCTCTGCCCGCGCTCGGAAAAGACATGAACATCCCCCATCTGGATATGAAGGATGAAGGCGTCATTCCAACGGGCTCTTTTAAAGCCCGCGGAGCTGCCGTCGGGGTATCCAAAGCCCGTGAACTCGGCGTAAAGGAACTGGCAATGCCGACAAATGGCAATGCAGGAGCGGCATGGTCCCTCTATGCCGCCAGGGCGTCCATCATCCCTACAATTGTTATGCCGGTCGATGCCCCGAAAATCACACGGAACGAGTGCGCGGTCTCGGGAGCACGCCTCTTCCTAGTCAACGGCTTGATCAGCGATGCCGGCCAAATCATTTCCCGGGCCGCGCAGGACCCGGACATCTATGATGTATCCACATTGAAAGAGCCTTATAGAATCGAAGGAAAGAAAACAATGGGGCTTGAAATCGCAGAACAGACCGAATGGAAGCTGCCGGATGTCATTTTGTATCCGACGGGAGGCGGAGTCGGTTTAATCGGTATTTATAAAGCGATTCGGGAGCTCCAGCGACTGGGATGGGTAGAGAACGGGCGGATGCCGCGACTTGTCGCTGTCCAGTCAGAGGGCTGTGCCCCTATTGTGAAGGCCTGGGAAGAGGGACGGACAGAGTCCGATTTCTGGGAGGGTGCAGAAACGATGGCGTTTGGAATCAACGTTCCTAAAGCCATCGGTGATTTCCTTGTATTGGAGGCGATCTATGAGTCCAATGGCTGTGCGGCTGCTGTATCTGAATCATCGATTCAGGAAGAACAGCAGCGGGCGGCACAAATGGAAGGAACATTCGTCTGCCCTGAAGGAGCGGCTGCTTTTTCTGCTGCCCGTCAGCTGCTGCAGAAAAACTGGATCAAGGAAGAAGAGCACGTCGTCGTATTGAATACCGGAGCCGGCATCAAATACCCGGACACCGTAGATCTGGATATTCCAGTCCTTCAACCTGGTGACGCTCTGAAAAGAAAGGTATGATGAAAGTATTCTTAAAGAAAGTTGGGATAGAATGGAACGCATACAAATAGCAGAAGACCTCTCTTATTCACGCATTGTACACGGATTATGGCGTTTAGCCGACTGGAACCAATCGAAGGAAGAGACACTGGACTTGATTGAACATAATCTCGATCAAGGCATAACGACATTTGACCATGCCGATATTTACGGAAGCTATACTTGTGAGAAGCTTTTCGGAGAGGCACTCAGCCTGAAACCATCTCTCAGGGATCAGATGGAGATTGTTACGAAGAGCGGCATCGTACTTCCTTCAGAAAACCGCCCTGAGCATGGGTCTCATCATTACAATACGACGAAAGAACATATCATCAAGTCAGTTGAACAGTCGCTTACCGATCTTCAGACAGAGTATGTAGACACTTTGTTGATCCATCGTCCCGACCCGTTCATGGACCCTGCATCCACAGCTGAGGCCTTCATTCAGCTGCAGAAAGAAGGAAAAGTACGTACCTTTGGTGTGTCCAATTTCAAGGATCATCAATGGCAGATGCTTGAATCCTATCTGCCGTTTTCTCTCGTAACCAACCAGCTGGAGCTTTCCGCCTATCAACTGGAAAACTTTGAAGACGGTACGTTAAACCTTTGTCAGCAGAAGCGCGTCGCACCTATGGCCTGGTCCCCTCTGGCCGGCGGAGAAGTCTTTACATCCAACGATGACAAAGCCGTGCGGCTGCGAGGCACACTCACGAAGATCCAGGAGGAAATCGGTGCCGAGGGCATAGATGAAGTCATGTATGCCTGGCTGTTGAACCATCCGTCCCGGATTATGCCGATCGTCGGATCCGGTAAAAAGAACCGGATTGCCGGGTCCGTAAGAAGCCTGGATTACACCCTCAATCATGATCAATGGTTTGAAATTCTCCAGAGCTCCATGGGCCATGATGTACCGTAATTCATTTACAAGCATTTGATTCTAAAAAAAGGACCGGAACGACGCTTGTCATCGCGTCATTCCGGTCCTTTTCAACATTTATAATTCTCCAACTGCCTTCCGGATATCCTCCGCTTTCGTAATGGCGGATATGACAGCTGTGCCGGAAGCTCCGGCTTCCATAACTCTGTGTGCATTTTCCGTCGTGATGCCGCCGATGCCGACCACAGGCATGTCCGGCTGTCTTTCTTTTAATTCTTTGATCCATTCCGTACCGGAAACCGGGTTGGCATCCTTTTTACTTGTTGTAGGATAGACCGGTCCTGCTCCCAGGTAATCAACGAGATCAACAGGGCTGTTTTCCCATTCATGCAGGTCGGAGACGGACAGGCCGATCACCGCATCAGGATGTGCCTCCCGAATCCCCTTCACATGTTCATCCGACTGACCGACATGAATGCCTTCCGCGTTCAATCGGCGGAAAAGGTCCACATCATCATTTACGATGAACAAAATACCGGCGGTTTTACAGCGCTGCTGCAATGCAGCTGCCAGCTGATATTTTTCATCTCCCTGCAGCGATCCTTCTCCTTTTTCCCGGAATTGGAAAGCCGTAATACCTCCTTCAATCGCTTCGTCCAGGATGGATAATGGGTCTCTGTCACAGTCCTGACTGCCCATGATCAAGTATTTTCTGAGCTGCTGTTCCAATTTCACCGGCCCGCCTCCTCTTCTGCTCCAAGAGCATCGATAAACGCAGGAACAAATGTCCCGGATCCTGACACATGAGGATGAGAAGCGGCCTGTTCTGCTGCTTTGCCAAAATGATAGAGACCGGCCCGGACGTTTCCTACGCGGTCTCCTTCAATGGCAAGAAACGCAGTGAGAACGGCACCAAGCAGACATCCGGATCCTGTGACTTTTGAAAGCCATTGATGTCCTGTATCGTTATTGAAGACTTCTCCTTGATACCCGATCACATCGGTTTTTCCTGTGCAGACGGCCATCGTCTCATAGAGTTCAGAAACTTTGAGAGCAATCTCATCGGTGTTGGAGGCTTCTCCAGAGTCCACCCCTTTTGTTTCGACTTTCTCTCCAGCAAGGAAAGCCAGTTCTCCCGCATTGCCTTTGATCACATCGACATTAACCGTCGACAATATTTTCCGGCAGGCCTCTGCTCTGTAGGAGGTGGCAGCCACTCCCACAGGATCCAGAACGACAGGTACGCCGGCCTCATTCGCCGCTTTTCCTGCCTCCAGCATCGCTTCCACCTGATGCTCGTTCAACGTGCCGATATTCAACAGAAGGCCGTCTGCTAAACGAGCGACATCCCCGGCTTCCTGAACGGCATTCGACATAATCGGAGAAGCGCCGAGAGCAAGCAGGCCGTTGGCTGTATAATTCATGACGACCGCATTGGTAATGTTATGAATCAAAGGGCGTTCACTCCGCAGCTGCTGGATCAACGTTTGTGTCATGGATGAAAAACCTCCCTGCGTACGGCAAAATGATTGGTCGGGCCATCCCCTTTACCAAGATTGAAAGAATGGCGAATGGCCTCTGTAACAAAATGCTTGCCCTTCTCTACCGCCTGCGTGAGCGGATATCCCTGGCTCATATAAGCGGCTATAGCAGCCGAGTACGTGCAGCCTGTGCCATGGGTATTCGCTGAATCAATCCGTTCTTCTTCGAAGGTGTGCAGCTGATATCCGTCATATAAAAAGTCGACCGCTTTCCCTTTTAAATGACCGCCTTTTACAAGCGCAGCACCGGCTCCCAGCTGTTCTACAATTTCCACAGCCGCTTCCTTCATATCTTCTTCATGATCGATCCTGCGATTGAGAAGGGTTTCTGTTTCCGGAATATTAGGGGTCACAAGCGTCGACTCTGGTACAAGATGCCTTTTTAAATAGATCTGTTCTTCCTGCTCGACAAGCGGATCTCCACTTTGAGCAATCATGACAGGATCCATAATGTACGGAGCATCGATGGTCTGCATCCAGTCTTTAATGACCTGCATCATTTCCTTATTGGCAATCATCCCTGTTTTCACAGCATGTACCGGCATATCTTCACTTACCGCAAACAGCTGCTCACGGATGAAGGAGTCAGGGAGGTGATGTACATCTTTAACTCCTGTCGTATTTTGGGCGACAACCGAAGTCACCACACTCATACCATAGCTTTTCAATTCCTGGAATGTTTTCAAATCGGCCTGGATACCAGCTCCACCACTTGGATCCGTACCGGCAATTGTTAATACACATGCGGGGTTCATTGAACCACTTCCTTTCCTATAAATCATCCTTTTCAATTGGATTCCATCAGGACTGCGGGAGCGGGCTTTCCACCTTCACTCTTGATAAAAGGAACACAGCAATGAACGCTCCTGACAGACTACTCACTAGAAACGACGGAAGAAACGCAAAGACCGCTGCTGAGCTTCCCATGAACCAGTTGGCGGCGGGAGCGGCGGCCAGAGCACCAATCACACCTGTGCCCAGCACTTCTCCGACTGCTGCAGAAAGCTTCCGTGCATATACCTTATAAAATACACCGGCAAAAAACGCCCCGAACATACCTCCGGGAAAAGCCAGAATCGTCCCGAGTCCCAGCAGAAAACGCAGCAGGCCGATGACAAAAGCGACAGCCACCGCTGGAATCGGACCGAGCATAACGGCTGCCATGACATTGACAGCGTGCTGGACAGGATAGGCTTTTGCTACTCCAGCGGGAAACCATAAAAACTGCGAGCCAAGTGTCCCTACTGCCACAAGGACGGCCATGAATGTAAGGATTCTGGTTTTATTCATCGGTCAGCTCCTTCCTGTGAATAAAATAAAAAAACCAGGTCCTCCGGGGACCTGGTTTTGATAGAAGAAGTCGATCAATGACAATCATGTGACTACTTCCCTCCGCTGGTATTAACCAGATCAGGTACGTAAGAGTCAGAAAGCGTCCATGCTTTCCTCTCAGCCTCTTCAGGCTCCCCTAGTAGTTTTGAAATCTATTCATTTGCATCAATCATATCAAAACTGGTTGAATCTGTCATCCTCTCCTGCTCCATACAGCCGGCAGAGAGACCTCCAAGCAAAAAGATTTCCGTTCACTGCGGCCCGGACTTTTCTACTTTTTTCAGGAGCCACAGCCTCACACTCAGCTCCAGTAAAAATAAATCATCCGCGTTCAACAGGGACAACCCCGTCAGCTGTTCAATATTCCTAAGCCGGTGCAGAAGGGACTGCCGGTGCAGATTCAGAGCTCTCGATGTCTGGCTGACATTGCTGTTGTACTTGTTATACACCATAAATGTATGGAGAAGCTCCGCCTGCCTTTTCTGATCGTAATCAATAAGCGGCTGGAGAGTATCCTGAACAATTTCCTCGATTTCTTTTTTATGGGATAAGGCCATCAAAAGCCTGTTCATTCTTGTCTCCTTAAAGAATGTCCGTCCCCCTGCCTCGTTCTGCTGCTCTCCCATCTGCAGGGCTGTCCGCGCTTCCTCATAGCTGTGATGGAATACTTGATACCCGTCTTTATGACACGAAATCCCCCATTGGATCGTGACACCGGCCAGCAGCTCGAACAAACGCCTTTCGACAAGGTCCAGAAATTGATTCGCTGCTTCCTCACTGCCTTCTTTGTCCGCCTCCAAAAAGATGATGACTCTCTCTTCATCAAAGGTCGTCATCACCTGCCGCCCCACCATGTGCCCGGCATAAGCAGCCTCCTTTTGGATGTAATAATTGCGGCTCTGTAGAGAAGAAGAAGAGGGAAGCTGTCCGTCGTTTCCTACCGACCGGCTTGCCGGCTGATGGAACAGAACCTCTCCGACAAAACAGACGTAAGGTTTCTCAAGATCATAGCCGAGAAGCCCGGCTTTCGACAACAGCTGCTTGTCCATGCGCTGCTCCTGCTTCGCCAGATCCAAAAGAAAGTTATCCTTGAGACGGATTTCTGTCATTTCGATGGCATTTTCCTTCACGAAATAAAGGGCACAGGCGGTCAGCGTGTGCTCCAGAATTGTCATCATCTCTGTTGTTACCTCTTGATCCTTTTCCGGCTGAAACAACAGATATCCCTGCTTCTTATAGTTGGATAGAATCGTAAGCTGATAACAGCATTCCTCACCGATTTGATAAGCTTCTATAAAATGTGTAAGCGGGTGCTCCAGACGGAAAGGGTGCTCAATTAAGGAAACAACCGCTTCTTTACGTCCGTTCAACGCATCAATCAGGGAAGAATCAAAATGCTGATTGGCCCGGATGTGCTTCAAATGGTCGCTGATGGCATTGGGCAGCCCTGTATATTGATAGAGGATGGTCGTGATTTCCTGAAGTCCCTTCCCATTCAGGACACAATTGATCAATTCCTGACGGATCCCTTCGACATGCCTGTGAACCTTCTGTTTCTCTTCATTGATTAACTGCAGCACGCCTTGAAGAATATCCGCAAACCGTACCTCCCAGGGGATTTCCACAAGCACGAGCTCATGTTGTTCAGCTAGAGCAATGATACGATCAGGGATTTTAAACAAATGACGGCCGGTGGCAAAAGCCAGAATGGAAGCATCTGACCGGATGACATCCTTCACGTAGGCCTCCAGAGCCGGGATATTCTCCCCGCATCCCACCCCGGTGCTGAGAACGAATTCATTGTTTCTCACAAAATTTTCGACAGGCGTCTCTATGACAGAGATCCACTCCACATCACGGTCATAAACAGGTGTCTGCACGTTCGCTTTCTCTAACATCGGCAGCTTCAATACCTCTTCAACAGGTACACCCATCCCCACTCCCCCTTTTTCAGCTGTCCATCCACGTTTTAACCGTATTTGTATCTACATTGTTTCCCGTAATGATCAAGACCACAGGTCCTTCCGAAACCGGCTGATCAAGAAGATAGCCGGCTCCAACAGCAGCTGCACCCTCTACGATGATTTTATGATGATCTAGGAGACTGTATAATCCTTCTTTAATGCGGTTTTCCTGTAAAAGCACCCCTTTATCCATCAACGACATGGTCATAGAAAATGTATAACGATTATCCTCACCAATGCCCCCGAGCAGACTGTCTGCGAGGGTGTATTCTTCTTCCAGCTTAACGACCGCCCCTTTTTTCAGGCTTGCCTGCATGACAGCACTTCGTTCCATCGTCACCCCGGTCACAGAAACAGTGGGATCCATCTTTTTCAAAACGAAACCGATCCCGGATAAAAGGCCGCCCCCGGACAGCGGGATCACCACTTCTTTCAGTTCAGGAAGCTGTTCCATCAATTCAAGACCGATGGTTCCCTGTCCTGCAATCACCTCGGGGTCATCAAAGGGCTGGATGATCGTCATTCCATATTTAGATGCCAGCTCCCTGCAGCGAACAGCAGCTTCATCCTGACTGACCCCCGTTTGTTCGATATCCGCCCCCAGACGTTTCAGACGGCTAAGCTTCGCTTCTGGCACACGGCGGGAAATACAAACCGTACAAGAGATACCCATCTGCCGTGCCGCATAGGCGGTGGCGATCCCATGATTTCCTGTTGAAAATGTTGTCACACCACGCTTTTTTTCTTCTTCTGTTAAAGATAGCAGCTTGTTTGCCGCCCCCCTTATTTTAAAAGACCCTGCTGGGTGGGACTGTTCCATTTTCAAATAAACCGGCTGCCCTGAGCGTTCGGAGAAAAACTCCGAATACACAAGCGGCGTCGGTTTCACGATGCTCTCGATACGTTTTCTCGCTAACCACACATCTCTCAACACCATCTCTCCCAAAGAACTCCTCCCCTTGTAAATAGATAAAAAATTCTGATTATTACTCATTATAGGGGATGGAACGATAGTCGGAAAAGGGGCAGAGTATGGAATCTTTTCAAAATCCTCTACAAAAGAAGCCCTCCCGTGACGGGGAGGGCTTGATGTATTCAAGATGATTTCTTTTTTCCGGACGTCGTTGTTTTCGTTCGTGCTTTTGTCTTGCGCTTTTTCGTGGGTCCTTTTGTCTTTTCAAGGGATTTTTCCAAGGCATCCATCAGACTTGTAACGTTATCCGGAGCCGGTTTATCCTTCGCTGTTGTAATTTCTTCATTATTCTTCTTCGCTTCAATCAGTTCCATCAACGCTGTCCGGTAGTCATCTTTATATTTCCCAGCATCAAATTCGGTGGTCAGCTGGTCAATCAATGTAACGGCTGTACTCAGTTCCTTTTTGCTTAAATCGGATTCTTCAGGGACGTTTGGGACATCCTGGACACTGCGCACTTCGTCAGGATAATGAATGGTCTCCATGACTAAGGTGTTCTCATACACCCTTAAAACAGCCAGCTGCTCCTTCGAGCGGATGATGATTTTGGCAATTCCGATTTTACCGGTATCCCCCAGAGCCTGGCGCAGAAGGCTGTAGGCTTTGGCCCCGCCTTCGTTTGGAGAGATGAAATAGCTCCGTTCAAAGTATATCGGATCGATCTCCTCCAGTTTTACAAAATCGAGGATTTCCACCGCTTTATCGTCTTGTTCCTTTTTCAGCTGCTCTAAATCCTCGTTGTCCAGAACAACAAACTTATTTTTCGCATACTCGTAGGCCTTAACAATTTCTTCCCTCTCGATCTCCCTGTCACAGACAGGACAGCGCTTTTCATATTCCACCGGCGAATGACACTCTTCATGCAGCTGCCTCAGCTTAATGTCCTTATTTTCTGTAGCAGCATGCAGTTTCACAGGAATGTTGACCAGACCGAAACTGATGGTTCCTTTCCACATGGTGTGCATAGTGATGGCTCCTTTTTTCTTAGCTTTTGCGTTCAAAGTGAAAATATGTTCCATCGTGAAAGGACAACCTAAGGGAAAAAGGAGGAAACGTATGAAACGTCCGATGCTGCTCACCCCGTCCGACGATCTACCCGAAGGCGAGGAGTGGATGTATGAACCAAAATATGATGGCTTCCGGGCACTCCTCGAATGTACATCTGAAGGCATCCGCCTGATCAGCCGGAACGGGAAGGATTTAACAGATAAATTCCCTGAAATCAGCGAAGCCGCCCCTCCTCCGGATACAACTCCCTTCGTCTTGGACGGGGAAATTGTCATTTTAAATACAGCTTTCCAAGCCAATTTCGACCTTCTCCAAAAGCGGGGACGTTTAAGAAATACGGAGAACATTCGAAAAGCAGCGGCGGAGCGGCCTGCCTTATTTGCAGCTTTTGATTTCGTTCAGGAACAAATTCCATTAGAAAAAAGAAAACAACGGCTGGCCGAACTCCTTGCCAAGTGGGAACACCCAGGAATTAAAATGGTGGCCGTTTATCAACATGTGGATAAACTGAAAGACATTATCCATCTGCACTTTGGTGAAGGGATCATTGCCAAACGGAGCACCAGCACCTACCAATTCGGAGAAAGGACCCGGCACTGGGTGAAGTGGAAGCAGTGGAAAACAGCTTCTGTATTCCTCACCCACTTCGACCCGGATAATGGATATGTGGATACAGCTGTGTATAACGAGGGGCAGATCCGAAAAGCCGGCCGCTTTAAGCATGGTCTTCCACGTGAAGAAGCTGGCACTCTTCGTCAATTTTTTAAGGAGAAAGGAAAAAAAGAGAAGAACAAGTGGACACTCCCGCCGAGCGTCTGTGCCGACATCCACTGCTTAGAAGCAGAAAACGGAGAGTTCCGAGAGCCGATGTTTCACCGTTTCCGCTTCGATCATACACCAGAACAATGTACATCCAGGAAGATAACGTGGGATTTAAGTTTATTCCCCGACCGTTTTGAGCCGACCAGCCTTGAAAAGGAGCTGTTCCCAGGTGTGACCAAGCGGGATTACCTTCTGTACACCCGTCATATCGCCCCTTATATGCTGCCTTACATGAAAGAAAAGAAATTGACCGTGATCCGCTTTCCTGACGGCATCCATAACGAATCCTTCTTCCAGAAACACCGGCCGGATTATGCGCCGGATGCACTGAAACTGTGGATGGAAAAAGGAGAGCCTTATATGATCTGCGAAGAACTCCAGGGTCTTCTCTGGCTGGCGAATCAGGGAGCCGTAGAATTTCATCTTCCTTTTGAAAAAGCAGGCGGTGGTCACCCGGATGAAATCATTCTTGATCTGGATCCTCCAGAAAAAGATGCTTTCCCTCTCTGCCTCACAGCCGCTCTTCTCTGCCGGAAATGGCTGGATGAGCTGGGCATGATCAGCTTCATTAAACTATCGGGAAGCAAAGGGATGCAGCTTCATCTCCCGTTCCAAGAGGGAGATCTTACTTATGAAGAAACGCGGGTCATCACAGAGACATTAGCCCGGCTCCTCGTTGAGACAAAACCGGATCTTTTCACAGTGGAACGATTCAAAAGCAAGCGGAAAGACAGACTGTACATCGATTACGTCCAGCACGGGGAAGGGAAGACAATCATCGCTCCCTATTCTGTACGGGCGAAGGACGGCGCTCCGATTGCCGCCCCTCTGTACTGGGAGGAAGTACAGGATGAGCTGAACCCTCGGTCATACACGGTGGAGAACATGATGGAAAGGCTCAAAAAAAGAGGGGATCCTTTTCAGGACTATGAAAAAGCCAGAGCCCTACAGCCTATGGATCAGATTCAAGCACTGCTCGACTATTGATGTCGGATATTGCCCGGGAAATAGGAGAAGACGCAATTCCTTCTCCCATGCAGACGGATTTCGAGGTTCAATTTTTTATGTAAAGGTGTTGGAAAAAGGAGCGGCCCAGCGGTCGACCCTCCTTTTTTCCAACCTTCCCGGGCCTCAGCTGCCTCCTATGACTTATGATTCAAGCCTTTAACACCTGTTTCCGGGTTATGACAGCAAGCAGAACAGCGACGAGCATTTCCGCAAGAGGAAGAGACAGCCATACACCCGCAGCTCCAAACCAATTTGGAAGCAGCCATAAAAGCGGAAGGATGAATACAAAGCTCCGCAGAACAATAATCGTTGTCGAAGGGCGGATCTGGCCTACGGACTGGAAATAGGTCATATAAACGAAGTTAAAGCCTAAAAACAAGTACCCGGTAAAGAACAGACGGATGCCGTTCACCGCAAGATCCGTGACATCTTCGGACTCCACTCCAAACAAGGAAACAAGAGGACGGGCAGCTAAAACTCCTATGATAAGCAGCACGATGCCGAGACCTGCAGCTGTCCGTTCACCTATCCTCACTGAATCCTTGATGGCAGCCCTGCTTCCTGCTCCATGGTAATAACTGATCATCGGCTGGAGGGCCGACTCAATGCCGAAAAAGGATAAGAACATAAAGCCGTGCAGGTAATTCACTACTGAAAAAGCGGCGACACCTTCGGTTCCAAGCAATGCACCAATGGCTATATTATAGCCAGCGACAAATACAAGCGTCCCCGCCTCTGCAAGAAAGCTCGGAAAACCGATGGTCATAATTTCCCCGAGAAGCTTCCATGACCATAGAAAAACCGGCTTTCGCAGATGGGTATTTTCCTTGAAAAAGTGAAGCAGCAGCACAACCAGACCTGCCACACTGGCAAGCACGGTCGCCAGTGCCGCTCCAAACACCCCTTTTTCCAATATGAAAATCATGTAATAGTTCAATCCAATATTCACGATGGCGGTTACCCCAAGCGCCACCATCGAGAGGGTCGGACTTCCATCGTTCCGGACGAAGATACTGAGGAGCTGCTGAAGGGCAATCAACCACCCCAGCAGAAATAAAACCGTTAAATAGTCCACGGTAGGAGCGAACGTATCCGCATTGGCCCCGAGCCAATAAGCGATTGGCTCAACGAAGAAGTATCCGGCTGTTCCAATTACAGCCAGTATAACGAGAGATGCCGCAGTGGAAAGTGAAAAGACACTCCGCGCCTTGTCAGGCTCTCCACGGCCGATATGCATGGAATAAATCGTCCCTCCTCCGATTCCGATCCAGAGGGAAATGGAGAAGATCAATGAGAAAACCGGCATAGCAAGATTGACACCAGCCAGCCCTTCTTCACCTACACCGCGGCCTACGAATATGCCATCGATCAGGATGTTGATCGACATCAGCATCATCCCGAACAACGCCGGGAAGAAATATTGAAAGAATACCTGTTTTACAGGTTTGGTTCTCAACGTCTCATGTGTTCCACTCATCTTTATGACCTCCTGCATCTGTTTGCAAGAGAAAGTATAAACCTTAAAGTAACTTTAAGGTCAATCGTTTTTTGTTACAGGAATTTGAATCCAAGTGACATAGGCAGATGAATCGTTCGTTACCGATTCATCAAGAACAGACACTTCCAGAGGTGTCCCTGATATCTGCCTTCCGTCCTCCTTCAAATGATCCAGCATCACGGCATAACTCTCTTTAATCGTCTCATAAGGCCCCCGGTGGGGATAGCAGGCATATGTCCCCTCAGGAAGGCTGGGACTCGCCGCTGTTTCCTTGTCTTTTGAAATAAATATGAACACAGCGAAATATTTAGCAGGCCCTTCTCCATGAAGGCTGTCCATATCGACCATCGTTCCCATATCCCCCGTGAAAAATCCGTCATAACCTCCACCAGCAGAAGCGAGTTCTTCCAGATCCTTCAGAAAAATGGCGTCTGATGCTACAAAAAGATCCACGGGTTGGTCATTATACAAATACGTAATCGGACGTTCTGGAAAATAACGATAGACGAAAGAAGGTGACTGGCGGAGCGTAAGTCCCTCATCAATGGTCTCAATCTTACTTTGAATCATAGCAGAAACCTTCTTCAGCCTTGCCATTTCGTTTTCGATTTCCCTTTGTTTGCTCTCCAGCAGCTCTTTTGTATTTTCAGCTGTCCGGTTTGCCAGCTGGTGGTGGATATCATCGATGGAAAAACCGTTCTTCTTTAGAAATATAATCGTATCCAATACGACAAACTGTTCAAAGTTGTAATAGCGGTATTGTGTTTCCGAATCCACATACCCCGGACGAAACAGCCCGATTTGATCGTAATACCTTAACGTAGAAGCAGAAATCTGAAACAACCGGGCCATTTCCCCGATGCGGAAGCGCCGCTTCATAAGCATCTCTCCTCTCTTCCATCTCTCCCCCTATCCTATATCATATCCTAAACCGATCGCACAGATTTCTGCGTTGGATTTTTCCATTAGAAAAGGGTGCCTTGATCAGGGGCACCCTTTTCTTTCTGCTATTCTGTTACCTTTTCCACGGATTCCCTCAGTTTGAATTTTTGAAGCTTCCCGCTGGCATTCCGCGGCAGTTCGTCCACAAATTCATAGCGTCTCGGCCTCTTATAGCGGGCCAGCTGTCCACTTGAAATACAGAATTCATCGAGCTCCTTCTCCGATAATCCGGGATCTTTTCTGACGATATAAGCGGCCACCCGCTCTCCCCAAAGCTGATCCGGCTCACCGATAACAGCGGCATCCAGGACGCCCGGATGTGCGAATAAGCAGTCCTCCACTTCCCGCGAGTAGATGTTCTCTCCACCGGATAGAATCATATCCTTCACCCGGTCACTCACCCACAAATAGCCGTCTGCATCAAAGGAGCCGATATCCCCGGTGTGGTACCAGCCTTTATACAACGCTTCCTTCGTTGCTTCCGGGTTGTTGTAGTATTCCTTCATCATACTCGGCCCCCTCACGATAATTTCCCCGAGTTCCTGAGGCTTACAAATTTCATTGGGCTCTGCAGGACCGTGTTCATTCGTCCGTACGACCCGTATGTCATGATGGAAAATCGGCCTTCCCGCCGATCCGGCTTTCTCGATCTGCTCGTGGTCGAACAACGCCGTAATCGCCGGTCCCATTTCAGTCATCCCGTACGCCTGGACCAGTTCCACTCCGAGCACTTCATGCAGTCTTAAAGTAAGCGCTGGAGCCATTGGTGCGCCGCCATACAGCCCTTGACGCAGTGTTGAAAAGTCCTCATGGGAGAAGTCTTCCTGCAGCAGCATATTCCACATCGTCGGGGCAGCGAAGAACGTTGTAATCTGTTCCTCTCTTACGGTCTCGATCACTGCCGGGGCATCAAAATGATGGAGAAGAACATTGGATGCGCCGATCATAACTCTTGGGAAAAAGGCACAGTGCAGTTCCGCGCAGTGGAAGATAGGTGCCGCGGTCAGCCCTCTGTCTTCTTCCTGCAGCCGCATGGAAGCCGCTATAATGAGCGCCTGGTCCACCATATCCCTGTGGGTATGAATGACTCCCTTCGGCAGACCGGTCGTTCCTGATGTATACATGATCGCGTAAGGGTCATCCTCCTGGACTTCACAAACAGGCGGACGTTCCAGGACTTGTTCCATACGATCATAATAATGAGAGGCAAAAGAAAAGGCTTCATCGATCGACCAGAATTCCACTTCCGGCATCCCCCCAGCCACTTTCTCCACTTGAGGAGCCGTCGCTTTTTCAAACAGGACAACTTTCGGGCCGGCGTCCTGCAAAATAAAGCGGATCTCTTTTTCTGTGAGTCGGAAGTTGATCGGGTTGAATACAGCACCAATTTTCATACAGGCAAACAAAACCGTGGCAAATTCTGCTGTGTTGTACAGCACGGTTGATACTTTATCCCCCTTCTCCACACCGGAAGCAGAAAGCGCTGCTGCTGTCCTGTCCACTTCATCCTCCCACTGCTTGAACGTCCACCGCACTCCAAGCCGAACATCTACAAGGCCCTCTTTATCCGGATATTTTGCAGCAGTCTGCTCAAACATGCTCTTTAATGTTGGTCCCATTTTCATCGACTCCTTTTCGTTTTTACCCGTGGCTTTTCTGCCGGTTCAACAAGGAAATCAAGGACACGGAAGAATCATTTCGGCTGCATCCGTATGGCTCCGTCCAGGCGGATCACCTCCCCATTCAACATAGAATTTTCTATGATGCTTACAACCAGATTGGCAAATTCATAAGGTTTTCCCAGCCGCTTCGGAAATGGTGTCATTTGACCGAGAGCTTCTCTAGCTTGTTCCGGAAGACGGTCGAACATCGGCGTTTCAAAAAGTCCGGGTGCAATGGCCATCACACGGATACCCCAGCGTGCCAGCTCTCTGGAAACAGGAAGCGTCATCCCGGCAACGCCTCCTTTTGAGGCACTGTAGGCCGCCTGACCGATCTGGCCTTCAAAAGCAGCGACAGAAGAAGTATTGATGATGACGCCCCGTTCACCGTCTTCAACAGCTTCATTTTTCTGCATAACTTCAGCAGACAGGCGGATGACGTTAAAGGTGCCTATCAAATTGACTTGGATGACCCTCTGGAACGAATCCAGAGAGTGGGCCCCCTCTCTGCCTGTTACTTTTTCAGCCGTGACAATACCGGCACAGTTGACCACCGCTTGAATGCCCCCAAACACATCCACCCCGTTCTCCAAAGCCTGTTGGACTTCTGTCTCAGATGTTACATCCGTCTGCATAAAAAGCGACCGGCTTCCAAGTTCACGCGCAAGTGCCTTTCCTTTCTCTTCATTCTGATCAACAATCACTACACAGCCGCCCTGCCGGATGATTTTCCGGGCAACAGCCTCTCCAAGTCCAGAAGCTCCGCCTGTGATGAATGCTGTCATACCTGATACATTCATGACCGCCTCCCCACCCTTTCCACCACTGTGGCATTAGCCATGCCATGTCCTTCACACACAGCGAGCAATCCGTAACGCTTATCCGTTCGTTCTAATTCGTGAACCAAGCTCGTCATCAACTTGGCTCCAGTAGCCCCGAGCGGATGTCCTAAAGCGATCGCTCCACCGTTGACATTCAATTTCTGATGAGATACTCCGGTCTCTTTCATCCAGAACATCGGGACGGGCGCAAAGGCTTCATTCACCTCAAACACATCCACATCCTCTATTCTCAATCCGGCTTTTTTCAACACCTTCCAGGTTGCTGGAACCGGCCCTGTTAACATGAGCGTTGGATCTGATCCCACCACTGCACGGGCAAGGACTTTTGCTTTCGGGGTCAGTCCGAACTGTTCCGCTTTATCTTTCGACATCAGCAGGATAGCTGCCGCGCCGTCACTAATTTGGCTGGCATTCCCTGCTGTAATGCAGCCGCCTTCCTGAAAGGCCGCCGTCAGGGTGGATAAAGTTTCCACAGATGTCCCTTGTCTGGGCCCCTCATCCACTTCAACCCGTCCGGCCTCTGTTTCCACAGCCATGATCTCCTTATGAAAATGCCCTGCCTGGATGGCTGCCAAAGCCCGGTGGTGGCTTTCTGCTGCATAAGCATCCAGCTCTTCCCTCGTAAGCTTCCATTGTTCGGCGATTCTTTCCGCTGATACCCCTTGGTTAATCATGTCAAAGCGCTCCGTCAGCATCTCGTTGAAGGAGATCCCTTTCATGTTTGAAAACATCGGGACACGGGACATGCTTTCAACACCACAGGCAATAACGACATCCATGTCGCCGCATGCAATCGCCTGTGCGCCGAAATGAACAGCCTGCTGGCTGGATCCGCACTGACGGTCAAGGGTTACCCCAGGAACTTCAATAGGAAATCCGGCCGTCAAGGCTGCAATTCTGGCAATGTCACCGGCCTGCTCCCCCACCTGGGACACACAACCCGCAATCACATCCTCCACGGCTCCCTTTGGAATACCGGCTCTTTCTACGACCTCATTTAAAACGCCGGCCAAAAGCATATCCGGGCGGATAGAACTTAACACGCCATTCCTTTTCCCTACAGGCGTTCGAACCGCTTCAACAATTACGACTTCATTCATGCTTTGATCCTCCCAATCCCATCTTCTTCGCAATAATGGTTTTCATGATTTCATTGGACCCTGCATAGACAGCCGTTACAGGGGCATCACGAAACCTCCTGGCAATCTCATACTCTTCCATATATCCATAGCCGCCGTGGAGCTGCATGCACTCCATGGCTGTCTTTTTCACGAGTTCTGTCGTCCACCATTTGGACATCGATACTTCCTTTACAATGTCTTCTCCCTGCATATGAGCTTCAATCGTCCGGTTCAGAAAAGTGCGGCCGATTTCAATTTCTGTATGAAGCTCAGCCAGTTTGAACTGAGTATTTTGAAAAGAAGCGATGGACCTTCCGAAAGCTTGACGCTGAGTGACGTAATCCACGGTTATTTCCAACATCCGTTCGCAGGCCGCAACAGCCCCGATGCCTACAATCAGCCGCTCCTGCTGCAGCTGATTCATCAAATAATAAAATCCCTCTCCCTCTTTTCCCAGCAGCTGGGAGGAAGGGACGATGGCATCCTCAAAAACTAATTCCGCGGTATCCTGACTGTGCAGTCCGACTTTTTCAAGTTTCCTTCCCCTTGAAAAACCGTGCGTCCCCCGTTCGACAACGAACAGGCTGATCCCTTTGTGCGGCGGGGAAGCCTGAGGATCTGTTTTACAGACGACGACAATTAAATCAGCATGAATCCCATTTGTAATAAATGTCTTTTCTCCATTCATGACATACGTATCATTCTTCTTTACTGCTGTTGTACGAATGCCAGCAAGGTCGGATCCCGCTCCCGGTTCCGTCATGGCAACAGCTGTGATCACCTCTCCTGTCACACATTTCGGCAGCCACCTTGTCTTCTGCTCTTCCGTTCCATAGGCTTCCAGATAAGGAACGACAATATCATTGTGAAGGCCGACTCCAATTAAACCGGTTCCTACTTTTTCAAGCTCCTCGTTAATAATGACAGAATAACCGAAATCTGCCTCCATCCCGCCATAGGTTTCACTAAGCCATGGACACAAATAGCCCTGCTCCCCGAGTTTTCTCCAAAAGGCCCGGGGCACTTCCCCCTTTTTCTCCCATTCCTCATAGTATGGGAGTGCCTCCCTTTTCAAAAATTTCCTGAAGGAAGCTCGGAGCATTTCATGTTCTTCTGTTATGTATCCTGCTTTCATGTCCACCCTCCCCGCCTGTACTAAGCACCTATTTCTCCTCTCTCCCTCGTTTTTCCTGCCCTTGTCGGAAAACGCTTACAAAAAATTGTTTTTCTGCTTCGAATGACAAAAAAAACCAGCCCTTGCCGGACTGGTTTTGTTCGTTATTCTATAACTTTTTTAATTGCTGCGGCTACGCCGTCCTCGCTGTTTGATGTCGTTACAAAAGATGCTTCATCTTTGACAATCTGCTGAGCATTGCCCATCGCTACACCCAGACCCGCTTCCCGGATCATGGCTATATCATTCATGCTGTCGCCGACAGCCATGACATTCTTCATATCAAGATCGAGCCACTGGCACACTTTCAACAAGGCCGCTGCCTTGTTGACGCCTACGGGATTCACCTCAATATTGGTAGGACTTGAATTCGTCACTTCCAACGCATCATTGGCCTGAAGCTCATCCAGGATCACTTGACGGACCTCATCATCTTCGATATCGAAACCGAATTTGAGCCAGTCGTAGTCTTCAATTTCATTGTCAAAAGGATTCTGCGTATTATACAGCCCCTGGACCGTTGATGACCAGAAATAAAGGCCATGTTCCTTTTTCAATTCCCACAAACGATTCACATGGCTGTGATCGAGCTTCGTCTGATCCACCAATTCGTAATCATGATTATAAATCTCTCCACCATTAATGGTGACAATGTACGACGAGCGTCCAAGCGCTTCAGAAATATTCCGGCACCGGGAAAGGGAGCGTCCTGTGCTCAGGACCACATGGATCCCCTTCTCCTTCGCCTCTTTCACAGCAGCAGCGTTGGCTTCTGACACCTCTCCTGCGTGATTCACCAACGTACCATCAAGGTCAAGGGCTATTAATTTGATATCTTCTGCCATTCCAGTCACGTCCTCTCTATATCTACACTCCATTTTAATATAAGGCCGGCCTTCTTACAATTCACACCTTTCCGATCGCCCATGATTAACAACATACCGCAATGGGTATGGTAAAGGAGAATTCATAAGGAGGGAGAACATGTTTCATTATACGGTTGAAACAGAAAAAAGCGTAGATCAGGCAGTCGAAAGCCTGGAAGCGAATTTGAAAGAGGAACAGTTCGGTGTCCTTTGGAATTTCGACCTGAAGGGAAAGTTGAACGAGAAAGGCTTGGATTTTGAGGACGATTTCAGGGTTCTTGAAGTGTGCAATCCAAAAGAAGCCCAGCGTGTCCTGGAGCAGAACAAAATGGCTGGATACTTCCTTCCTTGTAAAATGGTTGTTTATAAAGAGCAGCAGCAAACAAGGATCGGGATGCCCAAACCATCCTCTCTTACACAAATGGTGAATGACGACCAAATTCTTGCCATGGCTGAAGATATTGAATCACGTTTGATCCGCTGTATGGACAAATCGATATAAGGGTAAAAAGAACTGCCTCGTGGCAGCTCTCAGCTTGTAGAGAAACCTCTGTTTCTTTACAAGCTTTTTTCTTTCTTCCCGCCAGGAGCGAAATCCCCTTGCCTTTCCGCGGAAGAGCGCCCGAGCTTCCTCGCAAAACCCACGCTCGGCGATCTCGGACCACTCGTTCTTCCGCAGGAGTGGAAGGGGCACCGCTCCCTGGGAGTTCTTTAACATCGCAAAAGACTCTCCTTCACCCCGCTCACCCTTGCTGGATGTCGGATAATCTTTTTCATAGTCCGGCAGGCAGCCGTATCAACGCCTGTTCTTTCCCTTTTTATTCTCCACGCAACCGGCAACAGCGCAGCCCATGCCGTTCTTTTGAATCTGTGAAGCTGCTTCGTGCACAATTTCTCTCCTCTATATTCTAACGTCGACACGAGGAGCATTCATCCACCGATAAGCGGAACTTGACCAGCCACAAATGACAACCCCAGTTCCACTAGAAGAAAAGTACTATTTCTATAATCTGAAGAGCTGCCTTGTGGCAGCTCTTATTTAATGATTCAGCGGAGGAAGGTTGTCTGGAGGACTTCCTTTTAACGAGTAATGAAATTCTCCTTCACTTGTTAAAGCTCCGAAGAAAACATCTGCTACCTGATGATCTCCCAGCGCTGATTCCAGCCACCGACGGTCACGCCCCATTCTCTGGAGGATATCAAGCTGGAGGGTTCCATCAAGAATGATGGGGATATCATACCCCCCTCCCCTTAAAGGCATCTGGAAATCCTCACGTGTGGGCGGTTCTTTTTCAGGCACTAATTTCACGGATAACTGCCCGTTGGCCTCCACGATACCAAGCTCCACCTGAGTGAGATCGAAGACCTGCTGTTCGCGAAGCATCTGAGTAATGTTATCAATAGAATAACGGATCTGCTGGAGGTTTTTCTCCACCATTTTTCCTTCATAAACGACAATGGTCGGTTCAAATGTCAGCAGTCTGCCCAGCTTCCTGTTTTTCAGCTTGACCGTAACAATAAATTTCTGGAGCAGGGCTATTACAATAATGGCAGCAACCGTATGTATATGGTCGATATCCGGATCCGCGATATCTGCGCCAACAACAGAACCTAAAACAAGCACGACGAGAAAATCAAAGACCGGCAGTTCCCCGATCGACCGTTTCCCCATAAAAATCCCAACCCCGAGCATCAGCGGGAGAATCGTAACAATCCGAAGCACGACAATGACCAGGTCTTTCCATAAATCCATGGACCCTCACCTCCTTTCCTAGCTTCACCCTTCCTTCTCGTCCTATCCATTGATTCAGACGAAGGTGTTGACATTATACCTATAGGGGTATATGATGTGTCATGTACTGTTCAACAGCAAACATCTTCACAAGGAGGGAAAAACATGGAGTATAATGACGCCATGAAGAACAGAGTCAAGCGTCTCGAAGGCCAGCTGCGGGGTGTATTGAAGATGATGGAAGAAGATAAAGACTGTAAAGATGTCATTACGCAGCTTTCTGCTTCACGGAGTGCCATTGACCGGACGATTGGGCTTGTTGTAAGTTCCAACCTTGTGGAGTGCATCCAGGAAGCCGATCAACAGGAAGATAAAGAAGCCTCTATCAATGAGGCTGTTCAACTGCTCGTCAAAAGCAGATAATTTTTTAGCATTTCATATACCCTATGGTGTATATAGTATAAGGAGGATATAACATTGTCCGAGACAAAGAAGACGAATATCATTTTATTTAGCGGGGATTATGATAAAGCAATGGCCGCCTACATCATTGCCAACGGGGCTGCGGCCTACGATCATGAAGTCACCATTTTCCACACATTCTGGGGATTGAATGCGTTACGGAAAGACGAACCCATCCAATTAAAGAAAAATTTCCTGGAGAAAATGTTCGGCCGGATGATGCCTAGAGGGGTAAATAAAATGGGGATTTCCAAAATGAATTTTGCCGGATTCGGCCCCAAGATGATCAAGGACGTCATGAAAAAGCATAACGTTATGCCGCTGCCGGATTTGATCGACATGGCCCAGGAACAAGATGTAAACCTTGTGGCCTGCACGATGACCATGGACCTTTTAGGACTGCAGAAAGAAGAACTGATGGATGACATTCAATATGCCGGCGTAGCTGCCTATCTCGCTGATGCTGAAGACGGCGCTGTTAACCTGTTTATATAATCAAGGAGGAATAAAGAATGAAGACATTGACCGCAAAAGAAGTAGAACAAAAGCTGAATGAAGGTAAAACTTTAAACATTGTAGATGTTCGTGAAGACGAAGAAGTCGCAGAAGGTATGATCCCTGGTGCCACGCACATTCCGCTGGGTTCCATTGCAGACCGTGCAGACGAACTTGATCAAGAAAAACCTTATATCATGGTGTGCCGTTCAGGTGGACGCAGCGGCCGTGCCAGCCAGATCCTTGAAGAAAAAGGGTTTGATATAACAAACATGGAAGGCGGCATGATGAGCTGGGAAGGGCCGACAAAATAAAAACACCACCCTTAAGGGTAGAGGAGGAATTGACATGGATATGAAAACAAATGCAACACTGGATGCCAAAGGATTAGCCTGCCCGATGCCGATTGTGAAAACAAAAAAATCGATGAAAGATATGGAACCGGGACAGGTGCTTGAAGTCCAAGCCACAGATAAAGGGTCCACAGCCGACCTGCAGGCTTGGACGAAAAGTGCCGGTCATCAGTACCTGGGAACCATTGAAGAAGACGGAATCCTCAAGCACTACGTGCGTAAATCAAGTGATGAGGAAGCTGTAGAGACGACGCATCCGGATGTCGTAAACAACGAAGAACTGGAAGCTGCCCGCTCAAATCCCGACTCCGTCATTGTGGATGTGCGCGAATCGGCAGAATATGCCTTCCATCATATTCCTGAGGCTGTCTCCATTCCTTTGGGTGAACTTGATGATCGTGCCGATGAACTGGATAAGAATAAGACGCTTTATACGGTCTGCCGGACTGGGAGCAGGAGTGACCTGGCTGCCCAAAACCTCACCTCTAAAGGATTCGGCGCAGTCTATAACGTAGTTCCTGGTATGAGCGGCTGGAACGGAGAAACCAAATCACTGAATCAATAATTTTTTGACAAAATTAATACCCAAGGGGGTAAAAATATGACAGTAAAAAATATGACGATACAAGACATTGCTCATAAAGTCCTGGATAACGAAGAACTGTTCCTTTTGGATGTCCGCACTAAAGATGCCTACCAGGATTGGAAAATTGAAAGCGGGAATTTTTCCTATTTGAATGTTCCCTATTTCGATTTGCTTGATGGTGTCGAAGAGATCATGGAACAACTTCCGAAGAATCAGCCGATTGCTGTCATCTGCGCCAAAGGCGGCTCTTCACAAATGGTTGCGGAGATGTTGGTTGAGGAAGGGCTGACTGACGTTTATTCCGTAGAGGGCGGCATGAAAGCCTGGAGTGAACATTTAGAACCAAGGAAAGTCAGTGACCTTAAAGATGGTGGTGAACTGTATCAGTTTGTCCGCCTTGGGAAAGGGTGCCTTTCCTATATGGTCACATCCGGAGGCGAAGCAGCCATCATTGATGCGGTAAGGATGACCGAAGCCTACACAGAGTTTGCTGAAAAGCTCGGGGTAACGATTACGAATGTTTTCGATACCCATCTCCATGCGGACCATATTTCCGGGGGGCGCCGCCTTGCAGAGACGACGGGAGCAGTTTACTGGCTGCCACCGGAGGATGCCGGCGAAGTTGTCTTCAACTATCAGCCGCTCCGGGATGCGGATCATGTGCAGATCGGTCAGTCCCATATTGATATTCATGCCCTGTATTCACCAGGACACACGATCGGGTCCACATCTTTTGTTGTAGATGATAAATTTCTGATGACAGGAGATATTCTATTCATCGACTCCATCGGACGCCCAGATCTGGCTGGAAAGGCTGAAGACTGGGTAGGCGACCTGAGGGAAACACTATATACCCGTTATAAGGAGCTCTCTGATGAACTCATCGTCCTTCCTGCCCACTTCATGATCATGGATGAATTGAACGAGGACGGCACGGTAGCGGAAAGGCTGGGAACTTTGTTTTCCCGCAACCACGGCTTGAATATAACGAATGAAGAGGAATTCCGCCGTATGGTTACAGAAAACCTTCCTCCACAGCCGAATGCCTATCAACAAATCCGCGAAACGAATATGGGGAAAATCAGCCCCGACCATGAAGAACAGCGGGAAATGGAAATTGGACCAAACCGCTGTGCTGTAAGGTAAACCATTCCACATGCGTCCGTCCACTACGGGCGCATGCAACCAACTACAAATGAGGAGGAAACAATATGAACGCAGCAAAAGTACTTGATGCAAAAGGTCTGGCATGCCCAATGCCAATTGTAAAAACAAAGAAAGCGATGAAAGACGTTGAAGCCGGTGAAGTTCTTGAAATTCACGCTACGGATAAAGGTGCGAAAAGCGATTTGACAGCATGGGCAAAGTCCGGCGGTCATGAACTGCTGAAACATGAAGAAGAAGACGGCTTATTCAAGTTCTGGATTCAAAAAGGCGAGTAAGCACACAGATTCACGTATAAAAAATGCAGAGGGAACCGGTAGAGGTTCCCTTTTTTAAGGAGGTCACCTTCATGGAATTTGGATTTATCCTTACAATTTTCCTTATCGGTTTTGTCGGTTCCTATGTATCAGGCATGCTCGGAATTGGCGGATCGATCATAAAATATCCGATGCTGCTTTATATTCCACCCCTTGTCGGTTTTACAGCCTTCACCTCTCATGAAGTTTCCGGAATCAGTGCCGTCCAGGTGTTCTTTGCCACCATCGGCGGTGTGTGGGCATACCGGAAAGGCGGTTACTTAAATAAGCCGCTGATTATTTATATGGGAATCAGCATTCTGATCGGGAGCTTTATCGGAGGGTACGGGTCGCGCTTCATGCCGGAAGCAGGCATCAACCTTGTCTACGGAATCCTCGCCCTTATTGCTACCGTTATGATGTTTATTCCGAAAAATGGACTGGATGACCAGGAGATGGACGACGTGACATTTAACCGACCGCTGGCCGCCGGGCTTGCGCTGATTGTTGGGATTGGAGCTGGGATCGTCGGTGCGGCCGGAGCTTTCCTGCTTGTACCGATTATGCTTGTCGTATTAAAGATCCCAACAAGAATGACGATTGCTTCTTCTCTGGCGATTACGTTCATTTCTTCCATTGGTGCTACGATTGGGAAGGTTACAACCGGGCAGGTGGAGTACGCGCCTGCTGCTATTATGATTGTGGCTAGTTTGATTGCAGCCCCTCTCGGAGCATCTGCTGGTAAAAAAGTGAATACAAAGATTCTCCAGACGGTCCTTGCTGTCCTGATCCTGGCATCGACGGTTAAGATCTGGATGGACATCTTTTAAAAAGGACCCTCTCCGTTCTTTTCGAACGATCGATAAATGATTTCTTATCCATTGTACTTTTCACATGAACTGGTGACGGTCATGTTCCGCTTATCGGTGGATGCTTGCCGCGGGCACGGCCTCAGCTGATTTGGACAGGAAGATTACCTGCCCAAATGGAACTTCGGCGCATGTTTTCCCCGCAGGTGTCACCACCGATAAGCTCCTCATAACCGAACCAATTATAAGCCTGAAAAAAGGGAGATTTTCTTTTTACAGAAAATCTCCCTTTTTTTGCGTTTTGAAGTCATAGAAGCAGCATAGTATACTTCCTTACAACAACTGGAGAACAAACCAGATACCTCATGACAGCGAAGCCAAAAGGTTTGTATACACATATACCAGCGGCATCTTCTTACTGGTATAGGAAACATGTAACTTGTACCCGGTCAGGAGGAGTGGCCACCTCATTTACCGGTACCTTACCTCCATTTTAAAGACGTTTGTGTAGTGAAAGGGTATAACCCCACCCATATGAAAGTTCTTCGAAGTCATCGCCCTTGATCTATGAGGTGAACATGCCCATCTACTTTAGGAAACCTTTTCTATTGAGTGCAGGGCATAAAAAAATCCCTCTGCTTTCAAGCAGAGGGATTTGGTTTATTCTTCGTTCGATTGAGACTGTTCATCTTCTGTGACCAATTCCGTTTCGTCCAGATAGCGAAGCAGGTCGCCGTATACGATGGAGTCGGACATCTCCAATTCTTCCTGTGCGGCCGTGAAGCCATCTTCACAGGCAGCTCCATCTTCGACTTCTTCTCCTGTTTCACGATCATAGCATGTCCCTTGAATACCAACGTATTCTTCGTTGGCAAAGTTTCCGTCTCGTGTAATCATCAGCTGACGGCGGTCTTCATCCAGCAGGTCATGACCGAATTGGACAGGGTTTTCATCTTCAATCCCTAAAAGGTTCATGAGGGTTGGACGCAGGTCAACTTGTCCACCAACCGTATGATTCTCTTCAGGTTCGATGTCTTTCCCGTAGATAAGGAAAGGAACACGTTGAAGCTGGAACTGTTCATATTCATTTATTTCTTTTCCTAGATACTCACCCATCGCTTCCTGGTGATTCTCGGAAATGCCGAAGTGATCTCCATAAATGACGAGAATTGTATTGTCATACAGCTCTGAATTCTTGAAGTCCTCGACGAATTTTTTCAACGCTTCATCCTGATAACGGATGGTTTGGAAGTAACGGTTCAACGTACCACTGCTCGTTTCGCCTTCTTCAATGAGTTTCAACTCTTCAGGAAGTGTGAACGGGTAGTGGTTGGTCAGCGTAATCATTTTAGAATAGAAAGGCTGATCCAGCTCCTGCATTTTGTTCAAGGAATCTTCAAAGAAGTATTCATCAAGATATCCCCAGCCGTGGGACTTTTCTGTCGTTACCTCATAATCTTCCTTGGAGAAGAATTCATCATACCCCAGCGAATCATACATCACGTTTCTGTTCCAGAACGTCTTATCATTGGCGTGCATGGAATTTGTAAAGTAGCCATTTTCACCAAGTACGCTCGGCATCGCTTTATATTCGTTACCGGAGTGCGTAAAGAACACGGCGCCACGGTTTAGAGGATAAAGGGAGTTTGCCAGTAGAAATTCGGAATCAGACGTCCGCCCTTGTTTAACCTGGTGATAGAAGTTATCAAAGTAGATCCCTTCTTCTTTCAGGTCGTTGAAGTAAGGGGTCAGCTCCTCCCCGTGCAGGGTGTTATCCACCACAAAGGTCTGTGTACTCTCCAGTGAAACAGCAATGACGTTCTTCCCTTCAGCTGCACCTTCCAGCCTGTCACTGTCTTCTGTCTGATTTTCATTCAAATAGTTAATAACCGGAACAAGCTCATTGCTGTCCGCCAGCGTTTTCTTCATTTCGGTCTTCCCTTGAAGAACAATATCATACACATGATAGTTCAATACACCAATGTATTTGACAAGCATGTTGCGGTCAAATGTTCGTTCAAGCAGGTCCGTACGTTCTGTCTCCGCCCATTGAAGGTTTACAATGAACAGGGGAATAGCAACGATGGCCAGAACGATTCCCTCCGGCCGCTTCGGTGTGAACGCTTGGAAACGGGAAGGTTTAAGATAAAACAACAGAAAGCCTGCAGCAATCACATCAACGAACAACCATAAGTCAGCAGGACTCATAATCGTCGTGATACTTCCCCCGAGGTCAGCCAGGTTAGCTACCTGATTTAACATCGGAATAGTGATGAAATCATTGTATTCACGATAAAACAACACATTCACATAAAGCAGGATGGATCCTAGAATGTAGGCACCAAACATCCCTCGCCGGCGTCCAAGCAGAATTCCAACTCCGAACAATAGGAATATACTGCTGAGCGGGTTGAAGGCCAGAATATTCGCCTCATTCGCATTCTCCACACCCAATGTGAAAATGTTTGTTTGAATATAATACATTTTCAACCAGAATAGACCGATCACAAATGCATAGACTAGTAGTTTCAGTCCTGTTTTTTTGTTTATATATTTATTTCCTGTAAACATTGTAAAACCTCCGTTAATTTTACATTACCCTATTTTAACTCATCTTATTTCATTTTTGTACCATTAAGGCGATAGTTTTAAAACTCTGACACATTTACCCTTGTTTTATTACAGGTTTGTCATGGAAAAATGAACCTCTTGGCCTATGACACTTAAAAGTTACTATCTATACATAATTTTTTCATAGTTCGTCATTTTCTCTCCTTTTTATGTTAACCTATTATAAAATAAGTTTACAAAAGGAGGTTGATGTATGTCCTACGAAAGCAGAAAGCTTCGATTTTTGTTAAATAGTGCGATTTTTGCCGCAATAACGGCCATTATGGCTCAAGTTGAAATCCCTCTTCCCGTTGTACCAATCAGCGGCCAGACACTTGCGGTCGGTTTAACCGCCACGATTCTCGGTAGCCGACAGGGCGCAGCAGCTATGGTTGGATATATGGCTTTGGGTGCGGTAGGAATGCCTGTATTTGCAGGGTTCAGCGGAGGACCCCAGGTTCTTGCCGGACCGACGGGAGGATACATTTTTGGATTCATACTCAGTGCATTTATAACTGGATATATCCTCGAAAAAACGTCATTCAACTTAGGATGGGCGTTGGCGGCGAATACGGCCGGGATGGTCATCACTCTTCTATGTGGAATCCTGCAGTTGAAATTCGTCCTGGATATAAGCTGGACCGCAGCACTTGCCACCGGTGCCTATCCTTTTATAGCGGTCGGATTGATCAAGGCTTTTCTTGCCTCCTGGCTGGGCATTACGGTCAGAAAAAGACTGGTGGCCGGGCAGTTCATTAAACAATCCGCACCTAAGGAAGCCTCCTAGTTCTATTGCCCGGGAAATAAGGCGCACTCATAATTACCGGCCTTTCGGGAAGCCTATTCCTGGAGGTGATTGATCTGAAACCTTATTTATGTCCGGGATGCAAAACAAACCGTTCGCGCTTTAACGTCATTGAACAGCAGGCAATGCCGGTCAAGATGGACCCGCAGACTGGAGAGAAACACCCATCTTATACTGCAGAGACCATGGATGCCTTTCATCTCGCTTATCAAGGACCCGCCATTAAGGTCCAGTGCGGGGCCTGTGGTCTGATTGAAGATGAAGCCTCTTTCATAGCATTTGCTGGACACCAGCGTATGAATGGAACCCCCTGAATAGAATCAGAGGGTTCTTTTTCGTCGTATATTCAAACGGAACCCTCCCCGGGTGAGAAAGAAGACTATAAGAAGGAGAACTGAAGGTGGATACACCATAACGGCGGCTGTGAATACATATCCCGCCAATCGATTCCACGAAGCGGGATAAAAGGATTCTTCATTCACTTTCTTCATCTCTTCCAACACGCTCCCTTTCAAGTCATAACCCGTCCAACAAGCAATGGCCAATGCCTGGATACACGAAGAAACCAAAGAAAAACCGAGCATCCCCTGAATAACCATCACCGCACATCCATAAATAACAAGCAGGGGGTTCATCCATTTCACATAAGTAAGGGCGAGCTGTTCATCCTCAACTGGGATAAATCGAAATACCGTCGGCTGTTTAAAAAAGTTGTGAAAGATACTGGTCGACACTTCAACAAAGATAAAAGCAGCCAGCGGCACCGTTAAAAATATCATCCAGTCCACCTGAAGTGGAACTACGACTATAATAAGGACGCCCGCTGTTAGGGAAGAAATCAGATAGTTGTAGGATTCTTTTCCATGGGACAGCCAGATCCGATCATACAAACGCTTAGGATAAAACCAACTGCTTCTCCTTCTCTGAACAGCAGCCGTAAAACGCCTGGGTGGTTTCACAGCGACATTCGTCACTTGATTGACCAGCCACAGGTTCCAAACCTTTGCATCGTTCCGTTCCGCAATCCTGCCCCAGGAAGGTTCATAATAATAAAAGCAGGCACTGGAAGCTGCGGCAGCCCATACCAGTGTTCCAATAACCAGCCCAAGGAAGGATCCTGCAGTATAGCCGGCCGTTATAACCATTCCCCCTGCAGCGGCAAGCACCAGTTTGATATACCACGGTGTGCTGTATAACCTCCATTGAATCCACACCTCAAACAAAAGACTGACTCCATACACGATAAGAAATAAAAGGATAAAGGCTGACGATAGTGGAGTTAAACATCCGGCTGACGATAGCAAAACGGCTGCCAGAAGGAGGGTCTTCCCTGCCTTCTCCCTGTATAAATAAAAAAGAATGTCCCGTCTGGAATGAGGAAGAAGGCTGAGGTGAAGTTCTGATGAAGTAAAAGGCAGCGAGGAGTCCTTGAAAGCTGCCATACAAGCTCTCACCCACACAGCAAGGGGAAGAAAAGGGAGATACATCAAGGCTCGTTTTTCCAATGTTTGAAAAAACGGGGTGAAATCTTTCAACCAGTCAAGACTGATGAAGAATAATATAACAGCCATGACCCCGGCATAAAGAAATACAACAGGATCATACAACGTATGAAACGACTTTCGATACAAAAGCATTTTTTTCTGCCGACGACTTCGTTTCAATACCCGAAAAACCTGCCAGCTCTCCGACCTGTTCATTTGTGCTCCCTCCTTTCCAGTCTCTCAAAAGATTCGACAGGGCCGGAGGAAGACACAGAACCATTTTTCAACATGACGTATGTATCTGCCAGAGCTTTCACTTTGTCCAGCTGGTGAGTGGTCAGAATAATCGTCATGCCCTGTTCTTTTCTGCGAATCAACTCTTCTTCTAAATATTGACCAGCGTATACATCCAGGCCCATAAAAGGTTCGTCAATAAACAAAACAGGAACATCAGGGAGGAGGGCACAAATCGTCTGAACCTTCTGCCTCATCCCTTTAGATAACGCTTCTGGATAGTCATCCTTCTTGTCTGTGATTTCAAAGGCGTCCATATACCTATCAACTCTGGCTGCAAAGATATCTTCATCAATGGAGTAGCTCCGCCTGTATAGATCAAAATGCTGCCGGGTCGTTAGTTCACTGAACAGCAGCGGCTCTTCCGGGATATAACTGAATAAACGCTTATAGTTCTTCAAATGGTCATCCATGCTTTCCTGCTGAATCTTAATCAACCCCGATAGCTTTCCTCTCATACCAATCATCGTTTTCATCAACGTCGATTTGCCTGCTCCATTATGACCGACCAAGGCAAGGATTTCTCCAGGCCAAGCCTGAAGATTCACGTGTTGTAAGATCGGATTTCCGCCAATTTCCACTGAACAGTTCTCTACACGAAGTACCAAGTATATCCCTCCTCGTACAATGGTTTACGTAATTTTCCAATAAAAAGTTTCAAAAAAATAAGCCCTCTCCTGTGTAAAGAGCGGGCTTACGATTATTGATTCATCCTAGAAAGAAAATCTCCGAGCAGGTCATCATCCTCTTCCTCGGTCTCCTCCGACGATTCCGCATCACGGAGGTCGTCCTGGAAATGGCCAAGGTCCAGTCCATCCAAATCATCGTCTCCGGTTGTATCCAACACCGGCTCCTGCACCTCTTCTCCTGCTTCCTCTCCGTCAGGAATAACGGGAACTTGAGGTTCATCAGATGCAGCGATTTCTTCCTGAAGATACAGGGCTTCATCTATATCATAAGCGCGGCTGTTCAGGGAAGCCAGTAGTGTTGTGGCACGAACCGGATCCATGATGAGTTGATGGAGGATACTGCCGATCAACGCTTCGGAATGTTCATGCTTCATCCAGTTTCTCTGCTCTTTCGACAAGGCTTTCGGAAGGGGAACTGTAATCGTTTCTTTATCCTTGGAAAGAGATTCATTCACTCCGTCCATAACGAACTGAGCAATACGGCTGGAAAAATTGCGCCGTTCCGTCTCTTTCAAATGCGACAATTGTTTCAATAAATGATCCGGAGTGTCCGAGGGGACACGAAATGTAATCGACTGCCCCCGTTCGACACTTTTTCTAGATGAACTCATGAATGATCACCTTACTTGGAAGATCCGGCCTGTTGTTCCACTTTTTTATTCGCCGGTTCGGCTGGTTTTTTGTTCGTCTTACGGATAAAGTCGGAAATCAGCTTGTAATAAGCGTTTGCCATCATCCAGATGCTCTCTTCCTCATCCTCGAAGAATTCAATATTAAATCCGTCCAGTTTATTGTTCAACATCTTGATATATTCCTTAAGAACGGCAGAACCTCCACCAACAAAATAGCAGATTTCTGTCTGGGAATTTTTCTGCCACACATTGCGCAGGTAGCGGTATTGTTTCTTAGCCAGTTCAAGGAGAATACGATCAGTTATGTCGTGAACACTTGTACGGCTACCGCGAACCATAATGTGATGACGGTCGTTCTTCCTCGTAATAATATCTACTACGTCCCGGCGGCTGTCGAGTTCCACTCCATGCTTCGTCAAAATTTCATCACGAATCATTTCCAGTGATTCAGATACACCGAGGTTGAAGCCCTGTGCTTTATCATCATCCACATTACGGTTGCGGATAACCGCGATATCTGTGGATAATCCACCAATATCCTGTATAAGAATCTGCTTGTCCACAAGCTCCTTGTTAATAATGTTCAAATCATTATCCATAACAAGATTGACATAGGCGGCGAACCCTTCCGGATAAACTTTCACTTCGTCAAACTTAAGGTTGACTTTCATCCCTTGATATTTAGGGGTTACTAAAAACTCAACCTGGTGGACAGATCCGAGGAGCTGGGAACGGTATCCTACGTCCTTCCCTTCTTTGACTTCACGAAGGGGAAGACCAGTACCGAGAGTATAGTTGGCTTCTACTACATTATTTTTAGCTTGCTGAGATCCTTTGCCAGAAACCGCATCAAGGGCAAGGGATGCAAACAGCATAATCAAAGTCTGATCTTCTTCCGATTTATAGCTGCCTGGATCAAGCTCGGTGGAGTTTGTTGTTTTCGTCGCTAGATTCCCTACGCGGTAAATCGCATTATTTTCCCTAAGGGCAGGGGAATGCACCCGAATATGTAGATTATCGAGTGGATTTTTATCATCAAGATCCTCAATTCCGATAACCGGACGGTCTTCCAAATCTCTCGCTACCACGTTAGGAATATAAAGGGAAGATTCCAGTTTCCCGAAATTTGCTTTCAAAGCATCATTACCGACATCGATCGCTGCAATTCTTGAATGTGTCATAAACAGCTCTCCTTTTTATAAGTTATTAAAATGACCTCTCCTTAGTTAGAATCTATAAAACTATCAGAGAATAGTCAATCCTCCTTTTTTCGTGTTCATTTATGCACACAAGTAATCAAAAACGTATACTTGTAAACAAAATTGCACACATGCCTATATGACAGCTTGTACACGCTTTTGTGTACATGAAAACATAAACGCAAACACTTTGTATTCTTTTTGTATACTTGCAAACAAAATTGTATACATAAGAGCATTTTCATATTTTTTACATTTTTCAACACAAAATCACGGACTGAGTTATATTCGCCGTTTCTATAGAGTGGACTAAGATAAGTAAAAAAAGACGATGCAGAAAGCATCGTCTTTTTTTACTGCTTCATATAAGTGCTGAACAAATCCTCCAATTTCTTCGTTAAAGCTAAAGTCATCAACCCATTGCCTTCAGCTGTTTTTGAGTATCCAAGAGGAGTCGTACGTTTGATAAGCTGGGAGAATATTTCTGATTCCGTCATCGATCGATTGAATTGCTTCTCAACTAATGGAATAAGGAGAGCGAGTCCCCCGGAGACGTGAGGAGTGGCCATTGATGTACCTGAGAGCCTTGCATATTTTCCTTCTAAATAGGTGGAAAGGACATCAACTCCGGGAGCCACAAGGTCAAGCTGGGTGTTCGTATTTGTAAAATCAGCCAGTTCCCGCCGTTCATCTACGGCTCCTACTTGAATGACTTCATTATATGCTCCAGGATATCCGTACTCCATAGTGTCTTCCCTGCCATCTCCCTCGTTGCCAGCAGCACAGACGACGGATACATCATGGCTGACAGCGTTTTTAACAGCTTCTCTTAAGGGTTTTGTATCTTGAGGACCTCCAAGTGACATCGATATCACTCTCACCCGTTCCTGATTAGGGCCTCTCCAGTTAACGGCGTAATGGATGGCATCAATAATCCATTCATACTCCCCTCCCCCATCCTCTGATAGGACCTTTAAGATGAGAAGTTTTGACTTAGGTGCCGTTCCTATGACACCTTCCCCATTCTCTACTGCAGCAATGGTCCCTGCTACATGTGTCCCATGGCCATTGTTGTCTGAGTAATTATCAGGGTCCCCTCCATAATCATCAGTAAAGTTATGTCCATCCACAATGTTCTCTTCGAGATCAGGATGATCAAGCTGACACCCTGTATCAATGATCGCTACAACGCTTCCAGCTCCTTGATCCGAATCTTCCCATAGGCTTTCAGCTTCCACCATCTGTATTCCCTTCGGACGCTCGTTTGTTGTTTCTAAAATTGCTTCCGTTCGGTAAGGAATCAATTTCATCCGACTCATGGACATCCTCCTCCATTATGGTAAAGGGTGTTGATGTACATTCATGGAGTAATTCTTCCTTTCATTATAACATCCAAATATACCCACTTCGGAGGGTTTTTGAAATAAGGACCTTAGAATCATAAATGATATAAAGAACAATTGTATTTTATATTGAATTCCAAGCAGAATTCAGTATAATAAAAGAAAAAAGTTCTTTATAAAGAACAAATCATTAAGGAGTGACCTGCCTTATGTACAGGAAGCTTTGCCATCACTGCCACAGGGCATCCTACAGCTGCCAGAACGACCATTGGACCTGTCCCTTATGCGGCCAAGATTTAAGCCGTCAGGCACACTTACCCGCTCATTTACACACCACAGACCATCGAGGCATTAAACAATATGAAAAGCAGGCAGCGTTGACAGGGACATCAACGTTTTGAAAGTATAAAAAAAAAGCTGCACCGATTCATATCGATGCAGCTCCTTTCCCTTTATGGGAGATATTTTCTAGGGTTTACAGAGTTTGAACGGCTTCCATTCCAGGAACCTTCGTGAATTTCGAAGTGAAGGTGCTGCCCTGTAGAATCACCGGTACTTCCCATATTACCTAGGAATTGGCCTTGAGAGACCGTTTGACCGGCAGATACAGCCGGTGTACTTCTCAAGTGTGCATAAACGGTTGTGAACGTCTGACCGTTCATATAGTGGGAAATCATAACCACGTTTCCATAACTGGATGAATAGTTAGCCCGGATAACTGTACCTGATGCGGACGCATGTATCGGAATCGTGCCTCCGGCAGCTAAATCAATCCCTGAGTGAAGACGAGGTGTCCCATAAATCGGGTGGATTCGGTTGCGGTCATATTCAGATACGGCAGGTGCGTTAGCAGGCCAGATAAATCCTGAACTGTTGCTGCTGGATGATGAACTGGACGTGCTCTCAGACTCGCTTGAATCAGATGAGCTGGATTTATTTGAAGATGAAGAATTGGAGGAGGCACTGCTTACAGTCTCCTCTGCTTTTTCTTCCTCAGCCGCTTTTTCAGCTGCGGCTTTTTCTGCAGCGGCTTTTTCAGCTGCTGCCTTCTTTCTGGCTTCTTCTTCAGCTTTACGCTTCCGTTCAAGTTCCAGCTGGCGCTGGCGCTCGATTTCCTTCTCAATAGCGGCTTCCTGTGCAGCAAGTGTTTCCTGTTCTTCTTCCACGCTGACCATGTGGTTATGAGCATCTTCTTCTTCCTGCTCAAGCGTGGACATCAAGGCTTCTTTTTCTTCTTTCTTACTTTCAAGCTCCTGCTTTAATGTTTCAAGCTCGGACAATTTACTTTCAAGGGAAGACAATTCCTCTTCCACTTGGGCTTTCTTTTCTTCCACAGCCTGCTTATCAGCAAGATGCTCTTCCAGAATTTCCTTATCCTGTGTAGCAATCGTGTTCAGGCTCATGACACGCTCCAGAAAGTTTCCGAAGCTTTCAGCGCCCATGAGAACATCAAGGTAATCCACGCTTCCACCGTTTTGATGCATGGATTTCACACGTTCTTTAAGAAGTTCATCACGCTCTTCAATGCGCTTTTCAAGCTCGGCAATTTCTTCTTTCAGCTGATCAATGTTCTCTCTTGTCTGTGCGATTTCATTTTCTTTCGTCTGGATTTTATCCAGTGTATCCATCGTCTGCTCGTCCAGACGTGCAATCTCAGCATCTACTTCATCCTGATCTTCCTGCAGTTCAGCGATTGTATCTTCTTTTTCCTGAATTTCCTGCTCATTTTCAGACTGCTGTTGTCTATTCTCTTCCAGTTTTTCCTGATTTGTTTCAGCATTAACCGTTGTTGAAACAGGTAAACCGGATAGAATCAGACCGGCAGTAAGAGCGGCTGTAATGATTTTTGATTTCACTCTTCTTCCTCCCCCGATTCCTCACCTGTGTGTATGATTCATCTATTTTTCTAAACCTTCAAATACTTACGGATGGACGTAAAGCTTCCCCAAAGTCCAATGGTGACCCCCATCAGGACAAGCAGGGCAGATACTTCAAAAACAAACGGGTAAACCGGCAGTAAGTCTATAAATAAAGTAGGGTATCTGGTCGTAATCTCATCGTAGAGAGCATCATAACCAAAGATCACAAGGGCGATAGGTAAAATCGACCCAAGAATTCCAATTAGGATACCTTCGAATAAGAAAGGCCAACGTATGAACCAATTGGTCGCCCCTACCATTTTCATAATCTCGATTTCACGTCCCCTGGCTACGATAGTGATCCTGATTGTATTCGCAATCAAAAACATCGCTGTAAATAAAAGCCCTGCGATAATCGCCAGCCCGACGTTTCTGGCTACATCCATAACGCTGAACAAACGTTCTACGGTCTCTTTGGCATACTCGACTTTGTCCACATTATCAAAACTTTCAATCGTTTCAGCTACCTGAATCGTATCCTGTGGATCTGCCGTTTTCACCACGTA
This sequence comes from Halobacillus kuroshimensis DSM 18393, assembly GCF_000425705.1. GTDB lineage: Bacteria > Bacillota > Bacilli > Bacillales > Halobacillaceae > Halobacillus > Halobacillus kuroshimensis. The sequence goes on from NZ_AUDY01000016.1 coordinate 110,915, forward strand.
TACGTCGTTCAATGGATTTTCATCTTTGAGAGATTCAAAGGCTTCCCCTTCATCTCCCATGCTATTGATCAGGTTATCCAGACCTTCATCCTTCGACTGGAAATTCACACTGGAAACACCCGATACGTCTTCCAATTGACCCTGCAGGTTCTCACGGCTTTCCTCATCTGCGGTACGCTCGATGAAAACACGGACTTCGACGTCTTCCTCAATCTGTTCTCCCATATCATTCAAGTTCAGGAGAAGTGTCGCGAAAACTCCGACAAGCAGAAGGGTTACGGTTACCGCTGAGATGGAGGCTACCGACATCCACTTGTTTCTCGTTATGTTTTTGACGCCTTCTTTTCCGTGCCGGCCGAACGTTTTAAATTTCATAATTCCTGTCACCCCGGCACTTCTGATTTATAACGGTTTGAAAGTCCCTCATTCTGCCTGCGTCTTCGGTTATACGGTGATGCGTTTCAAACAATTTCTATCACTTCCTACCAATCTTTCATATTTGTTGATCTATGTTGTAAAAAATTATGTAGTCTCGGTCGTCTCGTTCAATTACCCTACTAATTATATCAAATATATTCGCTAAATAAAGACAAATTATTATTACATTTGTGTTTCATAAGTTTACAGAACCCTGTAATATCAGGGTTTCTTTTCGACATCATCCGTCATATCCAGGAGTCGTTACAGGTAAATATAATCAGGCCTTCAGACCCTGTCTATGCATAAAAAAATAAGCTGTCCTGGTAGAAAGACAGCTTATTTTTTCAGGTGATGGTTCTTTAATTTTTCAATTTCCCTCTTGAGCTGGAGGTTTTCCCATACAACGCAATCGTACGACTTCCTCGTCCGGGCGTCCGGATCCAGGTTTACTTCGTACCATGATTTTCGGAGCACGGCATCCACCGGGCTCGTCTGTTTAATCTCAGCGGAAGGGTAGAGTTTCTTGAGACGGGTCACCTCTTTTTCAGACAAGCGGAGTTCCCTGAAGAAGATACCTTCTTGAAATGACTCGACCAAGAAGCGCTCAAACGCTTTTTTTGCCAATGCCTTTCCCCCTCGAGTAAATCGTCTTAGTTATATATAAGACGAAACGGGAAAGTTCATGACTTCTGGAATACAGATTCTTTTACTACGGCATGGGCTACGACTTCCATAGGATCAAGCAGCGGCACTGGAAGATGGTATGGTTTTAGAACCAGACCGATTTCTGTGCATCCGGAAATGATCACTTCTGCGCCCTGATCGAGCAGTTCCTCAGCAGCAGCTTTTAAAAGGGAAAGCGGTTCTGCATCCGTGTTGCCGCTTTTAATGCCATTGCTTCCATAGATGGATTCCATCACTTTCTCGGTCTGTGTCACCGGGCGGGGTTCAATAACATCAAGGTGACCAAGGTGTTTTTTGAACAATCCGGTCTGCAGTGTGCCGGACGTTGCAAGCACACCGATTTTCCGAACGCCGGGATAATGATCCTCGATATATTTTTTCAACTCTTCAAAAGCGTTCATAAGTGGAAAGGATACGGCTTTTTGAACGTCGTCGATGAAATAATGGGCTGTCATGCATGGAATACAAGCCACATCCACATTCACTTTTTCCAGGTTCTTAGCGGCATCGATCATTTGCGGGACAGGGTTTTCCCCGCGGCCGGAAATGGCCGCAGTACGGTCCGGGATTTTGGCGTTGCTGTCAATAATCACACGGTAATGATCCTGATCCTTTTCGGCCTGTGTAGCGCGGATAATCTTCATATAATATTCAGCCGTTGCCTCAGGTCCCATACCCCCGAGTATGCCGATAATTTTGTCGTTCATCGTCTGCCTCCTTACAAAAGACCCGATACGTGGCTGAGAAGCCATTTACAGAACACCGGCCACCCGGTTTTTCAACGGTTTGAACAGCTGATCTTCGTCGATGTCTGGTCTTTTTGTACTTAACTGTTCTAAAGCAATCTTCGCGCCTGGGTCCATGCCCTGACATCCCGCCAGCAGCAGCACATCATTTTCCTGCACTTCAGATAAAGCATGGTTCACAGCGTCATCAAGCTCTCTATAAAGATGGACTTTAATGCCGGCTTCATCCATCGCTTCTTGGAATACACGGACCTCTTCGTCCGTCACAACATCTTTTTCAGTCACATGAGAATGACTCACCGTAGCAATAATTTCTGTCAAGCCAAGACGCGGAGCCCATTCAGCAATAGCTTTCGCGTTTTCTTTGTTCACTGTGACCCCGCGACTGCCGCGGATAGCATAAACAAGTTTCAAGTCTGAGTAGTCCATCTGCTGCAGCGTACTCAGTGTTACGTTAATATTTCCATAGTTGGCGAAGTGATCATCAAGCATTTTGAAGTCATCTTCAAAGACCATTTCAAAACGGCGCTCCACACCGCCAAAGCCTTTGATACCGGACTGGATGGTCGGAATCGGTACCTCATTCAGAAGCGCCGCTGCGATGGCCACCATAGAATTGTAAACAGAATGATAGCCCGGCGTGGACAATTCTATATCGAATTCCTGTGGAGCGTAATCGGTATTCCCGGCAGAAAACGGCCGGCGGATTTCCACCGTGAACTTAGCTCGTCCCGTGGACAAGTCAAGATTCTTACAAACGAGATCCCCATCGGCAGTTTCCACACTAAATGTAAGGACATTGGCTTTCGTTTCCTCAACTAAGGATGCCGAATAGGAATCATCCAGGTTCAGGACTGCCCAGTTCCCTTCAGAAGCGTTCCGGATCAAGCTGGCTTTACTGTTAAAGTATTCCTCAAAAGATCCGTGAAGATCAATATGTTCTCTACTGATGTTGTTCAATGAGACGATATCAAAATCGACACTGCCCACCCGGCTTAAATCAAGGGCGGAGGATGAAACCTCCATCGTTACGTGGGAAACATCCTGGTTTCTCATTTCTGCAAAGTATCTGTGCAGGTCCAGTGATTCAGGTGTCGTCAGCTTGGTCGGTTCGGAATAGTCGCCGTATTTCACGACCACGGTCCCGATCAATCCTGTTTTCAAGCCGTGCTCTTCCAAAATGGCATCAGTCATAAAGGAAGTGGACGTCTTACCATTCGTAGCTGTAATCCCGATGGTCTTCATAGACTGGGAAGGGTGGTTGTAGTAGGCATCGCTTAACGCAGCCAGAGCCTGACGGCTGTCCGCGACGCGGTATTGAGGAAGGTCTCCCCATCCGTCCTGGTAATCTTCTACAACTATTGCGGCTGCACCACTCTGCACCGCATCTTTCACGTACCGGTGCCCATCCGTCTTAAAGCCTTTAATGCAGACGAAGACGTCTCCTTCGTTTACGTTTTTAGAATTGTAGGCAAGTCCCTGGACATGTATGTCTTTATCATTCCAGGCTTCCAACACTTCAATCGATGATAATAACTGATTAAGCATAGCCATTGTTATCTACCTTCCCTGCTCATTTTTGACTGGTTTCCATTTCGATTATGATCCGTTTATATGCTTCGTACACCGCAGAACTTTTCCCGCTGTCCTCCGGTATCTATTTCCTGTTGTTCTACGCTTTTTTTGTTACACGTCCAGCGACGAGGCGGGCCAGCTTCTTTCCAAAAGCAAAGGCCGGCTTCGGGTCTTTCGGGTCCCAGATCGCATGGGCTTTCGGTCTGAAATAGGATTTCATCACACTTTTCGGGGAAAGCTGACCCGTTTTGATATATTCCCTTACGGCAAGAAGATCCTCATAGGCATACCAGAATACGATGTTTTTATCCTCACGTACAGCTTTCGGCTCAAGTGGACGGCCTGTAAGCTCCCGGTAGGTGATATAAGGAATATTGATTCCTGTCTTCTGCAGCAGGTGGTTTAAGTTTGTAATTCTCACATTGATTTCAATCAAATAATACTGCCCTGTTTCGGCATCTTTTTTAAACTCGATTTCGGCAAATCCTTTGTACTGGATCCCTTCGAGGAATTTCGTTCCAAGCTCGTACAATTCCGGGACATATTTCTGCTGTGTGTAGACAGAAGCCCCATAGTTCACAGGAAACTGCCGAAGCTTCTGGCAGGTCACCCAGTGCGTCACTTTCGAATCCTGATCCAGATAAGCATCAAATGTGTACATATGGTCGTCAAAACCAGGAATGATGCGCTGTACAATCACTTCGATATCTGCCGCTTTCGCCTCGTTGACTTTCTCAAGCAGTTCTTCCTGATTGTGTACGGTGAAGAGCTTTCTTCGGAACTTGGCCACAAATGCCGGTGAATCCACCGGTTTGACAAGGCACGGATACTGAATGTCCTTTTCCACCCGCTCTACGAAATTCTCTTCATCGACATTGACAGTTTCAGGAACCGCCACCCCATGTTCAGAAGCCAGGGTATGAAGCGTTCCTTTGTCCATTATCTTAGTATATAACCCCTGTTCCTTTTGAGGAATAAGGAAATGTTCCCCTAATTCCGGCAGATGTTCATCGACGAACTCCACGTACGGATCGGCTGTCGGAATGAGAACAGGAGGACTGTCCTGTTTCTTAGCATAATCCACGAGAAAAGCAGCAAGTCCAGCCGGATCTTCTTTATAGTGAGGTCCGATCAGAGCTTCCGAACAATATTTAGATTCCAGCCCGTAAGCCCCTTCCCACGCATAATCCACAGCAGCAACATGGACACCATGAATACCCAGACACCGGATTGTACTCAGTCCAATATAATAATTCGCACCTAAAACGACCGCTTTATTCGTCATGAGATATCCCCTTTTACCTTTTTATTAACTATACACGACCCGTTACCTAAGGCGTGAATCTTCCGATATGTAAACATATATATTTTACCACAATCCACAGGGGAACAAAACGCAAACCGGTTCCCGGCATAGAAAAGGCGGCCCGGACACGGGACGCCTTCACTCTTTCTATCTATTTGGCAGATGGCGGCTGAACATCCAATGGATTGGATGGAGCGGCGGCTGTTTCCTGTCCGCTTTTGCGGAAACGGCGCACCCATGTATCAGCTGCATACATCACTAAGAACAGAAGCAGGACGGTCAGTGACAACATCGCGAATGACGTAACCATCGTTTTTCCCCTTTTTTCGTTAAATTTCCTCAAATCACTACAAATCCTTATATATAATACCAAATATACGGCTGTTGTAAATATTTATTTCTATTTTCTCCATTATTCTATGGATTCTTCAAAAAATCCGCCTTCCCTGTAAAGGAAAGGCGGTCCTCTCTGCACGGTTTTCCGGCTGCAGTTTCGGTAAAAGAATTGCCGCCACACCTTCTGTCAATTCCTATTAACCTCCTGCATTCACTTCTGGATAGCGGGGAACTTAAGTCTGGATAAACTCCCCAACCTCTTTTGAAGAACGCTTCCGCTACACGGCAGATAAAGAGCCGTTCATTCAGCACATCCTCCATCTCGCTGCAAAACAAAGCTGACACCCGCGTGGGTGCCAGCTTTGTTTCATGACAACTTCTGAAGATATTGGGCAGCCGTTTCAATCCCTTTTGTGAAATTATCCAAATGGAAGTGTTCATTAGGGGCGTGGAGATTCTCTGTCGGAAGACCAAAACCCATCAATACGACAGGAGCCTCAAGAACACGGCCAAAAACTTCCACGATGGGAATGGACCCGCCTTCTTTCGGAAACAGCGGACGCACCTTGTAGACATCCTCATAAGCTTCTGCCGCAGCCTGGATAAAGGAGTTTTGAGAATCCATGGCGACAGGGTCCGCTTGAATGAATTTCTCCAGACTGACTTTGGCCCCGGCAGGCTTATGCTGCTTCACATGGCGTTCTATTGATTCATAAACCGCCTGCGGATTTTGATCACCGACGAGACGACAGCTGATTTTGGCGGACGCTTCCTTTGGAACAATTGTTTTCAGTCCCTCGCCCTGGAAACCACCTGTAATGCCATTGATCTCGAGCGTCGGGCGGATTCCTGTTCTTTCTTTAAATGAAAACCCGGCTTCTCCGTAAAGATCGTCTATTTCGAGTCCGCGCTTCGTTTCTTCTTCGTCAAAAGGAACGGCAGCGACTTCCCGGCGGAGTTCTTCGGTCGGTTCCGGAACGCCTTGATAAAAGCCCTCTACAGAAACTCTCCCCTGTGAATCATGAAGGGAATCCAACAGGGAAACGAGCGAATGGACCGCATTCGGGACTCCGCCGCCATATGTACCAGAGTGAAGATCGGAGTTCGCCGTCTGGACCGTCATTTCCATTGCGAGCGCCCCTCGCAGGGAGGTGCAGATCGCCGGCTGGTCTTCTGCACTGAAGGAGGTATCACTTATCACGACAGAATCACAGGATAAACGCTCCTGATTCTCTTCAATGAACGGACCTAGATGAGGACTGGCGACTTCTTCCTCCCCTTCGATGATAAACTTCACGTTCACAGGCAGCGCTCCATGCTCTTTCATCAGAAGTTCGGCTGCCTTGATATGAATGAACAGCTGTCCTTTGTCGTCGGTCGCTCCACGGGCATATATCTTGTCGTCTTTGATGACCGGCTCAAAAGGCGGTGTATCCCATAGGTCTACAGGATCTTCCGGCTGGACGTCATAGTGGCCGTACACCAGCACTGTCGGCTTATCCGGGGCATGAAGCCAGTCACCATAAACAAGTGGATGACCATTCGTTTCGATGACTTCCACATGCTCCATCCCGGCTTTTTCCAAAGCTTCGGCGGTCCATTCCGCTGCCCGGCGAACCTCTCCTTTATATTCCGAAAGCGACGAGATACTCGGTATACGCAGATACTGCTTGAGTTCTTCGATAAATTGTTCCTTATGTTGTTCCACAGCTTCTCTCACTTTACTACCTCCCTTTTTCAAACCATATCTTCATTATACATGATGCAGACAGCTGTCCCTCTATCTCCCTTTGTCATCCAGTCAGAAGAAAACGGACGGTGCATGTCGACATGCACCGTCCGGACGTACTTCCTATATAAGAGAGATAATAAAGCTGATTACTACTATTAAGCCGATAATCATCAGGATCGTGCGAATCATGCGATCACCTCATTGTGTTTGGATTTTCTTTTACTATTCCCTTAATCCTGTATTTTTGAAACAACGAAGAAAAAAAAGCTGCCGGAAAAATTCCCCGGCAGCCTGAGAACGGACAGGTCCATCCTCCATTTTATTCCCTTACATGACTTCGCGATCCCAGAAGCGGTGGGCGGCAACAGCTTCACCAAACTGTTTGGCGAACTGCTCTGCATTGTCTCCTGTAATGACGCCGCTTTGCTTGTCCATATCGTTCTGCTGCACATATTCCACACCTTCGTGAGTGGCTCCGATCGGTTTGAAGTGCATGAACGCTTCAGATAGGAAGTTACCGGACTGCTTGGCGAACGTTTGATCCGCTTCAGCTCCTCCGACAGCATAAATCGCATCATAAAGAACGGAATCCACCGTAAGGAACGTATGGTCCACTTTCAGTTCTGAATTGTCATCACCTTTCAGCATCCCTTGGCGGTTACTGATAATGTCTGTCATGATCCCTTGTGATTCCAGCTGCTCCAATGTCTGTCTCACATCCTGACCATTAAAACCGTCAGCAAGAATGACACCGACCGTTCTCGTTGCCGGAGAGTGAACCGTATTAGCCTGGCTGAGCGCCGGGGAAGATTTCGTCACGTTCGATCCACCGGATTCCGGAGGGGTTACACCGATGTTTTTCGCAAAGGACTGGGCGAGCTCAAGACTTACGTTGGAGAACATCTCGACAATTTTCTCACGCACATCCTCACTCTGTACTTTTCCAAGTTCAAAGCTGAATGCATTGATGATGTGATTCTTTTCATGATCACTCATGCTGTTCCAGAACAGGGTCGCCTGGGAGAAGTGATCCTTAAAGCTTTCACTGCGTGCACGGACTTTATGGCCGTCCACTTTTTCCTGATAATGCTCAAAGCCGCCTTCTTCTTTGCTTGCGGGTGCCGGCGTGTTACCAGCCAGACCATTTTTGTGATAAGCCACAGGTCCTTTATTGATCGTCTGACGTCCATAGCCGTCACGCTGATTGTTAAAGAACGGACAAACCGGACGGTTGATCGGCAGTTCGTGGAAGTTCGGCCCGCCGAGACGAATCAGCTGCGTATCCGTATAGGAGTGAAGACGCCCCTGTAGCAGCGGGTCATTCGTAAAGTCGATGCCTGGTACAAGATGGCCAGGGTGGAAGGCCACCTGTTCGTTTTCAGCAAAGACGTTATCGACGTTGCGGTTCATCGTCATTTTACCGACGATTTCGACAGGTACGTCTTCTTCCGGCCAAAGCTTCGTCGGATCAAGAAGGTCGAAGTCAAACTTATATTCATCTTCTTCCGCAATCACCTGGATGCCGAGTTCATATTCCGGATAATCCCCGTTTTCAATAGAGGTCCAAAGGTCACCACGGTGGAAATCCGGGTCTTTCCCATTGATTTTCTGAGCCTCGTCCCAAACGAGGGAATGCGTTCCTAGAACAGGTTTCCAATGGAACTTCACAAAGTGTGCAACGCCTTCTTTGTTCACAAGGCGGAAGGTATGTACACCGAAACCTTCCATCATACGCAGACTGCGTGGAATGGCACGATCGGACATTGTCCACATCACCATATGAGCGGATTCCTGGTTATGGGCAACAAAATCCCAGAACGTATCGTGGGCGGAAGCTCCCTGCGGCATACCATTATGTGGTTCCGGTTTAACCGCGTGAATCAAATCGGGAAATTTGATTGCGTCCTGGATGAAGAAAACAGGAATGTTGTTTCCAACAAGATCAAAGTTCCCTTCCTGTGTATAGAATTTTGTAGCAAAACCTCTGGCGTCACGAACGGTTTCAGCAGAGCCCTTGGACCCCTGCACGGTAGAAAAACGTGTAAATGTCGGGGTTGTCTTCGATGTATCTGTCAAAAATTCAGCACTCGTATATTTTTCAAGTGATTTATATAATTGAAATTCTCCATGAGCAGAAAAGCCTCTGGCGTGCACAATACGCTCAGGGATACGTTCATGGTCAAAGTGAGTCATTTTTTCGCGAAAGTGAAAGTCCTCCATAAGAGTAGGACCGCGTTCACCAGCTTTGAGGGAGAATTCATCCTCGGATACTTTCACTCCCTGGTTGGTGGTCATATGTTTACCAGAATCATCTACTCTGTACTGATCCAGCTGCTCATCCTTTTTTGTACGCTTGTCGCTCATTGTGCTCCTCCTCTGATTATGTTTAGAATGGTGAGTAAAAAATAACCATTACAATCTAAAAGTACCCGAGGGTTCGACAAGTTAAACGACATTATTATTATTTTTAGAAAACAAAAACAATGAATCAGGCATGCCATAAAAAAGAGGGCGGACATTGTTGTCCACCCTCTGGTTATCGTTAAGGCAGCTGTGTCGTACCCATCAAGTAACGATCACATTCACGGGCTGCTTCACGACCTTCATTGATTGCCCACACAATCAAGCTCTGTCCGCGTCGCATGTCGCCCGCAGCAAACACGCCATCTACATTGGTCGTGTATTTGCCATATTGTGCAGCTACATTGGAACGGACGGTCGTTTCTATGCCCAGCTTCTCAATGAGATCCTGCTCCGGCCCACTGAATCCAATCGCAAGCAGGACAAGGTCCGCTTTCCACACTTTTTCCGTTCCTGGAATTTCTGTACGAACTTTGTTCCCTTTTTCATCATAGGAAAGTGCGACATCAATGGTATGCACTTCCTTGATGCGGTTATTCTCATCACCAACGAATTTCTTCGTCATGACCGCATAGGCCTTCGGATCTTTCCCGAATTCAGCTTCCGCTTCTTTCTGCCCATATTCAATACGGTGGATAATTGGATACTGCGGCCACGGGTTTGTTTCATTATCGCGGACGCTGCTCTTCTTATCGTAGATATCAAATTGGGTCAGACTCTTACATTCGTGGCGCATGGATGTGGCCATACAGTCTGTCCCTGTATCTCCCCCGCCGATCACGATGACATTCTTATCCTTGGCACTAATATAGTTGCCGTCTTCATGGTCCGAATCCAAGAGACTCTTCGTATTGGAGTGAAGGAAATCCATGGCATAGTGAACGCCTTTCAGGCTTCTTCCACTTACGTCGATGTTCCTCGGTGTCGTTGCACCGCCGCATAGAATGACAGAATCATATTCTTCATTCAAGCGGGAAACAGGATAGTTACGCCCCACCTCTGTGTTGGTAAGGAATTGAATGCCTTCCTGCTTCAGAATGTTCACACGGCGCTCCACGACGGAGTACGGAAGCTTCATTTCCGGAATGCCGTAGGTCAGCAGTCCGCCGACACGGTCGTTCCGCTCATATACCGTCACCCAGTGCCCGGCTTTGTTCAACTGCGCAGCTGCAGCAAGACCGGCCGGTCCGGAACCGACAACCGCCACTTTTTTACCTGTACGGTAGGCCGGCGGCTGAGGAGTCACCCAGCCTTCCGAAAAACCTTTTTCAATGATCGAGCGCTCTACACTACGGATTGCAACAGGCGGCTCATTTATGCCAAGCACACAGGCGCCTTCACATGGAGCCGGGCAGGCAAATCCGGTAAACTCCGGGAAATTGTTCATTTCATGCTCTTTCTCAAGGGCTTCCTTCCATTTCCCTCGATAGACGAGATCATTCCACTCGGGAATCAAGTGATAGACCGGGCATCCAGTCGTAATGCCATTGATCTCCATACCGGAATGACAGGTCGGAACGCCGCAGTCCATGCAGCGCGCCCCCTGCTTTTGTACTTCTTCATCTGAAAGGGGAAGCGTGTAATCTTCCCAGTCTTTCGTTCGAACTTCAGGATCACGCTCAGGTATGGCCTGGCGTGTATATTCCATAAATCCAGTTGGCTTTCCCATCAGGTCTCCCCCTCCGCTGTTATTTGACGGTTTCTACCGGTTTGTTTCTCTCTTCAAAAGCTGTCATTTCTGCGTCAAATTTGTCCAGTCCGCTCTCTTTCAGGCGCTGGATGCGATCCTGCATGTGCAGGTAATCTCTTGGAATCACTTTGACAAATCTGCTCACGTACTGCGGCCACTCTGCAAGGATCTTCTGACCCAGCGGGCTGTTTGTATACGATACATGACGGTCGATCATGTCATAAAGCTCCTGGATTTCCTGTGAATCCTGCAATTGCTGCAGGAGCACAAGCTCCTTGTTGCACTTCGTTTCAAAACGGTGGGCTGTTTCATCAAGAACGTAGGCGACGCCTCCTGACATACCGGCAGCAAAGTTACGGCCGGTACCACCAAGGACGACGACCCTTCCACCCGTCATATATTCACAGGCGTGGTCCCCGACACCTTCGACGACGACATCCGCCCCGCTGTTCCGCACACAGAAGCGTTCCCCGGCAAGACCGTTGATATAAGCTTCTCCGGCAGACGCTCCATAGAAGGACACGTTTCCGATAATCGTGTTTTCTTCTGGTCGGAACGAAGACTTGGATGAAGGGTGGACGATGATCTTCCCTCCGGACAGTCCTTTACCAACATAGTCATTGGAATCTCCGATCAGGCGCAGTGTCATCCCTTTAGGAATGAAAGCTCCGAAACTCTGACCTGCTGAACCTTTGAATGTCAGGTTGATCGTATCTTCAGGCAGACCTTCTGCGCCGTAACGGCGGGTGATCTCACTGCCTAAAATCGTCCCTGTCACCCGGTGGATGTTCCGGATCGACCCGGTATATTTCATCGGTTTACCCGTTTCAATTGCGTCTTTACATAATGGAAGCAGTTCTTCCATATCGAGGGTTTTATCCAAACCATGATCCTGCTTACGCACAGCAAATAAACCATAGTTGTCCGGTACATTCGGCTGGTAAAGAAGCGCAGACAAGTCCACACCCTTCGCTTTCCAATGATCGATTGCTTCATTTGTTTGAAGCACATCCGTACGTCCGATCATTTCATTGATCGTACGGAAACCGAGTTCTGCCATGATCTCCCTCGCTTCCTGTGCAATGAAGCGCATAAAGTTTTCAAGGTGATCGGCTTCGCCCGTGAATTTCTTCCGAAGTTCAGGATCCTGGGTGGCGACACCAACAGGACATGTGTTCAAATGGCAGACACGCATCATGACACAGCCAAGGACAACAAGAGGGGCTGTGGAAAATCCATACTCCTCCGCTCCAAGAAGAGAAGCGACAACGACATCACGGCCGGTCATCATCTTACCGTCTGTTTCAACGACAATGCGGTCACGAAGCCGGTCGAGCACAAGCGTCTGGTGGGTTTCAGCCAGACCGATTTCCCACGGAAGACCGGTATGCTTAATGCTTGTACGCGGCGCAGCCCCAGTACCACCGTCATACCCACTGATCAGAACGAGATCGGCACGGCCTTTTGCTACACCGGCAGCAATGGTTCCGACACCGACAGCCGATACAAGCTTCACGCTGACACGAGCCTTTGGATTGGCATTTTTCAAGTTGTAGATCAGCTCAGCCAGATCCTCGATGGAATAAATATCATGGTGCGGAGGCGGTGAAATCAATTCAACGCCTGGGGTGGAGCCGCGGACTTCGGCTACCCACGGGTACACTTTCTTACCAGGCAGGTGTCCGCCTTCCCCGGGCTTCGCCCCCTGCGCGACCTTGATCTGGATTTCATCGGCATTCACTAAATAGTGACTGTTTACGCCGAAACGGCCGGAAGCTACCTGTTTAATAGCGCTTCGCTTCAGATCACCATTTTCATCCGGCTCAAAACGGGACGGGTCTTCTCCACCCTCTCCGGAGTTGCTCCGGCCGCCGATCCGGTTCATCGCCACAGCGAGAGCCTCGTGGGCTTCTTTACTGATGGACCCGAAGGACATGGCGCCTGTTTTGAATCGTCGGGTAATGTCCTCCACGGACTCCACTTCATCCAATGGAATGGACGGACGCTGTTTAAAGGATAAAAGTCCACGAAGAGACTGCAGGTTATGCTTTTCATCCGTCAGCATCTTCGAGTACTGCTTGAACAAATCATAATCATTGGCACGGCAGGCGTGCTGCAGTGTCGCGATCGTCTGCGGATTGTACTGATGATCCTCACCATTTCTGCGGTATTGATAATCATCACCCGCATCAAGCGTACGGTTTCCGCCACGGCCTTCACTGAAGGCTGTTTCATGACGCATCAATACTTCTTTTTCAATGATGTCCAGACCGATTCCGCCGAGACGGGAAGCCGTCCGGGTAAAGTATTGATCGATCACATCCATATGAATACCGACCGCTTCAAAAATCTGAGCCCCCCGGTAACTTTGGATAGTTGAAATCCCCATTTTGGAGAGGACTTTAATAATGCCGTCTGTCGCCGCTTTAATGTACGTCTGTACAGCTTCGTTATGGGATACGTCTTCAATCTGACCATTTTCAAGAAGGTCACGCAGAGATTCATAGGCAAGGTAAGGGTTGATCCCTTCTGCCCCGTAGCCTAGAAGTGTTGCAAAATGATGAACTTCACGCGCTTCCCCTGATTCCACAAGCAGACTGACTTTTGTTCTCGTCCCTTCGCGGATCAGATGGTGGTGGAGACCTGAAACAGCAAGCAGCGTCGGTATCGCAGCGTACTCATCATTCACACCGCGGTCAGAAAGGATGATCAGTGTCGCTCCGTTTTCCACGGCATGATCGGCTTCTTCAAATAAACGGTCGAGCGAAGCTTTCATTTCATTTTCTTCCGCTTTAAATAACATCGACAGTGTGACCGGTTTGAATCCTTCCACCGTCTGCTGGCGAAGCTGTTCAAGTTCTGTATTCGTCAGTATCGGTGTTTTCAGACGGATCTGACGGCAGCTGTCCGGTTTTGGATCCACCAGGTTCCCCTCAGCACCAATGGTCGTTTCCACCATCGTAATAAGCTTTTCACGAATCGCATCGATCGGCGGGTTGGTCACCTGGGCAAACAGCTGTTTGAAATAGCTGTAAAGCAGCTGAGGTTTCTTGGAAAGGACAGCCAGCGGGGAATCATACCCCATCGAACCGACTGGATCTTTTTTATCTGTCACCATCGGCATGAGAATCTTATTCAATTCCTCAGTCGTGTATCCGAAAGCGAGCTGCTGATCGATCAAATTGCCGATAGGGCGGTGTTCTGTGGCTGGCTCAGGCAGGTCTTCCAAATCGAATTTATGATCATCAATCCATTCCTGGTACGGATGCTCACGGGCAATCTGAAGCTTGATCTCTTCATCCGGAATGATTTTTCCTTCTTCGAGATCGACAAGCAGCATTTTGCCAGGGTGCAGACGATCTTTGTACAAAATATCATCAGCGAAAATATCAAGCGCACCAACTTCAGACCCAAGCACGATCATACCGTCCTTCGTTACATAGTAACGGGCAGGGCGCAGACCATTACGGTCCAGACAGGCACCAATCTGCTTCCCGTTCGTATAGGCAAGGGCTGCCGGACCGTCCCATGGCTCCATCAGCGTGCTGTGATATTCATAAAAACTCTTCTTATCTTCCTGAATCGTCTCATCATTGGACCACGGCTCAGGGACCATCATCATAGCGGTGTGCGCCAGAGAACGACCGGATAAGTAAAGGAACTCAAACGCATTATCAAACATGGATGAATCACTTCCGTTGGCATCAATGACCGGCAGAAGCTTATCCAGATCTTCTTTGCTGAAGTATTCAGACTCGCAAAGCTCCTGCCTCGCTCTCATCCAGTTCACATTTCCGCGGAGGGTATTAAACTCTCCGTTATGGATGGTATAGCGGTTTGGATGTGATCGTTTCCAACTCGGGAAGGTGTTCGTACTGAATCGAGAGTGCACTAAAGCGAGGGCGGTCTTAAAGTCAGGGTGGTTCAAATCAATATAGAAGGAGTCCAGCTGTTCCGGAATCAGCATACCTTTATAGACAATCGTATTGGAAGACAGGCTGCTGATATAAAAGTCATCATACTGGTCCATGGAAGCAATTTCGCTTTCCGCACGTTTGCGGATAATGTATAAACGACGTTCCAGATCCATCTGTGTCTGGATATTTTCAGAAGGAGCTACAAAAGCCTGACGAATGAATGGTTTCGTCTTTTTCGCATCTTTCCCTACGAAGGAGTCGTTGACGGGTACAGTACGCCAGCCAAGGAACTGCTGTCCCTCTTCCTCAACGATACGTTGAAAACGCTGCATGCAGTCGACTCTTAACGCATGGTCTTCCGGGAAGAACACCATACCGATCCCGTATTTCCCAGCCTCCGGAAGGTATATATCTTCTTTCTCACATTGTTTTTCAAAGAATTTATGAGGAATCTGGGTTAAAATACCGGCACCATCCCCTGTACTGACATCCGCGGACTGACCGCCCCGGTGCTCCAGATTACATAAGATCGTGATGGCATTTTCTACAATACTATGACTCTTTGTCCCATCGATGTTGGCAATAACTCCGATACCACAAGCTTCATGCTCATTTTCCGGATGATACAGCCCCTGCGGAACAGGATATCCGTGTTTTTGCATTATCTTTCCCCCTAGCGGACTTATTCTTGAAGGTTGCAGGCAATAATAGAAAAATTCTGTCTTTTCAGTTTCTTACTAGTATAGCATGAACATATGGAAGAATCACGCCTTCATCAGGCATGACAGCTGAATTTTCATGCAAATACGACAATGACAATCCTTTACAAATCCACTTATAAAAACGATGTAAGCGCAACCAAATATTTTTTGAGATTTTTCAAAAGAAAATTTATTTTATTCACTTTTCCATACAAAAACCCTTTATTCACGAGCGTTTGAACGTATATTAAAACCGATGGATGTATTTTCATACATAAAAAGGAATTCCAGCCCTGCATTTAGAAAGTATTGAGAAGACAGGGAGGGACTATGGATGGGAACAAAAACAAGAACATACGGAATTACAATTGGAGAAATGGAGACGGGGAGACGAAATCAAATCACCGATGTACCCGGTGTCAAAGTCGGTCATCAAACACTGACAGATGGAGATACACACACAGGGGTAACGGTCATCCTTCCGCATGAGGGGAATCTTTTCAAACAAAAGCTGCTGGCCGCCTCCCATGTCATCAATGGCTTCGGGAAAACCACCGGATTAATCCAGGTCGAAGAAATGGGGACGTTGGAAACCCCTGTCGCCTTAACCAATACGTTTGCAGTCGGCCGTGTTTACGATGCCCTCGTTGATTACAGCTTGGAGCGGAACCCTGAAATCGGACGGACGACAGGGACGGTCAACCCCCTCGTCGGCGAGTGCAATGATATGCATTTGAATGATATCCGAAACCGCAGCGTAGCGAAGGAGGATGTATGGCATGCGCTGCGAAGGGCGGAAAATGATTTTGAAGAAGGAAGTGTGGGAGCGGGGACAGGCATGGTATGTTACTCCATGAAGGGCGGCATCGGGTCAGCTTCACGTAAAATCGACCTCGCCTACGGATCGTATACCCTCGGTGTTCTGACATTGACCAACTTCGGGACGCTGAGTGACCTGCGGATCGATGGAAGATCGGTTGGGAAAGAGCTGAGTGAAGCACATCAAACACAGGAGAAGGACCGCGGTTCGGTGATGGTCATCTGCGCGACGGATCTCCCTGTTACAGAGCGGCAGTTGAAGCGGATACTCAAACGGGCAGCAGCCGGATTGTCCAGGACCGGGTCTATTATCGGTAATGGCAGTGGTGAAGTTGTCATCGGTTTTACAACGGCTGGAACCATTCCGCATGACAAACCGGACCACCCCTTGTCTTTAGAAATGCTTCATGAAGAGGATATCGATGCGGCATTCCGAGCTGTACGCGAGTCCTGCGAAGAGGCTGTATTGGAATCACTGCTTCATGCAGAGCCTGGGAAAGGAAGGAACGGACATTACCGACCGACGCTGCCTGAACTTCTTGAGAAATTCAACTTCTCCCTCCAATAAAAAAGGAGGTCTCCTCATAGGACGGGAGACCTCCTTCACATTTACGCCGCTTTTGATTTTCTGCCTCCGTGGCGTCGGTGATAGACGACATTGATTTCCGCACCGACCATTAAGATGATACCGGTCAGGAAAAACCAAAGCATAAGGATGATGACACCACCGAGACTTCCATACGTCGCAGAATAGTTTCCAAAGTTCGTTACGTAAAACGAGAAAGCCAGGGAAATGACCTGCCAGAGAAGCGCAGTAATCACTGCCCCAGGAAGAATATGCTTGAATGGAATGTTCTTATTTGGTGCGAAATGATAAAGGGCCATCAATACGAGGCCGATGACAGATATACTGATCACCCAGCGCAGCACCTGCATAAGTATTTCCGTCTGAGCTGGAAGATTGATGAAGTCAATCAAGACCTGTCCGAACACCGGAAGCGCAAGAGCAACGACAATCGCTACAATCATGCCTGCCGTCAACGCGATCGCCAGCAGTCTCACTTTGATGAACGACCTCGTTTCTTCCACTTCATAAGCTTCATTAGCCGATTGTATGAATGCATTGATCCCACTGGAAGCGGACCAGAGCGTACCCAGAATACCAACTGTAAGGAGCCCCCCGTTCGGCTGTTCCACTACCGCAACGATATTTTCACGGAATACATCAACGGTGCCGCTCGGAAGAACGTTGCCCATGGCCTGGATTGCCGTCTCAGAATCAATATTCAAATAGGGGAGTATAGATAATAGCAGAATCAGCATCGGAACAATGGATAGTAAGTAATAATAAGCCTGGGCGGCCCCAAGCAGAGGGACATTATCTTTTTGGAATTCCTTGATGACCGCTTTCGTATAATCAATGATCTTCTTCAACGTTTCTCTCCTCCTTCACTCCACTTTAATAGTCTATCCCCCATTTAGGAGAATATTAACCTAGGAATGTAGGAGGTGAAGCTTTTTGGATGTGTCCTTCCTGCGTGAGGAGGATGCAATTTTCATAGTCTCCCTGTATTTGGCTACCGTTCTTCTCGATATGTGCAGACCTTCCTGTTGAAGCAGGAGGCGGCTGATGCTTTGGTCGGAGTATGGTTTCCTTTTATCTTCCCCCTCGATCATCCCGGCGATCCTTTCTTTCACATAACCCGATGAATATCCTCTTCCGTCCTCACTTTGATACCCTGTGACGAAAAAGCTCTTCAGGGAATACAGCCCTTTTGGTGTCTGCATGACTTTATTGGCAGCCGCACGACTGATGGTGGATTCATGCACACCGATCTGATCTGCCACGTTCTTAAGCGTCAGCGGCTGCAGTGAACGGCCTTTGAAAAACTCCCGCTGATGGCGGACGACGACTTCAGCCGTCTGCAGGAGGGTGTTCTTCCTGCTTTCCACGCTTTGGATCAGCCATCGTGCCCGTTTATAGTCTTCTTCAAAAAAACCGGCGGCTTCTGCATTCGTATCGTACAACTCAAGGAGTTCATGGTCCCACCCCAGGTATTTCGTCATGGAATAAGGATCGTGAAGCTGATACCCTTCTTCGGTTTCTTCCAATATTAAATCAGGGGGGAGAGATGGAATGGATGGAGATAAAGAAGCAGCCGGCGGTCTCGGATTCAACTGCTTTAACCGCAAAAGTGCTTCCTCTCCTTCCTCCCGCTGTATGCCTGTAGACTTTTCAATCTCCTCCCAGTTTCCAAGGGCCAGATCATCCAAGTGATGCCGGATGATCAGCGGCAGTTTTTCATCCTCAGGAAAGCGCCGGACGGCCTGAAAAACCAAATACTCCCTTATGTTCCGGCAGCCTACACCTTCCGGATCCAGGTTAAACATAGACATGCGTACGTTCCTCGCTGATTCCAACGTCGTATGAAAGGTTTCTGCTGTCTCCTCGTCCGATGCTTCACAAAAACCGTCATCATCCAGATGCCCTGCAAGAAAAATCAGCATCTCTTTCGTCTCTTCAGACACCTGCAGCAGCCGGATCTGGTCCTCTATATTATCCCTCCATGATGCTTGATCAGGAGTCATTTCTTCCATGAAATTCATCGATGCACCTTTCTTGTAGAACATGGATGCAGCGTCGACAGAAAAATGAAGGAGCGGGTTTTCATCAACCTCCCGCTGCACATACTCCCATAACTCACCTGCTGAATATTGAAGCATTTGAACAGCCTGGCGCATTTCCGTTGTCATAAATAACCCTGTCGTTTGTTTCTGAACAAGCTCAAGCTTCATGAGAACACCTCTTTGGTAACGCTTTCATAATAGTGTACTTCCATGATGCTTGAACGGCGGTCATTTTTCAATAGCAAAAGCCTTCTTCCTTTACACGGAAGAAGGCTGCAAAAGTCATAACACATGTTCAGCCAGTGTTTGTTGAACGGATTCAATCGGGCTGTCCTTCTTAAAAAGTTTTCCGATCGGCTCGGATGACCCTGAAATCCAGATCTTCAGCTCAGCATCCATATCGAAGCTTCCAGCTGTTTCTACGCTGAAATGGGTGATGCTTTTATACGGAATGGAGTGGTACTCCACTTTCTTCCCCGTCATGCCCTGCTTATCCACGAGAAGCAGACGTTTGTTTGTAAAGATGAACGAGTCGCGGAGCACCTTATAACCGCTCTCTACCTGCTCTCCACCGGCAAGGATATCTTTCAAATCCTTTTCAAGCTTCGTTACGTCCACTTCGGACGCGTTTCCCATTAATCCATCTAAGAAACCCATTGGTTACGCCTCCTATTTCATTAACCGTAGAATCATATTCTCTGACGGATCCAGTTTGATCGTCAGCCAGTTGTTTTTTGAACTGAATATACTTTTCTTATTCTCCAGCTGCTGCCACTTTCCTTTTTGAATGGGAATATTAATTTCCCGCTTTTCCCGGAGGTTCCGGTTGAACAAAAAGAGAATCCGCTCGTCCGCCGCTTCATTTCCAAAATGGTCGACATTGTTTTCATTCCATCTCTCAAATCCGATAACATCGTCATCCAGTGCAAAGGACTTCCAATGCCCTGTACGGAGGACGTCATGCTCTTTCCGCCACTTCCCAATTTCGGTATACCAGTCAAGCAGTTCCTGGTTTTCTCTTCCCCAAGGATATGGTTTACGATTATCCGGATCCGCTCCCCCTGTCAGCCCGGCTTCATCGCCATAGTACAGGGAAGGTACACCTGGAAAAGCATAGATCCATAGACTGAGAGCCTTGATCTGCTTGAAGATGAGCTGCTCTTTCTGCTCATCTGAAAAATCATCAGGCAGAAAGTCTGCCAGCATTGTATAAATTCTTTCGACATCATGACTCGAGAGCATGTTCATCACGGCATAAAAGTATTCTTTCGGATAGTGCTCACATAAGGTCATCAAACGCCTGTGCACCGTGTAGGCATCCATGTCCCCTTTAATAAAGTCGAGCAGGATCCGCCGCATCGGGTAATTCATCACCGAATCCAGGACGCCCCCGAGAAAATAGTCGCGGCGTTTTCCATAGGCAGATTTGTTGGAGGCATCCTCCCACACTTCCCCCAGCAGCACACTGGATGAATCCTTCTTCTTCAGCTGGGTATAAATCTGCCGGATCAAGTCATCGGTCAACTCGTCCGCTACATCAAGACGCCAGTGCTTCATCCCTGACTTCTGCCACGTTTTAATGACACTGTCTTCATCATGAATCAGGAAATTCTGGTAATCTTCATTTTCCTTCCGGAGTGTTGGGAGAGTCCCTACTCCCCACCAGGCATCATATTCGTTGGGATAGTTGTGGAATGTATACCAGCTGAAATACGGGGAATTTTTGGATTGATAGGCACCAAGGGAGTCGTACTTCCCTTCCCGGTTGAAATAAATACTATTGCTCCCCGTATGACTGAACACCCCGTCGAGCATAACTTCCATGCCTCTTTTTTCCGCTTCTTCGATCAACGCCTCGAAGTCTTCCTTTGTCCCGAGCAGTTTATCAATCTTATGATAATCCCCCGTATCATAACGGTGATTGCTTTCCGCTTCAAAAATTGGATTCAAGTAAAGAACGGTAATGCCCAGTGTCTCGAGGTAATCAAGTTTTTCCGTAATGCCTTTCAGATTGCCGCCGAAAAAGTCCCAGCGGATGACTTCTCCACGCTCATTGCGGATATAAACAGGATCATTCTCCCAATGGGCATGTACGAGGCTCGTTTCCGGTGCTTTTTTCATATCTATGTCGCCGGCAGCATAAAAACGGTCAGGAAATATTTGATACATCGTGGCATTCTTCCACCATTCCGGCGTTTCGTAAACAGGGTCATAAACGGTAATCTGCCAGGAGGGGGGAATATGATCATAAATTCTGCCTTCCCCGCTCTCATTACTCCGCTCCCGTCCGTAAAAAAGGGTGCGGTCTTCGGAGATGATCTCAAAGAAATACCAGATCAGCTGCGGACTTTCCGGCATTTTTATAGTCGTTTCATATGTCGTGCACTGGTGTTCCTCGCTGCATACGTCCATTTCCTTCGTCTTTTCATGATCCGTACGGTCAAGGATATAGTGAAGGATGACATGGGATACACGATGGCGATTGAGCACATCCAGTTTCAGTGTAACAGCAGAACCTTTCGGCGCAGCACCGAAAGGCTCTCTATAGGATTCCTCAAAGCTGTTATGATACATTTCCTTTTGTCTCACAAATCCGTCCCCCTATATAACTACTTCAGCGCCCCAACGCGATTGATTTTCCAAATCTCCTCTGCGTATTCCTGGATTGTGCGATCACTGGAAAACACACCGGACTGGGCGATGTTTACGAGACTCTTCAAGTTCCACTGACGCTTTCTCTGATAATCCTGACTGACTTTCTTCTGAGCCAGCAGATAATCCGGAAAATCTTTCAGTACAAAGTACTCGTCATTATAGGTGACCAAAGCATCGTAAATGGCCTGGAATTCCGTTTCGCCTTTAGAAAAAGGACTGTAGTGAATCAATTCATCGAGAATATGGCGGATCCGCTCGTCGTTGTGATAAATACTGCTGGAGGAATAGGATCCTTGATTGTAATATTCCCAGATTTCTTCAGAAGTGAGTCCGAAGATATAAATGTTATCATCCCCGACGTGGTCATGGATTTCGACGTTCGCCCCATCCATCGTCCCTACCGTCACCGCGCCGTTCATCATGAATTTCATATTCCCTGTACCCGAAGCTTCCTTCGTAGCCATGGATATCTGCTCACTGATATTGGTCGCCGGAATGATTTTCTCTGCCATGGACACGGAATAGTTCGGAAGGAACACCACTTTTATATAATCGTTTACAGCAGGATCATTATTGACCACTTCTGCAATACGGTTGATCAATTGGATGACCGTTTTTGCGAAATGATAACCCGGGGCTGCCTTGGCTCCGAAAAAGAAAGTCCTCGGTACCATTTCCATCGCAGGGTCTGCCTTCAATTCATTGTATAAATGCATAATATGAAGAGCATTAAGCAGTTGACGCTTATAACCGTGGAGCCGTTTAATCTGGACATCGAATATGGAGTGCGGATTGACGGTGATTCCCTGCGTCTGCTGCACCCACTCTGCAAATTCCACTTTATTCTGATGCTTAATATCGTGAAGCTGATCAAGAAAGCTTAAATCATCTTTCCGGCTCATCAGCCGGCTTAACTGCTGCGGCTCGTGGATCCAGGTGTCGCCGATCGTTTCCGTAATGAGTGATGCCAATTTACGGTTGCTGTGCATCAGCCACCTGCGGTGAGTAATTCCGTTGGTTTTATTGTTGAAGCGATCCGGGAAGGTATGGAAGAACCGTTTCATTTCCCGATGTTTTAAAATTTCTGTATGGAGTTTTGCCACACCATTAATGCTGTGACTTCCGACAATGGATAAATGGGCCATTTTCACCTGACCGTCCGCTACGATGGCAAGGTCGGCAATGCGGTCGAAATCTCCTGGGTAAGTGCTCCACAGCTCCTGGCAGAAACGCTCATTGATTTCATTGATGATCATGAAAATCCGCGGCAGCAGCGAGCGGACAAGACCTACAGGCCAGGACTCAAGCGCTTCACTAAGGGTTGTATGATTCGTATAGGAAACCGATGACCGGGTGATCTCCCATGCCTCCTCCCAGCCGATTCCTTTCTCATCCATAAGGATCCGCATCAGTTCAGGAATGACGAGGGCCGGATGGGTATCGTTGATATGGAGGGCTGCTTTTTCAGGGAAGGAGGACCATGGCACTCCGAGTTTTTCAAAATAGCGGACAACCGACTGGACACCGGCGGACACGAGGAAATATTCCTGCTTTAAACGGAGGCGTTTACCGTCTTCTGTAGAATCATCCGGATATAGAAAATCCGAAATAGATTCCAGCGAACGTTTATGGCCGAGAAAATGACCGAACTCCCCTTCTTTTTCAGCACGGGACATTGTGTCGCCGACAGATGGTTCCGCGGACCACAACCGGAGCGTATTCACGGTTTCGTTTTTGTATCCGACAATCGGGACATCGTAAGGCACCGCCTGGATCGGTTCATAGTGCTCATACTTAAAATGCAGCTTTCCTTCTTTGTCACGGGTGGAAGATACCTGTCCGCCAAAACGGACTTCGATCGCTTCATCCGGGCGTCTTACTTCCCAGACGAAGTCTTTGGAAAGCCAGTAATCAGGAAATTCCACTTGTTTCCCGTCGATGATATGCTGATCAAACATGCCGTACTTATAACGGAGACCATAGCCATGACCAGCCATCTCCAAAGAGGCCAGAGAATCCAGAAAACAAGCCGCCAAACGGCCGAGACCGCCGTTGCCGAGGCCTGCATCACTTTCCTTCTCTTCCAATCCGGAAAGGGACAAACCAAGCTCATCCAGTCCTTCTTCTACAAGTGTCAGAACATCCATGTTTAATAGATTGTTCCCAAGCAGACGCCCCATAAGGAATTCCATCGAGAAATAAAACACCTGCTTCGTTTTGTTACGCTTGTAATGCTGCTGGGTGTGAAGCCATTTATTGTTGATTTTCTCCTGAATCAGCGTCCCTAACGCGCGGTACGTATCATACTCCGATGCTGTCTCCAGCGTCCGCCCATACCGGTCCTCCAACTGCTCCTTAAACGCGGCCTTGAATTCCTCTTTACTACTGAACATCACCATAAAGGTTCCTCCTATCAGATCTACCGGAACATCGTTTGATACAAATCCATGTACTGCTCCGCAGAGTTTTTCCAAGTGAACTTACTCTTGCAGATGTTTTTTACAAGATTCTGCCAAGAAGCAGGCTCCTGATAGAATTCGACAGCCCGGCGGATCGTGTACAGCATGTCGTGGGCGTTATAGTTTGTAAATGAAAATCCGTTCCCTTCCCCAGTCTCTTCATTATATGGCTGGACAGTGTCCACAAGTCCCCCTGTTTCCCTGACGATCGGAGCAGACAGATACCTTAAGGCAATCAGCTGACCAATACCGCACGGTTCGAAACGGGAAGGCATGAGGAACATATCACTGGCCGCATAAATCTGACGGGATAATGGTTCTGAAAAACGGATATTCGCTGACATTTTTTCGGGGTGTCTGTGCTGTACCCATTGAAACAGCTGCTCATATTGATATTCACCCGTACCAAGCAGGACGACTTGAACATCATCATGATAGAGCAGCTCGTCAATCACCCTTCCGATCAAGTCGAACCCTTTTTGTTCCACCATTCTGGAAACGATGCCAATCATCGGTACTTCCTTACGTACAGGCAGACCTAATTCAGCCTGCAGCCACATCTTGTTCTGAGCCTTCTTGATCAGGGAGCTGCGATACGGAAAAGCAAGGGCTTCGTCTTTCATAGGATTATAGTTATGCTCGTCGATGCCGTTGACGATTCCGATTAATTCGTCAGTCCGTTTTCTAAGTACTCCGTCTAGGTTTTCCCCATAATAGGGCGTTTGAATCTCTTTTGCATAAGTTTCGCTGACCGTTGTAATAAAATCGGCGTAGTTCAAAGCACCCTTCATGAAGTTGATGTTTCCGAAAAATTCGAATGCATCATCTCTCATCATGCTTTCATCAAAGTCCATGAGATCATGCAGGACGGACTGCGGATAAATCCCCTGATACTTCAAATTATGGATCGTGAAGACCGTTTTCATACCTTGAAGCTTTTCCACATCCTTATAGTGGGTATGTAGGTAGACAGGGATGAGACCGGTCTGCCAGTCATGGCAGTGCAGGATATCCGGAGTCCATTCCAGCGTGCAGATAAAGTCCATGACCGCTTTATTGAAGAAAACGAACCGCTCGGCTTCATCTCCATACCCATAAAGATTGGAACGTTTAAAATAATATTCGTTATCTATGAAATAGACGGGAATGCCCTCATAGTTGATATATTCGATTCCTGCATACTGGCTCCGCCACCCAAGCGTGATATCCAGTTCATCCAGGTGGGTCAGCTGTTCCTTCCAGTGATCATCCATGTTCTCATATTTCGGCAGGACGACACGGACATCGGCGCCCTGTTTTTTCAAGGCATGCGGCAGAGTACCGAGCACATCAGCAAGACCACCGGTTTTTACAAAAGGGGTGCATTCTGAACCAACCATTAAAATATTCACGTATATCCACTCCTTATCTTTGTTCAATCCATCACTTAACCATTGTTAAAGAAAAAGGACTGCCCGAGCGGTAAGGTCCAGACAGTCCCTGACAAAGGGGGTTACATTGATCGCCGCTTCGCTAGTACGTACGGCTTTTCAGGTGCTCCAATCAGCGTCTTGCCACTGGAAATGGTGCAATCCTTATCAAGAATGACATTTTCCAGGACCGCTCCTTCTTCGATTTCGCAGCGCTGCATGATGATGGAGTTTTTAATGACCGCCCCTTCTCCTACTTTGACACCGCGGAACAGGATGCTGTCCTCGACTTCTCCTTCAATGACACACCCGTTGGCCACCATCGTGTTTGTTACATGAGACGATTGGGTATAATTCGATGGAGCTTCGTTTTTCACCTTCGTGTAAATCGGGGCATCCTCTTTGAATAAATCATCATGCTCAGATGCATTCAACAGCTTGGCGCTGTTGCGGTAATAACTTTCCACCGAATTGATCAGCGCATGAGTGCCGTGGTACTCATAAGCATTGATATGAATGTTCGGAAGCTTTCCTTTGATCCCATCCAGGAAGAAGTTGGAGCATCCGTGAGCAATGCACTTTTCAATCAGGTTGTATAAAAATTCCTTGTCAATGATGTACATATCCATATAGACGTTATGGCTGCTTCGATCATTGTGAATATTCGTCACACGGTTATTCCCATCGATATCAAGCTTGTGAGCGCGTTCATGCTCGGAATACATTTCGTCCACTTTTTTATAAATGACCGTTACGTCCGCCCCTGATTCCTTGTGCTCCTGCAGGACATCCTGATAATCGATGTTGCAGATGTGCTGGGATCCGGAGATGACGATATAATCCGCCAGAGTCCGGTTGATGAAATCGATGTTGTTATGGAAATGCTGCAGATCCCCGCGGGAAATATCGGTCGGATCATTCCAGTCAGGGGGCAGGATGAAAAGGCCGCCCCGTTTGCGGTCCAGATCCCAGGCTTTTCCTTGTTCGAGATGGTCCATCAGCGAACGGTATTTTCTTCTCGCAAAGACAGCTACGGATTCAATCCGGGAGTTGGTCATATTAGAAATGGCGAAATCAATCATCCGGTAGCGTCCGGCAAAAGGAACCGCTGCCCCGCAGCGGAAGTACGTAAGTTCATCGAGCATATCCTGCTCATGGTCCAGGTTAATAATTCCAGCGATACGATCCATAATATCCTCCTCAAAAATCAGTTTGTAGCATAGCTTGTTGCCAGAACACTTCCTTCATCTGCCACCAGCGTGATTTCGCTGTCTGGTGAAGGATCACCGATCACGGCTCCATCCTCAATCACCGATCCTTTGGAGATGATGGCACGGTTGATCGTGACATTTCTGCCGATTTTGACATCCGGCATAATGACAGAGTCTTTGACAATAGAAGATTCGCTAACGTGGACACCGTAGAAAATAACCGATGTATCTACTTCACCGTAAATCCGGCATCCTTCATTAATCAGTGCGTTCTTCACCGAAGCTGACGGTGCAATATACTGCGGCGGCTGGTTTGGATTTTTAGAATAGATGCGCCATCTGGAATTACTAAGGTCCAATTCAGGATTCTTCTTGAGCAGGTCCATATTGGCCTCCCAGAGGCTGTGGACCGTTCCGACGTCCTTCCAATAACCCTCGAATGTATAAGCCATCATCTTTTTATAATCATTAAGAAGAGCCGGAATGATATCCTTCCCGAAATCATGGGAGGAATCTTCTTTTTCCGCATCATCAATCAAGTACTGCTTCAGTACATCCCAGCGGAAAATGTAGACACCCATGGAGGCCAGGTTGCTCTTCGGATATTCAGGTTTCTCATCAAATTCTGTAATCTTCCCGTTATCGTCGGCGTTCATAATTCCAAAACGGCTCGCTTCCTCCCACGGAACTTCAATAACAGAAATCGTCACGTCCGCATCCGTTTCCTTATGGTAATCAAGCATCGCGCCGTAATCCATCTTATAAATATGATCCCCGGACAGGACCAGGACGTGCTCCGGATCATACTGATTCAGGAATTTCAGGTTGCGGTAGATGGCATTCGCCGTCCCTGTATACCAGCCGCCGCCTTCCGACTGCATAAATGGAGGGAGCACCGACACACCGCCGAATTTACGGTCCAGGTCCCATGTATCTCCAATGCCGATGTAATCATTTAAAATAAGCGGCTCGTACTGTGTAAGTACGCCTACTGTATCAATGCCTGAATTCGTACAATTGCTCAGCGGAAAATCAATGATCCGGTATTTACCGCCGAAATATACGGCAGGTTTGGCGATCTGTTTCGTCAATGATTTCAATCTGGTCCCCTGCCCACCAGCTAGAAGCATCGCTACACATTCTTTATTTTTCATGATTCTCCTCCTTGATTTACTGATGTTCTTTTCAGGAAGCTCACACCGAGCGGGGGAACCGTCATGGTGACATGCTGGTTCTGGCCCTGCCATGGAGAGGATATCGTGTCCAGGGGCAGTCCGTTTCTCTGACCGGAACCACCAAAGTGCTCCGCGTCACTCGAGAAAATTTCCTCGTATGAGCCTTGTTCAGGCACTCCGACTTTATAATCGTGGTAGACCTCCGGAGTGAAGTTGCATACTATGACTAATTGATCGTTTGATGTCCGGCTGTTCCGTACAAAAGATATAATGCTTTGCTCATAGTTATTCGGATCGATCCATGTGAACCCTTCTGGTTTGTGATCGAGCTCCCACAATGCAGGCATATCCTGATACATCTGGTGAAGCTGTTTCGTGTACTCCAAAATAGAGGCGTGGGAGTCGTAGTCCAGCAGCTCCCAGTCCAGGTCCTCCAAGTCCTTCCACTCGTCGAATTGTCCGAATTCACCTCCCATAAATAGAAGCTTCTTACCGGGATGGGCGTACATATAAGCGAGAAATGCACGCAGGTTGGCGAATTTCTGCCAATAGTCGCCCGGCATTTTATTTAATAACGATTTCTTTCCATGGACGACTTCGTCATGAGAAATCGGTAATACAAAGTTCTCGGAAAAGGCGTAATGAAGAGAAAAGGTAATTAAATTATGATGATACTTCCGGTGGATCGGGTCCATTTCCATATACTTGAGCATGTCATTCATCCAGCCCATGTTCCACTTGTAATTGAACCCGAGTCCACCGATATGTGTCGGTGCACTGACAAGCGGCCAGGACGTCGATTCCTCCGCCATCATCAGCGTATCCGGAACTTCTTCAAAAACGGCTTTATTCATTTTTCTGATGAAATCGATGGCCTCAATATTTTCACGCCCGCCGTATTCATTCAGCTCCCACTCTCCGTCTTCCTTACCGAAGTCGAGGTAGAGCATACTGGCAACAGCGTCCACACGCAGGCCGTCCAGGTGATATTCTTTCAGCCAGTACACAGCATTGGAGATGAGAAAGCTCTGTACTTCGTTTCTGGCGAAGTCGAACGTAAGCGTCCCCCACTGTGTTTTCTCAGCTTTACTAGGGTTGGCATATTCATAAAGCGCTTCCCCGTCAAACCTGCGAAGTCCATGTTCATCCTTGCAGAAGTGGCCCGGTACCCAGTCCAATATGACACCGATTCCAGATTTGTGGCATTGATCGACAAAATACTTGAAGTCATCCGGGGTGCCGTAACGGGAGGTCACGGAAAAGTATCCGGTCGCCTGATAACCCCAGGAGCGGTCAAACGGATGCTCTGTCATAGGTAGAAGTTCGATATGGGTATAGCCGAGTTCTTTCACATAAGGAATCACCATATCTGCATATTCACGGAAATTGTAAAAAACCTCCGACTCTATGTACTTCCAGGACCCTAAATGAAGTTCATAGATCGACATGGGTGATTCATAGGGATTACGTCCTTTCCGCTGGTTCATCCAGTCATGGTCGCCCCATGCATAATCATCCAGCGGATAGACAACCGAAGCGGTATTTGGACGGAGTTCGCTTGAAAATGCATACGGATCAGCTTTCAAGCGGAGATGTCCGTGAGGAGTTAAAATTTCGTATTTATAAATCGTTCCTTTTTCCAAGCCGGGAAGAAAAGCGATCCACACGCCGTTGTCATTGATCTTTTCCATCGGGTGTTCCCGTCCGTCCCAGTTGTTAAATGGACCGACGACACTGACCTTAACGGCGTTCGGAGCCCAGACGGCAAAACGGATGCCCTGCTCTCCGTTCCTCGTATCCGGATGGGCCCCCAGCAGTTTGTGGCTGTACCGGAGATTCCCCTCATGGAATAAATAAATATCATGTTCTAAAGATGTACCCTGGACCACACCATCACTCCTCGTCTCAATAATCAAACTTTATGACTAGACCAGCTGCCTATCAATCAATTCGGAAACGTTTGTTATCTCCTATATTCATCATAAAATCACCTGTATAGATTTACAATTGCAATTGATGAAAATATTCTGAAAAGTTTTGTCGAAAAATGTCGAATAACCATGGCGTCCGTCCATTTGTTAACTTTTCGTTAAGAACCTTTTTAAGTAAGCGTTTACATATTTTGTTCTATTCCCCTGCTTACAAAAATAGAAACCACCGATTCTCTGAGTCTATGGGCCCCCTCCCTTTATCTTCTATCAAGGGCTGGCAGATTTTTTCTTTTCAAGAAGCGTTTCAGCAAAAAAGAATAGTGGTATAGCTTTTACAAACCGAATTTAAGAGAGGTGGAACGAGATGTCATTAGCAGGACTTGGACTACTCATCATCGCAATTGCCTTTGCCTTCATCAGTATCTTTGTTGTGAAAACATTAAAGACAGCATCCCATACGATGTCCAGTGTTTCCCAAACACTGGAGAAAGTGGAAGGCCAGATTCAGGGGATTACCTCCGAATCAGAAAGCCTGTTGAAAAAAACCAATTCAATGGCGGCTGATCTTGAAGAGAAAACCCAGAGCATCAACGGGTTGATGGATGCCGTCAACAATGTGGGATCGACCGTAGGAAATGTGAACAGTTCCCTTCAAGGGGTTTCAGAAAGTGTGGCCCACGCCTCCCACGAGCGTAATGAGAACGTCATTAAAGCCATGCAGTGGGGCGATGCAGCCATTGATTTATATGTAAAATGGAAACGAAAGAAAATAAAGGAGTGAGGTTGGCATGGATTTTCTAGGAATCGGCGTACTCATCATCGGAATCGCTTTTGCCGTGGTCTCTATTTTTCTTATTAAAGCTCTCAATAACCTTGCTGGTGTTTTAAGCGGTGTCCGCGAAACTGTGGATCAGCTCCCGGAACAATTGGACTCCGTCATGAAGGAAACGACCGGCGTTCTGCATAACAGTAATGATACACTGGCCGATGTGAATGAAAAGATTAAAGCATTGAGCCCGTTATTCTATATCGTTGGAGATATTGGAGAATCCTCCAGGAAGCTCACTTCTTCTCTTGTAGATATGACCTCTTCCTTGAAGAATACCACCTTTGAAGGAGAGCAGAAGATTAATGAAGAAGGCTGGCGGGGCATTTATGGAGCGCTTGCCATGACTTATTACCTGTCTCAGAAAAGAAAAGCGCTCAAATCAGCAGCCCAGCTGGATCGTACGACATCATGAAGACTCTTGAATGGGTATCAGGATTGACGGCAGGTGCTCTGACAGGCATACTTATCAACTCCCTCACGCGTGATCCATCCATTGCCAAAATGAAGATGGAGCGTAAAAAGGGTGAGTTTTATCAGACGGGTAAAATTCAGTATGAAGACATTCAGACCGCCAGAGAAACAATGAGGAATGAAGCTCAAAAAAATATAAGGATAGAAAGGTGATTCAATTATGACAACTCAACAGACGACCAAAAAAAGCGGGAGCAAAAAGCTTCCCATCGCTATTGTAACCGGAGCTCTTATCGGAGGAGCGATTGTTCTGGCCAAAGACCCTGAACAACGCCGCCGTTTGAAAGAAGGATCCCGCGCGAAGAAGGATTCTGTAGCGCAATACGCTTCCGAGGTAAAGGAAAATCCATCAGAGAAAAAAGATGACCTTGTTACACGTGTCCGTAATATCGTCAATATCGCATCTGAAGCGGCTGCCACCGTGCAGGAGGTCTTCAACAACCAAGGCAGAGAAATCACCGACAAAGTGAAGGACATCAAAGAAGAGTCTGAAGAAATTGTTTCCACAGCTAAAGATGCCGGCGAAGAACTGCAGGAAGTCGGAGACAAAGCCAGAGAAGCGAAAGAAGAGCTTTCCAGCGATGAGGAAGAGCAGACTACTCCAACAGCAGGAAAAGCCTTCACCCCTTCCAATACACAGGACAACGTCACTGAAATCAATACACGCTCTTAATAGAAAAAGTCCCTGAGACATGAACTATAACCCGAATAATGGACACTTATAAAAAAGTGCCCCGTTATTCGGGTTATTTCTATCTCTAGAAATTTAACCCGTTTATAATGAAAA
>NZ_KE384438.1:0-1052 GCF_000425705.1 Halobacillus kuroshimensis DSM 18393
TTGTTTCAAATTTCTTCATTAAAGAAGAAATGTTTTGACGTACTGGTTGGTTCGTTCAGTTTTCAAAGATCAAAATGAAATAATTGGTGGAGCCTAGCGGGATCGAACCGCTGACCTCCTGCGTGCAAAGCAGGCGCTCTCCCAGCTGAGCTAAGGCCCCATTATAAATTTGGAATGGTCGGGAAGACAGGATTCGAACCTGCGACCCCTTGGTCCCAAACCAAGTGCTCTACCAAGCTGAGCTACTTCCCGTTATAATGGCGCGCCCGAGAGGAGTCGAACCCCTAACCTTCTGATCCGTAGTCAGACGCTCTATCCAATTGAGCTACGGGCGCATGTATATATTTGGTGCCGAGGGCCGGACTCGAACCGGCACGGTGGAAACCCACCGCAGGATTTTAAGTCCTGTGCGTCTGCCAATTCCGCCACCCCGGCTCGGCAGTTTTGTATATGTCGTGTTGTTTATTATAATATCATTAAGTAACTTGGCTTAGTAAATGGAGCGGAAGACGGGATTCGAACCCGCGACCCCCACCTTGGCAAGGTGATGTTCTACCACTGAACTACTTCCGCTTAATAATGCGGGTGGAGGGACTTGAACCCCCACGCCGTGAAGCACTAGATCCTAAATCTAGCGTGTCTGCCAATTCCACCACACCCGCATAGAATACATGGTGAGCCATGAAGGATTCGAACCTTCGACCCTCTGATTAAAAGTCAGATGCTCTACCAGCTGAGCTAATGGCTCTTGAAATTTTTAAGTTAGCAGCAGGCAACTCATGGTGCCGGCCAGAGGACTTGAACCCCCAACCTACTGATTACAAATCAGTTGCTCTGCCAGTTGAGCTAGGCCGGCTAACTAAATGTAAATGGTGGAGGATGCAGGGTTCGAACCTGCGACCCCTTGCTTGTAAGGCAAGTGCTCTCCCAGCTGAGCTAATCCTCCAATATGTATCGACCTGGCGACGTCCTACTCTCACGGGGGTAAACCCGACTACCATCGGCGCTGAAGAGCTTAACTACTGTGTTCGGCATGGGAACAGGTGTGACCT
>NZ_KE384438.1:2977-117691 GCF_000425705.1 Halobacillus kuroshimensis DSM 18393
TACCTCACCAACTAGCTAATGCGCCGCGGGCCCATCTGTAAGTGATAGCGAGAAGCCATCTTTCAACTTATCTTCATGCGAAGAAAAGTATTACCCGGCATTAGCCCCGGTTTCCCGGGGTTATTCCGATCTTACAGGCAGGTTGCCCACGTGTTACTCACCCGTCCGCCGCTCGTTCCACGAGCTTCACCCCGAAAGGATCCACTCGCTTCCCGCGCTCGACTTGCATGTATTAGGCACGCCGCCAGCGTTCGTCCTGAGCCAGGATCAAACTCTCCATAAAAGTAGTTTGACTTGCTCATTTGCACACCGAATGTGCTTTGTTTCAAATTTCTTCTTTAATGAAGAAATGTTTTGACGTACTGGTTGGTTCGTTCAGTTTTCAAAGATCAAATAATGGTGGGCCTGAGTGGACTTGAACCACCGACCTCACGCTTATCAGGCGTGCGCTCTAACCAACTGAGCTACAGGCCCCAATGGTGATTGAATAATGGAGCGGGTGAAGGGAATCGAACCCTCATCATCAGCTTGGAAGGCTGAGGTTTTACCACTAAACTACACCCGCATATATCATGTTGTATTTCTCGATGGTCGGGAAGACAGGATTCGAACCTGCGACCCCTTGGTCCCAAACCAAGTGCTCTACCAAGCTGAGCTACTTCCCGTTAAAATGGCGCGCCCGAGAGGAGTCGAACCCCTAACCTTCTGATCCGTAGTCAGACGCTCTATCCAATTGAGCTACGGGCGCATTTTATAATAGCTTTGCGTTGAAAGCGACTTTTCTATCTTAACACGTTTCCGTGTCGATTGCAACAACTTTTTTAAAAGAAATTAGTTGGTGCGGTCGAGAGGACTTGAACCTCCACGGGATTAACTCCCACTAGGCCCTCAACCTAGCGCGTCTGCCGATTCCGCCACGACCGCAGCATCATTATAATGGAATGCTGATCATGGTAATTAAAGTGCGGGTGGAGGGACTTGAACCCCCACGCCGTGAAGCACTAGATCCTAAATCTAGCGTGTCTGCCAATTCCACCACACCCGCAAATAAATGGTGAGCCATGAAGGATTCGAACCTTCGACCCTCTGATTAAAAGTCAGATGCTCTACCAGCTGAGCTAATGGCTCTAAAGAAAGGAATCTATTACACTTGAAAATGATTTGTTCTTTTTAAAAGCACAAGAACCATCATACATCTTATTGATAATGTTGTCAACCCTTTTTCCGAAGAAAAAATGGCTGGGCCAGCTGGATTCGAACCAGCGCATGACGGTACCAAAAACCGTTGCCTTACCGCTTGGCTATGGCCCAAAGATAATGGCGGTCCGGACGGGACTCGAACCCGCGACCTCCTGCGTGACAGGCAGGCATTCTAACCAACTGAACTACCGGACCCCTTAAAGGGTGATGCAAAGTGACCCGTACGGGATTCGAACCCGTGTTACCGCCGTGAAAGGGCGGTGTCTTAACCACTTGACCAACGGGCCATTAAGAAAATGGCGGAGAAGGAGGGATTTGAACCCTCGCGCCGCTTACGCGACCTACACCCTTAGCAGGGGCGCCTCTTCAGCCACTTGAGTACTTCTCCGTAATGGCTCCAACGGTAGGATTCGAACCTACGACCGATCGGTTAACAGCCGATTGCTCTACCACTGAGCTACGTTGGAATAATGTCTCAATGTGTGCCGCTCGTTTATCGGCGACGTTTAATATCTTATAACATCCTGCCTTTAATGTCAAACCCTTTTTCGTGAAAAAATGTAGTTTCTTACGTTTTTTTGGATTGTTTTGTTAAGGCTTATTTAATTTAACATGTGTGAAGTGGTTCGTCAACACAATTTTTACTTCTTTTTTAAACGGCCTTTACATTTCCCGCAGTGATACTTTTTCGTATCCACCTTCCTCTTCCGCTGATAAGTCTGACCGCACTGGACACACTCATAATGGTGGAACCCTTTCTTCTTTTCAGAAGGAAGCTGTGCGCAGAATCTCGGAGAGTCTGTCTTATGTAAAAGGTCTTTGAATTCAGGATCACCATGTCCAAAGCCTTTCCCTTCTATATGAAGGTGATAGTGGCACAGTTCATGTTTGATAATCCCTTCTAATTCAGCACCATCCAATTCTACAATATACTTCGGATTGATTTCAATGGTTCTTTTTGAAGGAATGTACCGCCCACCTGTCGTTCGAAGACGAGAGTTGAAGTATACATCATCCACAAACGGTTTGTCAAAATATTTTCGTGATAATTCGTCCGTCCATGCTTCCAGCTGCTGTTGTGTCAAAGACTGCACAAGCACACCTCCTCTGTTCTGTGCATACTGTATCATACGTATTTAAAAAGAGGAACAGAAAGGAGCTGTCCGTCATGCCTTCCTGGCTGAAAGTACAGATGGAGCGTGCTTTCTTCAATAAAGATAAGTATCAGATCAAGCTGCTTAATCAGTGCTGGTACTATTATCAGCACCTCTATAAATAGAAATACCCGGAAGCCGCAGCCCCCAGGTATCCCTTTACGATTGAGGAATCATGGTCAAAGCAATTCTCTGCTTCTGGACATCCACCTTGTCCACCCATACTGTAACAACATCTCCGACAGAGACCATGTCCATCG
This sequence comes from Halobacillus kuroshimensis DSM 18393, assembly GCF_000425705.1. Taxonomy (GTDB): domain Bacteria; phylum Bacillota; class Bacilli; order Bacillales; family Halobacillaceae; genus Halobacillus; species Halobacillus kuroshimensis. The sequence continues at coordinate 5,592 of NZ_KE384438.1, forward strand.
GGTGTTTGACGAATTTGTCAGCCAGTTTGGATATATGGACAAGCCCGTCCTGTTTTACTCCGATATCGACGAACGCACCGAAGTCAACAACGTTACGAACGGTTCCTTCCAGTTCCATTCCCTCTTCCAAATCCTCCATAGAAAGGACGTTCGTCTTGAGCAGCGGCTTAGGAAGATCGTCACGTGGGTCACGGCCCGGCTGGATCAATGCCTTTTGAATATCTGTCAGCGTCAGCGTGCCAATGCCGAACTCTTCCGAAGCGGCATTCAAGTCCATCTGCTTCAGTTTTTCACCCAATTGTCCATCCCCGAGGTCCTTACTTGTAAATCCAAGATTCTGAAGCAGCTTCCTTGTCGCCTGATAACTTTCCGGGTGGATCGACGTACGGTCGAGCGGTTCTTCTCCGTCCAGTACTCGAAGAAATCCGATACTCTGTTCGAACGTTTTCGCTCCGAGCCTTGGAATGTCCTTCAATTCTCTGCGTTTCGTAAACTTCCCGAGTTCCTCCCGCTTCTTCACGATGTTATTAGCAACCGTTTTACTCAAGCCGGATACATATTGAAGCAGGGAAGCAGAGGCTGTATTCACGTTTACTCCGACTTGGTTGACGGCCGTTTCTACAACAAACGTCAGGGACTCGTTCAATTTCTTCTGGGTAACATCGTGCTGATACTGCCCGACGCCGATGGATTTAGGATCGATTTTCACCAGTTCCGCGAGTGGATCCTGGATTCGGCGGGCAATCGATACCGCGCTTCTTTCTTCGACCTGAAAATCCGGGAACTCTTCCCTGGCCAGCTTGGATGCTGAATACACACTGGCTCCCGCTTCGTTCACGATCATATAGGAAGCTTTCCAGCTGTGCTTCTGGATCATATCACTAATGAACTGCTCTGTTTCTCGAGAGGCGGTTCCATTTCCAATGGCGATAAGCTCCATGTTGTACTGTTCCATGAATGACAGGAGCTTCTTTTCTGCGCCTTTGGTGTCTTTTTTAGGTGCGGTTGGATAAATGACTCCGATATCGAGCACCTTTCCCGTTTCATCAATAACCGCAAGCTTACAGCCCGTACGGTATGCCGGATCAACTCCAAGGACGACTTTCCCTTTAAGCGGAGGCTGAAGCAGAAGGCTTCGCAAGTTGCTCGAAAACACATCAATCGCCTGTTCCTCAGCCACTTCAGAAAGAGAATTGCGGATCTCCCTTTCCACAGAAGGCTGAATGAGTCGTTTGTAGCTGTCCTGGATCGCGTCAGTCAGGATTCCCCTGAGTTCTCCGCCCGTTCCCCGCTTCACGACTTCTTTTTCAAGGTACTGCGTAATACTGTCCTCAGGCGGCTGAACGGAAACCTTGATAATCCCTTCCTTCTCCCCACGGTTCATGGCCAGCACACGGTGGGAGGCAATAGAACGGACGGGCTCCTGGTAATCGTAGTACATCTCAAAGACACCTTTTTCATCCTTGGCCTTATCCTTCTCTGAAGAAGCAATTGTGCCTTTCTCGTGTGTCTGCTTACGAATCCTTTCCCTGAACGCTGCGTCCTCTGATATCCATTCGGCCAGAATGTCATTCACACCTGCACGCACGTCTTCAACAGCCGGCAGCTCCTGTTCTTCGGAAATGTACGTCTGCGCTTCTGCTTCAAAGCCGAAAGATTCCTGTGCCCATACTTTAAGGGCCAGTGGTTCAAGCCCCTTCTCTTTCGCCACTGTGGCACGAGTCCTCCTTTTCTGCTTGTAAGGACGGTAAAGATCCTCCACCTTCTGGAGTTTCTCTGCTTTTTCTATGTCGGCTTTCAATTCATCCGTTAGTTTCCCCTGCTCATCGATCAAGCGAACGACTTCCTCTTTACGCTCAGCAAGGTTGACGGCATAATTCCACTGATCTTCAATGGTTTTAATTTGAACTTCATCAAGACCACCGGTCATCTCCTTACGATAACGGGCGATGAACGGGACGGTGTTCCCTTCGTTCAGCAGTTGAATCACCTGCTGGATTATTCCTTCTTTCAGCTTCATCTGTCCGGCTACTGACTGAATCAATTCCGGACTGTTTTTCCAATCACTCAAAAAAAGACCTCCTTCAATGACGTCCCTCTTATTGTAACAAATCAACGAAGGGTTTACCTCGTTGTTCGAGGACGGTTCAACGAATTAAAAAATCCTTATTCCCGGATTCACACCGAAGAATAAGGATTTTTAATGGTAAACCATGGCTATAAGCGTTGTATCATCATCGCGGTTCTGCCCGTACAGATTTTTGTACAAGGACGTAATTTCTTCCGCGTTTCGTACATGTGTGATCTTAGAAGACAGGCGGCGGTCATTCACTCCATCAGAGAACATCAGAAAAATCATCCCTTTCTGGATATTTCCGTGAGTAACCCGCAGTGACTTCGAATACCCCGATAAATAACCCGCCAGCGGGATATTCCGGTGGCGTGTACCGTCAGGGTCTACAGTAATGACTCCAATATTCCCGATGGAGGAATACGAATAACTCATCGCACGGTAATCGATTTTCAAAATACCGAGCACAACCCCGCGTTTGCCGACCAGCACTTCATTGCATTTTTTTACAAGCGCCTCTACAGAAAGAGAAGGGTGATCTTCTATGATTTCCATCACAGCTTTCGAAGACTCCCTGGCCATCTCTCCACTGCCGAGGCCGTCAGCCAGTGCACAAAGGAACGCATCATCTGTTTCACGGTAAAAATAACTGTCGCCACAGTAGTAATTCCCTTTTTTAGCTTTCTGGAAGACAGATAACTCCACCCGTTCGTTCCCCTTTTCCACTAGAACACCTCAACCGATTCCGACTGGAGAGCTTCCCTCAATTTACGCAGCGCCCGCCTCTGCAGCCGGGATACGTGCATCTGGGAAATGCCAAGCCGCTCACCTGTATCTTTCTGACTCATGTTTTCAAAATACGTACATTGAAGAATCTCCTGTTCACGCTCACTCAAAATCGGGAGGACCTTTTCGAGCAGCATCCGCTGATCGATATTGGAGTATCCTTCATCCTGATTCCCGATAAGATCGAGAATGGTTACAGTACTTCCATCTGAATCCGCTTCGATTTTACGGTCTACGGAAAGGGCTTTGTAGCTTTTACCCATTTCCATCGTTTCCAGTACATCCTCTTCAGATACTTCCAGGTATTCAGCAATCTCGAGGACGGACGGGGAACGCTGCTGGATATTCGTCAGTTCTTCGGCCGCTTTCTTTATCTTCGGCCCAAGTTCCTTGATCCGGCGTGGTACGTGCACACTCCACGTCTTATCGCGGATGAAGCGTTTAATCTCACCGATAATGGTCGGGATGGCGAACGATTCGAATGATTTTCCGAAATCCTTATCATACCTGCGGATCGCTGCCAGCAGGCCGAGCATTCCGACCTGAACGAGATCTTCGTGGATCGTACTGTTCTTCGAATATTTACGAGCAATGGACTCTACAAGGTCCTTATAAACAAGGACCACTTTCTCCTGTACAGCCTCATCTTTTGGATTCTCCTGTAAATAGGCAATCCATTCGTAAATTTCCTCATTGTGGTGTTGTGATCTGGTCGCCATTTTGACCCACCCCGGTTTCATGGAGGTATTTCGTCATTAATACGATTACTCCATATTTACTGTTGATTTCGACTTTATCCATTAAGGCATCAATCAAAAACAGGCCAAATCCGCCCTCGCGGAGCTCTTCAATATCACCGTCCTGTTTATAAGGTCCGATGTCTTCTTTCACTTCACCAAGATTGAAGCTTCCGCCGTGATCGGCCACCATCACCTCAAGCCTGTCCTGATACACGCCGAAACCGATGGTGATTTCTCCTTCACCCGTTTCTTTGTATGCATGTTTGACAGCGTTGGTAATCGCTTCTGAAATCGCCACTTTCAAATCTTCAATATCTTCATAGGAAAAGCCCATGCGGTTGGCAATCCCGGACGTGCTGAGACGCACGACTCCGATATATTCCGCTTTCGCAGGCACCTTCACTTCAACAAAATCAAATGGTTCCATCATTACATTCCACCTTGCACTGTAGAATCGATGTTCATAATTTCAGTCAGGCCGGTAATCTTGAACAGACGGTAGACACGGTCCTGCATATGAATCAGACGGAGCGTGCTGTCATGTTCTTTCGTCGCTTTCAAGGCACTGATAAAGACACCCAGTCCTGTGGAATCCATATAATTCACGTCTTGAAGGTTCACTTCAACGACATCCTGTTCCTTCGTCAGTGGAAGAAGCGTTTCTTTGAGCTGAGGTGCCGTGAATGCATCGACTTCACCGCCGAGCATCACGTTCGCCACGCCGTCATTTTTTGTCACATCTATCGATAAATTCATAAATATCCCTCCCGTGTTGCTGAAAAGTAACCTAAATACCCAATACCCGGATCGATAAAACGTTAAACATTCCTTCTGAGAATGATCAACGTAAAATCATCACGCAGGTGGAAGTCCTGCAGGCGTTCAAAGTGTTTGTACACCTGGTCGACGATGCCCTGTGCCGGCAGATGGGAATACTGCTTGATGACGTGCAGCACCTCTTCCTGCTCGATGAAACGGTCGCCTGTCCGGCATTCTGTCACACCGTCGGTCAAGAGGACGATCATATCGCCTTTTTCCACTTGTTTCTCATACTGGGTGTAGGTGATTTCAGGAGATACACCGAGTACAAGGCCCGGAGCATCGATTTCTTCAAATTCGTCCTTATCCTTATGGTAATAAAAGCCCGGCTCATGACCGGCAGAAGCATAAGTAAACGTATGATTGTTGTTGTTATATAAGCCGTAGAACATCGTAATGAACATGCTGGCATCCACATTGCGTTCCACGACCCGGTTCAAGCTGCCCAGAATGACACTTGGATCGGTCTGCATCTCAGAGAAGCTGTCCATGGAATATTTGATCATGGACATGCATAAGGCGGCGGGCACGCCTTTTCCGATGACGTCAGCCACCGCAATACCCAGGCCGCCTTTGTTGTCATGGACAAAGTGGTGGTAGTCACCATTCATCTGTTTCGCCGGTACACTGAGTGCCCCGACGTCCAGCTCGTCAATGTCAGGCTTCACCGTAGACAGCAGTGTTTTCTGCATATTGGCCGCAACCGATATTTCGGATTTCAATTCCAGCTGCTTTTCACGCAGCGTCTGATATTCCTGATAGGCGAGACCATAGGAAATCATGGTTTCTAAAAGGAAATTCATGGATGTTTGTATATATTCCGGCATATCCGGGTATATTTCCTGTAATGATTGTATATGCACGTTAATAATTTCTTCTGGTGATATATTCTGCTGCATCGAGTGTTTACTGAACTGCTCTGCCTGATACAGAGCCTGCTCATCTTTCGTAGTTATATACTCCTGCAGCAGCTCTTTGTAATTCTCCAAGTCGAGTTTCAATGTACTCATCGTTTATACCTCCTCTAACGGAGCCATTTCACAACCTTGATTTCCGTACCTTCTCCTACATGGGAGATAATATCGAACTCGTCCATCAGCCGCTTTACGCCGGGAAGTCCTGCGCCAAGTCCCCCGGAAGTCGTAAAGCCGTCCTCCATGACCTGGCTGATATCCTGAATCCCAGGTCCCTCGTCCATGGCAACGATCCGGATGCCTTTTTTGTTCATATCCTCAAGCGTTTCAAAACAGACTTTTCCGGTCCCTGCATATAAATAAATGTTTCTCGCTAATTCCGAGATGGCAGTGGCGATCCTTGCCTGGTCAACGGTGCCGAAACCGATTTTTCTAGAGATGTCACGGCCCAGCTGCCTTGCTCCGACAATGTCCCACTCCTTTTGTATGTTCACACAGGATTGAAAATCCATACTCACTCCTCCAATTCCTGGCGAAGTTTAATCAATCCTTGTTCTAGATCTAATGCTGTAGGAACATCCTGCATATGAATGCCCAAATCAATCAACGTCATGGCTACCGCAGGCTGAATTCCCGTCAGCACTACTTTTGCCCCCATCAAATCTGACATCGTCACGACATCGCCGAGTACTTTAGCAATAAACGAATCAATAATGTCGACAGAGGTCAGGTCAATGACGACACCTGTAGCTCCACTTTCATGGATTTTCTTCAACAGGTCTTCCTGGAACTGGATAGCCGTTTGATCATCAAGATCGATTTGGATGGAAATAAGCAGGTAATTATGAAGCTTTAATATAGGTATCCTCATTTGTTTCACTCCCCATCTAGCGAATCAATCAGTTTTTCAATATCCTGGTCATTGGAACGCGTATCCTCAATCCGGCGGTTTGTCAGCTCAAGTGCCGATTGGAAGCCTTTACGAAGGGAACTCTTCGTCGGGAACTTCCCAAGGTCGATACCGAGGTTGACGATCGTCTGCGCAATTTCCGGTCGGATACCAACAAGAATACAGCGTGAACCGATCAGACGGACTGCTTCTGCCGCCTGGATGATATGATGCGCCACCATCGTATCGACAACCGGCACACCCGTGATATCAATCAACACGACCTCGGCATTATGTTTGATCACTCCATCAAGCAGGTTCTCCATGATCAGCTTGGCCCTTTCCGTATCAATCGTACCGATCAAAGGCATGATTGTTATGTTATCCATCACTGGAATCAGCGGTGCTGACAATTCCTGCAGAGCGACCCGCTGCAGGGAAACGATGTGCTCCCAGCTTCCGGAATACTCATTGACGAGGCGGTTGATGATCGGATCGACCCATCCATCCACCTCCCGCAGGATTTCAGAAAAATGATCGGAATTGACCTTTTCTGACTGCTTGAGTATAAAATCGGTTACAACGCGGCGGAATACCTGCATGCCGTCCGTCAGGTAGCTCAAAGGCCAGCCTAGATTAATGAGGCGTTCAGAGAAATCATCCAGATCCGAGGACAATCCCTGTTTTTCAATGCTTGAAAAAATGACATTCACGAACTCACGGTTCGTATTCTCAAACATTTCCTCAGAAATCGTTGATGTATAATCATTCTTTTTATGAGCGTCAACTTCCTTCAACCACATATTGACAATATCGTCGCTGTGTTCCAGCACTACGTTTTTTAATCGTTCATCCATTATCGAACCCTCCGCCATTGATACCATTTCATATTTTCCAACTGCTGCTTTTGCTATTTGGGTATAATGTTAACAAAAAAGGCCGGGTAGTTACACCAATCCGTTTGTAAAAAAACATGCCAACAACAATACCCTTTGTATTTCTATTATAAACTACATTCGACAAAAAAAATAAAGCCGCCTGCATACGAGGCAACTTTATTTTAACAAAAAGAAAAAAGATAAGTTAGAAGTCGATCAAACCGAGGCTGACCTGCAGGGATTTGTTCACCTGCTGCATCATCGGTTCGTCCAATTGGGTGATCTTGTCGGTCAAACGCTGCTTGTCAATCGTTCTGATTTGCTCCAATAGGATCACAGAATTTCGCTCGAACCCATATTTTTCTGCATTGATTTCAACGTGAGTAGGAAGTTTGGCTTTTTGTATTTGCGCTGTAATCGCAGCAATAATTACGGTCGGGCTGAAGCGATTACCAATGTCATTCTGAAGGATGAGTACAGGACGAACGCCGCCTTGTTCGGACCCCACAACCGGGGACAAATCAGCGAAATAAACGTCACCTCGTTTGACTATCACAGGCTTCACACCCCGCTCACTAATTGCTCCAGGGTGTGTTCGGCCTCCTCTTCAGCTTGAAACGCTTCTGAAGCGATGTTTAAATTAATTTTCGCCATTTCCATGTAACCTCTTCGCATCGATTCCCGAATATGACGTTGTTTTTTCTCACGCAAATACATTTTAGTAGCTTGACACATGAAATCGCTCCGATCACTGTTATCGAGTTGAATGAAGCCATCCACTTCATTGAGTAGGTTATCCGGAATCCGGATGACAATCTCCTGCATGCTGTCGGACAAAACCATACACCTCCACCATCTTCTCTCAAAAGAAACCAGTCAAATAGTCCACTCTAATCTTATCAAACGGGAGTGTCCATTGCAAAGGCGTGTTGGAATTTTTTTGTGTTTTGTGCAGCTTTCTATCCTTACATCGGGAGATTTGTCCGAAACCTCTTCCTTCCTGTCACAACGTATTTCTTACTTCGATGGTCTTCCCGTCTTTCCGGTATACACGGGGGACCCTGCGGCTGATGATGCAGGGAATTTCGTAATTGATGGTATCCAGGTAGTCAGCCACCTCATCTGTCGTTACTTCGTCATTCCCCTGTTTACCAATTAAGGTAACCTTTGTCCCTATAGGATATTCCTGATCCAGCCGAATCATGAATTGATCCATGCAGATTCTTCCGACAATCGGATGACGTTTTCCGTCGACAAGGACTTCCATGCCCTGCAGCCGGCGGATCCAGCCATCGGCATAACCCAACGGAACGGTTCCGATCCATTCCTCTTTTTCTGTCGTATACGTCGCTCCGTAGCTGATCGATTCCCCAGGTCCTACCTGCTTCACGTGAACCAGACAGCTGGTCAGGGAAAAGGCAGGCGTCAATTCTATCGGGCGTTCCTGTTTTACATCTGCGGATGGATAAAGTCCGTACATGCTGATACCGAAACGGACAAAATGGTCCATCCGCTCTGGAAAACGCATGCTTGTCGCACTGTTACTCGTATGTATTTCGACATCTTCCGGCCAAACCCTCTTAAAATGGGCCATTAATCGCTGAAATTCGTCCGCCTGCCGCTGATAATAGCTGGTATCCCCATCATCTGCCGTGGCAAAATGGGTGAAGATGCCTTTCAGCTGAAACGTTCCCTCTGCTTTAACAGCTTCAAGTACAGCGTCCATTTCTTCCGTGTCACGGATGCCGATTCTTCCCATTCCTGTATCCAGCTTCAGATGAATCGACAGCGGCTTCGAGCACGCGTCCGTCTGCACTTGGTGCAGCCATTCCTTCTGGAAAACAGTGACGGTAATATCGTTCGCTGCCGCCAGCGGAGCGTCTTCCGGGCGCGTCCATCCCATCACAAGAAGGGGAGCCTCAATGCCTGCGTCCCGAAGTTTGAGTGCTTCATCCATTATCGCAACCGCCAGTCCGCCTGCTCCCGCCCGCAGGGCCTCGGCAGCGACCTGTACGTCGCCGTGTCCGTAAGCATCCGCTTTGACGACCGCGTAGATCCCCGATTCAGGGTGAAGCCTCTGTCTCAACTGCTGAATGTTTGCTTCAATGGCGGATAAATCAATTTCTGCTATCGAATCTCTGTAATATCTGTCCTGCTGCACCTTGCCCGCTCCTCTCCTTTAACTATCCTATTATTATTGAGCGGAACATTCCTCCCTGTCAAATGGACACCTCCTTTCCCATACAAAACATCCGCAGAGCGCTTTCTGCGGATGTGTAAGAAAGAAAATAAAAGCAGACGATGACGCCTGCTCCACCTTCACTTATTTCACCATAGCCCCATGGTTGATAGAACTGGCAACGGAAACCATTTCTTCCTGGGTCAGTTCATTACTTGCAAGCTGGTAGGTCGTTCCGTTATGACTCCACTCCAGACGGTTGTGCTCAAGCGCAGCAATGACACCGTCATCCAGCTGCACCGGATCCCCGTTCACGTGGACAGAGTACCCGGCACTTGCCGGCTGCACTTCCGCCTTTTCCTGAACGAGTGTGAAGTTTTTCTCTCCGGCATACGTCATGATCATGCGTTTGCCGTCCTCTGTCTTCACTTCGCGTTCTTCCGCAAGCTCTGCACCGAAGGTTTCCTGCGGATACAGCACTTCCTCAAGCTCTTCCTCCGCCCCTTCCATGTTCGCTACTGGAGCCTCGGCCGGCGACATCGCCATATTCTTGTCTACATCGAAATCCTCTTTTTTCAGCGAGTCATCTTTTGTGAAGTTCGCAAAAGAGACCTCGACGAGTGCATTCATATCCTGATCGAAAACTTTGACCATAACCGGCTGGTAGGATTTTTTATCAAAATAAATTTCCTGATAAGGGAGTGTTTTGTTGTTTTGATAGTTGGTTTTCGTCTTGAATTTAAAATAGTTTTCGGTTGCGGTGAATTCTGCTTCCGGGTCGGCCTTGATATCGTTTAAAAGAGAAGCGAATAAATAGGGCTGACTTGTATTCTGCGGCCAGTCACTCTGGAATTTGAAGCTCTTATTCAGAGCCGGAGTGAGGACATAGACACCGGTATCGTTTTTCAGAATGACCTGACTTCCCTTTTCGTCCTGATCATTCTGAAGTTTCACGCGGTAGTAATCATCTTTCTTGTGCCATACTTGAATATGGTACTTCTGCTCTTCCTTGCCTGTGCGCATCTTCATGTTTGCTTCCGTTTTATAACCCGCCATCTCTTCTGTCTGCTTCTCAAGCTTCTTGATTACGTCCTCTTTTGACTGGGAGCCGCACGCGGTCAGAGCCCCCAGGATGAACAGGCTGAATAAAAGGATCAGAAAACGTCTTTGCATCAGACTCCACTCCTTTGTCTCTACTTATGGACAAAGGGAACGTTAAGTTATGGATGAAGAGAGTGTACGAAAGGTTCCGGGCAGGCCTTCTATCACATCGGTGGCCAGCAGATCCACTTTGGACCGGCCCTGCTGCACGACCCGATCGGCTGTATGGCCGTGCAGGACACATCCGCTGCTGAGTCCGTCCAACATGGATTCCGACTGCATCAGCATCGTCAGCAGGATTCCCGCCAGCGCATCTCCACTGCCGCCCTTGGCAAGCCCCGAATTTCCGGTGACATCCACGCGCTGCTCTCCGTCCGGCGCCGTAATGATCGTGGACGGACCTTTCAGGACGAGGTAAACCCCATACCTGCGGGCAAACGCTTTTGCCAGGGAAAACGGAGAAAGCAGCACGTCCTTGACCGATCGCCCGGTCAGATGCGCAAACTCTCCCGGGTGCGGAGTGAGGATGGTCGGTTCCTCCCTCTTTTCCAACTTCCCAAGAAAGTCTTTCAGCACATACAACCCGTCCGCATCAATCAGCAGCGGCCCTTTAGTATGAGTGACCACATGATGGACCAACGCACGGGCATCTGCTCCCCTGCCGATGCCCATGCCGGCCGCTACACCATCATAGGCGGACAGTTCCATTGTCTCCCTTTCCACAAAAGTAGCCTCCTGGACATAAGGAGTTATGGATGGAACCGCTCCTTCCTCTGTGGCGATGGCGATCAGCCCAGCCCCACTTCTAAGGGCCGCCCGCGACGTCATCGCTGCAGACCCAGGCATCAACAGAGACCCTCCGATGACCAGACCTTTGCCATGGGAACCTTTATGCGAATGATCATCACGGGAAGGGAGCGTCCGTTTCACATCCTCCACCGTCCACATACTTCGGCGCACGGCAGGAGATACCTGTGACGGAATACCGATTTCAACGACGGACCACTGCCCGTACCAGGGCTGTGTATGCTGGAGAAACGCACTCAGTTTCGGAGCTTCAATCACCGAGGTGTAATCGGCTTTGTATGCTGTGAATTCCTCTACTCCTTCATCCGCAGGAACGCCGGTTGGGAGGTCGACGGCAAGACGAAGTAGAGAAGCTTCGTTACAGTGCTGGACGATTTGTTTATAAGGTTCACGCAGATCTCCCTGGACGCCGATGCCGAGCATGGCATCAATGGAAACATCCGCACGCAGCAGGTATCCTTCCGCGTCTTCCACATCCGTCCATTTTTTCACTGTGTGACCGGAAGCTTGGAAGATCTGCTTGTGCACGGCGGCGTCTCCCTTGATTTTTTCGTCCGAAACGACCTGCACAGCCTCTGCCGTGTACCCAAGGTTCAAAAGGGTACGCGCAATCACGAATCCGTCTCCGCCATTGCTTCCGGCACCGATCCATACGATGATGCGGTCCGATTTCTGAATGTGTTTAACCAGATCATAGGCGGCTGCACGTCCGGCATTCTCCATGAGCATGGTTCCTGCCAGTCCGGCCTCCGCTGCAGCCTGATCCCGTTCGTACATCTCTTGTGCGGTTACAATATCCAACTCGTTCCCTCCTACCCGCATTACATGTTATGAGACAAGCGGTTCAATTATGTCTTGCCTGTCTATTCCCGGCCGCTCTCTTCCAAAACCACCTGGGCGACCGCATGAGTCCGGCTGTGGGTGATCGACACCCAGATGCGGCAGGATTCAAAGCCCTTGGCGGTCATCTGCGGGGCGCCGTTTTCCGTTGGCAGGATTTCCATATCCTGAAAACCGAGGGCACCGATGCCGGTCCCAGCCGCCTTTGAGAAGGCTTCTTTGGCAGCGAAGCGCCCGGCGGCAAACTCCGCCTGACGCTGTTCCTTAAGATTGTGACAGCGCTGATATTCATTTTCCGTTAATATTCTTTGAACAAAGCGCGGCTGACGCTTTATACTTTGTTTAATACGATCGATTTCAACCATATCGATCCCGATTCCTCTGATCACACAGCATCTTCCTTTTCCATATCAATCTACCACCAGTATACCCGAACGTACCTTTGTTAAAAAAAGAATACGCAGACGGTGGTGGGACTACACTTTTAGATAACAAGACATCACAAAGGAGACGAATGTCATGTTTTTACGAACAGAAAGCTTCAAAGAGTTTCTGAGATTTTATCCAGTGGTTTCCGCGCTTGTCGGAATTCATTTTGCGTTATGGCTGCTTGCGGATTTCCTTCAGCTTGGTTTTGCTGTCGACTTGAAGCAGTGGGGCATCGGCGTGAACGTACTCGTATTAAATGGAGAGTACTGGAGACTGATCACTCCCATCTTCCTGCATGCCGGCTTCATGCACGCCGTATTCAATTCCTTCTCCCTCGTCCTGTTCGGACCTGCGCTTGAACAGATGCTCGGCCGCGTCCGGTTTATCGTCATGTACCTGGCCGCCGGTATTGCCGGCAACATCGGGACATTCATTGTAAACCCCGATGCTTACTACGCGCACCTCGGTGCATCCGGAGCCATCTTCGGAATTTTCGGTGTGTATCTGTTTATGGTGCTGTTTCAGAAGCATTTAATCGATCAGGCCAATGCACAGATCATCATCGTCATCTTCGCTCTCGGGCTTTTCATGACGTTCACCCGTCCGAACATCAACGTGCTCGGCCACTTGTTCGGTTTGATCGGCGGTTTCGCCATCGCCCCTGCCATCTTAAAAAACGCCCGTCCCTTTTCCCTGTGGCAGGTCCGCACCCGTCATTCCAACCGGGACAGCGATGAGATCTCCTTCAATCCCAACCGCTGGAAAAAACGGCGGTTCGGCCGTGGAAAAATCGGAAAATATGTATTGTGGGGCATCATCATTTTCCTCGCCCTGTTCGCGCTTGTGAACCGGTCACTTTAATTCGTGCGCCGGACCGCTCCCTTGAAACAAAAAAAGATCCGCTTCCTGACAGATAGGAAGCGGATCTTTTTATATATTAGCTGCGGCCTTTGTTCTGGTAGCTACCGCGCTTACCACCTTTACCGCTGAAGTTGCGGTTGCGGGATTTGTTTTTGTTGTTGAAGTTACGGCCGCCTCCGCCTTTGCGGTAGCCGCCTTTTTTCTTGCCTTTGTCACGCTGGGCGTTTTTCACGCTGATTGGTGCAACGTAGGACAAATTGACAGGAACTTCACTGCGCTCTTTGGTCATCAACTTCAGAGCTGCTGCGATAAGGTCAGAAGGCTCATAGCGCTCAAGCAGTTCTTCCGCTGCATTTTTGTAGTTGTTCAAGTCATTGTTGTTCACAGTTTCAGCAATCTTTTCGACAGCCACTTTCTGCTGACCGCGTGCAGCTTCTTCAGAAGAAGGCACTTTCAGACGATCCACTTTTTTCTTCGTCAGCTTTTCAATCAAGTTAAGCTGATCTTTTTCACGTGGTGTAACAAAGGAGATAGACTCTCCTTTACGTCCGGCACGACCAGTACGGCCGATACGGTGTACATAGCTTTCCGGGTCCTGTGGAATATCGAAGTTGTACACGTGGGACACTTCAGAGATATCCAGTCCGCGGGCAGCTACGTCTGTAGCGACAAGGATTTCAATACGGCCACGCTTGAACTTGTTCAACGTAGACATACGCTTTCCTTGAGTCAGGTCTCCGTGAATCCCTTCCGCGCTGAATCCGCGGGCTTGAAGACCGTCAGCCACTTCGTCTACACGACGCTTCGTACGACCGAAGACGATCGCCAAGGCTGGATCATGAATATCAAGCAGGCGTGTCAGTGTATCGAACTTGTGTTTTTCCGGAACTTCTACGAAGAACTGCTCGATGTTTTCCACCGTCATTTCCTTCGCTTTCACTTTAACTTCTTCCGGATTGTTCATAAGAGTTGTTGCGATGTCGCGGATCTCTTTTGGCATTGTCGCAGAGAACAAGAGTGTCTGACGTTCTTCTGGAAGAGCCTTCAGGATGTCGCGGATATCATCGATGAAGCCCATGTTCAGCATTTCGTCCGCTTCATCAAGGACAGCTGTATGCACGTTCTCCAATTTGATCGTTTTACGACGAATGTGGTCAAGTAAACGTCCAGGTGTCGCTACCACGATATGGTTGTTTTTCAGCGCACGGATCTGGCGCTCCATATTGGATCCACCGTAAATCGGAAGGACGCGTGCGCCTTTCCCTTTACCAAGGCGGTTCATTTCTTCAGCTACCTGAATAGCCAGTTCTCTTGTCGGGGCGATGACAAGACCTTGAACGCCTTTCACCTGTTTGTTGATTTTTTCAAGCATCGGAATACCGAATGCCGCCGTCTTACCCGTACCTGTCTGAGCCTGCCCAATCACGTCTTTCCCTTCTAGTCCTAGAGGGATGGTCTGTTCTTGAATTGGTGTGGTTTCTTCAAAGCCCATTACGTCTAATGATTTTAGAATCGGCTTTGATAATCCTAGTGATTCGAATGTTGTCACTTAATTCCTACTCCTTTATGTTTAAATCTTCTACCTATATCCATGTAAAAAAAGCCTTCTGCCACAGGAAACGGGAGAGGCTTCTCTGGTATCTGCCTGATAGATTTATTCATCATAACATATTTAACACATTATATTCTACACATTTCCGCTATGCTTTTCAAACCCAATAATGATAAAATGAGTAAAAACCGACCTATACCAGAGGAGGGCTAGATTGGAAAAGCCTCCGGTGCATCCTTATTTCATCCTGTTTATCGGAGTGGTTTCCATATCCACCTCGGCCATTTTCGTCAAGCTTGCGGGCGGCGCCCCTGCTTCGATGACGGCGTTCTACCGGCTGCTGCTTGCCGCCGGACTGATGGCCCCTTATGTATTATGGAAACATTCCGGTGAATTCAAACACATTCATAAAAAAGATTGGCTCCTTGCCACGATTTCAGGAATTTTTCTCGCCTTCCACTTTATCTTCTGGTTTCAATCCTTAAAATATACATCCGTGGCAAGCTCTGTTCTTCTCGTTTCCCTCCAGCCCGTCTTTGCCTTTACGGGCGCCTATCTGTTTTTTCGGGAACGATTTACCGTCGGAGCCATTCTCAGCCTTTTCATTACGTTAATCGGAAGTATCATCATTGGATGGGGAGATTTTCAGCTGAGTGGAACAGCCCTGGCCGGTGATATTCTTGCGCTCCTCGGAGCGGTTACCGTCACTGGGTACTTTCTGCTGGGACAGAGTCTCCGCCAGCGGCTGTCGCTTCTTACCTATACACTGATTGCCTATGGAATGGCAGCTGTCACCCTCGGCCTCTACAACCTGGCCGTCGGGACTGCCTTCACAGGCTACTCCGGAGAGCAGTGGTTCATCTTTCTGGCCCTTGCCGTGATTCCTACCTTCTTCGGACATTCACTGTTCAACTGGACACTGCGCTGGCTGAGCGCAGCCTCCATATCGATGGCGGCCCTCCTGGAGCCTATTGGAGCCTCTCTTTTAGCTTACTGGATCCTTAAGGAATCCATCACATGGGTGCAGTGGCTTGGTGGATCCATCGTTTTATTCGGCTTGATGATGTTTATTTTGAGCACCACGAAAAAAGTCGAGCCGAAACTGACCCACGAATTGAAAAAAGATCACTGAAACGAGTCTGGTATACTGGAAAGACGATATTTTGAGAGCAGGTGAACGAATGAATACACAACTAATCATCGACGGCGGCGGAGATGTCGCGCCGGGAATGATGGAGAAGCATAACATCCTCTCCGTCCCGTTAAATATCCATTTCGGAGACGAACATTATAAAACGGAAGAAACCATTGATCTGGACACCTTCTATACGAAGATGAGGCAATCAGAAGAGCTTCCCGGCTCCTCTTCTCCGAGCCCGAATGATTTTTATGAAATGTACAAACGCGTGGACCCGTCTAAGAATATCCTCGTCCTTGCCATCAGTCACGGGTTGAGCAGCACCTACGAAAGTGCTGAAATCGGCAAAAACATGCTGCTTGAAGAAGAGCCTGACCGCCGGATTGCAGTTATGAACACCAAAACGGCCTCCTGCGGTATCGCTCTTCTTGTCGATGAAGCAGGAAAGAAAATCGACGAAGGCGTCTCCTTTGAGGAACTTGTCGCCCATATGGAAGATCGTATCGAAAACACGACGACACTGTTCATTTTGAAAACATTGGAGAACGTCATCAAAGGTGGACGGCTGGATAAAGTGAAAGGCGCTCTCGCGAAGACGTTGAACATCAAGCTCCTTATGAAGGCCAGTGACGTCGGCGCTGTAGAAGTAACGGAAAAGGTGCGGGGAAACAAAAAGTCCATCCGCCGCTTTGTCGATCAAATCGGGGAATACGCACATTCCTTCGAAGACCGCGTCATTGCTCTGTCCCATTCCAATGATGAGGAACGCGGCAGTCAGGTACTTGAAATGATCAAAGACCGCTATCCATTTAAGGAAAGCCTGTTTATGGATATGGGTCCTTTGATTGCTACCTATGCAGGTGAAGGCGGCCTCGTCATCGCCTTTTTCAAAGATTAAAACGGAAAACTCCTTAGGCCTCAGCCTAAGGAGTTTTCAGCTTGTAGAGAAACCCCTGTTTCTTTACAAGCTTTTTTCTTTCTTACCGCCAGGAGCGAAAGCCCCTTGGGATTTCTTTAACATCGACAAAGACTCTCCTTCACCCAGCTCATCCTTGCTGGATGGAGGAAAGTCTTTTTCATATTCCGGCTGACAGCTGTCATCAGTGCCTGTTCTTTCTATTTTTCTTTTCCACGCAAGCGGCAATAGCGCGCAGCCCATCCCGTTCTTTTGAACCTGCGAACCTGCGTAGGTCACAGTCTCTCTCCTCTATTTTCTAACGTCGGCACGAGGAGCGTTCGGTGGGGATGCCTGCGGGAACAGCACGGGCCGAAGATCCACTTGGGCAGGCGACCTTCCTGACCAAGTTAGCTGCGGGCGTGCCCGCGGCATTCATCCACCAACAAGCGAAAAGTGACCCTTCACACGACAAATCGACAACTCTAACTGATAAACACAGGCTTTTTCTACAGCCAACAAACTCCTTAGGCCTAGCCTAAGGAGTTTGTTTATCCATGATAGTCTGCGTAATCAGGCTGCGGGGAAAGCAGTGCCAGAACTGTCGCGGTGACTGGAAACAAAACGGTAAGCACAATGATTTCCTGATAGCCCCCGAGCCAGTCATAAAAAATACCGAAAGGCAGCGGCCCGAGAGCAGATCCAATGACCATCACCGTCTGGGCAAGCCCCTTAATGCTCCCGAGGTAGGCACGCCCGAAATAATTCGGCCATACGATGTTCAATACAATCCGCTCAAATCCATTCACCACTCCCCATAAACAGCCAAAACCGACAGCGGCAGCCCAGGAATCCGTCACAAGAAGCAGCAGCAGCGTCAATATATGACCGAAAAATGTAACAGCCAGAATGTAATGCACTCGGAAGCGGTCGACAAGCCAGCCACTAATAAAAGTGACAGGAAATCCGACAACGGCCATAAGCGTCAACACCATTGCTGCTACTCCAGCGTCAAGGCTGCGCAGTTCCATAATGGAAACCATATGAAACGTGATCGCTGTGTTGACGAGAGCGGGAACCGTCACACAAAACAAAATGAACCAGAAAGCTCTCGTAGCCATTGCTTCTTTTAATGTCCAGCTCTTTTCATTCACTTCGACATTCGGATTCTTGATCTCCTGCCCGTCTGCCGGTTTACGGCTCCCATCAGGCACTTCCCCTATATCTTCCGGACGATTTTTCACAAGGTAAAAAGCAAGCGGCACGAAAATCACCAGCAGAGCGGTTCCCCAGATTCCCCAGGTCATTCGCCAGCCGAACGCTTCAATCAGCCACGTATTCAACGGTGGCAGTAAAGCAGAGCTCGCGAAACCTCCAATGGCCATCACACTGAGTGCCCGCCCCCTTTTCCGGATGAACCACTGTGGAACAAGTGTATTCGGAATCAGTGTCATCGATCCCTGTCCAAAGAGCCGGATTAGGAAAAAACCGATGAACATCATGACAGGACCAGCTAAAAAAGCATTCCAGAACAGCGCAAGGGCGAGGCACATTCCGACGGCGACCATCATCGCCCGCTGTCCGAAACGGTCAATCAGCCGCCCCATCATAAACAATATGAATCCAGCTGCAAGCGTAGCACCAGAATAAATGCCAGAGACAAGCGAGCGGGTATAATCGAAATCATCTATGTAATAATCAATGAAAATGGAAATGGAATACGTCTGGCCCGGACCGGAGAAAAACACACTCAGACCGGCAATAAAAACGATCACCCATCCATAATAAAAGGGTGATCCGTCTGTTCGGCTATTCAAGTTACCCCCTCCTGCTGAGCGCTGCCGATGAATTCGAGCACTCTGTTAAACAGTTCGTCTTTATCATCTCCGTGGCAGATGAGATGCTTCGACTGCTTCAAAAAGACCACTTCTTTTTCTGTTGACGGAATTTCCTCCTCCAAATAAACCGCTGCGGCTTTGGGAACCATGCCGTCCAGCTCCCCCTGGATAATTAACACAGGGCAGGTCACTTCTCTTAAATAGGGGCGGGTAAATTGTACACATTTCATAAATTCAATGGTTGAAAATACATACGTATCACGCATTTTTTTCTGATAACGCCGGAACAGATCATTGTCGGCCAGCACACCATTCCACGCATCTCCAGCCATCTCCAGAACATCCTTCGCCATCTGCGGAAGGCTCACATACTTGCCTGCGGCTGAGAGAAGCACAAGCCGGTCGACCCGGTATTTGGCCGTCAAATAGGCCGCAATCATGCCACCCATGGAGAATCCGACGATATACACTTCATCGTGACGTTTCATCAAATCCAACAGCGCAAGTTCAGCTGCTGCAATCCACTCCTGATAATAATGCCCTTCAAGGTCCAGATCCTCCCCATGGCCGGGCAGGGTCGGGTTGGCGATTTCCCATTCGGTTCTCGCTTCCAGAAAATCCACGAGTGGCTGCACTTCCTCCGGGCTTCCTGTATATCCGTGAATGCACAAACATCCAATACTCATAACCTTTTTCCTCCGCATCCTGCAGTTTTTCCAATATGGAAGAAAGAAAACGCGCTGACATCGGCAGCGCGTCTATTTGATCCCTTTCACAAAAGTACCGATACCTTTGACAATCGGACTGACTTGTTGAACGGTCTTCATCACCTGACCGGTGGTATTCATCATTTTATCAAAGTCAAATTGACCTTCCTCATTTTGAAAATAGCCGATCACGCTCTTCCCTGCTGCTGCGGGTTGGAAAGAGGTGGAGCCGCCTTCATTCCCGGTTTCAGTATAACCGGAGTAGGGGTTACTATTCACCTGGTAGTAAGGAAAGCCGTAGGATGCACTTCCCTGATATGGGTAGAAGGCGTTCCCCTGATAATAGGTCTGCGGGTAGGTATCCTGGCTGTACACAGGAGGAGCCGGATACCGGTACCAGTTTTCGTAATAAGGGTAGGAATAATATGGGTACATGACTGTGCCACCTTTAACGTATTTACTTCAGCCTATGACAGAGGCAGTAAAAAAGTGAGACACAATCATCCAGTACCCGACACGATAAAAAAACAAGTGACTCTCATCACTTGTTTCCTTTATTTATGAAAAGTTGAATGAGTCCGTTTGAGCATATAGGTCTTCCCTCAACCCCAGCACCTGCTGGAGCTTGCGCTTCTGAAACCCTAAAACACGGTGATCATCGACAAAGGTGGCCGGGGTCCCGTAGACACCCTTCCCCTGAAGCTCCTTAAAATAGGTGCGGTTTTCCGATACGTTCCGTTCCTCAAAATCTACATTCCACTCATCTAATAAATCCATGACCTGGTTACAAGAGGCACAATCGCGACTGGTGTACACAACAACATTCTGGTTTCCCATGACTCCCCTCCTCATGCCGGTTCAATAAACGTTCCTACAGATTTTTACCCTGATCATTTACGTTTAAACGTCTATTCCTCACCTATGTTTACCACGTATTCCCACTTATTAATCCCCCTTTTTTCATAGGAAAAAAGGAATTCACCTCCGCCATCCCGAATGGAGGTAAAAACAAGATGGAGGAGGCGGTTTTATGGCTTTTACGTATGTATGTACTGGTTTCCCCGGGTTTCTGGCGGCTGAGCTTCTGAAAGACCTGTTCCGCACACAGAAAGTGGAGCATGTCTATCTTCTTCACCTTCCTCATATGGAAAAGGAAGCACGGACGCGGCTTCATGACTGCCTGGAGGACCCTGCCGTGGATGGCGGCCGGATTACACTGATAACCGGAGATATTACAAAGAAAGATCTCGGGCTCGACGCTTCGACAGCTGAGGAGCTGAAACAGAACCTCACTCATTTTTATCATCTGGCTGCCTTATATGATCTGGCCGTTCCGCTGGCGCCTGCCCTTCAAGTAAACGTTCAGGGAACACGCGAAGTGCTCCGTTTTCTGCAAGTCTGCCTGCGATTGAACCGCTGTCTTTATTTCAGCACGGCTTATGTATCCGGAAAAAGGCAGGGAACGGTCTACGAGCATGAGCTGAAGCATAGTCACGGCTTCAAAAACCATTACGAATTTACGAAATACGAAGCAGAAAAGCTGGTACAGGAATATCAGCACCGTCTGCCCCTCACCATTGTCCGGCCGGGCATCGTCGTCGGTCATACGCGGACAGGATCGACAGCGAAATTCGACGGCCCTTACTTTATCTTGAACCTCCTGCATTCGCTGAAGTCCCTCCCTGTTGTCCCTTATTTCGGGAAAGGCCGGGCCCGGGTGAACCTCGTCCCTCATGATTATGTAGTCCAGGCGGCCAATGTTCTCACCCACCTGCCTGCCGCAGAAGGTAAAACCTATCATCTGACAGATCCTCACCCCTATACAGCCAGGGACATCTATTATCATTTCGCGTATCTGTATGCCGATAAGCAGCCTCATCTGACGGTGCCGCTCGCGGCTGCCCGTCCACCGTTAAAACTGAAACAAGTCCGTAGAAAGCTGGGCATTCAAAAAGAGGCGCTCGACTACTTTGAAACCGCCGCCGATTATGATTCAGCCCAGGCAGAAAACGATTTGGCATCTTCCGGCCTCTACTGTCCGGACCTCTTCTACTATACACAGCCGCTCGTTCATTATTATGAAGAGCATAAAAACAATCCAGCTAAGCATG
This sequence comes from Halobacillus kuroshimensis DSM 18393, assembly GCF_000425705.1. Lineage (GTDB taxonomy): Bacteria > Bacillota > Bacilli > Bacillales > Halobacillaceae > Halobacillus > Halobacillus kuroshimensis. Next base: position 27,147 of record NZ_KE384438.1, read on the forward strand.
TCCCTATTCTTTAAGTATGTTTCGATGGAAACTTCTACAAAAAGAAACGGGAGGGCCTGTCTGCCCTCCCGTTTTCTCATTCTCCCGCTTCGTCCAGCCAGCTCTCATACAATGCTTCCAGTCTTTCATCAAGCTCTTGTTTTTCCCGTTCCAGCCTGCCGGACTCTGAAAGCGAAGCCACCGCCCATTCTTCTTCCAAACGAGCGGCCTCTTTTTCAAGATCCGAAATCCGGTCTTCCAGAGATGCGGGTTCTTCCACAGGTTCAGGTGCCGCCTTCTTGTCCGCTTCCTCTTTTCTTTCCTCCGGCCAGTGGTGCTTCGTATCTTCATACGATCCTGAATATCGATATCCTTTTCCACCTGCCAGATACATGGTTTCCGGAAAGCACCGGTTCAGAAAATGGCGGTCATGGGAAACACCGATTACCGTTCCGGAGAAGCGGTCCAGCGCTTCCTCCAGAACCTCCTGGGATTCAATATCCAAGTGATTAGTCGGCTCATCCAGGAGCAGCACTTGTAAGTCCTGCTGCATGAAGATGGCGAGTTTCAGGCGCATTTGTTCCCCGCCGCTCAAATGGCGGATTTTCCGAAAGACATCATAGCCGTAAAATAGAAATCCTGCCAGTTGACGCCGAGCCTCTCCTTCGGTTACACGAATAGATGCGCGGTAATAATCAATCAACCTCTGCTCTTGATCGGCCTCCTGCAGCGGATGTTGAGGAAGATACCCCACCTTCATCCCAGGTGCACGTTTTATAGTACCCTCATCCAGCTGCTCTTCCTCCAGAAGCAGACGAAGAAGTGTCGACTTGCCACTCCCATTCGTCCCGACGAGAGCCAGACGGTCCTGATAACGGACGTGCAGGTTGAAGCCCTGAAGAATCAAGGATCTCCCATAGGACTTCCCACCGTTTTCCACGATGAAGACATCCTTCCCTGTCCGGTCTTCTGAATCAAGGGAAAGCTTCATCCGTTTTGGATCCATGACAGGTTTATCGATTTTCTCCATCCGTTCCAGCGCCCGCTCCATGCTTTTCGCTTTTTTAAATAACTTCTCACTGGGAGGAGAGGCCTCGTTGGCCCACTGCCTCAACCGGCGGATGGCATCCCTCATTTTCTTGATCTTCTTCTGCTGTTCTTCATAATGATGAAACTCGACCAGCAGCTTTTCTTCCTTTTTCTTTTCAAAGGTTGTGTAATTTCCTTTATAGGCTTCTATATCACCAGAATCAAGATCATAAATATCCGTAACGACCCGGTCGAGGAAAAAGCGGTCGTGAGAAATGATGCAGAGTGTGCCGGGATATTGTTGGAGAAACTCTTCCAGCCACTCGACCACTTTGACATCCAGGTGGTTGGTCGGTTCATCCAGCAGCAGCACATCCGGCTTTTCCAACAGCAGCTTCGCCAGACCGAGCTTCGTCTTTTCCCCACCGCTCAACGTGGTAAAGGACTGATCAAGAAGGTGATGGACCTTTAATCCGTGTGCGACCTGACGGATGGATGACTCCATTTCGTAGCCCCCTCGATCTGCAAACCGCTCCTGCAGGAAGCCGTATCGTTCTACAGCTTCCTCCATATGTTCCGGAATCCTCATCTTCTGTTCCAGCTCTTTCATCTCTGCTTCCATTTCCTGAAGCTTTTGGAAGGCCGAGCGTAAATACTCCCGGCCGGTTCCCATCCAATTGAATGGCAACTGGGTCAAATATCCGATGGTTTTTCTTTTCTGGATAAACACATCGCCCCCATCAATCGGCTCTTCCTTTGTTAAGATCCGGAACAATGTTGACTTCCCGCTTCCGTTTCTCCCGACAAGACCGACACGCTGATGTTCTTTGATTTCCATATTCAAGTTTTCGAATAACACTTCGCCGCCCATGATTTTGTATATATGTTTAAAGGTTATAATCATTTCCGTTCCTCCTAAAGACGTTTTAAGCGCACAAAAAAGCCAGAGGTCCCGTTACCTCTGACTTTTTCCGTGCGTATTCTATCAGGTATGAGACGTTACAGCATTCCTATTCAGATGTCATTTTGGACATACGTGTCCCGTTGACAGCTGAAATGTGAATAATGGCACGGCGCAGATAGTTCAATTGATAATCAAGCGCATGCATCTGTAACATCTTTATACCCCCTTTGTCTTTAGTCTTACGTCCATCATAACGGATAATCTGAAAATTGGCTACTCTTTTTGGTGACCGGCATTTTTTCCGAGTTTCTTCAGCAGGTCAATCGCCGTTGTTTTCTCCTCATCTGTCAGGCCGCTCATAATAGATTCAATCTGCTGCCAGTGATCCGGAAAGATGCCGTGAAGCAGTTCCTTGCCCTCTTCCGTAATCGACGCATACGTAATCCGGCGGTCAGTCGGACATGGGACACGCTTCAAAAACCCTTTCTTTTCAAGCTTGTCTACCACATACGTAATGCTGCCACTGGCAAGAAGGATCTTCTCGCCGATTTTCTGCAGCGGCTGATCCCCCTGATGGTATAGAAGCTCAAGTACACCGAATTCCGTCGGGTTTAATTCATAACGCTGAATATCGTCCTTCACTAAATCACCGATGGCCCGCTGCGCCTTAGATAAGACGACAAACAGCTTCAATGATGGATCTTGTTTCTTTTTCAAGTATAATTCATGTTCGTTCATCCGGTTCGCCCATCCTTTTTAAAAGATAGAGATAGTATAAGTTTAACAAATTCGCACTGTCAATCAGGACACGGACGGATAAGCTTGAAGGCCTTTATAGATCAGTTGTCGTTCGAAGGGCGTTCGGACCGCCTCCTAAAAAAGTGAAATGGCCCGGGAGCACCCCGATTTGTGCAGGCGTCTCTGTCTTAATTTCGCCGTCCATATCCACTTCTTCATCCGTCTCCGTTTCAATGGTAATATGCTGTCCCTGACGATAGCTGAGGTCCTGGAATTTCTGATCGACAGAGCGTTCTCTTCCCATGGCCAGCCACTCTCTGAATACAGCCAGGCTGGAATTTTTGACGATCAACACATCCAACTTCCCGTCCTGCAGGTCGAGCGATGACATCGGAACTTTCCGGGTACCGATGAACTGCCCATTCATAACAAGGATCATCACCGCTTCCCCCTCCAGTTTTTCTCCATCGACAGTCAATGAAAAACGAAAAGGTTCGGATCGGTTCACTGTTTTCAATGCACTGATGAAATAACTGAGCACACCCAGACGGTTTTTCTGGTTTTCATCGATGTTGAACGATGTCTGGGCGACGAGGCCGATGCCCCAGAAGTTGATGAAATACGTATCTTCTGTTTTTCCCGCATCCACCTTTACAGCCTCCCCCTTCATAATGGACGCAGCTGCCTGATCCAGACGCTGCGGAATATCAAGGACACGGCTGAAATCATTGCATGTTCCGGCGGGAAGCACACCGATCACCGGTCGCTTTTCCAGTTCCGCCATGTTGTTGATGCATTCATGGATCGTCCCGTCTCCCCCAAGGATTAGGAATACATCGGTTTCCGGACCATACGTCCTGCAAACGTCACGAAGTTCTTCCAGCGAGGCCGTCTGTATCACACGCAGATCCTTGACCTCTTTACTAACTTCAGGAAGAACCTGTCTGAGTGCAGGTGTGATTTCATTTTCTTCTTTATTTCCGTTATATAGAAGTATCCCGGTTTCAAATCGCGGCATATTATCCCTTCCTTCCTCCTTACATAATTGACGAAAAGCGCACCTTTGAAACGATTTCCTCTATTTTCATTCCACTCCCTCCCAAGCAAATCCTTTCGGCGTCTAAGTAAATAGACAGGACGTTCTCTCTTTGTGAAAACCGCTGGGTTCCCCTTTTGAACAGGAATCATCAAAATGAGGACGCTGACTTTTTCCATAGAGGATCTCAGGAGAACATCACCGGAAATTACGCTGTATTTCTCACTATTCCTCCATATCATCCATTGTACACCACTTCTTTCCTCCACCTGTCGGCTTGTCTGTCAGAACAAGCCGCACCCATCCACCAAAGCAGAAGGGTTTACGAATAGTCTTCTTTGTTTTATACTATATTTTGTTTAGGGGGCTAAGTAATTATGAAAAAGCAGATGGATGAATCACTGGGATATCAGATTCATATGGTTTCCCATTTTCTAAGAAACGTATATAACGAACGGCTCGGGGAGTATGGATTGACCCATGCACAGGGCAAGGTCATCCACATTTTAGCCAGAGAAGGCGAGCAGCCACAGGTGGAACTCCAGAAACGGCTGCATATCAAGCCTTCCTCTATGAACGGCGTTGTGGAGTCTCTCCTTAAATATGAAAGAATATCAAAACGGCCGAGTGAAGAGGATAAGCGCACAAAACTGATTACTCTGACAGAAGCCGGCATGGAACTCCACGAAATGATAGTCACAACCATTAAGGAAATTGAAACAGAAGCTTTCGCTGACCTCTCTCAAGAGGAACAGCAGATCATGACATCCTGGTTGAAAAAAACCCAGGAACGCATAAAGTCACAAACAGCAGGGAGAGAAAACGAATGAAAGAACAAAGCCAGCGTTTAGGCACCCAGCCTATACCAAAGCTGTTGGCCAATTTGTCCATTCCAGCGATGATCGGAATGTTCGTTATGGCGCTTTACAACGTCATTGATACATTATTCATCGCACGCGGTGTCGGAATTCTCGGAGTATCAGGTGTGAGCATCGGCTTCCCGGTTATGATGATCATCATGGCCATTGCCGCAGCCGTCGGTATTGGTGGTGCTTCCGTTATTTCACGGAGGCTTGGAGCAGATAAAAAGGACGAAGCTGATCTTGTTTTCGGAAATGTCCTGATCATGATTGTTCTCATAAGCAGTGTCGGCTTCATCGGCGCATTCACCTTTTTAGAGCCGCTCCTTACCATTTTCGGAGCTACAGAGAACATCATGCCGTATGCGAAGGATTATTTATTCCCGATCATGGTCGGTTCGCTGTTCTTCTCCTTCGCCTTTGCGACCAACAACATCATCCGTTCAGAGGGGAATTCCAGGTTTGCCATGATCACGATGATCATTCCTGCGGTTCTGAACATCATTCTTGACCCCATCTTCATCTTCGGACTCGACATGGGCGTACAGGGGGCTTCCATAGCGACGGTCATTTCCCAGGCGACTGTATCGATTGTCGTTCTGAACTATTTCCTTAAAGGAAAATCCTCTCTAACAGTCAGAAGAGCCGCCTTGAAGCTTCAGACGAAGATCATCAAAGAGATCATCACCATCGGTATGCCGGCGTTTATCCGTCAGGTGGCTGGAAGCGCGATGATGATTGCTATCAACTTGATGCTTATCAAGTTCGGCGGCGAATTCGAAGTCGGTGTCTTCGGAATCGTCCAGAAGCTGGCCATGTTCACCATTATGCCGATGATCGGCGTCCTCCAAGGTATGCAGCCTATTATCGGCTACAACTACGGGGCACAGAATTATGAACGTCTAAAGGAAACCGTCAAGCTCGGAATGAAAGTCGTCACCATCATTTCTGGCGGTATTTTCGTTCTCATGATGGCTTTCCCGAATGTATTGATGATGATTTTCACAGGAGATCAGGCGACGATCGAAACCGGGGCTCACGCCATCCGGATTATGTTTGCCTTTGCCGTCCTGATTGGCGCTCAAGTCGTGAGCGGTGGTCTTTACCAGGCTCTCGGTATGGCCAAACCGGCGATGATCCTGTCTATGGCCCGACAGGTGCTGTTCCTGATTCCGCTGGTACTGATCCTCCCGAATTTCTTCGGTGTTACAGGTGTATGGCTTGCCTTCCCGGCGGCCGATCTTCTGGCGTTTATTTTATCCATGATCTTTCTTTACAGAGACCGATCCCTTTTCTTCAAACCGAAACGCGGGGCATCCAATTACGAAACGGCCCCGTCTTGATCAACAGCCCGGCGGCTTGACGCCGGGTTTTTTATTTTTCTGCAGAAGAACCTGAATGAGGACCGCATGGTTCTCCATCTTTTCCCAAAGATTCTCAGCAATGGATAGCAACCCATGACATTTTCCGTTAAAATGATACAGAGAATGCTATTTTTCACTGGTAAAGGATGAAGTGTATGACTTACTCGGTCCACTTGATCAAACTGTTCATCCGCCGTGATGATCATTTGTTCAAGCTGAATGAAGCAGAAAAATTGAAAAACGTCTGGAATCTATTATTCTTTTTACTCGCTCTCACTTTACTCACCTTTGTCTGGACAGCCTGGCTCGGTCTGGGTACCGATGCGATTTCCGCAAATATGACAGAATTGACCCGGACTGATTATGAACTGAGAAAAGCATGGTTCCTGATCGGCAGAGCTGCATACGGGCTGCTGTTTTTTTTATTCCTTTTATTTATCTCTTCGTTTTTTTACTGGTTATTCAATCATGTATCCTACAAAAAGCTGATCATTCTACAAATGAACGTCCTGCTCGTTATGCTTCTTGAGCGTGTAACCTGGGTGCCGTTGATGGTCTATGCAGGAATCGACTGGTATGTATCACCTCTTTCCTTTGGTGTTGCAGCCTCCTACTTCACTTCTCTGGAGTGGGTCATTTATTTTTTCGGTTCCATATCCCTTTTCCAGCTGTTTATCATCTGGTATCAGGTCAAATGCCTTTCCCGGCTGTCCAGAACAAAAATCGGCTGGATCTGGACCGGCGTCATTTTCTGGCATTTATTGCTGTGGGCTGGAACCTCCGCCCTTGCCTATTACGATTTGTATCTTCTTTATTTAATAAGGTAGGAAAGCCGCAGGTGGACATATTATGAAGAAAATTAACATTAAAGGAAGAATGACCGGATTGTTGATCATCGCTTTTATTACGACGAATGCCCTGTTGATTTATTTGGACGAAGACGACAGAGTGGACCGCAAATCCTATCTCCATACATGGTCGCAGGCGGTTACATATGACCTCTTTGAAAGAGTGGAAACCAAAGGCGTCTTCACATCGCAGGAATCTGTCCCGGTTTACTTTGACGGCGCAGATGGTTCCTTCCAGCAGTTTCTCGTAAGCGAGGGGGACAAGGTGCAGGAAGGCGATGACCTTTATACCTATCAAGTTGAAGACTACGCTGCAGAGGAATCCCGTCTCCAAGGAGAAGTGCAGCGTATCCAGGAAGAAATAACAGCCGTCGAGGACTATATGGATAAACTGGAGGCCTATGATATCCCTGATTCCTCATCTACAACAGACCGGTCCACTTCTTCCTTTTTAGGAGAAGACAGGAATCCTGCCGAGGAAGAAAGCTCTTCTTCCCCGGATTCCTCTATAGAAGCGGAGTATCTCAAAGAGGAGGAACTTGCCAGACAGCAGGCCGAACTTTCCAAACAGCAGGGACTGCTTGAAATGGCGGAAGACCAGCTGGACCAGCTCCAGGAAACGGGAGAACAGATTACAGTCACCAGCCAGTTTTCAGGAACTGTAACCGATATCGATGAAGAACTCAACGCTCCCATCCTTACGATGAAGTCTGCCAATCTCGTATTGGAAGGCGAAATCCGAGAAGAAGACCGGACACAGGTGGAAGAAAACTTAACCGTTGATATCTTTGTACCGGAGCTTGAACTGGAAACGACCGGCACGGTAACGCGGGTGGACGAATTCCCGGAACAGACAGACCTTGGCGGGAAGAGCCGGTATCCATTCATCGTGACACTGGAAGAAGCTGATGAACAGCTTCTCCCCGGCTACCATGCGGAGATGCAGGTGATCACAGCGGAAGCGCCGCAAGCCGTCGCTGCCTTGGACGATGCCTTGACGACGGAAGAAAATCTGTACGCCTGGATCATGAATGAAGAGGGCATCCTGGAACGCCGGGAAGTGACAACCGGCATGGAGGAGGACGGACTTGTCCAAGTCGTATCCGGCCTCGAGGACGGGGAGTGGATGGCCGTTGCACCGAAGGACGAATTCCGTAACGCCTCTGTCTTTCTGACCTCTATGCAGGTGGAGGACCTTCCTATCAAAGACCTGATTGAACTGGATCAGTCAACGATGCTCAATTACGGACTTCTCGGACTTTTATCGAGGTAGTCACACAAAGAAGACGGCCGCCTGAGGCCGTCTTCTGCATGTAGAAAAACCCCCGTGTTTTGTACTGCTTTAAGGAACCGGTCAAGACGCTCTTCCAACCTAAAAAGACAGGCGGAAGATCCTTCCATTACAGCCGGAAGACAGAAGCAGGCAGCGGGGCATTATCACACACATTCCAAGCCATATGTATTGCATCTTTTACGTGTCCATGGGACGATAAAAGATAAATAAACCGTTTACTTCAAAGGGGGCCCACAATGAAATTAAGTGTATTGGATCAGTCCCCTGTTTTAGCTGGGACAGACCCACAGGAAGCATTAAGACAAACAACTGAATTAGCAGAATGGACCGACCGGCTTGGGTATCACCGATTCTGGGTATCCGAACACCACAGCACCGGCAGCCTTGCGGGATCTTCACCGGAAATTCTCGCCGCTCACCTGGCTGCTCATACAGACACCATACGAATTGGCAGCGGAGGCGTGCTTCTGCCGCATTACAGTCCGTTTAAAGTAGCTGAATCCTTCCGTGTTCTTGAGACTCTTCATCCGGACCGGATTGATCTGGGGGTCGGCCGGGCACCCGGAGGCCTGCCGAACATCAATCTTGCCTTGAATAAAGGGAACGTTCCGAATGTGGAAGGCTACCCTGCACAGGTTGAAGAACTGATTGCTTATCTGCATGGGCACGACCCGCACGGAATGGGGATACAGGCGACACCGACAGGCGATACTGCACCACCCGTATGGATGCTCGGTTCCAGCGGGACGAGTGCGCGGGTGGCCGGGGAGCTGGGAGCTTCATATTCCTTTGCCCACTTCATTAATGGCCGGGGCGGCACAAGAGCCATGGAGCGTTATTTCAACCATTTCACCCCTTCGCTGCAGCAGACCGAACCGGACGCCAATGTTTCTGTTTTCGTCGTATGTGCAGAAACGGATCAGCGCGCCGAGTATTTAGCATCAAGCCTGGATCTTGCTCTGCTTCAAATTGAAAAGGGTGGAAGACGCACCCACTTCCCTACACCGGAAGAAGCTCTTTCCCACTCCTACACTGTCTTTGAAGAGGAGCGCATCGCGGATAACCGCAAAAGGATGATTGTCGGTTCGATCGAGCGGGTGAAGGAAGAAATTGAGGAACTGGCTTCCCTTTACCAGGTAGATGAAATCATCGTCAATACGATTGTCACTCCATTTGAGGAGCGGCTGAAATCCTACGAACTGCTGGCCGGCGCTTTTGAACTGTCCACGTCCACCACTATGACCTGAGGTCGTAGTGGTTTTTTTTATGCTTTTCTCCACTTCCTATTGATTTCCACTCCGCATATGCCGATGTATATAGTTGTCAGACATCTCTTTCATAGCGAAGGAAATGATGTCAGCGGATTTTATACAGAGGAGTGAAATAGTTGAAGCGTTCGACCTTTTTTATTGTCCTATTTCTGTTTAGTTTTCTTATATCCGGCTGCAGCAGCGGTTCTGCTGAAGGAACGGAAGAGTCTGGAATCAGTGCAGGTCTGCTTGTCACTGAAAGCGGTCTCGGAGATGATTCTTTCAGTGACTCCGCTTTTCAGGGCCTTGAGCAAGCCCGCGATGAGTTGAATATAACGTTTGATTACCGTGAACCTTTTGACCAGAATTATGAAGCTCATGCCCGCGATCTGATTGATCAGGGGCACGATGTCATTATCGGTCTCGGGTATAACTCACAGCCGGCTGTCGATCAGCTGGCCGCCGAATTCCCTGACCAGGATTTCGTTTTGGTTGATGCCGTTTCCGACCAGCCCAATGTATCATCCATCACCTTTAAGGAAGATGAAGGAAGCTATCTGATCGGGTTAATTGCCGGTATGAAATCCAAAAGTGGTGTCGTAGGATTCATTGGAGGGGAAAACATTCCTGTCGTAAACCGGTTTGAAGAGGGATTCACAAAAGGAGTTCTGGAAGCCTCTCCCGACGCCGAAATATTGGTCAGCTATGCGGATACCTTTGATGATGACCAAAAAGGCGCTTCTCTTACGGCGGAGATGATCGATCAGAACGCCGATTATATTTTTCCAGCTGCCGGCTTTACAGGCATTGGTGTCCTGAAGGAAGCCGAAAAACAAGACATCTACGCTTTCGGAGTGGATAGTGATCAATTTTACACGGCGGAAGAATCCGTTGTGACGTCCATGCTGAAAAACGTCAATGTCGCTTTATATGGAGTGATGGAACAGTTGTCTGAAGGAGAAAACCTGGACGGCAGTGCCCGTACGCTCGGGCTTGAGGAAAACGGTGTGGGCCTTGCCCCCATCCGCCTTATCGATTTAAACGATCAGGAAGAGAAAACGCTCCAAAAATCTATGGGGCAGTAAAACGAGGAGGAAAACAAATGAGTATCAGCCGCAGACTATTTGTCATGACTTTGCTGCCTCTGGTGTTGTGTATCATTTTAATCGGTGTGATTGTGTTTCAAATGATTGGATTGCAGCGCTCTACGAATGAAGATATCCAGGTGCTCCTGGATGGTAAGGAACTTCACGGGCAGCTCGTCCGTGTAGAACAAGCCTTGACGACGTATGGATACAACCCTTCCGAAGCTTCCAAACAGGAAGCCTTCACCCAGGTGGAGCAGACGAAGCAGCTGTTTCAGGCTGTGGAGCCGCTCATTGTCACCGATACACAGCGGCAGTGGTTTGACCAGGCCCAGGCGAAATTCAACGATTGGGAAGGCCTTGCCACGGAAGCTTTGAATACTGATGACACGAATGAGATTCAGCGGCAGGCATCAAGAACAGCCGGGTTAATCAATGATGTGTACATGCTTCAGCGGGAATCACAGGCATGGTATGAAAACAAAATGGAGGCACAGCAACAGACGATCGGTCAGTTGATTCTGTTCACCATCATTGCGGCCGTTGTCTTAATTATCGGCACCTTGTACTCCACTTTCCGCCTGACCGCACATATCGCCCGCCCCGTCCGGCAGCTGGCCGCCCAGGCTGCTGATGTGGCCAAAGGGAACTTGACAGTGAACATCGAGGACGATCCAAAGAAAAACGATGAAATCGGCCAACTGACCCAATCCTTCCGTGTCATGGTGGAGAACCTTCAGGAGACGGTTCAGTCCGTAGACGAAATCGGACAGAGCGTCAAAACATTCAGTTCCAGATTGAATCAGGAAATGAACGGCCTTTCGGAAATATCCAGCCAGGTGGCTCATTCAACGGATGAACTGGCCCAGGGGAGCCAGTCGATCTCCAACGACGTTCAGGATGCCGCTGTATTGATGGAGGATCTGGACGGCCGCTTTGCGAAGAACCGTAATGACGGACAGGAATCAAGGGAAATCAGCACACAGGCCCTTCATTCTGTCGAGGAAGGGCAGAACAGTCTGATGAATCAGCGGACATTGATGGATCAAAATACGGCGTCTTTAGCAAAAGTCGAAACATCGGTGCACCAATTCATTCAATACACCGATCAAATTGAATCGACTGTACACCTTGTGAACGATATCGCCAGCCAGACCAACCTGCTTGCCTTGAATGCAGCCATTGAAGCTGCACGTGCGGGAGAGCATGGAAAAGGATTTGCCGTTGTAGCTGAGGAAGTGCGCAAATTAGCCGACCAATCCACCGCTGCGACAGCAGACATCTCCGATATGGTGTCACAAATCCGGAGCGGCGTGGATACGATCCGCAGGGAAATGACGGAAACTGTTCAGGTGACAGAACAGCAGAACACGTCTGTTTCTGCATCAAAAGCCGCCTTTGACCAGATCAGTACGTATGTTCATACAATCGACCAGCACCTGGAAGCCCTCGTACAAGGGCTCGATCAGTCCCGTCACCAGAGCACAGATGTTCATGCGGCCTTTGAAAACGTAAGCAGTGTCATCCAGCAGACCGCAGCAGGAACCGAGGAAATCTCAGCTTCTACTGTGGAGCAGCAGTCCGCCTTCCAGCAGCTGCTTTTGGAAAGCGAACAGCTGGAAACGATGATCGGCCAATTGAATGAACAGATCCAGCAGTTCCAATGGCAGAAGGAACCGGAAACGACTCCCCCACCTGCCGATGAGGAAATCATCACCGCTTCAGCTTCCTGAAGCGGTGTTTTTTTTACCGCCGCTTCGGACGCCCGGCAGGACGCTCAAGGGAGCGAAGATCCTCATCTACATTCATGACCTTCTGTTCCACCATCCGTCGGGCATCCTCCACTCCTTTGTTATAAAAGAAAGGCCCCATTTCCTCTGCCATCTGATGAACCCATTGATCGGCCGCCAAATCACCAATGACCTCTCCACGCTCAAGCTCAAACCACTCTTTGATCCGTTCAGCCATGTATTCTTGTTGTTCTTTTTTCAACTTCATAACCATCCCCCTTTTCCCTCTATCCTATCACACCATCCCTGTGACACAGACCGCTTTATTCGGCTTTTCAGGACGGATATGGATGCAGACATCCCGGAACCCTGCTTGCACCAGCATCGCCTTCATCTGGCCCCCCAGGATATGTGTCGTATCATCTCCCGCCCCCTCTTCGTGAGGACGGAGCGTTAAGGCTATTCTTCCGTTTTGATTCATGTTTGTATACAAATGGGCCAGTATCTCTTCCGGGTCTTCCCAGAAGGTGACATTGTTAACGGCATAGACTTTATCCATCGGACGGTGGAACTGGACCAGGTCTTCAGCCCGTCCGTGAATGACGCCCACCTGCGCAGCATTATTGAAGCTCCGCCATTTATGCAGAACCGTTTCGACCATCACCTCGGATGGATCCAAAGCGTAAAGACGGAGTCCCTGAATACTGGATGCCTGCTCTAACGCTTTTCCTGCTCCACATCCGATTTCAAGAACTTCCTCTCCTTTTTGCAGATCCAGAAACGATAGTGTCCACGCATTCAGCTTTTCATTTTCTTTTTCCATAAAATGTCCGGCAAGCTTCCCCATCCAGCCGGAAGGCCTTGCGAAATGTTGATACAGCATCGGTTCCCTCTCCTTTCTTTCCCGCTTCTTGTACCCGTCTTTAAGAACAGGTATGCCGATTGGTGAAAAGGGTTTAGTTTCCTTCCCGGGCGTTTGTTTGTATGATAGATGACAGAGACTTGTACTTATTTTTTTATAAAATGATCCTAAGGGGGAAAATCATGAAAAAGTGGAGCATTCTTATGCTGCTGTTCACACTATTACTGGCCGCCTGCAGCGGCGGCGGTTCCCAGAAAGAAGCATGGAAGGATATGTCCTGGGAAACCATTGAAGAAGAGGCCGACGGCACGGAGGTGCGTCTCTATATGTGGGGCGGCGATGAAGGGATCAACCGCTACATTGATGAATGGGCGGCTCCCCGCCTGAAAGAAGCACACAACATAACCCTGGAGCGTGTTCCTATGGATGCGGCGGAAATACTCCAAAAACTCCAGACAGAGAAACAAGCCGGGAAACAGGACGGCCCGATCGATGTGATCTGGATCAATGGGGAGAACTTTAAAAATGCGAAAGAAAACGAACTGCTGGCAGGATCGTTTACAGACAAGCTGCCTGCTTTCAATGAATATTACGACACAGAAGATCCAGCTTTCCAGACCGATTTCGGAACATCTGTAGAAGGGATGGAAGCTCCGTGGGGCAAAGTCCAGTTCGTCTTTCACTATGACGCCGACCGGATCAGTGAGCCTCCTTCCTCTTTTGAGGAACTGCAGAACTGGATTCATGACAACCCAGGAATGTTCACTTATCCGAGAGCGGAGGACTTTTCCGGGAATGCTTTCTTACGCCACGTCTTATATGCCCAGGCGGAAGAACCATCAGATATTTATGAGAATCCCTTGAATGAAGCTGATATCCAGCCGGCAGCGGATCGCACATGGGCTTACCTCAAGGATATTCAGCCGGATTTATGGCGTTCCGGAAATCACTACCCGAATGACTTAACAGAGCTGGATCGCTTATATAGTCAGGGAGAAGTCTTGATGACGATGGGCTACAATGAGTCCCGGGCGGAATCCTTGGTCGCTGATGGAGTGTTCCCGGAATCCACCCGTTCGTTCGTCCTGGAGCCAGGTTCTATTGGAAATACACACTTTTTGAGCATCCCCTTCAATAGTTCCAATCCTCCCGGAGCGCTGGCTGCCATTAACTTCCTGCTTTCACCGGAAGCCCAGCTGGCCAAGTTCAAGCCGGATTACTGGGGAGAAAACACTACGATCAGCTTAGATCAACTACCCGAAGATATGAAACAGAAATTTGAAGCGGTGGATAGAGGGGACAGCGTTCTTTCCACAGAAAAGCTGGAGGAAAGCTTCCTTCCTGAATCAGAAGCCGCTTATGTCGAATGGATGAAAGAGCAGTGGTTTGATGAAGTCGTTCAACCTTAAACATTCTCTCCTTTTCCTGCCGGCTGTCCTGTTTATGCTCCTTCCTCTTTACGGGCTTCTGACAGCTGTCTTGAACAGCTTCGGCCGGCACAGAGGATGGACACTGGACTATTACCGGCAGATCTTTGAATCCAACCGGTTTGTTACGTCTCTTGTTTTCAGCCTGCAGACAGCCTTGATCGCCACCCTGTTGTCTATTCTTATCGGGATCGCTTTCACACGCAGTTTTTATCCCATCCTGGAAAAAATGGCACCAAGGGTGAGTGTATGGATACCGATGCTGTTCCCGCACTTTGTCTGGGGCTATATGGTCATTCTCCTTCTTTCGGAAACCGGAGTGGCCGCTCAGCTGTTAACGGCTGCCGGCTGGATAGCTGACCCTCAGCAATTTCCGATACTCACAAGGGACCCTGACGGAATCGGCATCATCTTAACCTATGTATGGAAAGAGGTTCCCCTTGTCATCTTGATGCTGCTGCCAGTGTATGCTTCAATCCGGCCGGAATACTATGCACTCGTCGATACACTTGGAGGGTCCGCTTGGAACAGAATCACTGCGGTTGAACTGCCTCACCTGCTTCCGGTTCTGATGGAAACAAGCCTGATCATTTTCTCTTTCACCTTGTCGGCTTATGAAGTGCCCGCTCTGTTGGGAACCACGTTTCCGGAGATGGTCTCCGTACTCAGCTATGACTGGTTTTACGGAAGCTCCTGGCAGAAACGTCCACTGGCGTTTGCCGCTATGGTCAGCATCAGCCTCGTCCTGCTGGTTCTATCCTTTATCGGATACGGGTACTTAAATAAAGCCAGATGGAGAGCTATGAGAGGAAGTCGTTCATGAAGCAGAACTCACATATATTTTTAGTGCTCACTCTCCTGTTTTTCCTTATACCGCTTCTCGTACTGGTCGCTCAGAGCTTCAGTGCGCCGTGGCGGTTTCAGACAGGCGCTGGACTGGACTGGGAGCTTCGCAGCTATGAACAGCTGCTGCAGAACCCGATGCTCTGGAAAGCCACATTCACGTCGATATGTATCGGCTTTGTCGTCCTGCTCCTGAATGTGCTGATTGGTGTGTTCACTGGCAAAGCGCTCACCACCGTCCCATTTAAAGGAAAACCCTGGGTGGAGGCTTTACTGCTGTCACCGATTCTTATCCCCGTCCTTGCGATCGCTATGGGTCTTCACATCTTTATGATCCGTGCCGGACTGGCGGATACAGCACTTGGTGTCATCATCATCCACCTTGTACCGACCGTCCCTTACAGCATTAAAGTATTTCACAACAGTTACCAGCAGATTGGACGGGCGATGCTTGAGCAGCCTCACATTCTCGGATCCGGATTTTTCAGGCAGCTGTTCACGGTGGAGCTGCCTCTCTTGAAACCGGCGCTTCGAAGTGTCACTTTTTTAACCATTGTCATCAGTCTGAGCCAGTACGCGATTACAGCTGTGATTGGCGGAGGACGTGTGCTGACGCTGCCTCTCGTATTCTTTCCATTTCTGGAAAATGCGGATGCTTCCGTCATGTCTGCGTTTTCCCTCTGGTTTGCTGTCATACCCGTATGGATGTATATCCTGGTGGAAGCTGCCATCCTTCTGCTTCCCTACTCTCGCCTGCCTTGGAGGAATAAAAGATGAGCCCGACTACATTAGAAGTGAAGCAATTGAAAAAAAGCTTTCAAGAAGACCTGATTCTGAACGGCCTTTCCTTTCAATTAAAGAAAGGGGAAATTCTCAGCGTTGTCGGTCCTTCTGGAAGTGGGAAAACGACGCTGCTCCGCGTCCTTGCCGGCCTCGAAACCCCAACACACGGGTCCCTCTGGATGAACGGAAAGGACATTACAGCTACAAAAGCCAACCGGCGGGATATCAGTCTCGTTTTCCAGCAGCCGCTTCTGTTCCCTCATATGACAGTAGAAGAGAATATTGTCTATGGAGCGAAAGTATCTAAGAAATATAACAAACAGAAAGTAGAAAGACTGCTTGAAGCGATCGGAATGAGCCGGTATAGAAACCATTTCCCTGCGGAAATATCCGGTGGTCAGCAGCAGCGGACAGCGCTTGCCCGCGCCATGGCGACTGAACCGGAAGTGATTCTTTTTGATGAACCGTTCAGCAGCCTGGATCCATCGCTTAGGCAGGACCTGCGCTACTGGGTCAGAGATTTCCTCGTTGAACAGAAAACGACAGCCTTGTTCGTCACACATGATATGGAAGAAGCTATGATCATGGGAGACCAGATTGCCGTCTTTCAGGACGGAACGTTTCAGCAGATTGGAGAAGCATCCGTCCTCCATCACCATCCTGCCAATCAAAAAGTCGCTTCCTTCATGGGCGGGCACCTGATCCTGAATGAAAACGAATTTGTCCCACTGGGGGACATACAGCTTTCCCCGGGCCATGGAGACGGCGAGGTACGCACATTCCAAGGGCGGATGGAGCACCTGACGTACCAGCACGGACATCCTGTCGCTCATATCAACGTTCCCGCCCTCGGCTCCAGAGTGGCGTTACCCGTTCAACAGGTTACAACGGATACAGAAGAAGTCACTCTGCACATCCCGACTTCCCGCATTCAACGATTTGAGGTGAACCAACATGAATAAAAAAACTCTGCTCCGTTCGCTTTTGTTCCTGACGATTTTTATTGCGGCGGCCTGGTTTGCCCGGAGCCGGTTTAACGTCGATCCACAAAACATCCGTGCCTACATCCTGTCGTTCGGCAGTATCGGCCCGCTCATTTTTATGGGACTGTATGCCATCGGTCCCATTGTCGTCTTTCCAACCTCCGTGCTCTCCTTGGCAGCAGCCTTTGCCTATGGCCTGTGGCCGGGTATGTTGTACATCGTCATCGGAGCGACAGGGGCAGGAATCACCGGATGGGTGATGGGGCGCTTCTTCGGGGATTCCGTGTTGAAGTTCCATCAGTCCAAATGGGCTTCTTCCATCTATGAGCGTATGAAAGGACAGGGATTTTTATATGTATTTGTCCTCAGACTCATCCCGCTTGTCGGATTTGATATCCTCAGCTATTTATCAGGGATGACGCGAGTGAAACTGCCACCCTTTATCCTGGCCACGGTCCTCGGTATGCTGCCCGGCACATTCGCCTACAGCCTTGTCGGTACCAGTCTTGCCAGTGGGGACAGGACGTTGATTTTCGCCGCCCTGAGCGTTTTTGCCCTTATTCTTGTAACGACTTACCTTTTCCGGAATAAAGTACGGGCCTGGTTGAAGATTTAATCATAAGAAAAGCCTTTGAACCATCCCTCTTCGGCATACGGTTCAAAGGCTTTTTTATTTGTATTTCGCCATAAATTCACGATCGATCTTATGCTTCAACTGCCATGCTTTGTGATTATGTGTATGCAGAGGTCCGTAAATCAAAAACCCTTTCCGATCTCCAGTCGAAAGAATATACAAAGCGTTCTTTTGAGGCACGAAGGTTTCCAGCGGCTGATGATGGAAGAAATTCTTTACGTTTTCCCATAAAACCGGGCCCTGACGAACGGCATAAACGCCGCTTTTCGGGAGATCAGGGTCGGTTTCCAGCGTGACACAATCTCCCGCTCCGAACAAATAGTCATAGTTTTTGAACTGCAGCGTTCGCGACACAAAAGCAAAACCACGATCATCCACATCCAGCCCTGCCCGCGTAAATATGGCATCCCCGACAGCTCCGCCCAGCCAGAGGACACCGGTGTGTCGGATTTTATTTCCTCTGCTGGTCTCAATGCTGGAATCCGTGACGGCTTTCACCTCTTCATCTTCCCACACCCGGACACCTTTTTTCTTCAGGATATGCTTCATCCGCGCCCGGACCCATTTAGGAGTATCCGGCAAAAGAGGTCCTGAAGTAACGAGACGTACCTGCCCCGGCCGCTGGTGCATATTTTTATAAGCCTGTATGGAAAGGGCCAGTTCCGTTCCGGCCGCTCCCCCTCCGACAATCAAAGGCTGAGGGGTTTCTCGTAGATCCTTCATGCGTTCAGTGAAAAGGTAGTTCGGTTTAATGGACTGGGCGGCCGTATGCTCGACGGACTCCGGCAGGCTGCGTGAGCCGATATCAAAACTGGCGGCATCAAAAGGGTAAACGCTACCATCATGGCAGATGATCTTCTTCTGTTCCGGCCTGATCGTCACAGCTGTCTTCTGAATCAGCTGAACACGGGCTCTTTTCGTGAGTGGACGAAGATCGACTCTCGTGTCTTCTTCTGTGTAGATTCCTTCGGTAAAACCGGAAAACATACCGGAATAATATTGATAGGGGGATGGTGTAATGAGGCACACATCCACATCAGGCAGACCGTGTTCAGTCAACTGCTTGAGCACTTCCAAATGAGCATGACCGGCGCCGACAAGCAGCAATCGTTTGGACATCCTTTCACCTCCTTATAAAAAACGCCCACATGGAACCAGCCATGTGGACGCTCACCCATTATAGGCTTGCCTGTAGGAATTCCTGCACTTCTTCCGGCGTTTTAGCATCCGCACTGTGCAGATGAGCGGTCTTTTGACCGTTTTGGAAAACCAACAGACTAGGAATGCCCATAACTTCATACTTTTCAGCCAGTTCAGGAAGCTGGTCACGGTTCACATCGTACCAGTGGTAACCATTATATTCCTCGATAATCGGACCGATAAACATGTCCATGCGGCGGCAGTCCGGACACCAGTCCGCCTGGAATTTCACGATGACCGGCTGTTCACTGGCAATCGTTTCGTTAAATTGATCCACGCTTTGAATAGATTCCATTCCTATCAATCTCCTTTAAGCAAGCTCTACCCTCATGATAATCAAATCACGCTCATTTGTCTTACTTTCCGCTCACGGATGCTAGTCCTTGTATTCCACACGGCCGAGCAGCCAGGCAGCAAGCAGTCCTGCAAGGAAAGTGACGATACTGACGATGAGAAGTCCTGTCGATTCAGGAACGCCGGGAAAGATGACAAACACGGAACCAATCACAAGGCCGATAATGACAGCAAAGGTTCCAGACGTGTAATTTTCCAGGAAAAACTTCACGATTTTACTCATAGAAACCAAACCAAGCAGAATGCCTAATCCGACCACGGCGATGATATCGATACGGAAATCCGAAATGCCTGAAGTCACGGTTGTGTACACACCGATGATCAGAAGGATGAACGATCCGCTGATGCCGGGAAGAATCATGGCACTGCTGGCAATCCATCCGGAAAAGAACAGCAGCAGGTATCCGGACAGTGTGATTTCCTCCATTGCCGTCGTTTCCGATGTCTGGAAGATGGCCATAGAAGCCACGACAGCAGCACCAATCAACAGCAGAATATAATGCTTCGCTTGAAATTTATTTTTCATGTCTGCTTTATGGGTCAAATAGGGAAGCACCCCGATAATCAATCCAAGAAAGAAAAACTGCGTCGGACCCGGGTAATGTTCAAACAGCCATTCAATGACGCTGGCCAGCAGCGCGATGGATGTGACAATCCCAAGACCGAGCGGCAGCAGAAACTTCAAATGTTTTTTCCATTCCTTACTGAAAAATCCGTTGATGGCCTCAATCAAACGATCATAAATCCCCAGAACTACAGCAATGGTGCCTCCACTGACGCCGGGAACGACATCGCTGGCTCCCATGAGAAGACCACGGTAAATATTTCTCCATTCCCACATGTTTCTTTACTCCTTTTTCACAGGCAGATATTTTTAGTCATTCTTTAAGCTTCCATCATACCTTGTCTTGAAGAAAAATACAAAAAGCAAAAGGCCCGGTTTCCCGGACCTTTTTTCATGCATCAGGCAGATGTTTTTTCCTTTTCCTCCTTCCCTTTTTCAAGAGCGGCCTTATCAGCGCGCAGCGCCTTGTAAAGGGAGACAACCATGAGAATCATGATGAAGGAAAACGGGAATGCGGCAGAAATCAGAGCATTTTGGAGCGCCTGCAGTCCTCCGGAATACAACAACACAGCCGCCATGGAAGACTGCACGATCCCCCATGCGAACTTGACCATCGTCGGCGGGGTGAGCGACCCGTTCGTCGTCTGCATGCCCAAGACGAAGGTTGCAGAGTCTGCAGATGTAATAAAGAACGTTCCAATCAGAGTCATAGCAATAATCGAAAGAATCAAACCTAATGGATAGTTATCAAACATTCCAAACATCGCCTGTTCTGTAGCCAGTCCGGCCAAGTCGGCATCGCCGGACTGCTGCACTTTAATCGCCGAGGAACCGAAGGTGGAGAACCAAAGGAATCCGACAACAGACGGAACCAGAAGGACACCGGACAAGAATTCCCGGATGGTACGCCCTTTGGAAACACGGGCAATAAAGATTCCGACAAACGGAGACCAGGCAATCCACCAGGCCCAGTAGAAGACAGTCCAGTCGTTGATCCATGCACGGTTTTCCTCATTATTCGGAGCCAGACGGAAACTCATCGTCGGCAGATTCTGCAAGTACGCCCCAATCGTATCCGTAAACATGTTCATTATGAAGAGCGTCGGCCCGACAATCAGCATAATAACAAGAAGAGCCAGCGCAAGGAACATGTTCGTATTACTTAAGTATTTAATGCCTTTGCTCAATCCTGTATAGGCTGACATCATGAACAGAACGGTAACAATCCCGATAATGATCAGCTGCACTCCAAAGGAATCCTCAATAGAAGTCAGGTAGGTCAGACCCCCATTAATCTGTGCGGCACCGAAACCAAGTGTTGTCGCTACACCCACAATCGTGGCGAAAACGGCAATGATGTCGACCAGCTTGCCGAGCGGTCCATTCATTTTATCTCCGAATATCGGCTCGAGTGTGGAGCTGATCAAAGCGGGAGCTCCGCGTCTGAATTTAAAATACGCAAGGACGAGGGCAACGATCGCGTAAATGCCCCACGCATGCACGCCCCAGTGGAAATAGACAAAGCGCATGGATTCATTCAACGCCGCTGCTGTACCGGTCTCCGCTGTGGGCGCATTATTTGCGTAGAAAAAAATCGGTTCCGCAGCCCCCCAGAAAACAAGACCGATCCCCATGCCTGCACTGAAAAGCATGGCAAACCAAGTGGCATAATTATAATCCGGGGTATCGCTTTCCTTCCCGAGCTTCATTTTACCGTACGGGCTGAATATCATATAAAGACAAAAAACGACGAAGCCTGTAACGATTAATAAATAATACCACCCAAAGTGAACAGAGATGTAAGACTGGATTTTACCTGTAATGGACTCCAGACTTCCCGGGGCCCATGCCCCCCAGATGACGGAAAATAATGCGATAGCCAGTGTAACCCAGAATACCGAGGTAACTTTTTGCATGATTTGCTCCTTTCTTCCTAAATAATGGTCATAGAGGATATGAAATGCGGGGAAAAAGTTGGGTCCTGCATAATTATCGAATACCCAAACCTAGAAAAATTAAACAATTGTCGTCATTTCCTGCATAAAAAAACAGCCCTTATGATGGATAAGGACTCCTCGGATCAAAGTGTACCAAATTTTCCCGCAAACTCAAAAAAACGTCAAAAGCCGACAGATCCATACTGTCCAGGTCATCCTTCAAAGTTGGATTATTGAAGAACTATGCACATGTGAGCCCTTATGACTACCCTTATTTTTCCATAAATCATCTGCTACAATGAACAAAAATAAGGAGGTGGATGATGTTAAAAGGACAGTTAGTCGAACTGCGTCCAGTCGGAAGACATGACTTGGACCATTTATACAGATGGGCGAACGACGAACAGCTGGCCGATCTGGGTCACGGCAGCTCTTCCGCCTATCAAAACAACAACCCGAAGGAAGATATCGAAGCGTTTTACGAAAAAAACCTGACCCATCAGGCGTTATGGGAAAAAGGCCGTGTCTTTATTGTGTACACCATCGGCACAAACGTTCCGATTGGAAAATGCGATTACAGAGCACTAAACCCTGTCACGCGTGCAGCGGAAGTCGGTATCAGCATCGGAGAACGTGCCTACTGGGGGCAGGGCTATGGACAGGATGTCTTATCCACCCTTTTAAAACACCTGTTCTATACGTTGAACCTTGAGCGTGTGCAGATGGATACGTGGAGCGGCAACACCCAGGCCCTGCGTCTTTATGAAAAAGCAGGCTTTGTCGAAGAAGGACGTTTGAGGAAGAATGAGTTCGTCCAGGGCTCTTATTATGATACGGTCCTTCTCGGTATGCTTAGAAATGAATTTGAAGCATAAAGAGAGACAAAGGTTTCTCAAGGAAAATGTAGGGAATTATATACACAACACTCCAGAACCCACCCCTTTTTTTCTCACGTCATTCTTATGAAAGGAGACGACGATGAAAGATCACCTGAAAAACCCTGTATTCCTCATTTCCGCTTCTGTGATTCTCGTACTTGTCGTAATTGGAGCGGTCAACCCGGAAGGTTTTGGTGCTGTAGCCGGAACCTTATTCGAATTCACCACCATCAATTTCGGCTGGTTTTACTTAATTTCTGTGTTCGGCTTCGTCATTTTCCTTGTTGGACTTGGCTTAAGCAAATACGGAAAAATTAAAATCGGCCCGCCGGATTCCAAGCCAGAATTCCCGTTCTTCACTTGGATCGGCATGCTTTTTTCCGCCGGTTTCGGTGTGGGCCTCGTTTTCTGGGGCGTTGCTGAACCGATGAGCCATTTCTTTGAAACACCGTTTTCTGAAATGGAAGCTCAGACAGAGGAAGCGGCGCGTGTCGCAATGGGCTACTCCTTCTTTCACTGGGGGGTTAACCAATGGTCCGTATTTACTATCGTCGGCCTGCTGATTGCTTTCCTGCAGTTCCGTAAAGAAAAAGACGGTTTGGTATCTACAGCCCTTGAACCAGTTCTCGGGAAGTCAAAGCCTGTCAAATACACCATCGACTCCCTTGCCGTGATTGCTACAGTCATGGGCATCGCCACTTCCCTCGGACTCGGCATCCTGCAGATGAATGGAGGATTGAATGCCGTCTTCGGTGTACCTAATAACACCACGATACAGCTTGTCATCACAGGCGTGCTTTTAATTTTATACTTAACTTCCTCCAGTACAGGGCTTGATAAAGGAATCAAGTGGCTCAGTAATTTGAATCTCGGCCTCTGTCTACTGCTGCTTTTGTTCGTTTTCATTGCCGGTCCTACAGTTTTCATCTTAAACAGCTTCACCCTTGGACTGGGAGATTATATTACGAACTTTGTGACCTACAGCCTTCGTCTCACCCCTTATGAGGGAGGAACATGGCTGAGAGAGTGGACGATCTTCTACTGGGCTTGGGTCATTGCCTGGTCCCCCTTCGTAGGTGCCTTTGTGGCCCGTGTTTCGCGGGGGAGAACGATCCGCGAATTCATTTTCGGTGTTCTCGTTGTCCCTCCACTTATTGCCTGCTTATGGATTGCAACATTCGGAGGAACAGCTTTGAACAGCGATCTGAATAATGGAACACAAATTGCGCAGGCCGTCAGCAATGACGTCACCGTAGCTCTTTTTGAAACCTATGAGTTTCTTCCGCTGACCGGAATCCTGTCGCTGCTGTCCATTTTCCTGATTGCTACGTTTCTAATAACATCTGCAGACTCAGCAACCTACATCCTTGCCAGTATGACGACGAACGGCAGTCTCACTCCTGCCCTTTTCATTAAGATTGTCTGGGGAGTACTGATGGCGGCCATCGCCGGTGTTCTATTGGTAGCTGGAGGTCTCGATGCGCTGCAGACAGCCTCTCTCGTATCGGCCCTGCCGTTCACGGTGATTATTATTCTCTTTATCTACGCCTTCCTGAAGATCATACGAAAGGAACCGCTCCCGCAGCGGAAGTATGATTCCAGCGAAGACAACAGTCATAAAAAGAATGCATAGATCAAAAAAACAGCTGTCCTGCAAAGGACAGCTGTTTTTCTTATTCAACCGATTCCTGGATCACCGGGATCATACATCACTTCTGCGTTTCCAGCTCTGCTGTCCTGAATTTCACTCATAAAGGCGGACGATGATAAAAAAAGAGAAAACATGAGAACGAAACCAACCACTGACGTTTGAAATGCTTTTTTCATTTTCACAGCCTCCTAACAGGTTTTTAAACGTTTCATATATTCCAACGGAACACGGGCGAAAAAGTGATCGCCCCTTTCTTTAATAAAGCGCGTATAGGAACGGTAAAGCATGTCCATATCCTGGTTGACGTAACCGAGGTAGCTTTCCTGAAAAGGTGTAGGGGTTGGAAGGGATTCCAATGCCTGACGCGCTTTTTCAAAGCGGCCGTCCGCCAGATCCAGATGAGCCTGTTCCACGACATCCGTCGTAGATACGCCGGCTGTACGGTGATGAAAGGCGGAAATGAACGGGATGGTATGAACACGGATCATATCCGCAAAAGAAGATAATTCGTACTGATCAGCAATCGCCAGCGCTTTCGTCAGCGGATCCATAGCTGAATCATAGCCGTTGAACAGCTGACAAAGGGCAAGAATGAAATACATACGGCTTTTCCGACGCGGCGAAAGCTCCGTATTGATCATTTTGTAGGCGTGCCGGCTGGCTAGAATTGGGTTGTCTGTTTTCCAATAATGATGAAATAAAAGCTCCTGGTACCGCTGATTGAGATAGTAGTACATCAATGGCTCATCCACGTTGGCCAACGCACGGTCACAATCGTCAATGTATTTGTCCAGGGCTGTAAAAACTTTCAGGTCATAATAAGCATAAATCATGAGAAAGAGATGAAGGCAGTGCAGGGAAGGATGACTGCATTGATACTGCTGCAGCAGGGTCAACTGCTCCTTTGACACGGGGGTTCTCACGCGTTGGAGCAGAAGGTTGTAAAGCGGAAGGACTTCCTGGTGTATGTAAGGAGAATGGAGCACGACAGCTAAGTCCTCGAAGAAATCATTCATATAAAAGAATTCAAGGCAGGCCAGCTGATCATCGATGTGAGTCGGAAAATCCCCAAGAATAACATCCCTTGTACGAAGCAGCGCTTCTTTTTGAGAGTGGATTTTAAGATTTTCCAGGTAAGTCATGTACAACGAGGATGTATGCCGCATATGCAGGCTGGCCAACGGTCTCGGCTCTATTAATTGGTGATCCTTCATCAGTCCAAGGACTCCTCTCCTATATCTATTACCATTTTATTGAAAATTCTACCATTTGTCTATATAAAGTTGAAGCACTGTTCAATCTTTAATCACCGATGAGGCAGATTAAAAGATGGTTGAGGTAAGGAACCAGACGTTCCATAGAACAAGACTGTAGACAATCATTTTCTCACTGGGCGATCCAGTACGGAATGTAATGAGGAACTGCTGGTGCTTTTTCGAGAACGGATAAAAAAGCGGGATGCCTTTTTTCGTCAAGTAATCACCGAACAAATGAGAAATGACTCCGACCACCAGCCCGGCAGCAAGAACACGTGGAACTTGGAAAGCTTGTTCAAGAATCGCACTGTAAACAATCAACAGGCCTACAAACAACAAGGAGTGAGTCATTTTTCTGTGCCCCCGGATCATAATAAGAACCGGAAGCAGCATCATAACAAATATCTTCAGTTCATCCCGGTATGTATTCAAATAAGATGGGAAAAACAAATAACACAAAAATGCGAGCGTAAAGATGGTTAGTAAGCCGCGCCAGAATTTCTGTCCGAATGTAGAGGTCGGTGTATCAATATCCGGCAGCAGCGAACCGATTAAAACAAACACTAAAAATAAGACCATTTGAAACGGCCGCTCGGAAACAACTTCAAAAGCAGGAATCAACGTCAGCGCGCCTACCCCGAAGGTGAAGCCGACAACCTGGTGTCCTGGTGCCATCATGGAGTATGCCGCTCCCCTTTCTTCTTTTTCAAGCTAAAAAAATAAACCCACACTAAAGTGGGCTTTCGGTTAACAGTCTTTCTCAGGAAGACCGGTCATTTGAAACTTCGGCCCTTCCATCGTCTGTTTTCCTTCTATAGTCAACGGTTCAATTAAATGAGCAATTCTCTGGTCAACAGCGACAGGAATCGAATTGATATAATGCAGTTCGTCATCGGCTTCAGGTTCGCCGAGTGTCATACCGATATCAGGCTCTCCGCATCCATATCCGGCAAAAAACAGCCGGAGGCCCGGTGCCTCTTCCTCTTCTAATATCTGCTGCAGTAAGTCACGCGCTTCATCGGTGATTTGCACAGCTCTTCACCCCTTCCATTATAAAATACCACACGCCTGATGGAAATAGAAATCATCCGCCTAAACACCCATAAAAAAATCCCGGGGAAAGTCCCGGGATTTTTCCTTCTTATCAATTATACCGCCTGAGCATTGATCTCTACATCAATGTTGCCGCGTGTAGCTTTGGAATAAGGGCATACTTTATGAGCTTCTTCTGCAAGCTCTTCTGCTTCTTCCTGGGATACACCTTTAATTTTCACATTAAGGACAACACCGACTTTAAAGCCATTGTCTGCTTCATCTTTCATGAGGCTTACATCAGCAGTGATTTCAGAATCGATATCCTTTTTCTGATTGCTTGCCACAAGGTTCAGAGCACCATCATAGCAGGCAGAATATCCTGCAGCAAACAGCTGTTCAGGGTTTGAACCTTTTTCTGAACCTTCACCCGGCATAGTCAGGTTCAGATCAATAAGACCGTCATCAGATTTTACGTGTCCATTACGTCCACCTTGGGCTGTTGCGTGCGCTGTAAACATAACTTTACTCATCATTATCACTCCTTGGCTAGTATAGAGACTCCATCCATTACATACCTCATCTTCCCTAATGGTAAACCTTTCTATTCCTTGTACACCCGAAATTCCTCCTGCAGCGATTCCGGTGCCATTTTCACCATCCACTGAAGAATGTACGTGAACACAGCCAGATCATCGACAATCCCAAAGAAGATGAGCACATCCGGAATCAAGTCCCACGGAAATGCAAGGTAGGCTGTAAGAAGAAGAACGGACAACCATTTCTTTTTCATACTTACCTGCCTGGACTGAAAAAAGCGTACGATAAACGGCACAGACTTCCGCACATTAAAAAGAAACTTGATTCTTCTCCAGAAACGTATCATTCCTCATCCCTCCCCTTCTATTCATTCCCTGTTTGAGCGCTTTTACAGCCACTGCTTTCCATTGCTTTCACTGTGCGTATACTTTACCATAAAAAGGAGAACAACCCGGGATCACAGAGAGAGAATAGCCCAGACAACATCATTGGCATATACTATAAACAAAGACCAAAAGGGGAGAAGGATGTCATGAAGATCTTGCTGCTCAACGGAACAATTGTCGGAAAAAAAACACGGACACTGCTAAATGAAATAGATAAATACATTCAACTGCTGCCAGATGATCACGAAACGAAAATCATCGACCTGGAAAATTACGAACTTCAATTCGTCGACGGGCGTCCGGCCGAGGAATACAATCAGGATATGCAGCGCCTGATACAGGAAATTGAGGAGGCCGACGCCTACGTGATCGCAACCCCTATTTTCCAGGGCTCCATTCCAGGAACGTTAAAAAACGTATTTGATGCCGTATCACCACTGGCTATGCGCTACAAACCCGTCACCATCATCGCCAACGGAGGGACGCTTCAGCACCACCTGGTTATCGAAAATCAACTGAAACCAATCCTGAATTACTTCCGCTGCATGGTCACACCGAACTACGTCTATACCCATACCAATCATTTCTCCACCGACGGCGAGCTCATCGACGAAGACGTCCGCAGCCGCCTCAAAGAAATGACCATCGTCTTCAACCAATACCTGCAAATGAGCCGCCATTTAGAACCCGATAAGTAAAATAGGGTGTGGAGAGGAGCGGGGAGGCCTGACACGTATAAGCCGGGCATTGCAGTGAAGGGGACTTTCTTCACGAAAATGAACGGCTGATATTGCGAAGGACTGCTCCTCGGAACCGGATTAAAAAAAGAAATGCGGAGGCGCCCTGATCAGCCCAAGCCATCTGCAGCTGGACAGTACTTGATCTGGAATGTAACTGGATGGAAAATCACGGTTCTTCTTGAGAAGTCGATATAAATGAAAAACCCCTGACAGTCCCTGTCAGGGGTTTTTCGTGAGAATGTGTATCCCTCTTTTATGATTTAAAAATACGAAGAAGGGGTTCTTCTCTTCTGCTCACTATCCGGCTGTCATGAAAAACTTATCCATGGTACCGCCTGTAAATACATCGATCAATAAGCAGAACATAAGCGCCACTCGACATACACCGGGTGACAACTGGTCTTTATACTCGCCCAAGGACCTTGCTTACGTAGTTCTCGGTTTCTCGAAAAGGAGGAATACCTCCGTACTTATCAACATTTCCCGGCCCGGCATTATACGCGGCAAGAGCCAGGGACGGATCATCATTGTAGCGGTCAAGCATTTGTTTTAGATACTTGGTCCCTCCCATAATGTTCTGTTCCGGATCAAAAGGATTCTCCACCCCCAGGCCTCTTGCTGTGGCGGGCATCAACTGCATAAGCCCCTGGGCCCCGGCATGACTGACAACATCTGCATCAAAATTGGATTCGGTCTGAATGACAGAACGAATCAGACTTTCATCCACCCCATATTGGGAAGATGCCTTCGATATCCAATGATCCAGGCTTTCTGATCCTTTTGTTTGTTCAGCAGGAGCCGGCTGCTGCTTCGGTGCTGTTGTCACCGGAGAAGCTAGAGGTCGATCCGTCCCGTTCAAATAAAGGGACTCTGTATTCATCGACACGGGGGCCACCCCTGCCGCAAACGCCTGACTGACTGCCGCTTGAAACAAATCCTGAAAGGACAACCCCTGCAGATCCTGTCCCCCATTTCCCTGCTGAGTGCCGCCCAAAAAAGAAAAGCTCTGCATCTGCATCATCCATTGAAGCTTGTTGACATCCATTGCTTCCACCTCGTCTCATTGATATGTAAAGTGTACAGGATGCGTCACATTCCGACAATCACTTGTTGGATCATTTTTACAAGTTTCCAGACTTAGACAAAACTTGAGAAAAAACTTTCCTGAATCACTCATTTAAGTATCGTTTTCCACTCTCTTTTTCCCAAAGCAGAACCCACCGGAGCAGTGGTACAATAAAAGAAGCAAAAGAGTTTCCTCATCACCGTAAGTGAGATGGCGTGCAGGTTGTCCACGCCTTCAGCGATTGTCACATCGTAACTGTTCTTACATAGGTACACTCTTTTGTCTCTTACGTCGAATGACCCTATTATTTTTCCCCGCCAGGAAAAATAACCTGTAGATTTCATGGTACGTCTTCCCTCATCGAAAGACGAGCACCATCTCCCTTTTGTTTTCAAAAGGGAGTTTTTTTATGTTTTTCATGAAGGACAAAATATTTTCCAAAAGATAAATATTGCCTGCCTGCTGCTCATATATTGAAAGTACAAAGGAGGTGGGAAACCATCATGGAATTCAACAACAATGCGTTTTACTTCCTGGCTGCTCTGCTCGCTGGTTATGCCCTGTTCAGCTTAGGTGATACGGGTGGAAATTTCTTTGATCAATTCTTGTACTATGCAGGCTACATTGCGATGATTCTGTTCTCATTTGTACTTATATTTACTGGCTTAGCCCGGTTCCTCAAACAATATCAATAATAAAAAAGGACTGCTCCCGGCAGTCCTTTTCATATTCCGAACAATCGTTTCAAGAAACTTTTACGCTCGGGGGCTTCTTCTTTTGGAGCCGGAGGATGATA
The DNA here is from genome assembly GCF_000425705.1 of Halobacillus kuroshimensis DSM 18393. Classification (GTDB taxonomy): domain Bacteria; phylum Bacillota; class Bacilli; order Bacillales; family Halobacillaceae; genus Halobacillus; species Halobacillus kuroshimensis. The sequence continues at coordinate 57,197 of NZ_KE384438.1, forward strand.
ATGAATCTCTTCTTTTTCCACAGCGTAATCGAGCGTTAACACTGCCCCGTACTCCGTTTCTGTATCCTGATTGGAGATTGTAGTATGATGAATGTTATGCTTCTCCGCTATATCCTTTAATGGCGATAAAAAGCGGTAGCTGATCTCCCCGTTCAATAACAGTGTCGCCTCGGGGTTGCGGCTCATTTCCTTCTCCAGCTCCCCAAAACCTTCCTCCTGCATCACTTGCCCGTTCGTCAGCGCAAGGAGAATCCGTTCCCGCAGCGTACCTAAAAATTGTCTGCGTTCACCCGGGTTGGTTTCTCTGCTTCCATATATCCCTTCCTGCAGGTAATCCTCCAGATCCGGTTTTTTCATCTTTCCATCACCTCACTCTTCTATTATGAACGTTCAAACAACGGACATCCATTCAAAAAGCCCAGCAAAAAGGACGGGTCCTGCGACACCGCCCTAAGGTACAGAAATCACTTCTATATGAGAAGGAAGAACATCTAGGACGACAGGGAGAGGATCGCCCTCTTCCCCATCCACATTGGTTTTCACCGTTTCCCGGGACGAGATCTCCACCCGCCGGGCTTTGAAATACTCAACCGAGGAATCTTCCTGTAATTCTCCTCTTAAAATGGAGGTAACGATGGAGGCAAGGCGCATCATGTTCATACGCGGAAGAATGAAACAGTGCAGCAGACCGTCATCTACTTCTGCGTCGGGCGCCAGACGCTCAAACCCACCTGTCGAGTTCGTTAGAGCGGCCAGAAAAAGGAACGCGTCCCCTTCCCACGTTTTATGATCATCGAACTGAATGGTCAGCGGACTGGTTCCATCTGAAGAAAGGGTTTTGATTCCTTCCATCACATAGGCAAGTGGACCAAAACGCGTCTTCTGCTCCGGACTGACTTCATACGTCGCTTCAGCGAGAGCTCCGACAGCTGTAATATTTACAAAATACCGTTCGTTCACTTTACCTATGTCCACTTTCCGGGAATGGTCATTACGCAGCAGCTGGACCGCTTCATCCGGATGAAGCGGTATATTCAAGGCTCTGGCGAAATCATTGACGGTCCCCAGTGGAATCACAGCCAGAAGGGGCCGGTGTTCTTGATCGACCATGCCGTTAATGGTTTCATGAAGCGTTCCATCCCCTCCAAGAGAAACGACCAGATCATACGCTTCTTTACAGGCATCCCGGCAGTATTTGGTAGCATCCAATTCTTTTTCCGTCTGTACTTCTTTCACAGCATATCCTTTATCTTCAAGTATCTCCTGAATTTCAGCCACATACGTAACGGCTTCCTCTTTACCTGAAGAAGGATTGACGATCAGCATTGCGCTTTTCATGATTCAGCCTCCCTGAAGCCGGGATCTTATTCTTCCGGACCCCTGCCGAGTAAATGTTCAGGATATTGATACACCGTCCGCACAGGAATGAAACCGAACGATTGGAAGAACTCCTGCCCTCCATGTCCGGCTCCCTGCCATTCCACTTGGATGTGCTCGATGCCCTGTCCTGTCATCCAATCCAGTAAGGAGCGGCACATCTGTGTACCGATGCCTTCCCTGCGGTAAAATTCATCGACATACAGTTCTTCGATCCGCCCCTTTCTTTCCTCAACGGAAACCGGATCGATCACAGCAAGGCCGTAGCCGATCAGCCGGCCTTCCACCTCGGCGGCAATCAGTTTCTGTTCCGGCGCGACATTCGTAAACTGATCAGCGGCCCAGAATTTCCGCTCCCGCAGAACATCTCCTGAGAGTTGTCCTTCCTGTTCATCTTTCACGGCATGAAGATAATCCACGGCATATCTTGTAAAGTGCATTAAATCCCTGTCCTCTACTTCCCTGATCACTGCCAAATCAAACGCCTCCTCTACTTCTTGCGAACCACCTGATATTCCGGGGTTTCTTCTATTACATTATGCGCAAAAGAGCACACAGGGTCGATCATTAATTTATGTTTTCTCGCATAATTCACAGCTTCATCTACGAGCTCCCTGCCAAGCCCTTGTTCACGCTCGTCCGGATCCACATGAGTGCTCAGAATGATCATTGTATCATCTTCCACATCAAAAACCAGTTCGGCGGCTGGATCCTGTTTTTCTCCCATATAAAGTCTTCCTTTATCTTCATGAATCATTCGTTCCATGTTCAACTCCCCTTTCATATAAAAAGCATTCCCTCCTGCCTATAAGAAAAACATCCATGGAAGGCCCATGGATGTTAGGAGAATAAGGGAAGATGCTTCAGGCTGTCGTCTTCAAATCCTCTTCCAGCGGGATGTTCCGCTGCAGGCCGCGTTTGGCAGCTATGAAGAAAGCTGTCACAACCCCCACTGTAATGACCGCAGCCAGCGCATAAGCTACGTTCAACGGAAGGCCGAATCCGATGGGCGCATTGATGATGTACGTAAATGTAGCCATCGTCATGAATGCGGCCGGAACAGCGGCGATCCAATAGTTTTTTCGAGCGAGGAACAAGTACATCGCTCCCACCCACAGCGCAATGACAGCCGTGGATTGGTTGGCCCAGGAGAAGTATCTCCAAAGCAGAGTGAAGTCAATGCGTGTCAAAGCAAAAGAAATGACAAACAGCGGAAGTGCTATCCAGATACGGCTGGCCAGCTTTTTCTGGGAGATGTTCAAGTAGTCGGCGATAATCATGCGGGCACTGCGGAAAGCTGTATCCCCCGAAGTGATCGGCAGAATAATGACACCAAGGACAGCAAGCGTCCCGCCAAACGCTCCAAGCATAGCAATCGATACTTCACTGACGACCGCCGCAGGACCGCCACTGGCAAGGACTTCATTCAAGCCTCCGGATCCGCCGAACAGGCTCATCGCAGCAGCTGCCCAGATCATGGCAATAATTCCTTCCGCAATCATCATGCCGTAAAAAATGCGGCGTCCCTGTTTTTCCTTCTGAGTCGTTCTTGAAATGATCGGCGTCTGGGTGGCATGAAAGCCGGACAACGCTCCACAGGATATCGTTAAAAATAACAGCGGGAAGATCGGTGCGTTGTCAGGGTGCATGTTCGTCAGGGACAACTCTGGAATCGGTGCGCCTGTAGCCACAAGTGATACGCCGACTCCAATGGCACTGATTAATAACAACGCTCCGAAGACCGGATAGAAACGTCCGATAATTTTATCAATTGGAAGCATCGTAGCAAGTAAATAGTAAACAAATATTGCTGCCAGAATAACAGGAAGGGACAGCCAGCTGTTCGTCATATTGTGCAGAAGATCGGCTGGAGCTGTTACAAACACAGTTCCGACCAGAACGAGAAGCAGAATAGCGAAGGCGTTCACGACGTGCTTCATCACTTTCCCGAGAAATTTCCCAGCCAGTTCAGGCAGGTGGGCGCCGCGGTTCCTGATGGATATCATGCCTGTTAAATAATCATGGACAGCCCCGGCGAAGATGCAGCCAAACACAATCCATAAAAAAGCGACCGGCCCATACAGCGCCCCCAGAATAGGACCGAAAATCGGACCGACCCCGGCAATATTCAACAGCTGAATCAACGAGTTCCGCTTTTCGCCCATTGGCAGATAATCCACACCGTCCCCATGCGTATACGCAGGAGTCTCGCGTCCTGTTTGAACACCAAACTGTTTTTCTACGTATTTTCCATAAGTAAAGTATCCGGCAATTAAGAGTGCAATACTTACTAGAAATGTAATCATCCGTTGTTCTCCCCTCATCTTTGTAATCGGTTGCAAACAGCGTATCATGATAACGCTTACAAAAGATGAGGTTCTGTTTATCATGTCGTTGAACGCGTTCAACGTGTAGAAAAGACGCATCGAAAAAGAATGCGCCTTTTACAACTCCATCATTCTCCTTAAATCCTTCACGTAATTCCTGCTGACGGACAGCTTTTCCTCCGCTCCCCGCAGCTCAAGCTGCCAGGCTCCATTAAACCAGGGTGTGAGACGGTGAATATAATCAATGTTAACGAGATAGCTTTTATGAATCCTGAAAAAAGAAAACGGCTGCAGGCGCTCTTCCACATCCTTCAAAGCATCGTTGGTTTCGTAAACAGAAGCGCGGCCGACAATTTTCGTTGCTCTGCCCTCTCTGTACACGTACATGATATCTGAAGGATTGAGGTATTCAATGGTGTCGTCCACCTCCACCGCAAACTTAGAAGGAACCGGACCCTGCTTTTGATTTTCCTCCGGCAGCAGCTTCTTTTCCATCCGGTTCACCGCCTCAGCTAATTGGTCCTCGTCAAACGGCTTAAGCAGATAATCGAGCGCCTGATGACGGAACGCTTCCACGGCAAAATCGGGATAAGCTGTTGCAAACACGATTTCAGGCACCTTTTTCAAATCCTTTATGGCAGCAGCTACAGCCAGTCCATCCATCTTCGGCATCTCGACATCAAGAAACATGACGTCCGGCTGGTACTTCAAAGCAGCCACAATCGCTTCATCGCCGGAGGCCGCTTCCCCGACCACTTTAATCCGTTCGAAGGGTTGAAGCAGATAGGCTAATTCTTCCCGGCTGAAGCGTTCATCATCAACGATCAGCACGCGTATATCCGTCATGCCGTTTCCTCCTTTTCTTCCAGAGGAAGAGTGAAGCTGATCATCGTCCCCTGCCCGGGCTTGCTTTCGATGTGCAGCTTCGCGCCTTCCCCATGCATATATTCCAACCGTTTGTTTACATTATACAGACCAAATCCAGCCCCTTTATCTGAATCTACGACTTCGTCCCCAAGTTGTTGAAGACGCTCCGTATCAATCCCTCTGCCATTATCAGCGATGGATACGCGGACACAGGCGTCTTCCCTGTGAATGGTTAGAGTGATCCGGGCTTCTTCATTTTGATCCTTCACGCCATGCTTCATGCTGTTCTCCACTAAAGGCTGGAGCGTAAGCGGAGCGATCTTTGCAGATAGGGCAGATTCATCGATTTCATAATCAATCTTCAATCGGTCTACAAAGCGTGTTTCTTCTATTAATAGATAGGCACGCACGTGCTTCAACTCTTCGGCGAGACTGACCCGCGTTTTCGTTGTCGCCCCCAGATTCTGACGGAAAAATTTAGAGAGTGCGATGAGCAGGGAACGGGCTTTATCCGGCTCCGTCCGCGTCAAAGAAACGATAACGTTCAGCGAATTGAACAAAAAGTGTGGGTTCACCTGAGCCTGCAACGCCTTCACTTCAGCTTTTCTTGCCATCTCCTCTGCCTGGTCAGCATCTGCCAGTTCAAGCTGCTGGCTGAGGAGGGCGCTCAGCCCCTGAATCAGTTCCAGAAGAACCGTTGAAATTTCTTTCTCTGTTCTTACATAAAATTTCAATGTTCCCACCACTTCATCCCGTTTTTTCAGAGGTACGATGACAGCCGCTCCCAAAGGACAGTCCTTGTTCCGACACTGAATATCCTCATGTCCGGCAATGACACGCCGCCCGGAATAAATCACTTCTCTCGTTGCATCGGTTTGAATGGATTCCCCGTAATGATGGTGATCATCAGCCAGGCCGACATGGGCAAGAATCGTCTGTTTATCTGTCATAGATATAGCGCTTACATCAACTTCGTCATAAATGATCCGGCAAGCTCTTGCTGCCGATTCTTTCGTCAAGCCTTTACGCAGGTGGGCAACCGTCAATTCAGCCAGTTTCAGGGCCTTCTGCGCTTGAACAGCACCTGCTTTCTCCTCCTCATTTAACACATTACGGATAATGAGCAGAAAAAGGGCTGACCCGACACCATTGGCAGCAATCATGGGAAGACCGATTTCCTGGACCAGCTCCCACGCTCTTGTAAACGGCTGGGCCATCAGGAGAATGATTCCCATTTGGATCGTCTCTGCCAGAGCACCGACGAACAACGCCGTTTTCAGCTTCAAGGGCTTCCCTTTTTTATGAAAAAATCCGGCAATCAAACCAGCAACGACAGCGGAAACACCACAGGCCAGACCTGTAAATCCCCCGAGGAAATACCGGTGAAACCCTGCAATCAACCCTGCCCCAAGGCCGATCCGCCAACCACCGAACAGACCAGCGGCCACGATACCGATGACCCTGGAGTTCGCCAGTGCCTCTGTATCCACCAGCTGATACGCCCAACGACCGAATTCCAGGGAACTCGTATCATACGTAATGCCTGTATAGGTGCCGATCATTCCGAACAGGCCAAAAAATCCGATCGCAGTCATCTGCTGCTTCCCTGTTAACATCTTCTGGTCGGCCAGTTCACGGAAAAAATGGAACCGGGTGAATATAAAGGCTGCCGTGACGATGATTCCAAGCCGTTCCAGCATAGGAAGAAAAAGTTCAAACATCGCACATTCCTCTTTCTACCTTTTTTTCTATTGTAGCACGCTTCCTAAAAAGACACGGAATGCAGGAAAACGTCAGAATTATTTGATACACTAGGAAAAAATGAGGTGATGATAATGAAAACGAAGATCGCTATGATTCAAATGGATATTGCCTTCGGTGATCCGTCTGCCAATCGGAATGCGGCGGAGGCCAAAATAAAGGAAGCGGCCGACCAGGGAAGTACTTTGATTCTGCTTCCAGAGCTTTGGACAACCGGGTATGACCTGACACGCCTGGGAGAAATCGCTGAAGACCTGGAAGGACCGACCCACCAGCTGTTGAAGAAGCTTGCCCGCGACAACAGGGTAACCATTGCAGGTTCCATCGCTGAACGGGACAAGGAGTCCTTTTATAACACGATGGTCGCTTACAATGAACACGGGGAACGTGTGCTGAACTATCGTAAAGTCCACTTATTCCGTCTGATGGACGAAGAAAAATATCTCGAGTCCGGAGACACGCAGGGAAACTTCCACTTACATAACATACCGCTGGCGGGAGCCATCTGCTACGACATCCGCTTCCCTGAATGGATGCGTACAGAAATGCTCGACGGAGCCCGCGGCCTGTTGGTTGTCGCAGAATGGCCGAAGCCTCGCGTCGATCACTGGCGCAGTCTGTTAATCAGCCGTGCTATTGAAAACCAATGCTTCGTCATGGCCTGCAACCGCTCCGGTTCCGACCCGAATAATACATTCGGCGGGCACTCGCTCATCATTGATCCGTGGGGGACGATTGTAGCCGAAGGAGGGCTGGGCGAAGAAATCGTATACGGAGATGTCGATTTTTCCGAGGTGGAGGCGATCCGGAAGCAGATCCCGATTTTCCAGGACCGCCGTCCTGACCTCTATCAGTGATTTCGTTGATGTCTATGAAAAAAATGGATATCTGCTTAAAATAATAGATATACGGAAGATGAAATCGATATTTCTCCCAATAAATCGATAGTCACTTCATCATTAAAAAACCGCCGGCCCTTCACAGGTCCGACGGTTTTCTTATTCATAGGCTGGCGTCTGATAGAAATAATTCGGTGAATCCATCCGGTTTTCGTAAGAAGAATGGAAAATGTGCGTCGCGGCGGGCGATACAGGTGGAATCAACCAAGTCCAATCACCTGTTGCCTGACGTCCACATTTATTTTCTTTCTGTTCAAACCGCTGAAACTGCTTGGCTGCCGTATGATGATCGACGATGTTCACTCCATCCGTCTGGTAGGAATGAAGAACGGCCTGATTCAATTCGATCAAAGCCCGGTCCTTCCATAACGATGCATTGCGGCGGGTATCCAGCCCCATCGCTTCAGCGACTGCCGGAAGCAGATCATAACGGAATTCATCAGCCAGGTTACGGGCACCAATTTCCGTTTCCATGTACCACCCGTTGAACGGCGCCGCTGTATAATTCAACCCGCCGATTTCAAGACGCATATCGGAAATAATCGGCACAGCATACCATTTCAACTTCAAATCCTTAAACCAGTCAAAATCCGGATGCCTCAGCGGGACTTCCAAAATTTTTTCCTGAGGGATTTCAAACCACTGCGGCTGCTCATGATCCGCTTCAATGACCAAAGGCAGGATATCATAGGCTGTTCCTTCCCCCTGCCACCCAAGCTGTTGACAGCGTTTAGTGAATGCCACGGAAGCCGGGTCCCCGGTCACCGTCCCATTTTCTTCATAGCCGGCGTACCGGATCAGCTGGTGATTCCAAAGCCGGACCTGGTGCTCTTCCGTTTCCGGTTTGAAAATAGTGATCGTTGAACGGATCCGTCCTCCATTCGTAGCGTAATCGATGTGGTCAAACAAGGCATCGCGCATAGCTTCGGGTGTATCAAGATGGCGGGCATCAAAGACGCGCAGCGTGTCCCAGAACAGACGGCCGATACAACGGTTGCTGTTCCGCCATGCCACCTTGGCACCGAATTCCAATTCCGTAGAGGTATGGGTATAAGTGCCTTCCTCATTGATGGACTGCCGGATTTCATCCAGTCGGTCCTCCACTCCGGAAAGCTGTTGCTCATAGTAGAACAGGCGGATGAATTCCTCCGCCTTTGTATATAGATCTGTATTCACAGCATGACATCCTCCTGTAGGTTGCTCATCCCCCATCCTACCATATTCCCATAGAATCCCCTATCGATCAGTCTGCTTTACGTGCCGCCTGCTGGATCGGATCCCATACGCTGTTATAAGGAGGCGCATAGCTGAGATCCAGATCCTGCAGATCATCCACCTTCATTTTGTGGAACAAGGCGGTGGCAAGGACGTCGATCCGTTTGTCCACCCCGTCCTTTCCTATGATCTGACCACCCAGAAGCTGGCGGGTTTCCGCATCGTAAATCACTTTTACAGTCATCGGGTTATCCTTGGAGTAGTAACCCGCTTCATGTGTGGATTGGACAGTCATCGTCTTCACAGGAAATTTCTCCTGTTCGGCTTCCCGTACGGACAGGCCGGTGCGCCCTAGCGTCAAATCGAAGAATTTCAAAATGGATGTGCCTGTAATTCCACGGAAAGGTGTACGGACACCTGCCATATTCAATCCTGCGATCTGCCCCTGTTTGTTGGCATGGGTTCCCAGCGGGATGTAATCCATTTTTTCCTTGACCCGGTGATATTGAACAGCACAATCACCCGCGGCATAAATGTCCAGAATGCTGGTTTCCATAAAAGCATTCACGGCTACAGCGTCTTTGATCCCTTTGTATATGCCTGTCCCTTCAAGAAATGATGTATTGGGGGTCACACCAGCAGCCACAAGAACGAGATCCGTTGCATACGTCCCTTTGTCCGTGACAACAGTTTCCACCTGTCCATCCCCCCTGAATCCTTCGACAGATTCATTGAGGTGGAGTTCCAAACCATTTGTGCGGGCCTCCTCATGCACCAGTTCACCCATGTCTTCATCAAAAATTTTCGCAAGCTGAGCACCACGGTCAATGATTCTCACCTGTTTTCCAAGTGCGCGGTAGCTTTCCGCCATTTCGAGGCCGATATACCCTCCACCGATAATCGTTACATGTTCCGTATCTTCCGTCGTTCCTGCTATGATTTCCTCAATATCAGGAATGGTCTTCAACGTGTAAATACCATCCAGATGCCGTCCCTTCCAGGGAGGGACGATGGGAGAAGCTCCGGAAGCAATCAACAGCTTATCGTACGTGATTTCCACCTGTTCATCACCGTCAAGGTTTCTGGCGTAGATTTTCTTCCGGTCACAATCCACCTGTTCCACTTCATGACGGATGCGTACATCAATGCCGTATTTCTCACGGAAGGTTTCCGGTCTTCTTGCAATGAGGTCTTCCGTTGAATCCACCACACCTTTCAGTACATAGGGCAGACCGCACTGGCCGTAGGAAGTAATCTCCCCTTTCTCCAGTACTGTAATGGTACCGCCTTCTGTGTTACGAACGATCTGCATCGCCGCACTCATACCGGCCGCATCGCCGCCAATGATCACATAATCCATTCTTTCCACTCCTTTTCCTGTTTGCAGACGTTCCTTCTATCTTTACTTCTTTACCATTAATGTTCCCACTCAAACTTCCGTCATGTTACACTGTCTATATTATCTTTTTGTTCGACTTTTCCAAAAACATATGTCTGAGGTGACCATCCATGAAAGAATTCCAAACATCCAAAGCCATCCAGCGTCTGCCGGATCAATTTTTCGCAACGCTGATTGATAAATTAAATGCCTATGAAAATAAAGGCTGGGACACCATTAATCTGGGTCAGGGGAACCCGGATCAGCCGACTCCTGATCACATTGTTGAATCCCTTAAGGAAGCTGCCGACAACCCTGAATTTCATCAGTACCCTCCTTTCCACGGATATCCGTTCTTTAAGGAAGCGATCGCTGAGTTTTACAAGCGCGAGTATGATGTAGACCTGGACCCCGAAACAGAGATCGCCATCATGCCCGGCAGTAAAACCGGTCTGGTGGAGTTAAGCCAGTGCTTCCTTGATCCTGGAGATGTCGCGCTCGTGCCTGATCCCGGATACCCGGATTATTGGTCAGGAATCGAAATGGTCGGAGCGGAAATGAAGCCGATGCCGCTGCTGGCTGAAAACCAATTCCTTCCTGACTATGAAGCTATTGATGCCGAAAGCTGGGAAAAAGCCAGGCTTATGTTCCTCAATTATCCGAACAATCCCACCGGGGCAACAGCGGACAAGGCTTTTTACGAAGAAACGATCAAAGAAGCCGAAAAGCATGATGTCTGTGTGATTCATGATTTTGCCTATGGAGCCATCGGTTTTGACGGCGTCAAACCGCTCAGTTTCATGCAGGTGGAAGGTGCCAAAAATGTCGGTGTAGAAGTCTACACGATGTCCAAAACCTTTAACATGGCCGGCTGGCGCGTGGCCTTCGCCGTTGGGAACCCCAGCGTTATTAAAGCCATCGAAACCATCCAGGACCACTATTTCTGCAGTATTTTCGGCGGCCTCCAGAAAGCGTCTGCTACAGCTCTCCTAAGTTCCCAGGCTGGTGTAGAGGAACTGGCGGCTACGTATGAGCATCGCCGCGACCTTCTTTTATCCGGGTTGGAAGAGGCTGGATACCATGTAGAGCCATGCAAAGGTTCATTCTTCGCCTGGCTGCGCGTGCCGGAAGGCTATACCTCCCAGTCCTTTGCAGATGCTCTGCTTGAGGAAACCGGATTGTTTGTGGCGCCCGGCATCGGGTTTGGAGCGAGTGGCGAAGGATATGTACGGATCGGCTTGAATAATTCAGAAGAAACACTGCAGGATGCTGTTGTACGCTTCAAAAAATTCGCAGAAAAATAGACATCAAAAACGCCTGTTCTACAAGGAACAGGCGTTTTTTTGTTGAAATTCTTCTTAATCATTTCGATTTTATCGTAAAATAAAAGTTGCACTTTTATTGTAAATCGATTTAAATATATATTATACAAAGATCACACATATCTTATAGGAGGGGTTTGAATGTACGCGCTTGTACGAAAAGACAGCAGTGTAATTGAAATCCTCAGGGATCCCATCGACCGGAGAGAACGGATATTCACTCGCAAAGAAGATGCAAAGGAATATGCCGATAAACTCAACGTGTTAATTGCCCATGGACCTAAATGGGAAATAGAGAAGTATTTGTAACATCACTCCTCCCTTTCCACTACTATTTATCCTTATGCAGCCTTTCTGACGGCAGAAGAATTTTGGTGAACCCACAACGATATAATACCAAAAAAACCCGGACCTTTTTAGAAAAGGTCCGGGTTTTTCATTTGATTAAAATGGGTATTCACGATAGCCATTCATGACTCCGATCCATTTTACGGTTGTAAATTTGTCGAGGGCCCACTCGCCACCGAAACGACCGAGGCCTGACTCTTTTTCTCCTCCGAAAGCGACATGCGCTTCATCGTTCACAGACTGATCATTGATGTGAATCATACCCGTTTCCACACGCTTCGCTACTTCGACTCCGCGGTGGACATCACGGGTGAAAACAGACCCACTTAAACCGTAAGGAGAACCATTCGCGACTGTAATCGCTTCTTCCTCAGAAGACACTTTGATGACAGAAGCTACAGGGCCGAACACTTCATTATTGGCAATCGGCATATCGTTGGTGACACCGGTCAGCACCGTCGGCTGCAGAACATTTCCGTCTGCTTCTCCACCCGTAAGCACTTCTGCCCCTTGGTCAAGGGTCTTTTGCAGGTCTTCCTGGATGCGCTCGACAGCTTCGCGGTTGATCAATGGTCCGACCGCCGTATCTTTTTCAGAAGGGTCACCGACTTTCAGGCTTTCCACTTTCTGTTTGAACTGCTCGACGAACGTATCATGAACACTTTCATGAACGATGATTCTGTTCAGAGACATGCAGATCTGGCCCTGGTGCAGGAATTTACCGAAAGCAGCGGCCTGCACGGCTTTTTCCACATCTGCATCATCAAGGACGATCATGGCGTTGTTCCCGCCAAGTTCAAGCGCTGTGTCTTTAATGTGTTTACCGGCCAGCTCTCCGATATGGCTGCCCACTTCTGTTGAACCGGTAAAGGAGATCAGCTTCGCGGCCGGGTGAGTAACAAAAGCGTCGCCAATTTCAGATCCTCGACCGACAACAACGTTGATCACACCTTCCGGGAAGCCGGCTTCTTCAAATAAATCAGCAATGAGCAGGCCGGACGTTACCGGTGCATCAGAAGCTGGTTTAACGACGACCGTATTTCCTGTCGCAACAGCCGGCGCAATGGATCTCAAAGCAAGGTGGAATGGGAAGTTCCACGGGCCGATAATGCCGATTACCCCTTTAGGAGAGCGGTAGACCCGGTTTTCCTTACCCGGCGTGTTGGACGGAAGAATTGTGCCGGACATTCTCGTCGGGAAGCTGGCCGATTCACGGATGATGGACACAGCCGCCTGATATTCTACTTCAGCTTTGACAATCGTACTTCCGGATTCCTTCACAAGCCAGTCGACGATTTCTTCTTTTCGCTCCTGCACGACGTGAAGCAGCTTATCAAAATACGTCTGCTTCTCGGCAGGCAGCGTTGTCATCCAGCCTTCCTGCGCCTGGACAGCCGCGTCATATGCCTCATTCAAATCGTCTTGGTTGGCGGACGGGATCGATGCGATGGACTGTTCTGTATATGGATTGACATTCTCTACAAATTTCTCACTGGAGCCGTTTTTCCATTGGCCATTGATATATTGTTTCGTAAATGTTTGTGGACTCATTTCTATATTACCTCCATTTAGGAACTTTACAGGGCTATCATTCCCGCCTGGATACCTTTCAAACATTTGGGCACTTTACAAATTTTTCTTCATATCGACGTGGGGAATACCGTCTTCCAAATAGACTCCGGTCATTTCCTCAAAGCCGAAGGAAGCGTAAAACCCTCTTAAATGCTCCTGTCCTGAAAGCAGGATGTGATCGGTATTATAGTTCGTTTCAACAGCTTGAATCGCTTTATCCATTAACCTTCGTGCCGTTCCTTTTCCACGGTAATCCTTATGTACAATGACACGGCCGATGCTGTAGGAGTTATGATCCTCTACAGGGGGCACAATCCGGCAGTAGGCAGCTACTCTTCCTGCATCCTCCAGCCAGATGTGCAGACATTCGGGGTCTCGTCCGTCAATCTCTGGATAAGGGCATGCCTGTTCCACGACAAATACTTCGACGCGTAATTTTAAAATGCTGTACAGTTCCTCTTTTGTCAGCTGCTCATACGTTTTTTCCTTCCAGTTCAAGTCCATTCCTGATCACTCTCCCTCTATTTTCCTACAATTATGACGGTTTTAACAAAAGAAGGGAAGGGAATTATAAGGAAGGCTCTTTCATAACAATCCCACCCAAAAAAGGAGGGAACACCAATGCTTTTAAAGATACTGCCGGTATCTTTACGTAAATATTTTGAAATGTCGAAGCGTCAGCGGAAACACGAGATCCAAATGACCATTTGGTATATGCCGCTTATTTATATTGCCGCTTCGGTTGTTTTCGTCATAGCTACCCTGTATCTGGACCTGTCTTTTCAGCTGGAACAATACACGTATGAGTTCTTCCGGATTAACGCAGATATCACACGAATGCTCGTCAGTACGCTGATCGGCGGAATTCTTACATTGAGTGCCTTTACATTGAACTCCCTGCTTGTTGTGCTTACAACTTTCAGCGGACAATTCTCTCCACGGATGCTTATTAACTTTGTTTCTGATAAACGGACCCAGCACGCTCTGGGTATTTTTAATGGGAACTTTGTTTACGTGCTGCTTGTATTCCTTTTCATCGGGAATGCAGAATATGAGTATTTTGTGGCTGTCCCCACCATTACGATTCTAATGGCCTTCACTTCATCCGTTACGTTTATTTACTTCATCAACCATGCGACAACATGGATGCAGGTACATAACATCACGGACTCCATGAAGCAGTCATCGGAGAAAATCATCAACCAGACACTCCGAAAAGACCTTGAGGCTTACCGCTGTGAAAACCCGGGCAATCTGCTGGAGGATCATCAGGAAAAGACGTTCCATATCGGTGCTGTTCAATCCGGATATGTCCAGCTTGTCGATTACCACACGATGATTGAAGAAGCTCGTAAAGATAACATCATCGTTCAATTCAAAGCACAAGTCGGCGATTACATCCTGCGGGGAAATGAACTGATCAGCTACTGGGGGCCTGGAGCTGATCATATCGAAAAGGAGAAATACGGCCGGATGATCAGCATCGGCTATAAGGAGACGGAGCTGCAGGACCTGCAGATGGGGATGCATAAGCTTGCCGAAATTGCGATAAAATCCATCAGCAATGATGATCCTAAAACGGCTTCCAATGCCATTTACCGCATGTCAGAACTGATGCTCACCGTCGAGGATTATATTACCTTCACCCCTTACTTGATGGATAAGGACGGGCAGGTTCGAGTCATCCTTCTTTCCGAATCCTTTGAGTACTACATCTACCGGGGGTTCGGCTATATCCGGCATTATGCCCGGGACAACCACCTGGTTATTACCGACCTTGTCGGTTCAATCGCATCCATTGCTGAATCCATTGATGAATCCAAACACGAAATGCTTTGGGACTTTGCCTGCAATACGATTGATCACATTGAAGAAAAAGTCATCTATGAACTCGACAAAACCTTCCTGCTTCAGGAGATGGAGAGGCTCGCGATGACGACGGGGCATAAGCTTGACTATTACCATATTTACCGACGATTTTATCCAGTGGATGGCTGAAAGAAATGGCAGGAGAAGAGGAGCCCCTCTCAGGGGGAAACGATGAAAAACCGTTTGACAACCTCTTCTTCTTTGCTTATTTTTAATATATGAACATATACTCATATAAGGGGGGGTTAAGGATGAGTCATCACCATCATCATCACGTAGATTCAACAACCGGAAAAATCAAAACCGCTTTCTTTCTGAATTTCGCTTTTACCATTATTGAAATCATCGGCGGATTGTTAACGAATAGTATGGCGATATTATCCGATGCACTGCACGACCTCGGCGACTCTCTCTCTCTCGGTCTTGCATGGTTTTTACAGAAGTTCTCAAAAAAAGGAACTTCCGAAAGTTTTTCTTTCGGCTACCGGCGCTTCTCCCTTCTGGCCGCTCTTATCAATAGTATCGTACTAATTGTAGGATCCATTTTCATATTCATCGAAGCCGTTCCCCGGCTTTTCGATCCTCCTGAGCCCCATGCCGGGGGGATGCTGGCCGTGGCCATTCTCGGCATCGTCATTAACGGAGCTGCAGTTTTCCGCCTGCGCGGCGGAGATTCCATGAACCAGAAAGTCCTGACATGGCACCTTCTCGAGGATGTCCTCGGGTGGATCGCTGTTCTTATCGCCAGTGTCATCATGATGTTCTTTGACGTGCCGATCCTTGACCCGGTGGCTTCCATTGGAATCACTCTGTTTATTCTATATAATGTCGTCAAAAATCTTGTCCAAACGATGAAGCTGTTTCTGGAAGCTGTCCCTTCGGATGTGGATCTTAAACGGATCATTGAAAAAATCAATGACCTTCCAGGGGTGTTATCCAGCCACCATACCCACCTGTGGTCTCTCGACGGGGAAAACCATGCTTTTTCCACCCATGTAGTCGTAGCAGGAAATGCGGGGAAACAGGAGATCTGTACCATTAAGGAAGGCGTAAAACACACACTGGAATCCATCCATCTGGAGCACGTAACGATTGAAGTTGAATATGAAGACGATCCATGTGGGCTGGAAACTTAAAAACAGCAGGCTGTCCAGCCTGCTGTTTGTTGTCCTTATAATTTCAGGGTTTCCGGTGTCTTGGAACCTTTGTTCATGTAACGGATCGTTTCCGGGAGGATTTCAAGAACGACAAATTCCGGATCATCCTTGCCATCGAACCATCGTGTCATCTCATCATTCCAAATCCACTCTTTAATCTCCTGATCACTGCGGATTTTCGCCTGCCCCTGTACTTCCAGGTAGGTATCACCGTAGCCTTCTCCTTCATATCCCAGAAGGATATGAACGTGTGGATTTCCCTCGATTTCCTCTGCTTTATGTGTTTCCTTGCTCGTCGGTGTGAAAAACGTGAAATTCTCATCGTTGAAAAAAGTCATGTAACGGGTGTGCGGTTTGCTGTCCTTTACCGTAGCGAGTGTTCCAACTTTATGATTATCCATCAGTTGATGGATCCGCTGCTTCAATTCTTCCTGATTCAATGTCATGCTCCTTTCCACTTTTCATTTCTTTGATTTCACAGTCAGTTTTCCCCGAAATAATGGAAGTAAACCAAAAAGTATGCCGGGATAAATCATTGACATGAAGTTCACACCACAGGGGTATAGTACATCTATGCGCAGCGCCCAACCGGGTCTGTGCTAAAATAAAAAGAAACGATCACCTAACAGAAGGAACAGGAGGAAGCGTGTTGAATCGGCAGCTGTTTACAAAAAAATGGAGCCTCATTTTCATAGGCTCGATTTTTATCGGTCTTCTCATATTTTTCATAAGCGCAAAATCAAGCAGCTCTGAACCTGTGGAACGCTCTGAGCTGACACCCACATTGTTTGTACATGGATATAAAGGCGGCCCGCGCAGCTTTCAGTCGATGATGGACCGGATGGAAAACCTTCAATGGGGGAAAAAACATATGACCATCTATGTTTCTGCATCCGGTATGGTATCGATTCAAGGAAACTTCTCCAATACACCACGCCCATTTGTCCAGGTACTTTTCGAAAACAACCGGGCAAGCATTCAGGACCAGACGTACTGGCTACAGCAGGTGATGAAGAAGCTGCGGACGGAACATAAGATCCAGCAGGTGAATCTAGTCGGTCATTCGATGGGCGGCCTGGCTTCTGCCGGGTATCTCATGTCAGAGTCCGACCTGCCGGCGCCTAAGGTTGAAAAACTGGCCGTCATTGCAAGTCCGTTCAATGGGATTAAAAAGGAAGGCTACTTTGCCTCCAACTACGGGGAGGCGACCACAGATCTCCAGCCCGGCTCAGAAGCTCTCCGACAGATGGAAGAAGACAAGGAAAACTTCCCACCCGAAATTGAAGTTCTTGCCATTGCGGGCGTCATCAACGGAACGGAACCGGAGGAAGACCATTGGGATGGACTCGTCCACTCTTCCAGCGTCAGCAGACTGGAGAAGATTGTTCCCTTCGGTCAGTACAAAGAAGAACTGATTTTCAACAATCTGGCCACACATTCCGGTCTGCACGAGCTTGCAGAAGTGGACCGGATGCTTGCCGTTTTCCTTTGGGATGAAACGGACGAAGATAACCTTAACTCTTTTGACGAGCATTTATAGTCCACATACCCGGCACCTTTTCAGAGGTGCCGGTTTATTTTTTCTCCAAAATGAACAGCCACATAAATGTCAGCGCCTGCTTCAAATCCTCATCAAGATCGGCAATAAGGTGAGGTTCCACTCCTCTTTTATAAACGCCTTCTCCATCTATCACTTCCCAGCCATTTTCAACAGCCAGCTGCTGTAATTCCCATGGCATCATCGTATTGCAGATCACCTCTTCCCCATAAAGCCTCCGATAGCTGTTCACTCTCGGCATTGCTGTGGGACCGAGAAGCCCGATACAGAGGCGTCCACCCGGCTTCAGCACCCGCTTCATTTCCTCCAGACCCGCTGCAGGCACTTCTGTCCATTCCAGTGAGTTAACAGCCATTCCACCATCAAACTGTTCATCTTCAAAAGGCAGATCCGCCAAATCTCCCTGCACAAACCTCAGCTGAGAATGATCGTTCACCCGTTGATTGGCCTTGTTGACCATATCTTTGGAGAGGTCCACGCCTGTCACATCATACCCTTCCTTGGATAACAAATAGGAACCGTATCCATCTCCACAGCCAAGGTCCGCGATTGTCCCAGCCGGCATATATTTTTTCACAAAAGGGACAATGCTCTTCCTGCTTCCCTCTTCCCACATGGTGCGGCTCTTTTCTCCCCACATATCCGAACGGCTGTCCCATTGGCGTTCTGCTTCCTTATGCCAGTTAAACGTTTCACTCATTTTGAACCCTCCCGAAAAATTTTCTCCAACTTTTATTATAGTATATAAAACCGCGCCACTCACTGGTTTCCCTTGTCGAAAAAAGGGGAATCCTACCATCAACCCAAAAGAAAAGAGTTGCATGATTCATCCACCCACGTTATGATAAAAACACAAGATAAGCTATTTAATAATAACAAAAACACTATATATAGTATGAACGAATCGAAGATGCCACAAGGCTTAATAGGGAATCCGGTGTAAAACCGGAGCTGCCCCCGCAACTGTCAGCACTCGCGAAACGGTAAAACCACTGTGCCACGCACGGGAAGGACCGGAGTAAGAACGAGTGTCAGCCAGGAGACCTGTCTTCATTCGTCGCAGTTTCAACTTCTTCGGGGATTGAGAAGATGAAGCGATGAAATGAAAGAGCCTTGTCTCTTCCTTTTTTCGTTTCATGGTTTCATCCGCTCACCCCAAGAGCGGTTTTTTTTATGAAAAAAAAGGAGTGACACTATGGCTGCCACATTAACGACGACAAGCTGGACGGACAAAATCAAACAATGGAAGGACGATTTCCCTCAGCTTCCTCTGGACGATTTTTTGGAACAGCAGTCTTCACAGATCGCAGACAAACCCTATAATGAACAGGCAGATGCTCTTATCCTCAAGTGCCTTGCCGAAATAGATGAAGCGGCACCGGACTGGACTTATGCAGCCAGCCGGATTCAGCTTACCCGTATGTACGAAGCCTCTGCCGGGAACCGCGGCACAACGAAGGCCTATCAAAATTTTCATGGCTTGATTGAGACGCTGATCGAGAAACAGATTTACACACACAAGCTGCTCACCTATTACAAAAAAGAAGAACTGGACGAACTGGAACAAGTTATCACACCGGAACGCGATCACTTATTTACGTATATCGGTCTGAAAACGCTGTCGGACCGTTATTTGGCAAAAAGTAAGTCCGGGGAGATTTTTGAGCTCCCTCAAGAGCGTTTTATGATTATTGCCATGGTTTTAATGGCTCAGGAAAATGAAAGCAAGCGCCTCTCTCTTGTGAAAGAAGCGTACTGGGCCCTCAGTCACCTGTATATGACCGTTGCTACGCCGACCCTTTCCAACGCCGGAAAAAGATATGGACAGTTAAGCTCCTGTTTCATTGACACCATCGATGATTCCCTCCAGTCCATCTATGACAGCAACACTGACATCGCCAATTTGAGCAAGCATGGCGGGGGCATCGGTGTGTACTTAGGAAAAATCCGCAGCCGAGGCAGCGACATACGTGGATTCAAAGGAGTCTCCTCAGGGGTCCTTCCATGGATGAAACAGCTGAACAACACCGCGGTCAGCGTGGACCAGCTCGGCCAGCGTCAGGGAGCGGTCGCCGTCTATCTGGACGTATGGCATAAGGATATCTTTCCGTTTCTGGACAGCCGGCTGAACAATGGGGATGAACGTCAGCGCACCCACGATTTATTTACAGGAGTATCCATCCCCGACTTATTTATGGAGGCGGTGGAAAACCGGGAGGACTGGTATTTATTCGATCCTCATGAGGTTCGTACGGTTATGGGCTTTTCTCTGGAAGACCACTTTGATGAACATAAAGGAGGCGGCTCTTTCCGGGAAAAATACCAGGCTTGTATCGAAAACCATAATTTGTCCAGGGAAAAAGTGCCCGCCATTGAAATCATGAAGCGGATCATGATCGGTCAGCTGGAAACCGGGACCCCTTACATGTTCTACCGGGATGAAGTAAACCGTATGAATCCCAACAGCCATCAGGGCATGGTTTACTGCAGTAACCTCTGTACAGAAATTGCCCAGAATCAAAAAGCGACCGTGCAGGAGGAACAGTATGTCGAAGACGGAAAAATCATATCGGTCAAAACCCCGGGAGATTTTGTTGTCTGTAATCTGTCCAGTGTCAACTTAGGCCGTGCCGTTCCTGCCGGCGTGATGAAGCGCCTCGTAAGCATCCAGGTTCGTATGCTGGATAATGTCATTGAACAAAATACGATTCCTGTCCTTCAAGCGCAGTTAACGAACCATTCCTACCGCGGAGTCGGTCTCGGTACCTTCGGCTGGGCGCACCTTCTCGCCAAGAAGCAGCTGGACTGGGAATCAGATGAGGCTCTCGAGTATACATCCGAAGTGTATGAAGCGCTAGCCTATCATGCCATTGAAGCAAGCAGTGATCTGGCCGCTGAAAAGGGAAGCTATCCATATTTTGAGGGATCCGACTGGGAAACCGGAGAATTTTTTATTAAACGGTCGTTTGACCAGGAAGGTACGTGGAACTGGAAAGCCCTGCAGGAGAAAGTCTCCCGGCAAGGCATGAGAAACGGATATTTGATGGCTGTGGCGCCAAACTCCAGTACCTCCTTAATTGCCGGCAGTACAGCAAGTATTGATCCGGTATTCAAAAAATTCTATTCCGAGGAAAAGAAAAATTATAAAATTCCAGTGACAGCTCCCGAACTGAACCATGAAACCTACGGGTTCTATCCATCCGCTTATGATGTGGATCAGCACGCAAGCATCCGCCAGAACGGCATCCGCCAGAAATATATTGATCAGTCCATTTCTTTCAACCTGTATGTCAGAAATACCATTCAGGCCAAGGAACTGCTGGCGCTGCATATGGATGCATGGAAAAACGGTCTGAAAACCACTTACTATACCCGCTCCACTTCAAGTTCTGGAGACTTTGATGCATGCGAAAGCTGCTCATCGTAAAAGGAGGCCAAGACTTATGGAAACATTAAACAAACGAAAGTTAGTCGACCACGAAGCACCTAATGCGTCAACCGGAATCGTCAACGGACGCAGCTCCAATATATTGAACTGGGATGACACCCGCTATCCGTGGGCCTACCCGATGTATAAAACGATGCTCGCCAACTTCTGGATTCCGAGTGAAATCAACATGAGCAACGACCTCAAGCAGTGGCCGGAGCTGAGCGCTCAGGAGCAGGAATCGTTCAAGAAGATTATCGGCCTGCTCGCTTTTCTGGATTCGGTCCAGACTGATTACTCAGGAAAAATCGCGGATTATCTAACCGATTCCAGTTTGTCCGCTCTCATGCAGGTGCTGGCATTCCAGGAAGTTGTCCATAACCAGTCCTACTCTTATGTCCTGTCCTCCCTGGTAGACCAGCAGGAACAGGAAAAGATTTTTGAATACTGGAAGCACGATGATGTCCTGATGGAGCGCAATCAGTTCATTACCGACGGTTATCAGGATTTCATTGATGCCCCCTCCCTGGATTCCTTTTTGAAATCCATCGTCTATGACGTCGTCCTGGAAGGACTGTTTTTCTATGCCGGGTTCGCCTTTTTCTATAACCTTGCCCGTAACCAGAAAATGGTCTCCACCAGTACAATGATCAACTACATTAATCGTGATGAGCAGATTCACGTGAGCTTGTTTACACGGATATTCAATGAGACGTTGAATGAAAATCCTCAGCTTGATGCCGATGCTTACCGTGAATTCGCGAAAGAAACGTTCCAAACAGCGACAGAGCTTGAGATCAAATGGGGACGCCACCTTATCGGAGATCAGTTCCCGGGCATACCGATGGACGATCTTGAAGATTATATCCGCTATATCGCAAACAAACGGTGCCGGATGCTCGGCACGGATAAGCCCTACCCTGAACAGGATACAAATCCATTCAAGTGGATCCGTGCCTATCAGGACGTGGATGAAGGAAAGTCGGATTTCTTCGAACAAAAATCCAGACAATATACAAAAGTATCCGATACGAACGGATTTGATGACTTATAAGCCTATCGAAAAGCCTGCCGGGACCCTTGTGTTCCGGCAGGCTTTTTTCTCCACTCATGAACACGTCAACTTTCCTGACATATTTACAATAAAGGTGTTGATTTTTCAGAATATTTCACTTATAGTAAATAACAACTACTACGCATGTCATATTTCCTGACATGAATATGAGGAGGAAATGAGCCTATGAAAAAGGTCGAAGCCATCATCCGTCCCGAAGCATTCCAGGAGCTCCGGCAGCAGCTGGACACCCTCGGAGTCAAGGGGCTTACCGTTTCAGAAGTAGCTGGCTGCGGTCAACAGAAAGGTCAGGAAGGAATCTTCCGCGGGAACCGCTTTGAAATCAAGCTGTACCCGAAGGTCAAGGTTGAAATGGTCATTGAGAACCACGAGCTCGGCTCTGTCGTAGATGTCATCCTGGAAGCCTGCGCTACTGATGAAGTCGGGGATGGGAAAATATTCGTATCCACCATCGATGAAGTCTTCCGGATCCGGACAGGGGAAACAGGCAAACAGGCACTTATTTAATTTATAGGAGAGGACGATTCATTTATGAAGAAAGTTATTCCTTTATCACTGCTGGCGCTTTTCAGCTTTCCTGTCGCCGCCAGTGCTCAGACGACCGTAACCGCTGAATCTGTGCTTCAATCCGTTGATATGGCCTGGGTAATGATTGCCGCCTTTTTAGTATTCTTTATGCACGCAGGCTTCGCAATGGTCGAATCCGGATTCACCCGCTCGAAGAACGCCTTGAATATCCTCATGAAAAATTTCATGACGATGTCGATCGCCGCTGTTCTCTATTTCATTGTTGGTTACGGCATCATGTTCGGATCGTCCGGAGGCGGCCTCATCGGTCTAGACGGCTTCCTATTATCCGGACAGGAAGATCAAATCGGATTCTTCGTCTTCCAGGCTGTCTTTGCCGCTACCTGTGCAACAATCATTTCAGGTGCTGTAGCGGAACGTATTAAACTGGGATCCTACCTTTTACTTACGATTGTGATGACTGGTTTCATATATCCTGTTGTCGGCCACTGGGTATGGGGTGGAGGCTGGCTCGCTGAACTTGGGTTCGTAGACTTTGCCGGGTCCACCGTCGTCCACCTCACGGGTGCCCTGGGTGCCGTCACGGCCGTTCTATTCCTCGGACCCCGTATCGGAAAGTACAGTGGAAAAACCGTGAATGTCATTCCTGGACATAACATTCCTCTCGGCGCTCTCGGTGTTTTCATTCTATGGTTCGGCTGGTTCGGGTTCAACGGCGGAAGCACACTGGCTGCCGATCCATCCCTCGTCCCTTCTGTCATTGCAACTACACTGCTGTCCGCTTCTGCCGGTGTACTCGGGTCAGGTTTTTACTCGTATGCGAAGTTCAAACGTATCGACGCCTCCTTAACATTAAACGGCGCCCTTGCCGGCCTTGTCGGGATCACAGCCGGTACAGCAAACGTATCCCTGGCCGGCGCCATTGTTATCGGATTGATTGCCGGTGTCATTCTTGTGGAGGCCGTACAGTTCCTTGACCGCGTCGTACGTATCGATGACCCTGTAGGCGCCATCGCAGTGCACGGCATCTGTGGAATCTGGGGTACATTGGCTGTCGGATTGTTCGCTGTCGAAGGTGGTTTACTATACGGAGGCGGAGCGTCCCTGCTTGGCATTCAGGCCGTCGGCATACTTGCTGTCATTGCCTGGACAATGGTAACGACTGCAGCTACAGTGTCTGTCATTAAAGCAACTGTCGGCATCCGCGTTTCACGTCAGGAAGAAATTTCAGGCCTGGACTTCGCCGAACATGGTTCTCAGGCGTATGAAAGCTCCAGAGGAATCTTCAACGAAAACCTTGATTACGGTTCTAAAGATTTCGGAGTCGGATTGCTGCACCGTTTAAATGACCTGCAGTCTGAACAGGTCCCCGAAAAACCAAAGGAAAAAACCGCACAATAAGTAAAAAAGCAATACCCTGCCCCTGCCAAAAGGGATAGATTCACTCCACCGTGAATCTATCCCTTTTTAGTTCCTTTCGTCTATTTTACGAACACACGTTCTTATTTTTCGAAAATTATGGTATCCTTGTAGATAGATACCGTTCCCTACCATAAACAGAACTTTGTACTAGAAAGGGTGTGAGGCCTGATATGAGCACATATGAAGCCCTCATGATCATGTTTGCGTTCGGAACATTCATCATTACACTCCTTGCGCTCATCATAAAAATGAACAATAAAAAATAGACCTTCACGAACGTGAAGGTCTATCCTGTCTTCCTGTGCGAACGGTATCGCGGCGGCAGCTGCATCTGCCGCCGATTCTCTTATATTATAGCATAAATAGGAGAGAACATAAGAAAAAAGTTTACCGCTCACACGCCGTTTTTCCTCCATCAGCTTCTTTATTTCTACACGCTCTGCCCTATCATTCCTTATCATCCGCCAGGTTTCACGTGGAACAGCTTTCATGATCCCGAAAAGCAGACAAGGATAATCTGATCATTACGACGAATATAAAAGGAAAAGACAACGGATGAAAACTTTTTTCCGGGGAGTGTCGTCTAAACAGATGAGGTGGGACAAATTGATACGCAGACAGCGGCCGCAGCCTACTTATGAACCCGATGAACTGGATGAACAACGGATTGAAGAATGGATACACCAATACGGCCATGACCTCAAGTGGCTCGCTTATTCTTATGTGAAAGATTATGCAGCAGCCGAGGACATTACCCAGGAAACCTTCATCAAAGCCTACCAAAGCTACCACTCCTTCAAACAAGAATCTTCTATTAAAACATGGCTGTACAAAATTAACGTCAACTTATGTAAAGACCACTTGAAAAGCTCCTATATGAAGCGTGTCGTTAAAAAAGGAACCGAACTGTTCAGATCGATTCCTTCTCCAAGAGAAAACCCGGAGGAATTGGTGCTGCGCCAGGATGAAGACGAAGCACTTCTTGCCCACGTATTAGCTTTAGAGGATAAATACCGGGAAATCATCATCTTCTACTACTTCGAAGATTTTGATATCAAAAGCATGGCAGACGTCTTGAATACCAGCCCGAACACGGTTAAGACAAGGTTGAGACGGGCCCGCCAGCTGCTTCAGGAACGGATGACAACGGAAGGGAGTTCACAGAGTGAATGATTTGACGGACAGAAAATTAAAGAAAATGAACCACCGCGTCAAGTACGACCATGTTCCATTTGATGAACGCTATATGAAGAAAAACGTGATTCACACGATGAATCACGGAAAGACCCGGCACAAGTCCAGCTTCTTGATGAAAAAAAAGCTGTGGGTCCCGGCTTTCGTTACAGCAGCCGCTTTTACAGTCACGTGGAATACAAACGGCCCCTCTACAGAAGAAGCTGGTTCAATGGCCTACCAATCCATCCCAAGCCATGTGAAAGTACCCGCTCCTGCAGCAGGTGCCGATATTGCTCATACCTCTTCAACGATGGTTCGTGAAACGTATATCATTTATGAGGATGAGGAATTTCATCAGACTAACACTCTTGTTTCCAAAGAACAGCTCGGTGAAGTCGTCGGCGTTATCGGCCACCAGTCTCCCGGCGAAGAAGCCGAACCTTTGACCCAAGTGAACAACTTCCAGCCTGAAGCGAATATTTATACAATCAAAGGAGAAAACCAAACAGACAAAGTGGCCGTCCAAAGCTGGCGCAACACAGGAATCGGATCGCCTACTGTCAGCACACAAGGGTATTTCGTATTTGAAAAACTTCCTTCAAGCAGTTCCGACAGCTGAATAAATGAATAACACAGAATTGAAGACCTCTCCCGGAACAGGTGGCTTCGTTATACGGCGGTCAGGGTGCCCCCCGAAGGGCCTGCAAGATCCTTCCCACATACGAAGAACACAGCCACCTTTTAAATAGAACCCCCACCCTGACCTGAATCTTCCACAAAAGGACAGTCATTCTTTCCGGCGGCTGTTCTTTTCTATTTCGCTCTTCAGATGATCCAAAGACTCCCAAATGGTATCTTTAATCCTCGGATTATAAAAAACCGCAGCGGGATGATACAACGGGATGATTGTATATGTTTTTTCGGTCAGCTCATAGCCAGTACCCCTTTTTTTCTGAACAGGAACCTGAAAGGATTGCCCAATCACGTCTGTCATCTTATCTTTTTTCCCGGTCAACCGTTGATAAGCGACACCTCCGAGAGCAATAATAATTTTCGGATCCATTTCGGCAATCTGGTAGTCCAGCAGGTGGGCGTGGGCATCGATTTCTTTTTGATTGGGCTTCCGGTTCGCCTTCCGCCTCCCTCCACTCCCTTTTTTATTTGTATCCACCCACTTATAAGGACGACTCCTTACAACGCTTGTAATATAAACCTCATTCCTTGATAGGCCTGCATAATCCAGGTGCTTGTTCAGCTCGTCTCCGGCACGGCCGATGAACGGCCGGCCTTTAACCGCTTCATTCTCCCCCGGCGCCTCTCCGACAATCATAATGTCCGCTTTCTCATCCCCGGACCCAAGAACAAATCCTTCCACATCGTAGGGTTCCATATTCTTTTCCGCCTCATTAACCAGCTCTTCGGGCCATTTCACAGCCATCTCCCCCTTACTTTTTTATTTATGTTCCACCAGGACCCGGCTGTTACACGCGGACCTCTGGATTTCCCTCTTCTGTCGTATAATCCGGCAGTAGGATGACACGCTATAAGAAAAGGAGGCGGTATTTGTGACAGAGCAGGATATGGCTGACATTTTCAGCGATAACGGGTATAGCAGCGTCTACCATCGATTTAAAACACCCCTGTATGTAACAGGACTGCTGGATGACATGGAACCAGAGCTCTTGGAAGATTTTTTCGAGCACATGGAGCTCTCTCCTGAGTTGTTCTTTGATGAATTCCGCTTTTGGATTCAGTATTATGCAGCCTCTCAGAATAATCATTCATAAACCAGGAAGGTGTTTCATGTGAGCCAGGATGGACGTATTGTTTCATTAACTTCAGGCGAAGTCGGGGTGCTGTGGTCCGGATATCTAGGAGAAACACTGATCAACTGCGTGATGGACAGCTTCCTCCAAAACGTCAAAGACAGAGATGCCCATAGACTTCTGGAACTTAATGCCTCTTTAGTTAAGAAGCGGATCAAGCACTATCGACAGGTTTTCGATCAGGAAGGCATGAAAACGCCGGAGGGATTCGATGAGCAGGATGTGTTCCTCGATGCTCCACGCATGTTTTCGGATAAGTTTTATATTTTCTATCTAAAAGAAATGAGCCGTTCATCGATTCTGAATTATTCCAACGCGATGTTCGCCTCTCACCGCCGTGATATTCGGATGTTTTTCCTTAAAAGTCTACAGGAGTATGCCGACATTTTTAATGCAGCCATCGAAGCTCTCCTTGAGAAGGGGATCGTTATCCGCACACCCGCCATTCCTATACCTACCGACGTCAAAATGGTGGAGGACCGGTCGTTTCTGGGACACATAAAAGGGTCACAGCGGGCCATTTCTGCTTTGGAAATCAAAGAGTTGTATATCAATCTTGATACAAATATGCTTGGGAAGTCATTGATGATCGCCTTCAGTCAATCCGCTGATTCTGATGAATTGCGTAAGTATATGGTGAAGGGACGAAAAACTGCCCATAAGCATATCCATTACTTCATCGATCAATTGATGGAGGAAGACCTGCCCGCTCCCCAGCTGTGGGACCCTGAAGTGACGGAATCTGATGTTCCTTTGTTTTCTGACAAACTGATGTTTTACCACGCAGGACTTGCTGCATCGAACGGAATGGCCAACTACGGAACGGCCCTGGCTCAAACAGCACGCAAAGATCTGTCTCTCGCCACCGCCCGGCTTCTGTTGGAAAGCGCCCGCTTCTCCGCAGAAGGCTTTCATATCGGAATTAAAAAAGGTTGGATGGAGCAGCCTCCACTTGCGCCGGACCGCCCACGCCTGTCTGAATAACAAAAAGCAGGAGGAACCTTCCCCCTGCTTGATTATTTGATCTGAAAAACGAGATACGTCGTCACAAAATAACTGATGATGATTAAAACGGAAGGAAGCAGGTAGCTCCAAGGCTGCACCTTTCTCCTGGTTATGCTGTAAATAATCAGCAGGATAAACAAAATCGAAGCCGCTCCTGTAAAAAGGTTCGCAGGAGAGGACTGCTGAAGCAGATTTCCTTTGATGTAAATCAAATCGGTAATCGCGAGGATCATTAAATTGAAGGCGTTACTGCCCAGCAGCGAACTGATGCCGAGGTTGAAATTCCTTAACTTTAAAGCAGTCCCTACACTGACGGCATCAGGAAGCGAAGTGCTGATCGCTACTAGGAAGGCTCCGATAAACGAGGCCCCAATACCAGTAATTACAGATATCCGTTCGGCTGTAATCGTCAGGACACTCCCAATGACCATGATCAAAAAAGCATACATGATAAACCTGAACAACACCTGCTTGTACGTAAAGTCCTTATACCGCTCGTTCTGCTTCTTAACTTTCCTCCCCTGATAGGACGTCCGGTCATTGATGAATTTAGACCCGATGAAATACAGCACAATCACTGCGATGGAAGTATAACTGATATGGAAAATATGGGTCGGGAGCGTGAGACTCAATCCAGCTATGACGATGATCGTCATATAAATAACCAGCCAGCCGTACATCTTGCTTTCCGCCGTGGCATGGGTAAGGATTTGATACCTTCGATAAACGATATCAAAAATAGCCAGCCCCATAATATTAAATAAGTTACTTCCAATTAAATTACCAACAGCCAGATCAGGACTGTCAATAATGATTGCTGTAACACTTGATGTCAACTCCGGCAGGGATATGGCAATTCCGATGATTGCTCCCATAAATGCAGAGGACGCTTTCGTTTTTTCCTTTACCGCATCTCCATATATCGATAATCGGGAAGCTACAAAAAATGTGCTCACCCCTGATAATATAAAAAGCGTAAAAATGATCCAGCTGCTCATATAATCACTCCAGACTCAATTCTCGCAACTCCTACCCCATACCCCAGGGAATCTGCGTATAAACGAAAAGACCAGCGTTTTCCGCTGGTCTTTTCTGGATATCAGGATTGAGGAACTGGTTCGCTTTCATACTCTTTGATTAAATCAGCGGTCAGCTGGCCGGAAAGTGTCACCATAGGGACACCGCCTCCCGGGTGGGTTGACCCGCCAACAAAGTACAAGCCTTCAAACACCTGACTCTTGGAAGGAATTTTAAATCCACCATTGGATTTCTTATCCGCTGCAATACCGTATATGGAGCCCCCGTTCGGACCGTATAGAGCCTCCAGATCTTCCGGGGTAAAACGGTATTCAAACTCAATCGAATCACGCAGACCTTCAATTCCCATACGTTCCAGCTTATCCAGAACTACTTCCCTGTAGGCATCCCAGTCGACACGCTTCTGCTTTTTGCCCGTCATCGGCGGAACGTGTGTCAACACAAACAAGTTGTCCTTGCCTTCCGGCGCCTGGGTTTCGTCGGAACGAGCAGAAATGCCGATATAGATGGTTGGGTCGTCCGCAGGCTTTCCTTCTTCGAAAATCTGCTTGAACTCTTTTTCAGGATCTTCAGAGAACAGGAAGTTATGGTGCTTCAAGTGATCGAACTTGCGGTCTGTACCAAGAAGCAGAACTAGACCGGAAACCGTTGGATCGAATTTCTTCTCCAAGGATTTCGTTTCCTTCTTCACTTTCGATGTCTTCGGTGCCAGCTTTCTGTAAGCCGGGATCGCTTCGAGGTTGGAAACGACAATATCAGCTTCGTGCAGCGTGCCATCTTCCGTTTCTACACCTGTCACGCGGTCATTTTCGACGACAAGGCGCTGCACAGGTGTATTCAGATGAACATCGACGCGGAGTTCATCCATCAACCGGCCCATCCCCTCTGCAATCTTATACATGCCGCCTTTGACATAGTGAATACCAAGACCCAGCTGCACGTAAACGAGCTGATTCAATATGGCAGGGGCTGAATATGGGTTGGAGCCCACATACATGACGAAATAGTTGAACAGCTGCTCTAAATAAGGATTGTTGAATTGTTTATGCGTGGACTTCGCAACCGTACTCAACGGATCCATCTGCATCAATTCGTTCAGCTTGTGATGTTTCTTCAAGTCTTTCAAGTCCTGGATGCTGTACTTATAAAAGCTCTTCATGCACAATTCATACATATCCTGGCTGTAGGAAAGAAAATCCGTCAGCTTCCGGTTCGGGCGGTTCGTCACTTTGGACATTTCCTCCAACATGTTCGGAAGGTCACTCGTTACATCCACCTGTGTACCGTCTTCGAAGAAGGTGCGCCACTGCGGCTCCACCCGCTCCACTGTAATATAGTCTTCCAGACGTCGGTGAACACTGGCGAAGAGCTGCTCCAGCACCCACGGCATCGTCAATATGGATGGGCCTGTATCAAACGTAAAGCCTTTTCCTTCGCGGCGGTTCAATTTTCCGCCTATATTGCTGTTCTTTTCAATGACCTTTACATCATATCCATCTGCGGACAACCGGATCGCAGCGGACATCCCGCCCAGTCCTGCACCTACAACAATCGCTGTTTTCTTATTCAAACCCATCCACCTCCAAATTTAATAAACAAAAGGAATGAAGCGGTACCTTTTTCCACACCATTCCCTGTACATCTCGCCGTGTTCTTTCGTTAACATCGCTTCTTCGAGCCGGATTCTATGTAGTAAAGCGACCGTTATCAGTATGCCAAATAGAACAGCGGGATAGACATTGCCGGTTCCGAGACAGAAGCCGACAACAATGAAAAACAACCCTGTATACAAAGGATGACGCAGCAGCCGATAAGGTCCTGAACTCACAAGTCTGTCCCCTTTCCGTACCGCCACATTCCTTGTAAACTGCTCCTTCAAATGGAGAATCCCCCAATACCGGAGAGCCGTCCCAGAAGCATACAGGATCAGTCCAGTCCACCATACCCAGCGGGCAGTGGTGATTCCCACCGCACCTTCCCTTAATCCAAGGGAAGAACCGACGGTCAGGACAACAATGATAAAGATCAGCGGAAAGGAGCGGCGCTCCTGGTCACCACCGTCAGATCTGTCGTTTCGGAAAATAAAAAACTCCGCAAGCCAGAAGATGGTCACCAGTATAAAAATCAGTTCAAAGACAGACAAGGCAGCCCCTCCTTTCCACATGCATAGCTGCTACTAATCTCCTTTTTCCCCTGTTCTTTCATCCGTAAACAGGTCTTGCCCATCCCACAGAAGGGCTTTAGTATATAAAGAAAGAAAGGAGCATCAAGATGGAAGCATTTTATTGGATCTTCATCCTCTCCGCTGTAACCGCTACTTTTTTCGTGATTTTCAAAAAGTTATCAAGAGGAACCTACTGGACAATCGCAATTCTCGCTCTCCTCTATCTGATCGTCCTTTCCTACAGCCTGCTTACCGGCACTCGTTAAGCCCGGTCTTCTCTGCGCTGTTTATTGATAGCCTCCCTGATGTGATAGAGCTCTGCATACATAGCCGTTACATAAACCAGCAGAATACTCAAAAACATGGAAAGGATAAAGGCTGTTCCACCGAGATCGAACCCGAGCACAGCGGAAAAGCCGACAACTGCCCCGATAATCACCCCGATGGCGGTTAAGTAGATAATTTTTTGGAACGTTACAGAATAAAACATGGGAACACTCACCTCTTCCTACTTTTATATCTATCTTCTACTATACCCCTGCAGGACTTTCCTTACACGTCGAGACGCGGATGATCCCCGGCGCTCCCTCCCCCCTTTCGAAGCAGAATGAAGCCCGGCACAGCAGACTTTTAGAAAATAAAAAAAGTGCAACCAAAAGGTTGCACTTTTTCAGTGTTCCGTTTATGCTTGCATACGTTGTGTTTCTTCATCCAATCCACCGTGCTTTTTCTCGGATTCAGCGACAACAACTGCACACGCAGCATCTCCAGTAATGTTAAGAGCTGTTCTTGTCATATCTAGAAGACGGTCGATACCAATAATCAACGCAATACCTTCGACCGGCAGGGACACCTGATTCAGTACCATGGCAAGCATGATCAGACCGACACCCGGGACCCCGGCCGTACCGATACTCGCAAGTACGGCAGTCAACACGACCATAATTAATGAAGTGAAAGATAAATCAGATCCATAAACCTGGGCGATGAAAATCGTCGCTACACCCTGCATGATTGCTGTCCCGTCCATGTTGATGGTCGCCCCGAGAGGCTGAACGAAACTACTTACAGGTTTAGGGACATTTAAGTTTTCCTGCGCCGTTTTCATAGAGATCGGCAGCGTGGAACTTGAACTGGATGTACTGAATCCAACCGTCATAGCAGGGAAAAACCCTTTGAAGAACGTAATCGGATTCATCTTACCCAGGAAGGATACAGCAGAACCATACGTTACGATCGCATGGATAAACAGTCCCAGAAGGACGACAAACATATACATACCCATCGCACGCATACCGTCAATACCCATCGTTCCGATAGCGGAAGCAAGAAGACCAAAGGCACCATACGGCGCAAAACGCATAATCAGATTAACAAGGAACATCATAATTTCGTTCCCCTGCTCCACCAGTTTGTAGATCCCTTCTGTTTTCTTGCCGAGCATAGCAAGAGCAAAACCGATAAAGATCGCAAAGGCAATGATTTGCAGCATGTTTCCATCCGTCATAGACTGGATCGGGTTGGTCGGAATAATGTTCGTAAAGGTTTCTACAACACCAGGAGCCTCCTGAGCTTCATACTCCGCATTAGCCGTACTGATATCAATATTGCCCGGCTGGAAGAGGTAGGCAAGCCCGATCGCAATGGAAATGGCAATCGTTGTTGTAGCTAGAAAGAAGCCGATGGTTTTCCCGCCGATTCTTCCCAGTTTCTTCGGATCACCCAGGGAAGCCGTTCCCAAAGTGATGGAGAAGAATACAATCGGGACGACGAGCATCTTAATAAGATTTAAAAAGACGGTCCCCAATGGACTGAAAATATAGGCATCCAAAGTTGTAAATAGATCGGGTGCAGCTAAATGAAGACCCAGACCTACCGCAGCACCAAGGATTAAACCAATAAAAATCTTGGTTGTTAACTTCATGACGTAACCTCCTGAAAACAAATATGATAGCGCTTTCTTATTATTTCCTTTGAGCGTAGTTTCTTAAAAAAAGTAAAAAAAACATTCTTGAACCATTAAAAAAAGACGTACGCAGTGGGGCGTTTGTACCTCTTTGGGTATGAGTGTGTAGGCGTAGTTTCGGACATTAACTTTTGGCTGCAACCAAGTGGATGGATCGTGCTTTATAGATTATAGCACAGAATGACTAAATTTTGAATAGAATTTGCTGGCAGTTTTTTATGCATCAGCATACTAGAGAGATTGCCTGCGATTCACCCGCCGGAAGAACCGCTATAGGACAGTCTTTACAGGATTATGAGAAATTTTAGAATATATTACAATTTTATAAAAATATAAAAGTCGTTGTATATTATATACAATCCATGCATAAAAAAACAGCCGCCTCTCAAGCGGCCGTTCTTATTAAAGAACCCCTTCACTTTCCCACTTCTTAAGTTCTCTCCGCAGAACCTTACCACTAATCTGTGTTTTAGGAAGCTCTTCTATAAATGCTATTTCCCTTGGGGCAGCGTGTGCCGCGAGCCCGCTCTTCACGAAGCTCCGGATTTCTTGCGCTAACTCCTCCACCCTTTCATACCCTTCATTTAAAACGATATAGGCCTTGACGATTTCTCCGCGTACATCATCCGGTTTTCCGATGACTCCGGACTCTTTTACAGCAGGATGCTCCATCAGCTTGCTTTCAATTTCAAAAGGCCCGATCCTCTCTCCGGAAGAGTTGATCATATCATCACTCCGTCCTTGAAAGAAAATATAGCCGTCTTCATCCATATACGCAAGGTCACCAGCGAGATACCAGTCTCCTCCGAACGGGAAATACGTCTGATACTTTTCTGGATTTTTCCAAACTTCCTTCATCATGGACGGCCAGGATGCCTGTATGGCAAGATGGCCTGTTTTTTTGGAGGGAAGCTCCTTTCCGTCATCATCCAGCACCGCTGCCTTTATTCCCGGTATCGGCCGGCCCATGGATCCAGGTTTGATGGTTCTCGTCGGCAGATTGGCTACAAGCTGGGCGCCTGTTTCCGTCATCCACCAAGTATCGTGGATTCTCAGGCTCCACGTTTCGTAAGCCCAGTGAATAACTTCCGGGTTCAAGGGCTCTCCGACACTCAGCACATGCCGTAGTTTTGATAAGTCATAGTCTTTATGCAGACGTTCCGGCTGAGATTTCAGCATACGGAAAGCGGTCGGTGCGCTGTACCAGACGGTTACACCCGCGCGTTCCAGCACCCCATACCAGGCCTCAGCAGAAAAACGCCCACCGTGAATGACTGTGGTCACCCCGTTCAACAGAGGAGCAAACACGCCATATACCGTACCTGTCACCCAGCCAGGATGGGCGGTACACCAATAAATATCCGATTCATGGAGATCCAGTACCCAGCGTCCTGTCTGGTACTGCTGTATCATATTACGGTGGGCGTGGATGATGCCTTTCGGCTTCCCGGTAGAGCCGCTTGTGTAATGAATGTTTAAACCGTCTTCCAGATCGACCCATACCGTTTCAAGCTCTGGATTTTCCTTCTCCGCTTCTTTTGTAATGGAAATGTAGTCCCCGCCCTGCTTGTCGGTAACAAAAATATTTTTCAGGCTTGGAATGTCCTCCCGAATAACACGATCCAGAAAAGAGTGGTCGGTTATTAAATATTCCCCTTCACAATCGTTGATTCTATCCTTTACGGCTTCTTCCATAAAGGCTTCAAACAAAGGTCCGACGACAGCTCCCAGCTTGATGGCAGCCAGCATGGCGATATGGCAGGAAGGGTGCTTGGGGAGGAATACAAAAACAAAATCCCCCTTCTTCACACCATGCCTTTGAAGCACACGCGCCCAGCGGTTCACTTCACGCTGAAGCTCAGCATACGTATAGGTGATTTCTTCTTCATCCGACAAATAATGCAGCGCTGTTTTGTTCCCTTTTCCTTCCGCCACGTGCCGGTCGACACACTCATAGGCCATATTCACCTTCCCGGTTTTGTGCCAGGTAAAGTTGGAATGAATATCCTTCCAATCAAATGGAGCGCCCTCCCTCCATTCGCGTCCGACTTGGTAGTCTCCCTTCTCCGGGGGGATTGTCGCGTTTGTCATAGATGTACCTCCTTATCGTTTCGTAAAGTCCAGTTCCTTGAGGATCTGCTCTTTCAATTCACCTAGAACGGCATCGCCACGTTTTCTCGGCTTCGGTCTCTGGATGAACAGTTCCGACTCGATCTGACCCGGCTGCCCTCTCATGATGACAATGCGGTCACACAGATAAAGGGCTTCATCAATATCGTGAGTCACGAGGAGGGTTGTCGTATGGTGCTTCTCCCATATAGAAAGCAGAAGGTCCTGCAGCTGCATTTTCGTAAAAGCGTCCAGGGCACTGAAGGGTTCATCAAGGAGAAGGATGTCCGGCTGACTGAGCAGCGACCTTGCAATAGCGGCCCGCTGTGCCATTCCACCGGATAAGTCCTTTGGATAATGATGCTCAAACCCTTTTAATCCGACAGTTTCTATCAGTTCCAAGGCGGCCTCCTTTTTGGACGGCTTGGAAAAACCGAACGTGACGTTGTCAAGGACATCCAGCCACGGCATCAGACGCGGTTCTTGAAACATCATTCCGAAAGCATTCCCGCGGTTTTCAGATTTTGTCTGGATGCTCCCTTCGTACTCCGGATCCAGCCCGGAAAGAACACGTAGGAGCGTGCTTTTCCCACACCCGCTCGTGCCGAGCACTCCGACAACCTCTCCTCTTTTCACTTGTAAATCTATATTTTCAAATCCTGTCGCTCCCGATTGGAACGTTCGTGACACTTTTTTGACTGTCAGCACGTAGATCGTTCCTTTCTATTAGGCATTTTCTAAATTATCCTGCCACTTCAATGCTCTCGTCTGGATCCTCTTCAATACCTCATCTGTAATCTTGCCGAAAACGGCAAAGAGAAGGATGCTTCCTATAACAATGGCGGGGGCAGACGTATTCTGCCCGTACACCATCAAATAACCAAGTCCCTGGCTGGCACCAAGCAGCTCGGCCGCCACTACGAACATCCAGCCGAGGCTGAGTCCGCTCCTGAGACCAACGATGAAAGATGGAAGCGCGGCAGGAAGAATGACTTTCTTAATCTGCTGCAGGCTCGTAAAATGATAGATACGTCCGACTTCGATCAATTTCCGATCGACCCCTTGAATGCCCGACGTTAAATTTAAATACACAGGGAAAAACACCCCTACAGCGACAAGCGTAATTTTCGACGCTTCACCGATGCCGATCCACAGGACGAACAAAGGTACCCAGGCGAGCGATGGGATCGCTCTAAGGGCCTGGAGCATCGGATCAAGCAGCTGACGGGCGATCCGGCTGTACCCTGTAGCCGCTCCCAGTACAACAGCCGCGGCCAGACCAGCAAAAAATCCTGCAAAAACACGGTAAAGGGTGATGCTGATGTGCCCCCATAACTCTCCTTCCTGTGCCATGCCGCTCATTTCTTCAACGACGGCTGTTGGAGAAGGAAGCAGGTAAGGAGCCACCCATCCCGCCCGGGAAGCTGTTTCCCAGAGAATAAGAATGAGCACCGGGAGGACCAGTCCTAACAAAGCCCCTCCCCACTTCCTTTTAGGAGCCGGTTTTATTTTCGTTCGCTGCACAGCTGGTGATGAAACAGCAGCTTCTGTTCGACTGGACATCGTTGAACCTCCTTATTCAATCACTTCTTCTGCAAATTCCGGCCGGACAAGATCTTCCGTCAACTGATCGATATCCACATCCGGTTTGATCACTTCTTCTTCCTGAAGGACCGTGCCGGCTCCTTGAATCGTTTCTTTTAAAGCATCTCCCGGAACAGGATCCGATAGGTCGTTGCGATCAAGGCTTTTCTTCGCTACCTCAAGATCGAGGTTGGCTTCCTCGGCCAGAATTTCGGCGGCTTCATCCGGGTGTTCTACCGTCCACTCCCGCGCTTTTTCGTAGACTTTAATCACATCTTTAACGACGTCAGGATGGTCATCCGCAAACGCAGAACGAACGTTCAACGTTCCGTACGTATTGAATTCAGGCTTACGGTAAAACAACTCTGCCCCTGCTTCCAGTTCATTACGTGCCATGTGGGGGTCAAGCCCTGCCCATGCATCGACATTGCCGGAGTTCAAGGCAGAAGCCCCTTCGGGATGCTGCAGATTGACAAGCTCAATATCATCCACACTCAGTCCGTGGTCCTTCAAAGCACGGACAAGGAAAATATAAGGGTCGGTTCCAAGCGTGGCAGCAACTTTCTTCCCTTTCAAATCCTCTACAGAAGAAATACCAGAATCCGGATTCGTCACTAAAGCCGTCCATTCCGGCTTGGAATAGAGATAGACGGATTCTACAGGAGCATTATTCGCTTTAGCCATCAACGCAGCCGCTCCGGCTGTAGAACCAAAATCAACGCTGCTTGAATTCAAAAACTCAAGCGCCTTGTTGCTTCCCTGGCTGAGCACCCATTCCACTTCGATGCCCTGTTCTTCAAACGCTTCCTCAGCCCATCCCTTTTCTTTCAGGACCAGACTGGTTAGAGAGTAGTAGGCATAATCAAGGGTCACCTTATCCGGCTGTTCCTCCTGCCCCTCGGCATTACTTGAACATCCGGCAAGCCCGACGGCGGCAGCTGCACTGAGGACAGCTATGGCTTTTTTCCAATTCATCTTTTTACCCCTTCCCTTGTTTAAATTTCGCATGCGTACGTATCTATGCTTCCGCGCAGCCGCTGTGCTTCTTTGTAGGTACAACGGTTATGGACAACTTCCAGACCTGCTTCACTGGCGATTTCCGCTGCTTTTGGAGAAATGACACCTTCCTGGAGCCAGAATACACCGGGCTGAATGTCCGCTGCCTCCCGGGCAATCTCAATGGCGGCCTCAGGGCTGCGGAACACTTGGACGACGTCGATGCTGAATGGGATCGATCTCAAATCCGGGTAAGCTTTCTCGCCAAGCACCTCTTCCTCCCGAGGGTTCACCGGGACGATCTGATACCCGAGCCGCTGCATTTTTCTTGCGAGACGGTGACTCGGACGGGAAGGCTTTCCACTGAGGCCGACGACAGCCAGTCGTTTCGGGCGTGTTTCTCCTTCTTCGGTGATCTTCGCAGAGCTGAGTGCCCATTTGATGACACCTTCATCATTCTCAGTGATTGCCCGCTTTCCGGAATCATTGCCTGTTGCCTTGGCAATGGCCCGATCAAGGTCATTGATTAAATCCTTACTGGATTCGAGTCCGATGGAAAGACGAATCAGCTCTTCCGTCACCCCACTCGCCGCAAGCTCTTCGACGGAAAGCTGCTGGTGGGTCGTGGACGCCGGGTGGATGATCAGAGATTTCGCATCGCCGACATTGGCGACATGGGACCACAACGAGATGTTGTTGATCACCTGACTCCCAGCCTCTCTGCCTCCTTTGATTCCAAATACGACAATGGAACCGTAGCCGCCCTCTAAATATTGATTGGCCAGTTCATGGGCCGGATGGTTTCTCAAGCCTGGATAGGAAACCCATTCCACATCAGGGTGTTCCGCCAAGTATTCAGCTACTTCCCGGGCATTATCTGAATGACGTTCAACACGAAGGTGAAGAGTTTCAAGTCCCTGCAGCAGAAGGAAAGCGTTCTGCGGGCTGAGGCAGGAGCCAAAGTCACGAAGCAGCTGGACCCTGAGTTTTGTAATGTAGGCGAGCGTGCCGAAATCGGCTGTATAAACAATGCCGTTGTAGCTCGGATCCGGCTCTGTAAAAACAGGGAATTTCCCATTCCCCCAGTCAAACTGCCCGCCGTCTACGACTACACCTCCGATAGCTGTTCCATGCCCCCCAATCCATTTCGTAGCCGAGTGGACGACAATGTCAGCTCCGTGTTCAATCGGACGGCACGTGTAAGGTGTGGCAAACGTGTTATCGACGATCAATGGAATCTGATGCTCATGGGCAATGGCGGACACCTTCTCAAAATCAAGCACGTGAAGACTCGGATTACCGATGGTCTCAGCGAAGACGGCCTTCGTATTCTCATTGATGGCCTGTCTGAAATTTTCCGGATCGACCGGGTCAACAAAATGAACGTTAATGCCATATCGCGGTAAAGTGTTGGCGAATAAATTATAAGTTCCGCCGTATAAATTGGATGCTGCCACGACTTCATCCCCCGCACCAGCTACATTCAAAATGGCCAGGGCAATGGCGGACATGCCTGAAGCCGTCGCTACCGAGGCTACTCCGCCTTCCAGAAGAGCCATACGTTTTTCAAATACGTCCACCGTCGGATTACCGAGTCGGGAGTAAATATTCCCCGGTTCATCGAGGGCAAATAGACTCTGGGCGTGATCGGTATCATGAAACACATAAGATGTGGTCTGGTAAATCGGAACGGCCCGTGAACCTGTCGTAGGATCCGGTGACTGTCCTCCGTGCAGAGAAATGGTATCAATATCGTATCCTTCAAAAGAGTTGGTCATTGTATGTCCTCCTAAAGTTTATTATTCACATCATTTTAATCAGTTTTAAAATCAAGTAGTCCTTTCAGCATCTTTATTCATGCAAAAAGCCCTCTTCCATATAAGAAGAGGGCTGACCGTGCTGATATCCTCCTCTTATCTACCAGATCCATGATCTGTAGGACTTGGCACCTTTTCAAACCGATGTTTGAAGGTTGCCGGGCTTCACAGGGCCTATTCCCTCAGCCGCTCTTAATAAGAGTACTAGTTATTTAATTTTGATTATGATGAGAATTATAGCTGACCGTCCGCCTTAATGTCAATAACATTCTGAATTTTTATTTTATTGAAGTGTCGATGGTGCTTTTCAGCTGATGAATGATATCTTCACCGCTCTCAATTCCGATGGATAAGCGGATGACGTAATCGTTCACTCCGATTTTTTCGCGTTCTGATTCTGACAGAGCCCTGTGTGACGTACGGACAGGGTACGACACGGTCGTCTGGACACCAGCGAGTGTCGGCGCAATTTTGATCCATCCAAGAGATTTGAAAAAGGCTTCCACATCCACGCTCTCATTGAGCTCGATGGTAACAATCGCTCCATGGCCCCGTTCAGATACGTATTCAGGATAAAACACCTTTTTGACCCCATTATGCTCCCGAAGAGCCTCTGCGACACTCTTTGCATTCGCAGACTGCTGTTTCATCCGGAGGGCAAGTGTTTTGGCCCCTCTCTGGGTCAACCATGCTTCAAATGGACTTAAATTCGCACCGAGGGTCACGATTTTCTGGGATGCTTTGGAAATCAATGCTTCCGAACCGACCAGAACACCGCACGTGACATCACTATGACCACCTATGTATTTCGTAGCACTGTGCACAACAAGGTCCACTCCATACTCATAGGGCTGGACAAGATAGGGGGTGGCGAAAGTGTTATCCACCATCGTCTTTAAGCCGTGTTTTTGAGCGAGACTGCTTAGACCCTTCAAGTCTTCCACGCGTAGGAACGGGTTGGAAATCGATTCTGTATAAAGCAGATGTGTATGAGGCTGGATGAATTTCTCCACCTCGTCCAAATCGTTAAAGGATACCGTGGTGACGTCGATTCCGAAGGAGGGCAGTTCTTTAGTCAGGAGTTTGTGCGTACCTCCATACACATCTTCTGCAGCTACAATATGGCCTCCGGGTTCAACAGCCGCCAGAATTCCTGCAAGGATGGCTGACATTCCCGAGGAGGAAGCGACTCCAGATGGGGCACCTTCGAGCTCAGCAACCGTTCCCGCAAGTTCATCGGTATTTGGATTTTTTTCTCTTGTATATAAGTATGGACTTTCCCCTTCATAGTAACTTTCCAGATGGTCGAGGTCCTTGAACGTAAAGGCGGATGTCTGATAAATCGGTGTCGTCTTGCTGTTATGCACCTGTGACTGATCCTGTTTATGGTGGACAATTTTTGTTTCAAAGCTTGGATGTGTCATTCGTCGACTCCTTTCTGATCACTTAATCAAAAATTATATCGATGGAGAGGTGTTATTGTCAAAGTTTTTCGACATATTCAGACAAAGCCTTCAGCAAGTGACTTTGATAGGCAGGGGTATGAGGAACAAATGATTCCACCTTCATCCTTTCTTTTTCTCCGGTGCAAATCGAAACACCTGCAGCCACTTCCCTGTCTCCGGTCATCAAGGAGGACAACTGGTCCAGAGGGATGGCAAGTACGTCAGCCACTTCAACTCCGACCGGTAGATCCCCACCAGGCCAATGATAGAAAAACAACCGGCAGATTTCCCGGTCCACCTTGTCTTTCCCAATCAATTCCTCCCTTACATATCCGGCTGATGTTAAAGCAGAACGTTCCAGTGACAGCCCCAATTCTTCCTGGATTTCGCGCAGTCCTCCCTCGATCAATCCCTCTCCTGCTTCGAGGTGTCCGGCTGCCGTTATATCATACAATCCGGGATAATCTTCTTTATCAAAGGCTCTTTTCTGAAGCAGGACATGCCATTTTGAATCGATTTTCCTTACAAACCAGCAGTGAAACGTTTCGTGCCAGTCTCCATCTCTGTGAACGTCCCCTCGTGCCTTGACACCCTTTTTTTCTTCCTTTTCATTAAAAATATCCAGCAATTCCTCCATCTTTGAAGCTCCTCTCCCTATGTACGGATTTCCCTGTAATTACTATCTATGATATCCAGAAGTTTAATTTTACAGCAAGGAGGAAATCTTAAACAAAAGGAGGTGGGACGATGAGTGAAAATGAAAAGAAAACCCGGCGCGGGCGTGTCGAACAATCGAATGAGGCAGCAGAAGCCTTCAACCGTTCAGCAAAATTTAATCAGGCATTTTCCCATGAACCCCCGGAAGCTTTACAGGAAGACCACAACCATTCGGAAGGAGATTCCCTTCTCCACCATTATTCCGATGAAGAGAAATAACCTGCGTTGATCCGCGGGTTTTTTTTGATCTCTCAAAAATATAGAAAATTCTGTTAGTATGGAAGGGAGCGTGACACGTAGGAGGAAAGGATGAAACCATCATGCGGGAAAACACAAAAAAATGGATCATCATTGGTGCTGTGCTGATCCTCTTTGCCGGAGGGACATACCTCTATACTGGCTCCCAGGACTCCGTCAAATTGGTTCACAAAGAAGACAGCTCCTTACATAGGAAAGCAAAACCGGTCGATATGGAGAACGTTCCAGGCAGCTGGAACGAAGTCGAGTCCGAGGAGCTTCTGAATGAGTTCTTTGAGGGGCGCATCCCCGGCCTGGCCCTTGCACGGGAAGAAGGGCTGACCACAACAACTGAAACTTCGGCTTCGCTGCCGGGTCGTGACGGCAGAGCTCAGATTTACGAAGTATGGCATGGGGAACAATTCATCCACTTCTTGTACCGTATCGATTTATCTGCCCTCGTTTCTAAGACGAAGGAAACGGAGGGGATTGGGAATATGCCGTCGCTGCATTCCATCC
The DNA here is from genome assembly GCF_000425705.1 of Halobacillus kuroshimensis DSM 18393. Taxonomy (GTDB): domain Bacteria; phylum Bacillota; class Bacilli; order Bacillales; family Halobacillaceae; genus Halobacillus; species Halobacillus kuroshimensis. The sequence goes on from NZ_KE384438.1 coordinate 99,898, forward strand.
ATATGGAAGCAACAGAGGATAACGGTGCCCAGACATTGGACCTCAGGCAGGAAGGGGTCGGTAACCAGGAAGCTGTGATCTACGAAAACCGCCTGTATGGAGCAGTCTCCACCCCTCCGGTCAATGACCCTTGGGAACTCAATGATTTTGAGACGAAAGTTGAAGAGGTTAACCGGACTGTTCCGACATCCCTGACGTTTCAAATTGACGGGGAGACCTATGAAACAGAAGCCGCACCTGTTTCTTATGTATACAATGAGGACGCGAATATCTTGAAAACATTCACCACCACCGGGACCTACGAAAAAGATAGTCTTGTCATTGAACCCGAAGAAGTCCAGATCCGAGCATCCTATGGAAAAGTGAGAATGGCCATCGAAGATGAAGATGATGTGTTCAATCATACGATGAATTCCTATTTTAAGATGGACACAGGCGAGAAGATCCCGGTATTTCTCGGTTATGATCAGGAAAAGAACGCCGGCACTTATGAAGGGCGGTTTCAACCATTAGGAGAGATTCCTGAAGAGCTTACGCTTGTTGTAGAAGATATCCACCTTAAGGAAGATGCCTCTTATTCGTTTACTGTAGATATAGACCATATGGACTTGAACGCGTCTACTTCTACACGGATCAGCGAAAAAATCGGAGAAGCGCGCCAAACGGATATTTACCTGGACAGCGTGGAAACAACAAGTGACCAGCACATGAGCTTGGAATTGAGCTACAGCCCGCACGACTACCACCAAAACGAAAAGCTGGTCGGAGAATCCTTTCATCCCCTTCCTGCATCAGAAAATGGGCAGGAAGAACCTTCTTCTTTCGTTTCTGTTCTGGGAGATAACGGCCAGGAAGTCCAGGCCGATTATGCAGGCACAGATGGGATGGCCACAATATCTTTCCCAACCCACAACTTCCAGGAAGCCTCGACGCTCACTATTACCGTCAACCAGATGGTGTATGGAAAAGAAGTCGACACGACATTTGATTTAAAACCCCAATAAGAAAGCAGAGGCACAGCTTTACCTTCGGGTTTTTATATGTATCCAGGAACTCTGAACATTCTCTTTGCGCACAAACGTCCATAGGAGAACGTACTTTGTTCCCATGATTGAGATGATGAAAGAGGTCGCGTGGAGCGTTCGGTGGTGACGCCTGCGGAAACAACGCGAACTGAAGATCCACTTGGTCCAATGGTTTTCTTGACCAAGTCAGCTGAGGCCGTGCCCGCGCCAAGCACCCACCGATAAGCGGAACGTGACCACCTACACGCTATAGGAGTATGACCCCGGGATGAAAAAATATCTTTCAGCTTGTAGAGAAACCTTTTTCTAGTGACTCCAAAGGAGTGGTCATCAATACTTGGTCATGGATAGGATTTTTCTCACACAGGCGGCAGAAACGCAGCTTGTACTGTTCTTTTGAAACCGCGAAGGAGCTATGCTCAACGTTCTCTTTTATCATAGGATAAAGCTGTCTTTCCACAGGCATCGGCACGAGGAGCGTTCGGTAGTGACGCCTGCGGGAACAGCGCGAGCCGAAGATCCACTTGGTCAAATGGGTTTTTTTGACCAAGTTAGCTGAGGCCGTGCCCGCGGCAAGCACCCACCGATAAGCGGAACGTGACCACCTACACGCTACAGGAGCATGACCACGAGATGAAAAAATATCTTTCCAGCAAGCTGAAAGCAGAGGCACAGCCTCTGCTTTTATAATGCGTCTATGAATTGAGATGCGGCTTCATTGAAGCGGTCATAGTGAGTCGCAGGTGTCTGATGATAGGCGTCCTCGATGACGACCATCTTCGCCTGCGGACACGCCTGATAAAAATGACTGTGTTCACTGATCCAGAACTCTTTGCTTCCATAAACGAGAAGCAGCGGCTGGCGTAAGTTCTCCAGCCGGTGGCTGCAGTCATAATGAAGTGCCCGGTCATAAAAGGCATGCCATGCTTCATGATCCGACTTCGCCATATGTTCATTCAGCTCCCGCTTCAGTTTTTCATCCTTAAAATGAGAATGACTTAACAACTTAGCGAGGGTTTCAGGACTTTTCTCCACCCAGTACATCCCCCCGTGGAACTCAAAACGAAGCCCGCCGGTTTCAACTTTTGGAAATCCTCCTGCAAGAATGACTGCTCTGGCTCGCTCAGGGTAGGTTAAAGCCGTCTCCTGAGCCACCATTCCTCCACATGAATAACCGGCGATGACCGCAGATTCCAGCTGGAGATGATCCAGCAGACTGATCACCTCCCGGGCATACCAGGTAATGTCAGGGGAGTGTGTTACCACATCAGAATCTCCGTTCCCACTCAAATCCGGTAGAAGGATGCGGTACTTTGCTGCCAGCTCGTGCTGCATTTTAAACACCATCCGTCCCATTCCCGGCGGATGGATGAAAACGACCGGCTGCCCTTCCCCTGAATCCTCATAAAACAATGCTTTTCCGGAATGGCTGTCCGTATAATAAGGCATACCCTGTCACTCCCTGATCGAATATCATGGACCCTTAGGATTCCCTGGACTGAAAGGGTTATACAAGCAGGTATATTTGTCCAATTTAAGAACAGTCCCTCAGCCGATTGACACGTTGTTTAAGGCGGTCGTAAACTAGAAGAGACTTTATAACCTGGAAGGAGAAACCTATGAAGCGCTTGTTACTCTTAGGCGGATTGCTCAGCCTCGCCCTTATACTAGCGGCCTGTGGATCCAGCGAACTGGAAGATACATTGGACTGGGAGATCCAATCATTCGAAGGGACCACCCAGAATGGGGAATCTTTTTCCACTGATGAACTGGAAGGCGAAGTATGGCTTGCGGACTTCATTTTCACCAACTGCAACACAGTCTGCCCGCCTATGACAAGAAACATGGTGAAAGTGAAAGAAATGTTGAAAGAAGAAGGCATCGATGTACATAGTGTCTCATTCAGTGTAGACCCGACCGTCGACACACCAGATAAGCTGAAGGAGTTCGGAAGCAAATACGGCGTGGATGAATCCAACTGGACATTTTTGACGGAATATACCCAGGAAGAGATTCAAGACTTTGCACGGGAAAGCTTCAAAGCCTCTGTTTTAAAAACGGAGGGCAATGACCAGGTCACCCACGGCACATCCTTTTATTTAGTAGGAGAAGACGGGAAAGTCCTGAAAAAATATAAAGGGGACACCGACGTTCCTTTCGAACAGATTGTCGAAGATACGAAAACTGCCGTGGATTCATAAAACAAGAAGCCGTTCTCCTCATAGGGAGAGCGGCTTTTCTTTCGGCAGGCATCCACCGATATAAAAGCCGGAGAACCGGCTTAATTGAACAAGGAGCTTATGAAGTTCTTCAAAGACTGGAAGAAGCTTTGAACGGCACTGCGGAAGCTGCTCCAGAACCCATCATCATTAATGATATCCTGGATACTGCCCGTCAGATCATCCAGTTGGTTTTTCACTTGATCGAAATTGATATTCAAATTTCTCATTTGATCAAACAAATCCGTCAATCGCTGGCGGTCTTCTTCACTCAGTTCGATGTTCAGCGTCTGCAGCTGCTCCTGAACAATCTGCTCGACCTCTTCCTTCGTTGCTGGATCCTGCTCAGCAATGGCTTTCTTGATTTCCGTCAGCAGTTCGCTGACTTTATCCTGATCGATCCCCTCTTCTTCTGCAATATCTGTTGCAATATCCAGTTCATCGCTCGCGACTTTCATACGGCTCTCATCCAGTTTCACTCCTTTGGCATCATACGCTTTGTAGATCCCTGTAAGAGCGGAATGTCCACTAACTTTCACAGAGGAAGCCACCAGCACTTCAGCGTTTTCGACGCCGGCAGTGAGGAGAGCATTCGTATACATTTCTTTTGTCACCTGTGTTATGTTATCTTGTGTAACGATTTCAATGGACAATCCTTCTCCGTTGTCCTTATGAAGGATTTTCACAGAAGAATACATATTCGAATTTGGATTACCACCGATGTACTCATTCAGATCCTGTCCGTTGACCGAAAACTCGTCGACCTGTTCATGCTGGTCCACCTTGAGTAAGTCCGCCACCTCAGATTTCTGCGCTTCTGACAGGGCTTCACCGTAGACAACGATCGGCAGTCCCAGCTTTTCATTGATGCCCTGGTCACCTGTAGAGGCGTAACTTTCCAGAGGCACCGCCCAAACAGAAAAGAGAAGCAGAGCCATCATCCAGATACTTGTCAGTTTTTTCATAACGTCGACCCCTTAATCATGGTTGATTCCTTCTCATACAACGAGGCGGAATCACCTTACTAGTATACCCGCATTCTCAAACGGGTCTTTTACATAGACGTCCGAGAGGGAAAAAAGGTTTCAAAACCACTGATATTTTTAAAGGAGCGTGACCATGCCATGATACGAAAAATCGGCCTTTATATTTTTGCTGCCGCTTTGTTCTACGCAGGAATCACTCATTTCATCTACGACCACGGATTTGCCAGAATGCTTCCGCAATGGGTGCCGCTGAAGCTTGAAATTGTTTACATGTCCGGCATCACCGAATGGCTGCTGTCGCTGCTCTTGGTTTTCCCGCAGACGAGAAAAGCCGCCGGTCTCGCTACAGCCGTCTTCTTGATTGCTGTGCTCCCTGCCAATATCTACGCAGCCATCTATTCAATACCGGCTCCATGGTCGGAGGAAGCAAGTCCGGCCGCTCTCTGGATCCGCCCGCTTTTTCAGCCTGTGCTCATTTGGTGGGTACTGGCGTGTTCGCAGGATTCGAAACCAGCGCAGCGGTTTGATAAAATGAAGAGGAATTAAATCGGAGGAGGTAGTCTATGCGTTTAGCAGATAAGAAAATCATCGCTCTTGTAAGCAAGGATTTTGAAGACTTGGAATTATGGTACCCGCTTCTCCGTCTGCAGGAGGAAGGAGCTGAGGTTCATCTTGTCGGTGAAAAAGCCGGCGAGGAGTACCCAGGGAAATACGGTGTTCCTGCCGTATCTGATTTCGCTTTTGATGAAATCGACCCTTCTGATTATGACGGAATTCTCGTCCCCGGCGGGTGGTCTCCCGACAAGCTCCGCAGATATGACAAAGTTCTCGATATGGTCCGGCATATGGATGAACATGAAAAGCCGATCGGTCAGATCTGCCACGCCGGCTGGGTACTGATTTCTGCAGGTATTCTGGAAGGACGAACGGTAACGAGTACACCCGGCATTAAAGATGACATGACAAATGCAGGAGCCACCTGGGTGGACGAAGCGGTCGTCCAGGACGCCCACATCGTGTCCGCAAGACGTCCGCCGGATCTTCCTCCTTATGCGAAAGCTTTCGCCGACCTGCTCGCTGAACAATAATAAAAAAATCCCAAAGCGGAGAGCCGCTTTGGGATTTTTTTATTGATCATCAGAAACGGCGTGCTTGGCGAGCATAGACACAACCGCATCATCCATCGGCGGATTATGCAGCCCGGCACGTACATCACGGTAATATTTCTCAAACGGATAAGTCTTGGACAGCCCGCGGCCGCCTGCAATCCGCATGGCGAGATCCACCACTTCATTTGCTGTGTTGGTAACCGCAAGCTTCACAGCGCCCAAGTCAGGACCCATGTGTTTTCTCTTTTCCGGTTCTTCATCCCATTTACGCGCCACACTGTAAAGGTAGGCATGTGCCTGCATCAGCTTCCATTCCATCTCTCCGATTTTATCCTTGATGTGAGGAACTTCTGCGATTGGTTTATCGAGACTGTTCGGCTGAAATTCCTTCGCAAAAGCCACGGCATCATTGCGTGCAGCTACAGCAATGCCTAAGTAACAAGCAGGAATATGAAGCAGCCACCCTTTTGGAGACGGCTTTCCCTCCTGTTTTAATTCGACGAGGTCATCTTCATTCAACTCTACTTCGTTCATGACCAAATCATGACTGGCTGTCCCTCTCATACCGAGTGTATCCCACGTCTGTTCCACAGAAAGGCCGGGCTGGTGGCGGTCGATCATAAACCATCCGACACTGTCTTTGTCTTCCACATAGGCGGATACAATGTAATAATCCAGATGCTCAGCCATTGACGTAAAGGACTTTCGTCCGCTGAGGACATAGCGGCCGTCCCTTTTCACTGCGGTCGTCTCAGGGATTCCTCCGCGCGTCGGGCTCCCGGTTGCCGGTTCTGTAGCTGCCCGGTTGACGACTTTCTGACTGGAGACGACTTCCTGGACAAGTCTGTTGTAAGAGGCGGGCTCCCATAACTCCTCCTGCGATAGTTCCATCATCGTTCCCATGTGCCAGCCGATGGACAAAGCGACGGAACCATCGCCTTCTGCAATTTTTTCCTGAAGCAGCAGCAGCTCATACAGGGAAAGACCTTCTCCGCCATCTTGAGGGGGGAGAGCGAGGGACGGGTACCCCTCTTCCTTTATTACCTGCAGCGTTTGCGGAGAAAAGGCTGCCTGCTGATCGGTTTCCTGGATGTGTTTTTTTGCTTCATCGGCAATCGCTGCGGCTTTTTGAAAAAGACGTTCCTGACGTTCGTTTTTAATCCACGTTTCAATCATACCTGTCATTCCAATCCACTCCCGGTTCGTAATCTATAATTAAATCATACCTGACAACTCGGAATGAAGCCAACGCGGCGCTTCTTTTGATTCTCTTTTCAACATACCCCGCCTCTTCATAAATCATTCCCGTCTCCTCTTTGTATGTAAAAAACCCGGCTGTCTTCAGCCGGGCTTCTGTTTATCCTTGGTTTACTTCTTCACCTTCATATATCTTAATGGACAGAGGAGCAGCTAAAAATTCAGAAGCTTTTCCGACAAACGCCTGGAAATGCTCACTTTGATTATGCTTCTCTACGGCTTCCCCATTCTGCCACACTTCCACCATTTTGTAGGTGTTTTCTTTCTCCATATCCTTAACCAGATCATAAGAGACATTTCCCTCTTCTTCTCTGGATGCCTGAATCAGTGGGCGGATTTCCTCCAGAAAGCCATGTTCCTTATCAGGAGCCACTTCAAATACAGCATGAATAATATACATACCATCTTCCCTCTCTTCTTATCGCATTTGTGAATTCGTACTCCAATAGAGTCAACCAGAATCGTGCTCTTTATGAGCAGACATCCAGGTTCCTCGATCCGAATTCTCCTCTACATCGTAATGGATATACCGGAGGACAGGAAATGATTCGCTCACCAAGCACTCTCCCTCCACATAAAAAAGCACCGTCTGAATGCATCAGATCGGTGCTTTGATCATTTCCTTCTGGGAATTTGTTTCAACGCCTGTTTCACAGAGGCATAGGTCTGCAGCGACAGTTCACTGAAGTCCGCATAGGGAGCACTTTGGATCGCAAAGGTCGGCTTAATGCCTGTGATGACCAGCGTCGTCCCCATCAAGTCCAGAAGCTGATTCATTTGGTAAATCCCCATATGTATCGCTTCATTATAGGAATGAACCGCTGACATATCCATGATGAGATAATCTTCCTTTGTTTCTTTCACGTGATGACTGACCGCTTCCAACATCTGCTGCAGCCGTTCATCATCCACCGTTCCAACGAGCGGAAGAACAGAAATGTTGTCTTCCACAGGCACAATTGGAGTGGACAGACGCTTCACTTCAGAAAGATAGTGACCAATCAATTCCTCCTGCTCCCTGCGCTGGGTCACGTCTTTCTGAACCCCTACAAAATAAGTCTGATCCATCTGAGAAATGTACACCGGGAAAATTTGCAGCTCGTTCCAGAACGGTTTCCCGTCCTTCCGGTAGTTTTTAATCTCCAGGAGGATCGGCTCTTTGCTGTCCAGCCCTTCTCTGATGCGTTCAACCTGACTTTCGCTCGTGTCTTCTCCCTGAAGAAAACGGCAGTTGCGTCCGAGAATTTCCTCAGCTTTATATCCAGTCAGTTCTTCAAATCCTTTATTACAGTAAATCATCGGATTATCTTCCTGCTCCGGATCCGAAATCACGACACCCGCACCCACGCGGTCGATCGCAGCTTTTATGAATTCATTTTGTTGGATTTCTTCTAATCTAGCAAACGAAAGTTCATTCACGGTCATCCAGCTCCCTTTAAAATGGAATGAATACTATTATAATAAAATGAATGACAAACCCCTTGCAAGTTAATCTGTTCACTTCCACCTATTCCCAAGGTAAAATAGTAAGTTTCGGCCAGCGCTTTTTCCATTTCGCTGCCTTTTTCAAATAGACTTCCTCCGGGATCAGCCGCTTGTTCGGCCGGACAATTAAGCTGAATAAATCCTCCAAACCAAAAGGGGCATAAATATCGAAGGTTCCTGGTGCTCTTCTTTGGACAGCGAGTGAGGACGCTGTCGTCGGCCATGTGTCCACGGCTGCTTCGAGGGACGGATAGGGATCAATGGGAATATCGAATTTATCTTCATACCATAAATGAACGAGCGCCTCGTTCGTTACGTCCATTTCAAAAGGGTGACGGGAAAGCTGCTTTCGCATGTCCCTTTCCAACTGCCGCTCCTCTTCCAATGTTCCTTCTGGATCAAAATAGATCAAATCCGCGTCTCCAATCCCATACGCTGGGTCGAATCCGTGCTTTTCATTCCATACACTCTGCACAAGTGCTCCCGCTCCTATGTAATAACATGAAAAATAATGATCGGCTTGATCAAAGATCGGAAGAAGGTGAGGGGTTTTCTCCTGAATGATTTCGATCAGCTCGCTTTCCAGAGAATTCATGATTTCCACTCCTTTTTTTTAGGTGTTGAAGAAAGGCATCCACCTGTGGAAGTGAACGGACATCCGGCTTCACGCATGCCCATGTCTCCCTGATGACAGCATTCCCCTCTTGATTTACAAGAGGCAGACAGGCATACTCTTCCTTTTCCTCGTGCGCAATACTACCTGGAAGGACCGTCATTCCGAGCCCATGTTTCATCATTTGTTTAGCGGTTTCAAAATGATCGACCTTCATCGTCGGCCTGTAGATGAGTTCCTTTTGATTTTCCCGCCACTCCTCAAGAAGACGTGTAAAGTCCGAGTCTGTTTTGAACTCGATAAACGGCCGTTCCGTTACAGGGGGGAGAGGGAAAAGATCGAATAAATAAAGCGGGTCATTCAATAAATGGATCGAGTCGAATCCGGAAATCGGCTCCCCCCTCACGATGGATAGATGATTGTCGAACGCCGACGAACGGACTTCACTGCTGATCCCAGTGATCAGATCAATCGTTACCTCAGGATACATCTTTGTAAACGACTGGAGTATTTCCGGAAGAAAATACTGGCTGTAGAGCGACGACGCTCCTATGGAAAGAGTGCCGGACACTCTCCCTTCTGCCATCGCCAGTTTATCTTTGAGCTCCTTTTCCTTTTGCAGGATCTCTCTGGCTGAATCAAGCGCCAGCTCACCGAAAGGAGTGATCCACAGTTTTTTCGAGGTGCGGACGAAAATGGCTCCTCCCAGTTCTTCTTCTATGTATTTCAATCGCTGAGTGATCGCCGGCTGGGAAAGAAGAATTTTTTTTGCTGTCGAACGGATGGTACCACATTCATGAAGCTGGATTAACAAATCATAATCTTCCATTCTCACCGAATGTTCCCCCTATCCATTTTTCTTATCACCTTTTATTATAATTAAATATTATTCAAATCTCTATCCTTCGAGTAAGATAAAAGGGAAAAAAGGAGGGATCACATGCTTCATATGAAAACCGGCCGTCTGCTCGGAAGTTATTTTCTATACGAATGCGGGCGGGCCATGTATTTTGTGCTGACAACCTGGATCTTGTTCCAATGGACGAACGACCCTTTGTACACAGGGTTATTTGTCAGCTTCGGCTTTCTGCCCGGGATGGTCTCCAACCTTTTCTTTGGAGTACTTGTAGATCGGTACAGCCGGAAGAAACTCGCTGTAGCTGCCGGGGCATCCAGTGTGCTCATCCTCTTATTTCTATGGACGACATTTGCCATGGGTACAGAATCCCCCTGGCTGATTATTCTTGTCCATATGCTCCTTCAGACAGCCGGCTCCTTATTCCGTCCTGCCCTGCAGGCTCTGACAGCCGCGATTTTTCCGAAAGACGCGCTCCCGAAAATCTTCTCCTGGTCCAATTCCTCGACAATCACAGGCAGCCTGATCGGTGCAGGCGGAGGCGGGGTTCTGGCAGGGACTCTTCCTGCGGAGATTTCCTTAGGAGTCGTCCTTCTCTTGTTTACGGCGTCCACCCTCTCCGTGATGCAGCTGGGTGAAGCTCCCTTTAGAAAAGAACAGCGGAAACACCTTTCATTTTTTCTGGATATGAAGGAAGGCTTCCGTTATGTCCATCACCACCCGCTGTTTTACGGTTTGTTCTTTCTCTTAATGATCGGTCAGCTGACCTTTCATACTTCTCTTGGCTTTTTAAGCGTTTATACCAGTGCCCACCTGCTGCAGGGGGCTTTCCTCTACGGACTGCTTGATGCGGTGTTTTCGATTGGAGGTATGGCTGCCGGGCTGCTGGGGACGTGGTGGTGGAAACTATTCAAAAACAGCTTAGCGGTCTGGGCCTTTGCCGTTACTTCATGTGGTCTGCTCTTCGTCAGCCTGACTAACAACGTATGGCCCGCTTTTATAGGTTTTTTCCTTATCGGTTTCGGCACATCATGCATTCGTGCTTTACTTCAATCGGTTCAGCAGATGGCGTCGGATCCGGCTTTCCACGGAAGACTCTCCAGTCTGCGTATGCTCGCCAACCAGTCTTCTGTTGTCCTCAGTGGGCCGTTATTCGGAGCCATTGCTTCCACTTCCGGTGTTTCCTTTGTGTTCCTATGGCTGCTTCTTCCGGCTGGTGCCGGTATTTTGTGGGCACATATCCAGTCCCGTCATCCAGATTTTCAAGCGGTTACAAACCAGAGGACGGCCTGATCATAAAAAAAGGTATGCTTGATTAAAAGCATACCTTTGTCATGTATAAGTTAAGTACGGTTATCTTGTCTCTTCCTTCGGTGTACGGTACACTTTTTCAACCTCGATCCCCAGTGTCTTCAAATAATCGACGATCTGGTCCAGTCTCTGCATGTTTTCACCTCAGTATGAAATAAGATTTGGCAGGAAATCTGACGACAATCTACTTATTGCTTTATATACGTCTCCCATCGCAAAACGTTTCACTTGACTTACAATGAACCATACCCTTGTCTTAAATCAGATATGCACCTTTTTACACATTCGAACATTTTTTATAACCGTTCCGTTCAGTGTCTTCTCTTGATGGCGGACCTTCTCATAACCGTGCTTCATGAAGAAAGGAACGGCAGCAAAACTGGCTTCTGTATGGAGGCGCACCGCCCCCATGGATTCAGCCTCTCTTTCCAACTGTTCCAAAAGGATGGATGCTGTTCCTGTCCGCTGGTCATCCGGCCTGACATATAGGAAATCAATACATTCCCCACCGGCTAAGGAAGCCATTGCAATGACCTGACCCTCTTCCAAGGCAAGCAGGGTGAACCCGTTCAGCAGCCTTCCAGACAAGCTTTCATTCAATGAAACGGCCCCGGCCCATGCTTTTTTCTGTTCATCCGTATACACGTCCTGCGGAATGTCCATAATCGCATCAACCATCAAGCGGATGACTTCTTCTGTATCGTTGTTCCCCATCTTTCTTATCTGCACCAAATCTCTCTCCCTTCCATCATAACAAAATGGTCATGCTGTGACGTTAAGGTTTTATGACAATTGAAATAACTCCCTCACCTTTCCGATAAACGCCTGCACCTGTTCCGTGATTTCCTCTTCACTCATCGGAGTGACGACTGAAAAATAACGGGTGGTCGGCTGAATATAAGGAAGGGGCATAATCAGGTGCTCGGCAGCTGTATGGGTCACGACCGTCTCTGAAATAAAGGAAAGCCCCAGCCCTTCCTTTACCCCCTGAACGACTCCATGATTGCTCCCGATTGTAATCGTCTTTCGCGGACGGATATTGTACGACTCCAGCATCGATTCCATCATCGCCCTTGTACCGGATCCCTCTTCCCGGATAATCCACGTGTGATCCTGCAGGTCCTCGAACGCCAGCGTTTCACATCTGCGAATCGGGTGCTCATCCGGCACGATGACGACCATCTTATCCTTCATAAAAGGGAAAGAAGACAATCCCTGATCAGCCACGCGCCCTTCAACAAGCCCTATGTCCAGGGAATGAAGCTGAACTTCTCTGTTGATTCTCTCAGAATTGGCAATGGTCACCTGAAGGTCCACTTCAGGAAACTCCTGGTCATACGCCCGGAGAAGGGAAGGAAGAATGTATTCCCCTACAGTATAACTCGCTCCTATTTTCACCGTCCCTTTCATCTGTTCATGATACTGCAGCACTTCTTTTCTGGCTTTATCCATTACCCCGAGAACCTGTCTGGCTCTCTTATACACCATCTCGCCTGTCGGTGTGACATCAAAACGTTTCGGTGACCGGTCAATCAGCACGGTATTGAATTCTTCTTCCAGATGCCGGATGTGGGAGCTTACTGTGGGCTGTGAAAGCCGGAGCAGTTGAGAAGCTTTTGTAAAGCTTTTCTCATCGATCACCGTGATGAGCGTTTTCAATGATTCAAAATCCATGATGACCCTCCTATTATTATTAAATCCTATTGTTAACATTATAAAGTTTTATTTTACTAATAATCAACAGCCACTTATGATAAGGAAGGAATAGAAAGGAGCATCATCATGAACATGATTACATCAACGATATATAAACAGCCACTTCTTTCTGGCATTGCATTCACAGCCTTATTATCAGCGGCCGGTTTTCTGGCTGCCCAGCTTCCTGGAGTCAGTCAGATCGGACCTTTAGCTGCCGCCATTCTGCTGGCTGTCCTCTACCGGCATTATTTTGGTTATCCCGAACAAATGAAAAGCGGTATTCAATTCGCAGCGAAAAAACTGCTTCGGCTGGCCATCATCTTATTCGGCCTCCGTCTGAATATGAACATGATCGTCAATGAAGGACTTCCCCTCTTATGGAAGAGTGTCCTCGTCATCATTTTTGCAGTAGGATTCATGGTCCTTGCAGCTAAAATGTTTAAAGCCGACCTTTCGCTTATGACCCTGCTCGGAATCGGCACCGGCATCTGCGGGGCCTCAGCAATCGCAGCCGTGTCGCCGATCATTCATGCTAAGGAAGAGGATACAGCCGTAAGTGCCGGAATTATATCGATTGTCGGTACGCTCTTTGCGATTGGCTTCACCATTATCCGGCCGATCCTTCCTCTGGATGCAGACGCCTATGGCATGTGGGCCGGTCTCAGCCTGCACGAAATCGCCAATGTTGCCCTGGCCGGTGAACCGGCAGGAGCGGATGGGCTGGGCATGGCCTTTCTCGCAAAGCTGGCACGCGTGTTTCTCCTTGTCCCTGTGAGTCTTCTGCTTCTCTGGGTCATGAAGCTCCGGAGCAAAGGAGAAAACCAAGGATCCATCACGTTCCCCTGGTTTCTGCTGGGATTTATCGTCATGAGTCTGTTCGGAAGTTATGTCGAAGGTACGTATATCACCATTCCCGATCCTGTCATGAACAACCTGCTCACTCTCACGTCCTTCCTGCTGACGATGTCGATGGTCGGCTTAGGGCTGAGTGTCAGTCTCAGAGATGTTCGGGACAGAGCATTAAAACCGACGGTGATATTGATTTTCGTCTCCATCCTGCTGGCTTTTTTCACATACTGGATCTTTTAACTCCTCTCTCACGAGGAGTTTTTTTGTCTCTTTCCTGCACTCTTTGTCGAAGGACTTAAGCTCACCAAGTCTTTTGGTAAAATAAAGGAGGATCAGGGTGTCTGACATGCCTGTCCTTTCTATGCATATAGTAAAAGCAGCGGACTTATAGAAAGGATTCAGGTATATGAATGCTCCAGCTAAAATGAGTGCATCCCTGTATGCCCTGTTGTCCATCACTTTCTGGGGAATTTCTTTTGTTTCGACCAAGGCGGTGCTCGAAAAAATAGACCCGTACTCCCTGCTTGTTCTACGCTTTGGAATTGGAGCTCTATTTTTATTCTGTATGATTGTCGTCTTCCGCTACCCCTTAAAAGTACGCATAACTCATCTGCCCCATCTCCTCGTTCTCGGCATTCTGGGGGTTTACGTCCATCAGTTGATTCAGGCGACCGCCCTTTTATCCATCCAGGCCTCCGATGCCGGATGGCTCATTTCTTTTTCACCCATTTTCACGATTGCTTTATCATTCATCTTTCTACACGAACCTCTAAGTCTGAAAAAAACAACAGGAATCATTACAGCTGTTCTCGGTGTGCTTCTTATCACCTCCGGAGGGGAAGGATCTTTTATCAAGCTTTCTTTGAGCATGGGGTATCTGCTTATGATTTTAAGCACTCTGAACTGGGCGGTCTATTCGGTACTTTTGAAGAAGCTGGCTGTCCCTCTCCCTTCCATCGTCCTAACCTTTTATATGAGCATCATCGGCTGTCTGCTGACCCTGCCTATTTTCATCAGAAACCAAGGGTTGACTCAGCTGGCTGCCTTGGAATTGAGCCATTGGGCCCACCTGTTGTTTCTGGGTATTTTCGTTTCCGCTGTGGCCTACTGGTACTGGGCGAAAGCACATGAAATTCTACCCGCCTCCCAAGTGTCTGTGTTTATGTATTTGGAACCCCTGGCCACATTGTCCGCCGCCATGCTTCTCCTTCATGAAAAGCTGGCAGCCACATCAGTCATTGGTGGTCTATTCATTTTAACAGGGGTTCTGCTGGCCCAACATCAAAAAAGAAAATAAAGGAGGAAACCGTGATGCACATGGAAGAACGGGTGCAAAACGCTTTTCGTACGCTGACAGATCACTCTCCGGCATCATTGAAAAAAAGACTGCTTGAATGTGACATTACACTTGAGGAGCTGGATCCCTACCTAAAGGATCCTGACGGTAAACCGTACTACCGCCAGATGATCTATGAGGATGAACATGTGGAGATGATTGTGATGAATTGGGCAGACATTGAATGTGCCCCTCACGATCATGGAGAATCTTCCGGCTGGATACTCGTTATGAACGGGGAAACGAAACAAACCATCTATAAAGGAGGAAGTGAAAAGCTCCCTGAACCCCTTTTTACAGAATACAAGGAAAAAGGACGGACAATGTTTGCTCCAAAAAAGGGGATTCATAAAATGGGACGCAGCGGAGAAAATGATCTTGTCACCCTTCATTTATACTCCCCACCGATTCGGGGCATGAAAGTATATGACCTGGACACATGCGCTGCTTGTGTCGTTTCCGCAGACTGTGGTGCCTGGTGGCCGGAGGAACAGCGTCAGCGGCTTAAGGAAATACAATTGGAGAAGAGTTGAGCGAGTGAAACCGGGAACTCCTGGAGGCACC
Organism: Halobacillus kuroshimensis DSM 18393; assembly: GCF_000425705.1. Taxonomy (GTDB): domain Bacteria; phylum Bacillota; class Bacilli; order Bacillales; family Halobacillaceae; genus Halobacillus; species Halobacillus kuroshimensis. Next base: position 115,206 of record NZ_KE384438.1, read on the forward strand.
GGAAGACAACGGAATATCAGCAAAAAAAGAGGAAGCGGGGCCCCGCTTCCTCTTTTAATCCATTTCGTATTGATCTTTTTCTTCAACAAAGCGGTTATACCGGCGCTGGAACCAGTGGAAAAAGTGAGAAACAAACACCTTTAAAATGGCATAGCCCGGGATGGCCAGGATGATTCCAATGATTCCAAAAAGGTGACCGGCCGTAAGCAGGACGAAGATAATCGTGACTGGATGGATGTGCAGGCTTTTCCCCATGATCTGGGGAGAAATGAATTTTCCTTCCAACAACTGCACAACCGTCCAGACGAAGACAAGCTTCAGCACCATGAACGGGGAAGTCACAATAGATATGATTAACGCCGGCGTGATTGCAATTACCGGCCCTAAGTAAGGGACTACGCTCGTGACACTGGCGATTGCAGCCAACAGCAGGGCGTAATCCAGTCCGATGATCAAAAATCCGATATACATCATGACACCGATGCAGAAACTCACGATGATCTGCCCTTGAATATAGGCACTTAACTGATGATCAATCCCTTTGAATACACTTGATACCTCCGGGCGCGCTTTAGGCGGAAACAGACGGATCATGACTCCGGGCAGCTTATGACCGTCTTTTAATAAGTAAAACAAGATGAAGGGAAGAGTCACAATGGCTACAACGACACTGGTGACTGTAGATATGATACTTGTGATCCCTTCCACTGTCTGCGTGGCATAGGATGATATGTAGTCCGGTACTTGGTTGATCATCCCATCTACATCCTGAAACATATTGGTGTAGTATGCGGAGAAATAAGAATTCTTCAGCCACTCATCCATCGATGATATTAAGTCGACGACATAGCGTGGAAGTTCTTCCGAAAGACTGATCAACTGTTTTTCCAGGAAAGGTATGATCAAAACGATCACCAGCGTAATTAACCCGATGAGAACGAGCAGCGTTAAGACAATACCCCAAATGCGTTTGATTTTCCACTTCTCCAGTAAGTTAATCACCGGCCGGAGCAGATAATAGACAACAACAGACAAGATGAGCGGGAGCGCTACGGTTTTCACAAATACGGCAACGGGCTCGAATATAAACCATACATTTGAAAAGACCAGGATATTCAATCCGATCATTAGTAGAATACCTAATAGAAATAATGTTTTACGGCCTCCAAAGAATCGGATGACCGGTGTGGAGTCCCAGCGATTCATAAACATTTCTCCTCAGCACAGCATGATTGATTTTATTCTATCACACAGAAAGCTCTTTCCACGTTATCCAGCTTTTACAGATGGAAGCTGTTGGCTGTGACCTTTTCTCTTCGTAGACAGGTAGACGCCTGCAAAGATTGTCAACAGGCCGTATATAAGGTTGGGCGTAACAGCTTCCCCCAAAAGTACACGACCCCAAATCAAGGCGGTGACAGGGACAAGGTAGGTGACCATACTCGCAAACTCGGCCCCAGCCTGATTAATCATATAATAATAGAGAAGGTGAGCCGCCCCTGATCCGAGACATCCAAGACCGATGACAGCCAGTATGGATTGAAGGTCCAGATCGATGACATTTCCCCAGCTGGCCGGATCGAGCCAGAACATTCCGAGCGCACCGGAAGCGGCTCCGACCAACAGACCGGCTAAAGCCAGCAGGACGACGTCTGTCCCTTGAAGATACCTTTTGGTGAAATGGGATACAAACCCGTAGCAGGAAGCCGCTAAAAGCATTGTACCGACTCCGATGAAACGCTCCCCTGTAATCTCTCCGGGGCGAAACCCGGTTAACAGGATGATACCTGCAAAGCCGATCATAATACCTCCCCACTGTCTCCAATGCAGACGGACAGAAAACAACAGAAATCCTGCCACTCCTGTCAGAATGGGTGTAGAGGCATTTAATACAGCAGCCATATTGCTTGTCAGTGATGTCTGACTTAGAGCAATCAGTCCCCACGGAAGTCCGGCATTGAACAAACCGACAACGATGAGACGCTTCCACGGAAGAACAGCCGGCCGCTTCCCCTTCCACCATCGATAAAGAAACAGCGGAAGAAGGACGGCGGCGCCGGCCATACACCTCAGAAACACAGTCCCCCATACTCCCGCAACAGGTATAAGGACCTCAATAAAGACAAAGGATAACCCCCATATCAAGCTAAGTGCCATTAATGCCCCGTACAGCTTCACGCTCTACCTCCTCCTTCCCCTCATTAATATGGTAATAACAACCAATAATTCTATACTCTATCAAATCTAAACGTACCAATCAATAGAAATGAAACATACGTTTTTCTATACAAAAAAACCTCCAGGACAATCCTGAAGGTTTTGTGTGACGTGGCAGCGTCCTACTCTCACGGGGGTAAACCCGACTACCATCGGCGCTGAAGAGCTTAACTACTGTGTTCGGCATGGGAACAGGTGTGACCTCTTCGCCTTCACCACCACATCAATATAAAGTTTGAGGTGAACCCTCAAAACTGGATAAGGAAACA
>NZ_AUDY01000003.1 GCF_000425705.1 Halobacillus kuroshimensis DSM 18393
CTTACAGGCAGGTTGCCCACGTGTTACTCACCCGTCCGCCGCTCGTTCCACGAGTTTCACCCCGAAGGGATCCACTCGCTTCCCGCGCTCGACTTGCATGTATTAGGCACGCCGCCAGCGTTCGTCCTGAGCCAGGATCAAACTCTCCATAAAAGTAGTTTGACTTGCTCATTTGCACACCGAATGTGCTTTGTTTCAAATTTCTTCAATAAAGAAGAAATGTTTTGACGTACTGGTTGGTTCGTTCAGTTTTCAAAGATCAAATGTTGTCGGCCGTTTGAAAACAGCGACTCAATCATCTTAACATGTGTTGTTTTTCATGTCAACAACTTTTTTCATTAAGTTGAGAAAGTGTTTGGCTGTCGTTTTCGGCGACAAATACTAATTTACCACGCATAGTTATTGAAGTCAACAACTAATTTTGTGTTTTTTACGGAGTCTTTCTTTCCGTTGAGTCGCTCTCAATGCGACGTTTAATAATGTACCATGGATGCTCCATATTACACAAGTGCTATTTTCATATTTTTTAAGATTAGTAGGGAGAGTACCGTAAACAAGGTGTTCTGCCCATAAAAAAACGCGCTGGTATCAGCACGTTTTAATATCTTCCTTTTCTTTTTCTCATAAACTTCTTAATCAATGGATAGACAATGGGTCCATACTTGGCTACTTTTCGAATCAACCGTCCCATCAAAATCACTCCTCTCCATATAAAGTTGGTGGATACTTATCTTTTCCCTGTTTGAGTCTTTGGAAAACAAAAGAGTGGGAAACCGTTCCTCATCTCATGACTGTACCACCTGAAACTTTCAATGATTCTCCAACAATGTTTTCTGAAGCAGAAGAGAGTAAGTAAACGATTGAACGTGCGACTTCTTCCGGGCTGCTTAATCTCCCAGACGGGATGCCCTCTTCAGCGAGTACCCGCTGCTCCTCGTAGCTCCTTCCTTCCCTCTCTCCTTTAGATCGGATGGCTTCCTGCCCCATTGCTGTATCCACGTATCCCGGACAGACCGCATTTACGCGGATTCCATGTTCAATGGCCTCAAACGCAAAAGACTGTGTGAAGCCGGTGATTGCGAACTTCGAGGCGCTGTAGGCTGTATTGCTGTGCGTTCCACGCAGCCCAGAAAGTGAAGACAAATTAACGATCGAACCTTTCCCGTTCGCCTTCATCATTTGAAAAGCTTCCTGAGTGAAAAGAACCGTGGAAAAATAGTTCAACTCCATGACCTTCCGCATCTCCTCTTCTGTGAGGTCTTCCAGCGGTCCGCCACCGATGATTCCGGCAGAGTTGACAACTCCGGTAACCGGCCCGATGGCCTGTGCTGCATCGTGAACAATTTTCTTTCGGTCCTCCGTCTTATTCAGGTCTGCTACACTTACATAAATCTGAGCCGCCCCATTAATGCTTGCGCAATCCTCCCTTAATGAAGAAAGCTTTTCCTCGTTCCGGCCGGTAATGGTCACATGACCTCCTGCACGAACAATTTCCTTCGCTGCTTCATATCCAATTCCACCTGTTGCTCCCGTTACGATGATATGTTCACCCTTCAGAGCTTCTTTAGAAAAAATGGTCATCCTTGTCCGCCTCCTTGTGACTAAACCATTACCGCAACGAGGACAACCTAAACCTTTGCATAAAAAAATCAGCGCCTATTGACTGATTCCGTCAAATAAGCGCTGATCCATGGGACTCTATTCTTCAAATAGTCGGCCATGTTTATTCGTTTCATATTTCTTCTCATAGCTGGCTTCACCACGTCTAAAGTTATTTACGTTTGTTATTCTGCTTACGGAAAGAGAAAAGAACCTTTCCACTCCGTGTGCGTTTTACCCCTTTACCTTTTTCCTGTGCTTGACCTTCAGGGCTGTTTTTGTAGTCCTGATCGAACAACTCACGGGCTTTTGAATAGAGCAGAGTCATCGTGGTGTCCTCCTTTTCTTTTTAGGATATGAAATGATTCCTCTTGATATTATTAGTAAAACGACGTTAATGCAAGCAAAATTTATGTTTTATAGCATTTTTTCTATTACATCCTTTTATATCGGGAATCATCCTTACTCAACGGTTTCCGCTGTGTTTGATTTTTAAACGTATTTTCGTTAAATAGAGAACATTTTTCAAGCATTTGTAAAAAAAAGACGGCCCCGGATCAGGGCCGTCTTTCTTTTATATTATTCATAAACTTTTACTTCTACAGACTTACGTCCGAAATCAAGCGCGTCAGAACGGTCTTCCATATAAACGTCAATACGGTTCCCTTGGATCGCGCCACCTGTATCGCCGGCTACAGCTTTGCCATAACCTTCAACATAAACTTCTGTACCTAGTGGAATGACGTCAGGGTCCACGGCAATAACTTTCTGGTCCGGATTGGCTCTAAGGTCAATACCAGTTGCTGTCGTACCGGAGCAGCCTTCACAAAACGCTGTATAAGCTGTCGCTTCCATTGTCATTGTTTTAACGGCTTCGTCACCACCGGCAGGATTTGCTGATGTCTGTTCAGCTTCTGCCTCTTGATCAGATGAATGGCTTTCAGGTGCGCTCTGCTCTGTAGATGTTTCTACAGCCGAGCCTTGAAGAGAAAGCTCTTCGCCAGGGTAGATTAGATGAGAATCAATGTTGTTCCAGGCTTGAAGCTGTTCTACACTCACGCCGTTGTCTTGACCGATACTGAATAGTGTGTCGCCGGAAACGACTTTGTGGACATCGCTGGATGAGGAAGCCTGTCCATTATTGTTGCCTCCGTTTACGGTCAGCGTCTGATTCGGGAAAATTAAGTTAGAGTTTAATCCGTTGTTATCCTTTATATCTTGCACGGACACATTATGGTTTTGAGCAATGCCCCAAAGTGTGTCTCCTTTATTCACTGTTACTTCTTCTGCACTTACCGCTGTTGCTGTTACTGCCGAAACCGATGCGACCGCCGCCAAAGAAACGATAGTTTTTTTCATCATGATTCAATTTCCTCCTTGGTAAACCGTCTCGCTCAGCTCTCGGCTAAGCGCTGCTTTAAAATCACAAGACCTACTCTAACATGTACAGCGAGGATTCCAATAACAAGAGAGCAACAAATACGTTTCACACATTACAAGCACTTTACCTGTCTGTAATATATAGAAGAAAGAAGGATTCCCATATAATGAAGCGAAATATTGTAAACGTTTACAAAAATAAGTATAGTGAACCTAATAAAGGAAAAGGTGGGATCGTTGATGAAGGAAGCCGTACTCGAAAACCGGTCATCCAAACCTTACCGTGAAGAGGATGTCGGAAATACAGTTGTCCTCCCCCAGTATCGAGTCGACCTCAGGAAGTATTCGGAAAAGGAATACAACAAGTTCGTCCGCGTCAATACTGTGTCCGACTGGTCACTGTTGTCCTGGAAAGACGTCGGAAAACCTTTCGAGGTAAAGAGATACGCCAAGGAACGGAAGGAATGGGAACAATCCAACGAAAAAGCTATGGATCCTCACACCTCATGGACCTATTTCAACAAAGCCTTTCATGAGTGGTTCATGAAAGATGTGCCCAAGGAAAAAGACCGGACCAAACAGGAATTCCTGAGCAGTCTTCGTTCGTTCCAACCGTCTGAAGTAAATCAGGCGCTCGGAAACCTTGTACGACTGCACTTATGGAATTACGTGCACCGAATCCAGGACGGCATTTGGGATCCACGGGGAAAAAGAGCCCTGTTCCAGGGACTGCTCGTCCACCGCCCCCGTATACTTTTTCTCGGAGCTGCGGAAGGGTATGAAGCCATGCAGCTCGCTGCCATGTACCCCGGCGCAGAAATTGTCATGGTTGATTACGATGAATACTGCAAAACGACACGTTTTGCTGAGTTTCCGGAAGGCTATCCTTTTCTCGGACACAACCCCAGAACAGGACAGGATAAAATCGTCTACAAGGATGACTTGAACATTGAATATGTGGTCGACGATATCCGGAACCTTCCTTACGGTAAAGAATTCGACATCGTACTATCGGTTGGTCTGCTGGAGCATTTCCCTGATGAGTATAAACAGGAAGTAGTAGATTGGCACAGGCGTTTTTTGAAGGACAATGGCTATGCTGTTCTTACAACTCCGAGGAACCAGCTCCGGTCCCGCTTGTATTACCATGTGATGGCAGATGTGATGAATCATACTTACAGAGAACTGATGACCGTTGAACAGATGGGGTTATATATGTATGAGAACGGCTTCGACATCCTCAGGCACGGATATATCAAGGTTCATAACGGACTGATCTGCCGTCCGCGGTAAAAAAAGGTGGAGGCGGCCCATATGGGCGGCCTCCACCTTTTTCACGAGGAAACTCGGTCACAATAGATGTCGATGGCTTCATGAAGAAAAGCGGCATACCCTTCTCCCCACTGCTCCAGATTTTTCTTGAATCGCGGGTCCTGCACATACATGCTTCCCAGTCCCCTGAATATTTCCAAGGTGCACGGGTAAAAATGATCGGTTATATGCCTGCGCTTTTCACCAATCAACCGCTGCACCTCTGAATCACCAGGTCCATCCTTCATTCTCGCCGAGAGGCTCCGGTCAATAGCCATGCTTTCTTCCTGGATTTTTTTCCAATCCTCGTCTTTATACTGATCTGTTCTTCTCTTCGACTCTTTGTAGGCATCCGTATGCCCCCACCGCTCCTCTACCTCTTCAGCATACTGTTGCTGGTGCTTTTCGATCTCCTCTTTGTTAAAGGGCTTGAACCTGTCTTCATGTGTCATCACTTTTCCTCCTTGCAGGGACTGAAGGGATTGATCGACAGAAGAAATCAGCTTCTCCAGCCGTTCTTTTTTCTTCATGAGCACCGTTCTATGCTGGGAGAGGGCTTCCTCTTCGTTGAAGTTCGGATTTTCAATGATCTGCTGAATCCTGGCAAGCGGGAAGTCCATCTCTTTGAAAAAAAGAATCTGCTGAAGTTTTTTCACTTCCTCCTCTCCATAAAATCGATAGCCTTTCTCGTTTGTCCATTTTGGCGTGAGCAGGCCGATCTCATCATAATGATGGAGCGTCCGGATACTGGTTCCGGCAAGTTCCGCCATTTCCTTCACTTTGTACATCGATCATCACCTCCTCTTTAACCATAAGCGCTCACGCAGCGTGAGAGTCAATTCTTTTTTATACAAAACAGGGGGCGGAAAAAACTCATATTTCGTCGTTCTATGTAGTTTTTCACCTCAAAAAGGAATTCAGACAGAATCCGCAGAAGTAAAACATGAAATACCATTACAAATGAGGTTGTGTTCTTATGAATATGTATTGCCAAAGTGCGTTTCATCAGTTGGAAGTAGTCATCGCCTCCCTTTCTGAAATTATTGGTCAGCTGACAGAAGAAGATATGCAGTTACGACCGACCAGAGGAAAATACTCCATCGGCGAACTGCTGGCCCATATGGCCACTATTCCGGCGGCCGACGGATACATAACAGAGGGGGCCTCGAAAGAAAAGATGGAGAGGTTCTATGAAACGGTCAACATGAAAACGAAAGAGGAAATTCTTGATCACCTTTTTCATAATTTCGCCCAGTTGAAAGCCCAGTTTGAATATTATACAGAGGAAGAACTTCAGGAAGAGACGACCTCCTGGTGGGACGTACGCTACACCCGGTATGAATGGCTCGTCCAGATCGTTGCTCATATGTACCATCACCGCGGCCAGCTGCAGGCTATGCTGGTGCATTCCTACAACAAAGATCTAGAGGTGCTGCTATTTGAATGAGAATAGCGACTTGTTTCTAAAAGCATGATTACCAACCGCCTGCAAATATCGATGCCTCCACGGGGAAAATTCCGTGTCATCTAGGTAGAGTTGGTCGTGTGAAGGGGCACGTTCTACTTATCGGTGGATGCCTGACGCGGCTCGCAAGGTACTTTCAAGGAGCGGTGCTCCTGACAACAAGAAAAAAGCTTGCGGAGAAACAGGGGTTTCTCCGCAAGCTGAATCCCCGCTCCCTGCGGGGGTTTTCTCTTATTTCTTCTTTGAACCATTGGTTCTGCCGAGTGTAGTCTGGATATCTTCCTTATAGGCGTAGGAAAACAACAGGGAAACGAGAATTCCTCCTCCAATCAAGTTCCCGATACTGGCGGGAAGCAGATTAAGAAGGATATATTCATACCATGTGTATTGATCTGAAACTAAAAAACCCATGCTGAAATAGCCCATATTTGCTGCACTGTGCTGGAAGTTACCAGCAACAAACAGGATAACCGGAAGCATCGTCCCCAGGATTTTTCCTGTAATATCACGGGCTGCCGTTGTCAGGAACGCCGCCATACCAATCAGCCAGTTAGCCAGCACACCGGAAATCAGAATCTGGAACCAACCTTTCCATCCATGATCAAGAAATTTCATTTTGTGATCCAGATACATGGATAGTTCAGTATTGAACGTGCTGGATAAAGAACCGGACATATAAATGAGTACAGCTACCATAAAGGCACCAAGAATATTCCCTACATAAGAGGACAGCCAGAATTTATAGATATTCCTGCTCATCAATCCCTGCTTGTTAAATAAGTATGAGGGCAGAAGAACGTTGACTTCTGTAAACAAAACCGCTCCCGAAATGAACACCATCGAATACCCAGCGGCGAATCCGAGGCCGGATAGCAGATGGTAAAGTCCTTTCGTCTCCACCCCAACAGCAAGAAGGATGGAAAACACCGCCCCGAAGGTCATAAAGGAACCCGCTGTCAAAGCGAGCAGAAACTGGGCCCTGAACGGTTTATTTAAGTGATCCCTTCCTTTTTCCCCGAATTCGTCGACGATCTGGGATGGAATATAAAACTGCCGGCCGGGCCGGTCTATTTTTTTTCCGTTTTTTATCTCTTCATGCTCTTCCTGTTCTTCCACGTAATCCTCTTCCCTGCTCATGACTCATCCCTCCAATGATTACTGCATTCCCCTTTCTGAAAAAACATAATCCCTGCATAACAAATTCTCCCTGTGAAAAAGTAAGAGCAGGGAATCAGGATAAGGGAAGGATGAATCTGAGTGATGACACAGGACAAATTGTGCCTCGCCTGTAATGGCGATGGATTATTAATGGACGATGAGGCATGGCGGTACACGTGCAGGATCTGTGGGGGGAGCGGATTCCAACCCCAGTACGGGCGTGTATATGACCGTCAGGCTGCAGAAGTGGACGAGCAGAACCGCTATATGGATTAAAAAAAGCACAGCCGCGGCTGTGCTTTTTCCTTAATAATCGATTGTGCCTCCATCTTCTACGGTTGATTTCTTCTTACGAACAAGTGCGACGATCCCTGCAATCAGGAAGGCTGCCGCTCCGAAAAGACCCATGCCGAAGGTGGCAAAGGTAAAGATGACAGCGGTAATGATCAGAATGATACCTGCGGCTTTCGGCTTTTTATCCCCTTTAAGGAAGACGATTGCCAGTATTCCCAAGCCAATCGCAATCAGGGAAGCGATGAGGACAAACATTGCAAAAGATCCCATGGCGTCTACGATCTGATTGATGTTCATTTGACCTTCCATCTGCATTTCCGGAGAATTCATAAAGCTCTCTAATTCCTGACGCACTTGCGGGTTATCCTTTGTATTCAGAAGAATCCCGCTTAAAATAATAGGCAGTCCAAACAAGACAATACCGATCACTGTAAGTACAATTTCTGCTGTTCGTTTCATATCCAATTCCTCCTTTAATTATGATCCAGCGACGTCGCGCTTCGTGAAAAATACCCAGGATAATAGCAGGAATACTATATAATATACCGCTAAAACCGTTATAGAAAACCCAAGAGTCAGATCGGGAATGATTGGTGATCCTTCGAAAAACTGGTTCAAGTTCGTATTAGCGAAAAGAATAAATTTCGCCCATTCCTTTTCAATAAGGAAGAAAATGATGGAACTTCCAGCCATCATTAAGAAAATGCTTAAACCGATAGCAAGAGAGGTGTTCCGGAATATAGCAGCAATCATGAATGCAAAGGTCGTCATAATGGTTAATTCTATAAAGCTCAAGCCATATTTCAACAATGAAAAAGTAAATATTCCTGTATTTTGATAGTCACCATTCTGTTGATAGACGTAAGTTTCTGAAAAACCTTCAAGACCGAACAGAGCAGCGCCTGTAATCAACGAGAACACATACAAAAACACCATCATAGCCAGCGCGTATGTAAGGACCGTAACGTATTTGGACAATAGAATTTTCAAACGAGTAATCGGCCGGATCAATAACAGCTTGATGGTTCCCCAGCGAAATTCATTTGCTACAATACCCGCACCTGCAATAATAGCAAACAAGCCGACAAGTGCGGAGAGCCCCAGATTATCTCTAACGAAGTCCCAGCCGTTATATGCTGTCGGTGCAAGGTCGTTATCAATCCGATACTGGTTCTCCTCCATATTCCCATAGTTCGGATATTCTACTTCTGCTGTGGGGTCCGCCATCAATTGTTCGTTCTGCTCCTGCAATTCCTGCTTCCAGTTATCCCCGCTTGGCACGTCACCGTTCGTAAAGGCTGCATCCACTTTAAAAAGGATCCCCGCCCCTATAACCAGCACAGCCAGGATCACCGTCATGATCCAGGTGGATTTCTGGTGGAGCAGCTTCATCCATTCATTTTTGACTAATTGAAAAAAATTACTCAATGGCTCCCTCTCCAATCAAATCTAAGAATTTATCCTCGAGTGTGGAGCGGTGGATATTCACTCCATAAATCCGGATCCCTTTTTGAACGAGCCCGGAAACGACGTCAGGGATCGCTTCTTTTGTCATCTGTACGGTCAATGTCTCTTCCCCGGCTTCTACGTCTTTACCCGTCAACTCCTTCAAGGCTGCGGCACTCTGATCCACCGGTGATGCCGTGAATACGACTTCGACATCCTCACTCTGTTGTGCTTCATGAACCATCTGGATGGAAATGAGCTCGCCATTTTTAATCACACCAATCCGGTCACACATCATTTCCATCTCGGAAAGGATGTGACTGGATACGATGACGGCCACTCCTTCTTCTTCGGCAAGCTTTCTTATGTAGGCACGGATTTCCCTGATACCCGATGGATCCAGTCCATTGGTCGGCTCGTCGAGAATCAATACGGATGGATTATGGAGAAGGGCCTGGGCAATACCGAGGCGCTGTCTCATGCCGAGGGAATACTTCCCCGCCTTTTCCTTGATCCGATTTTCGAGGCCGACAAGTCTGACCACCTCATGAATCCTCTCTTCTGTAATCCCCGGCATCATTCTTGCGTAGTGAACGAGGTTTTTCCATCCACTTAGAAACGGATACATCTCCGGATTTTCAACGATGGCACCCACGTGGCGGACCGCCTGCTTGAATTCTCTGCTGATGCTGTGCCCCTTAATCACAACATCGCCTTCGGTCATCTCAATCAATCCGACCATCATACGGATCGTTGTTGTTTTTCCAGCCCCGTTCGGACCAAGAAAACCGAAAACCTCTCCAGCATGGATATCAAAATCCAATCCTTTGATGATTTCTTTCCTGCCGATGGTTTTCTTAACATTCTTCAGCTGCATGACTGCTTCCGACATTTCTTTCCCCTCCTTTTTCTTATTCTCCAATATACATACGTCTCTTTTCACAAATGGTTTCATTTTTCGTTTTACCACCTTCATCCAAATGCCTGAATGGACAGAAGGAAGATTTTTGGATGCTGCTGCTTATCTTTGGTAAAATGAAAAAATAAGGAACGTTTAGGGGGAATGTTGAATGAGAATTGTTTCGATTGAACCAACACCCAGTCCGAACTCGATGAAGATTAACTTAAGTGAGACACTCCCGGACGGCGAAACACATAACTACAAAAAAGGGGACGACCACGAACAGTCGCCGGATTTCATTCAGCAGCTCTTTGCTGTGGAAGGCGTCAAGGGAGCCTATCATGTGACGGACTTCATAGCCCTCGAGAGAAACGCCCGTGTGTCCTGGGAAGCCATTCTTCCCCAAGTACGTGAAGTCTTCGGCGAGGCAGAAGATGCAGAACAGACGGCAGAACCTGTTCAGCCGGACGAGCATTTCGGCGAAGTACGCGTCTTCATCCAAATGTTCAAAGGACTTCCGATGCAGGTGAAACTCCAAGAAGGGGACGAGGAGACGCGTGTGGGACTTCCTGAGCGTTTTATGGAAGCGGCTATGAAAGCCTCTCCTGCCTCTCCAAACATGATTATGGAACGAAAGTGGGTCGAGCAGAGCCCGCGTTACGGTGATGTCCAGGAAATCGGGGAACAGGTAAAAGAAGAGATTTCCGCAAGCTATGATCAAAACCGACTGGAAACGCTCGTTAAACAAGCGTTTGATGAGGAGATTCCTGTCGAAGATAATCAGGAAAAACAAGCCTCCATTACCTTGGAGACTCTGGATCATGACGATTGGAAGGTCCGGTACGCCGCTCTGGATCAAATGGATCCGACGGCTGAGGATTACCGGATTCTCGATAAAGCCCTTGATGACGGGAAAGCTTCGATCCGCAGGCTTGCGACTGCTTATCTCGGCATGATCGAAGAGCTGGAAACCCTTCCTTATTTGTATAAAGCATTGAATGATAAGACAGTCACTGTCCGGCGTACAGCCGGCGACTGTTTATCCGATCTGGGCTTCAAGGAAGCGATGCCCAAGATGATGGAATCTCTAAGTGATTCCAACAAGCTTGTCCGCTGGCGTGCAGCCATGTTCCTTTACGAACTCGGAGATGAATCTGCTCTGCCTGCCTTAAGAAAAGCGGCGGATGACCCGGAATTCGAAGTACGCCTGCAGGTGAATATGGCTGTAGAAAGAATTGAAGGCGGAGAAGAAGCCAAAGGATCTGTGTGGCATCAGATGACACAGGCCACTCAGCAAAAACAACAATAGGAGGTCCACCCCATGAACCCATATGAGCAGTATATGAAAGAAATCTCCCAGCCGATGCGTGATGAATTAACGAACGCCGGCTTTACTGAATTAACAACACCGGAAGAAGTCGATACATTCATCGGCGAAACGAAGGGAACATCCCTCGTTGTCGTCAATTCCGTCTGCGGCTGTGCTGCCGGACTGGCACGCCCATCTGCAAGAGAATCATTGAACAACGAAAAGGCACCTGAACACCTTGTTACAGTATTTGCCGGACAGGACCGCGAGGCGACTGCGCGTATGCGTGATTACTTCGAAGGGTACGAACCCTCCTCTCCTTCCATGGCTTTATTGAAAGACGGACAGGTCGTCCACTTCATTCCAAGAGAAGACATCGAAGATTACGAGGTCGAGGAAATTACAGCGAACCTGACGAAGGCCTACAACGAATACTGCTGAAACCCTTCAGCCTGCAGAGAAAACCTCATGTTTTCCTGCAGGCTTTTTTCATCCATCCAGGAAGGATGGCTTTTAAGGGCCGGGCCGGATGATCTCTATTGAAAAAAGACGGCCGCGAACACTTTCGACCGTCTGGTTTATGCTGTTTTTTGATTGTCAGGCTGAACAAGCTTCCATACGATGATAAACAACAAAGCCCCTGCTGCCCCTGCCGCCAAATAGCTGACATTCATATATTCTTTCATCAAAAGAGACATCAGCGGAGGACCTGCGGCTACTCCAATAAACCTTGAAGAGCTGTAAAACGAGGTGATGGTCCCCCTTTCCTCCTTCTCAATACCTTCTGTAATCAAAGCATCCAGCGTAGGCAGCATCGCTCCGATAGACGTTCCGAGGATACTTGTTACGACAAGCAGCCATACCAGCCGCTCATGCATATAGCCTGTAAATACGACACTACCAGCGGCCGTCAGCAGAGAAAAAAGGAGCACTTTTTTCATTACGTCAGTATCTCCCTTAATCTTTCTCCCCGTGATGAAAGCAGACATACATAAGGTAAATAAAGGAACGGCGAGCACAAACCCTTTTTTTATTCCTTTAATATCGTGGACCTTCTCCAGCATATCCGACATAAAAAACAAAACGGCAAATAAAACGAGCATGGCATAGGCACCAATAAGAAAAACAGGATACAACCATGCCCCCTCCCGCTTAAAAATTTCTTTCGTTTTTTGAAGAAACTGCTTAAAAGGCCGTGGTTTTTCCTCTCCGCCTTTTGGTACCTGAATAAAGAAAAAAACTAAAACAATCGAGATGAGGCTGAAAAAAGAGATTGAGAAAAATGGTAAAAACCATAAGACGGCTGCAAAGGCTGCTCCCAAAATGGGACTGAGCACTTTCCCGAACGTATTGGATGTTTCAATAATCCCAAGGCATGAGCTTGCCTTTGCATCATCATCCTTGTACAAATCCCCCACGAGCGGAAGGATAATAGGCGTCGCTCCCGCCGCTCCCATTCCCTGAAGGACACGACCGATGGTGATCCATAGAAACGGCTCCTCCAGCTTCCAGGATGCAAAACCAGCAATCAATCCCCCGATAAAAGCCAGCACGAGACTGGGCAGGATGATCATCTTCCTCCCGAAGCGGTCCGATAAATATCCGGCAATAGGGATGAGAATAATAGCAGCAATGGAATAGCTGGTAATGATCGTACTGGACTGGAAAGACGTAATGCCTACCTTCTTTTCAAAAATCGGAAGTACAGGAATCAACATGGAATTGCCAAGCGTCATCACAAGAGGTATGGAAGCCATACTGACGAGACACCAGCCGCTGACTTTGTTATTCAAAGCGGCACCTCCTACATCTTCATAGTTGTAGGATGTCCCAAATCATTGAATCCCTCCCTCCACTCCTCAGGAAATAAATCCCTCCTAAAGTCATCCAACCAATGAACTAAATCTTTTTAAATTATCAGACTTTACCATAATATAACAAGTTATTCAATTTATCTTAACAATGAGGAGGTATCTTGTGGACGTACCTCAATTTTGAAAGGGGAGTTTGGTGATGTTGAAGAAATGGTTACTGGCTTTAGGTATGGTTTCTGTTTTAACACTGGCGGCATGCGGCGGAGAAAGTGAAGAGGAAGGCAACACAGAGGAAGAGCAGACAGAAGAGCAGGAATCCGGTGATACAGGCTCAGAGGATTCCTCTGAAATGGAAGGCGAAGATTCTGAAGAGGGTTCTGAAGAAGAATCTGAGGAAGAATCAGCTGAATAACGCACATAACCAAAGGCGCAGTGTCATCACTGCGCCTTTTTATTTGATTTTCCACGTCGTGCCACGTGTCCGGGAGGAATTTTTCTGCTCTTCCAGCGAGGATGAACAATGCGGACAGATGACCGCCCGGGGTGGAATGGGAAGACAACAGTATGGACATTCTTTTTTTGTCAGGCCGTCCAGCGGGTGTTGGTGCGGTTTCTTCCAACGGTTCATCTGCCTTACAACGAGGAAGACAGCAAATAGAATAATGACGAAACGAATGAAAGCGGTTAGAAAAAGCCCATAATTGATGGTTGCCGCTCCTGCCTCCTTCGCTGCCGCGAGGGAAGGGTAAAACAAGCCGTCCAGACTGATGAACATGTTTTCGAAATTCATACTGGAATACAGAACACCAATGGGAGGAAGAAGCAGGTCGGTGACGAGGGAGTCGATAAAACCACTGAATGCAGCTCCAAGCACCATTCCAACCCCCATATCGACAGCACTCCCCCGGATGGTAAACTGTTTGAATTCATGAAAAATCCCCATCCTATCCCCCCTTTCCCACATTGTATGAAAGAAAAATAGGAAGCATGTCCCTCCCTTTCAATCATCCTCCCGAGGCAGATAGAGATTCAGATGGTGGGCAAGATCAAGGATATCCGTTTTCGAATGGTGGTGGCTGAAGGATATCCTAATAAAAGACTTCGCGTCTTCTTCTTTCACCCCCATGGCGCTTAACGTATACGATGCCTGCTGCGTATGGACACGGCAGGCGCTGCCCGTCGAAAAAAAGTACCCCCTCCGGCTGCCTTCCAGCATCATCCACTGCCCCTGATGGTGATCAAGCATCAAACCTATTATAGGAACAGGCTGATGTTCGGTCTCCCCAGCCAGCTGCCAGCGTCCCGGGGTTAACTCCTCAAGAAAAGACGTTTTTAAATGTTGATGATAAGCAGCACGTGCTGGGAGGTGCTTGACTGCTTTTTCTGCAGCCGTAACGAATCCCGCGGCCCCCGGTACATCCACGGTTCCCGGACGCACACCTTTTTCATGGGTCACGTCCGGGGTAAGAGGCTGAAAGGAAAGATCAGGACGTATGTATACAGCCCCTGTTCCTTTTGGTCCAGACACTTTGTGACTGGAAACCGATAAACTGTCCACGATGGATCCGATGGTGCTTAAGGATATTTTGCCAAAGGACTGTACGCAGTCACAGTGGAGTAGAGATCCATACTTCCTTGCCGTATGGACAGCTTCTTCGACCGGTTGGATGGACCCGATTTCTCCATTGACATGGTGGAGAGCGACGACAGCAGGTCCGTTGTACAGGGCTTTTTCCAGTTTTGTGAGATCGACCTGCCCATTTGGATGCAGCGGGATGATCGTCACTTGGATGCCCTGTCCTTTCATCCGCTCTGCCAGATTATGAATGGAAGAATGTTCACCTCCGGAAATGACAAGATGCTGACTGTTAAGTGCCTTTATTAATGCAGATACAGCCAATTCATTGCTTTCTGTTCCTCCACTCGTAAAAGCAATTCCTTCATACGGGACGTGAAGGAGTTCACCAAGCTTCTTCCGGCAGTGTTCCAATAATGAGGATGCTTTTGTTCCTGCATCGTGGAGACTTTCCGCATTTCCATAGTAATGGGTGGCAGCATGGACATAGGCCTCCAATGCCTCCGGATCCATCGGACTTGTGGCCGCATAATCAAAATATCGATTCATGATCGATCCCCCTGTTCAAAAAACGCTTGCCTTCAGTTTAAATTTGTGTGAACATTAATGTCAATACATGTGTATATACATTATCAGGAGGAAACGACATGGATGCAGATGTTTTGATCATTGGAAGCGGCGCTTCTGCTTTACAGCTCGCCAGACACCTTCGTCCGACAATGAATGTGATATTACTCACAAAGTCTACATTACAACACAGCAATTCTTTCTTGGCGCAGGGAGGAGTTGCAGCAGCACTTGGCGGGGATGACAGCCCCTCTTCCCATTACAAAGACACAGTTAAGGCCGGCCGCCTTACCAATGCATCGCGGCCCCTTCATATTATGACCAGGGAAGCCCCCTCCGTCATCCATGATCTGGCTTCCATCGGCTGCGCATTTGATAAAGATTCACTGGGAGAGTTTCAGCTGGGACGGGAAGGCGCCCATGGACAAAGCCGCATTGTCCACGGAGGCGGAGATCAAACCGGCAGGAGGCTTGTGGAATGCCTGGCAGGTGTGCTGCCGCCTAACGTAACCGTTCTGGAAAATCAGTTCGTCTTTGAATTACTTATCAATGATCAGAATGAATGTTTTGGTGCACGAAGTAAGGATGCATACGGGAAGATTCATACCTTCCTTTCCCCCCATACCGTGCTCGCTGCAGGAGGATGCGGCCAGGTCTATGCCTGTACTTCCAATGCAGCATCAGCTGAAGGGGACGGCATCGCTCTCGCTTTTGAGGCTGGAGCTGAGTTGATTGATATGGAGTATATCCAGTTTCATCCCACCCTTCTATACATAAACGGGCAGGGCGCCGGGTTAATCTCCGAAGCTGTACGAGGGGAGGGAGCTGTTCTTGTCGATGAGACCGGCAGAAGAATCATGAAAGGGGTCCACCCGATGGAAGATCTTGCCCCGCGCCACGTGACGGCTCAAACCATCTTCCACTACCGTCAAAAAGGCCGGCCGGTCTTTTTGGACATTCGGCACGTGCCCCGTTTTCATGAACGGTTTCCTTCCATCACCGCCCTCTGCCTGAAGCATAAGGTCGACCTTAAGCAGGGCCTGATTCCTGTGGCACCAGGGTGTCATTTTATTATGGGAGGGGTCAAAACAGATGACAAGGGCAGGACGAACGTTCCCGGATTATATGCGGTTGGAGAAAACGCCTGCACAAGAGTCCATGGAGCCAGCCGTCTGGCGAGCAATTCCCTGTTGGAAGGCCTCGTTTTCGGCAGAAGATCCGCACGGTTTTTGAACTCCCTGTCATCCTCTCTCCCCTCGCAGCAACGAAAAAAATGCCCGCCTCCTTCCGTTCGCCTTCACCTCCCTGAACGGCAGGTTATTCAGAAGCGGACGATGGAAGCAGCAGGAATTGTAAGAAACCATAAGGACCTCCACGCCCATAAAAAATGGCTGGACTCTTTTCCAATGAGTCACGGTTTTGACAAAGGGATGCTGACGAAGGAGCAGGTAACCGTTTTATTTCTGCTCCAGACAGCCCGGTTGATTACGACCGCTGCTTTGGAACGAAAAGAAAGCCGAGGCAGTCATTTTCGTTCCGATTATCCAGAAGAACAGGCAGAGTGGAAGGATCGGACCATCCTGCTTCAATCCCACAAAAAGGAGACGAATGATGAACCGTATCAAACGCTTGGATAAACTGAAGGAATTCTTAATCGAGGATATTGGAGATTACGATGTCAGTACGGATCTGCTGTTTCCTGATGAACAGCACGGCGTTCTGCGCATCACTGCTAAAGAAAAGGGAATATTCTGCGGCGGATGGGTGGTGACAGACAGCTATCATCTTCTCAACGAAAAGGTTAGAACAGAGGTGCTTATCCAGGACGGAGAGGAATTCCAACCGGGCACCTGTCTGGCTGAGGTTTACGGGCCAATGACAGATCTTCTCAAAGGGGAAAGGGTCGTCCTCAACTGCATCCAGCGGCTGAGCGGCATCGCCACCCTGACCAGGAAAGCTGTCCAGGCACTAGGGAACCCAAAGATCCGTCTTTGTGACACGAGGAAAACGACGCCGGGGCTGCGGATGTTTGAAAAGGAAGCCGTCCGCGCCGGTGGCGGATACAATCACCGCTTCGGACTATATGATGCTGTCCTGTTAAAAGACAACCACATCGCTTTTTACGGATCTCTTACAAACGCCGTCCAGCATATCAAAGCAAAAACCAGCCATATGGTGAACATCGAAGTGGAAACCGAGACAGACGAACAGGTACTGGAAGCGGTGAACGCAGGGGTGGACGCCCTTATGTTTGATAACCGTCTTCCTGAAGACATTGAACGGATGCTTCCTTTTATTCCAGAAACCATCACGACAGAAGTTTCTGGCGGAATCACTCTGGACAACCTTTCCACCTACCGTCATTTGAACGTGGACTACATTTCCCTCGGCTTTTTAACACACAGCGTCCGATCGCTTGATTTCAGTGCCCGGGCCGTTTTAATGAAGGAGGAGATTTTATGAACCTTTTTGACACTTTGAATTCGACACGCCCCTCCCTGCCTGAACGGTACAAGAGGATGGCTGACGAAGAGCTTGAAGAGAGGATTATACGAGTGAAACAAGAATGGGGCCGTCGATTATTCATTCCCGGACACCACTATCAAAAAGATGAAGTCATCCAATTTGCCGATGCCCGCGGAGATTCGTTAAAGCTTGCCCAACTATCCGCCACTCAGCACGATGCGGATGCCATCGTTTTTTGTGGTGTTCACTTTATGGCGGAAACGGCGGACCTTTTAACAAGAGAGGATCAGCACGTCTTCCTCCCCGATATGCGGGCAGGGTGTTCCATGGCCGACATGGCTGATATCCGCCAGACGGAACGGGCATGGGAGCAGTTGACGGCTTTGTTTGGAGACACGATTCTCCCTCTCACCTATGTTAATTCCACAGCTGCGATTAAATCGTTCGTTGGGGAACATGGCGGGGCGACAGTCACGTCATCCAATGCAGCGGATATGGTGACGTGGGCGTTCACCCAAAAGCCGCGCCTGTTATTCCTTCCTGATCAACACCTGGGCAGGAATACAGCCTGCGATCTCGGAATTCCTTTAGAAAAAATGGCCGTATGGGATCCGGTTCAGGAAGAGCTGGTGGGCAGCGGCGTTATGGACGAGGTCCAGGTTATCTTGTGGAAAGGACATTGCTCTGTTCATGAAAATTTCACCACCGTGAATGTGGATCACATCCGCGCGGAATACCCGGATATGAAGATCATCGTTCACCCGGAGTGCTCAAGAGAGGTTGTCGAAGCGTCCGACATTTCTGGATCCACTAATGCGATTATCCAGTCTATCGAGCAGTCTCCTCCGGGCAGCGCATGGGCCATCGGGACGGAAATGAACCTCGTCAATCGAATCATCCAGAAGCACCCGGACAAGCATATCCTTTCACTTAACCCGAAGATGTGTCCATGCTTGACGATGAATAGGATTGACCTCCCCCATTTGACATGGGCTCTCGAATCGCTGGCTGAAGGACACCCTCCAAACCGGATCAAAGTGGAAGAACAGGTGGCCGGACCGGCACGTCTTGCCCTGAACCGGATGTTGGATCACGCTTAGATTCCGTTGCATTTCCTGAAAAAGAGCGTACACTCAAAAAGAGAGTACTTACTGTTTTGAAGGAGCTGATTCCCTATGCACATGACCGAAGAAGAACAGGAGCGGATGCTGAAGGCGGCCCACAGCCTCTTTTCCACTAAAGGATTCAGTGGAACGAGCGTAAAGGAAATCGCCGGACAGGCGGAAGTTTCTGAAGTGTCCGCTGCCCGTACCTACCCATCACTGATGGATTTGTTTATTGATTCCTTTTCTGAAGGCTTTATTCAGCAGCTGGAGACCACCTCTGTAGAGGTCCATCCATCGACGAATCAAAAGCCGGCGGAAATGATCTATACGTACTTATGGAACCGGATGAAGGAGTTCACGTCGATGGATAAATCCGTGTTCAAAGAAATGATGAACAGCATCTTCCCCGCAATGGAGAACGACGCAGAAAATCGCAGAAAGATGATCGGCATCGACTTTATGCTGGTGGACGAAATGATTGTTCTTTTGAATGAGATGAAGGAAAAAGAGCTGCTGCCCGGGGATTTCAACGCCAATCAGGCTGCCGAAATCATTTACAGTTCCCTGGCGTTCGAATTTCTATTGTACGTGTATGAAGAGGAAGTTTCTCTGGAGATGTTTTTGAATGGAGTCAAAAAAAAGCTCGATTTCATTATCAAGCGGTGATGCATATAAACCGTCGTGGAGGCAGAAAGTAAACGTAAACGACAGGAGGTCTCCATGATGAACAAAGAGCGAGCCAAAGAAATCTTCCATTCCCCTGATATGATCCAGGTCCATCATAAGGACCGGGAGATTTATATTGAAGAAGTGATTGAACGCAATGAAATGGCGAGGATTCACCCGACCGATCAGCCGAACATCGTTCAGAAAGTTCCTTTGTACGAACTCAAGGAACGGGAGCAGTAACTTTAAGAAGGACTGAACAATAATAGACAACCCGTACCGGGATTCAAGCGTTTGAACCTCGGTACGGGTTGTACTTTTTTCCTTTATCAGCATGCTGCGTATCCCACAGTTAAAAAGATACTCCTGCTCGGACAATGTGAACGCAGAAGACCATACTCTGAACTACTGGAGACATACAAAAATCAGCAGCTTAATTCTGGATGTATTTTTCGAAGATGTCCTTAAAGTCCTTGCGTGTATGCTCGGTGTGCTTTTGAGCGAGCCATTCATAGGTGAACGTTACGGATTCCTTAAACTCGGAGGAGACTTGATTGTCATGGAACCGGTTTTCGCGCAGAAGATCACGGGCAGCCTCCAGACTTTCTCTCGCATATTCAGCATGAAGCTGATGGTCTTCCTGAATCTGAGAAATCGCTGTAAGGGATTTATAAAGATCGGCAATGGCCTCGCCTTCATCTTTAGCTATATCAATGCTCATGGACTGACTGCCGATGGAAAATTGGATTTCCAGATCAAGGTCGATGGTTCCTGCGGTTTCTATGGTTACGTTCCGGATCGGATTTTTGTAATAGTCATAGCGCAGAATATTGCGCTTGCTGCTGGAGGCCTTTTCTCCATCCAGGTGGATGAGGGCGCGGTTCGTAAAGCAGTACTCGTCACTTTTTGACTTAATCAGGAAATGGATTTTTTCTCCGTCTTCGGTTAAGACAAAATCATCCGACTGGGTCTTATCAAAATCTTCTTTGGAAATGATTCTCCCGATATCACTCAAGCCCAAGGCATCACTTGCAAGCTTTTTAAACATAGGAAAGCCTCCTTTATTCTTCTTCTTCTACATCATTCGACAGACGAACGCCAATCCCTTCCGTGCTTGAAAAAATCTAACTTGTCATAATCACCACAAAGAAAAGCCGCCCCGTAACCGGAGCGGCACTTGTTCATTATTCGTAACGGTTCCACTGAACAATTTCATCCAATGGAAGACGGGTTTTTTGGAAACCGGCTTTTGTACCTTTTCCAAGAGAAATCAGCATAACTGCTTCATAGTTTTCAGGAACGTTGAAAGCTTCCAGGAATTGCGCTTCATCATAACCACCCATCGGCACGGTGTCATAGCCTTTCGCTTTTGCTGCAAGCATCAGCTGGTTGGCCACGATTCCGCCATCGATGTGAGCGATTTTCGCAAGACGCTCTGTCGGGAAGTTTCCGTAGTTATCGAAAATGCTGTTGACGTACATGTTTTTCACGTCTTCAGGCATGTTGCCTTTCTCAGCAATCTGGCTGTAAATCTGGTCTGCATTTTTATAGGCCTCACGGTCACCAAGAACAGCCACGACGACGGATGCATCGACGATCTGCTGCTGATTGTTGGCGATAGGTAGAAGCTTCTCTTTTTCCGCCTGATCTTCGATGACAAGGAATCTCCACGATTGAAGGTTACTGGAAGATGGAGCCAGAACCGCTGTTTCCAGAATCTCACGGATTTCACTTTCTTCCATTTTGAATTCAGGATCATACTGGCGGACAGAGCGGCGTTCTTTGGCTACAGTTAGAAAATCCGTGTCCTCCAGCTGTTTCGGTGCTTCTTTCGTTGTATCGATTTCTTTTACTTTATTTAGGTATTCTTCTTTACTCATTGTATTTTGAGACATGATGATGCTCCTTTAAACTGTATTTATCACAAGAACAGTATATGATTTAACTGTTCCTTTGTCAACTACAGTTTATGATAACCCATAAAAAAAGCACACCATAATGTTTCGCTACCAGCCGGCTATGATCACAAGACCCATTTCACGATTCGATTGGCGAGGTCAACTCCAGCATTCAGTGGTGACGCCTGCTGGAAAAGCACGGGCCGAAGATTCACCAATAAGCGGAACGTGACCTCACTATGAGCTGAATTTGAGGGTGCTCTTTGTTTAACATAAGATCGTCCACTTTCCATACAACAAAACACCTCAAAATTCACAGAAAAAAAGACTGCCGAGAATTTTCTCGGCAGTCGATCTTCAAACAACATTACGATGACTTTTGAATCAGGTCGGCAATGGTTTTCTCTTCTAGTCCGGCTACAACCCAGCTTTCCATATCATTACGGAGCTCGATCAAGGATTCCCTTGTAGAAGGCGCAAAGCATTCTTTACCTCCGACATTAAAGAAACCCTTCGGAAAAGTTTCCGCTCTCATTGCTTCATAGACTTCTGACAGCTTTATATCTTCGGGGTCTTTCACTAAGGAATAGCCCCCTTCTCTACCTTCTTTGGCGTGAATCAATCCCGCCTTCACTAAGTGACGGAGGATCTTTCTTAAGAACACAGATTTGGATTCCAGCTTTTCGGCAAGCTTTCCACTCGGGCAGAGTCCTTCATTTTCAGCAAGGACGACAAGGGCCTGAACAGCCATCCCAAACCATCGTGTGCTTGATACCTTTTCTGCCATGATTTCACCTCTTCATCTGTTTCTTATTTTGGGACATCCTGCAAAAAAAGTCAAAACACCGGAACGGTAAAAAAAGCCCCGGCCGGAGCCGGGACTTTCCATCCTTACTGTGTAAGAGCCAGTTTCAGTGTATGATCACCAACGGTATACTCTTTCATTTCCTCTTTTTCGCCGACCGTGAGTTCCTTAACAAGGACATTCTCACGAATCAGCCGTTCGTTCTGCTTAATGGCTTCCTGTACTTCATCATCACCGGCCAGAGCGATATCGACACGAAGTTCGATCGGCAGATCCTGCTGCTTCCGCTCATCCTGAATCACACGGATCACTTCACGGGCAAGACCCTCAAGGCGGAGCTCTTCTGTGATGGATGTATCAAGAACAACGTGGAAGTCCTGGTTGGCCCCCATGGACAGGCCGGCATCGGCTACACGTTCCACGTTCAACAGATCCATCGGTACTTCTACCTCACCATCAGCGGTTGGAACGACCGCTTTGTTATTTTGGACAACAGCTGCGGCTTCTTCTTCCGACAGCTTTTCCAGATAGCCTTTGACAAGACCGACATTCTTCCCGAGAACCGGGCCGGCTGCGCGGAAGTTCAGCTTCACTTCATAACGGACAAGATCCTCGGAAGACTGTTTAACAACGACTTCTTTGACGTTGATCTCATCACGGATGATACTGCTGTATTCCTCAAGCGCTTTGCCCTGGTCCGGGTTGACCGGAATGACAACAAGCTCCGAAAGCGGCTGCTTCGTCTTGATCGCTTCTGTATTACGCACACCACGGGCAAGCTCGACCACCTGCAGGACAGCGTCCATATCTTTTTCCAGCTGTTTGTTGACGACAGCATCGTCTACTTTCGGGAAGTGGGCCAGGTGCACACTTTCTCCCGTCAAGTTCTGGTAGATATCCTCAGCCAAGAACGGCGTGAACGGAGCCATCAGCTGGCTCAGCTGGGTCAGCACTTCATGAAGCGTATGGTAGGCCGCTTTTTTGGACTCGGTCATGCCTTCTTCCCAGAAACGGTCACGGGAACGACGGATGTACCAGTTACTCACTTCATCGATATACTTCTCAAGAGCCTTCGCTCCTTTTGTGAAATCGTAATCCTCAAGAGCTTCCTCCACAACAGCTGTCACACTGTTCAAGCGGGAAAGGACCCAGCGGTCAAGAAGCGTCTTCTCTCCGGTTTCGTCCTTATTGAATGTGTAGCCGTCAATGTTGGCATAAAGCGTATAGAAGCCGTGCGTGTTCACAAGGGTGTCAATCACTTTGGATTTAGCCTCAATCACGACACGCTCAGAGAAACGTTTGTTGTTCCAAGGTGCACTATCTGCAAGAAGCGCCCAGCGGAATGGATCGGCACCGAATTTATTGACGATGTCCGTCGGATTAAGGGCATTTCCTTTACTTTTCGACATCTTACGGCCTTCTTCATCAAGAATGTGGCCGGTGGAAAGCACGCGCTTGTACGGTACTTTACCTGTGAACAGCGTAGAAACCGCCAGCAGGCTGTAGAACCAGCCACGTGTCTGATCGATTCCTTCACAGATCACATCAGCTGGGAACTGCTTCTCAAACTGATCCTGGTTTTCGAACGGATAATGCTGCTGGGCAAACGGCATGGAGCCGGAATCGAACCAGACGTCGATAACTTCCGGTACACGGTCCATCGTGCCTCCACATTTTTCACAGCAAACCTGAACACGGTCGACGTAAGGCTTATGCAGCTCAACGTCTCCGATGTCTCCAATCGCTTTTTCCTGAAGGTCCGCTTTACTGTGCGGAGCGTATTGGTGGTCACAGGAATTACACATCCAGATTGGAAGCGGTGTTCCCCAGAAACGGTTCCGACCGATGTTCCAGTCGACCATATTCTCAAGGAAGTTTCCGAAGCGTCCGTCTTTGATGTGATCCGGATGCCAGTCAACCTGCTGGTTGTTGGCAAGGAATTGATCCTTCAATTCCGTCGTTTTGATGAACCAGCTTTCGATTGCGTAATAAAGAAGCGGTGAATCACAGCGCCAGCAGTGCGGATAGCTGTGCTCATACTTTTCTTTATGGAAAAGAAGTCCTTCATTAGCCAGGTACTTCACGATATCTACATCACAGTCTTTCACGAAACGGCCTTCGAATGGAGGGATATCTGCTGTGTAGCGTCCCTGTCCGTCTACAACGTTAAAGAAGGAAAGGTTATGTTCTTTGACGAGGTTGTAGTCATCTTCCCCGTAGGCAGGTGCGATGTGAACAACACCTGTACCGCTTTCGGCGTTGACGAAATCTGCTTCGACAACGAAATGACCACGCTCAGGCTTCACAAACGGGAATGGTGCTTCATAGGATACACCGCTGAACTCGCTTCCTTTATGCTTGGATACGACCGTATAATCTTCTCCAAGATTTTTCTCAGCAAGAGCTTCAGCAACGATGTAAACTTCGCCGTCTTTTTCTGCTTTGATGTAATCGAGATCCGCATGGACAGCCAGGGTAACGTTGGCCGGCAGTGTCCAAGGCGTCGTCGTCCAGCCAAGGAAGAATTCATTCTCTGTTCCTTTGACTTTGAACTTCGCTGTCGCGGACAAGTCTTTCACATCTTCATAGCCCTGAGCCACTTCGTGGGAGCTCAATGTTGTCTGACAGCTCGGGCAGTACGGAGTAACCCGGTGACCCTTGGATAGCAGATTGCGCTTATGAAGGTCACTGAGGATGTACCAGACGCTTTCAATATAACGATCCTGAAGCGTTACGTACGGATCATCCATATCGAGCCAGTACCCGATGGATTCCGTGAATTCACGCCACTCTTTTTCATAGTTGAAGACACTTTCCTTACACTTCTCGATGAACTTCTCTACACCATATTCCTCGATCTGCTGCTTTCCGGAAATACCGAGCTGCTTTTCAACTTCCAGTTCAACCGGAAGACCATGGGTATCCCAGCCGCCCTTACGCAGCACCTGATAGCCCTGCATCGTTTTGTAACGGCCCACAAAGTCCTTGATGACCCGGCCGAGTACGTGACCCGCGTGCGGAAGTCCGTTCGCTGTCGGAGGTCCTTCATAAAAAACGAAAGTTTCTGCGCCTTCGCGCTCATTCATGGAGCGTCGGAAGACATCTTCTTGTTTCCAGTAATCTTTGACACGATTCTCGCGGTCTAAGGCCGCTTCCTTCGTATTGACACTGCGCATTTCTTCCACCTCTTACCCTTTTATTTTGTATAGATAATCACATGGGACACAACTGGATACAGTTTCCCTGAAAAAACAAAAAATCCGCCCCTGTATGAAAACAGGGACGGATGTTCATTCCGCGGTACCACCCATATTCCGTGCAGATCCAGCCGCACGGCGCTCGGTAAAAAACGGATAACGGCCGTCAGCCGGTTCCACCTACTCTCAATCATTTCAGCAGAACTTCTCAGGGATGATCTTCAACCGATTCCGCCGTCGCTTTCCACCAGCCAGCGACTCTCTACAGGTCAGGTGATCGATTTACTCTTCCCGTCAATGAAACTATACGTATCTTCTCTAATCGTACAATGGAACGTCAGGGATGTCAAAAAGTTTCTTACCCCCATCTTCGCCCATTCCCTCTTGGATTATACGTGTGGATTTCACTTTACACCCCCACTGATTTTTTGTCATTTTTTACGATTGGATCTTTGATTTGTTGTGGTTATCACAGCAGATCAAAGATTGGTATTATCCAAAACCCATGCTTCGGATTACACTATAAGCAACTCCATTGAAGGAAGGATGTCTGGGATGAAAAATGAACAGAAACGGCGTGTACAGGAAACTTTCTCAAAAAACAAAGAGGCGTATGTTCAAAGCACCACCCATAACAATCCTGATGATTTGAAACTGTTGGTCGAATGGCTGCAGCCGGAACAACACTGGAGGGTGCTCGATGCAGCCACAGGCGGCGGTCATGTGGCCAAGGCTGTGCAGCCGTTCGTGCACCGTGTATATGCGGCAGATCTGACAAAGGAAATGCTCCAGAACACAGCCGCCCACCTTTCCAGCATCGCTGATATGGCGTTTATTATAGCGGATGCTGAAGAGCTTCCTTTTCTTGACGATTACTTCGATGCGGTCACCTGCCGGATTGCTCCCCATCACTTTCCTGAACCCGATACCTTTGTATCGGAAGTCTCCCGCGTCCTGAAACCCGGCGGCCGCTTCCTCATGATTGATAACACAGCACCTGAAGATGATCAGCTTGACCATTTTTACAACGCTCTTGAAAAAAGGAGGGACCCCACCCACGTCCGTGCCTTGAAGGTATCGGAATGGGAAGCCTTATTCAACGACCAATCGCTGATCGTGAAGAAACACTTGAAACGGCAGAAGACCCTCCCCTTTTCGTCGTGGGTGACACGCACCCAGTCCTGTCCTGTTGAACAGCGCGCGATAGAACAGGCTTTATTGTCGGCCGACACCAATACCAAGGCCTACTTTTCCATTACATCGTCAGATTCAGGTGTTGAACATTTTTCCGTCGACGAGTATATGGTTCTTGTAGAAAAAGGTTCCTGCTAACGAATAATCCTCCACCTCATAGGAAGAATAACCAAAGGATAATGAAACTTGTTGTGAGGTGGGAAATCAAATGGATATCGTCGTCATGGCCCGTGCCCTTTTCGGAACTTCCCTGGGCTTCCATATCATCTATGCCACCATCGGTGTAGGACTTCCTGTGATGATCATCATAGCGGAAGTTATGTATTTCATTAAAAAAGACAGTGATTATGCACTGCTGGCGAGAAGATGGACGAAGGCCTTCGCCATCCTGCTTGCTGTATCGATCGCATCCGGAACGATTGTAGGCGTTATGATTTCCCTGCTGTTTCCTGACTTCATGGAAATCGTCGGCCAGGTCATCGCCCTGCCGTTCCAGATGGAGATTTTCGCTTTCCTGATTGAAGCGGTTTTCATGTCGATTTACTTATATGCGGCGGACCGCCTGCCGCCGACGCTCCGTCTTGTAAGCATCATCTCTGTTGCTCTTGGAGCGACTGCGTCGGCCATACTGATCACCGATGTCCATGCCTGGATGAACACCCCGGCGGGCTTCCGTATGCTTCCAAACGGGGAAATTACAGATATTGATACGTGGGCGGCCTTTTTCAACCCGAGCTTCGGGGTCACGGCCATCCATGTCACCCTTTCCGCCTACATGACCGTCGCTTTTCTTGTGGCTTCCGTGGCTGCGCTCCGTTTGATGAAGTCGAAAATCACCGACCAGGAGCGGGCCTATCATAAAAAAGCGTTGATGATCGCCCTTTATTTCGGCGCGTTGATGTCTTTAGGGACAGCAATCAACGGCCACGAAACCGCTCAAATGCTCCATGAATACAACCCAAGAAAACTGGCAGCTGCTGAAGGGTTATTCGAGACCCAGCGTTATGCCCCGCTTTCTGTCGGAGGCTACACGTCCCTTGAGGACCAGCGGGTGAAGTACGCCATTGAAATTCCATACGGACTGAGCTTCCTTGCCGGTGACCGGCTTGATACCGAAGTGATTGGTCTGAATGAATACCCGCAGGAGCTGTGGCCGCCATTGTATGTCCATATTTTGTTCAATGTCATGGTCGGCATCGGTACTGTCCTGATTGCCGTCGCTTTTGCCGCCTTGTTCTGGAAACTCGTCCTAAAAAAAGAGTTTCCCGGATGGATTCTCGCCATCCTTGTCGTCAGCGGACCGCTGGCTTTGCTGGCAATCGAAGCTGGCTGGTGCTTCAGCTGTATCGGACGTCAGCCCTGGACGATTACAGACGTCTTGAGAACAGGGGAAGCTGCAACAAAATCCAAAAGTGTCGGTTTTCTCTTTTACTTGTTCATGAGTTTGTACATCACTCTGTTGTTCGTCACAGGATTCGTCCTTCGGTTCTATTTCAAGAGAAACCCTGTCAGCCGGGACTTGAGCTCTCAATAAAGGCAGAGAAAGGAAGAACTTTTTATGGAAGCTTCAACACTGGCCGTCACCATTCTGTGGAGCCTGCTGTTCATTTACGCAATGCTCGGATCTCTTGATTTCGGGGCAGGGTTCTGGGGGATGATTTATGGAAAAAGTGAGGAAAAAAGCGCCGCCCAGATTGCCAACCGCTTTTTATCTCCGACGTGGGAGGTCACCAATGTATTCCTCGTCATCTTCGTCGTTTCAGTGGTCACGTTTTTCCCTTATGCAACGACGCTTCTGAGCAGTGTCCTGCTCGTTCCTGTCGCGCTCGGACTGCTGCTCCTGACGATCCGGACCACCTTTATGGTGTTCCAGCACTATGCAGGGAAATTTGTCGGGCTCCTTCGTGTCACCTCCGGGGTCACAGGTTTGATCATTCCTGCCCTGCTCGTCAGTATTCTGCCGATTACCCTTGGGGGATTCATCAGCTTTGAGGATGACTACCCGCGGTTGGAATACGGAGAGCTTCTGACCCATCCGACGCTGTACATGCACGTATTGTTCGGTCTATCCACCGAGTTGTTTATTTCAGCGGTTTTTTTAATGGACTATGCCAAGGAAGCTGAAGACTGGGATGCGTATGATACATTCAGAAAGCACGCCCTGTGGCTCGGACCTGTCAGCATCGCCGTCGCCATGCTGACGATCGGAACATTTCCTGAGGAAGCTGGTTGGATTGTTGATAATATTGAGCAGAATTGGCTCATTTTCGGCCTTTCCCTGTTGTTTTTCCTGATCGGCTATGTTCTTTTGTTTTTGAAAAAACCGGACGGAAGAAAGGGACGGGCCCGCCCTGCCGTCATCATGATCGTGCTGCAGTACGGATTCGCTATTTATGCGTACGGATCCGCCCACCTGCCGTACTTGATTTACCCGGATTTAACAGTCAGCGATGGGTTCACCAACGCTTCCACCTTTTACCCCATGCTGATCGTCTATGCTGTCGGTTTCGGGATTTTGATTCCAGCCTTCTATTTATTCTGGAGATTGTTCCTGAAAGACCGGCGCTACTTAAAGCAGCAGTAAGCACATGCAGCCACTTCCCTGCGGGGATGGCTGCTTTTTTTGTTTACCCACTTTCTGTAAGAGGGTACTGAACTACAAAAAAGGAGAAACGCTATGACAGAACTATCGAACTCCTATTTGGAAGAAGCTATTGAGGACAGCCGTCCCTATGCTTCTCAAGGAAAGGTGAATATGAACCTTCCTGATTACGGGGAGGCAAATAAAGACTTCCTCGGCGTCAGCATCATCACGACAGACGGCTCGTGCTACAGCGCCGGGGATCATGATCAATACATTCCGATGCAGAGTACCTCAAAAGTCATCAGCTTGATGCTTGCTCTCCAGGACTTCGGAAAGGACCGTGTTTTTCAAACCGTAGGAATGGAGCCGATGGGAGATTTCTTCAATTCCATCAGCCAGCTGGAGTCCTATGACACAAGCAAACCTTTCAACCCGATGATTAACGCAGGCGCTATCGCTACAGCTTCCCTTATTAAAGAACAGAGCGTGGAAAACCGGTTCGACCGCTATATGAATTTCTTAAAGAAAATCACCAGCAACGATCATCTTGAAATGAGCGGAGAGATGTACGAAGCAGAAAAGGCGAACGGCTCGCGCAACCGTTCCCTCGCCTACTTTATGCACAGTACAGGCACACTTGTAACCGATGTCGAAGAAGCGCTGGATTTATACTATCGTATGAATGCAGTCATGATGTGCTGTCATGACTTTGCCCGGGTCGGCTTGTTCCTTGCTAAAGGCGGCCTCGATCCAGATACGGAAGAAAGCTTGATTCCCGCCCACCACCTAAGAACCGTAAAAGCCATCATGATGACCTCCGGGATGTACAACTCCTCCGGCCACTACGCAGTCGAAGCTGGATTCCCATGTAAAAGCGGAGTATCCGGGAGCATCATCGGTACGGTGCCTGGAAGAATGGGAATCGGCGTCGTCGGCCCTGCCATTGATGAAAAGGGAAACAGCACAGCCGGCGGCGCTTTAATCAAAAAATTGTCCAGGGACCTGGAATTGAATATGTTCGGCATAGAAAATACAGAAAGGACGAAGGACCATGCCTTTTGATTACGATTTAGATTTTGATTCCATTGATTTCAGAGAAGAACCCGAAAAATACCGCGTCGGGCGCGGCGAACAGGGTGTGCTTCTCGTCGAACCCTACAAAAGTGAAATTCTGCAGCACTGGCGCTTTAAAACACCGGAAATCGCAAAAGAGTCGTCAGAAAAAATCTACGCCATGTTCGAAGAGTATAAGAAAAACGATGATTTCATCGGCATGGATATGGCCCGTAAATTCCTCCAGATGGGGTATACACGCTCGCGCCGGTACGCCAATTACAAAGGTGGAAAAAAATACGATGACGATGGAGACATCAACGACCGTGACATGGATGAGGAAAAAGCAGAATCAGCCCGGATTTTCGAAGAGAAATGGATCAAAGCCCGCGAGGATGAAGAATACCTTGAGAAAAAACGGACCCACCAAAAGGAATTCGGATAAAACAGGACGTTTCGATTAAAATTGAAAAATCTTCCGCATGCATATTGTCAAAACTTTCTGAGTAGTGTAGAGTAGTCATCAACATTTACATGAACTTACAATTATATTCTTATCGAGAGAGGCAGAGGGACTGGCCCTGTGAAGCCTCAGCAACCCCTGGTATCGACCAGAAGGGTGCTAACTCCAGCAAGTTGTTGATCAACTTGAAAGATAAGAAGAAGCCTTGGATATCCAGGACGCCTTCTTCTTAGAGAAGGCGTCCTTTTTCGTCTTCACGCTTCTTCCTCTCTTGATCAGTTCATAAACGAAAGGAGTATTTTTATGTGTCACACGGAAACAAAATTCGTCCAGACAGGAAACCAGCGGAACGAACCGTACGGAGCGATCAATCCACCGGTTTACTTTTCCACCCCTTACCGCCACCCCGGGCTCGGGGAATCTACAGGATTTGATTATACGCGGACGGGCAACCCGACAAGAAAAATCCTTGAAGCATCCATCGCCGATATCGAAGAAGGTGACGCAGGTTTTGCATTCAGTTCAGGAATGTCCGCCATCCAGACCGTCCTCTCCCTATTCCGGGAGGGTGATGAAATTCTCGTATCCGAAGATTTATACGGGGGAACCTACCGCTTATTTGAACATATGAAGGAGCGTTATCGTCTACAGTTCACCTACCTGGAAAACGAAAAGCTGAATGACCTCCCTTCTTATGTGACCGAACGTACGAAAGCCGTTTACATTGAAACCCCGACAAACCCGCTCATGCACCAAACCGACATCAAGCAGATGGCCGGACTTGCAAAAGAACATGACCTCCTGCTGATTGTCGATAACACCCTTTACACACCGGCCCTTCAACAGCCGTTGAAGGATGGAGCGGACATCGTCATTCACAGCGCGACGAAATATTTGGCTGGACATAACGATGTTCTGGCCGGACTTCTTGTCAGTAAAGGAACAGACATCAGCGAAAAGCTCGCTTTTCATCAGAATACATCCGGGGCTGTCCTGTCGCCGTTCGACTCCTGGCTCGTCATGCGCGGCATGAAAACCCTGCCTCTACGGATGAGGCAGCATGAAGGCAACGCCAAAGCCGTCGTTCGATTCCTGGAGGATCATCCATGTGTGAGTGATATTTTCTACCCAGGAAAAGGCGGCATGGTGTCCTTCCGGCTAAAGGAAGAAGATTGGATCGACCCTTTTCTAAGAGGATTGAATTTAATCAGTTTCGCGGAAAGTCTCGGAGGTGTGGAGAGCTTCATCACCTACCCCGCCACCCAGACCCATGCCGATATCCCTGAAGAAGAACGCGTCCGCTACGGCGTGTGCAATAAACTGCTCCGTTTTTCCGTAGGCGTGGAGCATATCGATGATCTTTTGACAGATCTTCAATCTACTTTGAGTCAATTACCTAAGGAGGAATCCGTCCAATGAATACCCATTCCCTGCAGACCCGCCTGCTTCACAACGACCAGAAGTTCGATCCGCAGACCGGAGCGGTGAGTGTCCCGATCCAACAGTCCTCAACCTTTCACCAACAGGATTTTGACACACCTGGAGATTACGACTACAGCCGGTCGGGAAACCCGACAAGAACAGCGTTGGAAGAGACGATCGCCGGCCTTGAAAACGGCACGAAAGGCTTTGCTTTCGCCTCCGGAATGGCAGCGATCTCCACAGCATTCATGCTTTTATCCAAAGGGGATCACATCGTTATAACCAAGGACGTATACGGGGGGACTTTCCGAATGATCCACGATGTTCTCCACCGCTTTGGAATCGATCACACCTTTGTTGACATGACCGATCTGCATGAAGTGGCTACAGCCATAAAGCCGAATACGAAGCTGTTATATATTGAAACTCCTTCCAATCCAACACTTGAAATCACTGATATAAGTGCAGTGGCAAAACTCGCCAAAGCGAACAACTGCCTCACCTTTGTCGATAACACCTTTATGACACCAGCCCTGCAGCGTCCGCTCGACCTTGGCGCCGATCTTGTCCTCCATAGTGCAACAAAGTTCATTGCCGGACACAGTGACGTCGTCGCCGGGTTAGCCGTGACCAACAGGAAAGACGTCGCAGAGGCTCTTTCTTTTCTACAGAATTCTTTCGGATCTATTCTGGGCGCACACGATTGCTGGCTCGTGCTCCGCGGCCTGAAGACACTCCACTGCCGAATCACCCAATCATCTCAATCAGCGGCAAAAGTCGCAGAAGCTTTATCCAGTCACCCTCTGGTCGAGCACGTGTACTATCCAGGCTTCCGCTGTCATCCGGGGAATTCCACCCACACGTATCAATCCGACGGGTATGGAGCCGTTCTATCTTTCCGCCTCCGTGACGAGGAGGCTGTCCGTCAATTCACAAAAGCTGTCGAAATTCCGGTGTATGCCGTAAGTCTTGGAGCTGTCGAGTCGATCTTATCGTACCCGGCGCGGATGTCCCATGCCTCCATGCCTAAGGAGGAACGGGCCAAACGCGGCATCACAGACGGACTGCTGCGTTTATCGGTCGGATTGGAAAAACCGGAGGACCTGATCGCTGACTTTTCGCAGGCTTTGAACCAAATCGAACGGACTGCTGAAGTCAGGAGGGTGAGTATATGACATTACGTGAAGCCCTCCATAGACAAACACTGGTCGGAGACGGGGCGATGGGGACTCTTCTATATTCCTACGGGGTCGACCAGTGTTTCGAGGAACTGAACCTTTCGCATCCAGAAGAAGTGAAAAGCGTTCATGACGCTTACGTCCAGGCAGGAGCCGATTTGATTCAAACCAATACGTACGGTGCCAATTACATCAAACTTGGCCGTTACGGCCTCGAGGATCACGTAAAGGAGATCAATACAGCCGCTGTCCAGCTCGCAAGACATGCCGCCGGCGACAAGGCGTATGTACTCGGAACGGTCGGCGGCATCCGGGGGGTTCAGAAACAAGCTGTTTCTCTTGAGGAAATAAAACGAAGCTTCCGGGAACAACTCTACTGTCTTTTGTTTGGACAAGTGGACGGCCTTCTTTTTGAAACCTTCTATGATCTAGAGGAACTCTCCACCATTCTGTCTATCGCCCAGAAGGAAACAGACCTTCCTCTGATTGCCCAGGTATCGATGCATGAACCCGGGGTGCTGCAGGATGGTACACCACTCCCTGACGCGCTCACTCACCTGGAAAAAATCGGAGCGGACGTGACAGGCATCAACTGCCGTCTCGGCCCGTACCATATGATCCAGTCCTTAGAAGAAGTGCCCTTACCCGAAAAAGCTTTTCTATCTGTCTATCCGAATGCCAGTCTGCCGGCCTTTCAGGATGGCAGACTCGTTTATGCGACAGATCCCTCCTACTTTCAAAAAAGCGCCCGGGCGCTTTACGACCAAGGGGCGCGGATCATCGGCGGGTGCTGCGGCACAACACCGGAGCACATTGAAGCCATCGCATCCAAAGTAAAAGAAAAAGCACCGATCAAAGAAAAGATTGTAGTTGTCCGACAAAAGGCCGAAACAGCCGTCCAATCCACTAAAGATCAACGACCACACCTCCATGAAGCGGCGAAGAAAGGCCGGTCCATCATTGTCGAACTGGATCCCCCGAAAAAGTTGAACATTGACCGTTTTCTTAAAGGGTCCAAAGCGCTTCAGGAAGCTGGTGTTAACTCGATCACCCTTGCGGATAACTCCCTAGCCTCTCCACGAATCAGCAACTCTGTTATGGCTTCGATCATTAAAGAGAAATATGATGTCGATCCACTCGTCCATATCGCCTGCCGGGACCGCAATCTTCTCGGTCTGCAGTCCCACTTGATGGGTCTTCATACACAAGGCATCCGCCAAGTCCTTGCGGTCACCGGCGATCCCACGAAGATCGGGGATTTTCCTGGAGCGACGTCTGTCTATGATTTGTCATCTTTGGATCTCATTCACTATATTAAGCAGATGAACAGAGGCATTTCTTTTTCCGGAAATTCTCTCGGGAACCAAACATCATTCTCAGTCGCTGCAGCCTTTAATCCGAATGTAAGAAATTTGAACCGTGCCGTAGGAAGAATGAAGAAGAAAATCACCGCCGGCGCTGATTACTTTATCAGTCAGCCTGTGTTTAACGAAGAGCAGCTTCTCGAAGTCTATGAAGCGACAAAACAAGTGGAAGCCCCTCTTTACATCGGCATCATGCCGTTGACAAGCGCACGCAATGCTGAATTCCTTCACAATGAAGTGCCCGGCATCACCCTGTCTCCTTCTATACTGGAAAAAATGGAAAAATCCGGACAGGACCGGAAACAAGCGCAGGCCGAGGGCATCAGCATCGCAAAGTCCCTCATCGATACAGCGGTTGACCTGTTTAACGGCATTTACTTGATCACCCCGTTCCTCCGCTACGAGATGACGGTGGAACTAACGAAGTACATTAAACAGAAAACAAAGGAACAGGAAAGGAAGATGTCCGATGGCATCCACATGGTTTGACGAACAGCTGAAAAAGAGGATTCTCATTTTGGACGGAGCCATGGGGACGATGCTTCAGGAAGCCGGCCTGAGCCCTGAGGATTTTGGCGGCGAGGACTACGACGGATGCAATGAATATTTGAACCTCACCTACCCGGAGTTGATTGATACCATCCACACCCGGTATATGGAAGCGGGAGCGGACATTATCGAAACCAACACGTTTGGTGCGACGAGCCTTGTCCTCGATGAATACAATCTCGGTCACCTGGCGGAGGAAATCAATATCAAAGCAGCACAAATCGCTAAAACGGCTGCAGAACGAATGAGCACAGAAGATCACCCCCGCTTTGTTGCAGGAGCGATGGGGCCGACGACGAAAACCTTATCCGTCACCGGTGGGACGATATTCGAGCAGCTGGCGGACACCTATGAGGAACAGGCACGCGGATTAATGAGGGGAAACGTCGACCTTCTGTTGTTGGAAACGTCCCAGGATATGCTGAATGTCAAAGCGGCCTATCTCGGGATTACACGTGCCGGTCATGCACTCGGAATCGAGGTGCCCCTTATGATTTCCGGTACGATTGAGCCGATGGGAACGACCCTTGCCGGACAAAGCATAGAAGCCTTTTATTTATCGCTGGAACATATGAATCCGGCTGTCGTCGGGTTGAACTGCGCCACAGGGCCGGAGTTTATGCGGGATCACCTGCGCTCTCTTTCGGATCTTGCTGCCACCTCCGTCAGCTGCTACCCCAATGCAGGGCTGCCCGATGAAGAAGGACATTATCATGAAACCCCGGCTTCTCTGGCATCTAAAGTGGCAGGTTTTGCTGAAAAAGGATGGTTGAATATTGTCGGCGGCTGCTGTGGCACGACGCCGGATCACATTCGTGCCATAGCAGAAGCCGTCAAGGAGTACACTCCAAGAACCGCCCCGGAAGACCATGCCCACGCACTATCCGGAATTGAGCCGTTGATTTATGATGATCCCGCTGACCGCCCGATCCTTGTAGGGGAACGGACGAACGTAATCGGGTCCAGAAAGTTCAAACGGTTGATTGCAGAAGAAAAATACGAGGAAGCGTCGGAAATTGCCCGCGCCCAAGTGAAAAAAGGAGCACAGGTCATCGATATCTGTCTAGCCGACCCGGACCGGGAGGAAATCAAGGATATGGAAGCCTTCATGAAGCAGGTCGTCAATAAGGTGAAGGTGCCTCTGGTGATCGACTCCACGGATTATCACGTCATCAGGAAAGCTCTTACCTTTTCCCAGGGGAAAGTGATCATTAACTCCATCAACCTGGAGGATGGTGTAGAGCGCTTCAAAGAGGTGCTTCCCCTAGCTAAGCAGTTCGGAGCGGCACTTGTTGTCGGGACGATTGATGAAACGGGGATGGCCGTTACGGCGGAGCGGAAACTGGAAATCGCCGAACGTTCCTTTGATATTCTCGTAAACGAATACGAGATAAACCCTCGTGATATTATTTTTGACCCGCTCGTCTTCCCCGTCGGTACCGGAGATGCGCAGTATATCGGGTCAGCAGAAGCGACAATTGAAGGCATCCGGTTGATTAAGCAGCACCTTCCTCTCTGTCAGACTGTCCTTGGAGTGAGTAATGTATCGTTCGGGCTTCCTCCAGTCGGCCGGGAAGTGCTGAACGCTGTCTATTTGTATCACTGTACAAAAGCCGGTCTTGATTATGCGATTGTGAATACGGAAAAGCTCGAGCGCTACGCCTCGATCGGCGGGGATGAAATCTCCCTCGCCGATGAACTGCTGTTTCATACCAATGACGCAACACTGGCAGATTTCACAGCTTTTTACCGCGGAAAGAAAAAGGAATCCAAAACGCCGACATCAACAATGACTCTTGAGGAGCGGCTCGCTCATTATGTCGTGGAAGGTACGAAGGAAGGGCTGATACCTGATTTGAACCTCGCCCTCCAACAGTATGACACACCTCTTTCGATTATTAACGGCCCGTTAATGACCGGCATGGCTGAAGTCGGCCGCTTGTTCAATGATAACCAGCTGATTGTCGCTGAGGTTCTGCAGAGTGCCGAAGTCATGAAGGCTTCCGTCGCCTACCTTGAGCCGCATATGGAAAAAGGGGATGCTTCCAATAAAAAAGGCAAGGTTCTGCTTGCGACAGTCAAAGGGGATGTTCATGACATCGGCAAAAACCTGGTCGAAATCATCTTAAGCAACAATGGTTTTGAAGTCGTCGATCTCGGAATCAAAGTGACACCCGCAGAGCTGATTCAGCAGATACAGCAAGAAAAACCGAGCATTGTCGGGCTCTCCGGTCTGCTCGTGAAATCTGCCCAGCAGATGGTATTAACCGCTCAGGACTTGAAACAGCAGAACATCCACCTGCCGATTCTTGTCGGCGGCGCTGCCCTGTCACGGAAGTTCACCCATACAAAAATTTCACCAGAATATGGAGGACCTGTCTTATATGCCAAGGATGCCATGGATGGGCTCGCTATTTCCAATCAATTAAGCAGTGAAGATTCCAGGGAACAGTTTCTAAGTGAACAGGCTGAAAAACAGGCTGCTGCAGTCGAGCGAACGAATCGTCCAGCCCCGGAAAAAAACAGAGGCGGAGGCACAGCCACGGCTGTCCGACCAGTCTCAATGGCTGCCGAGAATGGACCCGTCTACCAGCCACACGACTT
Organism: Halobacillus kuroshimensis DSM 18393; assembly: GCF_000425705.1. GTDB lineage: Bacteria > Bacillota > Bacilli > Bacillales > Halobacillaceae > Halobacillus > Halobacillus kuroshimensis. Next base: position 37,370 of record NZ_AUDY01000003.1, read on the forward strand.
TCAGCGGCACTTGATCCTCCGACACCCTGTCGCACACGTTGAACCGTATATCAATAAGCAGATGTTGATTGGACACCACCTTGGATTAAAGGGCAGATTCGAGAAGCTGCTGGCAGAAGGAAATGAAAAAGCCGTCCATTTAAACGAAGTCGTCAATCAACTGCTGACGCAGGCGAAACAAAACAACTGGATTGAACCTTCTGCCTTATACCAGTTTTTCCCCGCGCAGTCCGACGGCGATGATGTCCTGATCTACGATCCCCGGGATCATACCCGTGTCATGGAACGCTTTACGTTCCCGAGGCAGCAGAAAGAACCGTTTCTCTGCCTGGCAGACTATTTAAGATCCGTTTCAAGCGGAGAGATGGATTATGTCGGTTTTTTCTCAGTTACCGCAGGCAAAGGAATCAGACAAAGGTCCGTGGAGCTGAAAAATAACGGCCGTTACCTGGAAAGCCATGCGCTGCAGGCACTGGCTCTGGAGACAGCTGAAGGGCTGGCGGAAAAGATCCACCAGGAAATGCGTGACCGCTGGGGGTTCCCGGATACGACAGACTTTACGATGCAGGAACGATTTTCAGCCAAATATCAGGGACAGCGGTATTCTTTCGGCTACCCGGCCTGTCCAGAGCTTGAAGATCAGAAGAAGCTGTTCCGCCTTCTTCAACCAGAGGATATTGGTATTGAACTGACAGAAGAATGCATGATGGAACCGGAAGCATCCGTAACAGCGATGGTATTTGCCCATCCGGAGGCCCGTTACTTCAACGTTCATTAAAACGAAGCGGAAAAGCTCTATACCGATATAAAACCCGTACAGAGACCAAGATTTCTGAGTCACTGTACGGGTTTATCCTTTGATTGCCACGCTCGTCCACGGAGAGCCGTTTTTACAGATCAAAAGACCTGAGACGCGACTTGTTAATCATCGAGGTATTTATAAATGACGGTACTGTAGACCTGAGTCTTCGCTTTAGGATCCAGGAAAGTGGCCGCGCTGTTGATGGCAGCCATTGCTTCATTGAATCCGGAAGCAATCAACATCGTTTTACTTGGATAGACCACTGCATCCCCTGCCGCGAACACTCCGGGAATATTGGTACACATATCCGTTTCTACAGGAATCCGTCCTTTATCGGTGTGGATTCCCCATTGATCATACACGCTTTTCTCCATCTGCAGTCCTTCATAAACGAGAAGGTGATCAATAGAAAGCTCTGTACCATCACTCAAAATCACCCCGGTCATCTGTCCGTCTTCCTCTTTCAACTGCTGAATGGTACGGCCGTACTGGACGTGAACTGAGGACGCCTGCAGTTTTTCCTCATCCTTTTCATAAACCGCTTTAAAGGCGTTGCCCCTATTGATCAGCGTCACTTCATCAGCGGAGTCTTCCAGCGCAAGCGCCCAGTCGATTCCGACACGGTTTTCTGATACTACAGCGGTTTTCAGCCCTTTATACTGTTCCTTATTTTTTATTGTGTAATGGATTTGTGTGCCATCATAAACAGCGGCGCCATTCACCTGGAGAGGCTGCATTTGGAAAGTCCCCAGTCCGGAAGCGATCAGGACGGTCCTTGTATAATGAGCGGACCCATCATTGGTCATGAGAAGAAACGTCCCATCTTCCTGTTTCTGAAAATCTTTTACTTTCGTCCCTGTCACAAGAGCCGGATGAATGCTCTGTGCCTGTTTTTCCACATTTGCCGCAAGTTCCTCCCCGGATATCCCGGGAAAACCGCCGACATCATAGATTTGTTTCTCCGGGTAAAAGAACGAAACCTTGCCTCCTGTTTCCGGCTGGTCTTCAATCACCTTCGTCTTCAGCCCTCTCATCCCACTATAAAAAGCGGCGTACATCCCCGTCGTACCTCCGCCGATAATGGTTACATCGTACATTTCCATGTCTGTCACCTTCTCCGCTTCATATATGTTCGTACACGTGATTACCTCCCATTGTACGGAGGGCGGAAAAAGAATGCAAAAGTAAATCTTTTGTAAAGGTTACAGGGATTCCATTGCTTTCCCCCAACCATTATCGTATTATGATATCGGATTTCGATAATGGAGGTGGTCGATGTGCTGAGAGATTTTTTTCTTGGTTCGATTAAGATCCATATCCTCTATCATGCCAGTATAGAACCGATATACGGCGCGTTTCTTATAGAGGAGCTTGCTTCCCATGGTTATGATATCAGTCCGGGGACCCTCTACCCTACGCTCAAGCAGCTGCATAAGGATGAGCTGCTTGAAAAATACGAGGAGAAGGTAGAAGGGAAAATCCGCAAATACTATGTCATTACAGACAAGGGGCAGCAGGTACTGAAAGAAGGAAAACAGCAGGTCCAGGAACTTGCTGAAGAAATCTTAGGGAAAGATTGGAGGAAGATTTCAGATGAGTCAATCAAAGAAAAGTAACTGGCTGGAAATACTGCGCACGTCGACAAAACTCGGCTTCACGTCCTTCGGCGGCCCTATTGCGCACCTTGCCTATTTTAAGGACGAATACATCGATCGTAAAAAGTGGCTCGATGATAAAACCTATGCTGATATCATTGCCCTCTGCCAGTTTCTCCCCGGCCCGGCAAGCAGTCAGGTAGGCATTGCCATAGGTATGCTGCGCGGAGGGTTCATTGGAGGATTGATTTCCTGGTTCGGTTTTACGATGCCGTCCATTCTGGTTCTTATTCTATTCGCTATGCTTTATCAATCCTTTGACTTGGCAGATGCCGGTTTCATCCACAGCCTTAAAGTCGTTGCTGCAGCTGTCGTCCTGCATGCATTGATGGGGCTTGGTAAAAAGTTGACACCGGACAAGCCGAGGATTGCGATAGCACTGGCAGCCGCCTTGATTCTGCTGCTTTATCCATCCGCCTGGATGCAGCTGGTCATCATATTCGCTGCGGGCGTCTTCGGGTGGAAGATGTTTTCCGGATTGAATCCATCCAGAATCCAGCCGTTTCCTGTCACCTTTTCTAAAAAAGCAGGGGTCGCTTCCCTCAGTATTCTTGTCGCCCTGCTTATTTTTCTGCCTGTGCTGGCAAGGAATACAGACAGTCTGTTCATCCAGCTGTTTGATACATTCTTCAGGGTCGGATCTCTTGTCTTCGGGGGCGGTCATGTGGTCCTTCCGATGCTGGAACGGGAAGTTGTTCCGACCGGACTTTTATCTGCCGGTGATTTTCTTGCTGGATATGGAATGGCTCAGGCTGTTCCCGGACCTTTGTTCACGTTTTCAAGCTATCTCGGTACGATGATTCAGGGAATATCTGGAGCTGTCGCCGCGACGGCAGGGATTTTCCTCCCGTCTTTCCTGTTCCTTGTAGCCGCGCTCCCGTTCTTGAACGAACTTAGAAAGCGCCCGGCTTTCCAAGGAGTTCTGACAGGCGTGAACGCCAGCGTCGTCGGCATCCTGCTGGCTGCCTTTTATGATCCGGTCCTTAAGAGCTCGATTTTAAGCGGAGAAGATTTCGCGCTCGCTGCCATCCTGTTCTCCCTGCTTCATTTCTTTAAAGTCCCGGCATGGGCCATCGTTATCATCGGGGTTGCTGCCGGAGCTGTGCTCAATATGTTATAGATACCAGGCACAAAAGACGTTCTTTTGTGCCTTTTATTTTCGATCTTATTCAAAAAACTTTGGATCTTATGCAGGAAGTTCACTATAATAGTCGAACTTTATCAAAAGATGAAACTATGGAGGGAACCACATGGCTGAAGAGCAAACCAGATATTCTCGACTAGCTCAAATTACCAAGCTGATCAACACCAAGTTGGATCTGCGCGAAGTATTAGAGCATGTAGTAACAGCCATATCAGAAGAAATCATGAGGTGCGATTCCGTGGGGATTTATCTCCCGCGGGAAGACGGCACGTACCAGGGGTATGTAGGGAAACCCAATACCATTAACGGCATGACATTGGATATGCACATTGTCGAGCCGGAACAGGATCTGTTAGCCAAAGAAGTGATTGAAACGCGGGAAGCAATTTATATCCCGGACACTTCCAAGGATGACCGCCCGGACCAGCGGGCGATCCAGGCGTTTAAGATCAACTCGCTGCTTGTCGCTCCCATCTCCTATGAAGATGAATTGTATGGACTCGTCTTCTTGTTTGACTACGGGATCCCCATGGATTTGACGGACTCTGAGATTGAAAGCGTCAAAGCCTATATTCACATGGCCGCTGTAGCGCTGCGAAATGCCAACAACCTGACAAGAAAAGAAAAACTGATTTCAGAAAAACAGCTTCTCCTTAACGTGACACGCGATTTATCTTTGTGTTCTTCGCTGCAGGAAGCTCTTGATAAATGTTTTTATTACCTTGGAGAAGTCCTTGGAAACCAGAACATCGGCGCGCATTTTATCGATCCTGTAGCAGAAGACCGCCTGAAGCCGGCGAGCCTGAACAAAAACAGTGACTGGACCGAGGAAGACTGGATCGCCACTCACAGAAAGACACGGTTCGATCATAAGGAAGACTTGATCTTTCAGGAAGTGATTGAAACAAAAAAGTCCGTGCTTGTCCCGGATGTGTATGAAGATGACCGTGTCAACAAGCACATTTGCAGGGAGTTTGGAATTAAAGGACTGTATATGATTCCTCTTGTATCACTTGGAGAAGTCCTTGGCGCCATCGCCATCGTCAATCTGACTGAAACGGAATTCCGCTTCACCCCCTCTGTCCGCCAGCTCGCTGAATCCATCGTGGATACAACAGCCCCCGTTTTATTCAATCTATTGTATATAGAAAAGCAGGAGGTTATCATCCAGGACCGTACCTCTGAATTAATAGAGAAAAACCGGGAACTGGAGGAGGCTTTCATAGAATTGAAGCAGATCAGCCGTGAAAAGGACCTGATCTTGAATTCCGCGGGCGAAGGGATTTTCGGCATCGACCTTGATGGAAACATCACCTTCGCAAACCCTTCTGCCACCAGTCTGCTCGGTTATGCCGATGAAACCGATGTAGTGGGCTTGTCTTACGCACGGATTTTCAAGTGGGAAGATCCGAGTGTGGACATCCACTCCTTCAAGGATCTCTATCTCTGGAAGGAAACTTACAGCGGGCAGGAGCACTTTTTCATAAAAAAAGACGGCGGATCGTTTCCTGTCGAATATGTTATAACACCTAAGCAGGAAAACGATAAGACCATCGGGTACGTAGTGACCTTCAAAGATGTGACATCACGCAAGCAGATGGAGGAAAAGATCAAATACCATGCCTATTATGATGTCGTCACCAATATTCCGAACCGTGTCCTGTTCAGAGACAGGCTGAAGCAGGCGCTCAGCTATGCAGAATTAACAGGAAAGTCGCTGGGCATTCTGTTTCTGGACCTTGACCGATTCAAGAAAATCAATGATACGTTCGGACACAGCTTCGGGGATATGGTGCTCCAGCAGGCCGCCCAGCGTCTGGAGCATGCCATTCCGAAGGAGGCGACGGTTTCCAGGCAGGGAGGCGACGAATTCATCATCCTTCTTCCTAAAATCGATCGGACAGATGATGCTGTTGCATGCGCAGAGCGGGTATTGGCTTCTTTCGACACACCCTTTACGATTCAATCCCAGGAAGTAAGCATAAAAACCAGCATTGGTATCAGCATATATCCAGAGAATGGGGACAATGTTGAATCGTTGATCAAACATGCGGACGTAGCGATGTATAAAGCGAAAGATTACGCTGGTAATCAATATCAGCTTTTTTCCAATGATATCGAAGAACGTTCGGTTGAACAGATCCAGCTGGAGAATGACTTATTCAAAGCCCTCCAGCGTGGGGATGAGTTTGAACTGTATTATCAGCCCAAATTCGATGTCCGCTCCGATGAATTGATCGGTACAGAAACACTGATTCGTTGGAATCATCCGGAATTCGGTTTGCTGTCCCCCGGCCGGTTTATTCCGCTGGCGGAAGAAACCGGGTTGATTACCGCCCTCGGGGAGTGGGTCATCAAAGAATCCTGCCGCCAGATGAAAAAGTGGTACGACAAAGGATGCACGCAGCTCGCCGTCTCCGCCAACCTGTCGCCGCAGCAGTTCCAGCAGACCGATCTTGCATCCAAGGTAGCTGCTATTCTTAAAGAGACTGGTCTTCCACCACAGCTGCTCGAATTGGAGCTGACAGAAAATTTAATCGTCAACAATACCAATCAAACCCTTAAAACGATCCGGGAACTGAAGGACCTTGGTGTGCAGATATCCATTGATGATTTTGGGACAGGTTATTCCTCCCTCGGCTATTTGAAGGATTTCCCGGTGGATACGCTTAAGATTGATAAATCCTTTATTGATCATATGACAACGAATGCGAACAATGCCGCCATCATCAAGACGATCATCACTCTGGCTGACAGTCTGAAACTGAACGTCATTGCAGAAGGAGTCGAGAGCAGAGATCAGGCTGACTTCCTTGCCCGGCACGGGTGCTACTGGATTCAAGGATATTTATACAGCCGCCCTCTTCCTGTATCTGAATTTGAGGAGCGGTACGTCCCATCACATTCATAAAGGAGCTAATGAAATGAAATCTGTTCGTGCTGTACTGGATTATTTAGTTTCAGGAGATGTTTCTTATATTTTTGGAATTCCGGCTGGATCGGTAAATGCCTTTTTTGATGAGCTTTATGACACGCCTTCCATTACACCTGTTATCGCTAAGCATGAGGGAGCAGCCTCCTATATGGCCGCTGCCTATGCTAAATATTCCGGTTCGCTGAGTGTATGCATCGGAAGCAGTGGTCCCGGCGGAACAAATCTGGTGACAGGGGCGGCGAATGCGATGCGGGAGCACCTTCCTGTCCTGTTCCTCACCGGAGCTGTCCCTGTGGATACTGTCGGATTGAACGCGTCCCAGGAACTGCATGCGGATCCTCTGTATCAGTCTGTGACGAAATACAGCCAGCGTGTGGACCGGGCGGAGGACCTGCTTCCGGAAATTCATAAAGCGGTGGAAATTGCCCTGACCGGTGTTCCAGGCCCTGTGCATATCGCTATGCCGATCGACGTTCAGCTTTCATCCGTTACGCCCCCCGCTCTTCCGGCTTTTCCGGAACGGCTCCCTCTTCTTCCCGATGATGAAAAAATCCAGAAAACGGCTGAAAAACTCGCCGGAACGAGTGGATTTATTTTCGCCGGCCAAGGGATCCGCGGGTCTGTCGAAGACGTACTGGAACTGGCTGAAACGCTGGAATGGCCGATTATCACAACCCCTCAGGCGAAGGGATTCATCCCGGATGATCACCCGCTTCTGAAAGGGATATTCGGATTTGCGGGGCACGAAGAGGCTTCCGCATTCATTCATTCGAATGAAGCTGAAACCATCCTTGTGCTTGGGTCGAGCCTTGGGGAAACGGCTACGAACAACTGGAATCCCGCCCTGGCTGCCAACCGGACGCTTATCCAGGTTGATTACGATGCTACGGTCTTCAACCGGAAGTATCCGGTTGACATGGCTGTACACGGGGATATCAATGTGACCGTATCTTCTTTGATTACAGCTTTGAATCAGCTTGGACAAAGGCAGAAACGAATGGCTGCCTTCCCACAGCGCTCACAGGAAATCACACCGGAGTATAACACCCAGAATGTGCTGCTCTCCCTGCAGAAGCTCCTTCCTGAGAATACACGCTATACAGTGGATATCGGAGAATTCATGGCTTATGTCGTCCACTATATGAACGTCCGTTCCACGGATTCTTTTGATATCAATGTCCACTTCGGAGCGATGGGAAGCGGCATCGGCAGTGCCATCGGTGCCAAGCTTGCAGAACCGGAAAGACCCGTGGTAAGCCTCACCGGAGATGGCTGCTTCTTCATGCACGGGATGGAACTGCTGACAGCCAAAGAATACAACATCCCCGTCTTGTTTATCGTGATGAATAATGCACGGCTCGGCATGGTCCATCACGGGCATACGCTGCAGTATAAGCGTGCGCATGAGCGGTTTGGTCAGGAAGCGGTCAATATTACTGCTATGGCCGCTTCTCTTGGTGTGCCGTCTGCTTCCGTTCATTCCATGGAAGATGTGAATGAAGATACACTCGGAGAGGTTTTGAAAAGCAGCGGGCCAGCCGTTCTTGAGATTTCCCTTGTGGATGACAATGTCCCGCCTATGGGTGATAGAGTCAAGTTCCTCTCTTCTTTCGGAAAATAATTCTATGAAAGTCTGTCATTTTTTTGAAAACGATTGAATCTTTCCTGCACCCTCTTTATGATAGAGGTAATCTATATAAAGAGGGTGCTTTGTTTTGCTGAAAAATGTACTCATCATGGGTATACTCGTATCCGGCCTGTTCCTTACAGGATGTGGAGCGTCGGAAAGTGAAGAGAGTCATGTCGAACATGCGAACGGAGACCTGCGTGAAGAAACGGCTTCAGCGGATGTCCTCCCCGCCTTCATGGACGAGAAACCCGAAAATGTCCAGAACATCTACCTGGCTGCTGCCCAGCACCGTGATCTGCTTGAAAACATTCCCTGCTACTGTGGTTGCGGAGAAAGCGCCGGCCATAAAGATAATTACGACTGCTTCGTTCATGAAAACCATGACGACGGCCGGATCATGTGGGATGACCACGGAACGAAATGCGGGGTCTGCCTTGAAATTGCTGCCTCTTCCATCAACGATTATCAGCAGGGGAAATCGATCAAGGACATCCGTGCAGATATTGATGAAGCATATGAAAACGGGTATGCAGAACCTACCCCAACCCCTGCTCTTTAATCAGATCGTTTTAAAATGAACAACGAAGGCCGCCCCGGTTTCCAGGGCGGCCTTTGTTTGTTGAGAATTAGTATGTTGTACTCACAGAGCGTTCGAGGTCACGCCCCGCTTAAGCGAATGATCCGCACTCATGGAGACGCTAGAAAAACACAGGTTCCTCTGCACGCTGAAAGGAAGCCATTTTCAGAGTGACTCTTTCATGCCGTCTTTTCCACCGACTTCTTCTGATCGAATTTCTGCTTTAACTGTTTCCGGCCCCGGTGCAGCCTCGACTTCACGGCGCCCTGGGTTATGTTCAGAAAGGCCGCGATTTCCTGCTCCTTCATGCTGTACTGAAAGCTTAAGTGAAGAACATCCCTTATTTTAGGGGATAGTAAGTTGATGGATGATTGGATCTCCTCCTCAAGCTGATGCCGTTCACACGTTGCTTCAACGAGGGAGTCCTTTTGACATAAAGAATCGGGCAGCGGGATATGTTCAAGCGATACTACAACGGCACGCCGCTCTTTTCTCAGCAGATCGACCGCTTTTCTTGCGGCAATCGTAGACAACCAGGCTCCCGCTTTTTCCTCATCCGTCAGTTCATCCAGTTTGTGATAGGCTTTCAAGTACGTTTCCTGCACCACATCTTCAGCAAGGCTGTGGCTTTTCATCACTTTATATGCAGAGAAAAAGACCCGCCGGTGATAACGCTCATAAAGTTCACGGATATCCATCCGGCTCTCCTCCTTACTCAAAATACTGTCGAACGAAATCCGGAGCATTCTCTTTGGTGAACGTCACAATTTCATTATGGTCTTTGTTGGTATCGTCATAGTAAAGGGCGACTATATAGGCACCGCTATCCTGATTGTGTTCGCCTTGAAGCAGAGGCTCGATTTTCTCATCACCTTCCACGGCCAGTGGCTCCACGCCCTGTTCCATTAACCGATCATAGATAAATCTCGGATAATCATCGGCGAGCTGTTCCTCCGGCCATTCAAACACTACCGCTTCAGCAATATCCCCAGGTCCGACCATAAACTCCTCATACAACCCTTCCTTTTTAAGCCAGGCCGTCGTTCGTTCATACCCTTCGTATACGGTCGTTTGATAAGGGTTGGTTATGATTTCATTGGATTCGTCCTTCACACGGAAGGATATCCATGAATACATGCCGCTTGGATGGGCCATCTCTTCATAAGACTGACTGCGCAGATCTTCTTGCAAAGCCTTCAACAAGCCGGTCACTTTCTCGTCATCCATAATTGTCTGCGGTCTTCCTTTTCCATTAGGATCAAGATGGATGCGGTCCACCTGTCCACTCTCCAGTGTTAAAGCTGGATAACGGATGTTTCTACCTTCTTCTGTTTCATAAACCGCCTGCCGGGCGGCTTCGATTCTTGGATCAGCCGTTTGGTACTGCCGCTGGACCTTCCGACCGTTTTCCAGTTCGTAATGGATAAAGAAGTAGTCTTCCCCAATCACCATAGGTTCGCTGTATTCGACAAGGGCTTCATGTAAATTAAGAACGGATTCAATTCCCTCTCCTGATGTGATATAGGAAATCGGCGTGCCGTCAATCTGATGCTGTTCATATTCACCATAACCCTCACTGATATAAGCTTTTACAACCGTTTCCTGCTCCGGAATGTAAGCTTCGTAGCTCTGCCAGCCTAACGGAAGGAGAGCCAGGACAGCACCTGCGCTTCCTGTATAGACGAGCCAGTTTTTAATGAGACGGATATGGAAGACACGCCACGTCTTCTCCAACAGCATGACTGACACCATATACCCGAAGGTTCCGCCCAATCCCCAGCCAAACACCATCCAGCCGTACGAACTCAAGCTGAGACCGAAATACATCCCTCCAAGCAGTGCGGTGCAGAAGGTAACACCAAACTTAAAGACAGGGCGCAGCGCTGGAACAGTCACGGCTTTTGTGGCCGTTTCCAACGCACGCCTTTGATAAATGACATAAGAAAGGCCATAAATGACGACAGATGCCAAACCGTACGTCCATAAAGAAACTTGGGATAATGGAAGATCGGAGGCTTCACCACCGGAAGGGGGCGCCGTCAGAACATCTGTGATTGGTGATAAATGCTGGATCGTTTCTTCCTGAACGATGACGCCTGAAAAACCATTGATTGTCATGTCCAGGTAATAGCTGATCAATAAGTACATTCCAGCGGGAAATAGCAGGAAAATATACGTAATTACTGCATGAACAGCGGATAAACCGGTCAGCGTCCCTACAAAAACACCGGTCATAAATAATAGGATGGACATGACACAGAAAAGAACGAGCCAGTAAGCGGCATTTCCCATCGTGAAATAACCCGATACGTCTGCGATCCATGAAGTTACAACTAAAATGATGAAATTCAAGAGAACCGGGACGAGCAGCAGAACAATCCCCGACACCAGGTGATGGTTCAACAGCCTGCCACGGCTGATCGGTAAGCTATGAGCAAAGTCTGAGGCATCCTTCGTTTGAAGATACCGGAATAAAAAAACAGCCATCAAGACAGGGAGAATCAATAGAAAAACAGCTTGAAGCTCAAAGGCGAACATCGAACCGAGGAGCCCTCCGTCATTTTCCACCGGTAGAGTCATAGGAGTGGCTGTATTCAGATCCATAAACAGCGGCAGCGGAACGAGAAAGAAAAGTCCAAGAAAATAGACGATGCTGATCCACCCTACAGCTCTGAAATCCTGCTTGAATATTTCCTTATTAAACAAGGATGTTTTCAAACGCATATCCGACACCTCCCATTTCATAGATGAAGATTTCCTCAAGCGTTAACGGCAGGCGGTCATAAACCACAGGATGCCATGACTGAATTTCCTGTGCCACTTCTTTCTCTGTGCCACGGACGATGAGGACATATACGCTTCCCCGTTTTTCTACATGAAGGACGTCAAGATCTGTTTCATCAGGATCAAACGCATCCTCCTTGAAGGCGGCCTGAATTTTATGCACGTCTTCCTTCAAGTCGTCCAAGTCCCGTTCCAACAGGATCTCTCCCTTATGAAGGATGCCGACGTGGTCGCAGATATCCTCCACTTCCCGCAGGTTATGAGAAGAAATCAAAACCGTCATTTCACGTTCAGCCACATCCTGGATAATCAAGTTTCTGATTTTCTGTCTCATGACAGCATCCAGGCCATCAAACGGTTCATCAAGAATCAATACATCCGGGACGGTGGACAATGCGAGCCAGAACGCCGCCTGTCTCTGCATCCCTTTTGAAAAACGGCTGAGCTTCTGCTTGTCGTCCAGCTTAAAAAGCGTTCTCAGCTTTTCGTACCGCTCTTCATCCCAGCCGGGAAACAAGGATCGATAATAGTCCCCCATCTGCCGAATGGTGTATTGCGGTAGGAAATACAGGTGATCCGACAGAAATATGAGCCGCTGCTTTGTTTTCGTATTTTCATAAATCCCAGCATTGTCAATATGGACCTGACCGTCGTCCTGCCGCAGGATTCCTGCGAGCATCCGCATCATCGTCGTTTTACCGGCACCGTTGGATCCAAGCATCCCGTAGATCGACCCCTTGTTCACATGAAAGCTGACATTGGTTAAAATCTGTTGTTTATCGAACGATTTATCGACGTTTCTCACATCAATCATGACGTTCTCCCCCTTCCACATCCTTTAAAAGTTCAGCAATCTCTTCCCGGCTCATACCTAAATACATCGCTTCTGCAAATAATTCCTTCAACTCTTCCCTCACTTTTTCCAGCTCCTCTTTCCGTCCGTTTTTACTTGAAGGATGAACAAAGCTTCCTTTACCTTTCAACGAGTAAATGTAGCCCTGGGACTCAAGCTCCCGGTATGCCTTTTGAATTGTATTCGGGTTGATCGTCAACTGCTGCGCCAGTTCCCTTACAGAAGGAAGCTTTTCATCTTCCTTAAGAACATCGTGAATAATCAGCTGCTTCAGTTTGTCGATCAACTGCTCGTATATCGGCTTACGGCTCCTGATATCCAGCTCAAACATAGATCCACCTCCGCCTCTTCTGTATTAACTGTATTATTACTACTAATACAGTAGTATACACGTCCCCTCTTATTTTGAGAAGGCCCGGAGTGAAAAAACATGGACGCACAAGTCACAAAAAAAGACCGCCGGGCAGGCCGCGGCAGTCTCTGCATACGTCTATGATTTTTTTTGCTTCATACATCCGATGGGCAGGGAATAAAACTCCCGGACATATGTATAATCTCCTGCCATCCTTCCAACCGGCTTCAGCTTATAGGGATCGATTTTATCCACGTCCATATAAACATCGTCCCTCACATGATAACCGACAAGGCGGCCGAGCACTAAATGACCGGATCCCACCTCTACAACCTGTGACAGTGTACATTCCATGTGCACAGGGGATTCCTTCACTCTCGGAACATTTACAAAATCTCCGGGTTCCGACTCCACGCCGGCTGCATGGAACTCATCTACATCAGGACTATGATTTTTACTGCTCTCGTGCATTTGGTCAGCCAGTTGTTCTGTTACAAGGTTAATAATGAAGGTTTCGGTTTCCCGTATGTTGACAAGAGTATCCTTCTCCCGTTCTCCATCACCAATGGAAAAACAAAGCGTGACCGGGTCCATGGAAGCCACTGTAAAAAAACTGAACGGAGCCAGATTGGCTACACCACCAGAGCTGAGAGAAGACACCCATGCGATGGGCCGAGGAACGACGGCCCCTTTCACCAGCTTACTCATACGATGCTCATGAAACTGATTTTCTCCGATTTTCATCCTGCTTCTCCTCCTTTACTTTTCATTGTACTAGAATCCATGTTTTTCCACATCATGCAGAGGGATTTACCGTTTAACAGTAAATGGTAAAGGGAATGTATGATTAACATTAAAAATAGGAAGGAGTTTCTTTTATTGGGAGATTTATGGAGTGACTTTAAAGATGCATTAGCCACTGTATCCAACTTTTTATGGACATACCCTCTTGCTATTATCTTAATTCTCGGCGGGATCTTCCTCACGTTCCGCATCAAGTTTTTTCAATTCCGCTTCTTCGGTCATGTTCTCCATCAAACCGTGGGCCAGATTTTCAAGAAAAACAAACAGAAAGGAAGCATCACTCCTTTCCAGGCGTTCACATCAGCCCTTGCCTCGACAGCAGGCGCCACAAATATTGTGGGGGTTCCGGTAGCCATTTCGCTCGGTGGACCGGGAGCACTTTTCTGGATGTGGGTGGTAGCCCTTATCGGAATGGCAACGAAATACAGCGAGATTCTTCTCGGAGTGAAATACAGGGAAAAGAATGAAAAGAACGTATGGGTGGGCGGCCCGCAGTATTACATAAAAAAAGCGCTCGGCTGGAAATGGGTCTCCACCGCCTTTGCCTTTCTCCTTATGATTGAACTGATTCCAAGTGTCATGGTCCAGTCCAACTCCATCGCCACCCAGACCGAGGGAGCCTTTGGGTGGCCGGTGGAAGTTACCGGCGCCATCATGTGCGTGGCCATTGCCCTCGTCGTATTTGGTGGCATTCAGCGCATTGCCAAAGTCACGGATAAAATGGTACCGGGGATGGTGCTGGTTTACCTTGCTGTCTGTTTTTACGTCATCTTTGCCAACATTGGTGAAATCCCCTCCGTCTTCGCTCTTATTTTCCAGCACGCCTTCACACCTGTTTCCGCTACGGGCGGGTTTGCCGGGGCCGCCGTAGCCCAGGCGCTCCGCTGGGGAATTGCGCGCGGTCTTTACTCCAACGAAGCAGGACTCGGGACAGCGTCGATCGCCCATTCCGCTGCTCAGACCGATCACCCTTCCCGCCAGGCGCTGTGGGGGATCTTCAGTGTTTTCGTAGATACGATTCTGATCTGTACCGTTTCCGGCCTTGTCGTGCTCGTTACAGGGGCCTGGACAGAAGTCGATGGCAGCGATGCCTCCAACATGATTAACGTCGCCATCGGCAGTGAGTTCGGCGACGCGTTCGGAGGAAGCTTCATCAGTGTCTTCCTGCTCTTTTTCGTCATTACGACGATTGGAATTCTTGTATTCTACGGAGAGAAGCAGGCGGAATACTTATATGGCCTGAAAGCGGCCAAAGGGATGAGAATCGTTTATATTCTTGCCGTTTTCGTCGGAGCTCTCGGAGGCCTTCAGTTTGTATGGCAGTTCCTTGATCTGCTTCTAGCCCTTGTCCTTCTTGCGAATATTATCCCGCTCCTGTTCCTGCACAAGGAAATCGCGGCACTGACCGATGACTACGTAAACCGGGTGTATAAAAAGAAAACCTCTAAACGGAACATCTCCTTGTTTGAGGAAGAGGAAGATGCCAGCTGAACCTTTCTATACGGAAGCCGACTGACGGGAACTTTTCCCGTCAGTTTTTTTATGAGCGGCTCTCCGATTGTAAGAAAGCTTACACATGGACCTTTTCAATTCTCTTCCCAGCCCTGATTATGCTATCGTCTAAGAGGATAAGATATAGGATAAACAGGCAGGAAAACAACGAAAAGCAGGTGTTCACATGCTCGATACCCACGCCAGGAAATATGTACAGCCTTCCATTGATAAAACCGCCCACTATTTATTAAAACAGGGCCGGTCAGCCAATCAAATCACCATCACCGCTCTATTCATCGGTCTGGGCACCAGTATCCTTTACATGCTCGGCCATCCGGTGGCTGCTGTCGTCCTTTTATGGTTTTCCGGATTTCTTGATGCCGTAGACGGGACAATGGCCCGCCATACTAAAACATCCCCCTTCGGCACCGTGATGGATATTACGTTCGACCGTGTCGTCGAAGTCGGAATCATTCTTGCGATCGCCTACGTGCACCCGGACGTGCTGTGGCCGCTTCTTCTTCTTACTGCCTCCATCATCATTTCGATGACGATATTTCTTGTCGTTGGAGCTGTGTCTGAAAAAGCAGGAGTGAAGTCCTTCTATTATCAGGCAGGGGCGGCCGAACGGACAGAAGGCTTCCTTTTATTCAGCATTATGATGCTGTTTCCGGATTATCTGCTCTGGTCAACGCTGTTGTTCTTTGCCGTAGAACTGTTCACAGGCATCCAGCGTTTTATGGAAGCAGCCAAAATTCTGAAGTAAGATCCCATCAACCGGAGACTTTGACAGAGATAGAGGAGAAAAAGAGATGCTCTTTTGCGAAGCAAAGGAGCATCTCTTTTTTGATTGCGCAGCATGAATGCTTACGAACCGCTTGTCAGTGAAGGCTTGCCGAGGGCGTGACGATCGAACGCTCATCCTGGAAGCCTTCAGGTATTAACGTATAGCAGCAGCTTTCAAAAGACTGTTTTATAGATCAAGCACGGCCTCCTCTATCCTTTTCACACCTCTGACAGCAGCCATGTCCTCCACCAGCTTCATGAGAGCAAGATCTTTTCCTTTCGCTTCAATCATAAAATCGACCGGCTGGTTCAATGCTTTCAATTCCTTCAGAAGCGGCTGGATAAAATCAGCGTCCACATAATCGGAATGGCTTCGGAAAGCATTCTCCGATTTCGGGGAGGAGATGTGGATTTTCGGAGGCACATGCATGCCTTCCCACGTCCGGAAAAAGCGGGGAAGAAGGTCCTTCAATGATTCTTCATCTGTATGATTCGCCTTATAGTGATGATAATCGAACATCATTGGAATGTTGTGCTTTTCGCACACGTCAAGCGTTTCCGATGTTGTGTAGGTTTTATCATCATTTTCAAGCGTCATCTGCTGTTTGACTGGATCCGGCAGTTGTTTGATATTCTCGTGAAAACGCCCGAGTGCTTTGGCTTTATTTCCGTAGGCTCCGCCCACGTGAAGGTTGATATGGGCTTCCTCATGCAGTCCCATCGCTTCAAGCATCGCGTAATGGTACGTCATATCCTTGACGGCATTGACCGTGACTTCCGGACGGTCACTTGTAAACAATGTAAACTGGTTGGGGTGGAAGCTTGTTCTCATCCGGTGCCTTCTGACAATATCCCCGATTTCCCTGAACAAATACTCAAAGGGTGTAATATAGTCCCACTCCACATCATCATGGGTGGCAAGTGGAATTAAGGAGGAAGACATCCGGTATAGGTGGATCTGCCGGGCCACATTATAGTGGAGAATCCGGATCGTACGGCGCAGGTTCATTTCTGCAATAGTATGAAGCTGTTTCAACGCTTCTTCCCGCCCGAGTTTCTGATAGCGGGCGAAGGTCATCGTTTTTGCAGGCGCGGCTTCCCACAGCGATAGAGCGTGAGATACATAGCCGAAGCGGATGATCATAAACATACTCCTTCTCACAAAATGGTATAGTTCTATCTTCCCCATAATGGAAAAGGTTAATAATGGATTCCACTGTCCGGTATGTTTTTTTCCAATAAAAAGGACGGCCATCGTCCGGCCGTCCCATTCTCATTATTATCTTACATTCATTTCCGATGGTTTCGGACCTTTACGCTCTCCACGGTCCAATTTGTTGATGGCAGCCATATCGTCGGCCGTCAATTCAAAGTCAAACACATCAAAGTTCTCTTCGATGCGGGATGGTGTCACGGATTTCGGAATGACAACCGTATCGTTCTGCAGGTGCCAGCGGATGATAACCTGCGCTGGTGTTTTCCCATGCTTTTTGGCAATGGACTGAACATCTTCGTTTTTCAGAACTTCTCCCCCCTGCATGAGAGGGCTCCATGCTTCCAGGAGGATACCATTATCACGGCAGAAATCCTTCAGCTCATTCTGCGCAAGATATGGATGGCATTCCACCTGGTTGACTGCAGGCTTCACATCGCATTCATCCAATAGACGCTGCAGGTGATCGATGTCGAAGTTACAGACTCCGATGGCTTTTACTTTACCGTCTTTATACAGTTTTTCAAGTGCTTTATAAGTTTCAACGTACTCATCGAATTCCGGTGTCGGCCAGTGGATCAAATAAAGGTCCACATAGTCGAGTCCAAGCTTATCAAGAGAAGTTTCAAAAGCTTTCAAGGTATTGTCGTACCCTTGGTCTGTATTCCATACTTTTGTCGTTATGAACAATTCATCGCGCGCAACGAAACTCTGGCGGATGGCTTCCCCGACCTGCTTTTCGTTGCCGTAAATGGCCGCTGTATCAATAGAACGATACCCCGTTTCAATAGCTTTTGTTACCGCAGGCACTGCTTCATTTTCTTCTACCTGCCAAACACCGAAACCGAGCTGAGGCATTTCAATCTGGCTATGTAGCGTAACCGTCTTCATTGTCATTCTCCTTTTCTGCTTAGGGATTTCAAATTGTAGTGTATCATAACGCTTTCATGTGGGCTTCTAATCTGCTCACAGCTTTTTCAATTGTATTTCCCAATTCGATCCCGTCCGAATACCATACGCCTTGGAAAAGGACCCTTGGTTAATGGCGACGGCCATATGATCCAGTGAATTCACATAAAGGAGCGGCTCTCCGATGTGCGTTGCTGCGAAAGAACGGCCGAACGTCACCGTATTGTGATAAACCTCCTGGCCATTGTGAGTGATCTGCACGTCCAGTTGACTGCCGTAATCGACACCTGTCTGAAGGAACAACCGACGAGGAATGTTGGTCCATACATTTCCAAACCGGACATCAAGGATATCCAGGATCCCCGATACAGACCCAGGTTGAAGCACAGGCTCTTTCACCGGGAGATTCACAAGTTCCGCTGGATCAAGAGGGGGACCGATCTCCTCAAAAGAAATCACTCCGGAAGCCAGTCTTGCTCCTGTATAGGCGTAAATGTCCCGGCCATGGAACGTAAATGATTCGCCGGAGCGCGGAAGACGGTTGACCCGCTCGTCAATCTCCCTTACCTCCACGATTCCTTCGGCCGCCGTTATATGCGTCAACGTACCGTTGTCCGGTGTAATGACGTACCGGCCGGATCCGGTCCGGACCCCGATGCTTCTTCGAGCAGACCCGACACCAGGATCTACGACAGACACAAAGACCGTCCCTGTTCTCCAATACCCCATCGTCTGCCACAGCCGGTATGAGCCGTCCCATATATGAAATGGTGGGATGTCATGGGTCAAATCAAAGATGTTCAACGAGTCATCCACTCCATGTGCCACCCCGTGCATGGCACTCACTGCACCATCTCCGAGTCCGAAATCCGATTGAAATACGAGTGCTCCCATTCGAAGAACCTCCATCCTGTTAAATTATGAACATTCTAAATAATTCATTTAAAAAAAGCAACATAAAAAAGCACCGGTCCTAAGAACGGACAGGTGCTTTTGGATAGATGATGATCATCCGGTACATATAAAAGACGAAAAGAATGAAAAAAATAAGAGCACTGATCACGTTCGGCACCGCTGCATATTTCAGCACGACACTGAGAATCAACGGCAGTGTGGCAGCATAAGCGGTCAGCTTCCACAGCAGCTGGTAGCTCAGTTTCCTCTCAAGGGCTTTACAAAGCAGGAGCGCTCCTCCAGCCAATATGGAAACCCCGACAAGGATTAAAAAGACAATCAGCAGCGGATAAAAGACGAGGAACTGCACGATGTACATTCCTCTGGATACTTCTGTAACGCTCGTCTCCAGATACATAATCGAAAAAACCATATCCGGCAGGAACAAAGCAAGCAGAAGAACAAACAAATAACCGATCGTCTGTGTAATGCCTTTTCTATTCAAATGGAACATCGCCTCTTTTTTTGGAAGGCGCAGACTATTCTTCAACGAATCAAAAAAACTCATGACTCTCTCCTGCCTTATTCAGCGTAAATGGCCAGCTCTTCTTCAATCTTCGTACGGATTTTCTCCAGGGCGTCTTCAGGTGTTTTTGCGAAAACGCGCTGATTATTGACAATGGCATACGGGCGGACGGCACACATGCCGCAGAACGATAAACATTCGTTCATGAGTACAGCGACTTCTGGATATTCGGATTCAATGATGCTCTCGATGTCCAGTTCATTGATCAAGTTGCCGTCACATACTTCAACAACAACGATTCCCATCAGGTGTACTCCTTTCTAAGGTGTATTATTCAGGTAAGCCTAAAATTCGACGGGCCTTCTGCTCATCCTTCTGCATCTGTGTGACAAGGGCATCGACCCCGTCAAAATTCTCCTCGTCTCTCAGATGCCGTAAAAACTGAACGGTCACTTTTCTGTCGTAGAGATCGCCGGAGAAATCCAGAAGGTAAGCTTCGACTTTATAAGAATCACCGTTTACCGTCGGGCGGTAACCGGCACTGATTAATGTGTAATAGTATTCAGGAGAATCCTGTACAAGCTTCACAAGACCAAGGTAGACGCCTGGCTTAGCTTTGATGTAGTCATCGATTCCTCCGACATTCAGTGTCGGATAACCGAGCGTGCGTCCAAGCTGCTCCCCTTTTTCAACGAAACCTGTGACTTCATAAGGGCGCCCGAGCATCGCCTGGGCCGCTTCCATCCTTCCGTTGGATACATGCGTCCTGATATCGGTACTGCTCACTTTAGAATCATGAAGCATCACACCGGGTACAATCGATACCCCGGCTCCGATTTCCCTGCACAGCTCTGCCAGTCCTTCCGCATCAGAGCCTCGGCCTTTCCCGAATCGGAAGTCTTCTCCTACAATCACATGCTGGATATTCATGCGGTTTAAATGCTCCAGTACAAATTCATCAGGAGATGTTTTTGCATATTCTTTTGTAAAATGGACGTGATAGTAACGATCTACCCCGAACCGTTCCAGACGGGCCAGTTTATCTTCAAGTGTAGACAACCCATACTTAAAGGATTCCTCGCCGCGCAGCACCCACTTGGGATGATCAGAAAAGCCATAAACCGCAACCTTATCTTCCGGACGGGCCAGCTTCTCTGCTTCCTTAAGAAGCGACTGATGCCCCAGGTGTACGCCGTCCATCTTCCCGATAATTAAAACAACGGGCTCTTGATTCTCAGGTGGTCGTCCTTGTACTTCAATCAGTTCCATTAACAAAGCATCCCCTTCAACCTGTTGATTAAACCTTCTAATTATATAATATCCATTCTTATTTAATCAACCTTGGACAGTTTTTGCAATGATTCTGCCCTTGATCTTCTGTTATGATCAAAGGAAAAGGAGGAAAAGCATGATTGAACAGGCGGAACAACTGGCAGTCAAGGCCCATGACGGACAGAAGCGAAAAAACTCATCAGATCCATACATCGTTCATCCACGGAGAGTGAGTGAGATTCTCAGGGCTGGAGGAGGTTCTGCCGCACTCATTTGTGCAGGGTGGCTGCATGATGTCGTAGAAGATACAGAGGTGACAATAGAGGATATCCGGAAGCAGTTTGGTAATCAGGTGACAGAGCTCGTGGCGGCGCATACGGAGAACAAACGACTTCCCTGGAAGCAGCGCAAACAGCACACCATTGACACCGTCAGGAACGGAACTCTTGATATCAAGGCCCTGATTGTGGCCGACAAGCTCGATAACCTCCTTTCCATCCATACGGACCAGCTGCGTCTCGGGGAAAAAGTGTGGGATAACTTCAACGCGGGATACTCCCAGCAGAAATGGTATTATCAATCGGTGGCTTCAGCTATGTACAATGGTCTCTCCAAACAGGACGCTCCTCCCTTTTTTCCAGAGTACGCAGAACTGGTTGAACAAACGTTTGATTAAAAAAACATCCAGTCCCTTTTGGGAACTGGATGTTTTTATTGAGCCACTCCGGCATAAAAGCTTTCTATAATCGCCTCGTCTGAATGGGGGATTTCCTCTCCCTTAACCATCTGCGCATTATTGATGCACCCGCTGGTCAGAAGAATAATATCGCCTTCTGCTCCGAGCTCGAGGGAACGCAGAACGCCTTCCTCCCGCGTGCGGGTCTGGTGGACATGTGGAGATTCCGGATGGGAAAATCCTGTACAGACTTGATCAACGATGATCTGCGGATCGTGGTAGCCGGGATGGTCGACCGTTACGATGATCTCGTCGGCCCGGCCTTCAATCGCCGCTGCCATCTTCGGCATTTTATTGAAATCACGAATGCCGATCCCGGCAATCATGACAATTAAACGGCGGTGCTGCAGCTTTTTCACTTCTTCCAGAAGACGGTTTAAAGCTACAGGCGTATGGGCGTAATCAAGAATCACCTTCTGATTCATTGGAGTATCGATGACTTGGAAACGGCCTTCCGGTCCCTGCATGGCCGGGAGTACGGAGAGAATATGATCGATGGTGAATCCAAGGTGAAGAGCTGTCCCGATGGCAGACAGAACATTCGCGACGTTATAGGTGCCGTACACAGGCACCTGTACGCTTTCCGACCGGCCGTACACCTGTAGTGTGAAGGTGGAGCCCTCCTCTGTCACCTCAATGTCTTCTGCTCTGATATCAGCCTCTGGACGGCCTTCTATACTGTACGTCAGCAGCCCTTCCCTTCCCATAGCGAGAAGTTCAGCGGCCATACCGTCATCATCGATATTCACGACGCGGTGATCGGCCTGTTTGAAGAGACGCATTTTACACTCCCTGTAGTGGTCGATGGTATGGTGATATTCCAAATGCTCCTCAGAAAAGTTGGTGTGGATCGCCACATCAAACTGAATCCCTTCCACACGGGATTGATCCAGGGCGATGGACGATACTTCCATTACGGCTGCTTCATCTCCATGGGTACGCAGGTCACGGAATATATGATGCAGATCCATTGATTCCGGTGTGGTCGGCGTACTTTTTTTATAGGAGAGCTTGCTGCTGGATGTCCATATTCCTGTCGTTCCAATCGATCCTGCCGGAAGTTCAAGAAGCGTAAGCAGCGACCGTACGTAGGCAGCTACGGTCGTTTTGCCGTTCGTACCAGTGACTCCAATCGTTTTCAGCTCATCATCTGCTTCTTCATAAAAATACTTCGAGAAACGGGCCATGGCCGATCGTACATGCGCTGTGACAATAAACGTTGTCCGGGTATAGACCTCACTCATACGCCGGAACAGTTCATCCTCATGCCCGATAATGACATTGGCCCCGCCGGCAATCGCCTCCTCGACATACGCATGGCCGTCGAAGGTTTCTCCTTTCAAACAGAAAAAAGCGGCACCCGGCTGTATACGTCCGGAATGGAAGGCGAGGGAGGAAACCGTTTGCTCAGATGGGCCGTAAAGGGCCTCTATATTCAATTGGGGGATTTGATCAAATGAAAGATTCATGTTCATTTTCCTCACTCTTTATATAACTTTATCGTCGTCTTTTTACAGGTGAACTATGTACGGTTCCTCCGTGCGATTAACGGAAACTGACCCACTATTTACCGCTCGTGGGGTACATACCTTACTACGTACTTTACCCGTTCTTCAGACACATTGAAACCTTTCTGCTGTAAGGGAGGGAAACTGAATCGTTTGCAGGAGAAACCTTCCATTTTCATACAATTTTGTATTTTCAATTATGTCTGGCATGGTTAATCGTCTGCTGCAGGAGGTCAATGACATGGTCATCATCGTTGGAATAAAAAATCGTCGTTCCCGCTCTTCTGTACTTGACCAGCCTTAAATTTTTCAAAAAACGGAGCTGATGAGACACGGTGGACTGTCTTAAGTTCAGATGATCGGCAATTTCGTTGACGGACATCTCCTTCTCGCACAACAAATGCAGGATACGGATTCTCGTTGGATCGGCCAATGCTTTGAACGTCTGGGAAACAACGAATAACGTCTCCTCATCCAGGGGGCCCTGGTCCTCTCCTTTTATCGTTTGTTCCTTTCCGTCAGCCATCCTGTTTCCTCCTTTATCATAGTGAAGAGAAATGTAAATTCATCGTATGTCCCTCTCCTCCTTTTGTCAATGGAGGGAGACGTTTACTCCACCCCCATGCCGGGAATTTCTACTATAGAACCGATAAAGGAGGAACAATCGTTTATGTCTAAAAACATCCTAATGGTCGTCACGAACCACGATACGATTACGGAAGAACAGTCCACAGGTCTTTGGCTGTCTGAATTCGGAGAAGCCTATAATGAATTCAATAAGCATGGCTACCACATCACAGTCGCCAGTCCAAATGGCGGCGGGATTCCGATCGATCCGAACAGTGTCAGCGACGACGAACCACAGGAAATCCTGGATACCAAACCTCACTTAGAAAATACGACGCCGCTGGTCGACGTGGAGGCGGACGATTACGATGCCATCTTCCTTCCAGGCGGACACGGAACGATGTTTGATTTTCCAGATAACGAAAAACTGCAGAAACTGCTTCGAGGATTTTATGAAGATGGAAAAGTCGTATCTGCGGTCTGCCACGGCCCTGCAGGCTTTGTCGGCGCGACGTTGTCCAACGACGACCCGCTCGTAAAAGGGAAACGTGTCAGTGCTTTTACAGACGCAGAAGAAGCAGAAACAGGCCTTGATAAGCATATGCCGTTCCTATTGGAGAGCCGCCTGAGCGAACTTGGTGCACACGTCCGTAATGGGGCCAACTGGGCAGAGCATGTAGAAGTAGACGGCCGCTTGATTACCGGACAGAACCCTCAATCCACAGAAGCCGCAGCCAAAGAAGTCGTAAAACAGTTAAACCAGTAAGAAAAAGTGGGACCCTGATTCAGGGTCCCACTTCAGCTGTCCAAAAAGGCTCGTGGAGACAAGGAAAAAGCTTGTAGAAAAACACCGAGTTTTTCTACAAGCTTTTTTCTTATTGGTCCTCCCCCGGTGGATGAAACAAGTAATGGTACAGCCGGCGGGAGAGAACCCCGAAAGTGATAAGCCAGAACACGAGGAGCGCTGCCGCTCCCACCCCCTTCAGGAATGTCCATCCTGTAAGAAAGGCGAAAAGGAGTCCCGCTGTCAGCACGGCTGTAGAAAAGATAAACAGCAGGATGGAAAGCAGAACTTTCATACTGTGACTAATCCAGGCAGGCATGAACTTTCACCTCCTGCTCTACAGTATGTATATTTTCCGAATCAGCTTGTACGTTTTAGTGGACAACGGATAAAAAGGGCAGATGCCTGTCGCACATCCGCAGCTGTGCTACAATTAACGCACGCAGATTGTAAAGGAGAATCCATGTTGGAAAAAAGACTCGACCATATAGGCGTTGCCGTACGCCTTATTGAAGAAAGCATTACATTTTACACAGAGGTTTTAGGCGGAACCTTGATCGACCGCTATCGAAATGAAGCCGAAGGCGTGGAAAGTGAAATTGCTGTGATGGATGTGCACGGCAGCCGCACTGAACTGCTGATGCCGACGAATAACACCACCTCGCCGATCGCCCGCTTCATTAAGCAGAAAGGCAAAGGCGTCCACCACGTAGCCTACGAAGTGGAGAACCTGGATGATGCCATTGAAGAGGTTCATGCTCAAGGGATACGCACCCTGGAGTGGTCCCGGAGAACAAACAAACATGGAAGACGGCTCATTTATTTGAATCCCGCCGACACAGACGGCACCATCATTGAATACTGCGACTATCCGGACAAGCAGGAAGGATAAAAAAGACAGGGAACCTCATAGTTCCCTGTCTTTTTTTCAGCTTGTATAGAAAGTTCGTTTTTGTCCAGTGCCTCCAGAGCTGTCAACAGCGTTTGTTCACAAACATGACCGCTCACACACAACACTATACTGTTCTATTGAGTATACGAAACTGTGCTCAACGTTCTCTTTTATCATAGCGCCCAACTATAGCCGGTGTCGGCATGAGAAGCGTTCTGTGATGTCCATCAACTCGACATACGGACAACTTTAACTGAATAACACGGTCTTTTACTCTTCTTCCAGAGCTTCTGCCACGCTGTATTCTTCTGCATCCAATTCTGTATCCCGTCCAAGGGCCATCCGGGCAAGCTCAGCGCCAAGGTAAGGACCCGAGGTAAGACCGGAAGCCCCAAGTCCGTTGGCCGTCAGCACGCCGTTCCATCCAGGAATCCGGCCAAACACCGGCAGGGAACCCGGTGTAAACGGCCGGAACCCGACACGGCTTTCCACAAAAGTACTGTCTTGAAGACCAGGAGCCACCTCAAGGGCCTTATCTAAAATATAGTGAAGGCCTCCGGCTGTCTGACGCTGATCGAATCCGGCATCTGTTTCGTGCGTCGCGCCAACGACCATGCGCCCGCCACCGAAAGACAGCATATATTGGTTGTTCGGCGGCATAACCACCGGCCAGTCCGCAGTTTCCGTTCCTTCTACATCCAAATGGACAATCTGTGCCTTCTGAGGACGGGAAAGGAACTGGATCCCGAGCGGCTGGAACAACGGCTTCGCCCAGGCGCCTGCGGTAACGATCACTTCATCTGCTTCCAGCTTCCGTCCGTCCACTTCCACGCCTGTCACTGTATCCCCTTCAAAAGTGAGTGAGGCATCCCCATGCATCATGACGGCTCCACGCTTTTTTGAAGCTCGGATTAAAGCGTCACGGAGCGCGCGGCCGTTGACACGGGCCGCCCCACTGACATGAACCGCTTCATAGCTTTCCTCTGATAACAAAGGGAAATAAGTGCGTGTTTCTTCCGGGGAAAGTCGTGTGATTTCACCGATTTCCGGAGCATCCTCCCTCCGTTTTTCCGCTCGTTCAATGGTCTTCTCCAGTTTTTCCGGGTTATTGTGCAGGCTGACCGCTCCCACTTTTTTATAACCGGTCTCGTGCTCGCCATCCGCTTCCAGCTGCTGGATCAACTCAGGATAATACCTTGCGCCGCCTTTGACGAGACGATACCACCGTTGATTCCGGCGCTGTGCGAGCCACGGACAAACAATGCCTGCGGCGGCTTCTGTGGCCTGGCCCTCATCCTTCCGGTCCACGATAGTGACGTCCGCCCCTTCTTTGACCAGATGGTAAGCGGTCGAGGCTCCTAAAATACCTGCTCCTACGATGATATATCTCTTCATAACGAACTCCTTTTCACGTTCATTTTCTGCATCTATTGTATAGGACAATGCGCCGGGACTCAAATCTCTCCACAGAAAAAGGCGTCTCCTTGTGAGACACCTTTTTCTGTGGAGAAACCTTTTTTCTAGTGACTCCAAAGGAGTGGTCATCCATACTTGGTCATGGATAGAATTTTTCCCACGCAGGCGGCCGTAACGCAGCCTGTACTGTCCTTTTGAAACGGCAAAGCAGCTATGCTCAATGTTCTCTTTTATCATAGGATAAAGCTGTCTTCCCACAGGTATCGGCACGTGGAGCGTTCGGTGGTGACGCCTGCGGGAACAGCGCGAGCCGAAGATCCACTTGGTCAAATGGTTTTCTTGACCAAGTTAGCTGAGGCCGTGCCCGCGGCAGGCATCCACCGATAAGCAGAACGCGCCCTCTCAACATGACATACGGACAACTCTAACTGGATAACACGGATTTTTCTACAGCCTGAGGCGTCTCCTTGTGAGACGCCTTTTCCCAGTCATTCCGCTGTGTGTGTACATAAGTAGCGATAGCATTGCTCCAAGGTACTTACACAGTCATGGATGCCGATGCTTTCAATCTCAAAGAGTGAAAAAGCATTCAGCGTGACGGTGTAGGAAGCGATGGTGACGGTTGGACAACCCTCTGTCAATTTCCTTAATTCCAGAAAAATCGGATCGTGCGCCCTGTCAACGAAGTCAAATCCATTCGCCTGCTCCATTTCCCCACTCCTTACCGTATCAAATGCATAACCGCCGGCGGGTCACCCGTTATACGGTATACATTCGATGCTGGGGAGGAAAATCCTCTATTCTACGACGACTTCCACTTCCCATTGATCATTCACATACAGACCGATGACTTCTACACCAAAGTCCCAGGACTTCACAAGGTCGACGGACTGCTTGATCTGTCCTTCCTTCACTTCACGATCCACTGGGTTTCCGGCACAGTTATGGTGGCCGACAACAGCGACGACATTGGATCCATGATTATCGGTGGAGATGTTGATTTTTGTTTTCACAGCATCCAGCTGCTCTTCTGATCCTTCCAAAAGGAACTTCGTCGGGCCGGCTTCTGTAATCATATCGATGTAGGCTGTATCGTATTTTTTCTGCATCCAGTAAATAACCGGAAGCTGTACTCTTCCATCCATACAGTTGATGGCGGTGGCAAACGTTTTTTCAGACATAAAAATTCCTCCTCATTTTTTCTATGTTTTCTATCTTATCATAAAGAAAAAACAGCAGGGGGCAAACCCCTGCTGCCTTCTTAATTGCTGATGCCTTCAATCTGCATTGTTTCCACCGTACCGGTTCCATTTTCCCGGATACGCGCTTCAAGATCCACCTGATCTCCTTCTTTCAGGAAGATCGATAACGGAGCCTTGCTGGTCGTAACGGTATAAATGGTCGTATCCCCTTCAAGGAGGAACTGCACGGACTGTCTGGATTCAGTGGAGGTTACGAGTACACGTTTGATGACGCCGCTCTTCTCCGTGAGGTCGACTTCCTGACTGCCTTCCACATTGCTTGGGTCCTGGGCAATCTGGAGACGGTAGGCGTTCAGCGTCTGCTTAGCCGTATCCCCGAAGACAGCAAAATCAGAATCTGCAGCCTTAATGTAGGCGTACTGCTTAAAGAGCCCGTTCGGATCCAGAACGTTCACAATCCACGTCGGGTGCCCATCCACGTTATAAAGCACCGGCATCGTTCCGGTCCAGTTTTTCTCCGGGTACTGCTTGTTAACGATCTGCACCGCCCCTTTACTGTCCATGATCCCCTGGTTCTGCTGGCCGTTGTAATACGTCAGTTCACCAGTACGGGCATCAATCAATGTATAGCCAAGGGCTGAGTCGATATTTTCTTTCGGTGAAGCCATATCCGTAAAGTAGTACATGGCCCCGTTCTCATCAAATATCGGGGTCACACTGCTCTCTGTTCCGGATTCATTCGGGATTTTCACATCTTTTTTACCAAAAATGGAGTTCAACCATCCGTTGATGTACTTACCGAAGTACTCATTCTCTGTAGCAGCCAGTTCAGAGCTGACCGATCCTTCAACAAATTCCGGCGCTTCTGAAGCCGGATAGGTTTCCACATCGCCGGTCACCGGGTCTACAACCGCCACTTTGATTTCCTGCATGTCCGGCCGATTGGAAAAGAACAACGGTTTGTAGATTGTCTGTACGTACCACGGCTTCCCTTCATCATCCACTTCAATCTGAGCTTCCCCGCTTTGAATGTGGTCCGGGTGGGCACTGTAAACGACACGCTGGACGTTATGGTTGAAGTAACTCGAGTTGGTATACTTCATTTTGCTTTGGACGAACTCAGGCTGGGCGTTAATGTTCGTCGCTGCGATCGTGAAATATCCTTCCGTCTCATTTCCACGCACATAACGCCAAAAGCTTGAGAATTCCACAGGAGCAACATAAACGATATCACCGTCCACCTGCTGGGCCTGAAGTTTTCCAAGGTCATAGAACTGCGTGTTCGGGACGACACTCATTGCTTTCTGCACTTTGTTACGAGCCGATTCAGGCGCAACAGAAATCGGCGTATTGTCCTCATTCAACGGACGGGCCTCCGCCTCTTCCGATTTGGCGATCGAATCATGGCTGTCCTGCAGGGCAAAAATGCTGTAGACGAACACACCTACAATTAAAACAGCGGTCACAAGAACAATGACGCCCGATAACGAGCGGTGCATCGTCTGATACTGTACAGGCACCTTGCCCCCGCCATAAACAAGCGGCACGAACAGGATGGCGACAATACTGTTCAAGATCAGCATATTCGGGATCGTGATGGTCGGCATGAACGCATAGGCAATCGCGAACATGAGGATAAAGCCGAAAATAAATACGCCGGCGGCTGTCCTCATAATCTTCTTTCTTCTCATACGGTTTTTCCAATAGACGATGAACGTCAGGATGAAAAATAAAATAAAGGATAATAGAGCTGTAATCAGCATTCCTATCATAAAAGTCAGAACTCCTTTCTATGTCTACAGCTTATTTACGTATCCGTCCTTCTTTGGTTTCAAAAAGTTTTCCGAAGGACGGACATAGAAAGCTCCCCGGATCTACCAAACGAAGATCAAGAGGTCAGACATTTTGTTTTTGGAGATAATCTGCAAGCCCCATGGCACACACTTCAAAATCGAGCTGAAGCAGTTGGTATACCGGGTGATCATCGGGAACGCCATTTCGGTTGAGGTAGGCGGACACACGCAGATGAAGCCGCTTTTGTATCCCCTCCGTCCCTTCTCCCTGTTCCAGAGCGTCCTTCGCTTCACTTACGAAAACAGGAATCCATTTCTTCACTTGATCAAACGCTTGTTCAGGATGGTCCGATGCCCCGTAATGACCGAAATACAAGCGTTCGGGATGAAGGCTCTCCATCTTTTCCATCGAGGAAATCATCACGTCCGGATCAAATTGATTGGGAGAGGTTGTAGGAAGGAAGAATGGTTCCATCCGGTCCTCTACCTGATGATAGCGTATCCCTGCGGTATCACCGGTGAATACCCCTCTGCTTCGTGAATCGTAGACGGCGAGATGGTGGCTGGCATGACCAGGGCTGTCATAGAACGTCAATGTCCGGTTATCTGACAGCTTCAAGGTCTCCCCCTCTTCCTTTACAACCAGCCTTTCTTCCGGAACAGGAAGGACAGGGTCGAACAGCTGATCAAACACGTCCCCGTACACCATACGGGCTCCCTTCACCAGTCTGGAGGGGTCGACAAGGTGGCGTTTCCCTTTCTTATGGACAATCACCTCAGCGTTGGGGCATTCCTTCAAAAGCAGCCCCACCCCGCCGGCATGGTCCAGATGAATATGAGTCAAAATGATCGACGCCACGTCCTCGGGGCGGATCCCCAGATCTGATAGTCCAGCCAGCACATATGGAATGGATGGGCTCGGTCCGGTTTCAATCAACGTCGGAGACTCCTCTTTGAATACATATGTACCTGTACGTCCCTCAAAGCCTAAATCATAACCGTCAATCAGATACAGATCCTCCCCTAATGCTGTAGGTGCTTTCTTTTCCAATCGGCTCACCTCTCCCTTAGATTTATCTTCAGTTTACTAGAAGTTCCCATAAAATGATAACGTTTTCTTATGTAGAGAAAGAGTCACAAAAATGGGCTGGGTGAATATCATGGGTGGTGAGGAGTTGGTTTCAATGACTGAAGAACGTCATCCACAAACCCCTTCCAAACCGGGGTACAGCGATTGTAAAAAGATGAAGCACTTTCACGTGATGGTCGAGATGGAGGATGGCCGGTCCTTTGATGGGATCCTCGTAGACGTTTCCGGAGACAGCTTCACTATCCTGATCAGCGAAGACGTCGTGGTCGATGAGCAAGGGCAGGTGATCGATGAACGCCAGTATGGATATGGACGCAGAAGGGCCCGCCGGTTCCGAAGAGGCATTTATCCGATTGCCGGTCTCGCCACGTTAGCTCTGTTCCCTTACGCTTTCCGTCCGTATCCCTATTACTACCCTTATCCATATCCATACTATTACTAAGGGAATCACGCTTATGTCTTATCTCAAACGAATTTAAAACAGCCGCCACAATTGTGTGGCGGCCTTTTTTCATTCAAGCAAGAATCGTCTGCTCAATCTGTTTCATTTCATAAAATAAACCTCGGCGGCTCATTAAGTCCTCATAGGATCCGGATTCCTGAATTTCCCCGTCTTCCATAACGATGATCTGGTCCATCTTTTCCAATCCGTTCAGTCGGTGGCTTATCAGAATGACAGTATCATCTTGAGCCTGCCGGAATAAGCGGTCGTAAATGCTTCTCTCCGTCAACGTGTCCACCGAAGAGGTCGGTTCATCGAGCAGCCACAGCCGCTTCCCTTTCAAAAAGACACGAGCAGCCGCCAGACGCTGTTTTTCCCCTCCTGATAAATTCTCTCCTTTTTCAAGGACTTGTTTATCGAGGGAAAAGGACAACCCTGTAGAAGCAAGAGCCGCTTGCTGCTGCTCCTCCGTAGCACCTTCATTTGCCATACTTAAATTGTCACGGATTGTACCGAAGAAAAAGTGGTTTTCCTGCAGCATCACATTGGTATGGGCCCAGAGACTCTCTTCATCAAGGGTCCGGATATCCTCTCCACCGACTTTCACGACGCCCGCATCTGCCGCATGGAATTTCAACAGCAGCTGGAAGATCGTCGACTTCCCTGAGCCGCTTGCTCCTACGATGGCTGTTTTACTGCCGGCAGGAATGGAAAAGGAAACATCCGTCAACGCCTGGCGCGGTTCTTCAGGAAACCGCCAGCTGACGTTCTCCATCCTAATAGACGGTGCATGGGAAGCATCCATTTCCTTTGTCCCGTTCTCTGTTTTTTCTTCATCCACCAAGGAAAATAACCGGGCAGATGCCCTCCGGCTGTCCTCCAAATGCGCAGGCAGAACAGCCATAGGTGCCGCATTTTCAAAAACAGTCAGGGAAATCATGACAAGCATCGCAAGGAACAACCCGTTCAAATCCCCGGAAGAAACGAGAAACGCTCCGAGGCCCAGGACGACCCATGAAACCATCAGCGTCACAAACGTGTTCCAGGAGTGGCTGGCAAGCATCTCACGGCTGTCCTTCTCCTGCTGTTGGAGGTAAAGGTGCGAAGCCTGCTGCAGCATCTCCTGTTTTTCAGAAAGCTGTTGATGAATTTTCAAGTCTCTGAATCCATAGATGAATTCAGTGGCCTCTGTAGAAAGCTGTCCTCTGGACTCGCGGACAAACCGGCTCGATTTCCTCTGCTTCACACTGTACCAGGCCGGGATCACCAGTCCCGTTACAACGAGTCCGAGCAGCAGAACCACGGCCACAGGAAGCGAAAAGATGGACGTGAACACAATCGTCCCTAAGAAAATGATGACGAGCACGACGGGTGGATAATACACTCGTAAAAAGAAGTTCTGCAGACTTTCCACGTCTCCGACAATCCGTGCAAGCAGGTCTCCGCTCCGATACTTTTGAAACAGCCTCGGGGCGGTCGGTTCCAGACGCTTATAAAACGTAACCCGCAGATGGCTCAGAATCGAAAAGGTCGCTCTGTGGGAAAAGTACCGCTCGGCGTACCGGCCAAGCGCCCTGGCAAACCCAAACAGCTTTAAAAAAGCAATCAGGACAGTCAGCGCATATAAAGGAGGTAGCAGTGCCGCTTTGGATATCAAGTACCCGCTGGAAGCAAACAAGCCTACAGCAGAGAGACCAGCGAGAAAACCAAAGAGAATCGACAGGAGAATATCTTTTTTCTCAAGCGTAACGAGACGAACGACTTCTTTGAGATCCTTCATGCCCCCTCTCCTCCTTTCTGCATTGTGACCATCTGTCGATATAGAGGCAGCTCGGCTTTTAATTGTTCATGGGTGCCTGTACCCACAGCACGTCCCTCATCGAGTACAAGAATCTGATCGGCCGCCTGAATCGTATGGAGGCGGTGGGCGACCGTAATCATAGTCGCCGCTTCCGACAGCTCTTGAATGGAGCGCTGAAGGACAGTCTCTGTTTTCACATCCAGCCCTGTCGTCGGCTCATCAAACAAAATAACGGAAGGCTTTTTCAAAAAGGCACGGGCCAGCGCAATCCGCTGCTTCTCCCCGCCGGATAAACCTCTTCCGCCCTCACCGATTGATGTATCCAATCCATCCTCCAACGTCTCAAGGAGCTGGGAAAGGCCTGCCTTCTCCGCCGCACGGGCCGTTTCTTCTCTGGAGGCGCCGGGAACTCCGATCGCCATATTCTCTGCAATGGTACCCGAAAAAAGATACGGGTGCTGGGAGATGTAACTGACACCGTTGAACCAGTCCGTTTCTTTATACGAATAGAGCGGACGTCCGTTCACGTCCACATCACCAGATGAAGGAGGAAGCAGTCCCGAAAAAATGTTGAGCAGGGTTGTCTTGCCTGATCCACTCTTTCCGACCACCGCCAGATGACTCCCTGCTGGAATGTCCACCGATACTGGATCAAGAGCGAATCCTTCCTCATACTGAAACTGAACAGCACGGAGAGACAAGGCCGGAGGCTGTTCATACGTAAGCCTCTGATCTCCCCATACCAACGAATGGTCCTCTTCGTTCAGCGTCTCCTCCAGCTGCTTGGAGGCCCCGGAAGCTCCACGTCCCGTATGGAACGCACTGCCGAACTCCTTCAGTGTTAAGTAAAATTCCGGTGCAAGAATCAAAATGAAAAAAGCGGTGAAAAAAGAGACACTTTCATACACAACAAGCCGGATGGCAATCTCAAGAGCAATCAGACCAATACTGAGCATGGAGATGAATTCAAGCATGAGGGAGGACACAAAGGCCACCTTCAGCACTTCCATCGTAGCCGTTTTAAATCCGAGACTGCTCGATTCAATTTCCTCCTGCTGGCGATGGCTGCGGTTGAACAGCTTCAACGTAACAAGTCCTTGGAGGGTATCCAGAAACTGTCCGGAAAAAGCCGAAAGCTTCTCCATCTGATCTTCCGATTTCTTCTTCGTCATCACACCGATGATCGCCATGAACATCGGTATGAACGGAGCTGTGATTACCATGATCAGCCCGGAATAAAGGTGGGCGGAAAACACAACGGCCAAAATCATCACAGGGATAATGAGGGTCTGGATCATTTGTGGAATATAGCGGCTGAAATAGCCGTCCAGTTCATCCACGGAATCCATGAGTACACTCACCTTTTGTCCGGACCGCCCGGTCACCGATGTGGAAATCGACTGCCTGGACATTTTTTCAATCAGACGATGCCGGTAATGCTCTTTGGCTTTCGAAGCAAGACGTATGCCGGTTTTTCCATTGAGCCATGTGAAGAGAGTACGTCCAGCCAACACGAGAAACAGCCCGGCAAACAAAGGCAGAACATCCTGGAGGCTTTGCTGACCAAGAAAAATCCGATCCACAATCGCAACGAAATAATAGGATTGACCGATAACACTGGCTCCGATGAGAAGAGACGTAAGGATTAACAGCGTCATCCCTTTTCGATCAGCAAAAGCAAAGCGGCTGAGATGCTTCATAATCTATAGAAAACTCCTTACACGTATTTTTTGTGAAGTTTTTCACATTACCTTTATTATAAAGGAAAGACACCCTTTTTTCTAAAGAGAAGCCTGAGGATTCTATGACAATTCTTTAACATCGTCCCCTTTTCTACAACCACTCATACAAGCTCAACGGCTCACATCGTCCAGAAAAGCATGGATCTCCCGTTTATTTTTCAATTGGATAACCTCTCTTGAAGGATTCTCCAATTGAAATTTCAAAAGCCGCTCCTGCATTTCCTTTTTCCGCCTGCGGTATGTGGTCACAACGAATGATAGAAAACCATAGTCCAGACGCTCCTCACATCCTGCCCCAAGATCAGGTCGTGATCGTCCGCGGAACTGCCACCAGCGTCTGAGGACACGATAGAGGCAGACACGTAGAGGCAGCTCCACATAGACGATCGTATCGGCCCGCGCTGCCCTGATGTTATAGGTGGGCCGGTAGTTCCCTTCGATAATCCATTCGTCTCCGGCTGTGACCGCCTTTTGACGGGCGGCAAAAACGTCAGGATCCGCTTCCTTCCACCCCGGCTCCCAGTGAAGAGCATCCAGATGATAAACGGGGAGATCAAGACGTTTTCCCATTTCCCGGGCCAGCGTGGACTTGCCCACGCCGGACGATACACCAAGAATCATGACCCTCTTCACTCTGGAACCTCCTTCAAGATCAACCGT
This sequence comes from Halobacillus kuroshimensis DSM 18393, assembly GCF_000425705.1. Taxonomy (GTDB): domain Bacteria; phylum Bacillota; class Bacilli; order Bacillales; family Halobacillaceae; genus Halobacillus; species Halobacillus kuroshimensis. Next base: position 72,633 of record NZ_AUDY01000003.1, read on the forward strand.
GCTCGTTCATCCAGGTTTTCCGGCAGCTCATTCAGCGGATAGTAAGCAAGTTCCAATGTTTCATGATCCGGGATGCTTTCTGTCCCCTTTGTCTTACCAGCCAGGAAGACGGTAATGACGTTGTACACCTCATCACCGTTCGGATATTGAAAGTAGTAATCTTCACCGGAAAACGTTCCAATCTGGGTCAAGGAAGATACGGCAAGGCCGGTTTCTTCCTTCCATTCCCTTGCGGCGGTCTCCTCCAGCGTCTCGCCCGGCTCAAGAGCTCCGCCGGGAAGTCCCCATTCTTCTGTATCTGAACGAAGCTGAAGCAGCACCCTGCCCCGATCATCTTGTACGATGATGGTGGATCCGGCTGTAATCAGTGGACGGGAACCGATTTTTTTACGAATGTCACGAACATATTCGCCCATCACAAGTACCTCCTCCATCATTATGAATCTTGCTTGAAATCCCACCAATATTTCAGACGATTCTTTCCATTCTCTCCCTTAAGATAAAAGGGGAGGTGAACCTATGTATAAAACTCTGTGGAACAACCCTGATATTCGTTTCTATATGACAGCAGGAGCGGTTTCAAGGCTTGGGGATTCCTTATCCGCCATGGCCTTCTTATTTCTCGCATACGATTTAACCGGATCAGCTCTTCATACAACAGGCATTGCTTTAGCTGAAACCATCCCTTATTTACTTTTTGGACTGATCGGAGGAGGAGTGGCGGACGCCCTTCCAAAAAAACGACTACTTGTAACACTGGACCTTCTTCGTGTGCCTCTTATGCTTACCGTAGTCGCTCTGGAGATGATGAACATGCTTTCCTTTTCTGTGCTCTTTGCATCCAGTTTTTTGATTCAATCCGCCGGATGTTTTTTCAACCCTGCCCACCGCTCCGTCCTGCCTATGGTAACGACAGAGGCGGAGCGCTCAGCTGCCAACAGCCTTTATGACACACTGACTCGTGGCATTACTATTGCCACACCGGTAGCTGCTGCAGCCCTTATCCAAACCGCAGGCGTCATTCATTTTTTTACACTGGATGCTTGCACCTACCTTTTGAGTGCATTCGTTTTATCCAAACTTCACTTAAAAGAATCCAACAAGAGTCTCCCTTCCCCTAAGTTCATCTTTTCCTCTATCTATGAATTTTTAACTTGGATGGTTGGAAAAGTCCGCGTGAGGCATCTGTTTGTTCTCACGTTTTATACGGTCTTCCTGAATACATGGGTGTGGGAGGTTGGTATACTGCTGGCTCTTGAAGAGCTGACCAGCGAAAGTGAGAAGCTTTACAGCATGATTAAAGGCGTTTTTGGAGCTGTCGTGATCATCACGAATTTATGTATCCCCTTTTTCATCAGGTCTTTTTCATTCAAACATTATATTACAGGAGCCTGCTTGTGGGGACTCGGTCTCTTTTATCTCGGTGTGTTTTACAGCCCCGGTCATTTTTTTATCGGAACGATTCTCATTGGAATAGGGCTGCCAACCGCAAGTCTAGCCCGCGTCTACTTAATACAAAAGCTTGTCCCGGAAGAGAAGATGGGGCGCGCCTTCAGTACAAATGCTGTACTTCTATACGGCTCAAATACATTGTCCCTGCTCTTATATGGGCTGCTGACATCCATACTTTCCACTCCCTCATTAATGATGGTCAGCGGGGCTCTCATGCTGATTCCTTTTTTCACAATCGTCCTATGGATGTTGATAGGATCGACGAAGCTGAGTCGGCGTTTTCCCGTACATTTTTTTAAATAAGGCATGGTAGGAGGACACACTGGAAAAGCCATGCTTCAAGGCGAGGGTAAGGATGCTCTCTGTTGTATAAAGAAGGTCAGGCTGACTGCGGATTAATCGGTACAGCTGAAGCCATGAATAGGGAGCAAGGCCGGTTTCTCTTTTAAACCAGTGAGCCAGCTGATATTTGTTCACCTGTGCAGCCACTGCCATGTCATCAAGCGTCCATCCTGTGGTGTACCCCTCCTTAAGAACAGCCATCAATTGCCGAATAGGATCCGAATAGCGGCTGACGGGCAGATCAACCTGGTGAGATCCAGCACCGTATTCCACCATGAGCACGGCCAGTTGTGTAAGTGCATGATCCAGCAGCAGGTCAGAGCTCTGATCCTGATGATCTGTGAGATATCCTCTGACAAATGACAACCACTGGAGAAACAGCGGGTGCTTATAAGAAACTTCTGCGAACTCCACTGGTGCATGGATCGAGAGTTCTGCAGCCGCTTCTTGAATAAAGAATGGGTGCAGCTCAACAAGAAATTTCTCCTGAAATGCATGCAGCTGTTTATGTGGTGCAGTTGGATTCATTAGAAGAAATGCTCCTTCTTCTATGGACATGTCTCCAAACTTCGTCTGATACCTTCCTTTACCCGTAGGCGAAAAGATCAGCTTGTAAGAAAAGTCTTCTCTCCATGATCTTTCCCCAAGCTGATCGAAACGCTGCAGAAATAATCCGTTCGTCTGCTGCCAAATCAAGCTTCCCTCTCCTTTCTTTCGTTACACGTTCAGTGATTGTATTCTACCTACTAATTCCAAAATATTCAAATACATACATCTGGATATAAAAAGAGACCGCCCCTTCCAGGGCAGTCTTTCATTAAGAAAGGTTCTGGCTCCAATCGACAGCCGCTTCGCCTTCCAGGAAGCGTTCAGAATCCATTGCGGCCATACATCCTGTGCCGGCTGCTGTAATGGCTTGACGGTACTTTTGATCCTGGACGTCCCCGCAGGCGAAGACGCCGGGGATATTCGTATTGGTCGTCCCTGGTTCAACAAGGAGATAACCCTTCTCATCCATATCCAGCTTTCCTTTTAGAAAATCTGTGTTTGGATTGTGACCGATGGCAACGAAAATCCCATCTGTATCGATAACTTCCTCTTTACCGGTTTCATTATCCTTCACTTTGATGCCCGAAATTTTCATCCCGTCTGAGACCATCTCCACCGGCGTTTTATTTAAAGCCCATGTCACCTTATCATTTTCCTGTGCCCGCGACTGCATGATTTTAGAAGCACGCAGTTCATTTCTCCGATGGATGACCTGTACCTCACTCGCAAATTTAGTCAGGAAGGTGGCTTCTTCCATCGCCGAATCGCCGCCGCCGATGATCACAACTTTTTTCCCGCGGAAAAAGAACCCATCACAGGTTGCACAAGTGCTCACTCCTTTTCCGATATTCTCTTTCTCGCCGGGAATACCGAGAAGTTTGGCGGAAGCCCCCGTGGAGATAATCAGACTTTTCGTCTGTATTTCGCCGATGCCATCCACCTGAAGGGTAAATGGCCGCTGATCCACCTGGACATCTGTTACCCAGCCCCGTTTAAAAACAGCGCCGAACCGTTCCGCCTGCTTTTTCATATTATCCATAAGTTCAGGCCCCATGATGCCATCCGGGAAACCGGGGAAGTTCTCCACCTCCGTGGTCAGGGTCAACTGACCTCCAGGTTCAGGTCCCTCGATCACCAGGGGTTCCATGTCTGCGCGTGCAAGATAGACGGCGGCTGTCAAACCAGCCGGTCCTGTTCCTAAGATGACAGATTTGTAGATCATAGAAGTGCCTCCTTTAAAATGACTCGTATTAGTGTTATATCCCATTCTCCCCAATGTCATGCCTCTGCCTGAGGATACTGGAACGGTTTTTGAGGCAGGGTCACTCCCTCGTTCTCATAAAAAAACTCCACCGTAAAGTGGAGTTTTATGCAATCTGCCTGCAGGCTTCCGCGCATTCAAAGCACGCTTTGGCGCATTCACGGCAGTGCTCATGATCATGCTTCTGACATTCCTCCCCGCATGCTTCACATATCGTTGCACAAACACCAGCAAGTTCAGCAGTAAATGGGGAGTTTCTTGCTATCGCCTGTTCTAAGTATCCGCAGATGTCTGCACATTCACGATCCAGACGGATGCAGGAGGTCATCATCTGTACATCTTCCTCTTGAAGGCAGGCATCAAAGCAGTGGCTGCAGGCTTCCATACATTGATGAAGCTTTTGAATCAGGTTCTCATATTTTTCATGTGCCATGGAATCTCCTCCTTACAATTTTATACAAAACTATATCTCTTTTCTTCCCTTTTTAAACATAGGTAAACAGGTGACCACTCCAAACCGGCGCTTTGAGCATACACTATCATCAGATCATGGATATGGAGGTGATTCTATGCCTGGACGAAGAAGACCTGCACGCCGCCCTGGATTTTGTGTGTTTCCCGGTTACAAATACTGCGGTCCTGGATGCAGCGGACCGGGAGAGCCGGTCAATGCCGTCGATGCTGCCTGTAAAGCTCATGATGAGTGCTACCGCTATACAAAGAATTACTGTTATTGTGATGATGCTTTCATTTGTCGTTTAGGACAGCTCCAGAACCCACGGACCCGTGAAGGACGTCACGCCCGTACGATGTATAACTATATGAAATTCCAACGCCTGTTCACCTGTTCGTTTTAAGAAAGACAAAGAAAGATGTCTTTCTTTTTTTATGGCTTGATCCTAAGGAAATTATTATGAAATATAGGCTGCCGTCACTTTTCAAAACCCAATTCTGTGCTTATAATAGTCATCAGCACGCTTATTCTGCATGCGTCGCCAACACGAGAGGATGTAGGACTAATCATGAAATTCGAAGAAAGGTTTGACTGGCAGCTGTTCTTTATTATCTGCTGTTTTATTGCGATCAGCTCCGTCGCCTTGTTCAGCGCTCAGCAAAGTACGCAGTACAATGAGAATTTCGTACTCAAACAGCTGGTCTGGTACGGGGTCGGCGGAGTCGTTATTGGGTTTATGATGATCGTGGATCCCGAAGATTTTAAAAAGATCAGCTGGTACTTATATGGTTTCGGTCTTGTTTTACTTATTGCCTTGATCCTGGCACCATCATCCATCGCTCCTGTCATTAAAGGACAGAAAAGCTGGTTCACCCTGCCAGGTTTGTCTCTGCAGCCTGCAGAGCTTGTTAAAATTTTTACGATACTCGTTCTCGGAAGAATTGCCGTTAATCATAACAGCAAAAGCGTCTCGACGCTGAAGTCAGACTTTCTGCTCCTTCTTAAGTTGGGAGCCGCTGCAGGCGTCCCATTCCTTTTAGTCATGCAGCAGCCTGACTTAGGGACAGGCCTCGTCTTTCTAGCCATACTTGCAGGTTTTATCCTGGTTTCCGGAATCCAATGGAAAATCATCCTGCCGATATTCGCTGTGATTTCAGCACTTGGGACAAGCCTGATCTGGCTGGCGATCCAAGCTCCACAAATTCTGGATAAATACCTCGGGGTAAAGGAATATCAGCTGGGACGGATCTATTCCTGGTTCCAGCCGACCAAATATGAAGATTCCTCAGGCTATCAGCTCGTCAAAGCCATGCGGGCGATAGGATCGGGGCAGCTGTATGGAAAAGGCTTCGGAGAAAGGGAAGTGTATCTGCCTGAAGCTCAAACGGACTTTATTTTCAGTATCATCGCTGAAGAATATGGATTTCTCGGCTCGTGTGTCGTCATTATCCTGTTTTTCTTCCTGATCTACCGCTTTACGACGATCGCATTTAAAGCGAACAGTCATTACAGCTCCTATGTCATGGTGGGGATCATCAGTATGATCGCCTTCCACGTCTTCCAAAACATCGGTATGTCTGTGCAGCTTCTTCCTATTACAGGGATTCCACTGCCATTCATCAGTTACGGGGGGAGTGCCCTCTTAGGAAACCTGATGGCTCTCGGCATCGCTTTCTCGATATCGTACCATCATAAAACCTATATGTTCGGAGAATAAAAAAAGCTTCAGAGGATCAATTCCTCTGAAGCTTTTTTAGTCTTATTCGACAGTTACACTTTTCGCAAGGTTACGTGGTTTGTCTACGTCACAGTCACGGTGAAGCGCTGCGTAATAGGAAATCAACTGAAGCGGTACAACAGATACAAGCGGTGTCAGGATCTCATGAACGTGAGGAATGACAAATGCATCGCCTTCCTTATCCAGACCTTTCATGCTGATGATCATGCTGTTGGCTCCACGTGCTTCCACTTCCTGTACGTTTCCGCGGATGGAGTAGTTGACGTTTTCCTGTGTCGCAAGTGCTACAACCGGCGTGCCTTCTTCAATCAGAGCGATGGTTCCGTGCTTAAGCTCTCCACCAGCGAATCCTTCCGCCTGGATGTAGGAGATCTCCTTCAGCTTCAGTGATCCTTCAAGCCCGACATAAAAGTCGATTCCACGACCGATGAAGAAGCAGTTGCGTGTCACCGGCAGATATTCACGGGCGAGGTCTTCAAGCTCTTCTTTTTGATCCGTCAAGGCTTCCATAGCATTCGCTACAATTCCAAGCTCCTGCATCGGGTCAAAATCAAGCTCGATTCCTTTAGCGCGGGCTGTATCCACAGCCAGAATCGCAAGTACAGCCATCTGGGCTGTATAAGCTTTTGTAGACGCTACTGCAATTTCAGGACCCGCATGCAGATGCAGTGTATAATCCGCCTCACGGGAGAGGGTGGATCCTGGAACATTGGTAATCGTCAGGGCCGGGTGGCCAAGTTCTTTCGTCTGAACAAGAACGGAACGGCTGTCTGCTGTTTCCCCACTTTGGGAGATGTATACAAACAACGGCTTCTCGGATAGAAGCGGCATGTTATAGGAAAATTCACTTGCCACGTGGACTTCAACTGGAATATTCGCCAGTTTTTCGATGAACTGTTTCCCAAGAAGACCGGCATGATAGCTTGTTCCCGCAGCAATGATGTAAATACGGTCGCATTCCTTCATCGCATTGCGGATGTCAGCATCCAATTTAATGTCGTCGTTCTCATCCTGGTACTCCTGAATGATTTTACGGATAACGAAAGGCTGCTCATCAATCTCCTTCAGCATGAAGTGAGGATAGGTGCCTTTTTCGATATCTGTCGCGTCGATTTCAGCTGTGAACGGCTCACGAGTGACTACGTCACCTTCAGGAGAAAGAATTTCAACACCGTCACGGCGGACGATCACTGTTTCTTTATCCATCAGCTCAAGGAACTGATCCGTTACGTGAAGCGCCGCCATAGAGTCACTCGCTACAACGTTGAAATCATCACCAAGACCTACAAGAAGCGGGCTCTTATTTTTTGCTACATAAATCGTGTCTTTATTCTCACGATCAATGAGAGCAATCGCATAGGAACCTGTCAGAAGCTTCACGGCTTTACGGAAGGCAGCCGCTACATCGTTCATTTCATTGTGCAGGACTTCAATCAGCTGGACGATGATCTCTGTATCTGTTTCACTCTTCAGTTCAACGCCTGCCAGGTATTCGTCACGCACATCCACATAATTTTCGATAACACCGTTATGAACGAGCGTAAAACGGCCGGAAGTACTCTGGTGCGGGTGAGCGTTCTCTTCACTTGGAGCTCCGTGAGTGGCCCAGCGTGTATGACCGATACCGTGAGTGGATGCTACGTTTTCGTCTACAGCACCGCGCAGCGCTGCAATACGGCCTTTGACTTTCGTTACTTCCACGCCGTTTTCGTTCAAGGTAGCAATTCCGGCAGAGTCATATCCGCGGTACTCAAGCTTTTCCAATCCGTTCAGCAAAATTTCCTTTGTATCCTGTTGTCCAATATATCCTACAATTCCACACATTATTGTTGTCCTCCTTAAATTAACGAGAAGGGCAACGAATATAAGCTCGGGGCTTTTCGCTGCCCCTCTCCCTCAACTATCTATATCTTCTGCACTTTATCCAGCCGTATTGTTCGAAAAGTCGCCTTTCCGTTTTACAGCTGAACCTGCGGCTGAAGTGTCACAGCCGGGAGGCATCCGCCGAATGCTCGATGAACCTCCACCTCGTCAACTGCGCATAGTAACGTTCCATCTGCACAGTCCTGGCGCTTTTAATGATTGATGACCTCTATCCTCCCTATCTGTTTCAAAATAAAGCCTCTCTCATCTGTTACCCTTAGCTTTTCCCTATTAAAAGGATTTCGACAGATTTTTCAAGCACAAGTCATATTTTACCTGAGCCTTGTGAAAAAGGTCAATAAAAATAAGAGGCGTTAATGAATTGTAAGGACCTTGTAATAGAATATGCGCAGCTCTCCTTTCATGTGAAGAGCTGCGCGTCCATGCTTTATTCCATACCCAATTCTTCTTCAACGACTGCAACGACTTTGTTACAGTAAGTTTCACATTGCTCTTCTGTCGGAGCTTCCACCATGATCCGCACAAGTGGTTCTGTTCCGGAAGGGCGGACAAGGACACGGCCGCTGTCTCCCATTTCCTCTTCCACTGCCTGGATGGCTTCCTGAATACGTGGGTGGGTCTGTACACGGTTTTTATCAATGACTTTTACATTTTTCAAAACCTGTGGGAACTTCTCCATCTCCGCAGCAAGCTCTGAGAGAGGCTTTCCTGTCTCTTTAACGACGTTTACAAGCTGCAGGGCGGAAAGCATTCCGTCCCCTGTCGTGTTATGTTCAAGGAAGATGATGTGTCCGGATTGCTCTCCTCCGAGGTTGTAGCCGCCACGGCGCATTTCTTCCATCACATAGCGGTCGCCGACAGCAGTTTTATCACTCTTAATGCCGTTGGCTTCGACAGCTTTATAAAATCCAAGGTTACTCATGACAGTGGATACGACTGTAGAATGGTTAAGGAGACCTTTCTCATTCATATATTTGGCACAGATGAACATGATACGGTCGCCGTCTACAATGTTTCCTTTCTCATCGACAGCAATTAAACGGTCCCCATCGCCGTCAAAAGCGAGTCCGATATCCGCTTTTTTCTCTTTAACAAGAGCCTGAAGAGCTTCCGGATGCGTGGACCCGAACCCAGCATTAATATTCAGGCCGTCCGGAGACGAGCCGATAGAGGAAATATCCGCTTCCAGATCAGCAAACAGATGAGAAGCCAGTGAAGACGTCGCCCCGTGTGCACAATCAAGCGCAATATGAAGGCCGTCAAAATCATAATCCACGGTCTGCTTCAAGTGCTGCAGGTATTTCTGGCAGCCTTCAAAATAATCATTGATCTGACCAAGGTCCGCACCGGATGGGCGTGGAAGATCGTCTTGTTCTGCATCAATCAGTGCTTCGATTTCCGCTTCCTGGTCGTCTGTCAGCTTAAAGCCGTCCGGACCGAAGAATTTGATACCGTTGTCTTCCACTGGATTGTGGGAAGCAGAAATCATAATGCCAGCCTCTGCCTGAAGCGCTTTGGTCAAAAAGGCCACCCCTGGTGTGGAAATGACGCCGAGACGCATCACTTCCGCTCCAATAGAGAGAAGACCCGCAGCAAGTGCCCCTTCCAGCATTTCGCCGGAAATACGAGTATCACGGCCGATTAAAACCTTCGGACGTTCCACCCCTTTGGTTACAACATAACCGCCGTAACGTCCTAGTTTAAAAGCCAGTTCTGGTGTTAATTCTTTGTTGGCGATCCCACGAACGCCGTCTGTTCCGAAATATTTACCCATTTTCAACGAACCTCTCTTTCTGTCCTATGCATATCAATTAAGTATAATTATTCTGATTTACTCTCCCTGCTGATCGTCAAGGACGTCAATGGTGACTTCAATCGTTTCCGGTGATACAGCTGTCGTGCCGTCCGGAAGGGGTACCTCAACGTCAATCACCTGATCTTCGGTCACTTCTGTGACATCCACTGGAATTTCAACAGGTTCTTCAATACCGGCCAGGACCTCTTCAGGACCCTGGTACGTTACATTTTCTACTTCCGTTGTTACTTCTTCAATCAGAACCCCTTCCTGAGTACCGCCGCTTGCTTCCGGCGTCACAGGGACCTCTTTCGTTCGTTTGGATACAGGGACGCTTACATCAACAGCCGCAGGCTCTACAAGAACGTTCAGTTCATTGCCCTGATTGTCATAAACCTTTACAGGAGCTTCTTGCTGCTCAACGGTACCTTCAGCGGCGCCTACATCAACGATGGCTCTTACAGAAGCTACACGTTCAACGACCGATGCCGCGCCTGTGATCTCCACCTGAGCCGGAGAGACTTTCGGTGTTCCAAGCTCAAGGCTGGTGTCCAGATTGTTCTCATTTGCATAATCGATGCTTACATCATAATTTTCGGTCGTCTTTTCTTCAATTTCCACTTCAATAATTTTCGGTTCAAGGGAAACAGCAAGCTGGCTGCTGATTCCTGAATGCTGGAGGGATACCTCATGGGTCCCAGGTCCAAGGTCATTCAAATCTACAAAAACGTTGAAGTTCTTCTGACGTGAAACGGGGGCTACAGCTCCCGCTGGACCCTCGACTGTCACGGTCACATCCTGCGGAATCCCGCTGACCACATATTCTTCACTGTCAAAGCGGATTTCAAGTGGAATGTTTTCCATCGTTTCAGATTCTGACGATGTCTCATTGAAAAACAGCGAGTCAGAATCCATGTTGTTATCGACATTGACCGTCACCCAGAGCAGACCGGCTAAAAGAAGTGAGATAATCCGGATAAACCATACACTTTTAAACCAATTATCCATTCTTTTTCCCCCTCCAGTTCCAGCTTTTAACGGCAGGAGCGGAGTAATCAAGCTCTGTACGCAGCATTTCCTCAAGCTTCACCTGATCGAGCTCGCGGTGCAGCTCACCATTTTTCGTACAGGAAATCGCTCCGGTCTCCTCAGATACGACAATTGTCAGCGCATCTGTCACTTCACTGATTCCCATCGCCGCCCGGTGCCGTGTTCCAAGTTCCTTCGAGATAAAAGGACTTTCCGACAACGGAAGATAACAGGCAGCAGCTACGATTTCATCATTCTTAAGTATGACGGCTCCATCATGAAGCGGTGTATTCGGTATGAATATGTTGGTGAGCAGTTCACTCGATAAATGTCCATTGACCCGGATCCCCGTCTCCACGTAGTCTCCCATGCCCGTATCGCGCTCAATCGTAATCAAGGCTCCGATTCTGCGCTTAGCCATATAGTTGCAGGATTTAATGATCGCCTGCAGTGTTTTTTCCGTATCTTCTTCCTCTGACGAATTCCTGCTGAAAAAACTTCCCCGCCCGAGCTGTTCAAGAGCCCTTCTCAGCTCCGGCTGGAATAGGATGATAATAGCAAGGAAACCCCAGGTGATGGCCTGTGACATGAGCCATCGCAGTGTGGTTAGTCCAAATAAATTACTCAGCAGCCATATCCCCAGGATAATGAAGATTCCTTTTAGAAGCTGGACCGCCTTCGTCCCTTGGATCAGCATGATTAATTTATATACAACAAACCAGACAAGGGCGATATCCACAGTTATCAGCAGGTAATCTAAAACATCCAGTCCCCCATCAAGCATGCCTACACTTCCTTTTAAATAAAATAAATCTGAAAAATTCACATTTACCATTATATCACATAAGCTTTTTTGAATATATCAGAACCTGTCCTGATCTTATCATACCCAAAAAAAAGACAGAATGACCTATATCATCCTGCCTTTAGTCTTCCTGTTCGGATCCGAAGGAGAAAATATCTGACACGGTTTGTTTCGTATGATACCAAACCCATTCATAAATCTGGTTCACTTCGGTCAATTCCCCTGAGTAGGCTCTGAGATCAGAACGGTTCAGTTCCCCTGATCCCGGCTCCCCGGCTGTTCCTTCCAGAATGTCCCCGTTAATGATGGTCACATTTCCATCGACAGCCCCGTCAATCCGCAGGTCCCCGTTTCGAACGACAAGGTCCCCCTTAACCGTGACACCATCCGGTACAATCACCGTGTGCTCTCTGATTTCAAGGTTTTCCTGTTTGGATACCGTCACCTGCTGATCCTGATTCCATGCTGTGAAAATGCCACTGAACATGAGAATAAAGAATACAGCAGCGGCGGTCAGAATCGGGTGCTGCTGCAGCCGGCGTATATAATTTCTCCGTTTTTTCTGCTTTGGGAGACTGTTCATCACATTTGCTGTAAACCGAGGCGGTGCAGAAACTGGAGATGTATTGGTAATCAGCGTAGTCGTCCGCTTCAGTTCATGAAAATGGCTCTGGCAGGACGGACAGCTCTGCAGGTGATCTCTCAGTCGTCGTTCTTCCTCTGTGTTTAATTCGCCGTCTAAATACTTATGCATGAGTGTAATGGCTTCTTTTCTGCAATTCATTCCCTCTCAACTCCTTCATACATGGCGAAGCCGTTTTCTTAGTGCTTCCCTTCCTCTGTGCACCCTTGTCTTCACCGTCCCTACGGGAATATCAAGGACTTCGGCGATTTCCTGGAGAGCTAGCTCATCCAAATACCGCAGAACAATCACGCTTCGATATTTCGGAGGCAGGGCAAGGATTTCCTTATGGATGTACGTCTGCAGCTCAAGGCTTTCGACCTCTTCCTCAGGCAGGGCCTGATCTGCAGCCAGCTGAGAGTACATATCCAGTCCATCCGTGCCCTTCACTTCAGCATCGAGGTGATAGTCCGGCTTCTTCTTCCGGATGCGGTCTATCGATAAGTTGGTAGCTATTCTATAGAGCCATGTTGAGAATTTGCGCCGCTCATCAAACGTGTGGAGGTTTGTATAGGCCCGGATAAATGCTTCCTGTGCAAGATCTTCAGCTTCGTATGAGTTCCCGATCATCCGCAGACATATATGATAGACTTTGTTCTGATAAAAAGAAACAATGTCTTCAAATGCTGCCTGATCTCCCTTTTTCACTTGTTTTATTTTCTGTTTTATCATGGTTTCCATTTGTTATACCTCCGCTATATGTGCGGTCGATATCCTTTACGGATGACCTCGCCTCAAAGTTTCAAAAAAATATATAAAAAAATATATATCTTTTTCCTAAATATAAGTTTAACTTTTTTTAGTATCGGATATAAAGCTGTAAATGTAAAAAATTTCTTAGGAGGACTACAAAACATGACGCGAGTGACTTCGTTGACAGAAGAAATCGAAGCTTGTCGTTTGGAAATGAGCCGTTTAGCCCGCCTCCATCACTTAACATCCCCCGAAGTTGTCAAGGTGAGCGTTAAGCTGGATCAGCTTCTTAATGAATATGATGAAGTGCAACATAAAAAACAGCAACCTGCCTTAAGTAAAGCAGGTTACTGTTAATGATCGAACTTATTTCAGCGTTTCTCCAAATAAAGAACCCATCAAACCGACCGCTACGCCGGCGGTTTTATTTTTTTCATCGAGGATAGGATTGACTTCTACAAATTCTGCGGAGGTAATCATTTCCGATTGATGAAGCATCTCCATAGCCAGATGACTTTCCCGATAACTCAGGCCGCCCATAACAGGTGTGCCGACACCCGGCGCATCATTAGGGTCCAGACCGTCCAGATCAAGGCTGAGGTGCACGCCGTCTGTCCTGTCCTTCAAATAGTCCACGGTTTCTTCAATGACTTTAGTCATTCCCATACGATCCACTTCATGCATCGTATAGACTTTGATCCCCTGCTCTTTAATCAGTACCTTCTCCCCTTCATCCAGAGAGCGGGCACCGATGATGACGATGTTCTCAGGCTTAATCTTAGGAGAATAGCCATGAATGCCCGTAAGCTTTTCATGTCCGATCCCCAGACTTGCTGCCAGCGGCATTCCATGAATATTTCCGGACGGTGAACTGTCCGCTGTATTTAAATCCCCGTGAGCGTCATACCAGATCACTCCGAGATTATTGTAGTGTTTTGCGACTCCTGCAAGAGTTCCCATAGCAATACTGTGATCTCCTCCTAATACAAGAGGGAAACGGTTGTTTTCGATGACCTGATCGACCGCTTGAGCCAGTCTGCTCGTTCCTTCAGCTATTTCGTGAAGGTTCCTAAGGTTATCATGCTTTACATCCGTCTGATGCTTCGGACGAGGAATCTCAATGTCTCCTAGATCTTCAATGGTATAACTCAACTGCTCTAGACGTTCAACCATCCCTGCATACCGGATAGCACTTGGACCCATATCGACTCCTCTGCGCATTTGACCAAGATCCATGGGTACTCCGATTACTGAAAGCTGTTTATTCATTAAAGTTCCTCCTTTTAACACTATTTTCATTGTATCCGTTTTATTAAAGATGACTCAACTGGACATCATTGTGTATATATATACGTTATTTCCTGCCTTATAGTGGTAATCGTGCATGTTTACAAGCTTCCTGCCAAACCATCGGATGACCAGATATAAAAAAAGCCTGACAAAGTCAATGTCAGGCTTTCTATCGTATAAAAGATCATCAGGATCTATTTCGTTCTATGTAATGGTGGAGCCTAGCGGGATCGAACCGCTGACCTCCTGCGTGCAAAGCAGGCGCTCTCCCAGCTGAGCTAAGGCCCCATATGGAGCGGGAGACGGGATTCGAACCCGCGACCCCCACCTTGGCAAGGTGGTGTTCTACCACTGAACTACTCCCGCAAAAAAGAGATGAGCCATGAAGGATTCGAACCTTCGACCCTCTGATTAAAAGTCAGATGCTCTACCAGCTGAGCTAATGGCTCCTAAGGAAAATGATACTCGTTTTTTTATGAGCATTGCGCTCATTATATAGAATATGCTCAACACATGGTAGTCTTATTCTTAAAGGAAATATGGCTGGGCCAGCTGGATTCGAACCAGCGCATGACGGTACCAAAAACCGTTGCCTTACCGCTTGGCTATGGCCCAACAAGTACAAAATTAGTATAACCATCTTAAGAATATTATACAATCATGTGGAATTTTTTCATAAAAAATAGCTGATGATTAAGTCAGCTTCTTATGAAACATTAAAATAAAAATGGTGGAGGGAGTAGGACTCGAACCTACGAACCCGATGGGAGCGGATTTACAGTCCGCCGCGTTTGGCCAACTTCGCTATCCCTCCACTTGAAAAGTGGTGCCGGCCAGAGGACTTGAACCCCCAACCTACTGATTACAAATCAGTTGCTCTGCCAGTTGAGCTAGGCCGGCTAAA
>NZ_AUDY01000004.1 GCF_000425705.1 Halobacillus kuroshimensis DSM 18393
CAAAACCCACGCTCGGCGATCTCGGACCACTCGTTCTTCCGCAGGAGTGGAAGGGGCACCGCTCCTTGGGCGTTCTTTAACATCAAACAAGACTCTCCTTCACCCAGCTCTCCCTTGCTGGATGGAGGAGAGTCTTTTTCATATTCCGGCAGCCATCATCAGCGCCTGTTCTTTCCCTTTTTCTTTTCCACGTGAGCGGCAATAGCGCAGACGATGCCGTTCTTTTGAATCTGCGAACCTGCTTAGTGCGCAGTCTCTCTCCTCTATATTCTAACGTCGGCACGAAGAGCGTGCGGTGGTGCCTGCGGGAACAGCACGGGCCGAAGATCCACTTGGGCAGGCGGCCTTCCTTACCAAATCAGCTGAGGGCGTGCCCGCGGCATTCATCCACCGATAAGCGGAAAGTGACCCTTCACACGACAAGTGGACAATTCTAACTGGTTAACACAGGCTTTTTCTACAGCCAAAAGGGGGGTCTGCTAAGCAGACCCCCCTTTTTTTATACTATTTTGACGAAATTACGAGAAGTGTTCGGTGGTGGCCCCCGCGGCAGGCATCCACCGATAAGCGAAACATAACCGCAGATACCACCTCTGGAAAGCCCTGTTTATTCCAAAAGGTTCTAATTCCAGAAGACCCGTTTTTTTATTTGAAGGCGTTCATCAGTGTTGCCATTTCAATCGCTGCTGTGGCAGCCTCCCAGCCTTTGTTACCGGCCTTCGTACCTGCACGCTCGATGGCCTGTTCAATGGTGTCCGTTGTAATGACCCCGAAGATGACCGGGATTCCAGTCTTCTGGGAAGCCTGGGAAACCCCTTTGGCCGCTTCGCCGCAAACATAGTCGAAATGCGGAGTGGAGCCGCGGATAACAGCCCCCAGGGTGATGACCGCATCGTACTTCCCGGTTTCCGCCATCTTCTGAGCCGCCAATGGAATTTCAAAAGCTCCAGGCACATAAGCGGCCTCTACATCGTTTAGATCGACGCCGTGGCGCTTCAGCGCATCCACAGCTCCTTCATACAGCTTACTCGTAATAAAGTCGTTGAACCTTCCTGTTACAATACCGATTTTCAGTCCTGTTCCTACAAGATTACCTTCAAATGTTTTGACCATATGTCTCTTCCTTTCTAGTAGTGGAATAAGTGCCCCATTTTAGACTGTTTCGTTTTCAAGTAGCTTTCATTTTCTTTGCGGGAAGGCATCTGAACAGCCACCCTCTCGACAACCTCAAGACCAAAGCCTCCAAGTCCGGAAATTTTCTTCGGGTTATTCGTCAGCAGACGAAGTTTTGTAATGCCCAGGTCCTTCAGAATTTGAGCTCCGACACCATAATCTCTTAAATCAGGCCCGAAGCCGAGTTTTTCATTCGCTTCCACCGTGTCATAGCCTTCTTCCTGAAGCTTATAGGCTTTCAATTTATTCATTAACCCGATGCCGCGGCCTTCCTGCCTCATGTACAGCAGAACACCGCTGCCATTTTCGGATATCTGCCGTAGAGCGTTGTGAAGCTGAGGACCGCAGTCACAGCGGTAGGAACCGAAGACATCCCCTGTCAGACATTCGGAGTGTACCCGTACAAGGGTCGGCTCATCCGGATGGATGTCTCCTTTCACAAGAGCGATGTGGTCTTTAAAATCGATATCATTCTTGAAGCCTACCGCTCGGAATTCGCCGTATTCTGTAGGCATCTGCACTTCTATTTCCCGGGTCACATGATTTTCCTGCTCGTGGCGGTAGGCAATCAAATCCGCAATGGTGATCATCGGAATGTCAAACGCCTCGGCCATTTCTTTCAGGTCAGGCACACGGGCCATCGTTCCATCATCTTTAATGATTTCACAGATGACACCGGCCGGCCGGGCTCCCGCAAGACGTGCCAGGTCGACAGCAGCTTCCGTATGACCTGCTCTCCGCAGCACGCCGCCTTCCTTGGCAATCAACGGGAAAATATGACCAGGCCGCTGGAAATCGGAAGCTTTACTTTCCGGGTTCAGCATTTCTCTGATGGTCAGGGCCCGTTCGTCCGCTGAAATTCCAGTCGTTGTCTCTTGATGATCCACACTGACCGTAAACGCTGTCTGATTAGGGTCTGAATTATCATTGACCATAGGCATCAGCTCGAGCGCTTCAGCTGTTTCATTCGTAATCGGGGCACACACCAGCCCACGCCCATGCTTGATCATAAAATTGATCATCTCTGTGGAAGCATGTTCTGCGATTCCGATAAAGTCCCCTTCATTTTCCCTGTCCTCGTCATCACAAACGATGACAAGCTTTCCCTGCTTCAATACATCAATCGCTTTTTCAACCGAATCAAACATGTGCTTTCCCCCTCTTCATGCAAACCCGTTATCAGCCAGCATCTTTTTGGAGATGGCTGATCGCGGGTGCTCTTGATTCTGCCCACTCAGGAAGTGAGCGACATATTTTCCAATCATGTCACATTCGATGTTGACTTTGTCTCCCGGACCTTTCCTGCCGAGAACGGTATGTTCCATCGTGTGCGGAATCAAAGAAATGGTGACACGATCCTCTTCTACTCCGAATACAGTCAGGGATGTACCATCGACAGCTATCGAGCCTTTATAGACAAAATAAGGAACCAAGTCGGACGGAAGCTGAATGTCATAATAGACGGCGTTGGACTCCGGCCGTTTTGAAACAATTTCTCCCGTACCGTCAATATGACCCGATACAAGGTGACCACCGAAACGTCCATCTGCCGCCATCGCGCGTTCAAGATTGACATCGCTGCCCTGCTTTAATTCATGGATGTTGGTGGCTCGGTACGTTTCCGGCATCACATCAAAGGATGCGGTATCCTTCGTATAATCTGTAACGGTCAGACAGACACCGTTAATGGAAATACTGTCACCGAGCTTGATATCTTCCAGGATTTTGGATGCCGCAATCTTTATCTCCAACGCTTCTGTTTTACTTTTAACGGACTTCAGTGTTCCTATTTCTTCCACAATTCCTGTAAACATTAGGATTCCCCTTTTCTGATCGAAACAATTTTAATATCTTCTCCAAGCTTTTCGGTCGATACAAACTCAAAAGATGCCACCTGTTTCAACTGTTGGATGCCGCGGCCGGCAACCGGGGTCAGTGCTTCTTTTCCACCGATCAATTTGGGAGCAATATACGTAATCGTCTCATTCACCTTTCCTGATCTGACAAAAGCGTCGGCAATGGTGGCCCCTCCTTCAACAAGGAGAGAGGTAACCTTGTGCTTTCCTAAATAGCGCAGGACTTCTGTAGGATCGATGGTGCGGCCAAGCGGAATAAGGCGGACATGGGGATACTTTTCAAGAATCAGACGCTTTTCATCCGGTATATCCGCTGACGTGAAAATCCACGTTGGAGATTCATTGTTTTGTATCAGCTTCGAAGCAGCCGGAATACGAAGGTGCGTGTCGAGGACAAGACGGATCGGATGCTTTCCGCCACCCGGAATTCTTGTCGTCAATGTCGGATTATCCATCATGACCGTATTGATTCCGACGAGAATCGCGTCCGATTGATGACGATAGCGGTGACCGTCCTGCCGCGCCTCTTCTCCTGTGATCCATTGACTCTCTCCACTGGCGGTGGCAATTTTTCCGTCAAGGCTCATCGCTGTCTTTAAACGGACATAAGGTTCACCTGTTTGAATGTAATGAAAGAACGCACGATTCAGTTCATCAGCCTCGTCTTTCAAAACCCCCGTCCGGACCTCCACTCCCTGCCGCTTCATCATTTCAATGCCCCGGCCGGAAACTTTAGGATTCGGATCCGATGAAGCCGTAACGGCCCGGCGGATGCCTGCCTTCACGACAGCTTCGGCACACGGTGGCGTCCGTCCATGGTGGCTGCACGGTTCTAGGGTGACATAGATGTCCGCTCCTTCCGCTTTTTCTCCTGCCATCCGTAGTGCGTGCACTTCCGCATGAGGTTCACCAGCTTTCACATGCACGCCCATACCGACGACTTGATTATCTTTGACCACAATAGCGGCTACTGAAGGATTGGGACTCGTCTGGCCGACCGTTTCCCTGGCCATCTGTACAGCCATTGCCATGTACTGCTCATCACGCTCCATCTTCATCACCTGCTCTTTTTCCATAAAAATAACCCTGAAGAAGACATACTTCTCCAGGGTCTTAAACGTCATTTTTTTGCGTACAGCAAACAAAGGGTACACGTGTTGCATAAACGGTACCTATACGTTTCCATTACCTTCTCCCATCCAGACTTTAACTGTCGGCTTTGGAATTTCACCAAATCAGGGAGAACCGTGCTTAACACTGATTCTCCGTCGCGGGCTGAGAGCAGAAGCTCATTACCGCCGGCTGGGACTTTCACCCGACCCCGAAGGTTTCCATATTCAGTTGAATTACTTTAAATATATATGAAATCCTCAGCTGCCGCAATCCTTAAGGTTTAAACAGCACCCATTAAGGCTATGTACTCATAAAACTGACCACCCCCATCAGGGGTACACGGATAACTGTCCACCCGATTCATAATGCCTTGTTGTGAAATCAACAGGATCCATGACAGTCTTTCAACATCCACACAGAAGATTCACCAAATCGATACCTCTGATTTTAACAATCCAATGATGTGTAAGCCCGCTGTTTTCACGAACCTCCTATTGTAAAGCAGAAGAAAATCAGCTAGTATAGGATTTATCAGGAAAACGTTTGCATAATATGATATATTTCTAGATTTTTTATAGTTATGGCTATTGAATAATCAAGCTGTTTATTCAATCATTCACAATAAGAAAACGTTTGCATATCACGAGTGATTTTATTAGGAAAGAGGGGCTGTATATGGAACGGGTATGGTGGAAAGAAGCGGTAGGATATCAAGTTTATCCTAGAAGTTTTCAAGATTCAAACGGAGATGGGATCGGGGATCTGCAGGGAATGATCAGCCGTCTGGACTATTTGAAAGATATGGGCATTGATTTCATTTGGATCTGCCCAATGTATAAATCGCCGAAGGACGATAATGGTTATGATATTTCTGATTATCAGGACATCCTGGATGAATTCGGAACGATGGAGGATTTCGACGAGCTGCTTAAGGAAGTGCATAAGCGTGACATGAAGTTGATCATCGACCTCGTCCTCAACCATACAAGTGATGAACATCCGTGGTTTTTAGAATCCCGGAAATCCAAGGACAATCCAAAGAGGGACTGGTATATTTGGCGCGATGGCAGAGGCGGCCGCGAGCCGAACAACTGGGAGAGTATCTTTGAAGGATCGGCATGGGAATATGACGAGGAAACAAGTCAGTATTACCTTCATGTGTTCTCCAGAAAGCAGCCGGACTTGAACTGGGAGAACGAAGACGTCCGCGAAGCTTTATACAGCATGGTGAACTGGTGGCTGGATAAAGGAATCGACGGCTTCCGCATAGACGCCATCAGCCATATCAAAAAGCGGCCGGGCTTTCCTGATATGCCGAACCCTAAAAAAGAAACGTATGTGTCCTCCTTTGATATGCATATGAACCAAAAAGGGATCCACACCCACCTTCAGGAATTCAAAGACCGCACATACGATAATTATGACGTGATGACAGTCGGAGAAGCGAACGGGGTAAGCGCCGATGAAGCGGATCAATGGGTCGGCGACAACGGAAAAATGGATATGATCTTCCAATTCGAGCACCTGGATCTTTGGGATCAGGATGCTGAACAGCAGCTTGACATTAAGGGGTTGAAAAAAGTACTGACCCGATGGCAGAAAGCTCTTGAAGGTGATGGATGGAACGCTCTCTTTGTAGAAAACCATGACAAGGCCCGGGTCGTTTCGACGTGGGGGGATGATCAAGTCTACTGGCGGGAAAGTGCGACGGCGATTGCAACGATGTATTTCTTTATGCAGGGGACACCTTACATTTATCAAGGTCAGGAAATCGGCATGACGAATATGGCCTTCCCTTCCATTGAAGATTATGATGATGTGGCTGCGAAAAACTTATATCAGAACAAAAAAGCAAAAGGCATGGCTCATGAGGACATCATGAACATTCTCTGGAACACATCCCGGGACAACAGTCGTACACCGATGCAGTGGAGCCGTGAAGCACAGGCCGGTTTTACAACTGGAAAACCGTGGATGAAAATCAACCCGAACTACACGTCCATCAACGTGGCCGATCAAGAACAGGACCCTCATTCCATTTTGAACTATTACAAAAAAATGATTGCCATGAAAAAGGAGCAGGATGTGTTTACGTACGGCATTTATGATCTGCTTCTTCCAGAAGATGAGCAGATTTATGCTTATACAAGGACGCTGGACAATAAAAAAGCCATCGTCATCGTCAATCTGACCGATCAAGCAGCTGACTTTCAGGCGGAGGAACCGCTCAGCTCAAGTCAGCTGATGTTGTCCAATACAATTGTAAACCTTCATACCAACGTATCCAGCTTCCCGTTGAAGCCTTATGAAGCCCGTGTTTACCTTATGGAAACGTAAAGGCGGAAGGCTCATGAAACCATGGTGGATGTATAGTGGTTCTCTCTTCCCGACAAGGCGGATTCATTAGAAACGAAAAGCGGCCTGTATGAAATGCCATACAGACCGCTTTTTTTCTTCCCTTCCTGTCAGTCAGGAAGCAATGGTTACATCTGAGTCCAGCTCCAACGCTACGTTTCCTGCAATCGCTCGTGAGATCATGCAGGACTTTTCAGCTTTTTCAACAAGGCGCTGAAGTTTTTGCAGGTCCTTCTCATCTGCCTCCCGCTTCAACACGACGCGGGGACGGTGAATGATTTTCTTGTAGGTGAAGACTCCGTCGGTCACATCGACCTGACCTTCCGAAGTCATATCCATTTCCTGAAGCGGCAGATCCGCTCTTTCAATCATAGCGGCCAGCGTAATGATGTAACAGGTCGCCGCCGCTCCCAGAAGCATTTCATCCGGGTTTGTTCCTACATCCGGTCCGTCCATTTCTTTAGGGATGGAGATTTCTGTTTTCAATTTATCTGATTCGATCCGGCCGACTTCGTTGCGGCCGCCCGGCCAGTCTGCTTTTAAATGAAAATGATGTAATGCCAAAGCAGAACAACCTCCTTTTTATTTTTTCATAGCAATGAATGGATACGTACCTCCATTTGTTTTCTGCATAAACCGGTGCGTTTCTTTGAATCCCGCTCTTCGGTATACTTCGACTGCCCGCTGATTGAACTCAGCAACGCTCAATGTAAAAAAACAGGCCTCATAGTGGCGCTCCGCAAAACTCAAACCAGCTGCCACGAAGGAATCTCCTTTCCCCTTTCCTGTTAGATCGGGGCGGAGTCCAAGGCCCACATCCACCGTTTCTTCATCAGTCGGATGAAAGGTGAAGAAGCCGATCAGCGCACCTTCCTTGTAGGCGCTGTACGTATGCGGGCTTCTCCGATGAGGGTCGATAAACTCATGATAATCTTCTTCATCAGCGGTCATATCGTAAAAATCATACGGCGGTGGATAATGCCACGCCGCCATTTCCTCGGCTTCCTGCTGGGTCATCCTGGAAAAGTTGATGGACATTATGACTCCCGGGCGTCCCAGTCTTTCTTGAAGCGATCCATTTTTATATGCAGCTGCTCCACCATTTGATGGACACGCTGAAAATCTTCCCGATCGAGTTCTTCTGGATCCATGCTCTCAACAACCTGGTGCAGCATATCAATCCGGTTTTTCACATAACGGAATTGATCGGATGTATTCTCTACAGCTTTTCCCACCGCTCATTCCCCCTTTTCTATATTGTATCGTTCTTTTTATTTTCAATAAACCAAACGACACTTCCACGGCCCATGAACGGGTGCGGAAAGTGCCGTTCTTCAACTGAGTGATACATGAAAACCCGTACTGTGTGCGCACATAGTACGGGTTTTCTCCTCAATGCCGGGCTCTTTCGCTTTAAACTCAGGCTTGCTTTTCTTCCTTTTTACCGGAAAGGAACCAGCCGAGCACTGCAATTAGAACAAGAACAGAATAGAATATAATTTTCCATACCGTCGAATGAGCAAAGTGTTCATCGAGGATTTGAATATTCGGGTGGGCAAGCGTTGATACGACAAGCTTTACACCGACCCATCCCACAATAACAAAGGCGGCGATTTCAAGACCCGGACGGGATTGAAGCAGATTGACGAACACGTTGGCAGCAAAACGCATGATGATAATTCCGATCATCCCTCCTGCCAGGATGACGCCAAACTGTCCCCCATCCAGACTTCCGACATTGGGAAGATCCGTTTCTGGAAGAGCAACCGCAAGGGCGACAGCAGCCAGAATCGAATCCACTGCAAAAGCAAGGTCTGCAAGCTCGACCTTCAATACAGTCATCCAGAAGCCTTTGCCCCGTCCTGAACCTGTGTCTTCCTCTTCTTCCTCTTCCTCTCCGCTGGACCTCCATTTATCAACGAGGTGTTTGATCGAGATGAATAAGAGGTAGGCGGCACCAAGAGCCTGCACCTGCCAGACATCGACAAGGAAAGATATAATGAATAAAGAACCAAATCTTAAAATGAACGCACCAAGCAGTCCATAAAACAGGGCTTTTTTACGCTTTTCTTCCGGCAGGTGCTTCACCATAATGGCCAGAACAAGAGCGTTGTCTGCGGCTAGAATACCTTCCAGACCGACAAGTACAATCAAAACCCAGCCATACTCAATCAACAATTGAACATCCACAGTTTCACTCTCCTCATTTATACAAGCTGCCATTAAAAAATGGCCCCGACCAAAGTGGTCCGGGCCATTACATAGACCTTTACCACTGTGGGTAAAGGTCTCGCTAACAACGTACGTTGCCAATAAAGCCGGGGAGGACTCCCGAAATGACGACTTTATTGTATCAGCTACTCCCCTTTAGGAATGCTATATCTTTCTTAATCATAGCATGAAGCCTTTTTTTGTCAATCATTCCCGCCCACATTATGGAATCACTTTAGTATGGGGAGGGGACGGAATCCTTATACGTCGTTCATCAATCGTTTGATACATTCGGGATAACACGCGTCCATCAGGCTTTCTCTTCAAATAAACGGGTGGTTTCGACGATGACCTCTGCCGCTTTTTCCATACTCTCCAGAGGTATGTACTCATACTTTCCGTGGAAGTTTTCTCCCCCGGTGAAAATATTCGGCGTAGGAAGTCCCATGTAGGAGAGCTGTGACCCATCCGTCCCTCCGCGGATCGGTTGAATGACGGGCTTGACACCTTTGTTCTGCATCGCTTCTTCAACGATATCAACAATATGGCGGACCGGTTTGATTTTGTCCCCCATGTTGTAATACTGATCCTCCATCTCCACTGTCACCCGTTTTTCTCCAAGGCGTTCATTCATTTCAGCAGCCAGCTCATGTAACCGCTGTTTTTTCTCCTCAAATTTTTCTTTATCGTGATCCCTCACAATATAGGAAAGCTCAGCCCGATCCACATTCCCTTGCAGGCCAAGGAGATGGTAAAAACCCTCATACCCTTCTGTATGTTCAGGCGCTTCTTCGGCTGGAAGCTGATTTTGGAATTCCAGAGCAAGCTTTACCGCGTTGACGAGTTTATTTTTTGCCGTCCCCGGATGCACACTGTTTCCGTTAAATATGAGCTTGGCGCCTGCTGCATTGAAACTTTCATACTGAAGTTCACCGAGCGGACCTCCGTCCACGGTGTAAGCGTAGGAAGCGCCAAAGCGATCGACGTCAAATTTGTGGGGACCTCTGCCGATTTCTTCATCCGGCGTAAACGCCACGCGGATTTTCCCGTGCTTGATTTCGGGATGTTGAATCAGATGATTCACAGCTGTCATAATTTCGGCAATGCCTGCTTTATTATCGGCCCCAAGCAGGGTCGTTCCATCCGTTGTAATCAACGTCTGCCCTTTATAGGCAGAAAGCTCAGGAAAATCTTCCGGACGAAGCTCCACCTCTTCATTCAAAGGGATCGCCTCTCCGTCGTAGTTTTCAACAATTTGAGGACTTACGTGTTCGCCGGTAAAATCGGTGGCTGTATCCAGGTGAGCGAGAAAGCCGATCACCGGCACATCTTTTTCCGTATTTGAAGGAAGAGTTGCCATCACATAAGCATGGTCATCCACACGGACTTCACTCATCCCGATGGCTTCAAGTTCTGCGACAAGCTTATGAGCGAGCTCCCACTGTCCTTTCGTTGAAGGAGTACGATCGGTGGTTTCATCGGATTGGGTATTCATTTTCGCATAAGAAACAAAACGCTCCAACAGTTCTTTTTTCATCATTGATGCTCCTCCCATGTCTCTTTCGGGTTAAACTTTCATACAGGAAAAGTAAATCTATTGCTTCCCCCCCGAAATTTGGTATCCTTATTATAACGAATATGCACGAACGTCTGAAAGCTGGAGCATCCAGCTTTTCTTCATTCTACATAAAAAGGTGTGTCTTATCTGTGGTCCAAAAAAAATGGTTTCAAGCCATCGTAACTGCCATCCTGCTTGCTCTGTTGATTTTACTGCTGCATCAAATTCAGTTTTTCTTTGATCCGATCATGACCTATGTCGGAGCCATCGCCTTTCCTTTAATCGGCGGCGGGATTCTGTTTTATTTATCCCGGCCATTACTAAAGCTTCTGGAACACTACAAGGTGCCGAGAATCCTCGGAATTGTCATCATCTTCCTACTGTTCATTGTTCTCGGTTACATCATCACCCAGTTCATTGCTCCTATCGCCCAGGAGCAGTTCACCCGGCTCGTAGATAACATTCCGGATATGGCTGAAATGATTGGCGAAGGCGTAACATACTGGCAGCAGAATCAGGACATTATACCAAGTCAGTTCAATGCGACCATCGATAATGTGGCCAACAACCTGGAATCTTACCTGCAGGATGCCTCCACGGTGGTCATCAACGTCGTAAGCCAGTTGATCAGCTTTGTATTCGCCCTTGTGCTGATCCCGTTTTTCCTTTTCTTCATGCTGAAGGATGGCGACAAACTTATCCCGTTCATCAGGCAGTTTTTAGGAAAAAGAGCGGGGAAAAGTTTTGCTAAACTGGCTCACGACATCGATCATACGCTTCATTCCTTCATTCTCGGTCAGCTGACGGTCAGTATTGTTGTCGGTCTGCTGCTGCTTGTCGGTTATTTAATCATCGATCTTCCATACGCTCTGACACTGTCTTTATTTGCCATGGTGATGAATGTTATCCCATTCGTCGGCCCCTTCCTGGCCGTGGTACCAGCCATCCTTGTCGGATTGTTCGAAGATCCCATCCTGGCTGTGTGGGTGGCTGTCATTACGATTATCGCTCAGCAGCTGGAAGGGAATTTTGTTTCGCCAAACGTCATGGGTAAAGCATTGAGCATCCATCCGCTCACCATCATTACCTTGATTCTCGCAGCTGGAAGTCTTGCCGGCTTCCTTGGACTATTATTTGCTATTCCCACCTATGCCGTTATCAAGACAATTGTCCGTCACTTCTATCAGGAGTGGCTTGACCGGAGAACAGCTGATCACAGCTGATTATACAAACGCTTTGACCCGCTATTGTTTTCAATAGGGGGTCTCCTTTTTTCATTCCATATCATCGAAGCGAGGGATTTTCTATGCATAAACCAAGATTATGGACCCGTCCTTTTATTTTTCTCATTCTCGCCAACTTGTTTACGTTCATGAGCTTCCAGATGCTGCTTCCCAACCTCCCCCCGTATATCGAGTCGATTGGCGGCAGTGCCCTTGAAGTCGGCTTGATTACGACCACCTTCGCTTTTGCAGCGATCGTGATTCGTCCGTTTATCGGTCACCTGCTGATGACCCGGGCACGGAAACTGCTCATCCTCATCGGTGCCGGTGCCCTGCTTCTTCTGACTATGATGTATCCTTTGACACAGGTCGTCTTCTTCCTGCTGGTCATCCGCTTCATCCACGGCCTTGCATGGGGATGGTCGACGACGGTCAACGGAACCGCTGCTGTTGACATCGTCCCAAGACGCCGTGTAGGTGAGGGGATGGGCTATTTCGGTTTATCCGTTACTGTCGGAATGATCATGGCTCCAAGTCTCGGTATCTACTTGTATCAGAACTATTCATTCTCTCTACTCGTATGGATTTCCGCGGCCCTTGGAATCATTGCACTCCTTTTATTTTCAGTCACCAGCTTTACGACTCCGGATCAGGTATATGAAAATCAAAAAAATCCGCCCCGTTTCTCCTTTAAGGACGCCTTAATCGAAAAGCGGAGCTGGTATCCGGCTCTCGTTACGATTCTCAACACGTTTGGGTACGGAGCGGTCGTCACCTATATCGTCATCTTCGGGAACGAACAAGGTCTTGACGGAACCTTTCTTTTTTACTTCTTCAATGCCGTCCTCGCTACCGTCTCCCGTCCGGTTACCGGGCGGTATTTTGATAAGCGTGGTCCATGGAACTTGATTATTGTATGCTCGGTCATTTCCTTCATTGCGATGTGGGTACTGGCATCAGCCGATTCGAATCTGGACCTTATTATCGCGGGAGCCTTATTCGGTGCCGGCTATGGATCCATGATGCCGGCACTCCAGGCCTGGGTCATCTCCAAGACCTCCATCGAGCGAAGCGGGATAGCCAACGGGATGTACTACTCCTCCATTGACCTCGGCATCGGCGCGAGTGCTCTCGTTCTCGGGTTTATCTATCAATTTGTAAACACAGCTGCCCTGTTCAAAATTTCCAGCTTCCTTTTTTTAGTCGTGATGGTACTGACGGTGATCGACTTAAGAAGACAGACCGAACCGTGGCAGTCGCCTCAATAATAAAAGCCCCGCATCACAGCGGGGCTTTTTCATTATTCTGCAGCATTGATTTCTTCAATCAGCTTATCAAGAACTTTGCCATCTACTGTGGATACTTCGCTGCGGTAGAAGTCGCGGACAGGTTCAGCCTTTTCTTTAAAAGCTTCCCGCTGTTCGTCGGAAAGTTCTACAATCTCTGTCGGGTTTTCCGTATCGTTCTTAATGGTTTCTAAGTATTCTTCGTTCTGCTTCTTCTGTTCTTCAAATACCCAATCCTGCATCTCTGTTACTGTTTCATCCACCATCGTTTTCATTTCTTCGTCAAGGCCGGCATACCAGTCTGTGTTCACAGTAGTCATCGCTACGTAGTTGTTGTGATTCGACATCGTCATATAGTCCTGTACTTCGTTGAAGGAGGCATCCCCAATGAAGAAGATCGGGTTTTCCTGTCCTTCCACTGTGCCACGGTCAAGGGCTGTGTAAAGCTCAGACCAACTCATTGGTGTCGGATCAGCGCCATACGCCTCATAAGACTTCAGGATCAATGGAGACGTTTGTGTACGCATCTTGAAGTTTTCGAAATCCGCAGGTTCGGAAATCTCCTTGCTTGCTGTCCACTGCATCGCACCTTCAGACCAGAAGGAAAGCGGAGAAATGCTGTGTTCTTCGTAAAGCTCGCGCAGATCTGTATTCAAGGCTTCACTGTCGTTGAGGATGTTCTGTGTCTTTTCTACACTTTCAGGAAAAAGGAATTGGAGCGCAAAGATCTGTCCTTCTTTCACCATGTTCCCTGTGAACCCTGGAGACATGACAGCCATTTCCACGGTACCGCTCTGCAGCTGCTCAACCTGGTTTGTTTCACTACCGAGTCCTCCGAATTCATACACGTCGATATTAACAGCACCGTCGGATTTTTCATTCATGCGCTTGGCGAACTCCTGGGCGTATTCATACTGAACCTGACCTTCCACTTCCTCTGTTACGAATTTCCAATTGTAGGTCTGTCCATCTCCCCCATTGTCACCGCTGCTTTCTTCACCGCCTCCACAGGCAGCCAGCACCAAGCTGATCAATCCTAAAATTAGAACTGCTAATCCATTCTTTTTTCGAATGATAATGACCTCCCTTTGTATTTAAACTCTCCTCTCCCTAAAGAAGGAAGAGTGACAGTTCGTCAAAAAATATAAGTAAACCTGAGATAGCAAACAAAATAAGAATATACGGCGGTGTCCCCTTGATCACCTCCAGGTACGGTTTATTGAAGACCGCACTGGCCGTGAAGATATCCACTCCAAACGGCGGCGTAGCTGATCCCAGAGCCGCCTGGAATGTGATGACCACTCCGAGGTGGACCGGATCTATACCGGCACTCATCGCAGCCGGGTAGAAAATCGGCGTCAGAATGAGAATGACGACGATCGGGTCGACAAACATACAACCGATAAAGAAGAAGAGCGTGACCATCAATAGGACATAGATCGCACTAGGATCGGTTCCAAGAACGGTTTCCGTAATCATCTGCGGGATCCGGGCAAAGGAAATGACCCATGTAAAAGCCTGTCCACCCGCTACAAGAACAAAAACGGCTGAAGTAACAAGACCCGTGGACCTGGCGATTTTCGGAAGCTCTTTGATATGTACGGAACGATAAATGAACACCTCGAGAATAAAGGCGTACAGCACCGAAACCCCCGCTGCTTCTGTAGGACTGAAGAGCCCTGTATAAATACCGCCGATGACGACAATTGGAAATCCGAGCGGCAGAATCGCTTTTCTTGTCATCGTCCACCTTTCGCTCCAGCTCGCCTTTCCTGCCAGCGGAATATCGGCCATTTTAGCGTAGATGATGCTGTAGACCGCAAAGCTGATGAATACGATGATCCCGGGAATGATCCCAGCGATGAACAAGTCACCGACAGAAGTGCCGGAAACGAGACCGTATATGATCATTCCAATACTTGGCGGCACAAGGAGTGCGACATCACTGGAATTGATAATTAAGGCGATGGCTGATGGATCTTTATAACCGATTTTCAGAAGCCGCTCTCTCATCGGCTTACCGATGGCGACTACTGTAGCCTGTGTGGACCCTGATATCGCGCCAAAAAGCGTACAGGCCGCCGCTGTTGTTACAGCGTATCCTCCACGGATATGGCCGATGAATGAGCCAATGAAATCCAGAAGGCGGTTCGATGTCTTTCCTGTTGTCATAATATCAGCGGCAAAAATGAATAAGGGAACAGCTAGTAATACGTATGGTTCGATTCCTGTAGAGAATTGCTGCATGAGGATCATGGGGTCCAATGTTGGGAAATAAATAAACATGATGACTAATGGGGCTGCCATCAGCGGAATCATCATGGGAAAGTTTAAGAATAAAAGCACCACCATGATAATGAGCATAGTCGCGATCATATCGTTATCCTTTCTTGTATCCGATTTTTATAAATGCGTTCCTTCCAGATCATTTGTATCTTCGTCGTTGTAGTCCTTGACATCGGTTCCCAAGTACACTTCATCCCGGTTCGTAATGTTGATCCACATGTTTCTAAGGAACTGGATGCCTCCCAGCAAAAACCCGATTGGAATGAAGATGTAGAGGTAATAGGCCGGCATTTCCAGTGCTGACGTCACTCTTCCTGACTCATACACATCCTGTACATAAAGGCTCGAATAATAAGCTAGGACAAACAGCACGGCTGCTGTGCCGAAGGGAATTAGAATAGAAAGGAATTTCCTCACCTTAAAAGGGGCCAGATCATAAAAGGCGGACATGCTGATATGCCGTCCTTTACGCGCGGCATAACTGATCCCCATAAAGGTGGCTACGACAATGGCAATTTGACTGACTTCATCAGCGAAGGGCGGCGAATAGCTGAAAAGAGCCCGGCTCAAAGCCTTGCCTACAACCATTAAAGCAATAATAATGACTGCGTAGCTTAATATGAATTCTTCAATTTTTAATATGATTTTGTCTACTGCCTTAAAAACCTTCAAGTATGTAATCCTCCTAAATAGATCGAATGTAGTAGTTTTCAGGCCAATTACTAAACATCATACCGGAACCATAAAATTCACTCAAATCAGTATGAACAGAATATTTTGTACTGATTAACCAAATCAAGCCCTCAGATGGAAATGCATGGGTGAAGGTCCTTTATGATGCGGATAGCTCGTTCTAGATAGAGAATCCTCCTCTTTACCGCTTACATTTACAATATATAACATTTATTTTTAATTTTTGTGAAAATGATAAACGATGGAGTCACTGATTTTGTTATACCCGATTTTTCTATAAATGGAGTTTGAGGTAGGATTGGCGAGATCTGTGTATAACGAGCAGAAGCTGTATCCCTTCTGAAGAAGATCTTTCGTTAAGTGCCAGACCGCCTGGGTGGCGTAACCCCTTTTTTTAAAGGAGTCCGGTGTAAAAACAGCGTTGATGGTTGCCCCGTTTTTCGTTGTTCTGGCCCGGCCTGCCATCGAAACCGGTGTTCCGTCCACCAGCCATAGGAATAAGCGCTGGTCACGGATGAGGCTGTCGGTCAGCTCCGCCGCTCTTTCCACGACAAGGGGTTCGTTCGTTTCTTTTCCAAACTGGGTCATCCATTCTTTTACTATGGAGTGGTGGGACATGTCTGCGGCCTGGAGTTTACCGCTGCTTTGAGGAATGTCATTCAATTCATCAAGACGATGGACGCCCTGCTGTACATGGACCTGAGGTGTGACAGCAGTCAGCTGCGTCCATTCTTCTACGAATACGGCGGTCGATTTTTCATCTCCGATGACACCCGGCACTTCGTATTCATGGTTATAGAAATAACGGGCTGCTGCTTTAATGTAAGGAGTGGCATCTCCTCGTACGCTCGGCAGAATCCACAAATGAGGGGGTGTGCGTAAAGCCATGTATTCCGTCTTGTCCCCTTCCGTAATACGGAGGGTATAACAGGATCCTTCTTCCCTGCCAAGCACGAAACGCTCCAGAACACCTAAAGGCAGGTTATTTTCAGCTTCTTTTTCCAAGAGGAGTGGTTCCACCTTGGACAAGAACTCTTTAGGACTTTCGTCATTATGAATGATCATCAATTATTACCCCTTCCCCTTTAACTCTAAACTATTTTTTGTTAAAATTCTGAATATAGTATCGTTTTTCCATTATACGTTGTCAATAAATGGAGAACAAGATGAAAAGGAGTGATCCTGTGACTGAACAGGAAATTCGTGACCAAATCGCCTTCTTAAAATCAGACTATGTACGAATCCAAGGCGATCTTGATAAACTGGAAGCCGCCGGTGGGAATATCCAAAATGCTGAACAGCAGCTCGCCCGGATGGAAGAAGAGTTGAAGGTATTAAATAAGAAGCTTGCAGAAGTATAATAAGAAGGAGAAGCCGATGTCGGCTTCTCCTTGTTTTGTATAGAATCCCAGTGCAGCCTCTTGTCTTCAGAAATTCTGACCATTCCCTTTACCGGAGGAACGTCCAAGTCTCCCAGAAAAACCTCCATGGGGGTTCTTGGACGTCTGTTTTTCCGCAGGAATGTTCTTTCATAATCGAAAATACGAACCTTCACTTAAGCAACCATGAAGGTTTTCGTATCCTGGCAGGGTCTCCATTACCTGTGCATGAACGGTTTTTGGACCATTTTAATAACTGTTAAGATCGTTTCCTGCTTACAACCGAACCATGCCGCCGGCGAGGAGCGTTCGGTGGTGACGCCTGCGGGAACAGCACGAGCCGAAGATCCACTTGGTCAAGTGGCTTCCTTGACCAAGTTAGCTGAGGCCGTGCCCGCGGCAAGCATCCACCGATAAGCGGAACGCTGCCTTCTACACGACCTTACAACCACTTTTTCCAAAGTCAAAGGAGAAGCCGGTTCCGGCTTCTCCTTTGACTTTGCTGCTTTATGATTTTTTCTCTTCCTGGTTCTTCCTCTGACCTTCGAGCTTTTCCTGAATTTTTTCGAATTCCTTGCTCGGAGGCATTAAGGAAACGATCACATCCCCATTTTCAGGACGGAACTCCACCCCAGGTGTGAAGAATTCAACTTTACCGGATGTCCGTTTGGCGAATAGCAGCATCGCATGTTCATCCATATTTTTTCGATAATCTTCAAAAGAATATTGAGCCGTCAGGGTTGTTTTTCTGAACACATACCCATTTTCAACCCGGGCGTTCAGTTCTTCCCACGAAGCTCCTTCCTCAAACAGGACACGGCCTCCAATTGTATGAACAAGATCTTCCAAATTATCCCCTTCCTTATTGGAGAGACTCAATTGGAAAGAGTTGTTCCTGCCGAATTCCGGCACGAATGTCGTACAGACCAGTGCGTTGTAGGAATCCAGTTCTGTTGCCGCCACGAGGTATTCATAAGGCGTCATGTCGAGATAATATTCCGTCTGTTCAGAAAGGATCTCCCCGTGATAAGAGGCAATCCCCCTGGAACGCGCCCGTGACAGTCGCTGCCAGGAAGAGTCCGTAAGAAGCACTGGAATTTTCAGTTCCTCCAGCGTTTTTGCCAGGCCTGTTGTGAACGCACTTCCACCTGCAATCAACACCCCCGGCGGTCCTTCCATAGACAAGCCGAGTTTTTTAGCGAGCCAGCCGATGGAAAATCCATGAGCCACAACTGTCGTAAAGACAAGGGCGAAGGTAAGGGAGATCAGTATGGATGCATCTTCATATCCACCTTCAAGCAGGATACTCGCAAAGTAACTGGCAACCGTAAGGGCTACAATACCCCTTGGAGCAATCCAGCCCACGAGCAGTTTTTCTGATTTTGATAAATCCGTTCCGATTGTCGACAGGAAGATCGACAACGGCCGAACGATGAATAACATCAGAAGAACAAAACCGATAATCCGGATATTAAAGATCTCCACCAGTGTATCCACCGTTAAGGAAGCTGTCAGCATAATAAAGATTGTTGAAATTAACAGCAGGGAGATATTCTCCTTAAAGTGCCTCATGTCCGCAATGGATGAAATGTGCATATTAGCAAGAGTCATCCCCATCGCAGTAACAGAGAGAAGACCTGTCTCATGCATGACTTCATCTGCTCCTGTAAAGCAGGCAATGACAACCGCGAATACGACAGGCGACTTTAAAAACTCCGGCACGTAGCCGGTTTCGAACATCCATCCTACGCCTTTTCCGCACAGCCAGCCAAGAAAGACTGCGAAAGCTGAAGCTAAAAAGAACATAAGCAGGGCCGATGGGTCATTGACAGTTAGAAACACAATGATTTCAAACGCGAAAACCGCAAGAAGCGCTCCGATCGGATCGACGATAATCCCTTCCCATTTAAGAATCTTAGCGGGTCTGGGTTTCAGTTTCGCCTGCCTGAGAAGCGGGAGGATCACGGTCGGTCCGGTTACAATAAACAAACCGCCGATCGTAAAGGCCACCGCCCAGGACAGCCCGGCAACATAATGGGCAGCAAAGGACCCGAGAATCCAGCTGAAGAATGCGCCGAACGTAACAATCCGGAACACCGGTCTCCCCAGTCCACGAACTTCCTTAAAGTCAAGATTCAAACTGCCTTCAAACAAAATCACCGCAACAGCCAGGGAGATTATCGGTTTGTAAAGATCTCCAAAATCCTGTTCCGGGTTCATTAAATTAAATACAGGTCCAGCCAGCAGTCCGGCGATGGACATGACTACGATAGCCGGCAGGCGGAAGCGCCATGCCACCCATTGAGAGCCGACGCCGAGAAAGCCAACCAGGGTCAATTGCAGTAACAGCGAATCGATCATGTAGTAGTCTCCTTATCTTCTATGTTTATCAACAGCCGTGATTGATGTATAGCCATATTCTATAACCCGGTTTTCCTTCTGTAAACTAACTTATCTTATCAGTTTTATGAAAATATCATGACATTCTCTTCCTGGTAATCTTAACCGTTTAAATTTTCAGACAAAAGGGTTGACATGGTATTCCCTCCCTGATAACATTACTCCGGTGCTAATTGAAATTTCTTAAAATTTTTGATGGATCCCACGCCTATCGTCACTTCCAGACAAGCTGTGTTCATGTCTGGATAGGAGCGATTTTTTTTACGCAGAATATATAGACACCCATGAGGAGGAAGCTGCTTTATGAGAGCCAGAGATACGCTGTTTATCGGATTTACACTATTTGCCTTATTTTTCGGCGCCGGCAATTTAATCTACCCTGTTACGTTAGGAATTGAATCAGGAACGTCTTATACACCTGCTATTCTAGGGTTCGTCATAACGGGAGTCGGTATTCCCATCATCACAGTGGCTGCCATCTCTCTTGTTCAAAACGGCGCGGTCCAGCTGGCCGGACGCGTGCACCCTCTGTTCGGAATTCTTTTTACTTCCATGGTGTATTTAGTGATCGGGCCTTTCTTCGCCATACCAAGAGCAGCCAACGTCGCATTTGAAACAGGTGTAGCGCCTTTTGTAAACGGAGAATCCCTGACGCTCTTTATCTTTACCATCGTCTTTTTCCTGCTCGTGTATTTATTGAGCCGCAATCCTTCCAAATTAGTGGATCGAATCGGTCAATTTTTGACACCTGCCCTGTTTCTGGCCATCGTCGCCCTTGTGATCGGCAGCTTCTTCGCCCTTGACGGTCCCATACAGCCGGCAGGCGAAAAGTATGCGTCCCAGCCATTCTTTACCGGCTTTGTCGAAGGATACCTGACCATGGATGCCATCGCTTCCCTCGCTTTTGGAATACTTGTCGTATCATCATTTAGGGAACGCGGTGTTACAGAGCCCAGGCAGGTGACGCTCTCCACATTAAAAGCCGGGCTTGTCACAGCTGCCGGTCTGACATCCGTTTATGTGGCTATCGGCTGGATCGGAGCTAAAATGGCCGTAGAAGGTACGTATGATAACGGAAGTGCGATCCTATCCGGGGCCGCCCAGATCATGTTTGGAGATACGGGTACTGTTCTTCTTGGTGTTATTGTCGGTTTGGCCTGTCTAACCACCTGTGTTGGACTGACCGTCGCCTGTGGACAGTTTTTCTCGAAGCGTGTCCGGAAGCTGTCGTATCATTCCGTCATTGTACTCGTGACCATCGTGAGTCTCGCTATTTCCAACATCGGATTAAACCAGATCATTTCCTATTCTGTACCCGTCTTAGTGTTCGTCTACCCTATTACGATCGTCCTTGTCGGTCTGACGTTCATGAGCCGGCTGTTCAACCACTCTTCCTATGTGTACCGTGGAGCAATCATTCTGACAGCTTTCATCGGGCTTTATGATGGACTGGCAGCATTCGGGGCCGATGTCTCCGCTGTTACCCCGTTTATCAGCCGCCTTCCCTTTTATGAGCTGAACCTGAGCTGGGTGTTCCCGGCCATTATCGGCGGTCTTGCCGGCTGGCTGTATCAAACCTTCAAAGGTCAGACGAGAACAACAGAGAGTTACCAGAAATCTTAGGTATTAGAAAATCCCTCTTTTATGAAAGAGGGATTTTTTATTACTGATCAATGAGCGTGACGCTGACTTTCACGTCCAGGTTCTGGCCGCCCCCACGATAAACTCCCTGCAGCGGGCTGACATCTGCATAGTCCCTTCCCGTACCGATACGGATATGCTGCTCAAGAGCTTCTACATTGTTGGTCGGGTCAAGACCGACCCAGCCAATACCCGGAATCATGACTTCCACCCAGGCGTGTGTAGCGGCATCTCCGACTAAGGCAGAGTCTTCCCCTACATATAAATACCCACTTACGTAACGGGCCGGAATCCCCTGGGAACGGAGGACGCCAATCATAATATGGGCATAATCCTGACAGACACCTGCACGAAACGGCCAGGACTCATACGCTTTCGTACTCACCTGGGTCGTACTTGTATCATAACGGAACGACTCGTGAATGTACTCCATCAATCGCAGGGAATACCGGACAGGGTCCTGCATGGGTCCCAGAATCTCCTTGAATTCTTCAATCTGTTCTTTATATAAAAAGGTATAGGGTGTTTCATTTATATAAGCCAGGTAATGATGCCGGAACAATTCTGAATGGAAAATCGACTGCATCTCATCCGAGCATTCGATCATACGGATGAATGGACTTTTTTGGATACTGACGGTGGAAATCGTTTTGAGAGTAAGGTGTTCATGTTTTTCCGGAATAAAAAATGTTTCCACATGGTTTCCCCACAAATCGATATGTTCCTTTGTCATGGAGGACGGCGTAATCTCCGTCCGGTAGGCAAGCAGACGCTGACATTCATCGGTTCTCGGTTTAAGCCGGATATGATTCATGCTCTGGTCCACGAAATTATCATAATAGAAGGTATTGGTATGTTCGATTTGAAACTTCACTGGGTATTCCTCCTGATTGTTCTCTATTTCACCCGAACAGGTTCGATTAAGTAGTAGGTTTCCGAAAACATCCGGCTTAATGTCATACAGCGGTCCTGGAAGTGGTCAAGGAACTGCATCAGTTCTTCCATGCCCATATCTTCAATCGATGATTCTTCGATTTCATTTTGAATCACTTCCAGCATTTGAAACAGGTTTTCCGAGTAGTGTGAGACTTTCCCATCCTCCAAATTGGTTACAGCCTCAAGGACATGATCCATACAGTACTGAATCGAGCGCGGGAAATTCCGTTCCTTAATGAGGAAGCTCAACACATTCTTCGGTTCCATCGTCGGTGGATGTTCTTTAATATAGGCATCATACCCATTCAGAAAATGGAGAGCCGTCAGCCAGTGGTAATAATGATGAGTCCCCCCGCCGGTTTCCTTACGGTTTTTCTCACAGGTAACATTCAGGATGCGTGCCATTTTTTCAGCCCGCTCCAGCCATTTTCCGATTTTGATGAACGAATAAGGCGTACCACGGCTCATGCTTGATTCAATGACTCCCTGGGAGGTCATGGATGTCTGGATCACCCGGTTTAAATACTGCTGGGTATGATCCCTGGTGTTCGGAAGCTCCTGCCAGTCTTTTTGATCGAGGTGGAACTGATTCAGCACTTCCCATAATTCTTCGGGAAGGATGTCCCTTGTCGCCCTTGCGTTTTCCCGGGCGTAATTCATCGTGTTCATCAGGGAATTGACGTTGAGCGGACTGATCGTCAAATACTGGATCATCGTTTCCCGATCCATCCGTTCATAAAAGCTGTAGTAATCCGCTGTAGAAGCACAGACTTCCAGAATTTCCTCCCATTCCTTGTCCAGTGCATCTTTGCTGGAAGCCTCCAGCATATGAATCAGCTGTACTTTCAATACCCGGGCATTGTTCTCAGCCCTCTCGATATTTCTGGACATCCAATACAGAGAATCCGCTACCCGGCTAAGCATGTTGATCACCACTTTCTGAAAGAATCCATGTATCCTTGCCGCCCCCGCCCTGGGAAGAGTTCACGACGAGCGATCCTTCCTTCAAGGCTACCCTGGAAAGTCCGCCTGGAAGGACGTTCATCTGCTCACCGCTCATGATAAAGACTCGGAGGTCCACATGACAGGGATAGAAGCGTCCCTCCTGATACGCAGGAGCTCTGGATAATTTAATGGTCGGCTGGGCAATATACTGGCTCGGCTTCTCCACTATCTTTTTCTTGAAGATTTCCTGTTCGCTTTCATCGGACTGTGGACCGATAAGCATATCGTATCCACCGGAAGCACCGACATTTTTAACCACCAGCTGGTCGATATTCTCCAGTACATAATCCAGACGCTCCGGGTCACTGAGGAAGTATGTTTCCACATTGGGAATGATCGGATCCTCATCGAGATAGAAGCGGATCATGTCCGGAACATACACATACATGGCCTTATCATCAGCCACGCCGTTGCCAATCCCGTTCAAAATCGACACATTCCCTTTCTTATACGCTCTCAATAATCCGCTCACACCGAGCATGGAGTCGGGACGAAAGGCTTCAGGATCGAGGAAATCGTCATCAATCCGGCGGTAGATGAT
Source organism: Halobacillus kuroshimensis DSM 18393 (assembly GCF_000425705.1). Taxonomy (GTDB): domain Bacteria; phylum Bacillota; class Bacilli; order Bacillales; family Halobacillaceae; genus Halobacillus; species Halobacillus kuroshimensis. The sequence goes on from NZ_AUDY01000004.1 coordinate 23,657, forward strand.
ATCCACTCTCTGCAGACCGCGGGTCGTTTTCATATAAACCATATCATCCTTCACCACCAGGTCACGGCCTTCCACAAGCTCGATGCCCATCTGCTGAGCAAGGAAGACATGATCATAATACGCAGAATTATAGATGCCCGGAGTCAGCAGAACAGCTGTCGGTTTCTTTCCGGGCTCCGCATTCAACGGCACCTGTGTGATTAAGGACTGGTGAAGTTCAGATAATTGGTGTTCCAGTGTCTCAATGGAATGCTGGTTGAACAATTCCGGATAGACCTGCCTCATAACATACCGGTTTTGAAACACATAGGACATGCCTGATGGATTGCGCAGGTTATCCTCCAGCACCCGGTACTCTCCGTGCTCATCCCGGATCAGGTCCACCCCGGCAAGGAAAATATGATTATTCAGCGGCACGCGCACCCCGCCGATCTGCTTATCATAATAGTACGGGTTGTTTTCAATCAGATCCCTCGGAATCACACCGGCTTCCACAATACGCTGTTCATGATAAATGTCATCGAGAAAGTGGTTGAGCGCCGTCATCCGCTGTTTCATACCCTTCTCGATCTTTTCCCAATCTCCGCGCGGGATAATGATCGGCACAAAGTCAAAGGGCATCGTTCGTTCTGTCCCTCCGGTATGACTGTAAACCGTAAAGGTGATCCCCTGCCTGAGAAAATTCAACTGAGCGGTTTCATGTTTATTCATCAGCTCTCGTTCATTAAATTGATGGACCAATTGATAAAACCATTGGTAATGATTTTTAGGCTGTCCATCTTCCTTCATCATTTCATCAAAGTAGACACCCGTTTTATAATTGGTTAACACGACCTCTCCTCCGTTTCCTATGTAATAACTATCCTTTACCCTAAGTTAACAAAGATTAGGCCGAAATTGTAAGAAAATTAGTACATTTAACAAAAAGCCCCAGAATTCCTCAAATTTCGAGGTTTCCTGGGGACACACCCTTATTTCATTGTAACGACGATTTTACCTTTGGCATGGTGGCTTTCACTGATTTCATGAGCCTCCCGAAGTCCTTCCTGAGAGAACGGCAGTTCATGGCCGATCACAGACTTCAATGTACCTTCCTCCATCATCTTACCCAGCTTGGAGAGCTGTTCTCCACTGGGTTCCAGCCAGACAAAACCAGTCTTGATGTTTTTCTCGACCGCTTTCGTTTCATCTGGTGGCTGGACGACTGACGGAAGCTTTCCTCCTTCTTTCAGAACCTGAAAGCTTTTTTCCTGAATGTCTCCGCCAAGCGTGTCGACAACGATGTCAAAATCCTGAAGGACTTCAGAGAAATCCTCCTCTTTATAATCAATGAAGCGGTCCACTCCCAGCTTCTCTACCCATTCCCGGTTTTTGCCGCTTGCGGTGGCCGCAACGTATGCTCCGAGATGTTTGGCAATTTGGACAGCGTAATGGCCCACTCCGCCTGATCCCGCATGGATAAGCACACGATCCCCTTCTTTAATATCGGAAAAATCAACAAGGCACTGCCATGCTGTAAGGCCGGCCAGAGGAACAGCCGCCGCTTCCTCGAAGGTCACTCCTTCAGGCAGCGGTGCCAGCAGGTGTTCATCCACCGCTGTATACTGGGCATATGTTCCGAACCGTGTCGTATCCGGTCTTGCGAATACCCGGTCCCCCGGTGAAAAATCCTTCACATCTTCTCCTACTTCGGTAATGACCCCTGCGGCATCCCATCCAAGAATAATCGGGAATTCGAAAGGAACTGCATCTTTCAAGTACCCTTCACGCAATTTCCAATCAATCGGGTTAATGGAGGTCGCACGGACTTCCACAACCACCTGCTTGTTCTCAGGTACGGGGTTTGGAACTTCTTTCTCAACGAGCTGTTCCCGACCTCCGTACTGTTCAATTATGACAGCTTTCATGATGAAACCGACTCCTTTTTTGAAGATTGATCCTGGTTAGTTTTCCCCTATATTTTCACGTGAAACATGGTAAGATGTGAAGAGAACGATTACATTAAAGGATGATTCACATGATGGAACAGGCCGAAAAAATTTTAATGCAGTATTACGGATATTCTTCCTTCCGGCCGGGACAGGAGGAAGCGATTGAACAGGTGATGAACGGGCAGAACACTCTCGCCGTCATGCCGACCGGGGGCGGAAAGTCGCTGTGCTATCAGATCCCTGGCCTTGCACTTGAAGGAACGGCTGTCGTCATATCGCCATTGATTTCGTTAATGAAAGATCAGGTCGATGCCCTGCTTTCCTACGGGGTGGCTGCCACCTACATAAACAGCTCCCTTACTGCAGAAGAGCAGCGGACAAGACTGAGAGATATGGAAAAAGGACGCTACTCCTTCATTTACGTCGCACCGGAACGATTTGAAACTCCTTCCTTTCTCTCCGCTGTAAGCCGGATCCCTCTTTCTCTTATCGCTTTCGATGAGGCCCATTGTATATCCCAGTGGGGACACGATTTCCGACCGAGCTACCGTTCCATCGTCCCGACGCTTAATAAAATTCCGAACCTCCCTGTACTCATGGCTTTGACAGCGACAGCCACCCAGGAGGTCGTGGCCGACATCAAACAGCTGATCCATGTCGAAAACGGCCATGTGATTAACACAGGGTTCATAAGGGAAAACCTGTCTTTTCGTATCGTTAAAGGAAGAGATAAACGGGAGTTTATTACAGAATACATGAGCCAGATTCCCAATGAGTCCGGTATCATCTATACCGCCACCCGGAAAGAAGCCGACCAGCTGCACTATGTTCTCGAGAAAAAGGGCTACGCAGCAGGCAGGTATCATGCCGGTATGACTGAGCATCAGCGGAAACAGGCACAGATGGATTTTGTACAGGACGAGACGAAAGTGATGGTGGCGACTAATGCGTTCGGGATGGGCATCGATAAATCCAACGTCCGCTATGTCATCCATTACGCCATGCCGATGAATATAGAATCCTATTACCAGGAAGCAGGACGTGCAGGAAGGGATGGCGAACCCGGAGACTGTATCCTTCTTTTTGCGAGCAAAGACATTAATCTGCAGAAGTTCCTGATCGACCAGTCGCCTTCTGAAGAAAAAAAGAAAGAAGAGTATGCCAAACTGCAGGCGATGACGAATTACTGCCACACCCATACGTGCCTGCAGAAGTATATCTTGGAGTACTTCAACGACCCTGTCCCCTATGAACGCTGCGGAAAGTGCTCCAACTGTACACATAATGGGGAAGTGGAAGACCGCACGAAAGAAGCCCAGATGGTGCTGTCCTGTGTAAAACGTATGGGAGGCGGATTCGGGGCAGGTCTGACAGCCAAAGTGCTGAAGGGCTCCCGCGACCAAAAGGTGAAGCAGTTCGGTTTTCACAAGCTTTCCACCTACGGGATCATGCCGAAAATTACCGAGAAGGAATTGACCCAGTTTATTCACTTCCTGACGGCTGAAGGCTATTTAACGGCCGGATCAGGGAAATACCCTTCCCTCCAGCTCACCTCAGAAGCAGCAGCTGTACTCAAAGGGGAAAAACCTGTAGAAATGCTCGTGGAAACCGCAGCCGTCCAACAGTCGTCTGAATATCATGTGCAGTATTTTGAAGAACTGCGTCACTTAAGGAAACAGCTGGCTGATGAAGCCGGGCTCCCGCCTTACGTCATTTTTTCTGATGCCACCTTGAAAGAATTTTCCAATCACCTGCCGCGGACAAAAGAAGAAATGCTTCAGATGAAAGGGGTGGGAGAGCGGAAGTACGAGCAGTACGGCGAAACATTCCTGGAAGTGATCCGGCCGTGGTCCGAACAAGCCGAATCAGCCCCTATTGAGTCACGCCGGCCGGAACCGAGAGATCCATTTGATGACAGGCCCAGCCACATCGTAACGTTTGAATTGTGGAAAAGCGGCAGCCACTCTATCCGGGACATTTCAGATCAGCGCGGCATGAGTCCGCAGACGATTGAAAACCACCTGTTCCGCTGTGTGCAGGAAGGGGAAGATATTTCGTGGGACTACTGGTTTGATGAAGAACAAGAGGAGCAGGTCCTCCAACAATACCACAAGCTCGAGGAGAAAAAGCTGAAGCCGTTGAAAGAAGAGCTTCCGGACACGTTTACGTATTCCATGATAAAAGCTGTATTAATCAAACACCGTTACCTGAACAGATAAAAGGAGGAATGGGATGATTACCCTGGATGATGTGAGAAAATGGGATAAAAATGATGAACTGAACGAGTATAAATCGGAATTCTTCCTCAAAGAAGACAGCATTTACATGGACGGCAACTCTCTTGGACTGTTATCCAGGCGTTCCGAATCCGCTTTGCAGCAATCTCTTAATGACTGGAAAGAGCACGGCATCGAAGGGTGGACACAAGCTGATGAACCGTGGTACTTCATGTCTGAAAAGCTCGGACGGATGACAGCTCCTCTCCTGGGGGCTTCTCCGGAACAGGTCATTAACACAGGGTCCATTACGACAAACCTCCATCAGCTGCTTGCGACCTTTTACAATCCGGAAAAAGGGCGGACAAAAATTATCGGGGACGAACTAAACTTCCCCTCCGATATATACGCTGTCAAGAGTCAGATGGCGCTCCACCACCTTGACCCTGAAGAGCATTTCATACAAATCGCCAGCGCTGATGGGTATACACTGAAAGAAGAGGACATTATCGCCCAGATGAAGGATGACGTAGCTCTTCTTCTGCTCCCTTCCGTTTTGTACAGAAGCGGGCAGCTTCTTGATATGAAAGCCCTCACCCACGAGGCGCACAAGCATGGAATTCTTGTATTGTTTGATCTTGCTCATTCCATCGGCGCTGTTCCCCATCAGCTGGATGAATGGGAGGTGGATTTCGCTGTCTGGTGTACGTATAAATACTTGAACAGCGGTCCCGGTGGTACAGGTGGATTATACGTGAACCGCCGGCATCTCGGGACTCATCCCGGACTTGCCGGCTGGTTCAGTTCTGATAAAGAAAAGCAGTTTGATATGGATCACGAGCTGACCCCCTCTTCCAGTGCAGGTGCTTTCCAGATTGGAACTCCGCATATTTTAAGCTCAGCTCCGCTTCTTGGATCTCTGGAAATGTTTTTGGAAGCAGGTATCGAGGGAATCAGAAAAAAGTCACTGGCCCTCACCCAGTTGTTTATGGATTTAGTTCATCAGGAACTGAAAGGCTTCGGGTTCACCCTGCGTAACCCTGTAGAAAAGGAGCGCCGGGGCGGTCACGTCTGCCTCGTTCATGAAGAAGCAGCCAGTCTTTGTAAAGCATTGAAAAGCGAAGGGGTCATTCCCGATTATCGATCCCCGAATGTCATCCGGCTCGCCCCGGTAGCTTTTTACACCTCCTATGAGGATGTTTTTAATGTTGTCAGGATTTTAAAAGAAATCATGCAGAAAGAAAAGCATAAGTCATTTAAAAATGAACGGGATATTATTGCTTAGGAGGATACCGATGAAGTGGATGGATATCAGTATGAAACTGGATGCAGAAACCCCGCCATGGCCGGGGGATGAACCTTTTACGTACGAAGTCACTTATGCAATGGAAGACACCGGATCTGTCAACGTAGGTCAGTTTAAAGGCAGTTGTCACATCGGAACACATGTCGATGCCCCTTTCCATTATGATTCCTCAGGAGCCCGGATAGCAGACCTGCCTGTCGAACGTTTCTCAGGAAAAGCGGTGGTCGTTCATTTGGACCGACCGGAAGTTATTCATAAAGAACAAGTGATGGATATCGATTTGACAGAAGTGGATAAAATCCTCTTTCGTACAAACAGCTGGCCTGACCGTTCCGCTTTCCCTGCTTCCTATTCAGTGATCGGAAGTGACCTGGCTGCTTACCTGGCCGAACAAGGCATTGACCTGATCGGCGTCGATACCCCTTCTGTTGATCCGGAAACGAGCAAGGACCTCCCTGCCCATCACAGTCTGTGCGCCCATGATCTGCTCATTCTTGAAGGTCTCGTCCTGGAAAACATCCAGCCGGGCATCTATGAGCTTATGGCCTTCCCGTTGAAAATGACTCAAGCAGACGGCAGTCCGGTACGCGCTGTGCTGAGAAACCTGTAATTTTGCAGTAAAAAAAGGTGGACGTCTTTTGACGTCCACCTTTTTTATCTTTATTTCTTTGAAATCCGTTGTTCCACAGCCATGATCTTCGCCACTTTCGGCGCCAGCCAGATCATAGGAAGCAGAAGGAGGGACACAGGAACGGCAGTCACCACAATAAAGTTCTGCAGCTGTGTAATTCCGCTGTCTCCTGTAATCAGAAGAATGACAGCAATCGCTCCCATAAGCACAGCCCAGAATACACGGAGCCATGTCTGCGGGTTTCCTTCTCCTGTCACGGCCATAGCAATGGTGTAGGACATGGAGTCAGACGTTGTGACAACGAATAGAATCGTCAGAATCAAGAACAGCGGCGACACAATTTCCGCCAGTGGGAACTGTCCGGTAATTGCAAACATCGCTGCCGGGTTTCCTGCCTCATTCAAAGCGTTTGAAACCGATCCCGGATTCTCCAATTCGAAGAATATTCCGGATCCACCAAGGACGGTAAACCAGAACGTTGAAATAACCGGAGCAAACACAGACACCGCGACAATGATTTCGCGAATGGTCCGTCCTCTGGAAATCCGGCTGACAAGAATGGCCATCATTGGACCATATCCGATAAACCAGCCCCAGAAGAAGACAGTCCATAGAGATAACCAGCCTTCATCCCCGCGGTACGTACTCATAGGAATGAATTGGTCCACGTAATAACCGAATCCGGAGACAAAGTGGTCAATAATGAAGCCGCCAGGTCCAAAGATGACGATGAAAATCATAAGTCCAAGAGCAAGGCGGACATTGAAACTACTCAGCATCTGAATCCCTTTATACAAACCGGACACAGCTGAGATCGTAGAGACCAGGACGACAACAAGAATGATTGTAAACTGTGTACTGAATGAATTTGGAATGCCGAAGATTTCCTGAAGACCATAGCTGGCCTGCAGACCCAGGAATCCGATCGGACCGATTGTCCCTGCTGCCACGGCAATTACAGCAAACGCATCAATAATCGTTCCGAAGAAGCTGTTCCGAAGCTTTTCACCAAAGATTGGGTAAAGCAGGGTCCTCGGCTTCATAGGCATCCCTTTTTGATAGTGTCCGTACATCATAACAACGGCACTGATTGTACCTAAAATCGCCCATGCAAGAAATCCCCAGTGCATGAAGCTTTGAGCAAGAGCAGGATCAATTGCCGCCTCTGTGCCCGCTTCTACTCCGGATTGAGACGGAGGTGCAGTAAGGAAGTGCCACATCGGCTCAGCGGCAGCCCAGAAGACGCCTCCGCCGGCCAGTAGTGTAGCCATGATAATTGAAAGCCATTTATACAAACCGATTTCCGGTTTATCCATATTACCCATTTTTATTTTTCCATATTTAGAAAATCCAAGCCATATACCGACGAAGAAGGTCGCCAGCATCAATACCTGCCAGAACGCACCAAAATAAGTGGCTGACCAGGCAAAACTTTCACTTACAACTGTTTCTATAAACGAAATGTCGATAAGAGCAATAATCACGAAGAGTGTCAATAAGCCTCCACTGATTGCAAATACAGGCCAGTCTATCCGGCCTTTCGATTGTTTATCCATTTTGATCTCCTTTTGACAATGGTGTTACTTTCTCGGGGGAAAGCACAATAACTGACTCTAACATTACCCCTATTATGGTGTAAAGAAAAATCTTTTATCCCGCAGATGAAAAGGTCACTATTGTGACCTTTCAATCCCGTTCCTCCACTTTGTGGTCTTCCTGCCGGCGCTGACATTCCCTGCAAAGATTGATGTCTTCCTCTGCCTTGGAAACGAGCGGCTTTCCACAGCGTGAGCATTCATCGTGACGGTTGGGGTTTGCTCCGAAGATGTTCATCTCATATCCGTCGCCCACCATAGGACCCTCTCCTTTTTCATATGCTGTTCTTTGTATTCCCAACGTTTTTCATTTTAGTCCTTTTGCGGCCTGTTTTGCGGCCATTAATCCTGAAAGCGTTACGCCGAGCGTTCCGGCACCCGGAAAAACGGTATCCCCGCACTGATACAGATCAGGGATGCCGGTTCTTATCGAGTAACTGGACAACCAGCTGTATTTTCCATCAGGTGCATAACCGCCTACCTTTCCATCTTTACGGCGCAGCCATTTTTCAAAAGTGACGGGTGTACCCGGCAGGACAACATCAAGCTGATCGGTGAACCCTCCAAAATAGTGCTCCACGGTCCGTATCAGCTTCTCCTTCATCCAACGCTTTTCGGCTTCATAATGGTCGGACTCCCACCAAGGAGTGATGTCGGTATGGGTTGACAGGGTAAACGACCGTTTCCCTTCCGGAGCCATCAAACGATCTTCAGGGTCCGATAATGACAATAGGAACTGTCCGCCATTATGGAGGTCATCCGGATGATGGGGATCGATAAACTGATGGTACAGCACGTCCGTATTTTGGAAAACGTCTGCGTCTACACCGCCGTGAATAATATACGCCCCCCAGGCTTTTTTTGCTGTTTCTTTCCGGGGGCGAATATAAGACTGCGAGCTGAGATCCTCTGTTAACGTGTCGTGAAGGTTGTGAACAGAATTGTTCAGGATGACCTGCCGGGCCTGAAATGTAGACCTTCTTTTGGAATGAAGGATAAACCCTGCCTCTCCTTTTTCGATGGAGTGAACCGGGTGCCTCATAAGAATGGTCCCGTCATGCTCCCGAATATATGCAGCCAGTTTAGCAGCAGATTCAGCAAGACCACCGTGGACGGCAAAAGCACCTTTATGAAACGTTTGAAGAGCAGCAAACCCTAAAAAGGCAGGACATTTTTCTACACTCGTCTGTACACTGTCCATTAATTCACCATTTAAAAACGTCCTAAACATGCGGTGCTGATCCAGTCCATGTTTTTTAAGCCGGTCCTCCACGGTTTGTGTCATATAGGGAAGCAGCCGGAGAGAATTTTCATTCACAAGCGTCAGAAGGTAAGCATAGTCCCCCATTGTCCTTGGAGGAAACACCGGAAGCTTGTCTGTCAACTGATCCACCAGCTGCCCTACTTTGAAAACTTCATCGTAGAAATTCTCAAAATTGCTCCCGGGTCCTTCAAAAACCCGGGACATCTCTTTATACCATTCATGCCGGTCACGATAATAATGAATGGTACGATCCGGAAGGTGGACATCCATAATAATATCCAGCTTTTTCATTGGCGGTTTTTCCAACCCCAGCCGTTCAAACAAGTTGTCCAGTACACCTCCGGGCTCAAAACCCATCCCAACTGTAGCACCGGATTGAAAACGATACCCGCTCCTCTCGAATTTACCCGCGCTTCCGCCCAGTTCGTTGGACGCTTCAAAAACAACGACTTTATACCCTCTATAGGTTAAATCCGCAGCAGCTGCCAGCCCTCCGAAACCAGCACCCACAACAGCAGCATCATAGATCAGATCGGCCACCTCCTTTTTTTATTCTTTCCCCTTATCGATCGATGTTTAAAAAGAAAACAGCCGATTCAAAAACACTACCTAATAAAAAGTTATTCTGAGATAATCTCTTTACCTATTATGGATCTTTTATGTGCACAGGAAGAATGGAAGGTATCTACCTGTTTCTTCCTTTTCTTCGTTGAGATGGGAAGAAACAAAAAAGACAGCCGGGGGGTCCCGGCTGTCGTCTTATTCATTATTCAAAAGTAATCGCCCAGCTGCCTTTTCTCATGACGGCTTCGGTTGTACCGTCTTCAAGCACGCCGTCGATATCCAGTTCCCCGGATCCCATCATGAAGTCCACGTGGGTCAGGCTGTGGTTCACACCGTTTTGATCAAGTTCTTCCTCATTCATGTCGGAACCGCCCTGAACGTTATTCGGATACGCTTTTCCAAGCGCAAGGTGACAGGATGCGTTCTCATCATAAAGGGTGTTATAGAAAATCAGTCCGGATTGAGAAATCGGTGACTCATGAGGCACAAGAGCCAGTTCACCAAGGTGACGGGAACCTTCGTCCGTATCCAGCAGGTGTTGAAGGGTTTCGCTTCCTTCTTCCGCCGTAAAGTCCACCACTTTTCCTTCTTTAAAAGTGAGAGAGAAGTTATTAATGACGTTCCCACCGTAGTTCAACGGCTTCGTACTCGCCACTTTCCCATCGACACCGTATTTGTGAGGAGCTGTGAAAACTTCCTCTGTCGGCATGTTCGGATTAAATGAAATCTTACCTTCCGCCGTTTTGGCCGGTCCGCCTTTCCAGACATGTCCTTTTGGAAGAGCCACTTCAAGTTCAGTTCCCGGTGCTTTATAAATCAGCTTCTGATACTGTTTCTTATTCAAATATTCACGAGCCGTAATAAGCGTATCATTATGCTTCTTCCAAGCTTCCACCGGATCGTCCTGATCAACACGGACGATGCTGAAAATCTGCTCCCACAATTTCTCCACGGCTGTATCTTCCTCTTCCCCTGGGAAAATCTTTTGTGCCCACTTTGGAAGAGGAATACTGATGATCGACCATTGGATCCGGTCATTCATCGTGTAGTTACGGAATGTGGACATCGCCTCTGAGCGTGCTTTAGCAGCAGAAGCCACTTTTCCAGCATCAATCCCTTTCAAAAGGTCCGGGTCCGTGGAACGGATGGAAAGGATGGCTGCTCCCTGCTCTGCGAAATACGTGTATTTTTCCTGCTGCCATTCCGGTACGTGGGAGAGTGTTTCCTGATCCGCGTGCTCATAAGCCATGCGAGTCAGCTCATCGTCTCCCCAGTTAATATGTACATCCTTGGCTCCCATTTCAAAAGCTTTACGGGCGACAATGCGTGTGAATTCCGCCCCTTCAATGGTGGAATTGATCATTAAAAGCTGATCGTTTTGTAGATTGACGCCTGTACGAAGCGCCAGTTCTGCATATTTTTCAAGTTTATCCATACTTGGCATTTTCATCTGTCTACCTCCTATATTTAAACAGTGTATCCGTATTCATTATTCCACAAAAAATCGATGACTACAAAACATATGAAAGGAAGCGGGACAGGGTCGGATGGACCACTGCCCTGCATCTATGAAAAAGAAGGCGAACGTTCTTTCAAAGTTCCAGCCTCTTTCTCCGAGCATTATTCAAGCCCTTCAACTATGAGGGAGAGCTCTTCCCAGCGTTCCATTTTCTGCTCCAGCTCCGCCTCCGCTTCTTCCTGTTGAGCGGTAAGATCCCTGACCTTGTCATAATTGGCAGCCTCTTGAGCCAGCTGGTCATTCAACTCTTCGATCTTCTCTTCCAAAGCGGCTATATCGTCTTCAATGGTCTCCCATTCCTGTTTTTCCTTATAGGAAAGTTTCCGCTTACGGTTCCCTCTTCTCGTTTCCTCCTGGGCGGACGGCTGTTTATTTTCCTTCAAAACCGTCTGCTCTTCTTTGGCAGCTTCCAGATACTCGGAATAATTTCCATAGAAACGACGCAGTCTTCCGCTCTGTTCGAACGCAAGCAGCTGGTTTACCACGCGGTCAAGGAAATAACGATCGTGAGAAACCGTAATGACGACACCGGGGAACTGCTCTAAATAGTCTTCCAAAACGCCCAGGGTTTCTGTATCCAAATCGTTCGTCGGCTCATCCAGAAACAAAACGTTCGGTTCACTCATCAGGACACGCAGCAAATAAAGACGCCGGCGTTCTCCACCGGAGAGCCTCTTAATGTAAGTCCACTGCTGCGGTCGTGGGAATAGGAAACGCTCGAGCATCTGCTCGGCGGTAATCTCTGTTCCGTCTTCAGTCCGTATGACTTCTGCCACTTCTTTAATGTATTCAATCACTTTCAAGCTTTCATCGAGCTCTCCATGATCCTGTGTGTAATATCCGATTTTAACGGTTTGGCCCGTGTGCACATTTCCTGCGTCCGGTGCAATCCGTTCCGCCATAATATTCAGGAGGGTTGTTTTTCCAGATCCGTTGGGACCGATAATCCCAAGGCGCTCTCCGGGAACGACTAAGTAATCGACGTCCTCCAGCAGTTTATGGCTGCCGTAGCTGTGGGTAACCCCCTGTAGCTCGATCACCTGATTCCCAAGCCTTGATGAGCCGATAGCCATATCAACATTTTCTTTTTTCGTGTGGAAGGTCTCTTCTTTCATCGTTTCCACCCGCTGAATACGCGCTTTCTGCTTTGTGGATCTCGCTTTCACTCCAGCTTTCAGCCAGGCTAGTTCCTTACGCAGGGTATTTTTATGCTTTTGTTCAGCCTGCAGTTCCCACTCTTCCCGTTCAGCCTTTTTCTCAAGGAAGGTTTCATAGTTTCCCTCATACGTATACAGACTACTTTGATCGAGTTCATAGATCAGGTTCGTGACTCTATTCAAGAAGTACCTGTCGTGCGTCACAACCATAAGAGCCCCTTTGTAGGAGGAAAGATGCTCTTCCAGCCACTCGATGGTTTCATTATCCAAGTGGTTGGTCGGTTCATCAAGCAGCAGAAGATCGGCCGGCTGAATAAGCGCCTTGGCGATGGCTACCCGCTTCTTCTGACCGCCCGACAACTCCGATACTTTTTTATCAAAGTACGTGACGCCGAGCTTGGAAAGGACGGTCTTGGCAACAGTGCTCGCTTCCCACGCCCCTTTTTCATCCATTTTCTGCTGCAGGTCGAGCATCCGCTCCTGGACACCGGTGTCCTCTGGATTTTCAGCAAGTTCCAGCATGACCTGCTCGTATTTGCGCATCAGCACCATAATTTCGGCTTCCCCATCATAAATATGTTCCAGAACCGTCTGGCTTTGGTTGAATTGAGGGTCCTGTGGCAGATACTCCACTGTAAAATCCTTCGCATGATCCATATCGCCCTTATCCCCTGTTTCCATTCCGGCAAGAATTTTCAGCAGGGTCGATTTTCCGGTCCCGTTCACACCGATCAAGCCGATTCTCTGCTGGCTGGATATCGTGAAGGATAGGTCGTCAAATAAATCTTTATCTCCATAACTTTTACTCAGTTGATTGACTGATAATAAACTCATTACGCTCATTCCTTTAATAAGAATCTGCTCCCATCATATCACACCGGCCCCTTCTGCTGTGCAGGATGGAATCCGGGAGGGGAAGAAAAAAGCTGCCGACAGGGCGTCACCCGTCAACAGCTTTTCTATCAAGTTATGCGTCTTCTTTCTCAGAGGACTGGTCTCTTCTCCAGTATTCCATTCCTTCTACACCGGGCAGGTGATCTTGATAAAAGACAGGGTCTTTCCCGGCTTTTTTCTGTTTCACATAGTCATTGAGAGCTGCATAGGCCACCGATGACAACCGGAAAATGGCATACAGGTTGATTAAAGCCATGATTCCCATCGTTAGATCCGCCAGTGACCAGACAAGGTCAAATTCAGCGACAGCACCGAACATAACCATAGCCAGTACCGCCAGACGATAGATGAAAATGCTGCTTTTACTCGTTTTAATAAATTCGATGTTCGTTTCTCCATAATAATAGTTTCCAACAATCGAACTAAAGGCAAATAGAAGAATGGCAATTGCGATAAATACCGCTGCCCATGATCCAAGCTGGGATTCGAAAGCTTCCTGAGTCAGCTGGATGCCATCAAGGGAAGTATTTTCATAACCTCCGGCAAACAGGATGATGACAGCTGTAGCACTACAGATAAGAAGCGTATCCGTGAACACACCAAGCGTCTGAATCAGTCCCTGCTTGACCGGGTGCGTCACTTCTGAAGTGGCCGCTGCGTTCGGCGCACTACCCATACCGGCTTCGTTGGAGAAGAGGCCGCGCTTAATTCCAATTAGAATCATACCGCCGAAGGTTCCACCAGCGATTTCACGGAAGCCGAACGCCCCAGCGAAAATCTGTCCAATCATTTCCGGTACTTGAGCAATATTGCCGACAAGGACGTACGTGGCAAGAATGATATAGAAGATAGCCATTATCGGAATGATATACTGCGTCACCTGGGCGATACGCTTGAGTCCACCGAAAATAATTAAAGCTACGAAAACGGTCAGGATGGCCCCCATCAGCCATTTATCAATATCAAAGGAGTTTTCAAAGGCAAGCCTGATCGTATTGGACTGCACAGAACTGAAAACGAGGCCGTATGTAAAAGTGATGGTAACGGCAAAGACAATCCCCAGCGTCCGGTTTTTTAATCCTTTTTCAATATAATAAGCCGGTCCGCCTCGGTATTGGTTTTTATCCGGAACCTTATAGACCTGGGCCAGGGTGCTTTCAATAAAACTGGAAGCTCCTCCGAGGATAGCTACAATCCACATCCAGAAAACCGCACCAGGTCCTCCGACAGTAATAGCCGCAGCGACACCTGCCAGGTTCCCTGTACCGACACGGGATGCCGTACTAATAGCGAAGGCCTGGAAAGGAGAGGTTCCTTTCTTTCCTTCTGCCGAGATTGCCCGTTTATCAAACAAGACTCGGAACATCTCGGGTATGTAACGAAACTGTGCGAATTTCAAACGTATCGAGAACCATAGGCCAACACCCAGTAAGGCGGCGACAAGGATGGTCCCCCACATCCAGTCATTCAAAAAGGATAAGACTTCCTGCACACTGATCACTCCTATAAAATGTAAATGTTTTCCTGTTTTAACACACGTATTCCCTTTCCTTAAAGGAAAAAAACATGAATAAGTTCAACTTTTTTATTTTATCATACAATCGGAGTCCACCACTACTGCCTTTCTAATGAAAGGCTTCCTTCCCCAGCTGGATGTTTCCGTTTGAAAAAAGGATGGAAAGCCCGTTATTTTTCAGGATCCAGCCGAAGTTAAGGCTATCCGGGTATAAAAAAAACCAGGAGAAGCTCTGCTTCTCCTGGTCAAGTATTAGGAATTCCTTAGCCATGGAAGACTCGTACCGAATTTTTCAGCGAGTTCCTTGGATTCCTTCCGACGGCTTTTCCGGTGCTCATGACGCTTTTGGGCGTGATCATGAAGCCACTGTTCTTCCTCTGTTTCGGGGTACACCGGCGGTACTGGTGTCGGGTCATTATTTTCATCAACAGCCACCATGGATAGAAAAGCGGTGGTGCATACTTTCCGTTCTCCTGTAAGCAGGTTTTCTGTCGTTGCTTTCACGAATACTTCCATGGATGTATTATGCGCCCATGTCACAAAGGCTTCAAGGCAGATCGTATCGCCCTCAAATACCGGCTGAAGAAAGTCGACAGAGTCAGTGGAAGCGGTGACCACCGGTTTGCGGCAGTGCCGGACAGCAGCTATCGCCGCCACGTCATCAATGTAAGCCATCAGTTTTCCACCGAAAAGGGTTCCGTGGGTATTGGTATCCGGAGGAAGTACATGTGAATTTTTAACGGTCAGTGAATCTATACAAGGTTTTGCATCCATATCTTTTTCCTCACCTTCATGTGGAATCGTTCTCTGAGATTTATTATATCATGTTAGAGGAGCTCGTCTTTCCTTTGAAAACGGATTTCAAAAACGGCTCCTGGTTGATCATCGCGGTTATAGGCCTTGATGGTTCCTCCGCTCCTCTCGATGATGGCCCGGGCGATAGCAAGACCGAGTCCCGTTTCCCCTTCTTTCCCTTTGATGAACCGCTCAAACATCTGCGGGAGAAGTGCCTCTGGAATCCCTGTGCCATCATCCATGATTCTGACTTTCATCTGTTCGGCTTGTGTTTCGATTTCCACAGTCACATGATGGGTTCCGTGACGGACAGCATTACTTAATATGTTGATGACCGCTTGTAGTATACGCTCTCGATCTACAAAAGAATAAAACGAAGCGCCGCCTTTCAAGGCAATGGTCATATCCTTATCGTTCGCAAGTGGAATGAGTCTGTCTTTCGCTTGTATGACTACATCAGTGATGTTTGTCTGCTCAGGATGGTACACATCCTCACTGCTGTCGAGCTTAGCAAGCAGAATCATTTCATTGACGATCTTTTTCAGTCGTTCCGTTTCACTGACCATCACGTTCAATCCTTTTTCCGCCGCTTCCCCCTGGAAAATACCGTCCCGTATCCCTTCGGCGTATCCTTGAATAGACATGAGCGGTGTTTTCAGCTCATGGGAGGCATTCTGGAAAAACTGTTTCTGGGAATGGATGTAACGCGCAAGCTCCGCGGCCATATGCCGGACGCTCTGCTCGACTTCTTTGATCTCCCCGGAGGCCTGGACCTGTTTAACATCATCGAACCGGCGTTTCTCGATTTTTTTCACTTCCTGCTTCAGCTTCGTCAACGGTGTAACGAGCCGCCATGTTAAAATGTAGCTGACAATCAAGGCCAGGAGGAGGCCGATCAGAAACACCATGATCATCCGGATCGCAAATACGGACTGGACCGCCTGCAGATCATTCAGCGGGGTGGCCATCACGAGAATCTGACTGTTTCCAGCATTGACTGGGAAATCATAGACCACATACTTCTCCCCTTCACTCTCCCACACTTCCTCCCCTTCCAATTCTTCCTCATACCGCTCCATCCAGGAAGCAGCAATAGCGGCCGGCATCGTACGGAACAGGATTTCTCCATTGTCGCTGTTGAACAATAAAATAGGATAATTGCGGTCCTGAATCAACTGAGATAATTCGGGGGTACGGTCTTCATCCTGGTCGTTAATCAAATCGATTAAAAGTTCCGCCCGTCCTTTCAACTGCCGCTGCTCATCCTGAATAAGCATATCCATTAAGAGGGAATAAACGAAAAAAGCTGTAATGGACATGACGATGATGATTAACGCAGTGAAGGCTGCGTTCAATTGATAGAGAAGTTTCATGAGGACTGATCCCTCAACCTGTAGCCATGACCCCAGACCGTTTCAATTGGCAGTTCCTTCATCTTCTTCCGCAGTCGTTTGATTAGATCATCGACGGCCCTGTCGCTGCCATAATAATCATCGCCCCATACTTTAATAAGAAGCTCTTCTCTTGAGAAAGCCCGGTTTTCCTGAGAAGCCAGAATGCGGAGCATTTCAAACTCCTTTGTCGTCACTTCCACTTCCGTTCCCTTGAAATAGGCCCGCCTCTCGGCTTCACTCAATTCAAGGTCGCCGGCCTTTATCACATCAACCTTTTCTTCTGAAAGAGGCTTCATCGCTTCCCACCGCTTCAAGTGTCGTTTCACCCTGGCGACCAGTTCCCGCGGGCTGAAGGGTTTCGTCAAATAATCGTCACCTCCGAGCTCAAGGCCGAGAATTTTATCGATTTCGTCATCTTTGGCAGAAATGATGATAATCGGAACTTCTGAGGTCAGACGGATTTTCTTGCAGAATTCATACCCATCCATGCCTGGCAGCATAATATCCAGCACCCAGAGGTCCGGAGAAGACGCTTCGAATATTCCCCAGGCCTCTTCTGCCGTTTCCACGCTGATCACTTGATAGCCTTCTTTCTTTAAGTAGGCTTCTACTATATCCCTGATGTTTGGATCATCTTCCACCAATCCAATAAGTCGATTCATCACGTTTCCTCCTGGTTTTTTCTTTTTATTCTCTCACATTTTCAAAACTTCCTCTTCCATTACACACTTTTTACACATTTTCTCCAAAGTCATTCCATAAGTCATTCCTATAATAAGAATTGTCAGAGGGAAACACCAAAGACATCCCAGCAAATCTTCACGAAAGGGGCAGCCGTTACTCTATGTTGGATGATGATAAGAATGTAAGCAGAAAACAGTATAAACGTTCGGGGATGGCCTTCAGCGTCCTCGGTGCCATTATCGCTGTTTTCATCGTAACGACCGTATTTCAATGGAAAGGAATTTCGATTGAAGTCAACACCGAAGAGCCGACAGCACAGGCTGATGAAGTGAATATCGGACAGAACGAGGAAGATGTCACTCAAGCAGTGAATGAGGTTTCTCCGGCAGTCGTTGGTATAAGCAACATTCAAAGTTCAGCTCAGGGAACACAACAGGCCGGCACAGGTTCCGGGGTCATTTACAAAGAAGAAGGTGATCAAGCATTTGTCGTCACCAACCATCATGTTATTGAGAATGCTTCAGCCCTTGAAGTCATCCTTAGTGATGGGAGCAAAGTAGAAGCCGAATTAAAAGGCAGCGACCCATTGACAGACCTGGCCGTTTTACAAATAGATAGCGAACATGTCGAGAAAGTTGCTGATTTAGGAAATGCCGATGACGTAGAGATCGGCCAGACAGCCATAGCCATCGGCAACCCACTGGGCATGGAATTCGCAGGGTCGGCCACAAAGGGAATCATCAGTGGATTGAACCGGAATATTCCGGTGGACATCAATGGTGACGACCAGGCCGACTGGCAGACCGAAGTCATACAAACAGATGCAGCCATTAACCCGGGCAACAGTGGTGGTGCGCTGATTAATCTTCAAGGTGAAGTCATTGGTATCAACTCTATGAAAATCGCCCAGGCCGAAGTCGAGGGTATTGGCTTTTCGATTCCTATGGACGCAGCCAAACCTGTGATTGAAGACTTAGAGACCAACGGTGAAGTACAGCGCCCATATATGGGTGTTTCCCTGCAGGATGTAAGCCAGATTCCAAATCCTGTTCTGGAAAGTGAACTGGGTTTACCAACTGATATCACCCACGGCGTCCTTGTCCAGGGCGTCGAGCAAGATTCCCCTGCTCAGGAAGCAGGACTGGAACGCTACGATGTCATCACCGCCATCGACGGGAATAAAGTAGACTCGCTCATCCGTCTACGGCAGTATCTCTACAGCCAAGCACAGAACGGAGATACTGTAGAGCTTGAAGTGTATCGGGACGGGACCCCAACCACCGTCCAGCTCACACTGACCTCTCAGTAAGTATTGAACAGATATGAAGAATACGGATACGAACAGAAAATATGGAACAGTCAAGCCTCGTTCACCGGAACCCAACCCCTATGCCTGTGAGCAGGCAGGGCTGTTTCAGCAGCCAGCCAAAGTAAAGTGGAGTCTCTGCGTCTTAAAAAGACTAACCTCCTTTTTGAGAAGCAGGGACAGATAAAGAAACGACCGAACGGACGGTGGCAGGCAGACAGCTGAGATCCCCCCCTCCTATCCTGTTTGCCTGTCACCTGTCCCTCCGTCCTTTCTATGACGATAGTAAAACCAAATCAACCTCTCTCAAAAAACCCCTGCACACGATGTGCAGGGGTTTTTACGTTATAAGATCGGCGACAACAGCCGAGAGATCGCTTCTTTGAAACGAATCCACGTTGACCTTGATTGATAAAGAGGCAGGGTAAGTTGAGTAGAATCCATGATATCTTCATGAAAACGGTCGGACAGTTCTGTCGCTGCGTCAGGATGATACAGAAATGCATTGACTTCAAAATTGAGCCGGAAACTGCGCACATCAATATTGGCCGTCCCGACAGAAGCGATTTTATCGTCCACAACAATCGTCTTGGCATGGAGAAATCCTTTTTGATAAATATAAACCGTTGCCCCCGCCTTCAACATATCACCGATATTCGAATACGTCGCCCAGTAGACAAAAGGGTGATCCGGTTTGTTCGGAATCATAATCCGGACATCCACGCCTGAAAGAACGGCGACACGAAGCGCATCAAGGAGACTGTCATCTGGAATAAAGTACGGAGTCTGGATATACACGTATTTTTTCGCCGATAAGATCATCTTCAAATAGCCGTGTTTGATCTGCTCCCATTCCGAGTCAGGTCCACTTGAAACAATCTGCATGGCGACATCACCCTTCGGCTCTGCCTTGTAGTAGCGTTCTTCATAGACGATGTCTCTGCGGGAGGCATGGTTCCAATCGAGAATGAAACGCGTCTGCATATTGTTTACCGCCTCTCCCTCGACACGGAGATGAGTATCGCGCCAGTAGCCGAACCGTTTATTGAACCCGAGGTATTCATCCCCAATATTGAACCCGCCCGTATAGCCGATTTTTCCATCAATGATGGCAAGTTTCCTATGGTTGCGGTAATTGATCTTTAAATTGACCTTCGGAATAAAGGAAGGAAAAAACGACTCCACCTGGATGCCGGCCTGCTTCATCTTCTTCAGGTAGCCCCGCTTCAAAAGGCGTGATCCCATGTCATCATAAAGAAGCTTCACTTCAAGACCAGCTTTCGCCTTTCGAATCAACGCATCGGCGAGCCGCTGCCCAAGGTTATCGTCCCGGAGGATGTAATAGAGCAGATGGATATGATCTTCCGCCTGTTCAATATCTTCAAGAAGAGCCTGGAATTTCTTCTGCCCATCCGTAAAGATCTGCACAGCATTGTTCTGGGAAAGAAGGGCATCATTGTTCTTCAGATGCATGTATATAAGATCCTCATAAGGAATAATGTCTTTATGCTGAACTTCCAGATGTCCTTCCTTAATGGCCGTCAACTGCTCCTGGACAGCCGTAAGAAGACCGAGACGGCTCTTTTTATCCCATGTGAAGATTTCTTTCCGGTTGAGGCGTCTCCCGAAAATCAGGTACAGCAGGAAGCCTGCAATAGGAATGAATAAGAGCACCATCAGCCACGCCCACGTCGCACTGGCATCCCTTCGTTCAAGGAAGATGATCGCCAAAGCCAGAAGGACGTTTAAGCCAAGAATAATACTTAATAAAATCGGAAATATGTCTACCATGTATACACCTGCCTTTTATTGAACACCATTTCTCTCAATATATCATATTCTCCACCTCACACAGGTTGGGAAAGGAATGAAATCATGTAAAAAATACCATAAAAAAAGACAGGCGCATCTCCTTATGCCTGTCTCATACACGTCTACCCTTGATGCTCCAAGAGAATTCCTGCTTCTTTAAGAGCCTGTTCTGCTTCATCCAGTGCTTCCCTGCTCTCTGCAGCAATCGTATGCGTATGGATGCCGCCCGTAAGCTCCAATAAAAAGGGAGCATTGGTGGAACGGACTTTTTCAATGAACTTCTTTACATCCCGGCGGTTTGCCACTTGAAGCCTTGCGGTCAAATCCCCGTATACCGGGTGCTCTACGACGACGTCCCGGACGTGGACACCGTGATCCACCAGGATATTCAATTCATTTTCTGTCTCGCTGCCTTCGTGCTGACACACAATGGTCCGCTGATAAGCCAGATCTTCTTTCGCCTCTGACATATACATGTAGCCTTGACTGGTAGCCACAATCGGTTCGTTCCCCGCTTTCAAAAGGGAAACGTCGCCGACAATTACCTGTCTCGTTACATTCATTTCTTCAGCTAGAGCACTGCCCGTAATCGGCATCCCCCGCTGCTTCAACAGGGTGAGGATGTACTCCCGCCGTTCATTTGCTTTCATTTTCTTAGAAGATTGACTCATAGACATGACCCCTTCGTGCAAATTACGTATCCTTATCTTACCATACAAAAATAGTGTTCAGGAAGCTTGGCAGGGCCTCACCCCTGCTCAAGCGTCCATCCTGACAAATTCCACTTTTCAATGGAGAAGGTGCTCTCCCCAAGAGAAGTAAACAAAATATGCTCTTCTTCCGGCTGAGGGAAAATCCGTGAGGTGAACACTTCCTCGCCCCCGTTCACGAAAATTTCCAGGCTTGATGTATCCGCAAAGATACGTAAGCTTTCCAACGGACGCTCAAGACGGACTCTCCGGAATTCCGTTTCGGAATGCTCATCCAGACGTGGACGCGATAAGGTAAGGATGCCATTTCTATAACTGAAGGAGGCATACTGGTAGAATTCCAGCGCAAACTGATCCCCGAGCTTTTCAAATTCAAGGTTAAGCTCTATGGACCGCCCTTCCACGCCTCTCACAGCTTTCTGATCATTTTCAATTGTGATGGACGAATGCAGAAGGACCGGCCCTCTCATTTCCTGCAGTTCCTCCACCGGGGACTGAATCAGCTGTCCATCCCTCCATGTCAATTCCCGCGGAAGCGTCAGGGCATGTATCCAATGGTTATCGACCGTTGGGTGAGCCTCCTCCCATTGATCAGGCACTCCCATCCATCCGACAAGGAGGCGTCTCCCCTGCTCATCCTCCATCGTCTGCGGAGCATAAAATTCAAATCCTCGGTCCAGTTCCTTAAAGGGGCCGTGATCGAAGGTTCCTGCCTCATAATCCAAACTTCCGGTGAAAAATCCACTCTGATAAGTGTTGGCATAATCCATCCCATCCGGGTCAAGCCCCTGTGGAGAAACAATCAATACATCCCGGCCGTTCAAATGAAAGAAATCCGGGCATTCCCACATATAACCGAACGCTTTCAGCGGCCCTTGGAAACTCCCTGCGGCAGGTCCGATAAACTCCCAGTTTTCCAGGTCCGGTGATTGATATAATAACACCTGCCCCTGCCTGGCTTCCGTCTGTGCCCCGACGACCATGTACCACTTTCCTTCATGATGCCACACTTTAGGATCCCGAAAATGACTGGTATACCCTTCAGGACGCTCTGCGACGACACCTTTTTTCGTGAAGGTCATTCCGTCACTCGAAACGGCCAGGCACTGATACTCCTCTTCAGGCTCTCCATCACCATCTATATTCCCTGTATAGAAAAGATGCAGCTGATCATCCGATACGACAGCACTCCCTGAGAATGCCCCGTCCTTATCAAACCATTCGGACGGCGTAAGTGCAGGCTTTTGCTCTGTCCAGTGGATAAGATCCCTGGATGTCCGATGTCCCCAGAACTTGGCCCCGTGGCCTGTATGGAAAGGCATCCACTGATAAAACAAGTGGTAGGTCCCGTTCCACTGGATCCATCCGTTCGGATCATTCATCAATCCTGCTGCAGGCATATGGTGGTACGTGAGGCGGTAAGGGTCATTTTCCACACTCTCTTTGTTTTTACGTACTTCCGCTTCTACAAGTTCTCTCAGTTCCTCTTCACGCTCCGTCAATGTCATCCCCCTCTATGTATAAATACGGCCTATCACCTGATTCTTTCCACCTATTATATAGCGTTTTCTATCTATTTTCCATTCATATCCCAGCAGATGAGCACGAGCCGACAACCATGCTTCTCCCTGAAGCTTGCTTTGTTTCTTCAGGTATTCTGCATAAAAAAAGAAAAAAGCCTAAAACACCAGAGTATTTTAGGCTTTTCCTATTACTTCGTCGTTAAGACAGCCACTGTAGACTGACCGGCTTCTGCATGATCACTGTACGATGGTTCAAAAGAGTCGATGATATCGTCATAGTTGGTAATGATGACAGGAGTAATCGTGCTCTTCGCTTTTTCCTTAACCAGATTCATATCAAATGTGATCAAATGGTCTCCAGCCTTCACCTGGTCTCCAGCTTTCACGTGACCTTCGAAACCTTCCCCTTCCATTGATACAGTTTCAAGACCGATGTGGACAAGGACTTCAACACCGGACTTCGTTTTGATCCCTACGGCATGGTTGGTCGGGAACAGTTGAACGATTTCTCCGGATACAGGACTGACCACTTTTCCATCTGCAGGTTCAATTGCAACACCATCACCCATCATACGCTGGCTGAATACAGGGTCGTCCACTTCATCAAGCGCGACAACTTTCCCGCTGACAGGAGCAGTAAGCTGCTCTTCTTCATTTTTTTTACCGAATAATTTTTTAAACATACGGCACCGTCCTTTATGATTTTATAAATGTTAAAGATAGTTTCACGGTTGTTCATGAAGCTACTTTTACTTTTCCCTGCACCGGAAAGGATAAACGCCGAACAAAACAAAAAAGCCGGACAGGTGTCACGGCTTTGACGCGTTCATCAATCTTCCGAGAGGGACTGATATAAATCATACCAAATATCGTCGACGGCTTCGAGTCCGACGGATATACGGATAAGCGATTCGTGAATGCCCATGGCGTTCCTCTGCTCTTCAGGAACGACCGCATGAGTCATGGTAGCGGGATGCTGGATCAATGTCTCGGCATCTCCCAGACTGACCGCAATCTTAATGAGGTTTAACCGGTTGATGAATTGTTCCGCTTCTTCCCGTCCTCCGTTCAATTCAAATGCGATGACTCCCCCTCCGGTCTTCATTTGATTTTGTACAATCGCGGTCTGCCTGTCATCCGCAAAGCCCGGATAATACACGTGCTTCACTCTCGGATGACGAATCAGACGAGCTGCTATTTCAGACGCATTCGCACTATGGCGATCCATGCGGAGGTGCATTGTTTTCATTCCTCTGATCAACAGCCACGCATCAAATGGAGATAAGATACCGCCAATGTCCTTCTGCTGGGAAGAAGCAAGCTTCTCCATAAACGAGTGACTGCCTACGACGACACCGGCTACGACATCACCGTGTCCTCCTATATATTTCGTAGCACTGTGAACGACAACGTCGCACCCAAGTTCGAGCGGTCTTTGAAGATAAGGCGTGCAGAACGTATTATCAACAACAACCGGGATGCGAGACAAAGAGGCTGTCCGTGACACCATCTCCAAATCTATGACTTTCATCGTTGGATTTATCGGCGTTTCTACGAAAATACAGGCCGTACGATTTGTTATCGTCTGCTTCAGTTCCTCCTCTGTCTCCATGGAACAGAAGTCATGAGTAATCCCATATTTCTCTTCCATCATCTTGAGCAGGCCGTACGTACACCCATACAGACCATTGGAGCAGACAATATGGTCACCGGCTTTTGTAAGCGCAATTAGGACAGCCGACACAGCCGCCATACCGGATGCAAAGGCAAGTCCCTTCCCGCCACCTTCCAAAGCGGCCATTCGTTCTTCAAACTGGGCGACGGTTGGGTTGCCCAGCCTGGAATAAATATAGCCCTGCTCCTCACCGGCAAACCTGCGCGCCCCTTCCTGTGCGGAAGCAAATGAAAACGTAGAGGTTTGATAGATCGGGGTGGTCAGGCTCCCTGTTTCATTATGTCCAGCCTGCTCATTGTGAATCATCTTTGTTTCCATATGTGTCTTTTTCATAACCCTTCCCCTTCCCTTTTCTGTAAGCGTTTACATTAATAGTTTATCAAAAAAGGAGGGAAAAGGCTCCCCCCTTCCTACTATATTCATCACAGAGACTCTTGTTCTTCCACATCGTCTCCGTCCTTATATTCATTGAAATATTCATGAAAGAGCCGCTCTGCCCATGCAGCCGCACGACCATAACATTCAAACAGCTGGGAAAGAGTAAGAGGAAAATCAGTCAGCCGCTCCAGCCAATCAAAATCAGCCGCTTCCAGCTTTACAGCAATATCCAGAAGTTTTCTGTATGTATTGTTCTCTCCACGAAAAGCTTCTTTAATCTCTTCTGCAAGCGGCAGCGGTTCGATCGTTTCCAGCGAAGGGCGCTGGGTAAGAACATCGATTAATGACATAAATCCTGTAAGAAAATAACCCTCTGCTTTTTCCTTCGTATAGATTTTCACAGCCATCTATTCACACATCTTCGCTCGTACAAGACTTGTTTTCACAATAAGCCTGGTATGAGCAGACTTTGCAGGAATGGTCTGGTCCACAGACAGCACATACAGCCACTTCTTCAAGGATTCTGTTCCAAGCAGCATAACCGCCTGTTTAATGGACTCGACTGGAATTTTCGACTCGCGCCGTGATGTGTTTATCAGTCTGAGAAGTTTATAGGTGAGGGCCGGGTCCTGTTCGAGGATTTTCGTAATGCGTTCCATATCGATGTCTTCATCCGCTGTCGATAGTTCCATCAGCATTTGAACGTATGTGGAGGTGAAAAAAGGAATGTCCACCCCTTTTACGATGTCAGGTCTGCTGTAATAAAAACCCTGGAAAAGTTCAAAACCTTCCTGAAGGCACCGCTCATGCTCTTCTCTGGTTTCCACTTTTTCAGCCAGCAGCCGGATGTTGTAATTTCCGGCAAGCGCCATGATCTTTCTGCGGTTCTCTTCTGTAACCATACGGATATCCACCTTAATGATATCCACGTAATGAAGCAGCTCGAAAATAGAGGCTCTTTCCGGGTCGATAAAGTCGTCAAGAGCAATGGTGTACCCTTTTGATTTCAACTCACGGCACACCTGGATCATCTCGAAACTGAATGACACATCCTCAAGAATCTCAACGACCAATTCTTCAGGGGCGAAGTATGCCGGAATTTTTTCCAACAACAGATCCTCCGTGAAATTAATAAAGCAGGGCTTATGATTGGACAACCGTTCCAGTCCGATTGTAACGAAACTGTTCATCAGCACGTCCGATGTTGCCTTGTTCTCATCCATGGGCACAAACCGGTTTTCCTCACTATTCCGGTATAGAAGCTCATAGGCGTACACATCATCCTCCACCGTCAAAATCGGCTGTCGGGCCACAAATACTTCCATCCTGTTTATCACCTCAATCTGATTCCATATACCTACTGATTATACTACAAAATTTTCCATACAGGGGGGGGGGGGGCAGGTACAAGCCTGCCCGACCATTTTTTCCTGCGGATTGTCGAAAACTTATCCTTCTTCCAGATACATGATTTGGTAAGGAAAGGAAACACTGAAAGAAAAGCATCTCTCAGGAGGGTTTCTATGACACAATTTGAACAGTGGACACAACCTGAACCACTATGGAGAGAAGATACATCCTTGTCTTCCTATGAACCGTTAAAAGAAGATACATCTGCGGAAGTTGCTGTCATCGGCGGTGGTATTACCGGAATAACGACGGCTTATCTGCTGGCCAAAACCGGGAGAAAAGTCATTCTTCTGGAAGCGGACCGATTAATCAACGGCACCTCCGGACATACGACAGCCAAAGTAACGGCCCAGCACGGATTAATCTATCACGAGTTGATTAAACACTTTGGTGAGGAGTCCGCCTCCCTCTATTACCAGGCACAGACAAAGGCCCTCCAAACGATGAAAGAATGGGTCGATAAGTACAATATCGCCTGTGACTGGGCGGAAGAAGACGCTTTTTTATTCGCAACCACCTCTAAAGGAGCATTGAAACTGGACAAGGAGTACGAAGCCTATCAGAAGTTGGACATTCCCGGCGGTACCGGGAATGAACTCCCTTTCAGCATGGATGCTGAAAAGACACTTCGCATGAGAAACCAGGCGCGGTTCCACCCAGTGAAATATCTGAAAGCCATCGCTGAGGAGTTTGTGAGACTTGGAGGAGAAATTTACGAACAAACGAAAGCGGTCGACGTTACTGA
Source organism: Halobacillus kuroshimensis DSM 18393 (assembly GCF_000425705.1). Taxonomy (GTDB): domain Bacteria; phylum Bacillota; class Bacilli; order Bacillales; family Halobacillaceae; genus Halobacillus; species Halobacillus kuroshimensis. The sequence continues at coordinate 50,682 of NZ_AUDY01000004.1, forward strand.
GAAAGACCGTCTTGAAATTAAAACCGGCGGCGGGTCCGTCGTGTCCTGCGAGAAGATGGTCTCCTGCAGCCATTTCCCTTTTTATGATGGAAAAGGCCTGTACTTTTCCCGCATGTATGCGGAAAGATCCTACGTGATCGCTGTCGAACCCGAGCGTGAAGTTCCTGAGGGCATGTACCTGTCCATCGACGAACCGAAACGCTCGATCCGCACGGCTGAGTACAACGGAAAAAATGTACTCATCATCGGTGGAGAAAGTCATAAAACCGGCCAGGGGATCGATACCAGCTTCCATTACCGGGCTCTCGAAGAGTTTGCTGCCGTGACGTTCGGCATCAGGAAGAAGCTCTTCCAATGGTCTGCCCAGGATTTGACGACGCTCGATAAGGTTCCTTATATCGGACCGATCACCCGGAAAAATGACCGGATTTTTATTGCGACCGGTTTCCGAAAATGGGGCATGACAAATGGAACACTGGCTGCCCAGCTGATTACCGATTATGTATGCGGGGAAACCTCCTTGTTCCACGAGCTTTTCAAACCATCCCGTTTCAAGTCAGATCCAAGTATGAAGCAGTTCATTTCCCAGAACTTCGATGTAGCCGCCCACCTGGTGGAAGGAAAAGTCGAACTGGTGGAAGATAAACCGAACCGTTTAAAGAAGGGAGAAGGAATGGTTGTCCAGTGGAAAGGCCAGAGAGCTGGTGCATTCAGAGATGAGGAGGGGCAGCTTCACGTCCTGGATACCACCTGTACCCACCTTGGATGTGAAGTCGAATGGAACAGTGCGGAACACTCCTGGGACTGCCCGTGTCATGGGTCGCGCTTTTCCTATGATGGTTCTGTCATGGAAGGACCGGCCGACCAGCCTCTTCTGAGAATAGCGATCGACAACCATGCGGAACTCCCGTTTCAAAACCTTGATGATGCAGACCGGCCTCAGGATACGCCATAATCAATGACAAACGTGTCACCGCTTGTAGAGAAACCCTGTGTTTATCTACAAGCTTTTCTCATGCTTCCAGATGACCGGAGGCCGCATCCACTGGTCAGCCACACGTATCCTTCGGAGAAACCAGTGGCCGGCCTATACTTTTCAATCATCTAAAAACCCACGCTTCTTCAGAGCTTTTCCTTCCATCCTGTTCTGCAAATGGTGCTATAATGATTCGGACGTACATCGATCAGTTTTCGTAGAAAGGAGGACAGAGATGGAAAATGATCAAAAACTAGGAATCATTTATACAGCCGGGGCCTATATTTTATGGGGCATTCTTCCGATTTACTGGAAATGGATTCAGGAAATTTCCGCCTATGAGATTCTTGCCCACCGCATCGTCTGGTCGTTTGTCTTTATGACGCTGATCATTTTGGTTCTTCAAAAACAGCAGGCGTTTTTCAAGGAATGCCGCCGCATTTTAACGAATAAGCGGCAGATGATCGGAATTACACTGGCATCTGTGACCATCAGTATCAACTGGGTGACCTACATACTTGCTGTCAATACCAATCACGTGGTTGAAGCCAGTCTCGGCTATTACATTAATCCGCTGGTCAGCATTCTGCTCGGCATGATTTTCCTTCAGGAACGCTTCTCGAAAGCCCAGTGGATCGCTTTCGCTCTCGCTGGAACAGGCGTGCTTTATATGACACTAAAGTTCGGCTCCGTCCCCTGGCTTGCCCTGCTGCTGGCCTTCAGCTTCGGGACATACGGCCTGCTGAAAAAACTGGTGCCGTTGAACGCCATGTTTGGTCTGACCATTGAAACGTTCATCGTTACACCAGCTGCGCTTTTCTTCCTGCTCCAACAGCAAAGCGGACAGTGGGCATCTGTAGAATGGGGATCGCTCACAGCACTCCTTGTCTTCGGCGCTGGAGTCGTTACCGCTGTCCCGTTACTTCTATTCTCAGCGGGGGCTAAACGGATTCCACTTTCCATGGTGGGTTTTTTACAGTATTTCGCGCCAACGATTATGCTGTTCATCGGAGTATTCCTCTATGACGAACCATTCACATCGGTGCATGGCGTTGCCTTTACATTCATCTGGGCAGGACTTGCCGTTTATACGATGGCGCGCATGAAACGCATGAAGAAATACGAACCGAAAGTCACATAAAAAGGTGTTCTCCTATAGAGAACACCTTTCAGCTTGTAGAGAAACCTTTTTTCTAGTGACCCCAAAGGAGCGATCACCAATACTTGGTCATGGATAGGACTTTCCCCACGCAGGCGGCAGTGACGCCTGCGGGAACAGTGCGAGCCGAAGATCCACTTGGTCAAATGGTTTTTTTGATCAAGTTAGCTGAGGCCGTGCCTCGGCAAGCATCCACCGATAAGCGGAACGTGCCCTCTCAACATGACATACGCACAACTCTAACTGGATAGGACGAACTTTTTCTACCAGCGCAGATGCGCGGCGGCATCTTTCCCTGACAAATAGGCACTTTCAAAACGGGTCCGGCCGGCTGTATCGTTCGGGCGGAGAAACGCATCTCCTCCGACGATGAGTCTGCCGTCTCCATTCACATCAAGACAGGACTCCTTCACAACTTTCTTTGCCTGGGCATACCTCCACCGCTTCAACTGCTCCGACTCCAGGTCGTCCCAAGGAAGATAGTTCTCCGCCTTTTCTTTCACCAGAGACATGACATAATCCTCACCGTAGTATTTTCTGGACCAGTCTCCTGTCATGTAGACACTGACGATCACGTCTTCAGAAATTCCTTTTTTACTATGATCGACAATCCGTTCCACACCTTCGGGAAGGTCTTGATCCAAATGGCCATGCTCAGGGAGCTCTGTAGGCTTGTTGAATTCAAACAATCCCACATACGTTGGCTCAAACAGGATGCCTTTCAATTGTTTTTTCACAGGTTCAGGCGTGCTCATGGTACTGTTTCTGAAGAGCTCCAGAACCTGGGGGACAGGCATCGTTAAATACAGACTGTCCGTCTGCCATTCAGAACCGTCTGCACTGTAGACCCTGTATCCCCCGTCATTTTCCAATAATTTTTCGACCCTTGTTTCCAATAAGGTGGGGATACCCTCAGCAAGCTGCTTGGCAAAAGCATTCATTCCGTCTACAGCCGTATACCGCGGGTGGTCGTCACCGAACCATTCCTTTACCCATCCGGCCTCTACCCAGTCCTGGACTTCTTCTTCAAGCTCTTCTGTACGGACCGTAAAAAACTGGGCCCCGTGGTCCGCCCTGCCGCCTGCAATCCGGCGGGTGGCGAGGCGTCCCCCGACACTTTTCCCTTTATCGACAAGCAGGATATTTGTACGTCCCTGCTTCATCAGACGGCGCGCGGCTGTTATTCCTGCAAGGCCTGCACCGATAATCGTCACTTCATAATGTTCCATCCTTGACCCTCCCCTTCTCTTGGGCTTCCTTTTCAGAAAACCACATTCATCCTATATTTTTTCGACTTCAAGAACTTCATCAAGAATCGGATAAACCGCCTCGACTCCTTCTTCTGCCACCAGACAGGCGACACCGAGAGGCGTTTCCCAGAAAGTCTCTGGAATGGCCGGATTCTTCAAGCCGGCCGGCTGATACAACGAACGGTAAATCCGGTTCAAGTGCTCCCTTGTTTCTTCTGCTTCCTTCGGTTTCTCTCCACGGGCGACTAAAAAGACCCAGCGCATCGACTGAAATAGATTATCGCCCGGCATAAACGTGTATTCTTTAAAAAACTTCAATTGTTTTTCAGCTTTTTCTGTCAGACCTGTTTCTACAGCAAGATCGTCAAGATGGCCATGCAGATGGCGGTACACCATTTGAAAGATTCTTCTTTTTTCGTCCTGCATCACTTTATCTGTATAAATTTCCTGCAGCTTTTCGAAAGCTGATGTTTTCGACCATTCCATCTTCTCATCACCTCTCTTAACCATTTCGCCTTCAAAGGAAGTTAATCCTTCCTGAAACCGAAGGAGGAAGCTTCCTCTTCCACCGATTGATAAAAAAGAGGGAAATCTGTGGTGTCTTCTTTTAAATGCCGTCCCATATGAGGCATCAGCTTATTCCACGCCATAGGGTTGGCCGCGATGGTTTGAAACAATGCCATTTCGTTGTCTGTCCACTTCCGTAGCGATCGGATATAATCCAATGTCAGCTGAAATCCCGGCAGCAGCTGCTCATCCCTTCGACTCTGAAAACGATCCAGGGACGTTTCCCAATCCACCCCTTCATCCATCTGCTGAAAAGCATCGGCCAGCAGGAAGGACTGCAGAAACGCATCATTGATTCCAAGCCCCGTACTTGGATCTTTGCTGTGACCAGCATCTCCAAGGAGGACCCAGCCCTCTCCATAAGCATTCCTGAAAAAGTTCGGCATTCCGGGGGTTCCGATAATCTTTCCCTGCAGAACTGCCCTCTCCATCCTCTTCTTCATTCCGTAATATTGATTAAACGTTTGTTCAAATGTTTCCTGCGGCGCTTTCATCATGTCTGCAAACTCCCCAGGGTGTATTTCAATACCGAGACAGTCCCGGTTTTCCTCCATTGGAAAAACAAAGCCGATTCGTCCTTCATGCAGGAAAATCTCCGTTACAGGTTCGCTTAACGGCTCCACGCCTGTGTAATAGCCGTATAACACCGGACGGAGTGGCTTCGTTTCCCGGTACTTCTCTGCTCCCGTCCAGGCAGCGATGTTCGAGTGCTTTCCATCTGCTCCGGCCACCCACGCGGCATAGGCCTCCCACGTTTTCCCTTCCGTTTCAAGGTGAAGTCCGGTAACGCGCCCATCCTCCCTGATCAAACCTCTTGCTGACGTACGCGGCATGAAGGTAACGGAATTCAACCCCTCGGCCTGCTCGATCAGAAGCGGGTCGAGCACATCCCGTTTAGGTATAATCGTATAATCCGCTCTCGGTCCTTCCATAAAGCTTTGGCCGATATACGTCCGCATCCGACTCACTTTCCTCAAACCAGTCTCTTCCAGTTTATGAAGGATGCCCAGCTCCTCAAGGAAGCGGGTATGGGACATAAAGTGAGTGGATAGTGTGTCACTTGGAAACGCGGCTTTATCGATCAACAGAACACGCTTCCCCATTTTCCCGAGCAGGACAGCCAGACTCGCCCCAGCTGCCCTGGCTCCTGTAATGATCACGTCATATGTATGATTCATTCCGGTCCTTCCTTTCTTTCTCAACCTGTGTCCCATCATAATCGGTTTCACGTAAAAAAACTACTGCCACAGGAAAACAAGCATAGGAAGCCATAAAAAAATCCCCTGGGCGGGGATTTTTTAAAAGGTACGCTCTTCTTCAACTTCGTGATTCTGGTCAAGGATGTACAAGCGGCTCGGTTTGTTCTGCTTCGCGATTTCTTCAGCTTTTTCTACAGCTGTATCACGCTCATCAAATAAATCTGTCGGAGCTACGTCCTCAATCTTTACGAACCAGCCGGTTACATCTTTATTTGGTACTACACTATATTCCTTCATGAAAACATCTCCTTCAACATAGACTTAATTATCCATTCCCGCCCTAATATAGATTTAAACACCCTTGTTTCAAGCTGAGAATTGACAAGAGAGCAGGACCCCTTTATAATTTCAAACAAGTCAGATAAATTAAATATTGAAAACTCTTATCGAGAGCGGCAGAGGGACTAGGCCCTGAGACGCCCGGCAACCTTCAAGGAAAACTTGAAAAGGTGCTACATCCTACAGATCAGATGATCTGAAAGATAAGGGGAGGTAAACATACATAAAAAACCCTCTTCTTACTTACAGAAGAGGGTTTTTCTTATTCCCTCTACACCGAGGATCAGGATGTCCTGGAAATCATAAGGAGGAATGAACCAATGACCTATTCAAATCATGTGTATGGTGATGAAACACAGCTGCTTCACGGTGGACAGGAAGCTGATCCAGCAACAGGATCGCGTGCCGTTCCCATCTATCAGACGACTTCATATGTTTTTAATGATACCAATCATGCCCAGAACCTATTTGCCCTGGCCGAACCGGGGAACATCTATTCCAGAATCACAAACCCGACAGTCGATGTATTTGAGCAGCGTGTTGCCCTTCTGGAAGACGGTGCTGCCGCTGTAGCTACAGCTTCCGGGATGGCGGCAATTACGATGGCCGTCCTGAACGTTGCCGGTGCCGGGGATACCATCGTCACCTCTTCCAACTTGTACGGAGGTACGTATAACTTATTCGTGCACACTCTTCCCCGCTATGGTGTGAACGTTGTTTTCGTAGATGGGAACGATCCTAATGCCTTCGAGGAAGCTATTACACCTGAAACGAAAGCGATTTTCGCTGAAACCATCGGTAATCCAAGCCTGAATGTGCTGGACTTTGAAGCGGTGGCGGATATTGCCCACGCTCATCACATTCCATTGATTGTCGACAACACCTTCGCCACCCCTTATGTATGCAAGCCGATCACCTGGGGGGCAGATATCGTCGTCCACTCCGCAACGAAGTGGATCGGGGGCCATGGTACAGCTATCGGTGGTATTGTCGTAGACAGCGGCCGGTTCGACTGGAACCACGAAAAATTCCCGGGTTTTACAGAGCCTGATGAAAGCTACAACGGCATCCGCTTCGGTATTGATGCTGGACCTGCCGGCTATGCGGTTAAGCTCCGTGTTCAGCTTTTGAGAGATATCGGTGCCTGCCTGAGCCCGCAGAACGCGTTCCTGCTTCTGCAGGGACTCGAAACGCTCCACCTGAGAATCGAAAAGCATGCAGAGCAGGCATATGAAATTGCTGCCTACCTGCAGAACCATGAAGGCGTGGATTGGGTGAATTATCCCGGGCTGCCGGATCACCCCACTTATGACCTTGCCGGGAAGTATTTGAAAGGCGGAGCCGGATCCATGGTTGTCTTCGGAATCAAAGGCGGACGTGAAGCCGGTCGTAAATTGATTGACCATTCCACCCTCTGGTCCCATGTGGCCAATGTCGGGGATGCGAAATCATTGATCATCCATCCGGCCTCCACCACCCACCAGCAGTTGAATGAGGAAAACTTGAAAAAGTCCGGTGTATGCGAAGAACTTGTCCGCTTGTCGGTTGGTCTGGAATCTGTGGATGATCTTATACGGGACTTGGACCAAGCCATAGAAAAGGCCAATGGATACAGCCGTCCTTATAAGGAACAGCCTCATCCAGCGGAGACCGTTCTCCGTTCCTCCCTCGACCGGTCCAATGGAAACATCCGCAGGAAAACGATCGGCATCATTCCTGACCAGCCGGGAGGCCTGCAGGAGGAAGCCTCCAAACTGGAGCGGTTCGGTTTTGATGTGACTACTTTTTCAAAGGCTGAAGACATTCTGGAACTGAACGATCCAGCTTTCGATATTCTTTACTTTGAAACTCTTGGAGAAAACCAGACGGATCTGGCCCAGTCAGCGAATCCATTGGTCATTTGGTCCAAGGCTGCTTCTTCCCTGAAAAATGAACAAATCCTATCCGGAGCCAGTCTTTACGAGACGATCGTTTCAATCCGATCAGGACACAACTTATCTCAAACACTCGTCACTGTATAATGGCCAGAAAGGAGAATGAAAGCATGTCTTTAAAAAACCCCGCCAGCCAGACAGCAGCTTTGGAGACGATTGAACTGGGACCCTTCGATTTCGAATCCGGAGGCCGGCTGGAATCTGTTGAGCTGGCTTACGAACGCACCGGCCCCTCTCATGCTCCCGTCATTGTCGTCTGCCACGCTTTAACCGGGAACCAGGCAGCTGTGGGTACCCAAGAGCAGCCCGGCTGGTGGGCAGGGTTAATCGGGGAGGGGTGTCCAGTCGACACCTCCCTGTTCCAAGTAATTACGTTCAACGTTCTGGGAGGCTGTCATGGGTCTACGGGTCCCGCCAGTATGAATCCTGATACAGGCAGACCATTCCGCCAGCAGTTCCCTAAAGTGACCATCCGGGATATGGTGCGCGCCCAGTATGAGGCCTTAAAAAAGATGGGCATACATCAGGTCAAGGCTGTTGCGGGAGGGTCGCTTGGAGGTATGCAGGCGTATGAATGGGGGCTCCTCTACCCTCACTTTATGGAGAAGCTGCTGATTATGGCTGCGACCCCCTACTTGAGTGATTACGGCATCGCCTTCAATCATATCGGGGCGAAAGCTATCAAAAATGACCCTTTGTTCCAAGACGGGAACTACACGACCAATGAGTCCCTGCAGGGGTTTGAGATTGCGCGCATGACCGGTATGGTGACTTACAGAAGCCCCACTCTTTTTGAAAAAAGGTTTGACCGGTCCAATGGAGGAGACACCTATGAAATTCAGTCCTATCTGGATTATCAGGGAGATAAAATCAAAGAACGGTTTGACGCGAACAGCTACCTGTACCTGCTTGATGCAATGAATAACCATGACATCGGGAGGAACCGGGGAGGATGGAAAGCGGCCGCCGCTCAGTATAAAGCAGACTTGATCACGTTCAGTTTTGAACACGACCTGCTGTATCCAGAAGAGCTGATTTCCGCTTTTTCATCGGCGGCACCGAAGGCCTTCCACAGGCATATCCCTACGGATTATGGTCATGACGGCTTTCTCGTTGAATTCGAACAATGGGGCCGTTTCATCAAAGATGAGCTGAATGAGGACTAGAAAACATAAAAAAGACGGGTAGACGAACACGATGTCCATCTACCCGTCTTTTTTATGTTTGAAGATCGCTGACTTTCACAAATTGAAACCCTTGGGAAGTTAACTGTTCCAGCACAAGCTCCACAACTTCAGGGGTCCGGCTCTCTAATTCATGGAGAAGAATTACCGAACCATCCTCTGCCTGTGAAGTGATCTCTTCCGCAATTTCCTCCGGCTCCTGTTCGCTCCACTCCTCAGAATAGAGCGTCCATGGAACCGTATTCCAATCGCCTTTGTAAGCCATTGGAGGCTCCTCCCCAAACGGCAGTCTCAATCCAGCTGTTTCTACTCCCGCAGCCTGCTTGATCACGTCCTGGGCAGCGAGGATCTGCTCATCCACCTCTTCCGGGTTTAACCGGGCGAGGCGGGGGTGATCCCACGTATGATTTCCGATTTCATGACCCTGCTCAGCCACCATCCGAGCCGTTTCCGGGTAATAGGACACACGTTTTCCAATCATGAAAAACGAGCCTTTGGCGTCATACTTCTCCAGAAGGTCGAGAATATCCACTGTCCATGTTGGATGAGGACCGTCATCAAAAGTGAGAGCAGCTCTCTTTTCTCCGGTTTCCACCCCAAGGTCATCCGTTGAAACAGCCTCCACGGGACCTTCCCGGTCTTGCTTCTGCTCCGAAGAGGATAGTTCCGATACGTCGGAAGCGGATTCCAAAGCTTCTACAAATTCTTTCCGAATGAGATCCTGCCCTTCTTCAAGTTCGACCAGCACATATCCCAACGTGCCGTCCTCCGCCTGAAGATAGACCCTCACCCCTTCTTTGGTAAGGGCCACATCTTCAAATGTCCCCTTGTTCACGTGAAGAGGTAGGCTGTAACGGGTGGAGACTTCTTCTTTCAGTGCTTCTTCTGTCAATGCAGCCAGTTCATCAAGCACTTCCGGGTCATTATTGAGCAGCTCGTCCAGCTCAAGCCTGCGCCCGTCCTTCTTATCAAAATTCATGACGGTCTGGTTTTGGATAACCTCGTTTCCGCCTACATCCATCGTTTCTATAAAGCGGACCACGAAGAATCGGTGATCCTGATAGAGCATCTCGAAGTCCACGTGAAGCTCATGTGATTCAGAAGCCTCCACGGATTGTTTATTCTGATAGCTGGCCTGTTTAAAGCCGGCCTTCTGTTGATTGACGTAATCGACAATCGTCTGATTCAATTGATTGTTGGTTGTCTGCGGATAGTGGATGGTTATGTGGTATTCATTATGCTCCACAAGTTCCGTCTTCATATCGATATCGTACATTGGTTCTGTTTCATCAGATTGTTTAGAATCATTTTCATTAGCTTTTGCGATAAATGAGCATCCTGATACAACTAAAACGACCAGCAGTGATATATATAAAATAGGTTGTCTCATAATTCTTCCCTCTTTATCTATTAGTCACACAACCTATTGTAACACAAATGTAACAATCATTTAATTAATCAGATATATTCAGTCTATTCTGACATTAAAAGTGGGTGCGGACGTCCCAAAGCTCAGGGAAAAAGCGGTGCTCCAAAACTTTCTTCAAGTAGCCGACCCCTGAGGATCCTCCTGTCCCTTTTTTATGGCCGATGATCCGTTCCACTGTCTTCATATGACGAAAACGCCACTGCTGGAGGCTGTCCTCCAAGTCCACAAGCTTCTCAGCCAGCTGATACAGATGCCAGTACCGATCCACATCTTTGTAGACAATTGCCCAGGCGGTTTCAACCGAAGGGTTCTGCTTATACAAATCGGTATAATCCCTGTTCAGCACCTGTGGATCGAGATCAAATCCTGCTTTGGACAGCTGCTCAAGTGTAACATCATACAAACTGGGCTTTTTATAGGCCTTTTCCAGTCGATTGTGAAGATCTTTATCTTTCCGGTAAATCTTCAATACGGCATTCGTTTTGTACCCAAGGGCAAACTCAATCATCCGGTACTGGTAGGATTGAAACCCCGAAGCCCGGCCGAGATGATCCCGGAACTCCATGTATTCTGACGGAGTCATCGTCGCCAGTACATCCCATGCATGGATGATCTGCTTCTGAATACTGGAGACTCTGGCAAGCATTTTAAAAGCCGGCTGCATGTCGTCATGTTGAATCGACCGGATGGCTGCCTGAAGTTCGTGCAGCATCAGCTTCATCCATATTTCACTCACCTGATGGATCATAATAAAGAGCATTTCATCATGATGGGAAGAAAGCGGCTTCTGCGCATCAAGCAGCTGGTCTAAACGTAAATATTCTCCATAAGTCATCCGATCGGAAAAATCCGTATGCACGCCTTCACTGCCTTTCGGCGGTTCCTGGGTCAAGAGTGAGACCTCCTTTAGTCAAGTACTCCACGCTGTGGGATATTGCGGAACGTTATCGGAAGGAACTCTGTGTGAACGAGCCCTTCATACATTAAAAGCGTTCCGAGAACAGGATGTTCTGTATGGACGTGCACCCGTGTCGCCCCTTCTTTTTCTTCATAATGTTCATATACGGAAGTCACAGGGCCGGTCATGCCCAGCACTCCTCCCACATGATTCGTTCTTGACTCCATATACAATCCGCCCTCTGAAGTAACGTGAAGATCAAATTCTGCCTCCACCAGGCCCGAACGGCCAAGATGATCGACAAGACACTGTTTTTCTTCATCATACCTCGCAGCAGAATCAAAACCGCGGATGGCATAAGGGAAAAAGAAGCGGCGGATCCAGCTGATGGTTTCTCTGCCCTCTTCATCTTCATAGACATAATTTTCGAGGGTAAACGGCACATCTTTTCCACGCTCTCTGAAGAGAAGGTGATCCTTCACTCCCGCACTCATCAATGGCCTCACCAGCGCCGGAGTTCCTCGGATTTCTGTCATTCTGCCCTGTCCAAGGACCATAAGATTCTGCTTACTCGTTAAGCCGTATTTTTTCTGCAGCTCGGGATGAAGGTTATGGAACTGCTCCCCGAGTGCTTTGTGGTAGATGGATTTCATTTGTATGCGGCCTCCTTTAAACTATCCGTTTTCCTGTTCTCCCCGTGCCTCGTGATGAATACAATAGGGAAGACGGAACCTTGGCTGTACATGAATTATAGCATAAGTAAACGCTTACGATTCAGATGCATGCAGAAAAGAAAGACCTGCCCTTAAAAGCAGGTCTTTCTTATGAAAAACGTTGTTCTACATAACTTCCTCTGCATAATCACTGATTGCATAACCCTTCTGCTGCTTCATCAGCCAGCCCTGCTTTTCCAGCTGGGTGAACAACCGCTGAATATGCTTTTCAGGCCAGCTCGATAACAGACCAAACCACCGTGTTTCATGAAGATAGAGACTTCTTAATTTGTTCGTCGGCTTGCCCGCGAGCATCTGGACCAGGGTGTGCACCGGGTATTCACTGCCATAATAATAGATGAGGTCAAGAATCTGCTGAGTATCCGCATAAGTGATGGACCTTCCTTTGATGGTCAGAATGATATCCTCATCATTGTAGCGGACTTCTTCGAGACGCGCCTTCAGTTCCTCAAGGACATGCCGGGTATTCGGGTAGACATGCTCCGGCACGACCTTCTGCCAGCGGTTCAACTCCTTAAGAATACGGACATCATGAAGCTGGACACCTGCCAGCCACAGCAGCTCTGAATCGGTCCGCTTCTCCGGAATATGAACCCGGCTTAATTTGTCATACATGTCCAGTAAAGGATAGGCGGACAGGTCGTCTTTTCTGCGCTGATACTTTTCGATACGGCTGACGACAGCCAGGCTTTCATCAAGGGATTTCCTTGCGGTGTTGAGCTGTTTTTTCAAAGCTCTCAACTGGCCAAGCTGCTCGAGAAGCCTGCTGTTCTGTATCGCTATGTCATTGAACTGCTGCTCAATCGTCGCTGTGCGCTTGGCTGCCCGTTCCACATCAAACTCTTCGGGAAAACGGACCCTATCCTCCACCGTGTCATAATAAAGGCAGAAATCACACGTTTCACAGTAGCAGCAGATCGTTTTCTCCCCGGCATCGAACTGTAAACATTTTGAATGGGGGCAGCTGCCTTGTTCCTGCTCGACCCACGCCTGTGGAAGAGCTCGGAACGGGCGCATGACGATTTCGACACGGTGCCTCCAATATGCGATGTCCTCAGGATAGTTCAGCACAGAAATGAGTGAGGATTGATTCATCGTTTCGACCGCATCGATGACCTCACGCTTTTGATGAAACAGCTGCACCATTGGATGCCGGTGAAACGCATCTGCAATTTTATCCAGCCAGTTTTCACGACTTTCTGTGCTGATGTGAGAAAGAAACAGATATTCATCCAGCACTTCCCCGACATGGTCATACAACTGGTCTGCGGACAGCTGAGTGAAATCTGTGTTATATAAATATTGATCTTTTAAAGGTAGTCCATGTTCTTCAGGCAGGGACTTCCATAAAAACAATTCTGGGCGCAGCAAATGTGGATGGATCCTCTCTTCCTTTTGAAAAGCTACAGGCAGAACTGCATCCCCGGTTAGTCCGAGATAATTCTGGATGGACGTTGTGTCCAGAGACTTCCTGCCGATATGATCCACAATTGCATCGTTAAGCCTGGATAATAACCCCCGTTCAAATTTATGTCCGATGGAACGAATGTGTTTGTTCTTTTTCCCAATCGGCGCAAGTACAACATGAGGGTAGCGATGATCCTGGTAAGCAATCCTATTTGGCAGTCCCATAATGAATTCCCCTTTGAATAAGGATTTACTACTATTATAGAAAAAGTATTACGAGTTACCAACAAATATAAGTAAAATGGGCGTCAAACCGTTAAAATTTCCACGGGATACCCAATGAACAGTCCCGTTTCTATAACTCCAGGGATGGCACTGAGCTCTTTTTCCAACCCATCATGGATGTCTTGGAACCGCACTTCCAGCAGGAGATTTCCTGCTTCCGTGAGAACAGGACCGTCTTTCGCCGCCGCCATCCGCAGCTGAATGTCCACACAAGGGAATTCCTGCAGCTTTGTTTCCACAAGATGCACAGCCCTCGGATCCACTTCAACAGGAACAGCATACTTTTCACCGAGTTTCTGAACATATTTACTTTTATCCACTAAAATATACGTTTTAGGGGAGCTTGCCATCACGAGTTTTTCAGCGAATAACGCTCCGCCCCTTCCTTTAATCAACCGGCCGGCATTGTCAACTTCATCCGCTCCGTCAAAACCCCAGTCGGGCTTTGCAGCGGTCAATGTCGTCGTCCTTAAGCCGAACAAGGCACAATTCATCTCCGCTTCTTTCGATGTCGGTACTGCATAAACGTCCAGCCCCTCGTTCTTTATCCGTTCAGCGATCTTTTCCAGGGCAATGAAAGCCGTCGACCCGGAACCCACGCCGATCACCTGCTGATCTTCAACATATCCGCTGACTCTGGCGGCGGCCCGTTCTTTGGCTTCCCGATTGGATATTCCGCCAGCCCATACCGGTTTTCCGGCAAGCTGATTGTTCCAATTCATACAAATCACCTCTCTCTTTGTATTCCCGAAAGTCTCATAAAACAAGCACAGGTGTTAGGAAAAGTGTATCAAACAGGTTCCCCACAGATACAGCGATGGGGTAAACTTTGTCATTCTTTACCCCTCCTTCACATAAACTTAATGGAATACGACGGGCCGAAGTAAAGGGGGAAAAGCATGAGAAGACTCTATTGGAAACTGGTCATCTTCTATCTCATTCTGATTACCGCCTTTGTCTACGTCACCTTCCTCCACTGAAAACACCCCGGCCTCCATGGCCGGGGTGTTCATATACTCTTTCATGAATTTAATGGACAAGCTCATGTTTGAATGCATAAATGACGGCCTGCGTTCTGTCTGATACTTGTAATTTCCCGAGAATACTGCTTACGTGAACCTTTACCGTTTTTAAAGCTATGAACAACTCTTCTGCAATCTCCTGGTTCGTCCTGCCATCTGCCATCAGAAGCAGAATTTCCTTTTCCCTGTTCGTCAAATCCTCATGGAGCGCCCGTCGGTCGGGATGACGCATCTTTGTCATGATTTTCCCGGTGACTTCCGGTTCCAGAATGGACCGTCCTTCAAACGTGGCACGAATTGCCTGGGCTATTTCCTCTGCTTTTGACGTTTTCAGCATATAACTGACCGCTCCCGCCTCTAAAGCGGGATACACCTTCTCATCATCAAGAAAACTTGTGACGATGATGATCTTCGCCTCCGGCCACTCGTCCGTAATCCGCTTGGTCGCTTCAATCCCATCCATATGTTCCATCACGAGATCCATCAAAATAATGTCCGGCCGGTGTTGAAAGGCAAACGCTACAGCATCTTCACCGTCTCCAGCTTCAGCGATCACTTCGATATCCGGCTGCGAGGACAAATACGCGGATACACCAATACGGACCATCTCATGATCATCTGCAAATAACACTCGAATCATCAGGATTGACCTCCTTTAAGTCGGTGGGGCACTTTCACTTCCAACCGTGTCCCCTGTCCTTTCACACTGACAATCTTTAACACTCCGCCCACTTCAAAGGCACGCTCCTCCATATTTTGAAGACCGTAGGAGCTCGTTTTTTTCTCTTCCACATGAAAACCCATACCGTCGTCGATCACTTTTAAAATAACGGTTTGATCACGATCCAGAAGCATAACCGAAAGGGTTGATGCCTTGGCATGCCTGAGCGTGTTGGATACCGATTCCTGCAGAATTCGGAAGAGCTGGTCCTCCACCCCTTTTTCTAAAGGAAATGTTTCGATCGTCCAGTCAATCTGCAGCGGCACCTTTTGGATCAGTTCCTGAAGAAGCTCTGTCATTCCTTCCGCCAGTGTTTTATCTTTCAAGGGAACCGGCCGCAGATGGAGGAGCAGTGCCCTCATTTCGAGCTGGGATTGATGAATCATCCTCTCTACCATCTTCAGCTGCCGGTCCTCACCTTCACGTCCATGGTCTTTCGTCTCATTAATGGCTGACATCATCATCGAAGCAGCAAACAACTGCTGACTGACAGAATCGTGAAGTTCCCTGGCCAGACGATTCCTTTCCTGTATGACTACTTCCTGAAGGCTTTTTTCCCGTTCTTCCGCTCTTTCTGTAACCATACGTTGAGAAAGCTCAGCTTGTTTCACAATCTTATCTTCCAGCTGTTTCATCCGATCTTCAATTCTTTTCACTTCTGCTAGATCCGCCGTGTCCGTCTCCAGAGGGCTGCCTTTCACGACTTCTCCAAGCTGCTGTTCGATATGGGTAAACTGACGCCGCCAGTACCACCCCTGAGCCGTACCGGTTACAAGTCCCATAAACAGGGACAACAGCAGAATCAAAAACCCATACGGAAGATCGAGCACCTCTCTTGTCCAGAGCACTGACCACTGCTCTACCGGAAAAGCGGCGAAGGTTACAGCGGTCAGAAGAACAGCAAATAGCAAGAACGTGAAAAGCCCCGACCAAATCTGCCTCTGCCAAAGGTTCATATCCGCTTCACCTCGAGATCACCGGAAAATATTGACGTAATGACCTTCACCCGGGGCTTATTTTCCTGATAATCCGGTGTTTGGTAAAACGTCATCTGATTGAGCATTCTGGACTTCTTAAACTGAAAAATCGAGCTTCTTCCAATGATCGCACTGTGAAGGATCGTCACTTCCACCTCATACGGAACATAAATCGTGACATTGCCTATAAAATGACGGATGGATATAACGGATTCGTTCAAAGGAAGAACGGTTTCACTTAAATCGATGACCCGGTCGCCTATGCCTCCGTGCACATTCACATCCTGCCACGGATAGGAATGTGAGGGCGTCGACTGCCGCCCAAAAAACTTTTGAGTAAATACAGGTTCCTCCGGAGGGTCATTCAGCTCCTGATCCATCCCTTCCAGCTGTACTCTTTCCGGGTGCTGCTTCGTTTTATAATAATGACGGACCGCCAGAAAAAGGATGGCCAGCACGAGAAAACGAACGGCAATCATACTTAGTACAGTCAGCCCGAGACCGACCGCCCCGACCCAGAACATGGCTTTTCTCCAAAGCGGTCTATAATTCTTCCAACCGAAGTAAATCAGGACGGCTGAAAAACCGACAGAAAAAATGAGGCCCCCGTTAAAGAACACTATTTCAATGATCAGGAGAATCACCCCTGTGATTAAGATCGTGTTCAGCATATCTGTTGAAATTCTTTTAAACACAGCGGTCATTCCCCCTTCCTCTTATCCACCTGCGCCCTTTAGACAAAGGAAAGACGCAGAGAACTGCGCCTTTATCATACCATGATTTAGTTACCCCGACACTTCCTGCTTATTCCTGACCTTTTTCTCAATCTCTGCCATCTTACTGTCAAACGTATGACGGTAGTAGGCACTGTTCACCTTATACTCCAGGTCCTCCATGTAACGGTCAATCTCAGAGAATCGGGAATACGGCTTGTCTGATCCATCCTCCAGCACACGGTTCATTCTGTGATGCGCACGTGCTGTATTTTCACGCCCCATCATCGACATCCGTTTCAAGTGCATATCCTTTAGTTTATGTTTCATTTCCTCATACTTACGCTCGAGGGCCTCCAGCTGCTCTACACATTCTGCCTGAGACTGCTTCAGCTTTTCTGCACGCGCTTCATATTCTTCCTGCTCTTTTACCGCAAATTCATGCATGGACGTTTCGCCGGCCTGTTCAGCCAAATGGGCCTGATGCCTGCGTTTCTCAGCCAGATCTGAAGCTTTTTGATATTCCCTTCCGAATTCATCCTTCAACTGGTACTGCCGCTCCACCAGCTTCCGGACTTTTTCTGTCTCCTTTTCACTTTCTCTTAAGTACTGATTCAGCATAGCGACCGGGTTCTTCTGTTCCTTTTGGTCCAATGCCTCATGAAGATCTGCCGTAATTGAATCCTTTAATCGTGTAAATAGGTTGGCCATGTTTCCATCTCCTTTGTTATTTGTTCAAGTCCGCCCATTGACGCTCAAAGTTTGTAAATGGGTCGTCTTCTTTTTCAGACGTGGAATCACGTGTACGGCTTGTCCAATTGATATAAATCCAGTAGAGGACAAAAGCAGCAGCCACGCCGACGACAGCGTAAACATTGGAAACAGCGATGCTTAAAACAATCAAGCCGACGACAATCAAGCCGATCTTCCCGGCTGTTGAGTCACTTTTCACAAACTGCTTGAAAACGACATAAAGCAGCCACACACTGACACCAAGCAGAATCATCGGGCCAAGGTTCGCAATGAATAATCCAAGGGCAATCAGACCTGCGAGGAACAACAGAAACTTTTTCATGTATTTCCCTCCCTGCACTGTTCTTGTCTTTATCATACCGGTGCAGAAGGATTTCCGTAATGAGCCGGGGATATATCTTTATCTAAGACCAGAGGCTTATATCCCATCCGCCCTCGTTTTCCATAGGAAAGGAAAGATCTATATACCTTTTGGAATCAAAGAAAACCTGTCGCAGACTTTCGCGACAGGTTTCTCTTCCCCACATTATTTTTCTATGATTTCACAGTCAAAAGGAACAATCGTCCGGCCCACACTTTTTCTACAATAAAAGCTCTGTTAAAGTCTGTTGTTGATATTTCAAATGATTACTAAATCGTTTCCGTATGGAATTAGGGGTCCGGTCTGCTATTTACTCAGAGCATGGGATGGCAGGGAAAACCGTCCGCTTTCCGCGGGGAACGATGAGGCTCACGGTACCCCACGGAAAGGGAGTCATTCCCAAGCCGCCTCATATAAATCCCATGACAGAAAGGGGTGATAGGAGCTCACATGTTAAATAACAACACCAAGCAATAACAGAGCCACAATAAAAAAAAGGAAAGGCGCCCTTCGGCAGGCACCTTTCCTTTGATCGTCTTACGGCTGCTCTCTTCACTTTATGATGGTCAATTCTTTTGGTGTTTCTGTCAGCGTGACATATCCTTCCGGCGTGACAAGAACATCATCTTCAATACGGACACCGCCGATTTCAGGATCGTAAATGCCCGGTTCGAGCGTATACGTCATCCCTTCTTTTAATACTCCGTCATTCAAATGACTCATAGAAGGGAATTCATGCACATTGATTCCCAGTCCATGTCCAATCCGGTGTGGAAACTTATCGCCGTAGCCGGCTTCTGTAATAACCTGACGCGCCGCTTCATCCAGATCACCAATCCTTGTTCCAGGACGACTGATGGTCAGGGAAGCATTCAATGCTTCAAGAACCGTTTCATAGATAGCTTTCTGCTTTTCGTTGACAGAGCGGAAAGCGAAGGTTCTCGTAATATCAGACGTGTATCCTTTCCAGACGACTCCCAGATCAAACAGGACAAGGTCTCCTTCTTTTAACCTGCGATCTCCGGGGTTTCCATGAGGGTGGCCGGATTTCTCACCAAAAAGCACCATAGTGGAGAAGGACATTTGAGCGACGCCTTTTTTCTTAAGCTCATACTCAATCGCCGCAAGGACTTCCATTTCCGTAACCCCTTCATTCAGGGCTTCTGTCCCTACCTTGACCCCGAAATCTGCGAGTTCTGCCGCTTCCTTCAGAACAGCGATTTCCTGTTCATCCTTTACGACACGCATCTCGTTTAATTTCCCTTCGATGTCGAGGACTTCTGCGTCATCAAACAGCGCAAAAAAGGATTCACTACGCCCGTAGGAAAGCACTTCTTTTTCTATGCCCACCTGATGTACGTTCGTGATCCCCGCCTGATTCATAGAATCCTTGATCATCTGCCATGGATTTTCATGATCAGCGTAACCAATGATTTCATGGCTCCAGCCTGTTTCCTGCAACTGTGCTTTTTCCATTCCCGGAAGAACAGCCATAGGGTCTGCTTCCGGAAATACGACCAACCCTAACAGCCTTTCATGAGGGTCAGTTAGAAACCCGGTTAAATAAAAGAAGTTTTCCGGTGAATTAATAAAAGCTGCATCAATACCCGTCTCCTTCAGGTAGGCAGCCAGTTCATCCAAACGATGTTTCATTCTCCATCTCTCCTTTCCAATCTTCTCTCATCATATAGCAATCCAGACCGTTATCCAACTCACACAAAAGTCCGAAAAATGGCAATAAAAAGGCCCTGTCCCTTATGTGGGCAGGGCCTTTCGTTACTTCATAAAACCACAGGACTATGCCGCCTGTCTGAGTCTTGTTTTGGAAAGCCACGCCTTTTCGAACCGTTGGGTAAACAAGGCTGCACCTACGGCAAGAACGCTGTCCTTTATGATAAACGGCACCATACTGGACCACGCCAGAGCAAGACTGATCCCGTCTCCTCCCACCCAGAAATTCAGCGCGAGATAAAATAAGTGGACACCGACAATATAGTTGATGATGATGCCGGTGGCAGCGGCCATTATGTACCTCGGCATCGTCCTCCTGGATTCAGCAATTTTCCCTACAAAATAAGCAAGAATAATATAAGACAAAATAAATCCAAACGTCGGAGCAATCACGACCGACAACCCGCCTTTAAAACCAGCGAAGATCGGTGCTCCCGCCAAACCTAAAAGAACATACACGAGAATCGAAAAAGACCCGAGACGGCTTCCAAGCATAAGCCCTGCCAGAATAGCGAAAAACGTCTGCAGGGTCAGAGGAACTCCCATAACCTGGAGAAATGGCAGGTAAGCCGTAATATTGGCACCGATAGCCATCAGCGCAACAAACAAACTGCCTAAAGTCATTTCATAAACGCTTAGTTTCGACTTCTTCATCATTATCCCTCCTCCACAACTTCTTCCTTAAAGATAAAAAACCCCCGGCATAATGTCAACACTAATTTATTTTAGTTTACAATAAACTATTGAGATAAACACCTTTTACAACCAGGCTACAGCGTCCAAAAAAAAGACTGCCGGAAAAGTTCTCGACAGTCTAAAAAACCCAGTCTCGATTGGTGCTTTAGGATTTACAACCCAAGCCCCATCGACAACTGATTCGTATAGCTCGTATAAGCCACGGTATGGTTGATCACAGCAATTTCACGCACACTAAATCCTGCTTTCTTAAGGCGGTTCACGCTGTCCTGATCCACCTCTACAGGTTTGGCGGTTAACCGTTCGGCATAATGCAGGACAGCTTTCCACTGCTCACTCATGGATGATGCTTCATAATCATCCAGCCATTCTTCTACACCTTCCACACCTGTGTGGCCTTCTAATAAGGAGCCATGACTTTTTGTGCAGTAACGGCAGCCATTTTTCATTGACACAAACGTGACGACCGCCTCTCTCAAATCATCTGGCAGGTCGGTGTTCTTCACAGCCTGTTGAAGAGGAAGAAAAGCTTCATATAAACCGGGGTCATTGGCAATAAGCCGGTCAAACAATGAGGAAGGCTCATCTTCTCCTCTTATTTCTTTCATATGCTGTTGTTTCACAGGTTTAATCCAAGGCATATCTATCCCTCATTTCTACAAAATCCATTCCCGGGACAACGGTATCCGCCAATAAATTTCCCGGGAAATCTTTTTATTTAATAATTCGATAATTTCTCCAATCTTCAGGGAACAAACTCGTATATTTTTCAGCAGCAAATCGATCATCTATAAGCTGTATAGCTCCATGATCCTCTTCCGAACGAATCAGTCGTCCACCAGCCTGAAGTACTTTGTTCATTCCAGGATATACGTAAGCATAATCATACCCCCGGCGGCCTTTTTCATTGAAATAGTCTTTAATCAACTCTTTCTCAAAATTTCTTGGAGCCAGACCGACACCAACCACAGCCACACCATTCAGCCGGTCTCCGCGGAGGTCGACACCTTCAGAAAAAACACCACCCATGACAGCAAAACCTGCCAGACGCCCTCCTGGAACGAATTGTGCAAGAAAATCCTCCCGCCGGCTCTCATCCATGCCTCTTTCCTGCATGACTGCATCAACAGGGGACATCTTCCGGAACTCCTGGTAGACTAGCTCCATGTAGTGATACGACGGGAAAAAGAATAAGTGGTTTCCACTATAATTTTCCACCTGGTCTTTCAACCGCTCTGCCAGAATTCCTGACGTTTGGTTCCGGTTTTTATACCGGGTTGATAACGGTGTAATCGTGACATCAACCTGAGAGGCATCGTAGGGGGATGGAAGCTGAAGGATGTAATCCTCCTTCGTTCCTCCCAGCATTTCTTTATAATAGGCAAAAGGTGAAAGCGTGGCTGAAAAGAATGTGCCGGAGCGGAACCCATCTGTCACCTTCTTTAATACGTGGGAAGGGTCAAGGCAGAACAGCTTCAGCATCAGATCCCCGTCTTCCCCTCTAGCTGCTATAAAACGATAATGATCATCCACAAACTCAAAAATCCTCAGGAAATTCTGGGCGGTGAAATATAAGTCAACAAGAGATTCGGAACGTTCGTCCTCCGGCTGTTCCTGGATGATCTGCTCCGATTTCCCAATGAACCGTTCAAGGTTTTCTTCCAGTTCACCCGGGACCTCATTGATGACGACCTCTCCGCCTTGAAAACCGCCAAGGCGCTCCAGGTCATCAGCCACTGCCCGGGCGGTCTTTCGGATCCCCTCCTCGTCTCCCCATGCAGCAGAGGCTTCCCTGAATGGGTTTTTGTAAACCGAAGCCGAGTACATTTCTCTCGCCCGTTCAACAAGATTATGCGCTTCATCCACAAGGAGAGCTGTTTTTTTCTTACGGTCAGGCAGCAGCCGCTTCAAGGCAACACGCGGGTCGAAGATATAATTGTAATCACTGATGATCACGTCCACCACATCCGTGAGGTCAAGGGAAAACTCAAACGGGCATAAACGATGCTTTCTGGCATACGCTTCAATCACAGGACGTGTAAGCTGTGTCTCATTCCTTAGTACATCCACAATGCCGTCATTCACCCTGTCGTAATACCCATCTGCATATTCACAATAATCCGGCTGACAGATCGTTTCCTCCTGAAAACAGATTTTCTCCTTAGCCGTTAAGGTGACTGATCTCAGGGAAAGGCCGTGCTCTTCCATTTTGGCCAGCGCTTCCTCAGCTGTAGCTCTCGTCGTCGTTTTAGCGGTCAAATAGTAAATCCTGTCCATTTTATCAAGAGAAAGAGCTTTTACCGCCGGAAATAAAGTCGATATCGTCTTTCCAATGCCGGTGGGGGCCTGAGCGAACAGGTTCCGCTTTTCTTCAATCGTCCTGTACACACTCCCCGCCAGTTTCCGCTGGCCGGTCCGATAGGTAGAGAACGGAAAAGAAAAGGAAGGCACCGTGGCTTCCCTCTGTTCCTCCAGATCATGAAGGACAGATGCGTAGGATTGATAAGCCTTCACGGTCTCCTTCATAAAGTCAGCCAGTTCATCATGCGTGAACCTTATCTGCAGACGCTTCTTTTCCTTCGTCCGTTTCTGCACATAGGTCAGCTGGACATCGATTTCTTCCAGGTTTTCCTGGAGAGAATAGATATAGGCATAGCCTTTGGCCTGAGCCCAGTAAACGGGATGAGAAGAGCTGTCAAGTTCCTCCAGGTCTCCGGATGTCGACTTGATTTCATCAATGACCGGCCCGTCTTCTCCTTCAAGCAGGCCGTCACACCGGCCCTGGACAATCAGGTTAAGCTCTCCATACTTATATTCACACTGAAGAAAAACTTCCTTTTCGTCTCCGTCCTTATACTTCTTCTGTACTTCCTGATGGATGGCTGTTCCCTCCAACAGAGCTGTATTGGACTGGAACCGTTCATCAATGCTTCCTGCCCTGAACACATAAGAGACCAGCTCTCTTACAGAAATCGTCATACTTCGATCCATTTTCAAACGCCTCCCGTGACCAATTCGTTCCCTACCCTCATCTTCCAATACTCGTTCACGTATGTCTATTGTAAAGGCGTCATGCTATAATTATGGATAAAACTTTTTCATTTCCCATAAAAATAAAACCACATATAATAAAATTAACGCCCCCTCAGGAGGGATCATAACGTGAAAAAGTGGAGATGGACAGCCTCCATCCTGCTTACTCTCATCCTTGCCTTTTTTATAACAGCCTCCTTTATCTATACACCAGAGGAGCAGGAGTCATCCAGCACACCTGAAGAACAGTCGTTAGAAACAGGAAACGCGGATGTAGAAGAGCAGCCAGAGACAGAGCAGGAGGAAGTTTCAGCAGAGGAAGACGAAAACGCCCTTGGCGAAGGTCTGCGGGACGTTTTCACAAGTGTCATGGACAGCGCACGTGACCTTTTCATAAAAAATGATTTGACCGTTGTTGCCATTGGCGACTCTTTGACGCAGGGAGTCGGAGACGGTACAGATAATGGCGGCTATGTTGGTATTCTTGAAGACAACTTCACGAATACTAACACCAATACTTCTCTTGATGTGATCAATTACGGAAAACGCGGCAATCGTACGGACCAGATGTTAGAACGGATGGAAGACGAAGATATTTCCCGTTCCATAGAACAGGCAGACATTGTGCTCATCACCATCGGCGCCAACGATGTGATGAAGGTGGTTAAAGACAACTTCACTAATTTAAACTACCAGGACTTCCGGGACGAACGAGATGGATATGAAGAGCGGCTCAAGGAAATTATTGAGAAAACACAAAACTTGAACGACGAAGCACCCATCTACTTTGTTGGTCTGTACAACCCATTTAATCAATATTTTGATAACATCCCCGAGCTGGGGGAAATCATGGGCGATTGGAACGAGGCCAGCGAGAGGATCATCGACACATATGACCAGGCCCACTTTATTCCTATCCGTGATATTTTTGATGGTAACGAAGAAGAACTCCTATGGGAAGAAGACCATTTCCACCCGAATGAACAGGGATACAAGGAAATGGCAGAACGCGTACTCGCTCATATTAGAGAAGATATTGAAGAATAACCTGGGTGGAATGATAAATGAAACGATTACTTCTAAACAATAAATGGCGGACATCCTTCTGGGTCCTTGCCATCATCAACATCGGTATCATCGGCTGGCTCCTTGCTTTAGTCTTTCTGCCAAGCTCGTATACCCTTGTCAATGTAGACCGCGGAGAAGAGAATACCGATGCCGAGTTTACCATTGTCTCAACGAAAGAGAATATGGAGCAGCTCGCCAATGAATACTTATCCGAGCTGTCCAATCAGACCGTGTTTGATTACTCCGTCTCGATCGACAAAAACGTCACGTTATCCGGAAATATCAAGGCTTTTGAACAGGTAGTCCCGATCAAGGTTGAGCTGAACCCTGTGGTCCAGGAAAACGGCGACCTTGTTCTGGAACAGGAGAAAATCTCTCTTGGACAGCTTCCTCTTCCTAATAAAAAAGTACTGGAATTCTTAAAGGATAACTACAATCTGCCGGAATGGGTCATCGTCAATCCGAATGAAGAGAACATCTATGTAGCCGTTACCCAGATGGAAACGGCAAGTAATTTCAATGTGAAAGTGGACCGCTTCAACCTGAATGCCAACCAGCTGGCTTTTAAAATTTCTGTACCGAAAGATACGTTCCAATTCGCCCAGCAGATGGTTGAAGACAATTTTTGAAGCAGCCACTGGAGCACAGCGGATGAATGGCTTCCACCTCCTATGGTAAACTTAAAGCAGCAGGTCTAACAAAAGGATGTGACGTTCATGCGCGTAGTCAACAATATTGCGGATCTAATCGGAGATACTCCATTAGTGAAATTAAACCGCCTGGCTCCAGAAGGCGGGGCCGACATTTATATGAAACTGGAAAAGTACAACCCGAGCGGCAGTGTGAAAGACCGGGCTGCTTTTAATATGATTGAGCAGGCAGAAAAGGATGGATTTTTAAAAGAGGGATCCACCATCATTGAACCGACCAGTGGAAATACGGGAATCGGTATTGCGATGAATGCGGCCGCCAGAGGATACCGTGCTGTTCTAGTCATGCCGGACACGATGACACAGGAACGGATCAATCTTCTGAAAGCATACGGAGCTGAGATCGTTCTGACGCCTGGAGACGCCAAAATGCCCGGAGCCATCGCCAAGGCAAAAGAACTTGTCGAAGAAATCGAAGGCGGTTTTATGCCGATGCAGTTTGAGAACATGGCCAACCCTGATGCTCACCGCCATACGACAGCAGCAGAAATAATTGAAGCGATGGATGAACTCGGTAAACCACTGGCCGGTTTTGTCTCTACAGCAGGAACCGGAGGAACCATTACAGGAACCGGGGAAGAATTGAAAAAA
The DNA here is from genome assembly GCF_000425705.1 of Halobacillus kuroshimensis DSM 18393. GTDB lineage: Bacteria > Bacillota > Bacilli > Bacillales > Halobacillaceae > Halobacillus > Halobacillus kuroshimensis. Next base: position 76,419 of record NZ_AUDY01000004.1, read on the forward strand.
CGCTTCAAGGACATGACAATCCATGTTGCAGAACCGGCAGGATCTCCCGTGTTGTCCGGCGGTCAGCCAGGCAAGCATAAACTGGTCGGTACAAGCCCGGGGTTCATTCCAAGCATATTGAATCAGGAGATTTATGATGAGATTTACCAGGTCACCGACGAAGATGCCTATGACATCACCCGTCGCCTGGCCCGTGAAGAAGGGCTGCTCCTTGGGACATCCTGTGGTGCCGCCTGCTGGGCAGCTATCCAGGCCGCTAAACAGAAAAAACCGGGAGAAGTCATCGTCTGCATCGCTCCAGATACAGGAGAGCGCTACTTATCAGGTGATCTATTCCGATATTAAAAGGTATAAAAAAGGAGTCCACGATGGACTCCTCAGCTTGTAGAGAAACCCCTGTTTCTTTACAAGCTTTTTTCTTTCTTACCGCCAGGAGCGAAAGCCCCTTCCCTTTCCGC
>NZ_AUDY01000005.1 GCF_000425705.1 Halobacillus kuroshimensis DSM 18393
GGCATTAGCCCCGGTTTCCCGGGGTTATTCCGATCTTACAGGCAGGTTGCCCACGTGTTACTCACCCGTCCGCCGCTCGTTCCACGAGCTTCACCCCGAAGGGATCCACTCGCTTCCCGCGCTCGACTTGCATGTATTAGGCACGCCGCCAGCGTTCGTCCTGAGCCAGGATCAAACTCTCCATAAAAGTAGTTTGACTTGCTCATTTGCACACCGAATGTGCTTTGTTTCAAATTTCTTCATTAAAGAAGAAATGTTTTGACGTACTGGTTGGTTCGTTCAGTTTTCAAAGATCAAATGTTGTCGGCCGTTTGAAAACAGCGACTTAATCATCTTAACATGTGTTGTTTTTCATGTCAACAACTTTTTTCATTAAGTTGAGAAAGCGTTTGGCTGTCGTTTTCGGCGACAAGTAATAATTTATCATGTGTGGGAAGCAGTGTCAACAACTTTTTCAAATCAATTTCAATTCAATTTCAAACTGTTTGGCAAGTCGTTTTGTTTCCCGACAACGTTTAATAATATAGCACAGTTTAAAAAACAAATGCAATACTTTTTAATGTTTTTTTAATAAAAAAATCCTGTACGGATGACAGGATTTTTCGAGCTGTTAGTTCTGCTTCTTTTTCCTCGGCATATACTGCAGGCATTCTTCCCTTGCAGCAAAGCGTCGGAAGATCTGAAAAAGCACTTCATACCTTTCTTCCATCGCCTGCTTCATTCCCTGATCAATCCGGTGATCACCCATATCAAAGGTGATCTCTTCCATTTCCCGCTTTAATAAGTACTCTATTTCACGACGCTCCTGTTCATTGATAATTAACCCATGCATCTGAAAGTACCTCCCTGATAAACAACTCTATTTATTTCTACCCTAATTTCATTGTTTTTAGCATAGGTTGTCCGCTTTTTCATATGTATAGAACATATTGGTAGGAAAGGAAGTCGATCCATGAGCTTTTACACGTGGAAAACAGAAAGACTCAAGCGTTACGGTATTATCGCTCTCCTTGCCTTATTTTGTGCTTTCGCCCTGTGGATCGGCCGCTGGGAGCAGCTGCCCGCTTTTTCTAATAATGGGGAGCCGCGCGCTCTTTCCCAAGGGAGCAGCGATCAGGACCATATCGCGCTGACCTTTAACATCAGCTGGGGAACGGAAAAGGTCAATGAAGTTTTAAAGCAGCTGGAAGCTCATCAAGTCCAGGCTACATTCTTCCTGAGTGGAGAATGGGCGGAGAGACACCCGGATATCGTCAAAACCATTCAGGAAGGAAAGCATGAAATCGGGATGATGGGCTACACATATGAAAGCTACCTTGAAAAAGAACCAGACCAAGTAGCCGGCGATTTAAAAAAGGCAGATGAAGTGTTTGCAAAGCTTGGTTTTGAAGACATTCAATGGATCCGGCCTCCACATGGTCATATGAATAAAGAGGTCTTAAAAACCATCGAACAAAACGATATGCAGGCCGTCCAATGGAGTTTGAATCCAAGGGACTGGGAAAATCCAGGCACCAATGCCATCATCGATGCCGTGTTAAAAGAAAGCTCTAAAGGAGATATCATTGTTTTGCATGCTTCCGATTCAGTCAAACAGACGCCTAAAGCCCTTGAAGTCATTCTCCCCGGATTGAAGCAGAAGGGGCTTTCCTTCGTCAGTATCACCGAATTAGCAAGTGGCGGCGAAGCCAAGACGAGTCAGATCCAATAATAAAAAAAGCCGCCGTAGGATACGGCGGTTTTTTTCAGGCATTTTCACTACGGGCAGGCCCCGTAAGGCGATGCAGCAGAAGAAGCTGATAGGCATTGCAGATAAATAAAGGAATGACCATCAACCATACATAATCACTCCCTGCCGCTCTAAGTGCCGGCACCCATTCCACCGTTGTAACGACAACCATAAAGAAAAGGGCGGGGATAAATGCATGGGCATTTGTCTCTTTTGTTTTAACGTAAGCCACAATCAGCGATAGAGCTAAAAGCGCAGCCGCTGTCACAATATACCCCCAGACAGATGCCCCATCCTCAGCTGCCTGATATCGAAAATACACCAAATCAAAAAGAGTAAAAGCAATTAAAAACAGCTGTACCGGTATCCATGCAGAACGGAACAGGCCCTTTCCGAATTGATTGACGGTCAAATAGGCGAAGAAACCCATTTGACTGATGATACTGAATATAAAACCCATGCCCGCAAAAAATAAAAGCAGACCGAACAGCTCAAATAATTGAAAGGGCTGCCAAAACTCGGCATACGAATCAAATTTAAAAAAGAAACTGGCCGCCAGGGTCACCCCGCCGCCGATCCATAACGTTGATAAAAATAACTGTACCCATTTACGACTGTTCACAAGCGCTCCCCCTATATGTACAAAACTTCCTCCCCGTATTTTATCATGAAGCCTGTCTGTTTGCCTCCGAACGTATAAAATTTGTCGAAACGCGAATAGTAAGGCTATGGAGAACATAAGAAAGGGGACATGCAATGATGTCCAGACTCCGTATATTGCTGCCCGTTCTCGTTCTTGTTTTCCTGGCCGCTTGTAATGGTTCATCAGGAGCAAGTGAACAGGCGGACTACGATACCACCAAGAAAATGATGGTCGATATCCTCAAGTCCGATGATGGAAAAAAGGCGATGACTGAAGTCCTTTCCGATGAGGAGATGCAGCAGTTCATGGCTCTAGAGTCCGAAGTCGTCTCTCAGGCTGTCCAGCAGACGTTGATATCTGAAGAAGGTAAAGCTTTTTGGAGCAAGCTTTTTTCAGACCCTACGTTCGTCCAGGAATTCAGCAAAGTTCTGGAGGACCAGCAGAAAGAATTGATGAAAGGGCTCATGAAAGATGCAGAATATCAGAAGTTGATGATCGACATTTATAAAAACCCTGAAATGATGGAGCAGATGGTCACTGTCATGCAGGGACAGAAGTTCAAGGCACATTTGGAGACCTCCATCGAGGAAACGTTGAATAGTCCTGTCTTCCAGGCAAAAATGACAGAAACACTGTTAAAAGCCGCAGAGGAAATGCAAAGCGGTGAAGAACAAGGCGGTCAATCCGAGGAAAGCGGCCAACAGAGTGGCGGAAGTCAATCTGAAAGCGGCAGCGAAGAAGGACAAAGCGGTTAATTCTATAAAAAATCACGCGCCCCGTGAAGGGACGCGTGGTTTTTATTAATATTTATCAATGACTTTGGCGGCCATATTCCGGTAAATGACACCGATCGGGTGATCCGCCTGATAAACAGAAGGAGCAAAGACTTCTTCTTCCTCATATGGCTGTTGAAGTGGCACGTGTCCAAGAACGGCTGTCTGCAGCGTATCCGCAAGCTTCACTCCGCCCCCACGGCCGAAGATGAACTCTTTGTTTCCTGTTTCTTTACTTTCAAAGTAAGCCATGTTCTCCACAACACCAAGAATCTCGTGTTCCGTCTTAATCGCCATCTGGCCAGCGCGCGCGGCTACGAAAGCAGCGGTCGGGTGCGGAGTCGTTACGATGATTTCCTTGGAAGAAGGAAGCATTGAATGGACATCCAGCGCTACATCTCCCGTACCTGGCGGCAGATCTAGAAGCAGGTAGTCAAGATCTCCCCATTCCACTTCCTTAAAGAAGCTTGTCAGCATTTTCCCAAGCATCGGTCCACGCCAGATGATTGGAGAGTTATCTTCCACAAAGAAGCCCATGGAAACGACTTTCACTCCAAATCGTTCAACAGGAATGATTTTTTCCCCGCGGACGACCGGACGCTCCTCCACGCCCATCATATCCGGAACACTGAAACCATAGATATCCGCATCGATAATGCCGACTTTCTTTCCAAGACGTGTTAAGGCCACGGCAAGGTTAACCGTTACGGTTGATTTACCCACCCCGCCTTTACCACTGGCGATGGAAATGAACTTTGTATCCGTATTGCCGCTCAGTAAAGAGGCATCCTCCGACTGCTGATCGGCCGGCTGTAATTTCTGAATGACCTCATCAGGAAGCTGGTCAAAGCGAAGACCGACTGTCGCCGCTCCCCCGCTTTTCAGGGCATTGACGATGGTCTGCTGCAGTTCCATCTGCTCCGCTGTATTCGTCTTTCCAATCAGAATCTTCACGCTGACATGATTTTTTTCTTCCTTGATTTTTACTTCTTCCACTCCACCGGTTTCTTCCAGTGTTTTATGTAAAAATGGATCTTGAATAGGGTTCAGGATTTCTAGTACTTTCTCTTGTGTCAACAAGCCGGTTCACCATCCTTAGAAAATGATCGTTTCCTGTAGTATAACATACATGAAACGCTTTCTAAGTGATTTGCTCACGATCCATTTTCCTCAGGGAAATCCCGTTCCGTTACAAACCGCAGCACCCCTTGATAGATCGAAGCAGCCATCTGCCTTTGATAATCGTCTGATTTCAACAGTTCCCGTTCACGGTCATTGGACAAAAACCCCGCCTCTACAAGGGCTCCGGGAGCCTGTGCATGCTTCAGGATATAGATATTGCTGAGCCCGAGAGCCTCGCGCTTTGTATTGCCCATGTTGGATTGTATTTCAGCTTGAATGAACTTGGCGAGATATTCACTTTCCTCGCTTTCCGGATAATAAAATGTCTGTGCCCCGCTCCACTTATCAGATGGAATGGCATTCAAGTGCAGACTTAAGTATAAATCCGCTTCTTTTTCTTCGATAAACTCCACTCTATTACGTATATCCTCCGACTTTCTCCTGGAAAGACCGGATGTTCCCTCTGAAGCAAGATCAGCATCCTCGTACCTCGTCATATATACAAGCGCCCCTGCCTGCTGGAGGTAATCCTGCAGGTATTCTGCCATCTTCAGGGTGATGATTTTTTCCTCTGTACCGTCCCCGCCTACCGCCCCACCATCCGGTCCACCATGGCCCGGGTCAAGAACGATCACTTTTCCGGACAGCGGCGATGACCAAACCGTCCATGCATCCTTCACTTCCTGAATCGGATAGGAAACCATGCACACAAGGACAATCACACCAGCCAGCCACAAAAAGGTCTTCAATCGTCGACTCACAATCGCTCACACTCCCTTGTACTTCCCCTGAATCATTGTATGGGACAAGAGACGAAAATATGAGCAGGTCAACTTCAGCACCAGCCTGGAGACTGAACTCAGGAATTGGAGGATACACCCTGAACGTATAGGAAAGCAAAAAAAGACTCCCAACCATAATGGTCGGGAGTCTTTCGGATTGTCCAAAACTTAACGCTTGGAGAATTGTGGCGCGCGACGGGCACCTTTAAGACCGTATTTCTTACGCTCTTTCATACGTGCGTCACGAGTCAATAGACCTGCGCGTTTAAGTGGTGTACGGTATTCTGGGTCAGCTTTAAGCAATGCACGGGCGATACCGTGACGGATTGCTCCTGCTTGTCCTGTGAATCCACCGCCGTCTACGTTTACGTAGACATCATAGTTACCTTCAGTTTCTGTTACAGCAAGAGGCTGTTTAAGAATCATACGAAGGGTTTCATATGGGAAAAAGTCTTCAGCATCACGTTTGTTAACTACTACACGACCAGTTCCTGGAACAAGACGTACACGAGCTGTTGAGCTCTTACGACGACCAGTACCGGAGTATTGTACTTGTGCCACTAGATTACCTCCTTTAATTATCCGCGAAGTTCGTAAACTTCTGGTTGTTGTGCTTCATGTTTGTGCTCAGATCCAGCATATACATGAAGTTTCTTGCCCATTTTACGTCCAAGACTTCCTTTTGGAAGCATGCCTTTAACAGCAAGTTCAAGCATCTGCTCTGGATATTTCGTACGCATTTCGTTAGCCGTACGGGACTTCAGACCACCAGGGTGGTTGGAGTGACGATAGTATACCTTATCGTTGATTTTGTTACCTGTTAGTTCGATCTCACCAGCATTGATGATGATGACGTGGTCACCAGTGTCAACGTGTGGTGTGTATGTTGGTTTGTTCTTACCGCGAAGGATCGCAGCAACTTCGCTCGCTAAACGGCCGAGTGTCTGCCCTGCAGCATCCACAACATACCATTTACGTTCAACGTTGTTTTCATTTGCCATGAAAGTTGTGCGCATATCGGTTTCCCTCCTGAAATGTTTTATTATCACATAGACTGATTAACTGCTTTATCATTTATCTCAAAGTACGATTAGTTTTCCGGGGCTAACCGTGGTACAGAAATAAAATGCCATAGAATATAATATAACACTCTATATTCATGTGTCAAGGGAATGCACACCTGGATTCGTTGTTTTTTTATGAGACAGAGGACCCAATGAATGGAAATTGTTCAGGACCTCTTAATAATCGACCTTCCATAGGAACAGCCCCTGAGGAGGAGCCGTCCGCCCTGCCGCTTCCCGGGTCCGGGCTTTTAAGATATCAGGAATATCCTCCGGGGCACGCTTTCCTTTTCCTATTTCCAGAAGTGTGCCGACAAGGATCCTTACCATATTATATAAAAATCCGGATCCCTTAAAGGTGAACACCACTTCTTCTCCACGGCTTTCTACATCCGCTTTAAAAATTGTGCGCACCTTGCTCCCCTTTAGATCTGTCTTCGGTGAACAGAAGGATGTGAAATCATGCTCTCCTTCGATATAGCCGCATGCCTTTTTCATGGCTGTTATGTCGAGAGGAGCTTTGACGTGAGAAGTATAATGACGGCGGAAAAGATCTGGATCGGGGTGATTCCTCACAAAATACCGGTATTCTTTTCCGGTTGTATCGTACCTGGCATGAAAACCACCGGTCGGCTGGTCAGCTTCCTTCACCTGAATGTCATCCGGCAGCATGGAATTCAGCGCCCGCCGCCAGTTACTGACGGGGATCTCGAGCGGTGTATCAAAATGAATCACCTGCCCGACAGCATGCACACGGGCATCGGTTCTGCCCGAAGCCGTCACCTTTACGGTCTTTCCTTTATGAATCTTTTTTAAAGCCTTCTCAAGCTCTTCCTGAATCGTGCCGCCATTCGGCTGAACCTGATAGCCTGCGTAACCGGAGCCATCATAGGCGATAGTCATACGTATACGATTCATATCCAGCACCTCCGATCATGAACGGGTCAGGAAGAGAACTGCGGCCAGCAGAATGAAAACAGCAAAGAGCAGCCAGTCCCTCCGCTCCAGTTTTAATTCTCTCAGCTTCGTTCTTCCTTCGCCCCCTTGATATCCTCGCGCTTCCATCGCCATAGCGAGCTCCTCTGCGCGTTTAAAGGCGCTGACAAACAAAGGGACCAGCAGAGGGACAACGGCCTTCACACGGTCTTTAAAAGCGCCTGTGCGGAAGTCTACCCCTCTTGAGGCCTGTGCCTTGGATATCTTTTCTGTCTCCTGCATCAATGTTGGGATGAAACGCAGGGAGATTGACATCATCAACGCCAGTTCATGGACAGGGAATTTCACTTTTTTCAAAGGACCCAGCAGCTCCTCAATGGCATCGGTAATCTCAATCGGCGTCGTCGTTAACGTAAGCAGGGAGGTAACGAGGATCAACAGGAAGAATCTCAGGGAAATCGCTGCCCCCTGGATCAACCCTTCCTCATAGACCGCCCAGCCGAACAGGCTGAACGCAACCTCTCCTTCCCTTGTCACGAACAAGTGAAGCAGGAACGTGAAGATGACCAGGAACCAGACCGGCTTCAGCCCCTTCATGATGTAGGAGAATGGAACTTTCGATAAAACGGCACTCGAGAGGGCGAACAACGCGAGCACCCCATAACTCATAACAGAGTTAGCAAAAAAGACGATCACGACATAAAAAAAGATGACAGCGATTTTGGAGCGGGGATCCAGGCGGTGAATAACAGAATCCGATGGAATGTATTGACCGATAATCAGGGAACTACTCATGATCGCCGCCCCCCTTCACTTTCAGGGCTATTTCCTTTGCTAACTCCGCTATCGTCTGGCCTTCGTATTCAAGATCAAGGCCATAATCCCGGGCCATTTTCAAAAAGGAAACGACTTCCGGTACGTCCAGCTGCACATCTTCCAGGGCCTGCTGCTGCTTAAAGATTTCCAGCGGGGTCCCTTCCCTGTAGACCTTCCCTTGATTCATGATGATAATATGATCGGCATAGGCAAGAGCATCCTCCATGCTGTGGGTTACAAGCACGGTTGTAAGACCCTTCTCTTGATGCAGGTGATAAAACATATCCATGATTTCCTTACGCCCGTTCGGATCAAGTCCGGCAGTCGGCTCATCCAGCACAAGCACTTCAGGATCCATAGCGAGAACACCGGATATGGCTACGCGGCGCATCTGTCCTCCGCTTAAGTCAAAGGGAGAACGTTCCAGAAGCTCTTCCGGCAGTTTTACCGCCTGCACCGCTTCTTTTGTCCGGCGTTTGATTTCGTCCTGTCCAACACCGAAATTCTGCGGACCGAAGCCGATGTCTTTTTCCACGGTTTCTTCAAACAACTGGTGCTCAGGATATTGAAACACGACGCCGACGTTTTCCCGAAGCTTCATCAGCTGTTTGTTTTTCTCTCCGGCCTTCATCGTATACGGGCCCACCTGCACCTGCCCTTCTGTCGGCTGAAGCAGCCCGTTCAGGTGTTGAATCAATGTGGATTTCCCAGACCCGGTATGACCGATGACCGCTACAAAAGAACCGGATTGGATGGTAAAGGACAAGTCATCCAAAGCTCTGTGTTCGAATGGTGTATTCGGCTGGTACGTGTAACTTACATGATCGAACGTGATGTCCATAATTCCTCCAACAACTCCTGGTGATTCAATGGCTCACGGGTAAGCGGCACACCTTCTGCTTTCAGGTGGTCGGCCAATTTACTAACGAATGGAGTATCCAAGCCAATTTCTTGTAAGTGTTCTTTTTTGGAAAATACGTCTCTAGGAGATCCCTGCATCCAAACCTCTCCTTTATTCATGACAATCACCCTGGAAGACTGAGTAACCTCATGCAGATCGTGAGTGATGGTAATCAGGGACAGGTCCCGTTCTTCCTGAACGCGGTGGACCGTGTTCATAATTTCCTTGCGCCCTTTAGGGTCGAGCATAGCAGTGGCTTCATCAAGAATGATGAACTTCGGTGACACGGCGAGGACACTCGCGATAGCTACCCGCTGTTTCTGCCCGCCTGACAGACGGTGTGGTTCCTGCTGCTCATAATCAGACATCCCTACGGCCGAGAGGCTCTCTTTGATCCTTTCCAGCATCAACTCCCTGGGCATGCCGTGATTCTCCATACCAAAAGCGACATCATCTTTCACAGTGGTCCCGACAAACTGGTTGTCCGGATTTTGAAAGACCATGCCTACCTGTTTTCTAACATCCCAGATGGTTTTTTCGTTGACCGGCATCCCATCTACCAGGATTTCCCCTTCCTGTGGAAACAGCAGTCCATTCATTAATTTCGCTATGGTCGACTTTCCTGAGCCGTTATGACCGATGACAGCCACCCACTCATCCGGTCCGATTGTAAAGCTTACATCTCTCAACACCCAGGGCATGTCCTCCTGGTATCGAAAAGATACGTTCCGGAACTCGACTTGTCTCTCTCCCATCTCTGTTCCTCCTCTGCTCAGCTGACGATTTCCCGGGAAATATGACACCATTCCCCGTTATAAAGAGAATTTCACCCTCCCATAACGGGAGGTATTCCCGCATCGGTATAAAAAAGTATAAAAAAAGGGCTGGATGTAACCTCATAATGAGATTCACTCCTGCCCTTTTACCCCGATGGTAATCATTATACTAGTTCGATGATTGCCATTTTAGCTCCATCACCTTTACGCTCGCCAAGCTTCAATACGCGAGTGTAACCACCTTGACGGTCCTCGTAGCGTGGGCCGATGTCAGAGAATAGCTTCTGCAGTGCAGTCTGCTCTCCTTCTTCATCAGCTTGTGCATTATATAGGAATGCTTCCGCTTGACGACGGGCATGAAGATCGCCGCGTTTACCTAGTGTAATCATTTTTTCTACAACAGACTTAAGCTCTTTCGCTTTAGCTTCTGTTGTTTCCAAACGTTCGTGTACGATCAGGTCAGTTGCCAAGCCGCGAAGCAAAGCCATGCGCTGATCTGTAGTACGTCCTAGTTTTCTAGCCATTGATAATCCCTCCCTTAACTGGATCTCTTAGATGTGTTCTATCAATCGTCTTTTCTTAGTCCAAGACCTAGTTCGTCCAGTTTATGCTTCACTTCTTCAAGTGACTTGCGGCCAAGGTTGCGCACCTTCATCATGTCTTCTTCAGACTTGTTGGCAAGCTCCTGCACAGTGTTGATACCTGCGCGCTTCAAGCAGTTGTAGGAACGAACAGAAAGGTCAAGTTCCTCGATCGTCATTTCAAGAACTTTTTCTTTTTGGTCCTCTTCTTTCTCGACCATGATTTCAGCTTTTTGAGCTTCATCAGTAAGGCCGACGAAAATGTTGAGGTGCTCCATATAAATTTTAGCTCCAAGAGAGATCGCCTCTTCTGGACGAATGCTGCCATCCGTCCAAACATCCAATGTCAATTTATCAAAATTAGATGTTTGACCGATTCGAGTATTCTCTACTTGATACGTCACACGGGAAACCGGTGTGAAGATAGAGTCAACGGGAATCACGCCGATGGGTAGATCCTCATGGTTATTTCCTTCAGCCGGACGATATCCTCGACCGCGTTCTGCTGTAATGCGAGCACGGAAGCTGGAATTGCTGTCGAGTGTAGCGATATGAAGGTCTGGATTTAGAACTTCAACGTCACTATCATGCGTAATATCAGCCGCGGTAACCTTGCCTTCACCCTGCACATCAATTTCTAAAGTCTTCTCTTCGTCAGAATACACTTTCAAAGCTAGTTTCTTCAGGTTCAAAATAACAGTTGTTACGTCTTCAACGACGCCTTCAATCGTGGAAAACTCATGAAGTACACCGTCAATTTGAACAGAAGTGACAGCAGATCCGGGAAGTGAGGATAATAGGATACGACGCAAGGAGTTCCCTAGAGTTGTACCATATCCACGTTCCAGCGGTTCTACGACGAACTTACCAAAAGTAGATTCATCGCTGATCTCGACCGTTTCAATCTTTGGCTTTTCAATTTCGATCATTTACTCAAACCCCTCCTTCAAAACGTCGAAACCCCGGTTAGACGACAGGTCTAACCGAAATTCCTCAGGTAGGCAGTCCCGATATAAGATAACTGCTTAATGGCTGTCTACTGCGGTCCTGATTTAAAAGCTATCATAACCCATTATAGACAGGGTGACAAATTCTATTCAGAACTTATTATACGCGACGACGTTTTGGTGGGCGGCAACCATTGTGTGGTACTGGAGTTACGTCACGGATTGCCGTAATATCAAGACCTGCTGCCTGTAGTGAACGGATCGCAGCTTCACGACCTGCACCAGGACCTTTTACTGTAACTTCAAGAGTTTTCATGCCGTTGTCCATAGCATCTTTCGCTGCTGCTTCAGAAGCCATTTGTGCAGCGAATGGAGTAGATTTACGGGAACCTTTGAAACCAAGAGAACCTGCACTGCTCCAGCTGATAACATTACCTTGGACATCAGTGATCGTTACGATTGTGTTGTTGAATGTAGAACGAATATGAGCCATACCCGTCTCTATATTCTTTTTCACGCGGCGTTTACGACTGCGAGTGTTTCCTTTACGTGCCATAGGATGAGTTTACCTCCTTTGTATTAATTATTATTTACGTTTGTTAGCTACTGTACGACGTGGACCTTTACGTGTACGGGAGTTGTTCTTCGTCTTTTGTCCGCGAAGTGGAAGACCACGACGGTGACGGATTCCACGGTAAGAACCGATTTCAATCAGACGCTTGATGTTTAGAGAGTTCTCACGACGAAGATCACCCTCAACGTTATGCTGTTCAACAGCTTGACGGATCTTACCTAGTTCGTCTTCTGTAAGATCGCGAACGCGGGTACTCTCAGATACACCAGCTTCAGCCAGGATGTCTGCAGCAAGGGATTTACCGATACCAAAGACATAAGTTAATGAAACAACCACGCGCTTGTCGCGGGGAATATCTACACCTGCAATACGTGCCATAAGTTACGTGCACCTCCTTTAAGATTAACCTTGTTTTTGTTTATGCTTAGGGTTTTCACAGATAACCATGACTTTACCTTTACGTTTGATGACTTTGCATTTTTCGCAAATTGGTTTTACAGAAGGCCTTACCTTCATCATCCATACCTCCTTTAAGATCGGAGTTTTATTTATAACGGTACGTAATACGTCCTTTTGTCAAATCATAAGGAGAAAGTTCTACCGTTACTTTGTCCCCAGGTAAGATTCGGATAAAGTGCATGCGAATTTTACCGGAAACATGAGCAAGAACGGTATGACCGTTTTCAAGTTCAACCTTGAACTGAGCGTTCGGTAAGGTTTCAACGACGGTCCCTTCTACTTCAATTACATCGTCTTTCGCCATCGAGTTGATCTCCCTTCTTCAAATCAGTCACTGCTTCATTGACATATTTTGCTACGGCAAATCGAAGCTTGCCATTTGTGACCCGACCAGTTTCCAGAAGGCTGTCCTGGACTTCCGGAGAGATGAAATCCATAAGCTCAACGTGCTGCAGATTCTTTTTCTTTGGTCGATCATACTTACGTTTCTCTCCGTCGGCAAGCAGCACAAAGCGGCCATCCAGCACACCGATCACCACTGCGTACTGTCCTGCCTCACGCCCCTGCACAATACGAACAATTTGACCTATTCGCGGACTCGACTCAGATTCGTTCAAAAACGATCACCTTCATTTAGGATTTTGTTAATATTTCGTAACCCTCATCCGTAATCGCGATGGTGTGCTCAAAATGTGCGCACATCTTTCCATCCTGCGTTACAACCGTCCATTGATCATTCAGGGTTTTCACATGACGTGAACCTGCATTGATCATCGGTTCAACAGCTAATACCATTCCAGGTTTTAATCGGGGGCCTTTGTTGGGAGGTCCATAATGAGGAATCTGTGGATCCTCATGAAGTTCCTGACCAACGCCGTGACCGACATATTCCCTTACTATGGAGAAACCTTCAGGCTCAACATAGCTTTGGATGGCATGCGATATATTTGAAAGGCGTTCACCTGGTTTTGCTTCATCAAGTCCTTTGAACAATGACTGCTCGGTAACTCTCAGCAGCTCCAATGTGCCCTCATCAACAGTGCCGACCGGATACGTCCAGGCCGAATCACCGTGATAGCCTTTATATTTTGCCCCAATATCGATACTGATAATATCACCATCGTTCAGGACCCTGTCTCCAGGAATACCATGAACAAGTTCTTCATTGACAGATGCACAGATACTGCCACGGAATCCATTATAACCTTTAAAAGAAGGGATTGCATCCATACTGCGTATGAATTTATCAGCAATCTTATCCAATTCTCCAGTAGTTATACCTGGGCGGATGTTTTCTTTCATCTTTTGGTGCGTCAGGGCGACAATGCGTCCTGCTTCACGCATAATATCTAATTCCCGCGGAGTCTTACATATAATCATTCAGCCAGTGCTCCAAGCTTCTGATCAATGTCAACAAATACTTCTTTGATGTCTTTATCACCTTCGAAGGAGACCAGGTAGCCTTGATCCTGATAGAAATCAAGCAGAGGCTGCTGCTGTTCTACGTTGACCTCGAGGCGTTTCTTAACGGTTTCAGGCTGATCGTCTTCCCGCTGAGTCAATGCTGAACCATCGTTATCACAGATCCCGTCCTCTTTAGGAGGGTTGAACACAACGTGGTACGTAGCACCGCAGGTCGGGCAGATGCGTCGTCCAGTCAGACGCTCGATAAGCTTCTCTTTTGGAACATCGATATGAAGAACATAATCCAGTGAACGTTCCATATCGGCCAGAAGGTTGTGAAGGGCTTCTGCCTGAGCGATGGTTCTAGGGAAACCATCGAGCAGAAAGCCTTTCTGACAATCCGGCTTACTTAGACGCTCGCGAACGATTCCGATGGTAACTTCATCCGGAACGAGTTCGCCTTTGTCCATATATGATTTGGCCTCTTGGCCAAGGGATGTTCCTTCTTTGATAGCTAAACGGAACATATCTCCAGTTGAGATATGAGGGATGTCATATTTTTCGACTATTTTCTCTGCCTGAGTACCTTTTCCGGCACCAGGGAGACCCATTAGGATTAAATTCAACGTCTTCCCCTCGCTCTCATTTATTCAATAGCAGGATGTTTATTATTTAATGAATCCTTTATAGTGGCGTTTTACAAGCTGACTTTCAAGCTGTTTCATCATTTCAAGGGCAACCCCGACAACGATGAGCAGGCTTGTTCCTCCAATTTGGACCGTCGGCGGCAGTTGCGCCAGGGAACCAAGGATGATTGGAAGGATGGAGACAGCTGCAAGGAAAATGGATCCTACAAAGGTTAATCGGTACATTACACGGGTCAGATACGTTTCAGTATTGGCCCCGGGACGAATCCCTGGAATGTAACCGCCCTGCTTCTTCAAGTTTTCTGCCATCTGCTCCGGATTAACCTGAACAAACGTGTAGAAATACGTGAAGGCAATAATTAACGCAACATAGATAATCATTCCCGGCCAGTTTTGGTAATCAAAGATATACTGGATAACAGAAGCTACTTCGCTGTCTTCAAAGAAGCCGGCAACGGTTCTCGGAGCGATAATAAAGGATATCGCAAAGATGACCGGGATAACTCCTGCAGCATTCACTTTGAGTGGAAGGTGAGTGGAATGTCCACCTACAGGGGAACGATTCACTAAACGCTTCGCATACTGGATCGGGATTTTACGAAGGGCCTGCTGGATGAAGATAACTCCAACCACGACCGCAACGATGACCAGGGCAATCAACGCGATGATTACCAGGTTGATGAACAGTTCGTCTCCTGCACCGGAGATGTACTGATCATACAACTGATTCACACCATTAGGAATCGCCGCAACGATACCTGCGAAGATTAGTATAGAAATACCATTTCCGACGCCATGTGCAGTGATTTGCTCGCCAAGCCACATTAGAAAAGCTGTTCCGCCTGTCAGCACAAGCGCAATGACTAAGAACTTGGTAACACCAGGATCCGAGATCAACTGACCTCCTGCCAAAGCGTTAAAACCAATGGACATACCAATGGCTTGAACGAAAGCGAGAACAATAGTTCCGTAGCGGGTAAACTGAGCTAATTTTCGACGGCCAACTTCACCCTGCTGTTTCCACTCAGCAAATTTCGGGACAACATCCATCTGCAGCAGCTGCATGATGATGGAGGCTGTAATGTAGGGCATGATCCCCATAGCAAAGATGGAGAAGTTCTGTAATGCCCCGCCTCCGAACGTATTCAGGAACCCAAATGCGTTCTGTTCATCCATGAAAGTGATGGCGTCTCTGTTTGTGAAAGGCACCGGGATGAAGGTTCCCAGGCGAAACACAACGAGCATCAGCAAAGTGAAAATGATTTTCCGTCGAATATCACCCACGCGCATAAAATTGGAGATTGTCCGGAACATTAAATCACCTCAGTTTGACCGCCCGCCGCTTCAATTGCTTCTTTTGCGGAAGCAGAGAACTTGTGAGCTTTCACTGTAAGTTTCTTCTCGATAGAACCTTTAGCCAATACTTTGATGCCGGCTTTTTGGTTGCTTACCACGCCGGATTCAAGTAGAAGCTCAGGAGTAACCTCTGTACCTTCTTCGAAACGGTTCAGGGCATCAAGGTTAACGATTGCGAACTCTTTACGGTGAATGTTTGTAAAACCACGCTTAGGCAGGCGCTGGAATAGTGGCATCTGTCCACCCTCGAAACCTGGGCGAGTTTTGCTGCCGGAACGCTGACCTTGACCTTTGTGTCCACGTCCGGATGTTTTACCATTACCAGAAGCCATACCACGGCCTACACGGTTACGCTCTTTACGAGTACCTTTAGCCGGTTTAAGTTCATGCAGTTTCATGCGTTGCACCTCCTTATTACTTTTCTTCTATTAAACTTCCTTAATCGTAACTAGGTGAGACACCTTATTAGCCATACCTCGGATCGCCGGGTTATCTTCAACTACGACAGTTTGTCGGATCTTGTTAAGACCAAGAGCCTTGACCGTAGCACGCTGATCTTGTGGTCTACCAATAACGCTGCGCGTGAGGGTAATTTCTAACTGATTAGCCATTTTATTTCCCTCCTTATCCTAGTTCTTGTACAGACTTACCGCGAAGTCTTGCAACGTCTTCTGCGCGCTTAAGCTCGCTAAGTCCAGTGAGTGTAGCACGTACCATGTTGATTGGCGTGTTAGAACCAAGAGACTTAGATAGAATGTCTTGAACACCTGCAAGCTCAAGTACCGCACGGACAGGTCCACCAGCAATAACTCCAGTACCTTCTGCTGCCGGCTTCATAAGAATGTTACCTGCACCAAAACGTCCGTTGATTTCGTGTGGAATCGTCGTGTTCTTCACTGGTACTGTGATTAGATTTTTCTTAGCATCATCAATGGCTTTTTTGATTGCTTCCGGTACCTCTTGGGCTTTCCCTGTACCGAAACCAACATGACCATTTTTATCTCCAACTACAACAAGCGCAGCAAAACGGAAACGGCGTCCACCTTTAACTACTTTCGCTACACGGTTGATAGTGACTACGCGTTCTTCAAGATCAAGTTTGTTAGGGTCGATGTTTAAATTCATTTGTGTCCCTCCTTTAACTATTAAAATTCAAGTCCGGTTTCGCGGGCTGCTTCAGCTAGTGCTTTCACACGGCCGTGATACAAGTAACCTCCGCGGTCGAATACAACAACTTTAAAGCCGTTATCGATTGCGCGTTGTGCTACCATTTCACCGACTTTCTTAGCAGCTTCCACGTTACCAGTCTGATCAAGGTCAAAACCTTTATCTACAGTAGATGCACTTGCTACTGTAACCTGGCTCTCATCATTGATGAGTTGAGCATAGATGTGGTTGTTAGAGCGGTATACGTTCAAGCGTGGGCGTTCAGCTGTTCCGAAAACATTTTTACGAACGCGGGCGTGGCGCTTCTTACGTACGACATTTTTATCTGCCTTCGTGATCATCTTGGTCACTCCTTTCTATACGTTACCTTAGAACCTTATTTAGCTGTTTTACCTTCTTTACTGCGTACACGTTCGCCTTCGTAACGAATTCCTTTGCCTTTGTAAGGCTCTGGAGGACGGATAGCACGGATGTTAGCAGCAACAGCACCAACTAGTTCTTTGTCGATACCTTTAACAGTAACTTTTGTGTTGGAAGGAACTTCGATTTCGATTCCTTCGCGTTTTTCAATTTCTACAGGGTGGGAATAACCAGCGTTCACAACAACTGTTTCGCCCTGCTTCTGAGCACGGTAACCGACACCGATGATTTCAAGGTTCTTCTCGAAACCTTTAGATACACCTTCAACCATGTTGCCGATCAGGCTGCGTGTTGTACCGTGAAGAGCGCGGTGCTCTTTGTGATCGCTTGGACGCGATACAGATAGAACGTTATCTTCAACTGTAACAGTAATGTCCTCGTGGAACGTACGAGTCAGTTCCCCTTTTGGACCTTTCACTGTAATCGTTTTGTTATCCTGAGTGATTTCTACACCTTCAGGAATTTCAAGAGTTTTTAATCCTACGCGAGACATATTTTTGCACCTCCTGTCTTGTTCGTTTTATTACCAGACGTAAGCTAGAACTTCGCCGCCGATGGCTTGTTCACGAGCTTCTTTATCTGTTAGGACACCTTTTGAAGTGGATACAACGGCAATACCAAGTCCGTTAAGAACTTTAGGAAGCTCTTCGGAGTTCGCATACACACGTAGACCTGGCTTACTGATACGTTTAACACCAGTGATTACGCGCTCGTTGTTCTGGCCGTACTTAAGGAAGATGCGAAGAACACCCTGCTTGTTGTCTTCTACAAATTCGTAGTCACGTACGAAACCTTCACGCTTAAGGATATCAGCGATTTCTTTTTTCACGTTGGAAGCTGGAAGTTCAAGCTTCTCGTGGCGAACCATATTCGCATTACGGATACGAGTCAGCATATCTGCAATTGGATCTGTCATTGTCATAACTCTTTTACCTCCTTCCCTGTTACGGGTTTACCAGCTGGCTTTTTTGACACCAGGGATTTGTCCTTTGTATGCAAGTTCACGGAAACAAATACGGCAAAGCTTAAACTTACGTAGTACGGAGTGCGGACGTCCGCAGCGTTCACAACGAGTGTATTCGCGTACTTCGTACTTCTGTTTACGCTGTTGCTTCGCGACCATTGATTTTTTAGCCACTATTTTCCCTCCTTAATGTCAGCTCATTATTTTTGGAACGGCATGCCGAATTGAGCTAATAGTTCACGCGCTTCTTCGTCAGAGTCAGCAGAAGTGACAATAACGATATCCATTCCACGCACTTTGTTTACTTTATCGTAATCGATCTCTGGGAAAATCAATTGCTCTTTAACACCAAGAGTGTAGTTTCCACGACCATCAAAAGCTTTCTTAGAAATACCACGGAAGTCACGCACACGTGGTAGTGATACGGCGATCAGCTTTTGTAGGAATTGGTACATACGCTCTCCGCGAAGGGTTACTTTCGCACCGATCGGCATACCCTCACGTAGACGGAAGCCTGCGATTGATTTCTTAGCTTTCGTAATCACTGGTTTCTGACCAGTAATCATCGTTAGTTCTTCAACAGCTGTATCAAGTGCTTTCGCGTTTTGAACAGCATCGCCTACACCCATGTTGACAACGATTTTCTCAACTTTTGGTGTCTGCATGATGGACTCATATTCAAATTTGCTCATCAGAGATGGAACAACTTCTTCTTTATATTGTTTCTTTAGTTCGTTCATCGTGTGGCCCTCCTTTCATCTATGGGTTATTTGTCCAGCGCTTCACCGGATTTTTTCGCGATACGAACTTTCTTATCGTCTTCGACTTTGTAACCAACACGGGTCGGTTCGCCAGTCTTAGGATCAATCGGCATTACGTTTGATACGTGGATCGCTGCTTCCTGAGTCAAGATTCCACCCTGTGGGTTTTCTTGAGACGGCTTCGCGTGTTTTTTCACTTCGTTCACGCCTTCAACAAGAACACGATCTTTCTTTGGATAAGCTTCAAGGATTGTACCTTGCTTGCCTTTATCCTTACCGCTAATGACCATTACTTTGTCACCTTTTTTTACGTGCATTCTACGCGCACCTCCTTAACAAGGCATTTCATTCAGGCTTTTATAATACTTCTGGAGCTAGAGATACAATCTTCATGAATTTAGCATCACGAAGTTCACGAGCTACCGGTCCGAAGATACGAGTACCGCGTGGTCCTTTGTCATCACGAACGATTACTGCTGCGTTTTCGTCGAAACGGATATAAGAACCATCTTTACGGCGCATACCGCTCTTAGAACGTACGATAACAGCTTTAACTACTTCACCTTTTTTAACAACGCCTCCTGGTGTTGCCTGTTTCACAGTAGCAGTGATGATATCACCAATGTTAGCTGTTTTACGGCCGGATCCACCCAAGACTTTGATCGTTTGGATTTCACGTGCACCAGAGTTGTCTGCAACTTTCAGACGAGATTCCTGTTGAATCATACCATGTAACCTCCCTTCGGATCATCTCCGAGCGAACTTTATTTAGATAATAACAGACTCTTCAACAACTTCTAGAAGACGGAAACGCTTGGATGCGGACAATGGACGAGTTTCCATGATGCGCACGATGTCGCCGTTTTTCGCCTGGTTGTTTTCGTCATGTGCTTTGAACTTTTTGGAATACTTTACGCGTTTGCCATAAAGCTTGTGGAACTTATAAGTTTCTACCATAACAGTGATTGTTTTGTCCATTTTGTCAGAAACAACACGGCCGGTATAAACCTTACGATTATTACGTTCAGTCATGTGAGGGTGACCTCCTCTCATCTATTAGTTATTTACGCCTAGCTCACGTTCACGAGCAACAGTCTTCATACGGGCGATGGACTTGCGAACTTGACGGATACGTGCAGTGTTCTCAAGTTGACCTGTTGCCAATTGGAAGCGTAGGTTGAAAAGTTCCTCTTTAAGAGATTTAACTTTTTGTTCAATTTCGGCAGTGGTTAATTCACGGATCTCATTAGCCTTCATTGATTTCACCACCAATTTCTTCACGTTTTACGAACTTCGTACGGATCGGAAGTTTGTGGGAAGCAAGACGAAGTGCTTCGCGGGCTACCTCTTCAGAAACTCCTGCGATCTCAAACATAATTTTCCCTGGTTTCACAACTGCTACGAAACCTTCTGGAGCACCTTTACCGGAACCCATACGTACTTCTAGGGGCTTAGCAGTATAAGGCTTATCAGGGAAGATTTTAATCCAAACTTTACCGCCACGCTTCATGTAACGAGTCATCGCGATACGCGCTGCCTCGATCTGACGGGCTGTGATCCAAGCTGGATCGATAGCTTGCAAACCATATTCACCGAATGCAACTTCAGTACCGCCTTTGGCACGGCCTTTCAAGCTTGTACGGTGTTGACGACGATATTTAACACGTTTAGGCATTAACATAATGCTGTTCCCCCTTCCTTATTTATCAGTTTTTGTTGGAAGGATTTCACCACGATAGATCCACACTTTAACACCAAGCTTACCGTAAGTGGTGTCTGCTTCTGCAGTACCGTAATCGATGTCTGCACGAAGTGTATGAAGTGGTACAGTTCCTTCACTGTAGTATTCAGCACGAGCGATATCTGCGCCACCTAGACGACCGGATACCTGGGTACGGATACCTTTAGCTCCTGCACGCATTGCGCGTTGTAGAGTTTGTTTCTGAGCACGACGGAAAGATACACGGTTTTCCAATTGACGTGCGATATTGTCAGCTACAAGTGTAGCGTCAAGATCTGGTTTTTTCACTTCAACGATGTTGATGTGAACTCGTTTACCAGTGAGTTGGTTAAGAGCTTTACGAAGTGCTTCGACTTCAGAACC
Organism: Halobacillus kuroshimensis DSM 18393; assembly: GCF_000425705.1. Lineage (GTDB taxonomy): Bacteria > Bacillota > Bacilli > Bacillales > Halobacillaceae > Halobacillus > Halobacillus kuroshimensis. The sequence goes on from NZ_AUDY01000005.1 coordinate 20,927, forward strand.
GCCTTTACCGATAACCATTCCTGGCTTAGCTGTGTGCACAGTAATGTTTACACGGTTTGCTGCGCGTTCGATTTCGACCGTGGAAAGAGCAGCATCTTTAAGACGAGTTTCAACATATTCACGAATCTTAATGTCTTCATGTAACAAGTCTGCGTAGTCTTTACCAGCGTACCACTTGGACTCCCAGTCACGGATAACGCCGATACGAAGACCTACCGGATTAATTTTTTGACCCACTGATTATCCCTCCTTTTTTTCTGATACGACCACAGTGATGTGGCTTGTGCGTTTGTTGATCTGGCTTGCGCGGCCCATTGCACGAGGACGGAAACGTTTAAGTGTTACGCCTTCGTTTACAAACGCTTCGGAAACATATAGGTTTTCCGGATCCATTTCATAATTGTGTTCAGCGTTGGCGATCGCAGAGTTAAGAAGTTTCTCAACTACTGGAGATGCGCCGCGGTTTTTCAGGCGAAGTGTAGCTAGAGCTTCACCCACATTTTTTCCTCGAATTAAATCAATTACAAGACGAGCTTTACGAGGAGCGATACGAACGGTTTTAGCAACTGCTTTAGCTTGCATTAGAGTGCCTCCTCTCTATATTAGCGTTTTGTTTTCTTGTCATCGCCAGAGTGTCCCTTAAACGTACGGGTTGGCGCGAATTCACCTAGTTTATGACCTACCATGTCTTCAGTAACATAGACAGGTACGTGTTTGCGACCATCATAAACAGCAATGGTGTGTCCTACGAAGTTAGGGAAGATAGTTGAACGACGAGACCAAGTCTTCACGACCTGCTGTTTGCTATCTTCATTAAGCTTCTCGATTTTCTTCATCAAATGATCATCTACAAAAGGTCCTTTTTTCAGGCTGCGGCCCATGAATAAACCTCCCTTCGCGATTGAGAGACGGGTCCTACTGCCCGCCCGACAATCCCGTTATTTTTTACCGCGTCTACGTACGATATATTTATCAGACGGCTTGTTGCGTTTTCTTGTCTTGTATCCAAGAGTTGGTTTACCCCATGGAGATACAGGAGATGGCATACCGATTGGTGCGCGTCCTTCACCACCACCGTGTGGGTGATCACTAGGGTTCATTACGGAACCACGTACAGTAGGGCGCTTGCCTTTCCAACGAGAACGTCCAGCTTTACCAACACTGATAAGTTCGTGCTCAAGGTTACCAACTTGACCGATTGTTGCACGGCAAGTAGATAGTACCAGGCGGACCTCACCAGAAGTCAGGCGTACTAGAGTGTATTTGTTTTCACGGCCAAGGATTTGTGCAGAAGCACCAGCAGAACGAACAAGCTGTCCGCCGCGTCCCGGCTTAAGTTCTACGTTGTGTACAATTGTACCAACTGGAATATCTTTAAGTGCAAGAGCGTTACCAGGTTTGATATCCGCACCTTCACCTGAAATGATTTCTGTGCCAACCTTAACACCTTTAGGAGCAAGGATGTAGCGTTTTTCACCATCAACATAGTTGATTAGTGCAATGTTAGCGGAGCGGTTCGGATCATATTCGACTGTAGCAACGCGTCCAGGTATTCCATCTTTGTCACGTTTGAAGTCGATAATACGATACTGACGCTTATGGCCTCCGCCCTGATGACGAACTGTCAGCCTACCCTGGTTGTTACGTCCACCTTTTTTGTGAAGTGGAGCGATAAGGGAGCGTTCAGGTTTGTCAGTTGTGATTTCAGCGAAATCAGAAACTGACATGTGTCGACGACCGTTAGTAATCGGTCTGAACTTTTTAATCGCCATCTTTATTTCCCTCCTTCATTATCAATTAGTCAATTATACTTCAAAGAATTCTAGTTCTTCACTGTCCTGAGTCAACTTAATAACTGCTTTCTTACGATCAGAACGATAGCCGCCGTAACGACCCATACGCTTGAATTTACCTTTAAGGTTCATTGTGTTGACAGACTCAACTTGAACGCCAAAGATTTCTTCAACTGCATTTTTAATTTCAGTTTTGTTAGCTTTCGTGCTAACTTCAAACGTATATTTCTTTTCTCCCATAAGATCAGCAGAATGTTCAGTAATGACAGGGCGCTTAATGATATCGCGTGGTTCTTTCATTATGAGAGCACCTCCCCTGCTTTTTCAGCTGCTTCCTTAGTAAGGATCAGCTTGTCATGCGTCAGCAAGTCTAACACACTTACCTGCTCTACAGGGAGAGCATTTACTGTAGGGATGTTATTAGAAGAAAGAGCTACGTTCTTATCTTCTCCTGCTGTAACGATCAAAGCCTTCTCGTTTACGTCTAGTGCGCTAAGCATATTTACAACTTCTTTAGTTTTTGGAGCGTCTAGAGACAAGCTCTCAAGAACGATTGCGTTACCTTCCTGTACTTTAGAAGAGTAAGCGGACTGAAGTGCAAGACGACGAACTTTTTTCGGCATCGTGTAGCTGTAGCTGCGTGGTGTAGGACCGAATACAGTTCCACCGCCAACCCATTGTGGTGAACGGATAGACCCTTGACGTGCACGGCCTGTACCTTTTTGACGCCATGGTTTACGGCCACCGCCGGATACTTCAGAACGTCCTTTTACTTTGTGTGTGCCTTGGCGAAGATTCGCGCGCTGCATCAACACAGTTTCGTGTAATACGTGAGTATTAGGTTCAATCCCAAATACGGCTTCATTCAGTTCGATTTCACCAACATTAGAACCGCTTTGGTTTAATAGTGCTACTTTAGGCATGACATATCCTCCCTTCGTTGATTATTTGCTAGCCTTATTTGCACTTGTAATCTTAACGTAAGATTTTTTCGCGCCTGGTACATTACCTTTGACTAGAAGCAGGTTACGCTCAGCGTCTACTTTAACTACTTCAAGGTTTTGAAGAGTTACCTGCTCGCCACCCATTTGTCCTGCAAGACCTTTGCCTTTGAAGACTTTCGATGGGTCTGCACCTTGTCCCATAGAACCGGAACGGCGGTGGAAACGGGAACCGTGTGTTTTAGGTCCAGTGGATTGGTTGTGGCGCTTGATTGCACCTTGGAAACCTTTCCCTTTAGAAGTACCTGTCACATCGATTGCGTCACCAGTTTCAAACATATCTACCTTAACCTCTTGACCTAGTTCAAAGTCATCAAGGTTCGCATTACGGAATTCACGAACGTAGCGCTTAGGTGTTGTGTTTGCTTTGTCAGCGTGCCCTTGAGCAGCTTTCTTCAAACGGTTGGATTTTTCATCAGCAAATCCAAGCTGGATCGCTTCATAACCATCATTTTCTGTAGTTTTCTTTTGAAGAACTACGTTCGGCTCAGCCTGAATAACAGTTACAGGGATCAATTCACCGTTGTCAGAGAAAATCTGTGTCATGCCGACCTTGCGTCCTAAGATTCCTTTCGTCATCCGTTACACCTCCTATTATCTTAACGATTTATTATAGTTTAATTTCGATATCCACACCAGATGGTAGATCCAAACGCATTAGTGAATCAACGGTCTGTGGTGTTGGATTAACAATGTCAATCAGACGTTTGTGCGTGCGCATTTCGAACTGCTCACGAGAGTCTTTATACTTGTGAGTCGCACGAAGTACTGTATATACAGAACGCTCAGTTGGAAGCGGGATCGGACCAGATACTTCCGCGCCGGAACGCTTAGCTGTATCAACGATCTTCTCTGCAGACTGATCAAGCACTCTGTGATCATACGCTTTTAAACGAATACGAATTTTTTCTTTTGCCATGATATTCCCTCCTTCTTCGCCCATTTTTAAAATAGACATTCTCCGCGAAAAAACTTGAACACCAGCCATGGCAAAGGGGCCGGGTGTGTCAACAACCTTTCGCTTCATCGCCTTTTATGACCAACATTACTCATTATATAGAATAATTCGGGTCATTGCAAGGAAAAATCCATAAATATTTTATCTACGGACACTTTTACTATTATACTGATGTTTGCGGCACATTTCAACCATCTCTTCCAGATAAACAGCATTCGTTCCACCGCAAAAATTCCATAATACATTAAAACAAATTCAGCCGGTTCTTTCAAGTGATAACACAAAAAAAGCAGCAGCCGGATGGCTGCTGCTTCCTATAAAATAAGAGAGATCTTATTTAGTGATTGTAGATACAACGCCTGAACCTACAGTACGTCCACCTTCACGGATAGAGAAACGAGTTCCGTCCTCGATCGCGATTGGAGCGATAAGTTCAACTGTCATTTCAACGTTGTCCCCAGGCATAACCATTTCTACGCCTTCAGGAAGTTGAATAACACCAGTTACGTCCGTTGTACGGAAGTAGAACTGTGGGCGGTAGTTAGAGAAGAATGGAGTGTGACGTCCACCTTCGTCTTTAGCTAGTACATAAACTTCAGCTTTGAAGTTTGTGTGTGGTGTGATGGAACCAGGCTTAGCTAGTACCTGACCACGGTTGATGTCTTCACGCTTAACACCACGTAGAAGAGCACCAATGTTATCGCCAGCTTCTGCATAGTCAAGAAGCTTACGGAACATTTCAACACCAGTTACGGCAGTCTTGAAGGACTCTTCAGCCATACCGATGATTTCAACTTCGTCACCGACTTTAACTTGACCACGCTCAACACGGCCAGTTGCAACTGTACCACGGCCAGTGATGGAGAATACGTCCTCAACAGGCATCATGAATGGCTTGTCAGTGTCACGGTCTGGAGTTGGGATGTGCTCGTCAACAGCGTCCATAAGGTCATAGATCGCCTGCTCGTATTTCTCTTCACCTTCAAGAGCTTTAAGAGCAGAACCGCTGATTACTGGTACATCGTCACCAGGGAAGTCATATTCAGATAGAAGATCACGAACTTCCATTTCAACTAGCTCAAGAAGCTCTTCGTCATCTACCATGTCAACTTTGTTCAAGAATACAACGATAGCTGGTACACCTACGTTTTTAGAAAGCAGGATGTGCTCACGAGTTTGTGGCATTGGACCGTCAGCTGCAGATACAACTAGGATCGCGCCGTCCATTTGAGCAGCACCAGTGATCATGTTCTTAACGTAGTCAGCGTGACCTGGGCAGTCAACGTGTGCATAGTGGCGAGCTTCAGTTTCGTACTCAACGTGTGCAGTGGAGATAGTGATTCCACGCTCACGCTCTTCAGGAGCACCGTCGATCATGTCGTAGGCCATAGCTTCACCAGAACCAGATTTCTTATGAAGTACAGTAGTGATCGCTGCAGTTAGAGTAGTTTTACCGTGGTCAACGTGTCCAATAGTACCAATGTTAACGTGGGACTTGGACCGGTCAAATTTTTCTTTACCCATTGTATATTTCCTCCTTTAGATAAGTAACAATTATTAGTTTAAGATTTATATGCAGCCAAGGAGTGACAAGCACTCCTAAGCTTACATTACAAGTTATACTGTAACTTGTTTAAAAAATCAATTATTGTCCGGAATTTTTCTTGATGATTTCCTCAGAGATGCTCTTCGGAACTTCTTCGTAGTGGTCGAAGTGCATTGTGTAAGTTCCGCGGCCCTGAGTGTTGGAGCGCAACGCTGTTGCGTAACCGAACATTTCAGATAGTGGAACGAATGCTTTAACCACTTGTGCATTACCACGAGTTTCCATACCTTCAACACGTCCACGACGGGAAGTTACGTCACCCATGATGTCGCCCATGTATTCCTCAGGAATAACAACTTCTACTTTCATCATTGGTTCAAGTAGAACAGGCTTACACTTGTTTTTAGCCTCTTTAAGTGCCATGGAAGCAGCAACTTTAAAGGCCATTTCGTTGGAGTCGACATCGTGGTAGGAACCATCATAAAGAGTTGCTTTGATGTCTACCATTGGGTAGCCGGCCAATACACCATTCTCCAAGGATTCTTTAATACCTTGTTCTACAGATGGAATGTATTCACGCGGTACAACACCACCAACAATCTTGTTGACGAATTCGAAACCAGCGCCTTCTTCGTTCGGCTCGAACTCAACCCATACGTGACCGAATTGTCCACGACCACCGGATTGACGTACGAACTTACCTTCCACTTGTGCACTAGCGCGGAATGTTTCGCGGTAGGCAACTTGTGGAGCACCAATGTTCGCTTCAACTTTGAACTCACGCTTCAGGCGGTCAACGATGATGTCAAGGTGAAGCTCACCCATACCAGCGATGATCGTTTGTCCTGTTTCAACGTTTGTTTCCGTTTGGAACGTTGGGTCTTCTTCCGCAAGCTTACCAAGGGCAATTGCCATTTTATCTTGATCAGCTTTGGACTTAGGCTCGATAGCTACAGAGATTACCGGTTCAGGGAACTCCATAGATTCAAGGATAACAAGGCTCTTCTCATCACATAGAGTGTCACCTGTACCCGTGTCTTTAAGACCTACCGCACCAGCGATATCACCAGCGTATACTGTGGAAATCTCTTCACGGGAGTTTGCGTGCATCTGCAGGATACGACCTACACGCTCACGCTTATCCTTCGTCGAGTTTTTCACGTAAGAACCGGCGGAAAGTGTTCCGGAATATACACGGAAGAATGTCAGTTTACCTACATAAGGGTCTGTGGCAACTTTGAAAGCCAGACCAGAGAATGGCTCGTTGTCATCAGCCTTACGGACAACATGTTCTTCTGTTTGTGGTACGTGACCTTCAATTGGAGGTACATCCAATGGAGATGGTAGATAATCAATAACACCATCAATTAGAAGCTGTACACCTTTGTTCTTGAAGGCAGATCCACAGAAGACTGGGTAGAAGTCTACAGTTAGAGTAGCTGCACGGATAGCCGTCTTAAGCTGCTCGTTAGTGATTTCTTCCCCTTCCAGATACTGCATCATCAAGTCTTCATCAAGTTCTGCAACAGCTTCTACAAGCTTGCCACGGTACTCTTCAGCCTGATCTTTGTAGTCATCTGGAATGGCACGTGCTTCCGCACGAGTTCCAAGGTCATCCATGTAGTAGAAAGCTTCCATCGTTACAAGGTCAATGATTCCTTCGAATTCATCTTCTGCACCGATAGGAAGTTGAACAGCTGCGGCATTTGCACCAAGGCGGTCTTTCAATGTGCCAAGGGAGTAAATGAAGTCAGCCCCTACTTTGTCCATTTTGTTAACGAACACGATACGTGGAACACCGTACGTGGTAGCCTGGCGCCAAACAGTTTCTGTTTGAGGCTCAACACCGGATTGGGCGTCAAGAACAGCTACGGATCCATCAAGTACACGCAGGGAACGCTCAACTTCAACAGTGAAGTCTACGTGTCCAGGAGTGTCGATGATGTTAATACGGTGGTCTCTCCACTGAGCAGTTGTAGCGGCGGAAGTAATGGTGATTCCGCGTTCCTGTTCCTGCTCCATCCAGTCCATTTGGGAAGCCCCTTCGTGAGTTTCACCAATTTTGTGGATACGTCCTGTGTAGAAAAGAATACGCTCAGTCGCCGTTGTTTTACCAGCGTCGATGTGAGCCATGATCCCGATATTCCGGGTCTTTTCCAAGGAGAACTCTCTAGCCATGAATCTTTCTCCTTCCTGTTTGAACAGTTATTTTTTTGGTGATTACCAACGGTAGTGAGCGAATGCTTTGTTCGCTTCTGCCATTTTGTGCATTTCTTCGCGGCGTTTAACGGAAGCACCAGTGTTGTTCGCTGCATCAAGAATTTCGTTAGCAAGGCGCTCTTCCATCGTTTTCTCTCCGCGTAGACGCGCATAGTTTACGATGAAACGAAGACCTAGAGCCTGACGACGTTCCGGACGAACCTCAACGGGTACCTGGTAGTTGGAACCACCCACACGGCGTGCGCGAACCTCCAATACAGGCATAACATTCTTCATTGCTTCGTCGAATGCTTCCATTGCTTCGTTTCCGCTGCGCTCCTGAACAAGTTCAAAAGCTTTATAAAGAATCTTTTGAGCTTTTCCGCGCTGACCGTTCACCATGATTTGGTTGATCAAACGAGTAACAAGCTTAGAGTTATACATTGGATCTGGCAACACATCACGTTTTGCTACTGGACCTTTACGTGGCATATGTTCCCCTCCCTTCTCACAATTGTTTTAGTTTATTTTAAGCGATATATTCATATCGTTTATTTTTTAGCTTTTGGCTTTTTGGTACCGTACTTGGAGCGACCTTGCATACGGCCGTCAACACTTGAAGTATCAAGCGCACCACGTACGATGTGGTAACGTACACCTGGCAAGTCTTTAACTTTACCGCCACGGATAAGAACAACACTGTGCTCTTGAAGGTTGTGGCCGATACCAGGGATATAAGCGTTAACCTCAAGCTGGTTAGTCAAACGAACACGTGCATATTTACGAAGTGCAGAGTTCGGCTTCTTCGGTGTCATTGTACCAACACGTGTGCAGACACCACGTTTTTGTGGAGCAGCAAGATCTGTCATACGCTTCTTCATGCTGTTATAGCCTTTGTTCAAAGCTGGAGAGTTCGTCTGCTTTGTCTTGCTCACGCGACCTTTACGTACCAATTGGTTAATAGTTGGCATGGTTGTATCCTCCCTTCATTTTTTAATACCACACATCCAGGTGGTTCATAAAAAGGCAAAAAACAAAGCTTTCGCGTTGAAACGCCAAAACTTTATTGCTTTATCGCCACTGTAGCCGCACCAACGTCAATACCGCATGCATTCCCGAGCTCTTCCATGGAAGGAACCCGTGTATGGGGAATGTTCAGTTGCCGGGCCAGTTCAGCTACTTTAAGTGTCATGGACTGATCGGCATCGTCAGCCGTTATGACTTCGTTCACTTCACCATTTTTCATGGCTTTCAGTGTCTGCTTTGTTCCGATAATGATATCGAAACCTGCCTGTGCTACTTTTTCATAAGACATCTTCATATCCTCCAAAGTAACAAGGATAAATGGAAGCACCTTGATAATATTATCACTCACCCAAATGCATGTCAACTGCATTCGGGTGAGATTTTTGATGCTTCCTTATTTTTTACCCTTTGTTAACATCTGCTTCTCTTTTTATGGCTGCGTAACCTCTTCAGGTGTTACCGAAGTTTCGGTCTTAGCACCCTCGGCTTGAGCCTGTATCTTGCGGTAGCGGGTCATGCCCGTACCTGCAGGAACAAGTTTACCGATAATGACGTTCTCTTTCAAGCCAAGCAGCTCGTCTCGCTTGCCTTTAATAGCTGCATCAGTCAGGACACGAGTCGTTTCCTGGAAGGATGCGGCGGACAGGAAGCTGTCTGTTTCAAGAGACGCTTTGGTAATACCCAGGATGACTGGACGGCCGACTGCCGGCTGGCCACCTTCCATGAGCACTTTTTGGTTCGCTTCTTTGAATTGGTGAATTTCAAGAAGAGATCCAGGTAGAACATCTGTGTCACCAGAGTCAAGAACACGTACTTTGCGAAGCATTTGACGGACCATAACTTCTACGTGCTTATCAGAAATTTCTACACCCTGCATACGGTATACTTTCTGAACTTCTTTAAGAAGATATTCCTGAACTCCGTCGAGGCCTTTGATGGTTAACAGTTCCTTCGGATCAATGGAACCTTCCGTCAACGCATCACCGGACTTCACTTCGTCTCCGACACTTACTTTCATACGGGCACCGTATGGAGCTGTATAGGAGCGGGACTCAATCGCGCCCTGAACGACGATCTCCTGTTTCTCTTTCACTTCATTCACTTCGTGGACAGTACCATCAATTTCAGTGATGACAGCCTGACCTTTCGGATTACGAGCTTCCACGATCTCCTGGATACGAGGAAGACCCTGTGTGATATCGTCTCCGGCTACCCCGCCTGTGTGGAAGGTACGCATAGTAAGCTGTGTACCAGGCTCACCGATGGACTGCGCTGCGATGATACCGACAGCTTCTCCAACTTCAACCTCATCACCAGTGGCAAGGTTGCGGCCATAACATTTCTTACATACGCCGTGCTTCGTATTACAAGTGAAGGCAGTTCGGATGACAACTTCCTTAATACCGGAATCTTCAATCTGTTTCGCAGTATCTTCGGAAATAACTTCGTTTCTTTCTGCAAGAACACGACCAGTTTCAGGGTGCTCGATTTTCTGGAATGCTGTACGACCAATGAGGCGGTCGATCAGCGGCTCGATGATTTCAGTGCCTTCCTGAAGGGCGGCAACAGTCAAGCCGCGGTCCGTTCCACAATCATCTTCACGGACGATGACATCCTGCGCAACGTCTACAAGACGACGAGTCAGATAACCTGAGTCGGCTGTCTTAAGGGCTGTATCGGCAAGACCTTTACGTGCACCGTGTGTGGAGATGAAGTATTCAAGTACTGTCAGACCTTCACGGAAACTGGACTTGATTGGTAGTTCAATGATACGTCCAGCCGGGTTGGCCATCAGACCACGCATACCCGCGAGCTGCGTAAAGTTAGAGGCGTTACCACGGGCTCCGGAATCACTCATCATGAAGATCGGGTTACGCGGATCAAGGGATTTCATCAGACGGTTCTGAATGTCATCCTTCGCTGCTCCCCAGATTTCAATGACGCGGTCATAACGCTCTTCCTCGGTAATTAAACCGCGGCGGAACTGTTTCATGACCTTATCGACTTTCTTCTGACCTTCATCAAGAATTTCCTGTTTCTCCGGAAGTACGACAACGTCAGATACACCGACTGTAATACCGGCCTTCGTGGAGTAGGCAAAACCAAGATCCTTCATACGGTCAAGCATCTTGGACGTTTCACTGATGGAGAAGCGTTTGAACACTTCTGCAATGATGTCTCCAAGAATTCCTTTTTTGAATGGAGCGACTTCATCGCGCTTCGCAATTTCCGCACGGATGTCTGTTCCTTTTTCAATAAAGTAATGATCCGGAGTCTTGACCTCCAGGTTCTCTTTTGTTGGTTCATTGATATAAGGGAAAGAACTAGGCAGCATTTCGTTGAAGATCAACTTACCGACCGTAGTCAGAAGAAGCTGCTGGTTCTGTTTTTCTGTAAACGTTTCGTTATTCAAGGAACTCGCCTGAACAGCTACACGTGTGTGCAGGTGGGCATAACCATTTTGGTAAGCCATCAGCGCTTCGTTCAAGTCCTTGAAGAACATACCTTCTCCTACTGCGCTGGTACGCTCAAGAGTGAGGTAGTAGTTACCAAGTACCATATCCTGTGACGGCGTAACAACTGGTTTTCCGTCTTTCGGGTTCAGGATGTTCTGAGCCGCAAGCATCAGAATACGTGCTTCAGCCTGAGCTTCTGAGGATAACGGTACGTGTACAGCCATCTGGTCACCGTCAAAGTCGGCGTTATAAGCCGTACATACGAGCGGGTGCAGACGAATGGCGCGTCCTTCTACAAGCGTCGGTTCGAACGCTTGAATACCAAGGCGGTGAAGCGTTGGTGCACGGTTAAGAAGAACCGGGTGCTCTTTAATGACATCTTCAAGAACATCCCATACTTCATGGTGAACGCGTTCAATCTTACGTTTAGCTGACTTGATGTTGTGTGCAAGTCCTCGGGAAACCAATTCCTTCATAACGAAAGGCTTGAACAACTCCAGAGCCATTTCTTTAGGAAGACCGCACTGGTACATCTTCAACGATGGTCCTACAACGATTACGGAACGTCCGGAATAGTCAACACGCTTACCAAGAAGGTTTTGACGGAAACGTCCCTGCTTCCCTTTCAACATGTGAGAAAGAGATTTAAGCGGACGGTTACCAGGACCTGTAACCGGTCGGCCGCGTCGACCGTTATCGATCAGGGCGTCAACAGCTTCCTGAAGCATACGCTTCTCGTTCTGAACGATAATCGTAGGGGCTCCAAGGTCCAATAGACGCTTCAGACGGTTGTTACGGTTAATGACACGACGATAAAGGTCGTTCAAATCAGATGTGGCGAAACGTCCACCATCCAGCTGCACCATCGGGCGCAGTTCCGGAGGGATGACAGGAAGAACATCCAGGATCATCCATGATGGATCGTTACCAGAATGACGGAAGGACTCCAACACTTCCAGGCGCTTGATCGCACGTGTGCGTCGCTGCCCCTGGGCAGTTTTCAACTCTTCCTTCAGTGTGTCTACTTCTCCATCCAAATCGATGTCGAATAGAAGTTTACGGATGGCTTCCGCTCCCATAGCAGCCTGGAAGCCTTGTCCGAATTTCTCACGGTATGAACGGTACTCTTTTTCAGAAAGCAGCTGCTTCTTCTCAAGAGCCGTCTCGCCTGGATCGGTCACGATGTAAGCGGCGAAGTAAATAACTTCTTCAAGCGCTCTTGGCGACATATCCAATACAAGACCCATACGACTCGGGATACCTTTGAAGTACCAGATGTGAGAGACAGGGGCAGCTAGTTCAAGGTGCCCCATACGCTCACGGCGTACTTTCGCTTTTGTTACTTCAACGCCACAGCGGTCACAAACGACGCCCTTGTAACGGACGCGTTTGTATTTTCCACAGTGACATTCCCAGTCTTTTTGAGGCCCGAAGATACGCTCACAGAAAAGACCGTCTTTCTCTGGTTTCAACGTACGATAGTTGATGGTTTCCGGCTTCTTAACTTCACCATAGGACCAAGAACGAATCTTATCCGGTGAAGCGAGGCCGATTTTCATATACTCAAAGTTGTTTACATCTAGCAAGGGGCCTACCTCCCTTTCAGTATCCAGGTTTTACCCTAAGCTTAGAACACGAGCGACAGCAGTGTTTCTAACTTAATCGTCTAAGTTCAAATTCTCGGATTCTTTGGTTTGCTCTTCCTCAATATCCCGCATCTCAATCTCTTCCTCATCACCGGAGAGAATCTTCACATCCATACCAAGACTTTGAAGTTCCTTGATAAGAACCTTGAAGGATTCCGGCACACCAGGTTCCGGTACGTTGTCACCTTTGACGATGGCTTCGTATGTTTTCACACGACCAACAACATCATCGGATTTAACTGTCAGGATTTCCTGCAGGGTATAGGCAGCACCATATGCTTCAAGTGCCCATACCTCCATCTCACCGAAACGCTGACCACCGAATTGGGCTTTACCACCAAGCGGCTGCTGGGTAACGAGAGAGTAAGGTCCAGTTGAACGGGCGTGGAGTTTATCATCAACCATGTGTGCCAGTTTGATCATGTACATGACACCAACAGATACACGGTTATCAAACGGATCTCCGGTACGTCCATCATACAGGATCGTTTTCGCATCACGAGCCATGCCTGCTTCCTGTAATGTTTCCCAAACATCTTCCTCGCGGGCACCATCAAAGACCGGGGTGGCGATTCTTTCACCCATCAAACGGGCGGCCATACCCATGTGCAGCTCCAGCACCTGACCGATGTTCATACGAGATGGTACACCAAGTGGGTTCAACATGATGTCAACCGGTGTTCCATCTGGAAGAAACGGCATGTCCTCTTCCGGAAGAATCTTGGAAATAACACCTTTGTTACCGTGACGTCCAGCCATCTTATCCCCTTCAGAAATCTTACGTTTCTGAACGATATAAACACGGATCAGCTGGTTAACTCCCGGTGGAAGCTCATCTCCGTCTTCACGGTTGAAGATTTTCACATCAAGAACGATACCACCAGCACCGTGAGGAACACGAAGAGACGTATCACGGACTTCACGAGCTTTTTCACCGAAGATGGCGTGAAGAAGGCGTTCTTCTGCAGACAGTTCTGTTACCCCTTTAGGTGTAACTTTACCGACAAGCAGATCTCCGTCACTGACCTCTGCTCCGACGCGGATAATTCCACGGTCATCCAGGTCACGAAGAGCATCTTCACCGACGTTAGGAATATCACGAGTGATTTCTTCAGGTCCAAGCTTCGTATCACGGGCTTCTGATTCATATTCTTCAATGTGGATGGATGTGTATACATCATCTTTAACAAGGCGCTCACTCATAATGATCGCATCCTCGTAGTTGTAACCATCCCATGTCATGAAGGCCACAAGCGGGTTCTGTCCAAGAGCCAGTTCACCCATATCCATGGATGGACCATCAGCAAGGATTTCCCCTTTTGTAACACGGTCACCTTTAGAAACGATCGGACGCTGGTTATAACAGCTTCCCTGGTTGGAACGGATGAATTTCTGAAGACGGTAACGGTCAAGATCTCCCTCAACCTCTTTGCCATCTACTTCAGAAATACGGCGGACGCGGACTTCTTTCGCTTCCACACGCTCAACAATTCCTTCGTGCTTACAAATAACGGCAGCACCGGAGTCTTTACCAGACACATATTCCATACCAGTACCAACAAGAGGCGCATCCGGCTTCAGCAATGGTACTGCTTGACGCTGCATGTTTGCACCCATTAGGGAACGGTTGGAGTCATCGTTCTCAAGGAATGGGATACAGGCTGTCGCAGCAGATACTACCTGCTTCGGAGATACGTCCATGTAGTCAAGGCGGTCACGGGCTACGACCGTGTTTTCCCCGCGGAAACGTGCGATAACTTCTTCATCTGTGAATCCACCGTCATCATCAAGCTTCGCGTTCGCCTGGGCAACCACGTAGTTATCTTCCTCATCGGCAGTCAGGTAGTCGATTTGAGCCGTTACTTTGTTTGTATCCGGATCGACACGACGGTATGGCGTTTCAATAAATCCGAACTCGTTCACTTTCGCATAGGAGGAAAGGGAGTTGATCAGCCCAATGTTTGGACCTTCCGGCGTTTCGATCGGACACATACGCCCGTAGTGGGAATAGTGTACGTCACGAACTTCAAATCCTGCACGTTCACGAGTTAAACCACCTGGTCCAAGAGCAGATAGACGGCGTTTGTGTGTCAATTCCGCAAGTGGGTTGGTCTGGTCCATGAACTGTGAAAGCTGCGAGCTTCCGAAGAACTCTTTAATAGACGCAATAACCGGACGGATGTTAATCAACTGCTGTGGTGTGATGGACGATGTATCCTGGATGGACATACGCTCACGAACGACACGCTCCATACGGGAAAGGCCAATACGGAACTGGTTCTGAAGAAGTTCACCTACAGAACGCAGACGACGGTTACCAAGGTGGTCAATATCGTCTGTCCCGCCTACATCATGCAGCAGGTTGAAGAAGTAACTGATTGAAGAAAGAATATCAGCAGGAGTAATGTTCTTCACATCACGGTCAATGTTGGCATTGCCGATAACGTTGATTGAACGCTCCCCTTCTGGATCAGTTGGGTCAACGATTTTCACAGACTGTACTTGGATCGGATCTTCAAGAACGCCTTCAACGGGTTCAAGCGTTTCTTCACTCAATGTACCTTCCTGATCATCGAAGTAAGGGATCAGTTTATTCAGGAGACGGCGGTCAATCTTATCGCCTTTTTCAGCGATGACTTCGCCTGTTTCCTCATCGACCAGCGTTTCCGCCAGTGTTTGATTGAACAAACGGTCCTTAATATGAAGCTTTTTATTCATTTTATATCGTCCAACGCGCGCTAGGTCGTAGCGTTTTGGATCGAAGAAACGGGAAACCAGCAAGCTTTTCGCATTTTCTACTGTAGGCGGCTCACCAGGGCGTAGACGCTCGTAGATTTCAAGCAGAGCTTTCTCTGTAGTCTCCGTATTATCTTTCTCAAGCGTGTTTTTCAAGTATTCGTTATCGCCGATAAGATCAATGATCTCCTGGTCGGTTCCGAATCCTAAAGCACGCAGCAGAACTGTAATCGGCAGCTTACGCGTACGGTCAATACGTACGTGTACGACATCTTTGGCATCTGTTTCAAATTCCAGCCACGCTCCGCGGTTTGGAATGACGGTTGCCGTATAGCCGCGTTTACCGTTTTTATCTATTTTCTTGTTAAAGTACACGCTTGGAGAGCGGACGAGCTGAGATACAATGACACGCTCAGCACCGTTGATTACGAAGGTACCGGTGTCTGTCATCAATGGGAAGTCACCCATGAAAACTTCCTGCTCTTTTACTTCACCTGTCTCGTTGTTTAGAAGGCGTACTTTCACTCGAAGCGGTGCGTTATATGTTACATCGCGATCCTTTGACTCATCGACTGGATACTTTGGTTCGCCAAGGCTGTAGTCTACGAATTCAAGCGATAGATTACCTGTGAAATCTTCAATCGGGGAAATGTCCTGGAACATTTCCTTCAAACCTTCTTTTAAGAACCAATCGTAAGAAGCGGTTTGGATTTCAATCAGGTTCGGTAATTCTAATACCTCACTGATACGTGCATAACTTCTGCGCTGGCGGTGTCGTCCATACTGAACTAGTTGACCTGTCAACTGATTCACCCCTCAAATCAAGCATTTTAATAACGAAAAAAGGGTCCGGCAAGACATGCCGAACAGGCTTGCGGTTGATCTTGCCACAAGCATATTTAAACATCTGCGGCAATTGCAGATGGTGATTCTTCATTTCTCTCTAACGTTAGACAAAAAAGAAAAAGGCTTTTCATACATTAAAAACCTCATTTACTTTCAGCGTTCGATTTTACCATTCTGACCACTCCGTAAGTTTTTTATACTATTTTGTAAAAAAGACTTGACAGATATCAGATATATTGGCATTTTTCAATACTAGCACAAGTGGGTTTGCTAGTCAATCTTTTTTGCTTTGAGAATGTAGTAACCTTTCTTTTTCAAAACGACCTCAGATGAACCGAACCATTCATCAAGTTTCTGCTTAGCAGATGGCGCCCCCTGCTTTTTCTGAATCACAACCCATAACTCTCCGCCTGGCAGCAGCGCTTCCGATGCTTCTTCAAACATCGCATGCACCACAGACTTACCGGCACGAATCGGAGGATTGGTTAATATAGCAGCAAACTTCCTGTCCCGGACACCCTGAAGGCGGTCGCTCTCCAGAATGGTTACATTATGAATGTGATTGGCAGCCGCATTCTTTCCCGCCAGATGGAGGGCCCGTTCGTTTACATCCACCATCACAAAACGACGGTCACTGAAAGCTTTAGCCAGAGACAACCCAATAGGGCCATACCCACATCCAAGATCAAGGATTTCCCCCTCCACTTCAGGAAGTTGAAATGCATCAATCAAGACCCTTGAGCCGTAATCCACTTCATTTTTGGAAAAGACGGCGTGATCTGTCGTGAAGGAAAATGGAAATCCCTTCAATTCGAAGGACCATGTTTTCTCCTCACTAGCCGTTGATGTCTTTTTTGAATAATAATGCTCCGACATATCCGAACACCTTCTCCATTGTCTGAATTTTAGAGAATAAAATGTCTATTAAGAAAAAGAAAGCCCGCCGATATATCAGCGAGCTTTTCTCCAAGGTTTTCCTTACTTAAGTTCGACAGTAGCGCCTGCTTCTTCAAGCTGAGATTTGATCTCTTCAGCTTCTTCTTTAGAAACGCCTTCTTTGATTGCGCTTGGAGCACCATCAACCATTTCTTTAGCGTCTTTAAGACCAGCACCAGTGATTTCGCGTACAGCTTTAACCACTTTGATCTTAGAAGAACCAGCAGATTCTAGTACTACATCAAATTCAGTTTGCTCTTCAGCAGCTTCTGCACCACCGGCAGGAGCACCAGCAGCAACTGGAGCTGCAGCAGATACACCAAATTCTTCTTCAATTGCTTTAACTAGGTCGTTAAGCTCAAGAACAGACATTTCTTTAATCGCTTCGATAATTTGTTCGTTAGACATGAGAAATTTCCTCCTTAGTTATGTTGGTTTATTTTAAACGAATGCTAACTTACGCACTTTCTTCTTCTTTTTGATCCGCGATTGCCTGTGTAGCATAAGCGAAGTTGCGGATTGGAGCTTGTAGTACGCTTAGGAACATAGATACAAGACCCTCGTAGTTTGGAAGGTTGGCAAGCTCTTTGATTTGCTCAAGAGTTGCGACCTGGCCTTCAACTACGCCACCTTTGATTTCAAGATCTTCATGATCTTTAGCGAAGTTGTTCAAGATTTTAGCAGGAGCTACCGCATCATCTGTGTGGAAAGCTATCGCTGTTGGTCCTTGTAACACTTCATCAAGGTCAGATAGTTCAACTTCTGCAGCCGCACGGCGAATCATTGTGTTTTTATGCACTTTGTATTCTACGCCGGCTTCACGAAGCTGATTACGAAGTTCAGTGACTTCAGCTACATCAAGACCGCGGTAATCTACTAATACAGCAGATTTACTGTTGCGGAACTTTTCAGCTAGATCAGATACAATCTGTTTCTTCTGTTCGATAATACCGCTCATCGTTCCACCTCCTATTGACTTTTCATCATACCGTTCGAAGGTTTTCTTAATAAAGAAAAACACCTCCACATAGACATGGAGGTGTTTTTCATAGAGCAGGGCAGATGGCGCTGCTCTATCTTATATCACACACCTCGGCAGGACTTTAAGCGGAAAAACCGCCCCTGCTGTCTACGGTATAACGTATTCTTTTTATACAACGCTACTTAGTATATAACACTAATAGCGGAAAGTCAACACTTTTTATTACTTCGTGTAAGCAGAAACGTCTACTTTGATTCCAGGACCCATTGTAGATGAAACAGCAGCGTTACGCATGTAAGTTCCCTTAGCAGCCTGCGGCTTCGCTTTAACCAACGCATCTGTAATCGCTGCGAAGTTTTCAGCAAGTTTCTCTTCATCGAAAGAAGATTTACCGATTGGAACGTGGATGTTTGCTGCTTTATCAACGCGGTATTCAACTTTACCAGCCTTGATTTCATTGACAGCTTTTTCAACTTCGAACGTTACCGTGCCGGTTTTAGGGTTTGGCATAAGACCTTTTGGTCCAAGTACACGACCAAGTTTACCAACTTCAGCCATCATGTCTGGAGTTGCAACAACCACATCAAAATCGAACCAGCCTTGGTTGATTTGGTTGATCAGGTCCTGCTCTCCTACGTAGTCTGCACCAGCCGCTTCTGCTTCTTTCGCTTTATCACCTTTAGCGAAAACAAGCACACGCTGGGATTTACCTGTACCGTGTGGAAGCACCATCGCGCCACGGATCTGCTGATCCGCTTTTTTAGGGTCTACACCCAGACGGAAAGCCGCTTCAACAGTTTCATCAAAGTTAGCTTTTGAAGTTTCTTTTACAAGCTTGATCGCCTCTTGTACATCGTAAGCTTTTGTACGGTCAACAAGTTTTTGAAGTTCTTGCTGCTTTTTCGTTTTTTTAGCCATTTCAATTTCCTCCTCTTGTGGTTTTAACGGATTTTCCTCCCACGAATAAAGGTTGCGAAAGAGTCACAAGCTCCATTTCCGCAACCTTCTCCTATCTCCATGTGACGCTGTGGGATTAGTCTTCGATTGTGATTCCCATGCTGCGCGCTGTACCTTCAACCATGCGCATAGCAGCTTCAACGTCAGCCGCATTTAAATCAGGCATTTTTGTTTCTGCGATTTCGCGAACTTGGTCACGTTTAACAGAAGCAACTTTGTTACGGTTTGGCTCACCGGAACCTGATTCGATACCAGCCGCTTTCTTAAGAAGAACAGCAGCAGGTGGAGTTTTAGTAACGAATGTAAATGAACGGTCCTCATATACCGTGATTTCAACCGGAATAATCGTACCCGCCTGTTCCTGTGTACGAGCGTTAAACTCTTTACAGAAACCCATGATATTGATACCTGCTTGACCTAGTGCCGGTCCTACTGGCGGCGCTGGGTTTGCTTTACCCGCAGGGATTTGAAGCTTAACTACGTTAATTACTTTTTTAGCCACGAGACACACCTCCTTAAAGTCCGTGATGTGGTAATAGGGATTCACCCTCCCACTCCATTGCAATATGCAAAAACCTGTATTTTACAGGGCGCATATAGAACATAAAAATTCTAGCATCTTTAACTCTAATATGCAAGGGGAGAGATGAATTTTATAATTTTTCGATTTGAGTAAAGTCCAACTCGACTGGTGTTTCACGTCCGAACATATTCACGTGGACTTTGACTTTCTGTTTGTCCGTGTCAATGTATTCGATCGTACCTGTGAAGTTGGCAAAAGGCCCATCTGTTACTGTAACACTTTCCTTCACCTCAAAGTCAACCTCTGCTTTCGGCTCTTCATTCATGCCCATCCGCTTAAGCACGGTTTCTACTTCCTCAGGGAGTAGAGGAATCGGCTTGGATCCTGAACCTGTGGAACCGACGAAACCAGTGACCCCTGGTGTATTACGAACAACATACCAGGAATCATCCGTCATCACCATTTCCGCAAGAACATAGCCTGGGAAAACCTTTTTCTTTGCGATTTTCTTCTTGCCGTTTTTGATCTCAGCTTCTTCGTCCTCCGGGACAAGGACACGGAAAATCTTATCTTCCATACCCATTGATTCCACGCGCTTTTCAAGGTTTGTCTTAACCTTATTCTCATAACCTGAGTACGTGTGCACTACATACCATCTTTTTTCCATAATCACAGGACAAGTGCTTGCCCTTCCCTCCCTTGTATTAGAGTGATGAAAATTTCTCCAACATGAAAAAACCCGCGGAACGGGTTTTTTGTAAGTCTATCTCCTATTATAGCATAAAATCCACTCTACTATTCTTGAGCAATGAGTTCAAGCACTTGGGAAATCCCAAGATCTACAATAGCAAAGAACACAGCTACGAAAGCGACCGTTCCGAGAACGGTGATGGTGTAACGTGTCAGTTCCTGACCCTTCGGCCAGCTTACCTTCTTCATCTCCCGAGCTACATTCTTGAAGAACTTAAACATGCTGCAATACCCCCAAACTTGCGCCATCCGGCTGCTTCTCTACTTTGTCTCCTGGTGCAACGTATGTTTCCCGCAGTTTTTGCAGAACTTCCGTACCTCGAGACGTTCAGATTGGTTGGAACGATTTGTATATGAACTATAATTTCGATTGAGACATTCTGTACAAGCTAATATCACTTTTTTCCGCATTTCCGTCGCCTCTCTTTATAAGAGGTTTACACATACTCATTTAATGTAGCATTCAAAGGTTACCGTGTCAATGCAGCGTTCAGAGGGTGATTTCACTCACTTCCAAATACTTTTCGAGCTTTCTCTTCACCCGCTGCAGTGCATTATCGATAGACTTCACGTGTCTGTCGAGCTCTATTGAAATTTCCTGATAGGAACGTCCATCCAAGTACAGCGTGAGAACCTTTCTTTCCAGATCGCTCAGCAGCTCGGACATCTTCTCTTCCATATCGGCGAATTTTTCTTTATTCACAATTAATTCCTGAGGGTCAATGGCTTTGGAACCGGCGATGACATCAAGCAGTGTCCGGTCCGACTCTTCATCGTAAATCGGCTTGTCCAAAGAAACGTAGGAGTTTAAAGGGATATGCTTCTGTCTGGTGGCGGTTTTAATGGCGGTGATAATCTGACGGGTGACGCACAGTTCTGCAAATGCTTTAAAAGACGAGAGTCTGCCTTCACGATAATCGCGGATCGCTTTGTAAAGGCCTATCATACCTTCCTGAACAATATCTTCCCTGTCTGCTCCAATAAGAAAGTAGGTTCGAGCCTTTGCGCGAACAAAATTCTTGTACTTATTGATCAAATAGTCAAGCGCCTGGACCTGTCCTTGATTGATCCTTTCAACGATCGCTTCATCATCAAGCTTGCTAAGATCCAACTCACTGCTGCTTTTCTCCGTTTGTAAGATGCTCACACAGGATCCCTCCGACCGTGCTACCTAAATATAGCAATATTATACAGTAAGCGCTTGAAAAGCGTCAACAAGTTGTCAGAATTATTTATCTCCTCGCCGCCATTTCTCAAAGATTTCCCGCATCTCTTTGTCGATGGGAATCTTGGACTGATACGGGTATAGATTGTGATTTTCTACATCTTTCTCAATCTGGTTTTCTATATTTCTCATTTCAATATAAAGTTCCCGGGCCGACTTCCGGAAAGCTCCCTGCCCGAAGATCGTCCGCTGCTCGGCATAATCCGATGTCGCCACATAGACTTGTGTGCGGACATCATTTAAATCACCGGCTAATTTTTCAATACGCTCATCAGCGGTTTCGTTTTCTTTTGTAAAGATGACTTCCACTTTGTAATTTTTGTGTTTTTTTTCAAGGCCGCGCACATGATAGGCGTCAAATACAATGATGATCCGGTCACCTGTATAGGATTGGTACTCGGCCATCATCTCAATTAATAGATCCCGGGCCTGCCCGAGATCCTTATCCCTTAATTTCACGAGTTCCGGCCAGGCTCCGATCATGTTATAGCCATCAACAATTAGTACAACCATCTGTTACTCACCCAGCGGATGCCGTTTGCGATGGACTTCATACATGAGGAGGGATGCGGCAACAGAAGCGTTCAAGGAGGTTACTCTGCCAGCCATCGGCAGACTGACGGTCCAGTCGCATTTGTCTTTGGTGAGACGACTCATTCCCCGGCCTTCACTTCCGATGACAAGGGCAATCGGCATACTGCCATCCAGCTGTCTGTAATCCTCCGTACCCTCTGCATCTGTGCCGACGACCCAGACGAACCGCTCCTTTAACTCATCAATGGTACGGGCAAGGTTCGTTACACGGGCGACAGGAATGTATTCAATCGCTCCTGTCGATGTTTTCGCCACGGTCGCCGTAAGAGCAACAGAGCGCCTTTTCGGAATGATCACTCCGTGAGCCCCTGCTGCATCTGCTGTCCGCAGAATCGATCCCAGATTATGAGGGTCTTCAATTTCATCACAGATGATGAAAAATGGTGCCTCTCCTTTTTCCTCAGCTTTAGCAAAAAGATCTTCAAGATCTGCATAATCGTAAGCGGCAACAGAAGCAGCCACCCCTTGGTGGTTTCCGTCCACGAGCTGGTCGATTTTCTTTTTCGGTACCTTCTGAACATTGACACCCTGTTCTTTAGCCAGCTGCTCCAGCTTTTTAAAAGCCTGGTACTGGAGTTGATCGGATACCATCACCTTGTTGATGGAGCGTCCGGCTCTCAGCGCTTCCTGCACCGGATTCTTTCCTATGATCCATTCTCCGTTTGTCATGAATGCTCGCTCCTTTCTTCTACGTGCTTAATGGAATAGTCGATCAGAGTTTCCAGTCTCTCGGTACGACCGGACAAATACAAAAAGCCAAGTACAGCTTCAAAAGCTGTGGAATAACGATAGGTCTGGACATTCGTGCTTTTCGGGACGGAGCCGGATTTGGCATTGCGCCCCCGGCGGAGCACCCCTTCTTCTTCCTCCGTCAAAAGTCTGTCCTCCTGCCAGGCTTGGACAACAGCAGCCTGCGATCCAGCTGATACAAACTGGACCGCCGCCTGATGAAGCTGCTGTGGTTTCACTTCTCCTTTTTCCAAAAGGTGATGCCTGACATACAATTCATATACGGAATCTCCCATATAGGCCAGGGCGAGACTCTTCATCTGTTTAACATCCTTCATGCTCTTCAGCCCCGCTTCCAGCGCGTTCCCTGTGATGTATCCTCCAGGATAATATCGCGGTCTTTCAACTCATCACGGATTTGGTCGGCACGCTCGAAGTTCCGGTCTTTCCTTGCTTGTTTACGCTCTTCAATTAAAGCATCGATTTCTTCATCAAGAAGGTCTGTTTCTTCTCCAATTTGAATGCCCAGCACACGCAGCAATTCCTCCAGCGTCTGTTCAAAGGCATCAAGCACATCGACATGTGTCTGACTTTCCTGAAGGTAAAGGTTGGCGGCCTTGGTCAGGTCGAAAATGACAGAAATTGCATTCGCTGTATTAAAGTCATCATCCATTTCTTTCATGAACTGCTCCTTGAATCCGTGTACCTTCTCCATCCACTCGTCACGATCTGCCTGCAGGCTCATCGCCGTTTCTTTACGGTGGCGGATGTTTTCATAAGCGTTCTGAATCCGTTCAAAGCTGCTCTTCGCGCCTTTCAATAATTCATCACTGAAATTGATCGGGTGACGGTACTGAACACTCAGCATGAAGAAGCGAATGACTTTTGGATCATGCTTTTTCACAAGATCATGAGCAAGAATAAAGTTTCCGAGGGATTTCGACATTTTTTCGTTGTCGATATTAATATACCCATTATGCATCCAGTAACGAGCAAAGGATTCTCCGTTATGGGCTTCAGACTGTGCTATTTCGTTTTCATGGTGGGGGAAGGTAAGGTCCTGTCCGCCTGCATGAATATCAATCGTATCACCAAGATACTTTTTCGCCATAGCCGAGCATTCTATATGCCAGCCCGGACGTCCGGTGCCCCAGGGACTATCCCACGTAATTTCACCCGGCTTTGCATTTTTCCAAAGGGTAAAATCAAGCGGATCTTCTTTCTTATCCCCTACCTCAATGCGCGATCCGGAACGAAGCTCATCGACGGATTGATGAGAAAGTTTCCCGTAATTATCAAAGGATCGGGTGCGGAAATAAACATCTCCGCCTGCTTCATAGGCATACCCTTTATCAACAAGTCCTTGAATGAAGCTGATGATTTCCTCCATGTTTTCTGTTACCCGGGGATGATCGACGGCTTCTTTAACTCCAAGGGCACCAACATCTTCCTTATAGGCATCAATAAACCGGTTGGCGATTTCTGTCACACCTTCGCCCATTTCGTTGGCCGCTTTAATCAATTTGTCATCCACATCAGTAAAATTGAGCACATAGTGCACATCATAGCCGCGGTATTCAAAATAACGGCGGACAGTATCGAAGACGATGGCCGGGCGCGCGTTTCCGATATGAATGTAGTTGTACACGGTGGGTCCGCACACATACATTTTCACCTTGCCTTCTTCAATGGGTGTAAATAGTTCTTTCTTACGCGTTAAAGTGTTATATACATTAATCGCCATTAGTCTTCACTCCTTCTTTCTCTTTCAGCTGATCACGCAGCTGCTGTAGTTCTTTTTCCAGATTGTTCAGCCGGTCATAAACCGGATCCGGCAGTTTATGGTGGTCGAGGTTTTTCTGGACTTTCCTGCCGTTCTGGATAACGACATGACCAGGGATCCCAACGACTGTGGAATTGTCCGGGACATCTTTCAACACGACAGACCCTGCCCCTACCTTGGAATTCTCTCCTATAGTGATGGACCCAAGAACCTTCGCTCCTGTAGCAACAAGGGAGTTATCGAGCAGCGTTGGGTGCCGCTTCCCTTTCTCCTTCCCAGTTCCCCCGAGGGTCACGCCTTGGAATATCGTCACGTTATCACCGATTTCGCACGTTTCCCCGATGACGACTCCCATGCCGTGGTCAATGAAAAAGCGGCTGCCGATCTTCGCGCCCGGATGAATTTCAATACCGGTTAAGAAGCGGCTCCACTGGGAAATCAGCCGGGCAGGAAAAAAGAATTTCCTTTTGTGAAACGCATGGGCCACCCGGTGGCCCCAGATGGCGTGGAGGCCGGAATAGGTAAGAATGACTTCAATGTAAGAACGAGCAGCAGGATCCTGATCAAACACCACATCCACATCTTCCTTGAACATTTTAAAAAGCCCCATACTTGCTCCCTCCTTTGAATAACACAAAGCAGAAAAAAAGCGTCCCTGTGCCATAAGCACAGAGACGCTTGACCGTGGTTCCACTCTGTTTGGGAAACATGAAATCCTTTCCCCTCTCGAGCCTTGATAACGGAAGGCAGCCGCTTCCGCCTACTAACATTCAGCGGAAGACTCCGAGGTGCATTTCAAGGAACTCTCTCCAAATCACTTCCAGCCAAAGGTGATTCTCTCTGCAGAAGAGTGGTTCCTTTACTTCTCCTCATCAACGTTTCGTATAGGTAACTCTACTATATGATATTATTTCCTTCCTGTGAACGATTTAAGCTTGTCCTTTGCTTAATACATCGTTCAGTCGGACCGTAACGGTATCAAGTCCAAGCAGATGAATCGCGTTAGGAAGCTCCGGACCGTGTGTCTGACCGGTTGTAGCGACACGGATCGGCATGAAGAGTTTCTTCCCTTTATGGCCGGTTTCCTTCTGCACCGCTTTAATTTGTGCCTTGATATTGGCCGGTGTGAACTCTTCCAATTGCTGAAGGTTCTTTTTGAACGTTTCAAGCACCTCTGGCACCTGCTCGCCCTGAAGCACTTCCATAGCTGCTTCATCATACTGAATTTCCTGCTTGAAGAAGAGCTCTGTCAATTCGACAATTTCCGCACCGTAGTTCAACTGCTCCTGATAAAGGCCGATGAGTTCCTTCACCCATTGGCGATCCTCATCACTCATGTCTTCCGATACACGGCCGGCTTCCACGAGGTGAGGAAGAGCCAGTTCAACGACCTGATCAAGGTCAGCAGCTTTAATATACTGGTTGTTCATCCATTTCAGCTTCGCTGCATCAAATACGGCCGGGGACGTGGAAAGGCGCTCGGCATCGAAAATATCGATCAGCTGATCCTTTGTAAAGATCTCCTCTTCACCTACAGGGGACCAGCCCAGCAGGGTGATGAAGTTGAAAAGCGCTTCAGGCATATACCCCAGATCGTTGTATTGGGAAATGAACTGAAGAATGTGCTCATCACGCTTACTCAATTTTTTACGGTCTTCGTTCAGGATCAACGTCATATGACCGAATTTCGGAGCTTCCCATCCAAATGCTTCATAAACCATCATCTGCTTTGGTGTGTTGGAAATGTGTTCTTCTCCGCGCAGCACGTGAGTGATTTTCATTAGATAATCATCGATGGCTACAGCAAAGTTGTAGGTCGGTGTACCGTTTTTCTTAACGATGACCCAGTCTCCAAAGTCGCTGGATTCAAACGTGATGTCTCCACGTACAATGTCGTTGAACGTGTACGTATGATTCTCCGGCACACGCAGGCGGATACTCGGCTCACGGCCTTCGGCTTCAAATTCCGCCATTTGTTCCTCTGTCAGGCTGCTGTGCGCTCCGGAATACTTAGGAGCCTCTCCGCGGGCCATCTGAGCCTCACGTTCCGCTTCCAGTTCTTCAGACGTCATATAGCACTTGTAGGCAAGTCCGCGCTCCATCAGCTCATCGACATATTTCTTGTAAATGTCCAGACGTTCCATCTGACGGTAAGGGCCGTACTCCCCACCAAGGTTCGGACTTTCTTCCCATTCAATCCCGAGCCATTTCAAATAATCCAGCTGGCTTTGCTCGCCGCCTTTTACATTCCGTTTTTCGTCTGTATCCTCGATACGAACGACCATTTTCCCTCCTGCATTTTTAGCAAACAGGTAATTGAACAGAGCTGTTCGGGCATTTCCGATATGAAGATACCCCGTTGGACTTGGTGCATACCGCACACGTACTTCGTTTGTCATAATTGTTCTCCTTTCCGGTAACCGGTCATAATCCTTGACTCATTTTATCATTTTTTGCTTAGGATTGTGGATTATTTTGCAACAGAACAACCGCCTGGGCCGCGATTCCTTCTTTTCGTCCGGCAAAACCAAGCTTCTCTGTTGTAGTCGCTTTGACATTGATGAGATCTTTTTCGGTCTGGAGTAGATCCGCAATGTTTTCTCTGATTTGTTCAATATAAGGGGCCATTTTCGGTGCCTGGGCAATCACGGTACAGTCCATATTCCCAAGCGTATATCCCTTTTTCTCGATGATCTTCCATACATGCTGGAGAAGACGGCCGGAGTCTGCATCCTTGAACTCCGGATCGGTATCCGGAAAATGTCTGCCGATATCTCCTTCTCCAACGGCTCCAAGACAAGCATCCGCGATGGTATGAAGCAGAACATCGGCATCCGAGTGTCCGAGGAGTCCTTTTTCATAAGGGATTTCAATTCCCCCGATGATGCATGGACGACCTTCTGTCAGCTGGTGCACATCAAAACCTTGTCCGATTCGAAACATTGAATGTGTCTCCTTTTCCTTTTGGTTATTCAAATAGGCTTCTGCCTTATGTAAGTCTTCAGGAGTTGTCAGCTTAATATTGTCATAACTTCCCTGGACGACTGCCACTTCTTTACCTGACTGTTCCACTAACGATGCATCATCTGTACCATAGTATCCACGTTCCTGCGCTTCTTCATGCGCTTTGGTAATCAGATCATACTGAAAAGCCTGCGGTGTCTGTGCAGCCCACAGTTTGTTACGGTCGAGGGTTGTAAGCGTCCTCCCCTCTTTCTGTTTAATCGTATCCGTGACCGGAACAGCCAGCAGCGCTGCCCCTTTTTCCACAGCTGCTTCTGCTAATTGATGTAGACTTTCCTCCATAACAAAAGGACGCGCCCCGTCATGGATCAGTACAGGGATGTCTTTCCTCTGCACGACAGAGAGTCCGGCATGTACACTGTCCTGCCGTTCTGCTCCTCCATTCACAGCCTTGATGGGTGTGGTTGAAGGAAAACGCTCAAGCAGTCTCTCCATCTGATCCTGCTCCTGTTTATTCGTAACGAGAATGATTTCCCCGCACCAGTCATCTTGTTCAAAGACAGCCAGAGTATGAAGGATCAGAGGTTTATCATTAATATTAATAAATTGTTTATTGTGACCTGCACCCATCCGCTTTCCTTGTCCGGCCGCAAGCACAATCGCTGTGTATTTTATCATAATAGCCACCTTGAGCGAGATAGTGTTGTGAAATTCCCCATAAAAGAACAAAAGCGATAACATACGCGTTATCACTTTTGTATTTCTCTATTTAGTTTATACCGTTTTTAAAGGGCTTTTTCAAGTGATTTAGGCTTTGCGAAAATCATACGGCCCGCTGATGTCTGAAGGACACTGGTGACCACAACTTCGATCGTCTTACCGATGAAGTCTTTGCCTTCCTCAACGACAATCATTGTTCCGTCATCCAGATAAGCGACACCCTGATTCTGTTCTTTCCCGTCTTTGATCACCTGGATGGTCATTTCCTCACCAGGTAGAACGACAGGCTTCACAGCATTTGCAAGATCATTGATGTTCAGCACCTGAACATTTTGAAACTCACAGACTTTATTTAAGTTGAAGTCGTTGGTCACGACAATACCATTCGTGACTTTAGCGAGTTTGACGAGCTTGCTGTCCACTTCCTGAATCTCTTCAAAGTCACCTTCATAGATCTCTACATTAACAGGAAGATCCTTCTGCAGTCGGTTCAGAATATCCAAACCTCTGCGTCCGCGGTTTCTTTTCAGTCCGTCAGAGGAATCGGCAATGTGCTGAAGTTCTTCAAGAACAAACTGAGGAATCACGATCGTCCCTTCCAAAAAGTGAGTTTCACAGATATCTGCGATTCTACCATCAATAATGACACTGGTATCAAGAATCTTCTGCTTTGGAATCAACGACTCATCCACAGCCGTACCGGAAGAGCCTTCCGCTTCCTCGTCCGCTTTTTTATCCTTTTTGGAAACAAGGTTCAAAAATTCATCTTTACGCTTAAACCCGACCTGAAAACCGAGGTAGCCAAGCAGAACGGTAAGAGCAATTGGTACGACCTGGTTGATGACCTGGATTTGAATATCCTGGACAAACACATTAATCAAATACGCGATCAGCAGCCCAACGATTAAACCTAAACTTCCGAACAGTAAATCAGCGACAGGTGCCCGGACAAGAGAATCCTCCACCCATCGAATGAAATCGACAATATAATCTACGATCCAGAATGTTAATAAAAATAAAATAAGTGCTCCTATTACAGCTCCCATGACAGCTTGAATCCAGGTCTGCCACGTAAGCCCCATGGTTGTAAACAGTTCAGGGAAATAGAGGTAACCGATGGTTCCGCCGGTAATAACAATAAATAACTGTACAATACGTTTAAGCACTTGTATTCACCTCCTCAAACACAGTATGACCAAACCTCACAACCATTAATCATATAAAAAGGAATGATGGTCTTAAACTTAGCACAACTTCCATTTTTAGTCAATGAGCAAAACATTCATCATACCATATTTATTTTAAATAAGTCAATGTTCTTATATATGACGGTCTACAAACAGTTGTTCCTGTATGCGGTCGAGTCCGTCTCTGATTTTTGCTGCCCGGATTTCTCCGACACCATCCACTTTGACAAGTTCTTTTGGAGAAGCCTGGATCAGATCATCCAGGGTGCTGAAACGCTGCACCAGGTGTTCAATAATTAAAAACGGAAGACGCGGGATTCGGCTGAGAATCCGGTAGCCTCGTGGATGAACCGCATCAGAAAGCTTCGTTCCCGTTGAATACCCCAGTAGTTTTAATACCTGCTCATCGGATAGAAGTTCCGGATTGGACACTTCCTGCATCTTCTTTAACATATAGTAGGGTTCATAATCCGGCCGGCGGCTGTAATCCTTCATGAGGAGCTCTGCCTCTTCCTCAATGTTGGAGACCAGTTCCGTGAGCTGGAGCTGGATCAGACGTCCTTCGATTCCAAGCTCATTCACATAGTTTAATATTTCTGTCTTTGTGCGGAGAACCATTTCAATCCGGTGTACAACCTGGACCACTTCGGAAAAGGAAACCATGTTCTCGAATTCCATGGCTCCAAGGTTGGTGACGCTTTGGTCGAGCACATTTTTATACTTTTCCAATGTCTGAATCGCTTGATTCGCCTTAGTCAGGATGACACCGATGTCTTTCAAGGAATAACGGAGCGACCCTTTATACAGCGTTATGACATTCCTCCGCTGGGAGATGGCAATCACAAGCGAACCTGTCTGCTTGGCCACCCGCTCAGCTGTCCGGTGACGCATCCCTGTTTCATTGGAGAGGATATCAGGGTTCGGCATTAACTGGGCATTCGCGTATAAAATTTTCGTACCTTCATCATTAAGGATGAGCGCTCCGTCCATTTTGGCGAGTTCATATAAGTGCGCCGGTGTGAAATCTGACTGGATGTGAAAACCACCATCCACGAGCTCCCGCATACCGTCTCCATAGCCCAGAACGATCAAGCCCCCCGTATTTGCACGGAGGACATTGTCAATGCCGTCCCTGAGTGGTGTCCCGGGAGCCACCAGCTTCAAAATGTCTCCAATTCCGTTTTCCTTGATTTCGTGCCATTCCATTTATGTGTCCCCCAATGTGACCTTCATAGCTTCCTGGACGGTGCTGACTCCGATCACTTCAATCTGGGAAGGCGGGGTCCAGCCATCCATGTTCTTTTTAGGAATGATGACCCGCTTGAAACCAAGCTTAGCCGCTTCCTGAACACGCTGTTCAATCCTTGCTACACGACGGATTTCGCCGGTCAGCCCCACTTCCCCTACAACGACATCATCCCCATTGGACGACTGGTTGCGGAAGCTTGAGGCAATGCTGATCGCCACGCCAAGGTCAATGGCGGGTTCATCCAGTTTGACACCACCGGCGACTTTGACATAAGCATCCTGGTTTTGGAGCAGAAGACCTGCCCGTTTCTCGAGAACCGCCATAAGCAGCGGCACCCGGCTGTTATCAAGTCCCGTCGCCATACGCCTCGGATTCCCGTAGGCCGTTGGTGAAATGAGGGCCTGGATTTCAACAAGCACGGGTCTCGTTCCTTCCATGGAAGCAACAACAATTGAACCGGCTGCCCCCTGGGACCGCTCCTCAAGAAAGATCTCCGAAGGGTTGAGCACTTCTTCAAGTCCTTTTTCCTTCATTTCGAATATACCCATTTCGTGCGTGCTTCCGAAGCGGTTTTTCACACTTCTCAAAATACGGAAGGTGTGATGGCGCTCCCCTTCAAAATAAAGGACGGCATCCACCATATGCTCCAGAAGCCGTGGGCCCGCGATGGATCCTTCTTTAGTAACATGCCCCACAATAAAAATCGGGATACCTTTGCTTTTGGCAATTCTCATTAACTGACTCGTACATTCCCTCACCTGGGAAACGCTCCCTGGAGCAGACGTGACATCCTCTTTGAATATCGTCTGTATCGAGTCAATGACGACGAACTTCGGATCGATCTGTTCAAT
Source organism: Halobacillus kuroshimensis DSM 18393 (assembly GCF_000425705.1). Lineage (GTDB taxonomy): Bacteria > Bacillota > Bacilli > Bacillales > Halobacillaceae > Halobacillus > Halobacillus kuroshimensis. The sequence continues at coordinate 52,584 of NZ_AUDY01000005.1, forward strand.
CTGGTTCGTCACGTCCTGGAGATTCGTCTCAGACAGTACATAAAGCTCGTCAGATGTGATGCCTAAACGTTCCGCCCTCAGCTTCGTCTGCCGGGGAGATTCTTCCCCTGATATGTAGAGGACCGGAAAATCCTTATCAGCGATTTGTGCGGAAACCTGAAGGAGTAATGTTGACTTACCGATACCCGGGTCTCCCCCGATTAAAACTAAGGAGCCTGCTACAATACCGCCGCCGAGCACGCGGTTGAATTCAGGCATATCTGTCGGCAGCCGTGGTTCCTTCTGTGATTTGATCTGTGTAATTTTTTCAGGTTTTGCCGTTGCAGAAGTGGAACTGGTCTGGAAGACGTGACGGGAATTGGCAGCCGGAGCCGACATTTCCTCCACGAGCGTGTTCCATTGATGGCACGCAGGGCATTTCCCCATCCATTTCGGTGTTTCATATCCACATTCCTGGCAGACAAACTTTGTCTTTCTTTTTGCCAAGAGATCACCTCTTCTATTCCTATGAGTGTATACGAAAAAGATTGTGAGGAAGTTTCACAGTCTTATCATTTTTATTAAATGTTGTGATTCAAATCATACCGGAATAAGAAAAAAATCGGAAGGCAGACACCTTCCGATTCTTTACTCATGCAGTCAGCTTGTTGAAGACTCCTGCTGCGTATGAACGACGAAGTTCTTGTCATCGTCCAGATCAATTTTAACTTTTTGGCCTTTAGCGATGTTTTCCTTAAGAAGCTCTTCAGATAACAGATCCTCGACGTTTTTCTGGATGGAGCGTCGCAGTGGTCTTGCTCCATACTCCGGATCAAAGCCGGAATCTGCAATATAAGTGATTGCTGCGTCTGTAAGCGTAAAGTCGATTTCCTGCTCCAACAGGCGTTTTCTGAGCTCTTCAGCCATAAGAACAACAATGTCCTTCATGTGTTTCTTCTCAAGAGAATGGAAGACGATTGTCTCGTCGATACGGTTCAGGAATTCAGGACGGAAGGCTTTCTTCAAAGCATCCGTAACCTTGGACTTCATGTCCTTGTAATCCTGGTCCGCCTCTCCCATAGAGAATCCAACATATTTATTCTGCTTAAGCTCCTGGGCTCCAACGTTGGATGTCATAATCAGCACCGTATTACGGAAATCAACGACACGGCCCTTGGAATCTGTCAAACGACCATCTTCCAGAACCTGGAGAAGGATGTTGAAGACTTCCGGGTGTGCCTTTTCAATTTCATCCAGCAGAACGACGGAGTAAGGCTTGTTACGCACTTTCTCAGTCAGCTGGCCGCCTTCTTCGTAGCCGACATAACCTGGAGGAGATCCGACCAGACGGGACGTGCTGTGTTTTTCCATGTACTCGGACATGTCGATACGGATCATGGCATCTTCCTCGCCGAACATGCTTTCTGCAAGGGCGCGGGCGAGTTCTGTTTTACCGACACCTGTAGGTCCAAGGAAAATGAAGGAACCGATTGGACGCTTCGGATCTTTCAAACCGGCACGGGCACGGCGGATCGCCTTGGAAATGGCCTTCACGGCTTCTTCCTGACCAATGACACGGTTGTGAAGCGTATCTTCAAGATTCAACAGGCGCTCACTTTCATCTTTCGTCATCTTGGAAACAGGAACGCCGGTCCAAACAGAAACGACGGCTGCGATATCTTCAACAGTTACCTCAGAGTCTTCCTGTCCCTGCTTTTCCTTCCATTCGTCTTTCGTCTGCTCCAGTTCATCACGAAGGCGCTGCTCGCTGTCACGCAGGGAAGCGGCCTTTTCGAATTCCTGGCTTTGTACCGCTGCATCTTTCTCCTTGCGAACTTCCTCCAGCTTCTGTTCGAGCTCTTTTAAGTTCGGTGGAGCCGTGTAGGAACGCAGCCGCACTTTGGATGCTGCTTCATCAATCAAATCAATCGCTTTATCCGGAAGGAACCGGTCGGTGATGTAACGATCGGAAAAACGGACGGCAGAATCAATGGATTCATCTGTAATCGTTACACGGTGGTGCGCTTCATAGCGGTCACGCAGTCCTTGAAGGATCTGTACAGACTCATCAAGCGTCGGCTCATCCACCTGAATCGGCTGGAAACGGCGCTCAAGAGCTGCATCCTTTTCAATGTACTTACGGTACTCATCAAGTGTCGTAGCTCCGATACACTGCAGCTCACCACGGGCAAGCGACGGTTTAAGGATGTTGGAAGCGTCAATGGCACCTTCAGCACCACCGGCGCCGATCAGCGTGTGAAGCTCATCAATGAATAAAATGATATTGCCCGCCTGACGGATTTCCTCCATCACTTTTTTCAGACGGTCTTCAAATTCACCGCGGTATTTCGTACCAGCGACAACGGTTCCCATATCAAGCGTCATGACGCGTTTTTCACGAAGGATTTCGGGCACCTCGTTATTCATGATCTGCTGGGCAAGACCTTCAGCGATAGCGGTCTTACCAACACCAGGCTCACCTACAAGAACAGGGTTGTTCTTCGTACGGCGGCTTAATACTTGAATCACGCGCTCAATTTCCTTGCTGCGGCCGATGACCGGATCAATATTCCCTTCCTTGGCAATAGCCGTTAAGTCACGGGCAAGGGAGTCAAGGGTCGGTGTATTCGCATTCGCCGCCTGAGCTCCTGAGCCGCCGCCTCTGCGGTTCTGACCGCCGGTGGACTCATTGTTCCCAAGCAGTTGAAGAACCTGCTGACGGGCTTTATTCAAGCTTACACCAAGGTTGTTCAATACGCGGGCCGCAACTCCTTCTCCTTCGCGGATCAAACCGAGAAGAATGTGTTCGGTTCCGACATAGGAATGACCAAGCTTGCGTGCTTCATCCATGGAAAGCTCAATCACCTTTTTCGCACGCGGCGTATAGTGAATCGTCTGGGATACTTTCTCTCCCTTGCCGATTAACTTCTCGACTTCCTGCTGAATTTTAGAGGATTCCAGACCTAAAGCCGTTAAAGCTTTGGCTGCAATGCCTTCCCCTTCACTGACAAGTCCAAGCAAAATGTGTTCTGTTCCAATATTGTTGTGTCCTAAACGGACGGCTTCTTCCTGCGCTAAAGCAAGTACTTTCTGTGCTCTTTCTGTAAATCGCCCAAACATCATGGACATTCCCTCCTAACATTATTCTTTATGCTCAAGCTGGAGCCTCTCACGGATAAGCGAAGCTCTCCTTACATCCCTCTCATCAGGGGATAACGATGTTTCAGCGTATTGCTGAAGGAAGCCCGGCTGGGTCAAAATCACCAATTCATTCAAAATGGTTCTTGGAATATGATCAATGAGCCCAAGATCGATACCGAGCCGCAGGTCGGACAGACATTTCGCCGCCTCTTTCGATTCGATGATGCGGCTGTTTGTTAACACCCCGTACGACCGGAAAATTCGATCCTCCAGACGGATACTGGAGCGGTGCATCAACGTCTCTCTTGCTTTCCTCTCCTGGTCGATCAGCTGCTTCACGACACTATGGAGATCTTCCACAATGTCCTCCTCCGACTTTCCGAGAGTAATCTGGTTGGATATTTGAAAAATGCTGCCCAGTGCTTCACTGCCTTCCCCGTAAATGCCTCTTACCACCAGACCCAGCTGGTTAATCGCCGGAATCATCCGGTTGATCTGCTGGGTCATCGATAAAGCAGGGAGGTGCATCATTACGGAAGCCCTCATCCCCGTACCTACGTTTGTAGGACAGGCGGTAAGATATCCTCGGTTTTCATCAAAGGCATAATCTACTTTTTCCTCGAGCCAGTCATCAAGCTGACTCGCCTGTTCCAGTGCTTTATCAAGCTGAAAACCCGGGAAATATAATTGTATGCGTACATGGTCTTCTTCATTAACCATGATGGAGACCTGTTCATTTTGAGAAATCAGTGTGGCTGAGTTTTCTGAGTGCTCAGCAAGGTGAGGGCTGATTAAGTGCTTTTCTACAAGCACCCTTTTCTCAACAGGTTGAAGGTCCCGCATCCGGACCAATTCAAAATCCTTATAGTCCCGGAAAGACGTCTGCTGAAAATTTTCTTCAAAATAAGCCAGGACCTTACTTAACGTGTCCTCCTTTGCGATGATAGGGAAAGGATGTTCTGCAAAATTCCGGGCGAGGCGTATGCGGCTGCTCATCACAATATCGCTGTCCGGTCCCTCCTGTTTCATCCATGGGCTGATGGCTTCATTGATAAACTGCTTCAGGGACATTACTCTTCACCACCCTCATCCTGATGAAGTTCGTTCTCTAATGAACGTATCTTATCTCTACATTTCGCTGCTTCTTCAAATTCTTCCTGCTCGATTAATTGTCGAAGATTAATTTTATATTCTTCGATTTCTTTTTTCAGATGAAGGTTTCCGCCTTCTCTCTTTGGAATCTTCCCATCATGACGGGTATTCCCGCTGTGGACACGTCTTAAAATCGGGTTAAGCCGATCATCAAATGTTTCATAACAGACGGCACAGCCGAATTTGCCGATTCTGGCAAATTCGTTATAAGTAAGTCCGCAGTTCGGACATTTTAGAGTTTCTTTTTTAGGATACGTTTGAGGACTCTGCCCCTTAAATGGAGAAGGGCCCTCAGAATGAAAAAGACCGGAAAGCAGATCGTTCAGCGAAAATTTTTCTTCACCATAATTCATATAGCCATTTTCCTTTGCACACTGTTCACAGACGTGAATCTCTGTCTTCTGACCATTCACAACCTGGGTCAGATGCACCGTTGCCGGGCGCTGATGACACTCCTGGCATTCCATCTGAACCTCTCCCTTCCGTCAGCATTTGTATTTAAGGGTAAATAACATCGCCTTCATAATCCGCGATCGAATTTCATCCCGGACAGGCAGAGGGAAAGCCAGCACATCCCGGTCAATGACACTCTGGAGAAGTTTCCCTTCTCTTAACGTAATCACATCAAATTCTACGAGACGCGCAAGAACGTCCTCCGCCTGAGACTGAGAGACACGAGGGTGAATGAGGTGCATCACATCTTCGATCATTTCAGAATCCTTGCGATGCTGGATCCGGCTGATGCGGATATACCCTCCACCTCCACGTTTACTTTCTACGATATAACCCTTTTCCACTGTAAAACGTGTCTTAATCACATAATTGATTTGAGATGGAACACACTGAAACCTTTCCGCCAGTTCGCTTCGCTTAATTTCAATGATCTGCTTTTGACTTTGATCCAGTATACCTTTTAAATAATCCTCAATGACATCGGATATGTTCCGCATCGCCCCTCCCCCTTCTTCTGACTTTGACTATCTTTGACTTTAATTTTATTATACTCAAATTTTATCCGTACGCAACTATCTTGTTTGTTTGATACACACCATCTATGTTTCCCCGATTGAACTTGAATTAAAACAAAAAATCTACACAGATGTCTGTGTAGATTTCATTACCGATCATGACCGCAGCCTTCCACTCCATCAATAGATGTAATCTCCGCCAGCAGCTTTGAACGATCGAGCCCGGGCTTTTTTTCAATCTGAACGATCACTCTCTTCTGCTCCCCATCAAGAGCCGTTACATCCAAACTACGGATGTCCACGTCCTCCTGTTCAAACAAAGAAAGCAGCTGATGAATCTGCAGATCTTTTTTAATTGTAATGTGGTACGTAGGGCCGCCGTTTAATTTCTCTTTTTCTACTTTGTTTAAAAGGATCAGACTGATCAGCACAAACAGCGTGGTTACTGTCGCAACATCGTACATTCCCGCTCCAACAACGAGACCGATCCCAGCCACCGTCCAAATAGAGGCAGCTGTTGTCAGCCCCCGGATGGTCATGCCGTTGACGATGATCGTACCCGCTCCCAAAAAGCCGATGCCACTGATCACATAAGATGGAATACGGGCAGGATCAAAGCGCACATGATCATATTCCTCTATGAACGCTTGAAATCCATATAAAGAAAGGAGCATCATCATACAGGCGCCCACCCCCACAAGGATATGTGTCCGGAATCCAGCGGAATGGTTTTTCAATTCCCTCTCAAAACCAATGAGTCCTGCTAATAGTAATGCGAAAAATAATCGAAAGATGAACATAAGTATATCTTCATGGAAAAAGTAGGACCAACTCATGGATAACCTCCTTTTTTAAACAATATATTCTTAATAGAAAAAAACCAGAAGTATTTACTTCTGGTTTTCTGGTTGACGTGGCAGCGTCCTACTCTCACGGGGGTAAACCCGACTACCATCGGCGCTGAAGAGCTTAACTACTGTGTTCGGCATGGGAACAGGTGTGACCTCTTCGCCTTCACCACCACATCAATATAAAGTTTGAGGTGAACCCTCAAAACTGGATAAGGAAACAACTATTGATTAAACATCATTCACGAAGTATATATAGATAAGTCATCGATCCATTAGTATCCGTCAGCTCCACGTGTCACCACGCTTCCACCTCGGACCTATCAACCTCATCGTCTCTGAGGGATCTTATCTGCTCGAAGCAGAGGGAAATCTCATCTCA
>NZ_AUDY01000006.1 GCF_000425705.1 Halobacillus kuroshimensis DSM 18393
CATGTGTTGTTTTTCATGTCAACAACTTTTTTCATTAAGTTGAGAAAGTGTTTGGCTTTCGTTTTTGGCGACAAATACTAATTTATCATGGGAAGCTGTTTGTGTCAATAACTTTTTTCATGATTTGTTTTGGCGTTTTTCAACACCGCGCCGCTCTCTTAAAGCGACAAGTAATAATTTATCACGGATACGAGTCCAGCGCAATAGTTTTTTCAAAATATCTTATCATTTTGCTATAAAAAGAAATCCTCCGCCTTTATAACCGGCGGAGGATAGCTGGATCAGGATTCACGATGTCGCATTTGCGGGAACAGCAGGACGTCGCGGATAGAGGCTGAATTGGTTAACAGCATAACGAGGCGGTCTACGCCGATTCCCAATCCACCTGTCGGCGGCATGCCATACTCAAGAGCTTCCAGGAAGTCCTCATCCATCATATGGGCTTCATCATTTCCTTCTTCGCGCTCTTTAAGCTGAGCTTCAAACCTTTCGCGCTGATCGATAGGATCGTTCAGCTCAGAGAAGGCATTGGCATGTTCACGTCCAACGATGAACAACTCAAAACGATCTGTGAACCGCTCATCTTCGGGGTTCTTCTTGGCAAGTGGAGAAATCTCTATCGGATGTCCATAAATGAAGGTTGGCTGGACAAGCTTTTCTTCGACACGCTGCTCAAAGAACTCGTTGACAATATGACCGAATGTCATCGTGTCTTTAATTTCAATGCCATGTTCTTCAGCAAGAGCTTTAGCTTCATCATTACTCATGTGCTTCCAGAAATCGACGCCTGTATATTCCTTGATTGCATCCACCATATGCAGACGGGTCCAGTTTGGTTCCAGATTAATCTCCTGATCGTCATACATGACCGTAGTTGTACCGAGGACCTCTTTAGCGATATGAGCGACCATGTTTTCCGTCAACGCCATAATGTCCTTATAATCTGCATACGCTTCATACAATTCGATCATCGTAAATTCAGGGTTGTGACGCGTAGATACGCCTTCATTACGGAAGACACGTCCGATTTCATATACCTTTTCCATACCGCCTACAATGAGGCGCTTCAAATGAAGCTCGATTGCTATGCGCATGTACAACTGCATATCAAGCGCGTTGTGATGGGTGATGAACGGACGGGCGGAAGCTCCTCCCGGAATGCCGTGCATTAATGGTGTTTCCACTTCAAGGAATCCTAAACCGTCCAGGTAGCGGCGCATGGATTGGATGATTTTACTGCGCAGAACAAACGTGTCTCTGCTGTCAGGGTTCGTAATTAAGTCAAGGTAACGCTGACGATAGCGCTGTTCTACATCTTGGAGTCCGTGGAACTTTTCAGGTAACGGGCGCAGGGATTTCGTAAGCAGTTGGAATTCCTCCGCTTTTACAGAAAGTTCTCCGACGTTTGTTTTGAACATCACTCCGGTTACTCCGACAATATCCCCGAGATCTGCTGTTTTAAAGAGGTTGTCATAGGCTTCTTCTCCGATTTCATCTTTACGGACGTACAACTGGATCTGTCCTGTGACATCCTGGATGTGCGTGAAGCCAGCTTTCCCTTTCCCGCGCTTGGTCATGATTCGGCCGGCTACGGTCGCCGGGAACTGCTTTTCTTCCAACTCTTCTTTTGTATAGGTATCGTATTGTTCTTTTAGCTGGTCCGCATAGTGGGTCCGGTCGAAACGGTCGCCGAACGGATCCAGACCTTGTTCACGGTGAGCATTCATCTTGTCTCTGCGCACCTGCATATATTCATTCAGTTCTTCTGACACTGCTATCACTCCATTCCTCGTCTTTTCCTTGTACTGTGCCGCCACAATAACAAAAACTGCCAGCAAAGGGCTGGCAGCATCTAACTATGGTTTAGTATAAAAAAGTCTTATGGGTGTGTCAACGCTCACGGGAACCTTGACTCCGCTTCCCTGCCGAGGGCCTTGCTGCTTCATGGCTTTTTGTTCACAGGTGCCCCCATAACGTAACGCTTTCCCTTTCTGCATCCGGAAGTTCATGAAGCAGTTCGACCGCCTGCTTCTGCAGATGGGGAAGGTAGGCCTGTGGATCTACATCGGCCAGAGGGACGATAACAAACGCCCGTTCATGCATGTGGGGGTGGGGGATCGTCAAGTCGGCAGCTGCTCTGTTTTCTTCATTATACAAAAGGATGTCGAGATCAATGGTCCGCGGCCCCCATTTCACTAATCTTTTTCTTCCAAGACCATCTTCAATCGCCTGACAGGCTGCCAACAGATCTTCAGGAGGAAGGGATGTCTCCACGGTGATCACCATATTCAAGAAATCCCCCTGGTCTGTGTAACCCACCGGACTCGTTTCATACACTCCCGATCTCCCCTCTACTTGAACGTCTTCATTTTCATCCAGTAAAGCAATGGCATCACGAAGGTACTGTTCCCGTTCAGCAAGGTTGGATCCGAGTGCGATATAAGCTTTATTCATCAGACCGGCTCCGGTATATCTCAATTGCTACGGATTGATAATGTCCGGGGATGGGCGGGTCCGGTTTGAATACTTTTACAAGACAACCTTCCAAAAGCGGGAAGGAGGAGAACAACTCCATGGATATCTGCTCAGCTACAGACTCCACAAGCTTATAGGCCTTTCCCTCTACAATCTTTTTTGTTGTTTCATAAATCGCCCCATAATCAATGGACTTTGTCATATCGTCAGATTGGGAAGCCGGTTTTAAGTCCAGCTCCAATTCAAGATCTACATAAAAACGCTGCCCCAGTTTGTTTTCTTCGGGAAAAAGGCCGTGATAGCCCCAGAATTCCATTTGATTAACGTAGATTTTATCCATTTCCTCCATCCTTTCCAATCATAGCATCCATCATTTTCGTCATACGGACCACGGGCCCCACATCATGCACCCTTACCATTTCCACTCCCTGGGCCACCCCGTAGCACACCGTTGCGCCTGTCCCTTCCATTCGTTCCTCTTTAGGAAGATCCAGCACCGTACCGATAAAAGACTTCCTTGAAGTACCGAGAAGAATCGGATAACCGAGGTCACGAAGCTCGCCGAGGTGACGCATGACCACAAGGTTATCCTGCTGGCTCTTGGCAAAACCGATACCCGGATCAAGAATGATCTGCTCATCCTTCACTCCCCGTGCCTTCACACGGTTCACCATTTCCGTTAGATCCTTTTTGACATCATCCATTAACGAAGTGTAATTCCGATCCTTCCGGTTGTGTGTCAAAACAAGTGGAACGTCATTCCGGGCAGCGACATCAGCTATAGCCGGATCCTTTACAGCCCCCCAAACATCGTTAATGATGGAGGCGCCATGCTGGACAGCCCTGGCAGCCACTTCCGACTTGTACGTATCAATGGAGATTGGTACATCAACAGCCTGACTTACCGCCTCTATCGTTGGAAGGACCCTTTTCAACTCCTCCTCCGCCGGTACAGGGTCATGGCCTGGACGTGTTGATTCACCACCGATGTCAATGATGTGGGCTCCTGCTTCCACCATAGCTTCTGCCTGCTGGACAGCCCGATCAACATCTGTGTACAGCCCGCCATCCGAAAAGGAATCAGGAGTGACGTTTAAAATGCCCATAACGAGGGTCTGTTTTGTTAAATCATAGGTTTTCACGCGCGTGTGTAAGTATAAGGACATGTATTCCCCTCATTTCTTTATTACTCTTCCCCTATCTTACAACATTTCATAAGTTCTATCATGACAGGAATTCCTGTCCTACGGAAAAAACGCACCCCTGTTAAAAGGAGTGCGTTAGACTTTTATTCTTCATCAAATTGGTAAAGGGGAGTGGATAGATATCTTTCCCCATTACTAGGAATGACCGCCACCACTTTTTTACCTTTTCCTAGCTGCTTAGCTACTTGTTTCGCTACGTGGATCGCTGAACCGGAAGAAATCCCTCCAAGGATTCCATCTTTACGCGCTGCTTCACGGGCAGCAGTAAAGGAATCTTCTTTTGAAACCGTTACGACTTCATCGTAGATTTCTGTGTTCAGGATTCCTGGTACAAAGCCGGCGCCGATCCCCTGGATTTTGTGTGGTCCGGGATTTCCGCCGGATAATACCGGGGATTCTTCCGGTTCAATCGCATAGATCTTCATGTCAGGGTACTTTTCCTTCAGCACTTTTCCAGCACCGGTAATTGTTCCCCCTGTTCCAATACCAGCAACAAAAGCGTCCAGTTGATCACCCATCTGCTCGATGATTTCAGGTCCTGTGGTCTTTTCGTGGATGAGAGGGTTCGCTTCATTGTTAAACTGCTGAGGCATGAAGTAGCCATGCTTTTCATGAAGCTCGGCCGCCTTCTTAATCGCTCCCTTCATACCATCGCTTCCCGGTGTAAGAACCAGTTCCGCTCCGTAGGCACGCAGAAGGTTCCGACGTTCCTGACTCATCGTATCAGGCATGACGAGAATCGCTTTATAGCCTTTGGCTGCAGCAATCATAGCCAGACCAATTCCCGTGTTTCCACTCGTTGGTTCCACAATCGTGTCGCCCTCGTTCAACCGGCCGTCTTTCTCCGCTTCTTCCACCATAGAAAGGGCAATACGATCCTTCACAGAACTCCCTGGATTCATGTACTCCAGTTTAAGGTAAATGTCTGCACTGTCTTCGTCAGCACTGCCGTTCAGTTTTACCAGCGGAGTCTGTCCTACAAGTTCACTTACGTTATTTACGATTCTCAACACCATCACTCCTAAAACCAAGTATTTAAATAGGATTTAACTTTAACTTACTGAAATCCACCACAATTGTCAAACAATTCATGCTAAAAGAATAGAAAAAGACGGAACAAAAGTCCCGTCTTTTATTTATATCCTTATCGGCTGCCTATGATGAAAAAATCAGCTGGTGCTCTGAGATTTCAGTTCTTCCAGATCATGAGCAGAGAATTGATAATCTTCGTTGCAGAAGTGACACTTCGCTTCCGCACCGTTATCCTCTTCAATCATTCGTTCAATTTCCTCATCACCAAGGCTGGAAATGGCCATCTCGACCCGTTCACGTGAACAATGGCATTGGAAATTCACAGGCTTTGTGTCCAACAGCTGGACATTTTCTTCCCCTAGAACGGTGTAAAGAATCTGTTCCGGTGTTTTTCCTTCCTGCACAAGTGTAGAAATGGGACGCATATCAGAGAGACGTTTCTCAATTTCTGTCGTCGTCTTGTCATCAGCACCCGGCATCATTTGAATGATAAAACCTCCGGAAGCAAGGATGCTGTGATCTGTATCCACCAGTACACCTGCCCCTACAGCGGAAGGGACCTGTTCAGAGTTCGCGAAGTAATACGTGAAGTCCTCACTGATTTCCCCGGACACAATCGGAACCTGACCAGTAAAATGATCTCTCATCCCAAGATCCTTCACAATACTCAATGTCCCGGACGTACCGACCGCACGTGATACGTCCAGCTTTCCTTGGGCATTGGACTCGAAGTCGACATGAGGATTCTTCGCATAGCCGCGAACTTCCCCGTTAGCGTTGGCATCCACGACAATGGCACCCACCGGCCCGCCGCCTTCAACCTTCACTGTGATTTTGTCTTCTCCTTTAAGCATAGCTCCCATCATAGAGCTGATCGTCAAAGTTCTACCCAGAGCGGCTGATGTTGTCGCCCACGTATCCTGTCTGCGTCTTGCTTCTTCGACGGTGTTGGTGGACTGAACAGCGTACGCTCTCACTTGTCCATCAAATGCCATCGCCCGCACTAAATAATCTGACATGAATCATCATTCTCCTTTAAATGCTTTTTTCTCTTTGTTGCGCTGATATATCTTATGCAGCCCCTTCAATGTAAGATAGGGATCTACATGATCAATGGTCCTGGACTGGCCGGCAATTAAGTTCGCTAAGCCTCCGGTAGCAATGACTGTGGGCGTATGGTCGGAAGTTTCCTTCATCCTTCGCACCACTTCATCCACTTGTCCAACGTATCCGTAAAATGCTCCGGACTGCATCGCTTCTACAGTACTTTGTCCGATGACATGCTCCGGACTTTTAATTTCAATCTTCGGCAGTTTAGCTGCTTTGGCATAGAGGGCTTCCATGGATATGTTGACTCCAGGCGCAATAGCACCTCCCAGATACTCACCTTCTGCATTGATGTAGCAGTAGGTTGTCGCTGTTCCGAAATCAATAATGACCAAAGGAAGCGGGTACTCATCAATGGCTCCGACAGCATTCACTACCCTGTCCGCCCCTATTTCGTCAGGGTTCGGATATTTCATGGGCAGACCATGGTCGACATTATTTTCTCCGATAATCATGGGCTGCTTTTTAAAATAATAACGAGACATTCGGTCAAGTGCAAACATTATGGGCGGAACTACGGAAGAGATGATAACCCCGTCCATATCTTCAAAGGCCAGACCTTCATGATCAAAAAGGGATTTGATCAGCATTCCGAACTCATCTTCTGTTTTATGTCGATCTGTCTTAATTCTCCATTGATACTTTAACGCACCATTCTCAAATACGCCTAAGACAGTATTGGTATTTCCCACATCAAGGACAAAATTCATACAAACAGCCTCCTGTGTCATTTCCTTCGGCTACCATCATACCACAAGAGCCGAACCGTCTGCTGTAATGAGACACGAAAAACCACACCGCCGGAGCTGGTGTGGTTTTTTCGTTGAATTAAGAACGACGATCGTCAGAATCTGACCCGCTCTCTTCTTCTTTATTTGTTGAGGAATCTTCGGTATCCTGTTCCTCTTCAGAGACTTCTTCATCTTTCGATTGGATGTTGACGCGTACATCTTCGTCACTTCCGGAAGAAGTATTGTTCTTGATTTTAGCATTGTGTTCTCTAGCAAGGGCTTCAAGCTCTTCATCTGTTGGAAGACGTCCTTTGTCAAACAAGGAACGGATTTGAGTAGCATCCAGAGTTTCTACTTCCAGCAATGTTTTGGCAATCAGCTCTAATTTATCTCTGTTTTCTGTCAGAATCGTCTTCGCACGATCATAACAGTACTGGATAAAGTTCTTCACTTCCTGATCGATTTCGTAAGCGATCTGGTCACTGTAGTTCTGCTCATTCTGAATGTCACGGCCCAGGAAGACCTGACCTCCGGAATTGGACCCGAACTGAAGCGGTCCGAGTTTTTCACTCATGCCGTATTCAGTAACCATTTTACGTGCAATGCTTGTTGCACGCTGGAAGTCGTTGTGGGCACCGGTACTCACTTCACCGAAGATGATTTCTTCAGCTACACGGCCGCCCAGAAGACCCGTGATTTTGTCGAACAGTTCAGGTTTTGTCATAAAGTAACGGTCTTCTTTTGGAAGCATGACCGCATAACCGCCGGCCTGACCTCGTGGGACAATCGTTACTTTATGAACCATGTCAGCATCATCAAGCACCATACCGATGACCGTATGTCCACTTTCGTGGTTGGCCACGATGTCGCGCTCTTTCTTGGAAATGACACGGCTCTTCTTAGCTGGGCCTGCAATAACCCGGTCGATAGCTTCATCAACATCATCCATGTCGACACTTTTCTTGTCTCCACGGGCAGCTACAAGAGCTGATTCGTTCAACAGGTTCTCCAAGTCTGCGCCAGAGAATCCTGGTGTACGGAGAGCGATCGTCTTCAAATCGACATTTTCAGACAGCGGCTTGTTCTTCGCATGAACGGCGAGAACAGCTTCACGGCCTTTGACATCCGGGCGATCGACAGTAATCTGTCTGTCAAAACGGCCAGGACGAAGAAGGGCCGGGTCAAGAATGTCCGGTCTGTTGGTCGCAGCAATGATGATGATCCCTTCATTGACTCCGAAACCGTCCATCTCAACAAGGAGCTGGTTCAATGTCTGCTCACGCTCATCGTGACCGCCGCCAAGGCCTGCACCACGCTGACGTCCAACAGCATCGATCTCATCGATAAAGATAATACCAGGGGCATTCTTTTTGGCGTTTTCAAACAGGTCACGGACACGGGAAGCCCCGACACCGACAAACATTTCAACGAAGTCCGAACCACTGATGGAGAAGAACGGAACTCCCGCTTCCCCGGCAACGGCACGGGCCAGCAATGTTTTACCTGTACCTGGTGGCCCTACGAGAAGGACACCTTTTGGAATACGTGCACCAACAGCAGAGAATTTACGCGGGTCTTTAAGGAAGTCAACTACTTCCACAAGCTCCTGCTTCTCTTCATCTGCACCAGCGACGTCTTTAAAACGTACTTTTTTCTTCTCTTCGGTGTACATCTTCGCCTTGCTCTTACCGAAGTTCATGACACGGCTTCCGCCGCCCTGAGCCTGGTTAAGCAGGAAGAAGAAGAGAATGAAGATAATGACAAACGGAATAATGGATGTCAGGAATGTCACCCATGCGCTCGGCTGCTCTTCCTGTTCAACATTTAAGATCGACTGCTCCTGAGCCGTCTCGGTAATGTTGGAAAGTGTCTGGTCGTTCGCTGTAATCTGTGCGGTGAAGGCTTCTTCCCCTTCTTCTGCACCTTCCAGCTGACCAGTGATTCGAATCACTCCATTAACAGGCTGAATTGTCATCTCTTCGATGGCACCGCTGTTTAATTTATCGTAAAACTGATTTACATTTAACTCTTGCTGCGGATCACCTTGACCTCGGAATAAACCGACCACGCCGATAACAACGAGGAAGATAAGTAAGTAAAATATGGTATTACGAAAGATCCGGTTCATTGCCTACCTCCTCCCAAACGAGAAAAACTATAGTAAATACTACCATAACAAAAACGGACGACACAACTAATTACCCTTGAAACGAACCGTTTGAAACCACTTACGGAGTATCTGGGACTATCCGCCATATACTTCAGGTTTCAACACCCCTACATAAGGAAGATTCCGATACTTCTCCTGGTAATCCAGACCATACCCGACAACGAACTCATCCGGTACTTCAAAGCCGACAACGTCTGCTATTACATCAGCGTTGCGTCCCGTCGGTTTATCAAGAAGGGTGACGATCTTAATCGAATTCGCCTTTCTATATTTAAACAAGTCGACAAGATAGGCAAGCGTGCGGCCACTGTCAATAATGTCTTCAATGATCAGGATATCCCGGCCCTCTACTTTTGTATCAAGGTCCTTGACAATCTTGACCTCACCGGAGGACTCCATTCCACCGTGATAGCTGGACACATCCATAAAGTCCATTTCCAAATGCGTCTCCATCCGTTTCAAAAGGTCTGTCATAAAAGGAGTTGCCCCTTTCAGCACTCCGATAGCCAAAGGAAATCGATCCTTATACTCCTCGGATAAACGGGCTCCCATCTCTTTGCATTTCTGCTGGATCTCCTCTTCGGAAATCAAGACCTTTTCAATTTCGTTGTGCATGATTGCTCCTCCTACGCGTCTGCTTTGTTTTTATAATGTAACCGAAGCCATGGACCTGTTGAAGACCTGCCTCTCTGCCTGCCGCCTTTTTTCAGGCCGCCAAGCCAGAGAATTTCCCCTGTCTGATCGGTAACGACCGGCAGTGTCCCGCGGGTGCGGGCAGGGATTTTCTGATCAATAAAAATATCTTTTACTTTTTTTGACCCCTTCATCCCTCTTACTTCCATACGGTCTCCAGGCTGTCTGGAGCGGACGATGAGCGGAAGGTTTACGTGATAGTCCTCACATACATAGGTGAAGGCATCGGGCTCTTCCGGGCACCAGCTCCATTCCGCTTCCACGGACGAACCATCCGGAAGGGAGACAGAGGCCCCGGGGTGCAGAATTAAACGAAAGGACGAATCCTCGTTTTCATCCGCGAATGTGAAGGTAATCTCATCGTAAGCGCGGACCACTTTCAACCCTCCGGGAAAATCAAGGGAACGGTTCGGTTTCTCGTCCCTTAACAGGTTCATGAACATTTCTTCATGAAGATAGGAAATGTCTTCGTTTTGCTTCACATACAGATAGTTCAATATTAGATGAAAGGCTGTCCTTTGTAAAGCAAGCGGAAATGTTTTGAAGGTTTGTTTTGAAAATTGTACGAATTTCTCAACATCCTCCGAAAAATGAACATATTCCAACACCTTCTGAGCCTGTTCGTTTATGTAGGAACGCTCTTCCGCTGCCCTTTCACTGAATGCCTGCACATGCTCATGAAGCCGGGGATTCTGCTCCTTCAAAAAAGGCATCACCCTGTGACGGAACGCGTTGCGCGTGTAGTCGGTCCGATCATTGGAGGGATCATGGCGGCTTGGAAGAGAACGGTCATTCAAATAATGGAGAAGCTGTTCCTTGGAGACACATAGCAGCGGCCGTACGATTTCACCGCAGGCAAACGGTCTCCGCAAAGGGATTCCCTGAACCGCTTCAGGCCTGGCGGAACGGACCATCTGCATCATGAGCGTCTCTGCCTGGTCGTCTCCGTGATGCCCCATGACGAGGACATCCGCCTGCCGGGCATACATCTGCTCTTCAAAGAAACGATAACGGAGATCGCGGGCCGCTTCCTGCGTCCCTTTTCCCGATGATTCCTTATACGAACCTGTATCGACAGAGGTTCCATGAAATTCGACATCCCATTGATCCGCAAGCGTCTGAACAAAGGCCAGGTCTTCCCGTGCCTCTTCCCCCCGCAGTCCGTGATCCACGGATACAGCTGTGAGGTGAAACGGAACCTTCTCTCTCAGCTGGGTCAGCATATGGAGAAGGGCTGTTGAATCCGGCCCTCCGGATACAGCAGCAAGGACCCTCTGTCCCGGTTGAATTAACTGATGTTTTGAGATGAACGAATGGACAACGTGATCCATCAGACGTTCCTCCTGTCTATCTCTATCTTCTCCTATCGTATCACTCTTCTCACCATCTGCAAAAGAATAGCTGTTACAAGAAAAAAGTAATCAAGGACCCTCCCATAAGCAGTACGGACAATAAGGTGATGGCCGTTAACTCCCCGGAATCGGTGGTCTTTTTCTTCTGATCTGCGCGGAAATGGACACGTGTTGAAGACGGTGTTTTGTACAGTAGCACACCAGCCATATCTTTTTCCATTTCCGAAGCATCCTTGTACTTTCCCTTCCAGCCATTTTGGATGATTGTCCGGTATGGTTTGAGTACAGGAGCAGCTGCCAGTTTCTGTTCCAGCGTCTTTCTCGGGGAAGACCCCCTTTCAAAACGCCCCGCCCCTGCGGTTTCCAGCATAATCATCGTAATCGCGAATAGATCGTAGGAAGGTTCGGCCTTCCTGGAACCCATCCCCCAGTACCCGCGGTCATAGAACTCCGTGTATTCCTTTATCGCCCTGCCTGCTGCTGTCACACCCCCGACGTCAATAAGCCGGACACGCGAATCAGAAACAAGTAGATTGTCTGTTTTCAAATCGCCGAACACATACCCAGCTTCGTGAAGCTTGGCAATATCACCCATAATTTGAGCTGCGCAAATACCGACCCATTCTTTCGACTTCCCCGCCAGAAACTGAGGCAGGGGCTTTCCTTCTATGTATTCCATCACATAAAAAGGCAGCTGATGCCCCCCGGACATCCGGTAGTCATCCACATCAACAAAAGAAGGCCCAAGTTTTTCCCCTTGGACCTTGCTGAATTTCTTTAGCATGTTCACCTCAAGCATCATCCTGGAGCTGTCGGTTCCCATTTTGAGCGCATACGTCTCCCCACGTGTCGAGCGGCATTTATAAACGGTGCCGCACGCTCCTGAACCGAGTTTTTCCATGATGATGTAAGGGTGCTTGTTCCACCTGCCGAGGACCTGATGGCCCGGTGAGAAGTTACCAGCCTGTTTCTTCATAAGGATCTTCTCCATCTTCCAAGTGGGAAGGGGCTGATTTGGCAGCAAAAGCATACAGGGCCTCTCGAAGAGCAGGGCCTGTCGGTGTGTAGCCGCCGCTGTTCAACTTAGAAAACAAACGGTTGACCGCTCCCAGTTCCGGCGTCCAGTCCACCATCTGCAGGATCGTATGTTTCGGATCCGGGAAGGTGTAGACACTGAAATCATTGGACCCTGATCGTGCATTGAGGCTTAAGGACAAATCAAAAAGAGCATCTTTCACTGTAGGAAGCTTATGATGCATGCTTGCACTCACGTCCACGAGCACCAGCACCTCCAGAGCACTGCTTTCCCCAAGCTCATCAACGACTTCCACAACTTCTCCCCGCTGCTCAGGAGGAAGTTCCTCCAGCGATTGATTTTTTCCCAGAATCTCCTGCAGCTCTTTATTGACGATACCCTGTATCGTCTGGGTCATCGCCTGTTTCGTCACCATCTGCACGGTCTGGGACAGACTTTTTTGATACACGATCTGACTGATGCCCCCGCCTGCCTCGGCAATCGCTTCTACTTCATCAAGCCCCTGCGGCCTGCTGTTCTGCCGGTCGTCGAGAACACCAATCACGTTCACCGTTATCCCCTGGCTTCTTGCCAGTGCTGCCACTGCGGCGGGGTCCTCCCCGTGATTTGAACATCCATCGGTTAACAACAGTATCTGCTTCAGTCGCCCTGTTTTCATAATGATGCTCCCTCCTGTTTCGTTGCTTCCATCTTCGCCGAAAAGGAGGGGTTCTATACGCGGTCAGGCCTCTTTTTTCTCTGAAGGAATGGACGCCCACTCCGGGAGATAATGATCGATTCTCGCTACGATGATCGTCATATCATCGACAATGTCACCCGAATGGGTACGGATCACTTCTTCCAGGAGCAGATCAGCCATCACCTGTGGATCCTGACTCGATATTTCGCGGATCTTCCGTTTGATCCACATTTCCACGTTTTCAATCTGACGCGGTGCTTCCAGTATGCCGTCGCTCATCATAATGAGGAAGTCCCCGGCTTTCAGCTGTTCACTCCTTACATCTACATCCACGTCCGGGATAATGCCCATTGGCAGATTCCCGGCTTCGACGGTGTGGATTTTATCTCCTCTTTTTATAAAACTCGGGGTGCTCCCGACTTTAATGAACTTGGATGTCGCCTGATGCAGATCAATCACAGCTAAATCCAATGTTGAAAAAATTTCATCATTCGTACGAAGCGACAGGATGGAGTTAATCGATTGGATCGCTGCTGATTCCTGGATGCCGGACTGTAAAATCTGCTTGAGCAGACGCAGCGTTTCCATACTTTCTTCATGAGCACGTTCCCCGTTACCCATTCCATCACTGATCGCCAGGGCATATTTTCCTCTGCCCAGTTCCATCATCGTAAAACTATCTCCGGATACAAACCCGCCCCCTTTAGCTGCATGCGCCACTCCGGATTCAATGGCGTAATGTTTGGCGGAGCCAAACGAAAGGTAACACCTGCCCTGCGGATAAGGAGAGATTTCCTCCATCGTTACGACAATCGTCTCTCCCAGAATGTCGGACAATACCGGTGCAATAATTTTCGCTCCTTCTCCGCGGTAATTATCAATTTCTACAATCAGTTCAAGGTCCATGTTCCCTTCATCCAATGAATAGATTTCGAGTTTCTGAATTACCATCCCCATTCGTTCAAGAGCACGATAAATGACATGCTCCTTTTTTTCGTGGTGCTCGCGTTCTTTCACGATCTCCTGAGCGAAATTATCCATCACCTCCGAAACCCCCTGCAGCTGTTCCGCCACAAAGCGCCGGCTCTCCAGCACCTGCCGTTTCAACTGCCGGTTGGCATGATAAAAAGACAACTCGTGATTCATCGTATCAATCAGCTTCTGCGGCTTGACGCAGTGCTGATCCACACTTTTTCGCAGGCCCCTGCCTGCCTCTCCTTTCTCATCCAGTTCATGCATCAAATCAGTCATCAAATTATGGGTGTCATCAAAGTTCCGCACCCAGCACTTTTCCTTCATAAAACAGGACTGACAGGTCTTTTCTGTGACATGGCTCAAGAAGTAATCGATCTCCTCCGCTTCACCGCTTTCCTCCTTTGGAGACTCCAGATATGTGAAACTTCTTGATAAAGCCTGAAAAACGTCCGAGAATTTCCCGACCCTTACAGCCGTGACATCCCGGACTTTTTGTAAGTATTTCTGCTGTTCCGAAAAATGTTCATCTGTGCCCGGAACATACTTGGACAACTGTTTCACCCAGGAGTTCGGCGTGAGAACAAACAACGCCACGGCCCAGGCCGTTGCCCATAAGGAAGCCGGCAGTTCTGTGTCACTGCCCATATAAAAACCGATTAAAAGGGTGCCGACCACCAGACCGGCACTGACTCCTGCTTTTTTCCCCTCCTTCAAGAGCCCGCCAAGCAGGCCGGAAAAAGCCAGCAGACTCATTTGATAAATATGATCCATATTCGATAAACTCAGCACCAGACCTGTGACGACTCCAACGGTTGAACCGATGGCAGCCCCGGCAATATAGGCGAGCAGAATGACAAGGTACCGGGCAAATACATCCACGACGGCTACGCCCTGGATCTGCCACCCGATCAATCCTGTCAAAACGGAAGCGAGTAATATAATGAGGCAGACAATCTCTTCGTTTTTCAACGTAGGCTGAAACCTCTGGGGTGTTAAAATCGGAATGCTCTGCATAAAGATAAGGACAAGGATGAAGCTCAGTATTCCTTCGGCAGCCATCAATGTAATTTCATAGAGCTGCCAGCGGTCCAGTAAAGCGAGGCTGACGGTGCGGGGAATCAAGCTTGCCATTAATGCCAAAGCCGGGAGCCACTTCTGGGGGTGACTTGTTTTGCGCAGCCCCAGGCTTAAGAGCAAAAAAGCCGTCGACGCCCCTACAATAAAACCCGCATGCGCGTAGCTGTATGTAGAAGCCCCTGCTGCCATCATGATCGTTACGGGTATGACGAGCGGACGCTTCATCCACCAGATCACCGACAGGAAAGCGACACCAAAAGGGGCCATGGATGATAGAATAATAGCTCGTCCAAGCAGCAGGGCGAGGACCATGTGGAAGACTCCTTTGTCGGCCATAAACGAAACTGTACGGAAAGAAGCTCTTTGGAAGCCTTGAACCATTCTCGAACTTCGGACGGCTGATTGACGATTTTCCTGCTTCGAAACTGTTTCTAACATGTTTATCACTCCTTCTTTGTGAAACCTATTAAACCACATGAAGAAGAAGCATTTTGTCAAAACAACAAGAGAGCAGAAACAAAAACTTCGATGCTTTTCTCAGAAGCCGCATCAGATTCTACAAAATGTATGCCGGGCACATCCACCCCCTCCCAAAAACCCCCCTCTTTCCCTAGCGAAATAAACAGAGTTGTCTGATTTTTTTATTGGTTGTTGACTCTTTTTCTATCATGGTGTACTATATTTTTTGTGACGTTGCGAGACAACATCACTTCAAACACATGGCGGTGTAGCTCAGCTGGCTAGAGCGTACGGTTCATACCCGTGAGGTCGGGGGTTCGATCCCCTCCGCCGCTACTATTTTTTCAAAAACGTTATATTGGCCCGTTGGTCAAGTGGTTAAGACACCGCCCTTTCACGGCGGTATCACGGGTTCGAATCCCGTACGGGTCATCGGAAACATTCTTGTCCAGAAAAACGCCTTCCAAATTGGAAGGCGTTTTTTCTATGTTCTTTTTCTTTGCAGATCCTCAATAAAACACATCGAATTTCTCCCAGATCGATTCCAGATGCTCGAGACGCTTTTCCGTTTCTTCTTCTCTTTCCCTCCCGATCTGTACGAGCAGTGCCTGAATGACGCTGAGCGGCGCTGTAAACGTATCAATATAAGAATGCATCCGGCTCTTTGCTGTGAGAACCGTATCCGCATAAGCCGAAAGAGGAGAGGAAAGGGTATCCGTAAGCGCCACTGTTTCTACCCCCTCCTCACAAGCATATGCAAGGATGTCGACGGTACTTTTGCTGTACCGTGGAAAACTGATCCCGATTACCACATCCTGTTTCCCGAGACGTGCCAGAAGATCCGCATCCCTCTCCACGGAGTGAATCATGCGGACATCATCGACCACCTTTTCCAAATAGTAATGAAGGAATCCCCCTAATGCTTCTGCACTCCGGTTCGAAGCAATCCATATTTTATCAGCCTTCCATAAAGCATGGACCGCTTTCATCAGCTCCTTTTCATCCAGCCTGTCCATCGTCTCTTCCATTTCTGTGATGTCTTCTTTGAGCACGGATTCAAATGAAGGGGAAGTGTTCCCTGTCTTTATTAACCGTTCACTCGTCTTCCATTGCTGCTTTAATGATGATTGGATCGCCTCCTGGAATTCTGCAAATCCCCGGAAGCCAAGAAAAACGACAAACCGTGTGATCGTCGCGTCACTAACCTCGGCCATAGCGGCCAGCTGGCTGACATTCAGGAAAACAACTTCATCCGGCCGGTCCAGCAGAATGGCCGCCACTTTTTTGTGGGAGCGGCTCATCTCCGGAAGAGACCGGCGGATCGTCTCATATACATTCGGTTCATTCTTCACAGCAGCTGTCACCCTTTCACGTTCTTGACCGCTTTTTCGTGTGCATCTACAGTAAACTGTATGTCTGCTTCCGTATGCACAGAAGACATTGAATAACGGTTGAGCGGTTTCGTATACACACCGAGCTGAAGCAGACGCTCATCCACACGCTTCCTGAACGTCATGTCCACGTGTTGAAGATCACGGTAATTACGGATATCCCCATCTGTCATCATCACATTGAAAATACTCCCCGTCCCTACCGTTTTCATTGGTACTCCCATGACCTTATACAAGTCTTCCAGGTGTTTGCGCAGTTTGTGCGTCTTGGTCATCAGGTCTTCCATGACGCCCCTCTGCTGAAGCAGATCGATCGTCGCCATCCCGGCAGCCAGTACGGTCGGATGACCATTGTAGGTACCGCTGTGGAACAGAGCACGCGGCTGATCGGATGAACTGCCGGACATTACATCATAACTCCGCTTCGGATTCAGGACCTCCATGACGTTCTCTGCTCCTCCGACGGCACCGACAGGAAAACCTCCGCCCAGCACTTTCCCGAGTGCCGTCAAATCAGGGATGATGCCATACGTTTTCTGGGCCCCTCCAAGAGATAGGCGGAAGCCTGTTTTCACTTCATCCATAATCAGCAGAATGCCAAGCTCTTTCGTCACGCGGCGCACGCCGTCCATAAATGACTGATCCGCCGGTATGTAACCGCCCTGAACAGGCTCCATCATAAGGGCGGATATTTCCCCGGCATGACGGCGCAGGATCCGTTCTGTCGATTCCAGGTCGTTAAACGGAAGAATAATGGTATGATCCTGATAATACTCTGGAAGACCACTCGATTCAGGAACCGGATTCGGCTCTTCCGCATCTCCTGCTTCCTGCTCATCCGGATGGATACTCCATAATACTTGATCATACCCTCCATGATAATGCCCTTC
This sequence comes from Halobacillus kuroshimensis DSM 18393, assembly GCF_000425705.1. Taxonomy (GTDB): domain Bacteria; phylum Bacillota; class Bacilli; order Bacillales; family Halobacillaceae; genus Halobacillus; species Halobacillus kuroshimensis. The sequence continues at coordinate 17,273 of NZ_AUDY01000006.1, forward strand.
AAACTTTGCTATTTTCGGCCGGCCCGTATAGGCTTTAGCGACTCTCAGTGCGAGCAGCGTGGCTTCCAGTCCTGAGTTGGTATACCGGACCCGTTCCATGCCTGGATATAACGAACAAAGCTGTTCCGCCATCTCAACCTCCCCTTCGTGAGGTGTCCCGTAAATCGTCGTTCCATCCTCCTCCATCTGGCGGATAACAGCCTTTTTGATGGAAGGATGGCCATGCCCGTGAATCAGCGCCCCATAGGACAGAAGGTAATCCACATAATGGTTGCCGTCAGCATCATACAGATGGCTGCCTGCCGCCTTTTTCATAAAAATGGGGTGTGGATCGAAATACTTGATATTAGCGGTCACACCGCCGGGAATGACCTTTTCAGCTCTTGCATAGGCTTCGGCTGACTGCTGCATCGTTCTATGGTCCGGATACTCTTTCTGTCTATTCACAACAAACCCCTCCACATTTTGAAATTATTATTTCATAAACAAATAATTATGAAATATTATATTCATAATGATCCCATCATTTCAACCTTGTAAACCGCCTCTGCTTTAGAAATATAAAAAAAGGAACCCATCCACATTTGGATGGGTTCCTTTTATATAAAAGATGCGCACCTTTTACTCATTGTCCTAGACAGCAAGCTATCCTCTTTTAGCACCTCGACCTCCACGTTTGGACTCCGTGTGCTTCTTCAGTGATGCTAAACGTTCGTCGCTATCCTTGATAAAACGGTTCATCTTCTGTTCGAATGATTCAGCCGGCTTACGAGGTTTTGGCGGACGACGGTTTTGGTTCTCTTTTGCTTTCTTAATGGAAAGACCGATCTTCCCATCATCTCCGACATTAATAACCTTTACTTCCACCTGGTCTCCCTGACTCAGGTGCTCATTAATGTCTTTTACGTAGTTGTCGGCAACTTCACTAATGTGAACCAGACCCGTCTTGCCATCCGGCAGCTCGACGAACGCTCCGAAATTAGTGATTCCCGTTACCTTACCCTGCAGCTTGCTGCCTACTTCAATTGACATAAAAAAAATGCTCCTCCTTAAAATTTCGATAAGAATATATCTTCTTATATATTATATATAAGCTTTGAAAAGAGTGTCAATAAGACGGATCCTCATCAGGCATTTTAAAGATAATTTCGCCTTCTTTAGAGAAGAAATAATTGGTCCTGGCAATTTGGAGAACGTACTCCTCATCATTCAGAAGGTCAATTTCCTCCTTCAAATCCTTCTCCTCTTTTTCCAAAACACTCATATCCTGTTGCAACTGTTCGAATTCCTCATGTTTCTGTGCATAAAGTGACTGCTGCTTCACATGGTAAAACACCATGGATCCAGCTACGATCGACACTAACAGGGCAAACATTGCGAGACGGCGTATCAGGCGCTTTTTCTTCCGCTGATGTCTGTCCATATAGGCATCATAATGCTGCATGTATGTAGAATCCAGACGAGCCACCGACTCCTGCTGTCTCTTTGCCATGAAAGTTCGTCCTCCTTTACTTTTTGAATCGTTTTACCCAACTGACCATTATATTCTTCATCTTTTCCAAAAACCCTGCTAATTCACTTAAGTAAATTTTCATGTTTTTCGGCAGGAAACGCCAAATCAATCGAAAAAGCAGTTTGATTGGATAAAAAGCGACAATAAACAATATAATGATACCCTTTAAAAGTATCTTATAAACGCCAAGAAGTAAAGAAATAATAAGGAAAATGATGGATTTCGCAGGGATGTATACAAGATAATACACCGTTTTTTTCAAAAAGGTGAGAACGGCCGTGCAGATCTTTATCCAAAGCTCAAGCGAACGTAAGTAGAGGCGCTGAAATAATGCGCGATAAGCGGCAAACCCACATACGACCGCTACAAATACATACACCCGGAGCTCACCGTAATTCACAAGATAAAGCAGGTAAAAAAGAAAGGCCGCCTGAGCCAGCCAGAAACCAAGCTGATACAGGAGCTCGAGCCAGCTCTGTTTATTGCGCTTATGAAAAAAACGTTCGAAGGTATCCAGGGATGCTCCAACGAACATCCCTCCCCCGATCATGGAAAGGATCGTCATAAACTGCGTCGTGAGGGTCATTTGAACAGCTTGCTAAACAAACCTTTAGCTTTCTCCCCCTGGTGCTCGTCCAAATAAGTCATTTCGTGCATTTTGCCTTTTATGGAAACCACCCCGGATTCAAGGTCCAGGTTTTTCATCTGCAGGTTCTGGCCGCGGATGACGAGATACCCCATATTCGTCTGCAGTAGAAATTCTTCACTATCGAAGCTGTCCACTTCTTTGACGCCTGATATTTCAACATTTCTCCGGTTCCAAACCTTTACATGATGATCGACCTGCTGCTGAGTCCTTACCCCATGGTTTTTCTCATAGCTCTCCATCTTAACAGCCTCCTTCTCTTGTACAAACTATGAAAAAAAGAGAAGGATTATGACTTGGACCCTGCCTCTCCCATCGAAAGGGCTCACACGTAAAAAAGACTGCCGAGAATTCCCTCGACAGTCCGTCTGCCTCCCCCCGGGGAGGTGGTTCATCAGATTAATCCTGATTCACAGGTTCTTCCTTTTTGATTTCATATAAGGAAGCCGCTTCATTTTTGTTGACGTTCTCTCTCAAATCCTTAATTTCAATGGTCAGTACCTTCTGACCGAACTGAATCGTCAGCTCATCGCCGACGGCTACGTTACTGGCCGCTTTACTCTGCGCGCCGTTGATGCTGATCCGTCCCTGATCGGCTACTTCCTTGGCCAGCGTACGACGCTTAATTAACCGCGAGATTTTTAGAAATTTATCTAAACGCATGCTTTATTCCGCTCCTTTATGTTTGGCTTTCGCTTGTACCCATAACTCTTCCAAAGCATCTAACTCGTAATCCTCCAGTTTCCTGCCGCTGCCCTCCACCGATTCTTCCATGGACGACAGCCTCATCCGGAATTTACGGTTGGTCCGCTGCAGGGCATTTTCACTGTTCAGGCGGTAATGGCGGGCGAGGTTGGCAATGGCAAACAGCCAATCTCCGAACTCCTTCTCCATTTCCTCCCGGTCCCCGGAGGTTAACGCTTCCTGAAACTCCTGCCATTCTTCCTCCACTTTCTCTAAAACAGGAGCAACATCCTCCCAGTCGAAACCGACCTTGGCCGCCTTTTTCTGCAGTTCCTCCGCCTGCAGGAGAGCTGGGAAACTTTCCGGTACGGAGTCCAAAAGGCGGGGGGATTTATCTCCCTTTTCCTGCTGTTTGATCGCATCCCAGTTCGTCAGCACTTCGTCCGTCGTGTCTGCCTGAACTTCCCCGAAGACGTGCGGATGGCGGCGGATCATTTTATCCGTTATCGATACTATTACGTCATCAATGGTAAAATATCCTTCATCTTCACCGATTTGACTGTGCAGCATCACCTGTAGAAGCACATCCCCGAGCTCTTCCACCATCTGATCATCGTCCTCCTGGTTGACGGCGTCGATGAATTCGTAGGTTTCCTCGATCAAATACTTCCGCAGCGACTCGTGGGTCTGCTTCCGGTCCCACGGACATCCTTCCGGGCTCCGCAGAATCCGGATCACTTCCCTGAGCCGGAAAAACTGGTGATTGAGCAGGGACTTTTCTAGAGGAGGGACATAGACACTTGTCAGGTTGTCGACCTCCACGCTCCTGTCAAGCTCTTCTAAAGGAACCGTCCGGACAAGCTCACCGCTTCCCCCTGCCGCTGTAACAATGGTTACCGGATGCGCAGCCGGAAGATCCTCAAGCAGCGTTAATTTCACTTCAGATGCGGTCATCGCATCATAGACCTGACATAAAATCAGATGGCTTGTATACACCAGCTGCTCACGCTTGATATCGGTCGCATCGACAAGCTGGAAACCTTCAATCGGGTCGATGCCGAGGGTGGTGAAGGTGGCATCCAGGAAGCTCTGCCCTCCTTCAATCTCTACGTTTATTTCCCCTTCTTTTTCCTTTTCTAAAAGAAGCTGTACCGTTTTTTCCGCCATCATCGGGTGGCCGGGAACTAGATAGAAGATCTCGTCTTCCGGCCGGTCCAGAAGACGGGTGGTGATTTCTTCATATACGCTGCCGAAGCTTTCGTGCTCCTCATATACGGCATCGAAGCTTTCGATCGAGAGCCCTTCCTGGACAAGCTCTGATACGACAGGATGATCCAGCGTCCTTGCAGTGAGCGGGACACCGGCCTGCGTCAGCTGCCTGTATACACCAAGCGGAAGCTGGTCCAGCCCGGAGGCGCCCAGTCCGAAAATTTTAATCGTCTGCATCGTTTTCATCCTTTCGGTAATAATTGAATCAGCCGGTTACTCGAGGGAAGAGCTTCTATCTCCTTTCTTGTAAAACCGCCGGTCCTGATCAGAATCAGGACGAAGACTACAGCTCCCCCGACAGATAGGGCCAGAATATAAAGAAGAAGAGGCAGCCGGCCATCCAGGGCGAATAAAGCTTTGGCCGCTCCCCTGCTTATGTACAATCCTGCAGACATTCCTGCAACGGCAAGGGCCAGGGGTCCCCACGGAAGGTACCGCCATCTCCATAATGAAAGATCTTTCCTTAAGATTACGATATTTCCAAACAAAACAAAAGTAACAGCGGTTAACGAAGCAAGAGAAGCACCGTAAATACCGGCCGATGGTATCCATAGAAAATTAGCCGCTCCCTTCACACCGATCCCGGCCATGACAAGAACAGCTGTGTGACGGATCCGCCCGAGTCCCTGCAGGACAGAAGCAGTCGTAATGGACAGGGAACTGGCAATGATAACGAGCATCAGTACGCGTAAATAACCGCTCCCAGCAGCATCCTGGAAAAAGACCTCGTTCACATCAGGAAAAAGGAAGATCAACCCGGCGGCCGCTCCGGTGGCGAGGTAGAGTGTGATTTTTCCGGCACTGGCAATCGAAGACCGGACCAACTCCGGATTCTCCTCCATCCGCCGACGTGTCACAGAAGGAATCAAAGCAAGAGCAAGGGAAGAAGCCAGGATGGTACCCAATTGAATCAATGGCTGTCCCCGGTCATAAATCCCCTTTACAACCTTCGCCTCTTCCGGATGATACCCGTTCTGGATCAGCTGCGGAACAAGGGTGAAGGCATCGACAAGCTGCAGGGACAACAGCAGCATATAGTTAAAGGAAATCAATACTCCATACAGAAGGATGTGTCTGCTGAAGGAAGCCTGGACAGGAGAGCGCTGAAAAGTCCATACTCCCCTTTTTTTGATCATCCAAAGGAAAAGGACAAGAGAAGCTGCTGCCGCTCCTGCCATACTTCCATAGGCCGCTCCGGTTCCGATGTGGTACAAATCTCTGCTTCGGGAAACCGCAAGAGCCGTGGTGATAATAACAGCCACTCGAAAGACCTGCTCCACGATCTGGGATACAGCGGTCGGAGTCATATCGTTTTTCCCCTGAAAAACGCCCCGAAGAATAGAAATCACAGGAATAAACAGAAAGACACAAAAAGATGTGCGGACGGCCTGTGTCAGGTGTGGATCGTCCATCCAACGGGCCAGCCGGGGAGCCTGCATCCAGCCGGCAGCCACGATGAACAAACTAAAGGCTGTAAGCAGAAGGAATACAGGCAGATAAAAAGATGGAAGGGACGCAGGACCGCCGGTGTGGTCCCGATCGGATATGAATTTTGAAATCGCACCGGGGAAACCGTACAAAGCCAGCACCAGGGCCATTCCGAGAATCGGATAGACCTGCTGATATACATAAAACCCAAGATCCCCGGTCAGATTCTGCAGGGGCACCCGGTAGCCGGCGCTGATGACTTTGCTGATCAAACCAGCCATAGAAAGAATGAAGGCGCCTTTTAAAATAGATGGTGTAGATGTTCGAGTCATTTTGGAACGTTCTCCTCATATGTATGTGTTCAGAACTTCCATTATATCATAGGAAAAGGCCAGACCATCGGCCTGACCTTCGTGTTATTCCATCTGTTTGGCGAGAAAACTTGCTGCCGTCTGGACCGCCTTATCTGCGCCGCCTTCAAGAGGTGCTCCTTCTTTATTGAACGCAATCACACAGCCAATGGGGTCTCCCTGGGCGATGATAGGATGAATAAGATAGGAAATGACGTCTTCTTCCTGCCCGCGGACGAATTCCACTGGATCCGGATGCTTTTCAGAAGCCATGGACCGCGAGTCCATCACTTCCTCCACTTTTGATCCGATCGACCGGTTCATGTATTCTTTTTTGCCTCCACCAGCCACAGCAATATACTCGTCCCGGTCACATATAAGAACAGGGGATTCCAGGGACTCACTTAAGGCTTCCGCATATTCCTTCGCAAAATCACCCAGTTCACTGATCGGGGAATATTTCTTCAGAATGACTTCCCCTTCTCTGTCCACGAATATTTCCAGAGGATCTCCTTCACGGATTCTGAGGGTGCGGCGGATTTCTTTCGGAATAACAACACGGCCTAGATCATCAATACGACGTACAATACCAGTTGCTTTCATTCTTTTATGCTGCCTCCTTTTCTGTGATGACTACCTTTCCTTCTCCTGTTGAAGAGCAAGCAGAACAAGCGGGTGATTAACGATAGTATGGGTCAGCAATAAAAACCTATACACCCTTGGTCTGGTTTTTTTCATAAATAATGTAAACCTATCCTCAAGCAGGATAGCACCCCTCTGATTTTCAACTTGTTAAAAATCAGCTTCAAACTTGGACGCTCGTCCGCGGATAAGGAATGATCTATACTCCTGGAGGCATAAAAAAAAAGCCTGGAGAAAAACACAGGGTTTCTCTCCAGGCCGGACCACCCTGCAGCAACAGGGTGATATTTATCAGGCTGTTGTTGTTTCTCTCATCATCTCCGGCAGACGGCCGATGAATTCTTCCACAAGCCTGTAGCGGTCGAATTCCTGTTTGCGGTCCCATGTGAAGGTCACCTTCAGCTGGCTGTCCTCGGTGCCGAGCTGAACCATCCTTCCATAAGAGTTGGCAAAGTCGAACAATTTGGATCCATCGATGTCACGGCTCTGTTCCGCTTCCATCACCATTTCGATTTTCTTCTTCTTCTCTGCGACGGATTCAATCCTGGCCCGCTTCGCCTGCAGCTTGATGCTGGAGACACGGAAGAGATTTTCCACTTCTCCCGGGTAGTCCCCGAACCTGTCGATCAGCTCATCCCTGAGGTCCTGAATATCCTCGACAGACTCCACCGCCTGGAACAATTTGTACATATCGATTTTCTGTTTTTCATCAGCGATGTAATCATCCGGAATATAGGCATCCACGCTCAAATCAAGCTCCGGCTGGAAAGGCTGGACTTCTTCCGGCTTTTTGCCTTGACGCTTCGCTTCGATCGCATCTTTGAGCATTTGGGAATACATATCAAAACCGACCGAATCGATATACCCGTGCTGCTGGGAACCGAGCAGGTTACCGGCTCCACGGATGGACAAGTCACGCATGGCAATCTTGAACCCGGATCCAAGCTCGGTGAATTCTTTGATCGCCTGGAGCCTTTTTTCTGCTACTTCTGTGAGCACCTTGTCTTTCTGATACGTAAAGTACGCGTAGGCTACACGGTTGGAACGTCCGACACGTCCACGCAGCTGATACAGCTGACTAAGCCCCATCCGGTCCGCATCATAGACAATCAAGGTGTTCACGTTTGGAATGTCCACCCCTGTTTCAATGATCGTCGTACTGACAAGCACGTCAGACTCCCCGCCGAGGAAGGAGAACATAACGTTCTCCAGTTCCGTTTCATTCATCTGTCCATGAGCAAAGCTCACCCGTGCTTCCGGAACAAGTTCAGCAATCTCCTGCGCCATCCGTTCAATATTCTCCACCCGGTTAAACAGGAAGAACACCTGACCGTCCCTTGCCATTTCCCGTTCCACTGCTTCCCTCAGGAAGATCGGGTTGTATTCCAGTACGTACGTCTGGATCGGGAATCGGTTGGCCGGCGGCGTTTCAATCACGGACAAATCACGAACGCCGAGCATCGACATGTGCAGTGTTCGTGGGATCGGCGTCGCTGTAAGGGTCAAAACGTCGACATTGTTTTTCAACTGTTTGATTTTCTCTTTATGCTTCACCCCGAAACGCTGCTCTTCATCCACAATTAAGAGACCGAGGTCCTTGAACTCGACGTCCTTAGAAAGAACCCGGTGGGTACCTACGACGACATCAACCAGTCCTTTTCTCAACCGGTCTGTCGTCTCCTTCTGCTGCTTTTTCGTGCGGAAGCGGCTCATTAGGCCTACATTGACACCGAAGCCCTGAAAGCGTTCCTGAAGCGTCTCATAATGCTGCTGTGCAAGAATCGTCGTCGGTACGAGCAGTGCCACCTGTTTGCCTTCTGCAATCGCTTTGAAGGCGGCGCGGATCGCCACTTCGGTTTTCCCGTAGCCGACGTCCCCGCAGAGCAGGCGGTCCATCGGACGGATCTGCTCCATGTCTGCCTTGATCTCTTCGATACAGCGGAGCTGATCCTCTGTTTCCTCATACGGGAAAGCTGCTTCAAATTCACGCTGCATTTCGCCGTCTTCCTGAAAGGCATGCCCTTTGGATGCTTCACGCTCGGCATACAGTTCGATCAAGTCATCAGCAATATCTTCAACAGAGGACTGCACACGGCTTTTGACTTTTTTCCATTCACTGCCGCCCAGTTTATACACTTTCGGTTCCTTGCCTTCAGAACCGACATATTTCTGGATCATATCGATCTGATCGATCGGGACATACAATTTGTCGTTCCCCGAGTAATTCACCATCAGGAAGTCCTTATGACTTCCTCCCATTTTCAGCGTTTCAATTCCGAGGTATTTCCCGATTCCGTGACTGGCGTGCACAATATAGTCGCCGACTTTAAGCTCCTGATAGTTTTTGATCCGTTCGGCGTTGGACATCTTCTGTCTGCGTTTCGGCTTGGCCGTCCGCTTTTTGAACAATTCCTTTTCCGTCAGAACGGCCATTTTGTGCATCGGCCATTCAAAACCGCTGCTGATGTTGCCGATCACAATGGTCGGCTTCACAAGCGGGAGTTCCGGTTCCCCTTTAGCAGGAACAGCTTCAATATCGTAATCCGCCAGCACTCCCTGGATCTTCTCCTGGCGGTTTCCGTCCGGTGCGAGAATCACGACAGAGTAGTCCTGCTTCTCCCAGCGGTCCATCTCATTTTTCAATAAATTCATCTGTCCGTGGAACTGCTGCATCTGCCGACTGGAAATATTGACGATGTTCTGAGGCTGGGTATTGGCAATATGACGCATAAAAACAGATAAATAAAGACGGGGGTGTTCCATTTTATTCCACGTATCCTGCCAGTCAAAGGATAAGCGGAGATCGCGTACCGACTGATTCGCCTCGAGCATGCTCTGCAGCCATTCACCCTCTTCCTGATCCAGACGGTGGGCGGTTTCCTGTATCCGGCTCATCTCATCTAAAACGATAAGCCCGTCCTTAGACAAGTAGTCTAGTAGACTGACAGGCTCCTCATAGAACATTTCAATGTACTTATACATTTCCTGGAATCGTTCCTGCTGCTTCAGACGCTCCAGGTCATGATCAATGACCCGGCTCAACGTTTCCTTGGATTCGGTCTGCGTCAGCTTCTTCAAGGAATGAGCCAGTGCGTTTTCCAGACGATGGTGGGCTCTTGTAAAGTCCTCGGACGTCAACAGCAGTTCTGTCGCCGGCCCGATGGTGACAGCCTCCACCTTTTGATGGGAGCGCTGGGTTTCTGAATCAAAGGTCCGAATCGAGTCCACTTCTGTATCGAACAACTCGATCCGGTACGGGAATTCGGCGGTTAATGGATACACATCCAGAATTCCCCCACGAAGAGAGAACTCCCCCGGGGTCGCCACCATTTCCGTACGCTCATACCCCATACTGATAAACCGTTCCAGGTAATCCTCCAGGTTGATTTCTTCTCCAACACGAAAAGGGAGCAGGTTACGCTCCCAATAGGATTGCGGCGGCATCATACGTTTCAAAGCAGCTACAGGTGCGATCAATACACCCTTTTCCTGATTCAGCCACTGGCTGAGCGCTTCGATTCTCTGACTGCGGAGTTCAGGACTCGCAACAGCGATTTCCGATGCAATCAGTTCATTGACCGGATACAGATGAACCTGATCAGGGTCTGCAAGCTCCTGCATGTCGTCATACAGCTGCTGTGCTTGTATCAATTGATGAGTGACAAGAATAACCGGACGATCCAGGGATTGCTGAAGAAGAGAAATCATCAGGCTCCTGGAGGCTCCGGATAGACCAGCCACCATTTGTTCTTTCATTCCGGATTGAAAGCCTTCAATCACGGACTGTACATCTTCCTTTGGATGTAAATAATCCTTTATCCCTTGCATAACGAATTCCTCCACCACCTTTTCCCCCAGCAGAAGCTGGGGGTCGGGATTTACTGAATAAAATGGTCCAGTTCATGGTAATGTGGATGTTCGTCCAATGATTCTTTACACGAGTCACAGATCGTCCGTATATTCATACCGCCATCAGCGGTCATATGAACCATCTGTTCCTGATCCTGATCATTCAACAGATCAAACCCTAGTTGAGAAACATCCACGTGTGCTGCATCTAATTCTCCAACCTGATTCTCACAATGACGGCAGAAGTATCGTATTTTCATGTCCATCCTCCTTGAAGGGGTGATGGTAGATAGTGTTACCGTCCTTGTGGTCCGTTATACGAACTCAGTAGTAAACAGGTATCATTTCATATTGTACGTATTCATCACTTCGTCAAAGGTCTGACCGACCCATGCCTCACATGCTTTCACAGCGTAATCGATACTGTCTTCGACGTGAGGAATCTCTTCTTTTGTAAACGTTCCGAGCACATGATCGATGACGGTTTTGGAGCCTTCCGGGCGTCCTACACCGACACGAAGCCGTTTGAACTCCTTCGTACCGAGATGGTCGATGATACTGCGGATGCCGTTGTGACCTCCGTGGCCGCCTTTTTTGCGCAGGCGGATTTTTCCGGGGGGAAGATCAAGGTCATCGTAAACGACAAGGATATCCTCCACATCCAGATCATAATAATCCATCAGCGGTCTCAGCGACTCTCCTGACAAATTCATATAGGTCTGTGGCTTCAGGAGCACCACTTTCTCGCCATCCATACGCTCCATTGTATATAAACCATTGAATTTCTTTTGACTGAATGACCAGTTGTTGCGTTCCGCCCATTCATCAAGCACCATAAACCCGGCATTATGACGGGTCCGGTCATACTTCTTTCCCGGGTTGCCGAGACCAACAATACATTTCATAATGAACTCCCTTTTTCTCTAATACCATCTATTATAGCAAAGCTGAATCAAAAATAATGTCAAAACACGCTGGAAAGGCCGATGTATTCCTACCATCCCCTTTTCCATCGTTTCTAAACACAGAAAAGGGGCGGGCCTTTATGGCCGCGCCCCTTGATCCATGGGATTCTGTTTTACTGTTTCGCTTCATCCGTTCCAGCTTTTTCGTCCTCGAATTTCTCTTCGGACGCTTCTGGATCAGCATCAACTTCCAACGGTTCCGGTTCTTCCTCCGGCATTTCCTCCGGTGGTGTTACGGAAACAATGGTCGTATTGTCATCTTCTGTAATTTCATAATTACGGGAAGCTTTCAGATCACTGACCATCACGCTGTCACCGATGTTCAATTCAGAGATATCCACGACGATTTCTTCCGGAATATCTGCAGGTTTTGCACGAACGGCAAGGTCATAAAGCGGCTGCTGAACGACACCGCCTTCTTTGCTGCCGGCAGCTTCTCCTTCCAGACGAACCGGTACTTCCACATCCATCTCCTGAGACATGTTCACGACATAAAAGTCGGCATGGATCAATTCATCCTTCAATGGATCCACCTGATAGTCATGCAGCATCACATCAACTGTATCTTTACCTTCGATATTCAGGGAAATGATCGCATTCTTCCCTTCATCACGAACAGTTTTAAGTAACTCTATGCTGTTAACAGCAACCGTGATCGGTTCTTTGTCATTTCCGTAAACAACACTTGGGATACTTCCCTCCTGGCGCAGTTCACGCGTGACGGATTGTTTGAGATTTTGTCTTTGTTTCGCTTTCAACGTAATAGCCAAAATAATCAACCTCCATTAATTTACCAATCATTAATAAAAGTTTCCCATTAAAGCAGAGTGCTAAACGTATTTTTGTAAATTAATCGAATAGTATGCTGATGGACTGGCGTTCGTGAACACGGATAATCGCTTCGCTGATCAAGCCTGCTACGGAAAGTTCCGTAATCTTACCGCTCGCTTTTTCTTCGCCGAGCGGAATGGTATTGGTCACGACCAATTCTTTAATTTTAGAGTTCTCAATCCGGTCAATCGCCGGTCCGGATAAGACAGGGTGCGTACAGCACGCGTAAACCTCAGTGGCTCCGTTTTCCACGAGCGCATTGGCGGCGAGGGTAATGGTACCTGCTGTATCGATGATATCATCGATCAGAATGGCCGTCTTCCCTTCGATGTTTCCGACAATGTTCATCACTTCCGCGACGTTCGGTCGTGGACGGCGTTTATCGATAATCGCAATCGGAGCCTTCAGACGGTCGGCCATTTTACGGGCACGGGTTACACCGCCGTGGTCCGGGGATACGATGACGACATCATCAAAATTCTTCTCTTCAAAGTAATCAGAAAGAATAGGTACTCCGACAAGGTGATCGATCGGCAGGTTAAAGAACCCTTGGATCTGCGGTGCGTGCAGATCAAGCATAAGGACACGGGAAGCTCCCGCCGTTTCAAGCAGATCGGCAATCAATTTGGCCGTAATCGGCTCACGGGCACGGGCCTTACGATCCTGGCGGGCATAGCCGTAGTAAGGCATAACAACATTGATGGTACGGGCAGATGCACGCTTAAGAGCATCGATCATAATCAACAGTTCCATGATGTGCTGGTTGACAGGCTCGCAGGTCGATTGGACGATATACACATCGCAGCCGCGGATACTTTCTTCGATATTGATTTGAATCTCTCCGTCACTGAAGCTTGTAACTGTACATTTCCCAAGTTCCACTCCAATGTTGTCCGCTATTTCCTTCGCAAGGCCCGGGTTCGAGTTAAGCGAGAATACTTTCAGTTTTGAATCTTTATATCCAGTTGGCATGGATGTTACCCTCCGTTAATCTTTTTTGATCGATTTCATTTTATTTGCATAGCCCTCTTTGTTCGTCTGTCTTGAACGGGCAATAGACAGTGCCTCTGACGGTACGTCCTGATTGATGGTGGATCCGGCTGCCACATAGGCTCCCCGGCCGACCGTTACCGGTGCGATCAGATTGGAGTTGCAGCCGATAAAGGCATCATCTTCGATTGTCGTCAAATGCTTGTTCTGACCGTCGTAATTGACGGTAATTGTACCGCAGCCGATGTTCACACCGCTTCCCACTTCCGCATCTCCGATGTAGCTGAGGTGGGAGGCTTTGCTTCCGTCTCCGAAGGAGGCTTTTTTCACTTCAACAAAATTGCCGACTTTTACATCATTGCCGAGATCAGACTGCGGACGGATGTGGGCGAACGGTCCGATCTGCACACGGTTTCCGATACGGCTGTCTGAGGCCGCGCTCTGCTTGATCGACGTTTCCGCTCCGACATGACAGTTGCTGATTGTCGTATGAGGACCGACGACAGCATCATTTTCAATCGTTGTCGTTCCTTCAATGACGGTTCCCGGATAGATGGTGACATCCTGTCCGATGGTGACATCAGGACCGATATACGTCTGATCCGGATCGATCAAGCTGACACCATTTCTCATATGTTTCTCGTTAATGCGTGCTTTCATTAATTTTTCTGCTTTTGCCAGAGCTACACGGTCGTTGACTCCAAGGGATTCAGAGAATTCCGGTGTCTGATAGGCACTGATTGTTTCCCCGCGGTCTTTAAGAATTTCGACCACATCCGGAAGGTAATACTCTCCCTGAACGTTGTCATTGGAAACATTTTTCAATGCGTCAAAAAGCAGGGCATTATCAAAGCAGTACGTTCCTGTATTGATTTCCTGAATCGCCTGTTCTTCTTCTGATGCATCCTTCTGCTCTACAATACGTTCCACCTGGCCGTTTCCGCCACGGATGACACGTCCATATCCATGAGGGTCATCCGCGTGAGCCGTTAAAATGGTGGCTTTTGCGTTCTGCGCTTCGTGATGATCGAGAAGTTTCTGAAGGGTTTCAGCTGTCAATAGAGGCGTATCACCACAGACGACAACAGTCGTTCCTTCTTTATCAGCAAGGATGTCATCGGCCTGTTGAACGGCGTGGCCTGTGCCCAGCTGTTCTTTCTGGACGACATAATGACTGTCCGAACCAAGCTGTTCCTGAACTTTTTCCGCTCCAAATCCTACTACTGTAATCAATTCACTTAGATCTAATGTATTCAACTGGTCGACGACATGCTGAACCATCGGTTTCCCACATACAGGGTGCAGAACCTTGTACAGTTTCGATTTCATACGTGTCCCTTGTCCAGCTGCCAGTACGACGGCATATCGATTCGTCATGAAAGAACCTCCATCCTAATTATCCACTTTGAATCATATCTTAATCCAGGGGTATTTTCAACAATATAGGACAATGCATGAAGGTTTTACCAGAACAGAAAAAAGAGCCTAACCGCATCGGTTAGACTCTTGTTGTTTCCTAAGTATCAGGAGGCCCCGGCTTCTTCGAATTCCACCTCTGCTCCTTCCTCTTCACCAGCCTGGTGATAGGCTTCAAGTACAGCGTCCTGGATCTTTCCACGTGTACCTGAATTGATCGGGTGTGCAATGTCACGGAACTCTCCATCCGGAGTCCGCTTGCTCGGCATCGCCACAAACAATCCGTTGTTGCCATCAATCACCCGTATGTCATGGACAACAAATTCCTGGTCCAAGGTAATAGAAGCAATTGCTCGCATTCTTCCATCGGTATTCACGCGTCGCAGTCTTACGTCAGTTACTTCCATTAATTTCACCACCTTTTTTATCCAAAAGAACTTATGTAACACAAATTCCACAAAACGGGAAAAATTCCTGCCTGTTTTCTAAAAAATTTTTATATTCGATGAACTCCAGGCTCCCTGATGGTTTTCCGGCCATGAAAAAAGCCCTCATACAAAAGAATGAGAGCTTTGGAAAAGGTTAGATATTTTCAAGCAGATTGCCCGGACGGACTTCGATGGTTGAACGGCGGTCGTCCGCATTGACGATCTGGACGAGCGATAAATATTCTTCCACCACCCGGTCCTCCTCTTCATCTTCCGCTTCTGCGAGGACGCCGATGCCGGCAAGTTCTGCGTTGAATTCTTTTAACAGGTTCCGCATGCCGTTGATGGTTCCGCCCGCTTTCATAAAGTCATCAATGATGCAGACTCTCGAGCCTTCCTGGAGGGAACGCTTCGTCAGTACCATGGTCTGGATTTTACGGGTGGAGCCTGATACATAGTTGATGCTCACCGTGGAACCTTCTGATATTTTAGGATCCCGGCGGGCAATGACGACTGGAACGTTCAAATACGAAGCCACGGCATAAGCTAAGGGAATCCCTTTGGTTGCCACCGTCATGACGACGTCAACACCTTTGTCCCGGAAGGCGGAGGCGAACATCCGGCCGATATTCCTCGTCGTCTCCGGGTCCCCGAGTATATCACTCATAAACAAATACCCTCCGGGAAGCAGACGTTCCGGGTCCTCAAGACGATCACAGAGCTGATTGACGAACGTGCGGCTGTAATCTTCCGAGAATACAGGAATGTACTTCACTCCTCCGGCGGCACCGGATATCGTTTCCAAATACCCGATCCCCTCATGCTGGAACATTTTATTAATGATGCCAAGGTCTTCACTGATGGAGGACTTGGCCGCTCCGTACTTTTCTGAGAAGTAGGGAAGGGAAATCAACGTTCTCGGCTGGTCCAGGATAAAATGCGTCATCGCAACGAGCCTTTCACTTCTTTTCATAGTAAGGACACCTCAAAATCCGAATATTTTAGTTAAATATAACAAATATGTACGGAATTTATCAAGTGGTTTCCCGGTAACCAAGCATCCTTACCATATAAACCTCCGTACAGAACCCTTTCAGGCTGTTGTAAATCCGCTGGGCACGGGCATCCTGATCAACAAGACAGAACACCGTCGGTCCGCTTCCGCTCATGAGCACAGCGTCCGCACCAGCCTGCTTCATCTGCTCCTTGATCTGGCCGACTTCCTGATGAAGACCGAGAGTGACACCTTCCAGTGTATTGCCGACATGTGAGCAGATCCCGTCGTAATTTCCGTCCTTCAGTGACTCGACCATCGCCGTGGTATCAGGATGAAGCGCTCCTTTAAGGTCCAGGTTCTGATAAACCGTCTGGGTTGATACGCCGATAGTCGGCTTCGAAAGAACGACCCAGCATGGCGGCGGAGCCGGCAGCGATTGAATTTTTTCACCACGACCGGTCGCAAGCGCTGTTCCTCCGTAAACACAGAACGACACGTCCGAACCGATTTCAGCACCAAGGACGGCCAGTTCATCCATAGACAGGCCGAGGCCCCACATCCGGTTCACTCCGCGCAGGACAGCCGCTGCGTCACTACTTCCCCCGGCCAGACCAGCCGCAACGGGAATGTTTTTTTCAATATGAATATGCACACCTTTTTTTACACGGAAACGATCCTGGATCAGCTTTGCCGCCCGGTAGGCAAGGTTTCGTTCATCATTCGGAACAAAGCGGCTTTCAGATTCCACTCTTACGACAGGTTCACGTAGAAGGGTCAACTGGATGCGATCCGCTAAATCAACGGTCGTCATCACCATTTCAACTTCATGGAAGCCGTCCGGTCGTTTATGTAAAACATCTAAGGACAAATTTATCTTGGCAGGAGCTTTTTCTAAAATCTGCATATAAGCACCTCTTCTTCTGGATTATCTGAAAGCATTGTACCATATTTCGCACCTGGAAGAGGAAGAAGGACCTGCAAAACAGATAAACCTGTAAAACCCCTTGATGCCCGGCATCAAGGGGAACGTTCAGTTTCGGTTTTTCACCATTTGTTCTTCTGCCATTTGTATCGCCCGTTTGACCATGTTGCCGGCATCGCGCCCAGAGATGCCGCCCCAGCCATCTTTCTGTACCTTGTCGTAAAACCCAAGTTCCTTCGCGATCTCTTCTTTAAACGAATCGGACATCATGCTGCGCTTACGTCCCATCGTTCTCAGCTCCTTTCGCTTTCACTCAGCTACGACAACGTTAGTATGTGCCAAACCACTCACCGGATAACCGGTAGTTCTATACAATGCTGGCAGGAACTTCTACAATAAAGCCGCCCGCAGAGGGCAGACGCATGGCTTTCCGTAATGAAGGCAAAATAAAAAAGCAGCAAACGGAAGGTTCACTGCTCAAGGGCCAAAGTCTTAAGGTCATCAAAGGTCAGTTCGACTGTCTCTGTAAGTACATCTGCATAGCTGTATGATACACGTTCAAATGCATTTTCTTCCTGGTCAAGCTCGACAATGAAAACCGCAGGATAAGTTTCTGCTAAAACACCGGAACGCTCAATCGTCTTGCGGCGCCCGCCGTTTGCTTTCAAAGTTAGTCGTTTACCAATCTGTCCTTCTAGGGACTGCTTAATTTCACCTAACGTTTTAGCCACTGCACTCCACCTCACTGTTTATAAGAATACCACAGACTATGGACAAAGTCAAATAAAGTTATCAATTATACCAACTGATCGAAAACATTGCAACAGAATGATATAAATAATTACTCTTGGTTAGGTTATCCATAAGTAGGAAAAGTATGTAGTTTTTTGCGGAATTTCTGCAGGGTTGAATCAGCTGGAATCCAGTGCCGGATGATTCGAAACAAGGGGATGACTGCACGTCGGGCCATCCAAAAAGTGAATAGCCGTTGTTTGTTGGAAACAACGGCTATAATTCTTCCTGATTTTTCGTATAGGGGATGCCGATCCGAAGAAGTCCCTTCGTCTCAATTCCGCCAAGCCCATCCTGACCACTGATGGTGTTGCGGATAACCTCCCATATATTGATATGATCCTTGAACGACGTATATGCCACTCTGGCTGCTACATACACAGGATCAATGGCGTGGATGTTCACCCGGGATGGTGAGCTCGCAAAATTGGCCCCGGCACGGATGATCGATTCAAAATGCGACTGGCAGGCTCCTGCAAATACGACCAGCTGATCGAAATTAGGGTAGCTCCGCCTGATGTTCCTCACAGCTTCGACAAAGTACTTGGAATGGCGGTACGATTCCAGTTCTCTGACCGGACCCTTCGCTTTCGAATACGAGTCATGTCCCGTTAAAACGACGATTTCCGGATGGACTTTTTCTATTAAAGGCAGGACTTGGTGAGGCATTTCCTTCTCATGGAGATACTGTCCGTGTACCTGCAGGCCAAGCTGCTCATATAAGGCAATGCATTTTTTTAAAAACAACGGATCCCCATCAATATGGAGAATGCGGGGCGGGATTTGAAAGTAGCTCGTTTCTTCATCGGTTCCGTAGCCGCTTCCTGCATCCGCTTCCCGCTGTTCCCTTAACAGCCGGTAATCCTGTCTGAATAAGCGGTAGGAAAAGGCTTCCTGCTCCTCCACGCGGCTTTTTCTACGGTGGTACTCCGCGCCTGTGACTTCTTCCACATCATCCAGCGGGGCGTCCGCCTCGAGGCGGATATGCTCACCCATCAGCTGGACGACGGAAGAGGATTTCTCCTTCACACGGAAAATTACATCGTGCTGATAAGACTTCCTCGTAACGAGGTCTCCATTTGATATCATTTCTTCCCCACCTTACTCTAAGCACTACATTAGTGTATGTGAAAAGATGGGCTTTGTGTCTTACTTATACAACTCATTCGCAAGAGCTGCAAACTCTTCCATCGACAGGGATTCCCCGCGGCGGGAAGGATCAATGCCGGCTTCATCCAGGCGGGCACGCAGTTCACTCTTATCCATGCGGCCCTTGAAATGACGGGCCAGGTTATTCATCAACGTTTTCCTGCGCTGCCCGAAAGTCGCTTTGACCACATCAAAGAAAAAGTCTTCGTCTTCCACCTGTACCGGCGGCTGATCATGCATCTCCAGGTGCAGGACAGAAGAATCCACGTTCGGCTGCGGCATAAAGACGGTCTTGGGAACAGTCAGGGCCACGGCTGCTCTTGTATAGTACTGGACAGCAATCGACAACGACCCATAGCTCTTCGTATTCGGCTCGGCGGCCATGCGGTCGGCCACTTCCTTTTGGATCATGACGGTAATGCTGTCAATCGGCAGCCGACTCATCAACAACTTCATCAGAATAGGCGTCGTGATGTAATAAGGAAGGTTGGCGACAACCCGGACCGGCTGTCCTTCCTTAAACTGTTCCTGAATGACCTGTTCTACGTCGGCTTGAAGAATATCCTGATTGATGACATGCACATTATCATAAGGACTCAGTGTATCCTCCAAGATCGGAAGCAGGCGCTGATCAATTTCAAAGGCTACGACACGATCGGCATGACGGGCCAATTGTTCTGTAAGTGCCCCGATCCCCGGCCCGATTTCAATGGCTCCCGCCTCTTCATGAATACCAGCCTCTTCAATAATATTCTTCAGAATGTTTACGTCGATAAGAAAGTTCTGTCCGAGGCTTTTCTTAAACGAAAATCCATACTTCCCGAGTATTTCCTTTGTACGTGATGGTGTCGCAACCGCTTTATTGTTCATAGCTTTCCTCCTGATTGATTCTATCTATACTTTCAGCCAGCTGTCGGCGGGTGATATGAAACATATTCAACCGGCGGAGCAGCTGCTTTCCATTGGTTTTGCCTATATTTAAATCCATGCCTATCTTTTCTCGTAAATCAGCAGAATGCGGGCCTCCGATCAAACCAAGGTCAATCAGATCCTGCTTTGAAATTTCCCCTTCCTTTTCATCCATCAGCTCATAGACAGCGCTTAAAGCCGTTTGAATGTCCGTAATGGAAGCATGCTCTATTCCGATTCCTTTATCCTGCCTTGCTCTGGCCTGGTGCTTCGGAAGGAAGGCATGCTTGCAGTCCGGAATCTTCTGCGCAATGATATGCCGGATCCGCTCCCCGGGATAATCGGGGTCCGTAAAAATAATGATGCCCCGCTTCTCCTGCGCATGCTTGATGCGTGTCAGCACCTCTTCATCAATAGCCGAGCCGTTCGTTTCAATGGTATCTGCATCCACGGCCCGTTTAATTTTGGCCGTGTCGTCTCTTCCTTCAACGACGATGACCTCTTTAATTTTCAATGGTGTATCCTCCCTGCACGTCCGTTTATAAACCTCTCCCTAGCATACCATGAGTCTATACACGGAAAAAAGCAGAGGAAAGGTTCCTCTGCTGTCTTCACTCATCCAGTATTTTCACTTGTACCGTTTTTGAACCAAAGTTGTAGGCTTCGCTCTTGGAAGAGACGTGAAGATCAATCCGTTTCCCGTTGATTGCTCCACCCGTATCTCCTGCAACAGCATATCCATAACCCTCCACCCAGACACGGCTGCCCAGTGGAATGACACTCGGATCAACAGCCACGACTTTCTTATCAGGGTTTTCATTCAAATCAATTCCCGTTGCTGTTACGCCCGAACAGCCGGCACACTCTGCCGTGTACGCTGTAGCATGCATCCGCATCGTTTGACTTGATTCTTTTTCACGGCTTGTTTCCTGACTGCTTTTTGAAACGTTGGCAGATGTCTGCACGACCTTGCGGGAAGAGTCTGTGTCTTTTTCAGCATCCGAAGTGGAGGCTGCCACCACAGGCTGTGGTGCGGGTTCATCCACTTTTGTGCCAAGCGCTACGATTTCCCTACGGCTTTCCTGATCGACCGTTTCTTCTACCAGTTCACGGCTGACCTCTTCACCATTTTCAATCGTGACTTCATACGTCTTCTTCACAAGACCTTCCTGCCCTGCCTCAAGCACCTTACGCTCCCCTTTCGGAAGGGAGTCGTCCTTTTTCACTTCAACAGAATAATCGGTTTCTTCTTCGACAATGTCGGTCACCTTTTCCACCCGCGTGATTTCCAGCGGTGTATCCGCAGACACCCATGCATCCGCATCAAGGTTCAATTCATCCAGGTCATCGAGTTCAATTCCCTGTTCTTTCAATAATTCTTCCACAGTGGAAGTCGTCGTCCATATATGTTCCTCGTCTCCGCCATCATTTAACGTAACTTGAAAGGCTTCAGCGACCTCAATACTCATGCCATCAGCGAGATGCTCACTGGATTGGTGGGACAGCTGATCGTGTTCCTTGAATTCCAGATCATTCTCCTTGAAAAACTCTCCGACAGTAGCTGCCGTTGTAGAGTAGTCTTCCTTTTCCCCGCCATCAATGGCCAGGTGAACCGATTTTGATGCTATGTATTCAACATCCATCCCGTATTCAACTGAATCAGATAATTTATGTGATAATTCATCATGCGGCTGTACGGCAACGTCCAGGTCAGACATTAATTCCTCCACCGTATCCGCATGGGTACGAATCAATTCTTTTTCTCCGTTCTGAGTCACCTGCACAGAAGCCTTGGTGGCTTCATAGGTAACGGTCACTAAAAAGGCGGATACCAGGATAACAGATAATACGGCCCAGAAAGTCGTTTGACTGACAGCTTTTTTTACAATTTCTTTTCTAATCATCCTAAAGGCCCCCTCTCTAAAGCACGCGTACCATTGTATTCAAGTGACAAAATGATGTCAACTAACTCCCCTTTAAATAAAATGGAGGAGTCAGATGACAATCACTGACTCCTCCATTATGCATTTATGCCCAGATGAATAACATAACAGGCATGTTACAATTCCCATACAATTCTCAACCAGCTGTAATATTATGACCAAAGTCCTCCATTATGAATCGGAAATACCAAAGAAGGACAGAGCATTTTCTGTTGTGACACGACTGACCTCTTCATAGGAGATGTCCTTCAGCTCAGCTACCTGTTCCGCCACAAGCTTCACATAAGCCGGCTCGTTCCGGCTGCCCCGATTTGGATGAGGGGCGAGAAAAGGACAGTCCGTTTCCACAAGCAGATGCTTGAGATCAACAGCCTTGGCGACTTCTTTCGGAAGTTTGGCGTTTTTAAAGGTCACAGGTCCGCCCAGGGAGATGAGAAAATTCATATCGATACATTCCTGAGCAGTTTCCACAGGGCCGCTGTAACAGTGCATAATTCCGCCGACTTCTGCTGCGTTCTCCTCTTTCAGGATCTGCACAATATCCTCCGTTGCCTCGCGGTTGTGGATGATAATCGGCATGCGGACTTTTTTAGCAAGCCTGATCTGCTTCCGGAACACTTCCTTCTGCACATCAGCGGGCGACTTATCCCAGTGATAGTCGAGCCCCATTTCTCCGAGGGCGACTACTTTCGGATGCGAAGTAAGCTCTTCAATCCAGGCAAGGTCTTCCTCTGTCATGTCTATGGCGTCCACCGGGTGCCACCCTACCGCTGCATAAATATTCTCATCAGATTCCGCAATTTCCAGTGCCTTAGGAATCGTCTTTCTGTCAAAACCGACAACCGTCATATACGTCACACCAGCTTCGCGTGCCCTTTGGATCGTTTCTTCCAGATCTTCTTCGAATTGATCGGCATTCAAATGAACATGTGTATCAAAAAGCATTGTCGTCCCGCCTTTCTTTTTTTCATTGGAAAAGGGAAAGCGCTGATTAGAGCTTTCCCTTTTTATCCATTGGTTATTTCACTTTTGTTCCATTGCTCAAGGTCTGATCAACAGAAGCTAGAGCAAGCTTTCCATTGTCTTCACCGGCAAGAATCATCCCCTGGGACAATTCACCGCGCAGCTTCACCGGCTTCAGGTTGGCAATACAGATCACTTTCTTACCAACGAGTTCCTCCGGCGAATAGTGCTCGGCAATGCCTGAGACAACCTGACGCTGCTCAAAGCCAAGATCAAGCTGGATTTTCAGCAGTTTATCCGCTTTTTTCACTTTGTCGACCTTCAAAACTTCAGCTACGCGGAAGTCGAGTTTGGCGAAGTCCTCAATCGTCACTTCATCAGCAAGATCGGCTGGAGCTTCCTTTTTCTCTTCTTCCTTCGGAGCCGGCTGTTTCATCATATCTTTAATGATCTGCGTCTCTTCCTCTGCGTCAAGACGCGGGAAAATCGGCTCATCTTTTTGAACAGTCGTTCCGGCTGGAATCAATCCGAACTCTGCAAGGCTTTCCCATGACTTGAAACGCTCTTCATTCAAGCCAAGCTGTTGGAAAATCCGGTCCGGTGTCTGCGTCAGGAACGGCTGCAGCATAACTGCGGTATGACGGAGTGCTTCGGCCAGGTGAGCCATGACATTTCCGAGACGCTCGCGTTTCGCTTCATCTTTCGCAAGCACCCATGGCTGCGTTTCATCAATGTATTTGTTCGTACGGCTGATGAGCTTCCACAACGTAGAAAGCGCAACGGAGAACTCCATATTTTCCAACGACTCTTCGACGCCGTCAAGCGTTTCACGGGCGAGGCTTTCCAGGCTTTCATCGAAGGTATCCTCAGCGAGTGTAAGAGCCGGGATTTGTCCATCAAAGTATTTGCTGATCATAGCCACTGTACGATTCAGCAGATTGCCTAGATCATTGGCCAAATCATAGTTGGTCCGCTCTACAAAGGCTTCCGGAGTGAAGACACCATCAGATCCGAACGGCACTTCGCGAAGCAGATAGTAACGGAGGGCGTCAAGGCCGTAGCGGTCACTGAGCTGAACCGGGTCGACGACATTCCCTTTTGATTTGGACATCTTGCCGTCTTTCATCAAAATCCATCCGTGGGCGAACACTTTTTTCGGAAGCGGCAGATCCAGCGCCATCAGCATGATCGGCCAGTAAATCGTATGGAAACGGACGATTTCCTTACCTACCAGCTGTACGTCGGCCGGCCAGTATTTTTGATAGCGTGTATCATCATCTGTACCATAACCGAGGGCTGTAATGTAGTTACTCAAGGCATCAATCCACACGTATATGACGTGTTTTTCATTACCTGGCACGCCGATTCCCCAATCGAAGGTCGTCCGGGAAACCGCCAGATCTTCCAGTCCTGGTTTAATGAAGTTGTTGATCATTTCATTCTTCCGGCTTTCCGGCTGAATGAACGTTGGATTCTTCTCATAAAAGTCAAGAAGCTGATCCACGTAGTTGCTCATTTTGAAGAAGTAGGACTCCTCTTTCACTTTTTCCACTTCCCCGCCGCAGTCCGGGCAGTGCCCGTCATCAAGCTGGCGTTCTGTGAAGAAGGACTCGCATGATGTACAGTACCATCCTTCATATTCGTCGAGGTAGATATCCCCTTTTTTCATTAAATAGTCGAAAATTTTCTCCACGACCACTTTGTGGCGGTCCTGTGTCGTACGGATAAAATCATCATACGTAATATCCAGCTTATCCCACAGCTGCTTGATTCCACTGACGATATCGTCGACGTACTCCTGTGGGGAAACCCCTTTTTCCTCGGCTTTCCGCTGGATTTTCTGTCCGTGCTCATCCGTCCCTGTCAGGTACATCACATCGTACCCCCGCAGGCGCTTATAACGGGCCATCGCATCGCCGGCCACCGTTGTATAGGCATGTCCAATATGCAGATTACCACTCGGGTAATAGATTGGTGTCGTAATATAGAACGTATTCTTTTCCTCTGGCATCCTGTTCCCTCCTCAAAAAAATCATGCTAACGCCATGAAAGGTCATGGTATCATTCTATCGATTTATTTCTTTTATTTCCATTCCTAACATTAAAATATACCGAAAGTTATGTAAAACTGTCAAAAGCCGTACATATAAAGACTTCACATATGTAAATACCATGGTAAAATAGGACATATATAACCGAAGTGGATAAAGTATCCATTTTTGGAACCGATATAAATGGAGAAGAGGAAATCAGGCCTGCGGAAATCACTCCTCTCACCCATTTTATATACCTCACCTAGTATAGGGATATGGAAATCTCTGCACCTTTTTTAGTAATTGACACGTCTGGGAATGGTTGGTACTATTATGTCGAGACATATGTCGAAACATGACGATCATACTTTTGATTGAGGGGAGATAGAAAAATGAAATCTACAGGTATTGTACGTAAGGTGGACGAGCTTGGTCGCGTTGTAATTCCGATCGAACTTCGCCGCACACTGGGGATCAATGAAAAAGACGCATTAGAAATTTACGTGGACGATGACCGCATCGTTCTCAAGAAGTACAAGCCGAATATGACTTGTCATATTACTGGTGAAGTTTCAGACGACAACATGAAACTGGCCAACGGCAACCTTGTTCTAAGTAAAGAAGGCGCTCAAATGCTTCTTAACGAACTTCAGGACAACCTTAAATAAAAAAAGAGATAAACAAAAGACGACGACACTCACTGGTTAGCGAATAGAGAGATAATCAGTCTGACATATGCTCCAAAACAAATCCCTTACTGGACAGGCCTGACAGTAAGGGATTTTCTTATTTCTATTCATCCTGGATGACGTGATAAGCCTGATAAACATCCCGTTTTGGAAGTTCTCTGTCCAGGGCGGTCTGCTTAATCGCCTGCTTACTTTTCATCTGTTCTTTCTCGATGTAGTGATCAACATGATCGATCAGGGAAATCCCCGCCCACCATGCCTCCTCCTGCTTTTCCTCTTCTGAAGATCCTTCTACAATGATGCAGAATTCCCCACGAAGGTCCTCGTCCTCTGCCCACTGGGCGAGCTCAGAGAGGGTCCCGCGTACATATTCTTCAAAACGCTTGGACAATTCCCGCACGAGCGATGCCCTTCTTGCTCCGAGCTCTTCATTCATATGCGCGAGCATTTCTTTCAGACGATGAGGGGATTCATAGAAGATCAGCGTCGCTCCATAAGGTTTCAGACGTCCTAATACAGCTGCCCGGTCTTTCTTTTTACGTGGCAGAAAGCCACAAAAGTAAAATTCATCCGTTGGTAAACCGGACCCGGCTAAGGCTGGAAGGGCGGCATTCGCCCCTGGAAGAACAACGACTGGAACGTCCTCCCCCACTGCTTCAGCCACAAGGTCTGTCCCCGGGTCTGAAATTCCCGGCATCCCCGCATCGCTGACAAGAGCAATGGTCTGCCCTGCCTGCAGCTGTTCGATCAGCTGAGATCCCTTGGTGTATTTGTTATGCTCATGGTAGCTGACCAATGTCGTGTGAATATCGAAATGATTCAGCAGCTTTCTTGTATTCCGGGTATCTTCTGCCGCAATCATATCGGCAATCTTTAAGGTAGATACAGCCCGGTACGTCATATCCTCCAGATTCCCGATCGGTGTAGGCACAATATAAAGGGTACCTGTTGGATGTTCACTAAAGCTCTTTTGAATTTTCACCAGCTTCCTCCTTCCGCTGTTCAATCCATATTTCTTTTTTCGTTCTGGCCATCCGCTTTAAACGGTATTCCTCCTGGAGGGCTTCTCTTTTATGATCATAACACTGCCACGCTTCCAGTACGAGCGGTCCCCGTCCTCTGGTATATTTAGCTCCTTTTCCTTCCCGATGCTTCTGCAGACGGTGCTCGAGGTTATTCGTATACCCGGTATAAAGGCTCCCGTCCCCGCAACGAAGCATATAGACATAATGACTACCGTCCATTTAAGATTTCCTTCAGTTCATCGGTGTAATCGCCATCTTCCTGAAGCGCATATAATGGCGGAAGGATTTTTAAGCCGGGACGACCGTCCCGCACCCCCTCAATCAAAAGGATGTTTGCTTCCTTCCCTGCTTTCGGGTAGACAAGACGCATCCGCTTCGGCTCCAGCTTGTGGGCTTTGAAGCGTTGGATAATTTCCACAAGCCGGTCCGGCCGGTGCACCATGGATACTTTCCCGCCGGATTTGGCCAGCCGGCTGCATGCAGACACTACATCTTCAAGAGTACAGTGAATCTCATGGCGGGCGACAGCCAGGTATTCATTCAAGTTATGCTCCTCTGTTTTGGGTGTTGGAAAGTAAGGAGGATTGCAGGTGACCAGATCAAACTTGTTATTGCCGTAATAAGCCGGCATCTCCTTCAAATCTCCACGAATCATCTGAAGCTGATCACCAAGTTCATTCAATTCAACATTCCGAACCGCCATATCATGCAGCCGCTCCTGAATTTCCACTCCAGTTATAGGTACAGAAGAGCGTGTGGATAGAAACAACGGAATGACCCCGTTCCCCGTACACAAGTCGAGAATCTTCCCTCTCGTTTTCGGTACGTATGTAAAGTCGGCCAGCAGAACAGCATCGAGCGAAAAAGCAAAAGCGCTCGGGCTTTGGATAATCCTCCGTTCTTCCTTGGCTAATAAATCATCGATTCGTTCATCATCTTTCAATTGTACCATCCGTCTGTTTCCTTTCTTTCCGATATAAAGAGAGCCCTTCCTCGAACGAGCAAGGAAAGGGCCTGGACCTGGATTTATTTCTTTTTATTCAAAAATGATAGACAGAACAAGCAATCCTCGTCTCTCGGGCTGCCGAAATGCAGGTTACAAATATGAAAGCCTTCTTCATAGAGTCTGGCCAGATTATCATAGCCTTCTCCGACGACCGTGCCTTTGTCCTGTTTCGACGAGGGTGAGGAAGTTGTCTCCTGTTTCTCATTTTCCTTTTCCAACCGCTGCCGCAGATGATGATTCTCAAGCGATAAATGCTGGTTCTCTTCCAATAGATAGGCCAGCTGCTTTTTCAGATCTCCAAGCTGTTCATACAACTCGCCGATCTGGCTTTCGAAATGGGATACTTGTTCAAAAATGGCTTTCTTATTCACGGTCGACTTCACCCTTTTATTCTGAGGCTTCGGTTTGAAGGACTCCTTCATCAATCAGTTCCTGAAGGGAATACTCCAATACACGTTCCTTCTCGCGGAATTCAACCTGAACCATGCGTTCAAGCATGTTGAGACCGACCACTCTGCCTTTCCCATAAGAAGTTGATATATTCTCACCGAGATCCGGAAGCTCTTTTTTCGCATTTTCATAATCATCATTTTCGTACTTCAGACAGCACATCAAGCGGCCGCAGAGGCCTGAAATTTTGGCTGGGTTGAGCGACAGATTCTGATCCTTCGCCATTTTAATAGATACGGGCTCGAAATCCCCGAGGAACGTAGAACAACAGAGCATTCTGCCGCAGGGACCGATGCCGCCGAGCATCTTGGCTTCATCACGGACACCGATCTGTCTAAGCTCGATTCTCGTTTTGAAAACAGACGCGAGATCCTTGACGAGTGTCCGGAAATCGACGCGTCCATCGGCAGTAAAATAAAAGATCACTTTATTGCGATCAAATGTATATTCAACATCGACAAGATTCATGTCCAATTTATGTTCACGGATTTTTTTCACACAAACCTGGTAGGCTTTTTGAGCATTGTCCTTGTTTTCATCCACGGTGAGTTTATCCTTGTCATCCGCCATGCGGATCACTTTCTTAAGAGGTAACACCACATCTTCTTCATCTATGGATTTATTAGCAATGACAACTTTTCCGAATTCAATCCCGCGGACCGTTTCCACAATGACGTAGTCTTCCGTCGTCATACGCAGTCCACCTGGATCAAAGTAGTAGACCTTACCGGCTTGTTTAAATCGGACACCTACAACTTCGATCATACGATCATCACCTCTGTAGTTGAAGGGTAAGTTGTTCCATCACTAAATTAGGATGGACATTTTGATTTATCTTTCGTTTTGCCTCAAGAATGCTGGAAAGACCTCTGGCTGCCGACTGTCGTGACCATCTCATGACCGACTGGTTCAATTTCTCTTTCTCTGAAATGAAAACGATCGAATCTTCCCGGTCCAAAAGTTGATGGATCATATCCTGAAACCAGAGTATGAGCACGTCAAGACCGCGCTGCAGCTGGGTGCGTTCCTTAAAGTGAGGCATCCATTGATGGTTGATAAACAAAAGTCCTTCATTTGGTTTATTTTGAAGCACTTCAATTAATTGTATCACTAATTTTCTAGCATTCGCAAACCACTCATCCTCATTCATCTCCAGTGCTTCCGTTATGTTATTCGTCAAAGCCGCAAGCAGGCGGGCGTTTGAGTTGGAAACGCCTTCTTCAATTAATTTTTTCTCCATGATATGCGCCTGGAGTGGTTGAAAAGCCAGCAGCTGGCACCTGGATCGGATGGTATCCAGAATCGTGGCGCCGTTTTCCGTTAACAGCATCGCGGTCGTCTGCCGGCTCGGCTCCTCGAGGAACTTCAGCAGGCGGTTCGCCGCGTTGACGGTCATTTTTTCTGCATCCACAATGATATAGACTTTACGGTTGGACTCCAGTCCTGTGTATGTGAATTCCTTCTGCAGATGAAGGATCTGGTCTTTCTTAATAGACTGTCCATCCGGTTCTATCCAGTGCAGATCGGGGTGGTTCCCCGAATCGATACGGTGGCAGTCGCGGCAGTTCTGACACGGTTCCGCCCCGTCTTTATTTTTACAGAAAATACTTTTCGCAAATAGTAAACTCATTTCTTTTTTTCCAGTGCCGCGATCTCCCTGAAATAGATAGGCGTGGGAGATGCGGTCTTTCTTGAAGCTGTTGACCAGCATCTGGGCCGCTAACGGCTGTAAATGTTTCATGTCCTGCCACGTCTGCATGTAAATACCGTCCTTATGTGTAAAGATTAATCAGCAGACCTTTCATTTCACCCATCAATCCAAGCAGGTCGACCGAACGCTTCTCCTGATCCATTACCATTTCCGTAAGTTCCAGCAGCCGCTCATCAATGGTTTCAATAAGCGTAAGCCTGCGCGTCTGTCCATTCGGACTCCAATGCTGGGACGGCTTGAGGTTTGTGCCGTACTGAACGGATTCTTTAATAAAATCCTTGATGAGACGCTTATATTTAGCAAGATCCCTGAAGGACCGGGAGCGTGCAACGCGTTCTCCCTGGGCCGTAATCGTCTCCACGAGCCGGTCCAGCTGATTCTGCTGCAGCTGCTGAGTCTGGGTCTGGATCATCGTACCGAACGTCCGGTTTCCCTGTGGGATTTTTCCTGTATTTTTAATTGGGCCTTCCACATTTGCTCTTATATCCTGATTGATTTTCATAAGGCCCTCTTAAAACTGAAAAAAGGAATCGACAGGTAAGATGAACACCGTCGCTCCTCCGACTTCCACCTTCACAGGTTTCGGAATGTACGAGTCGGCATTCCCCCCCATTGGAGAAATCGGTGCCACCATCTGTTCGCGCTGGCTGCAATTTTCCCTGATGATATCGAGGGCATGATCGACGTGATCATCGCCACAGCCAATCATGAATGTCGTATTTCCTTCCCTGAGAAAACCACCGGTGGTCGACAGTTTAGTTGTTTTAAAGTCATTTTTGGATAACGCATCGTTTAAACGGCTGCTGTCCTTATCCTGGACGACCGCAATAATCATTTTCATGAGAACAGCCCTCCTGTTTGGGTGTTTTCTCCTATTATAACAAATCGCGGAAGGTTTATGAGGGTAAGGACGCGCGCAGAATTCTTGATGCGTCCTTTTTCACTTCGTCGAACGACCGGCCGGCATCAATGACTTGAATACGGTCTTTACTGCGTGCGGCAAGTTCCTCATAAGCCTTGTGGACTTTTTTATGAAAAGCAAGATGTTCTAGATCGAGACGGTTCTGTTCCCGACCTTTGTTCTGTGCAATCCGGTCGAGACCATCTTCCGGCTTTATATCAAACAGCAGAGTCAGATCCGGCATGCAGTCTTCTATCGCAAATTCATTGATTTGATAGACCTCATCCATACCCAGCCCCCGGGCGGCACCCTGGTAGGCCAGACTGGAATCGACGAAACGGTCACACAAGACAATGGTCCCTTTCTCTAAAGCAGGTAAAACCTTTTCAACAAGGTGCTGCCTCCGGGCTGCTGCATACAACAGTGCCTCTGTCCGTGCATCCATTTCTGTATGATCCGGATTCAGGATGACTTCTCTAATTTTTTCTGCAATACGGATTCCACCCGGTTCCCTTGTTTCCATGACCGGGTATCCCTCACTCCGAAGCTCAGCGGCCATTTCTTTCAGCATGGATGACTTTCCAGCCCCATCGCCGCCTTCAAATGTTACAAACAATCCCTTCACAATCATTCTCCTTTAAACACTCGCACCCCTGTTGCCATATCTAAGTTCTGAAAACGTGCGCCCTTCTCCACCAAAGAGTGGACGGCCTGGATATGTGTACTGGAAAGACGTTCCCCTTTGAGTACCAAAGGGATTCCGGGTGGATAAGGGATGATGGCTTCGGCGGCTGCCTGTCCTTCCGCTTCGTTCCAGTCCATAAGAACGACCGGTTTGTCCCTCATCTCCGAATAACTCCATTCCAATGTTTGAATAGGTGGAAACGATATTTGATCTTGCTTTATTGTAGCATGGTTTTCCGTCTTTTTTAATTTGTTATCGACGAAAGCCAGTTGTTTCTTTAAGTTAGCCAAGGAAAAATAAGGCTCCAACCCTAACACGAGCAGCACCTGGTCCGTTGAAGCCATCTCAGGGACCAGTCCCTGCTTTTCCAACACATCAGCTACAACAAAGCCTGTGTTCGTCTCAGGCTCAAGTACAATCTTCAGTGTATCGTCCATAGGGGTGACGGGAAGAACACGCCAGTGCTCCGGATAATGTTCAAATACAGCCCGCACATCCTTAATGAAAGATACGAGCGTATCCCGATCCTCTTTAGACCACTGCTGTAAATAATCCCTTGCCAGATCAAGACTCGCCATCAATGGATAGGAAGGACTGCTTGACTGAAGCATCTGCAGGTAGTGACGCAGACGGGAAGAAGAGACGCGGCAGCTCTTTATATGCAGGTATGAAGCCATCGTCATCGCCGGGGCCATTTTATGGGCCGACTGGACGACGGCGTCGACCCCCGCTTTTAAGGCCGGCTCCGGGAATGGAGGTCCTAAATGAAAATGAACACCATGAGCTTCATCAATCAGCAGAGGAATATCCCGGCTGTGGACAACGGAAGCGATCTCTCTTAAGGGATACGCCCGGCCGAAGTAATCGGGGTAGGTTAAAAAAACAGCACGGCTTTCCGGATATTGGTCGAGCGCTTTTTGAATAGACGATGGTGTGACCTGGCTGTAGCGACTCGTATCCTCCTCAAATTCAGGGGCAATAAATACCGGTTTTGCTCCCGCCAATTCTATACCATTCAGGACAGATTTATGACAGTTCCGCTGTACGATGATTTCATCTCCCGGCCCGCAGACCGTTAAGAGGAGCGCCATGTTTCCAACCGTCGTACCATTCACGAGGAAAAACGTCTCTTCACTTCCAAAAAAATCAGCCGCTTGCTCCTGCGCCTGGCGGATGACGCCTTCGGGAGCATGCAGATCGTCCAATCCACTGATTTCTGTCGCATCCAGTCCAAGAAAGCCGGTATCCTCCCCCTTATATATCTGCCCATATTTATGACCTGGAACATGAAAAGAAATCGGTTCTTTCTCTCTATTTTTTTGCAGCGCCTCATAAAGAGGCGTCGATTTTACATTCACGTGCACTCCATCCTTTCTTTCTCCTCCACACTACCGGAGATCGCCTCCTCAGGCAATCCACCGAAGTTTCGTGATCCCTCCAGGTCTTTTTACTGACGGCTGTTCTGAGAACCAGGAGTGGTCTCAGAAGCAAGTCTGTTCTTTTCCTTTATGATTTTGAAGCAGAAAAAAGGAAGATTCTCTGTTTAACAGAAAATCTTCCTTTTTAGATGATCCTTTGGTAATGTTCCGAGCACCAGCGATGTCTGCCGGATAAGCGCAGGACTGATATCTACCGGCGCGCGGCTTGAGAATTCAAATTCTTTTTCTACTGGTAAAGACAGACCGCTCGAGGTTCATTGTTGGCACAAGTCATCAATCGTCAGGAGGGAATCATGGACTTCTGTGCCTCTGCCATTTTCTTCACGAAATGCACATACTTCGGATCATCCGCCGGTGTGTCTTTTATTTCTGATTCACAGGCTTCGCAGATATAGATTTTCAATAGATACAACCCCTGATCGGTTTCCCTCTCACAAATGCTGCATCGATCTTTCCTACTCATCGCTATCCCCCTCTTTCCGTGCGATTTATATGCTACAGCCTTAGTATGTCCAAAACTATGAATCTTATACTTTCAAGATCTATGTACGTTTAAAAAAAGATAGAAAAAAACCTCCAGGACAATCCTGAAGGTTTTGTGTGACGTGGCAGCGTCCTACTCTCACGGGGGTAAACCCGACTACCATCGGCGCTGAAGAGCTTAACTACTGTGTTCGGCATGGGAACAGGTGTGACCTCTCCGCCTTCACCACCAC
The DNA here is from genome assembly GCF_000425705.1 of Halobacillus kuroshimensis DSM 18393. Lineage (GTDB taxonomy): Bacteria > Bacillota > Bacilli > Bacillales > Halobacillaceae > Halobacillus > Halobacillus kuroshimensis. The sequence goes on from NZ_AUDY01000006.1 coordinate 50,614, forward strand.
ATCAATATAAAGTTTGAGGTGAACCCTCAAAACCGGATAAGGAAACAACTATTGATTAAACATCATTCACGAAGTTCAGTCCGGCTGCAGCTCCTAAATCCTCGCTGTTCTAAGCACACCTTCTTCAAGACTGAAAAACACAGCCTTTACGAATGTTTGCTTAGCCAGTCGGATTTGACCAGTCGCTTTCGCCTTCTTCATATAGATAAGTCATCGATCCATTAGTATCCGTCAGCTCCACGTGTCACCACGCTTCCACCTCGGACCTATCAACCTCATCGTCTCTGAGGGATCTTATCTGCTCGAAGCAGAGGGAAATCTCATCTCAAGGGGGGCTTCATGCTTAGATGCT
>NZ_AUDY01000007.1 GCF_000425705.1 Halobacillus kuroshimensis DSM 18393
CAAGTGGAGGGATAGCGAAGTTGGCCAAACGCGGCGGACTGTAAATCCGCTCCCATCGGGTTCGTAGGTTCGAGTCCTACTCCCTCCACCATTTTCTTTTAAAATTTAAATAGGGGTATAGTTTAATGGTAAAACTACGGTCTCCAAAACCGTCAATGTGGGTTCGATTCCTACTACCCCTGCTTCTTATGGCGGTTGTGGCGAAGTGGTTAACGCACCGGATTGTGGTTCCGGCATTCGTGGGTTCGATTCCCATCAGCCGCCCCATTTATTTCATAATAAACGACCTGAATTATTGGGCCATAGCCAAGCGGTAAGGCAACGGTTTTTGGTACCGTCATGCGCTGGTTCGAATCCAGCTGGCCCAGCCACTTATCATTGCGGGAGTAGTTCAGTGGTAGAACACCACCTTGCCAAGGTGGGGGTCGCGGGTTCGAATCCCGTCTCCCGCTCCATACATTCACATATTCAGGATCCACTGAATATGATACAATCATAATTGAATATCTTATGGCGGCATAGCCAAGAGGTAAGGCAGAGGACTGCAACTCCTTTATCACCGGTTCGATTCCGGTTGCCGCCTCCATAAGATTATTTGCCGGTGTGGCGGAATTGGCAGACGCGCACGACTCAAAATCGTGTTCCTCACGGAGTGCCGGTTCGACCCCGGCCACCGGTACTAAATAAGAGGGTTGAAGCCCATCAAATCAGTGCTTTGAGTAAATCAGAGTACTGATTTTTTTATGTTTAAAATAATAACCTTAATGTATAATCGAGTGGACAAAAATACAGATATTGTATGCCTTTTGAGACAATCATCTTAAAGGGAGATATTACAATGACAAAGATGAACGGGCAAAACTTAGAGAAGCGGCTAAAGACTGTTAAAGAGCTTTATGAGGATTTTCAGTTAGGGAATAAGGTTAAAAACCTTTCTGAAATGACGATTCTCTATTATGAGCAAAATCTCACATATTTCTTTGATCACCTAAATGAGGTGAGCATTGAGTTAGTACATGACATTAGAAAGTCTCATATCGATCGTTACATTATGTGGTTAACAGCCTATATTCGAAGGATTTAAAAGAAGGTTACAACAACCATAGTATATTAGAAAAGTTCAACACTAATAATAGATTTAAAAGAAGCAAGAAGTAAAAAATGAACTATAACCCGAATAATGGACACTTATAAAAAAGTGCCCCGTTATTCGGGTTATTTCTATCTCTAGAAATTTAACCCGTTTATAATGAAA